>CALRPN020000021.1:0-165490 GCA_943370055.1 Archangium gephyra
CCGCCCTGTTCGACGGCACCCGCCAACGCCTCAAGGAGCGCCTCGACGTGTCCGCCGAAGAGCTCGAGAGCATCATGCGGCTCATCGAGAGCAGGCTGTCGGTCGACGTGAAGAAGCTGGCCCAGCCGCCCTAACGCCCCGAATCGACAGCCGTTTTCGAGGGCGCTGAAAAAGCCGGAGGGTGCCCCTGTCTTCGAAGTCATGAAGACACTCCTCCCGCTGTGCCTCGTCGTGCTGTTCGTCGGCTGTACCGAAACCAACCCCGCCACCGTGTGCAAAGTCGACGCTGACTGTGCGGCGGGCCAGAGCTGTCAGAACGCGACCTGCGCCGATCTGCTCGTGCCCAGCGAGTGTGCTCCCGGAGCGACCAGGGCGTGCGGCAACGCGGCGGTCGGCAGCTGTCGACAGGGCCTGCAGCGCTGTGTCGACGGGCGCTTCGAGCAGGGCTGTCCTGGCGAGGTGAAGCCGTCGACCGAGATCTGCAACGGCGTCGACGACGATTGCGACGGCCAACTCGATGAGGGCGTCACGCAGACGTTCTTCCGCGACGACGACCAGGACGGCTTCGGGCTCTCGTCGATGTCCGTGACGGCGTGCACGCGGCCGCCCGGCTATGCCGATCGCGCCGACGACTGCGACGATCAGGCGGGCTCGGGCGCGAGCATTCACCCCGGTGCGCAGGAGCGCTGCGACGTCGACTCGTTCGACGAAGACTGCGACGGCATGCGCAACGAAGGGTGTGCCTGCCAGAGCGGCATGACGATGGCCTGCTGCTCGGGGCGCGGCGTGCAGACGTGCGAGCTGGTCGATGGCGGCACCGCGCTCTCGAGCTGCAGCGTCGTTCCGGCGGCCGAGGTCTGCAACGGCGTCGATGACGACTGCGACGGGACCATCGACGACGGCGCGTGCCTCGACGCAGGTCAGAACGTCGACTCGGGCGTCGCGGTCGATGCCGGTTCCTCCGTCGATGCGGGAAGTGCGATCGACGGGGGCGTCTCTGTCGACGCTGGCCTGTGCTTCGCGTCGCCAGAGACCTGCAACGGCCTCGACGACGACTGCGACTCCTTCGTCGACGAAGGGCTCGACGCGGGCGTGTCGTGTGGCGTGGGCCGCTGTGAGCGAATGGTCGCGGCCTGCGAGGCGGGCTCGGCGACCGTGTGCACGCCTGGAACGCCGTCGACCGAGCTCTGCAACAACCTGGACGACGACTGTGACGGCGCCATCGATGAAGACCTCGGCTCGGCGACCTGCGGTGTCGGCGCGTGCCGGGTGGCGGTGGCGGTCTGTTCCTTCGGCTCGACCCAGACGTGCACGCCCGGCTTCTCGCGGCCCGAGGTCTGCAACAACGTCGACGACGACTGCGACGGCACGACGGACGATGGGCTCGGCTCGTCGTCGTGCGGCGTGGGCGCGTGCGCCCGCACGGTGCAGAACTGCGTGAGCGGCCAGACCCAGTTCTGCACGCCGGGAACGCCCGGAGTCGAGAGCTGCAACAGCCTCGATGACGACTGCGATGGCAGCACCGATGAGACGCTGGGCGCCTCGTCGTGTGGGCTGGGCGCCTGTGCGCGCACGGTGCAGAACTGCGTGAGCGGCCAGGCACAGAGCTGCACCCCCGGCACTCCAGGAACGGAGATCTGCAACAACGTCGACGACGACTGCGACGGCTCGGCCGACGAAGGCCTGCTCGTCGCCTGCTACGCGGATGACGACGGCGATCTCTACGCGACGAACACCACGCAGGTGATGCGGTGCCCGGATCCCTCGCGGACCGCCGCCGGCTTCTGCCCGGTTGGCTTCGTGGCGCCCGCCAGCTCGATCGCGGCCGACTGTGCACCCACCAACGCCCAGCAGTACCGCTTCATGGCGACGCGCACCGACGGCGACAACGACACCACCTGCACGGGCGTCGTGACGTTCGAGTGCGTGGGCACGACGGCTCCTGCGGGGCGGCGGTTCTCGAGCGCGTGCGCCGCCGAGGACGACTGCAACGACGGCAACCAGTCGCTGTACCGCCTGATGAGCACGCGCGGTGACGCCGACAGCGACGCGTTCTGCGCCGGCACCGCGATCTCGGAGTGTGTTGGCGCGACGGCGGCCGCCGGTCGTCGCTTCACCGGGGCGTGTCTCGGCGACGACTGCAACGACGCGAGCGGCTCGGTCTTCCGGGTCGCCACGGTCCGCTTCGACTCCGACGGCGATCAGTTCTGTGCAGGCACCGCCCAGTCGATGTGCATCGGCAACGCGCCGCCGGGCGGCTACCGCATCAGCACCAGTTGCCTGGGCGAGGACTGCAGGGACAGCAACGCGAGCGCCACCTCGCAGTGCACGTTGGTCAACGCGTACACGACGAGCTCCCGCACCTCGACGTGCCCGTCCGGAACGGTGACCTCGACGCTGACCGTTCAGACCTTCTGCCCGATCGGCTTCGTGCTCGGGACGGTTCGTGCGCAGGTCTCGGCGGGCATGGGCCTGTGCACGACCGTGTCGGCGACGCAGATCAGCCAGACCTGCAACTTCCTCGAGGGCACCACGTGCCGCATCGTCGGCGACTGCGTGGCCCAGTGAGTTGAGCCGGCGCGGGGGATGAAGCACTGCCGCCCGTACGATGCCTCGTGGTGCTGGTGCTGGCAGCTGGGTGCGGTTGGGTTCCGGGAGTGCTCGATGACGGCTCCCGTGTCTGCAGCTCCCCTCGAAGGTGACGTTCGCAGCGGCCGAGTGGGCTGTGATCAGGGCCGGCAGCAGCTCCTCGTGAAGAACCTCTTCGCGCTCGGAGCGCCGCAGCAGCCAGGCCCCTGTGCACGCCGAACTGGAGCACCGCGCTGATGCCCATCAGCCGTCGCCCAGCCTCGTTCGGCTACCGCACGTCGTTCTTCCTCGAACGCACGGCGTCGCTGCGCGCGGTCGAGACGCTCTCGGTCCTCATCGACGGGGTGGACCTGCCGCCGCTCGATCGACGTGGTGCTTTCGCCTGGCGCGACGACCCGCTGCTTCACGCGCTGCGCTTTGAGCCGCTCTCCACGCCAGCGCCCGGCACCCGTCTCGTCACGCGCTGAGAGACCTGCGACTGATCACGAGTGTCACGAACGCTTTGACACGACGGGCCAATCTCCCTAGAACGGGTCGCCCTTGAACCCGGGAGGGGTTTCTCTGTTATTCCGGGTGGTTGCGAGGCCGTGAGCGCGATGAGTGTGGCCGAAATCGTCTTTCTTTGCGTCTACTTCGGCGTGCTGGCCGTGCTGTCGACGTACGGGTCGCATCGGTACCGAATGGCGTACCTGTACTACCGCCACAAGTTTCAGCTCCCGACGCCGAAGGGTGAGCTGAGCGAGTGGCCGCGCGTCACGGTGCAGCTGCCCATCTTCAACGAGATGTACGTGGTGCAGCGCCTCATCGACTCGGTGTGCAGCATTCAGTACCCGAGGGAGCGCTTCGAAGTTCAGGTGCTCGACGACTCCACTGACGAGACGTGCGGCATCGCGCGCGGCGTCGTCGAGAAGTGGAAGGCCCAGGGCGTCGACATCGTCTACATCCACCGCACCAACCGTCAGGGCTTCAAGGCGGGCGCGCTGGAGAATGGCCTGCACCTCGCCAAGGGTGAGTACGTCGCGGTGTTCGACGCCGACTTTGTGCCGGGCCCCGACTTTCTCGAGCGCACCGTTCCGTTCTTCGTCGACCCGAAGGTAGGCATGGTGCAGGTGCGCTGGGGCCACCTGAACCGCGAGTTCTCGCTGCTCACGCAGGCGCAGAGCATTCTGCTCGATGGCCACTTCATCATCGAGCACACCGCGCGCAACCGCTCGGGCTGCTTCTTCAACTTCAACGGCACCGCTGGCGTGTGGCGCCGTCAGACGATCATCGATGCTGGCGGCTGGCAGCACGACACGCTGACCGAAGATCTCGATCTCTCGTACCGCGCGCAGCTCAAGGGTTGGCAGTTCACCTTCCTGCCCGACATCATCTCGCCCGCCGAAGTGCCGGTCGACATGAACGCCTTCAAGGGCCAGCAGCACCGCTGGGCGAAGGGCTCGATTCAGACGGCGCGCAAGCTGCTCCCGACGATCCTCACCTCGAAGACGCTGCCGTTCCACGTCAAGCGCGAGGCGTGGTTCCACCTCTCGAACAACATCGCCTACCCGCTGATGGTGCTGCTCGCCGTCATGATGCCGATGTCGATGGTCGTGCGCTTCCAGCACGGCATGTACCAGACGCTCTTCCTCGACCTGCCCGTGTTCCTCGCGGCAACGGCGTCGGTGAGCTTCTTCTACATCGCCACCGTGCGTGAGCTCGGCCTCGGCTGGTGGGACCGCATCAAGTACCTCCCGTTCCTGATGAGCCTGGGCATCGGCCTCTCGATCAACCAGTCACGCGCCGTCATCGAGGCGCTGCTGCACCAGGAGAGCGAGTTCGCGCGTACCCCGAAGACGGGCTCCGAAGGCGCGAAGGTTCAGAAGGTGAAGAAGGCCTACAAGGGTCGTCGCACCTGGGTGCCGTACGTCGAGCTCGGCTTTGCGGTCTATTTCGCGCTGAGCATCTGGTACGCGTTCGAGCACGACATCTACGCGTCGATGCCGTACCTCGTGCTCTTCATGTTCGGTTACGCCTACGTCGGCCTGACCAGCATGTTCGACTTCAACAAGCGCCGTCAGGTGGCCGCCGAAGTCTCGCCCGAAGCCCAGCCCACGGCCTGAGTTTCCAGTTCGACTCCGCGTTCGCGAGCCACACTCGCCGCGGCAGGATCGGCGGTGATGCATGGAGCCGCCGCTCCTCAGGCTCGCTCCCGGCTTCGTCTCACGGTTTTCCAGTTCGACTTCGCGTTCGCGAGCCACTCACGCGAGCTCGAAGACCTCCTGCGCGCCCGTCACGCCCTTCAGCTCGAAGCGGCCGACGGACCGCGTCTGAAGTGACGACGCCTTCGCGAGCTCCTCACTGAGCAGCACCCGCTTGTCGAGCTTGCCGGTCAAACCTTCGATGCGGCTCGCGAGGTTCACGGCGGGGCCGATGGCGGTGAAGTCGAGCCGGCCCGCTCCACCGATGTTTCCGTAGGCCACGTCACCGACGTGCAGGGCGACCCCGAAGCGCAGCGGTGGCTCTGACGTCTTCGCGCGTTCGACGTTGAGCCCATCGAGCGCGTGGAAGGCCGCAGTGGTCGCCTGCGTCGCGTGGCTGGCAGCGTCGGCGACGGTGGTGGTGATGGGGAAGATGGCCAGCATGCCGTCGCCCATGAACTTGAGCACCTCACCGCCGTGCAGCTCGATGTGCGGCACCTGGCAGTCGAACACCTTGTTCAGCACCGCGATGATCTCGGTGGGCGTGTGCTCTCCCGACAACGAGGTGAAGCCGCGCAGATCGGAGAACCAGATGACGCAGCGAATGCTCTCGGTGTCGCCGCGCTGGATTTTGCCCTTCAGAATGCGCTCGCCCGCGTCTCGGCCGACATAGGTGTTGAGCAGGTTCACGGCGGTGCGCATGAGCGCGAGCGTCTCGGCGACGCGGCAGAGTGGGCGCACGATCGCGCGAATCGCGGTCAGGTGCGTCTCGCTGAAGCCTCCGGCGGTCTTCGTCGCGAGCGAGATCGAATGCGTCGAGCCACCCATGAACTTCAGCGGTGACGCGAAGTAGTCGGTGAACCCGTCGCGCGCGAGACCGTCGAGGCCAGAGAAGGAAGAGGGCTGATTGAGCCGCACGCGGACTTCGAGGCCTTCGGCCTGCACCTTCGCGGGCGCGCTCTTCTTGAACTCCTCGCTCTCGAGGCCCGACCACGGGTTCTCCTGCACACGCACCTGTTCGCCGGGCTGCCAGAAGAAGCCACGACCGACGAACGAAGGGTGCAGCGTGCGCACGAAGGCCGAGATGCGATCGACGGGCACGCCGGCGGTGCGCAGGTCATCGCCAATTCTCGCGATGACGGCCATCGGCGTCGGCGCCCCGGGAGCGCCATCGACCAGCCAGTCGAACAAGACCTGCACCTCGGTGGGCACCATGCACCCAAGGCTACTCCAGTCAGGAAGCGTGGCCTGACAGTCGCCGGAGATTCTGCTTCGGTTCGCGCCTCATGCTCCCCGCGCTCCTGGCCGTGCTGGCCGCCGCTCCGAACCTCACCACGCAGGCCGAGCGCTCGGGCTTCACCGAGACCGGCCGCTTCGACGAAGTGCAGGCGTTGTGCGCGGCGTTTCCCAAAGCGTTCCCCGGCAAGGTGAAGTGCGAGCCGTTCGGCACGACACCGCTCGGCCGGCCGATGCTCGTCTTCGTCGCCAGCGCCGATGGAACCTTCACGCCCGAGGCGGCACAGAAGAAGAGCCGGCCCGTGCTGTTCCTGCAGGGCGGTATTCACGCGGGAGAGATCGACGGCAAAGACGCCGGCCTCTGGCTCCTTCGTGACGTGCTCGAGGGCAAGGTGCTGCCGAACGTGCTGGCGAAGGTCACGCTGGTCTTCGTGCCGGTCTTCAACGTCGACGGGCACGAGCGCTTCGGGCCGAACAACCGGCCGAACCAGAACGGGCCGAAGGAGATGGGCTGGCGCGTCACCTCGCACAACCTGAACCTGAACCGCGACTACGCGAAGGCCGACGCTCCCGAGATGCAGGCGATGCTGAAGCTGCTGCACAAGTGGGATCCGATTCTGCTGGCCGATCTGCACGTCACCGACGGCGCGAAGTTTCAGCACGACGTGTCGGTGACGTTCGAGCCGTCGAACATCGGGCCCGATGGCCTGCGCAGCCTCGGCAGCAGCCTGCGGGTCTCGCTCTTCGCCGAGCTCGAGGCGAAGGGGCACCTGCCGGTGAACTTCTACCCCTCGTTCACGAAGGAGGACGACCCCTCCAGTGGCTTCGCGTACGGCTGGCCGCCACCACGGTTCGGCAACGCGTACTGGGCGGCGAACAATCGCTACGGCGTGCTGGTCGAGACGCACTCGTGGAAGGACTCGAAGACGCGCGTGACGACGACGTACGACGTGTGCCTCGCGCTGCTGCGGCTGACCTCGGAGGACGGCGCGCGGTGGCTGAAGGCCGCGAAGGAAGCCGACACGGCCGAGGCGAAGAAGGCGGGCTCCGAGATCGTGATGATGTGGGAGCCGAAGAAGACGGGCCGGCCCATCGAGTTCAAGGGCTACGCGTACACGCGCGAGCCGTCGACGGTCTCGGGCCAGCCGTGGGTTCGCTACGACGACACGAAACCAGAGGTGTGGACCGTGCCGTACCTCGACGAGCTGGAGCCCGGGCTGACGGTGAAGGCTCCGGGCGCGGGGTGGGTCGTGCCGGTGCCGCACGCGAGCTGGGTGGCCGAGAAGCTGGCGCTGCACGGCGTCTCGTTCGCGGTGCTCAAGGACGAGAAGCGCGTCGCGGCCGACGTGTATCGGCTCGTGGCTCCGAAGTTCCGCGCGGTGCCGTACGAAGGGCGGCTGACGGTGACCGCGCGTGATGGCGTGTGGAGCCCGCGAACGATCGTCCTGCCGAAGGGCTCGCTGTTCATTCCGGCGGCGCAGTCACGCCTCTTCCTCGCGATGCACCTGCTGGACCCGACGTCGCCTGACTCCTTCCTCGCGTGGGGCTTCTTCAACGCGCACCTCGAGCAGAAGGAATACCTCGAGGACTACCTGACCGAGGCGTACGCGCGGGAGTTGCTCGCCGACCCGAAGGTGAAGGCCGAGTTCGAGGCGCGGCTCAAAGATGAAGCGTTCGCGAAGAGCCCCGAGGCCCGGCTGCAGTTCTTCTCGGCGCGTCACCCGAGCGCAGACGCGATGCTGAACGTGTTGCCCGTGTATCGGGTCGAGAAGGCGCCGTGAGGACCGAGTCGCTCGCCGAGGCGTTGCCGCTCCTGACGCTGCCCGAGGTGATCGAACTCGAAGGCGCGATCGAGGGACTGCCCGCGCCGCTGTGCACGCCTGATGGAGCCGCTGCGGTTCGGCGGGCGATCGAGGGCGGGACGAGAGACGTGCAGGCGTTGATGCAGGCAGCGCAGCTTCCCCATTCGCTCGCGGTGATCGGCGCGCTGGTTCGACGGCACCTGCCGCGCAATGACGTGGTGGTGGAGCGGCCGGCGGTGCTCTCGCTCGACCAGACCGTCTACCCACCTCGCGGCCTGCGCTGTGTCTCGGGCTCACTCACCGTGAACGGCTCGTTGTCGGTGGTGGCTCCGCTGATCGTGTGCGGCGATCTCGTCGTCGACGGCGTGTTGAGCGACTGTGGTCCGCAATCGAAGATCGTCGTGCTCGGCTCGTTGTCATGCGGAGCGCTGCGGACGACCGGGGAGATCTGGGTGCTCGGTTCGCTGAAGGCCGCGCGGTACGTCTGGGGCCACTACAACGACAACGTGCTCGAGGTGGTCGGCACGGTGCGGGCGGCGTACGTGCTCTCGGATGATCACGCGATCGAAGCTGCTGGCTACGACGTGCAGCACCGGCCACCGCCGTACGAAGCGAACGTGATCGACGTCTTCGATCTCGCCGATGCGAGCCACACCGAAGCGCTCCGGAAGGTGATTCCACTCGCAGCATGGAGCGACGACGGGCTCGACCTCGACGCGCTCGACTGAGGAGCGCAGCAACGGGTTGGCTGAAGAGTTCCGCGTCCCGTGTCTGGCGGCGGCAGTCATCGAAGCAACTCAGACGCTCGTGACTCCTCCTCCGTTTCGCACCGAGCTCCGCTCAACGTGTTCGGACTTCGGGCGGTCAGCCTGTCGGCCGACGACTTCGTGATGCGTGCGCGGCCCTGCTCTCCAACGGGCGGCGAAGTTCAGCCGAAGCATCCCCAGCGGCCCATCTTCTCGAGCCACGCGGGCAGTTCGTCGACCTCGTCACGCAGGTCCTTCACCACGGTCTCCTGTTCCTTCACGTTCACATCGCAGGCGGCTGGCGGGCGGGAGCAGGCGTTCGTCTTCTGACAGGTCTCGAGGTGGCGCTGGCAGGGCTCGTACGCGCGCTTGAGCGACGCCAGGGTCTTCTCCGCCGCCTTGAGCTCGCTGCGCCGTTCGTCCGCGTGGGTGAGCGCCTTCGTGCAGGCCTCGATGTCGGTGCGCCAGCGCTTCCCCGGGCTCGTGGGAGCGCTCAGCGACGCGTTCACCTTCACGCCCTTCGGCACCGCGGTCGCATTGTCCGTGTAGTGCGGCACGCCGTCGGCGTCGGTCCACGAGTAGATCGTTTGCCCACTCACGAGGATCAGGAGGAGGGCGAGCGCCACGACCCGAATCGTGAACCGTCAGGTCGTCGAGAACAACTGGGGAATCGCTCCGTTCACCTCACCGAGCGTCTCGGTGGGAGCGCCCACCGCCTTCATCGCCGAGATGACGACGTTCGCCGGGTGACGGCCCGCAGCGGCGACGTGCTGACCGGGAGAGAGCCCGCCCGCGCGCCCCGCGATGAGGCACGCCATGTTCTCGGTCGAGTGCGACGAGTTGTTCTTCACACCTTCGGGGTCGTAGCCGTGGCCGCCCTCGAGCAGGAAGAGCAGCGCGCTGTTGTCGAGCATGGTGCCGTTGCCTTCACGCGTGTCGCGGAACTTCTCCACCAGCCGCGCGAAGTGCTTCACGTGCCACGCGATGCCCTGCGACATCGCCATCGTTCCACCCGGTACGCCGCCGTGGCCGAGTTCGTGGCAGTCGGTCGCCTGGCCAGTGATCGAGAACATGTTCAGGTGCGACTGGAACATCGTCATCTGCAGCGTGGCGACGCGCGTGAGATCGCACACCATCGCCATGTGAATGAGGTCGACGAACAGGTTCGCGCGCTGCTCTTCGTTCGAGTACCCGAGGTTCTGCGCGTAGGTGTTCTCGCCCGCGCCGTTCATGCCCTGCGGTGAGCCTGTCGGTGGGTCGGCGCCGGGATCCATCGGCTTGATGCAGCTCGACGTCTCGGGAGGCGCGATGGCGTCGACGCGGCGCTCGAGATCACGGAAGCCATCGAGGTGGCGCTGCAGGCGAATCTGATCGGCCGCGCCCAACTTCGGCACGAGGCGCTCGGTGTCTCCGCGCACGATGTCGAGAATGCTCTTTCGTGAGCGCTTCTCGAAGTCGATGCGTGCGCGCGTGGCGGCGTCGACGCCGGGCGGCGTGAAGTTGCCGAAGAGCGCGTTGAACGCCTGCCGCGGGCTGACCTGCGCGGGGATCGGCGTGATGCGGTTCGACGTGTCGCGCCTGTACGAGATGAACTCGCGGCCGTAGGGCGCCGAGACCGACAGGTACCAGTCGGCCTGCACCCGGTACGCGAGCGAAGGGAAGGGCGTCGTGCCTGCGAGGAAGCCGGCGACGACCTGATCCGACGTGGGGCCCATCGCAGCAGTCGTGCTGGCCGAGGAGCGAACGCCGGCGAGCAGCGGAGAGACCGTCGAGACGTGAAACCCATCGCGGCGACCAGCCGAAGGAATGGTGCCGCCGTTTTCTGCGGCCCACGGAATCTTGAGGCCCGAGACGACGCTGACCTCGCTCTTCAGCGCGCCCAGTGGAGCGAGCGCGCTCTTCAAGTCGTAGTTCCGCCCGACCGTGTTCGGCACGAGGTCGTTGTGGCGTTGATCGTTGTCGGCGCCCGTCGACTGGCCGTCGAAGAAGACGAGGTAGCGTTTCGGCGGGTTGGGCGCGTTCTGCGCGAAGGCCTTCCGGTCGAGCATGATCTCGAGCAGGGGCAGGCCAAGCGAGACGCCTGAGAGACCGCGCAGCATGAAACGGCGGGAGAGTCGGGTCTTCATGTCAGAGCGCCTCCTCGTCACGGCGGAAGGCGAAGCCGTCGTCACTCACCAGGTCGACCAGCAGGTCGAGGAACTTGCGGTCGTTCGCGATGAACTCCTTCGTCATGCGCGAGATGAAGGCGTGGTCGCGCACCTCTTCGCGGCGGCCGGCGGCGTAGCGGAAGACCTGCGTGGTGATGCACTCCTCGAAGCGGCCCGAGGCGATGAGCGCATCGGCGAGGCCCGTGGGTCCATTGAACGTGGTGTTGTCGACCGTGCCCGACCCTTCGATGGTGCACTGAGGCAGGTTGTCGTCGGTGGTGCGGTAGCGGCCCTGGCGATCGAAGCGCTCGAGCCCGAAGCCGATGGGATCGATGGTGGAGTGACAGCCCTTGCAGCCTCCGGCCGACGCGTGCGTCTGGTACCGATCTTTCTTGCAGGGCGATGACGAGGTCGGCTGCTCGTCGACGTTCACGCCAGGTGGCGGCGGCGGCACTTCCTGACAGAGCAGCCGATTGCGAATGAAGATGCCGCGCTGCGTGGGCGAGGAGTCGGCGAACTTCACGCCCTGCGAGAGCACCGAGCCGTGGCTGAGCAGGCCCTTTCGTGGCGCCGACCCGTACGAGGTCCACGCGGGCTGCGTGCCGGTGAAGGTGAGGCCGTAGTGCTGCGCGAGCGTCGGGTCGATGAAGGTGTCGGTCGCGGTGAAGAGCGTGAGGTAGTCGGCGTTCGGGTCGAACACGACGCGGTCGACGAGGGCGTCGCTCTCGGCCTGCATGGCGGCGGTGAGCTGCGCGGCGTGCGGCAGGCGGTGGTAGCCGAGCCAGAGGGCGTGAAAGCGCTCCACCTGTGGGCGTGCGCGCGGGTCGCCGAGCAGCTTCTGAGCGGCGGCGCGAACCCCGTCGCGAGTCGAGAGTGCTCCCGAGGCCGCGTCGTCGAGCAGCCAGTCGGGCGGTGTGGAGCCGACGATCAGATACGAGAGCCGCGTCGCGCGGTGAAAGCCGGTGAGCTGAACGATGCCCTGACCGGAAGGGACGCCGAGCTCGACGCGGTAGACGAACTCGGGGTGCTGGAGGAAGGCGCGCAGCGCGAGCGTGACGGCCGTGTCGAAGGAGTTCGCCTCCACGCCGAGCGCGTGCAGCGGCATGAAGCGCTCGACCTCTTCGTCGGTGAGTGGCCGGCGAAGGGCCTGACGGCCGAACGTGCGCACGAAGAGGCGGTAGCAGGTGGCGTCGTTCGCGCTCGTCGGCATGCAAGGCAGCACGCGCGCCTTGCGGCTCATGTCGCCGACGGTTCGTTCAGCGGCCTGCTGCGCGAGGGCCTCGAGTGAGTCGACGAGCGTCGTCGAGGCGAGCTGCTGGCGGTAGTCGTTGTCGAAGGGATCGGTCGGATCGGGCGGGAGCAGCGTGCGCGCGAGCGGGTTCGGTTCTCCGACGAGATCGCGCAGCGTCGCATCGAGCTCGACGCGCGTGAGACGGCGCAGGCCCGAGACCCCGACCGCTTCAGCGTCTTCCGTCGAGAGCGTTGAGGTGTCGCCGACGATGCCGGTGCACCCGAGCGCGGGCAGCAGACACAACACGAGTCGTCGCAGCATCGCGTTCTCCGGCCGGGGGATCCGGAACATTGGGCCTGGTGCAGCGCAAGTCTGGAGCCAACGGCTCCGAACTCGAGGGACGAACAGAATCAACGATCTGCGTGAGAAAGCGAGTGCCGACGTGTTGTGAGGTCGGACACTGTGGGGTGGCAGGCCCTCGCCGTGAACTGCAGTGGTCAGGTCAAGGCTTCGTGGCGCCCGGCAGCGGTCGGAACGACTGGCCCAACCACTGCTCGTACGCCTGCTCCAGCTGCCGCGCGAGCGCGTCACCATCGTCATCGATCGCAGGCGCAGGCACGGGCGGCATCACGATCACCCGCACGTGACTGCTCGGCGCGAACATCGGCCCGTCTTCGAAGACGAGCTCCGACGTTCCCTTCACCACCACCGGCACTACGGGCACCTGACAGATCGCCGCGAGCTTGAAGGCGCCGCGCTTGAACCGCAGCCGCTCGACGCCTGACGAGTAGGTGCCCTCGGGGAAGATCAGCACCGGCTCACCCGCGCGCAGCAGCTGCTCCGACGTCTCCATCATCTGCTGCATCGACGGCATGCGCCCGCGCTCGATGGCCACGTACTTCAGCTGCCGCATCATCCACCCGATGAACGGCACCCCAAACAGCGACGCCTTCGACACGAACTTGAACCCGTAGCCCAGGCCCATCAGCGCGAGGATGTCGGCCATCGACTGGTGGTTCGCGATCAGCACGCACGCGCCTTTCGGCAGGTGCTCGCGGCCTTCGACGGTCACGCGCCAGAACGGCCAGCACGCGCGCAGGTACTGATGACACGAGAACGTCACCCACCGCGTCGCGATGCGCCGATGCGGATCGACAGGCGCCAGCAACAGCAGCAGCGTGGCGATGACGTAGAAGATCGGCAGCGTCGTCGCGACCAGCACCCAGAACCACACGGTCGCGAGCAGACGCACGGGGACTCAGAGCTTCGAAGACAGGTACATCTGGTAGTTCACCTCGAGGCCGCCATCGACGTTCAGCGTCGTGCCGTTCACGTACTTCGAGCCCGCCACGCACAGCCACTCGATGGTGGCCGCGATGTCGTCGGCGCTCGCGATGTAGCCGCTCGGCACCTGCGTCTTCATCTCGGCCTCGAGCTTGGGCCACTGATCGCCGACGTAGAACCGCGACGAGTCGGTGTCGATGTAGCCGGGGTTCACCGCGTTCACGCGAATCGACTCCGAGGCGAGCTCGGCCGCGAGGTACTTCACCAGAATCTCCATCGCGCCCTTCATCGCGCCGAGCAGCCCGTGGAAGGGCAGGGGAATGCGCGAGTCCATTCCCGAGACCGCCACCATGCGCCCGCCGCGGCCCTTCATCAGCGGCACGCACTGCTGCGCCGCGAGGAGGAACGATTTCACGGTCACGTTGAAGGTCTTGTCCATCTGGTGGGCCTTCACGTCCATCAGCGGTGAGAACTTCGTCGACGCCGCGTTCGCGACGAAGACATCGAGGTGCCCGAAGTCCTTCTGAATGCGCTCGAACACGGCGGTGAGCGACTCGGGCTCGAGCTGATCGGCGATGACCGTCACGCACCGACGGCCCAGCGCCGCGACCTCTGCTTCGAGCGCCTTCGCCGACTCCGCGTCACGCCGGTACGTCGAGACGATGTGAAAACCCTGCTTCGCGAGCCGCAGCGAGAGCGCCTTGCCGACACCGCGGCTGCCTCCCGTGATGAGCGCGACCTGGTCTGTGTGGTTCGTCATGGAGTCGAGGGCGTAGACCGCTCACGGCTTCGCGCCAACCCGCACGACGAACGTCTGGCTGGAGACGACCGGCAAGCCGAACCGCCCGGCCAGGGTGTCTTGCAGCTCGTTCGGCACCTTCCACGTCTGCCCGGTCTGCTGAATGACGGTGATGGCGTAGCGGCCCTCGGGCACGCCCTTGATGGGCGCCGGGCGGCGAGAGTCGGTCGCGTCGAGCGCCACGGGGCGAATCACGATCGGCAGCTTCGTGAGCGGCGTCGGTGTCGGCTTCACACGGCCCATCGAATCGAGCAGCTGCGGCGCGAGCTCCATGGGGTTGATGCCGGCCGCGAGCACCACGAGATCGGGCACGCCATCGGCGGGAATCGTCGTGCCCGAGGTCGTCACGTGGTCGTAGTCGGCGCCGGTCTCGTCGATGACGCCGTTGCGATCGAGGTCGTTCTCGTCGGCGAGCGGGTTCACGCCCGCCGCTTCGTTCGCGAGCTTCCGCACGATCACGCGCGGCCACATCTCGGGCACGCCGTCTCCGTTCGCGTCGTCGGGAGCGCCGTCAGCGTTGTCGTCGATGAAGCGCGCGAGGAACACCGGCTGCGGCTGCTTCACGGCGCCTTCGTTCACGGGACGAACACGAAGATCGAGCGCCAGCGGAGCCCCCGCCAACGTCACCTCATTCAGCGGTGCTGCCATGCCCGACTGCGCCACCTCGAACACGGGGCGGTCGGTGGGCACTCGGGCGGTGTCTCCGATGCTCACGGGAATGTCGGTCGCGGGCTGGGGCGTTCCATCTTCCGCGGCGGCTACGTCGATGGTCAGCGGCAGCTTGCTGATGGAGTCGATGGCCGCGCCGCCGACATCACCGGTGTTCACTTCGTTCGTCACGCCGTACCAGGGAATGAAGTCGCCATTGGCGTCGACGAAGGCGCGCACCTGGTACTGGCCGGGGTTCACGAACGAGAACGCGAAGGGCGCGGTGAAGGGCCCGGTGTCGAAGTCACGCACCTGACCGAAGAGCTGCTCCTTCGGCACGAGCGCGAAGGTGAGCGGCCGGCCCGTGCCCGTGGGCGGAGGAGGACGCGCAGCATCGAACAGCAGCACCACGACGTTTCCACGTGCCGCCGATGAGACGACGACGGTGCCCTCGACGCGCGCGGGCCGGGAGTTCTGGCGGCGGTCGGCGCCAGCGAATACGGGCGGCGGCTCACACGCGAGCAGCACCAGCGAGAACAACACGCCACAGCGCAGAGCGTTCATGGTTGCACCGTGATCTGAGCGAAGACGCGGCGGTTGATGTCGTTGCCGAACGGGTGCTCCTGGTGGTTCGGCCCCAGCTGCTGGCCCACGACCGCGACGGTGAGGCGATCGTTCAGCAGCCGGTACGCGACGCGCGCGTTGATGACCGCGAAGCCGGGCAGGGCGTTGCGCACGTTGAGGATCTGCGTCGGGTCCGAAGGAGACGGCTCGCGCTCGACCCACGTCGTGCCAGTCACGTACGAGACGTCGGCGGAGAGATCGAGGTTCACCGGCGTGCGGTAGATGACGCCGCCGTTCACCTTCACCGCCGGCGCCTGCGTACAGGCTCCACACACCGCTGCGTTCTCGACCGATTGCACCGTCTGAATCGCCGTCGACAGCCGCACGTCGAGGCCACGCGTCGCGTTCCAGGTGAGGCCGAGCTCGCCGCCGATGGCGCGATAGCTGCCCGGGTCGTTCACGAACGTGGAGCGGCCGAGTAAATACGTCTGTGACCGCGCATCGAACGCCTGGTTTGCCTCGAGCGGCTGCACTGCCGAGAGCACCACGAGGTTGCGCACGGTGTTCAGGTACGCGGCCACGTCCCACGAGAGGCCCAGGCGCGCCGCTTCACCGCGGTAGCCCAGCTCGAACGACAGCAGGCTCTCTGGCAGCAGCTCGCGATTGCCCTGCGTGAGCACCGAGGCGCCCGTCACGCCCGGCGTCGGAATCGGCAGGTTCACGTAGCTCTCGAGAAACGTCGGCTGACGGAACGCGCTGGCCACCATGCCGCGAAACGCGTGACCTTCGAACGGCGTGAACACGAGCGACAGACGCGGAGACGGCACCACGCCGGGCTTGCCCTTGTCGATGAGCGGGTGGCGATCGATGCGGAAGCTTCCAACGATGCTCAGCGACGAGAGCACCTTCCACTCGTCTTGAATGAAGGCTGCGCCGTGAAGCTCTTCGGTGAGCGCGCCGGTGTAGCCCCACGCGAGGCGCTTCAACCGCCCAGACACGCCGACGCCGAGCTGATGGCGGCCGCCCAGCTCGAAGCCCTGCTGAAAGAGCACCTCGGCGTCGAAGACGTTCGATTCCAGCGTGGTCTGCAGGCTGCGCTGACCCTGCACGCCGTATTGAGGGCCGGTGGTGGCGTCGAGGTGGTTCCAGAAGAACCGCGCCTTCACGGGGCCTCCGGTGAAGTCGACCTTCGCGTAGCCGCCGAGCCCGTCGAGGAAGTAGTTGCGCAGCAGCCCGATGCCGTAGACCTCGGTGAACGCGCGGTTCACGCCTCCCGAGGCGGCGAGGCTCACCTGCTTGTTGAACGCGTAGAACGTCGTCAGGTTCGCGCGCGCCGAGCGCATCGCCAGGTTCGGCTCGGGGAAGGCGCTCACGACGTCGGGCCGGCCCTCGGCGTAGTCGCGCGAGAACTTGTCCGCCTGCTGGTAGCCAACCGACGCGCGGAACTTCACGGCGTCTCCACCCGAGGCAACGAAGCTACCGCCGGCCAGGTTGCCGTTGCCGAGCGTGCCCGTCGCTTCTGCCCTCGGCCCCGTGCCCGGAGCGCGCGTGATGATGTTCACCACGCCCAGCATCGCGTTCGCGCCGTAGAGCGCGCCGGCCGGGCCACGAATCACCTCGATGCGCTCGATCTCTTCGATGCCAACGGGCACGACCGGCCACAAGGTGACGCCGAGGAAGTCCTGATACTCGGGCCGGCCGTCGACCAGCACGAGCACCTTGTTGTTGATGCGCTGGTTGAAGCCGCGAATCGACAGGTTGCTGCTCGAGTAGCCCATCGCCATGACCTCGGCGCCGGGCACGCGGCGAAGAATCTCGGGAATGCTGGTGAGCCCCGACGCGCGAATCTCGTCGCCCGTGATGACGGTGGTGGCGTTGGGAGCCTCGAGGGACGACTGACTGCGGCGCGCAGCAGCGACGACGGTCTCTTCGTACGGCACCGAGAAGTCCTCGGGCGGCGCCGGGGGTGTCTCGCTCGACTTCTGCAGCGGCTGCTCCACCGGCCGCTCTGCGACCAGCTCGGCAGCTTCGACGGCCTTCTCGAGGCGCTCGGTCAGCGCGGCGATCTTCGCGAGCGTGGCTTCATCGACGACCGGTCCCGCGGGCGTCACCTTCTTGGGATCCTTCGGGGGCTCGACCACCGTCACCGGCTCGACCTTCTTCGGAACCAGCGGCTCGAGCTTCGCGAGCGTCTCACGCACCTTGTCGGAGTCGGGCGGGTTCGCGTCGAGATAGCGGCGATAGAAGCTGACGGCTTCGACAGGGCGGCCCGCGGCTTCGTGGGCGCGCGCGACGTTGAAGAGCACGTTCGGGTGCGGCTTGATCGCGTACGCCTCGAGCAGCTCGGCGATCGCCTCGTCGTACTTGCCTTCGTTGATGAGGAACATGCCCGTCTTGAAGTGACGGCGAGCCTCGACGCGCGGGTCAGCGAGCGTCGTCGTGGCCCACAACAGCAGAAGGCCCGCGACGAGGCGGGCCCACGACGTGGTCGTCATTGGTAGGGATCGTCCTTGTACCCGGGGTCGTTGTTCGGGTTCTTCGGGTTCTTCGGTTTGATGGGGCGCACGTTCGGCGTCGGCTTCTTGCGCGTCAGCGTCGACTTCACCGGCACGTGTCCGCTCGAGCCCTGCGCCACCATCGTCGTCGGCACGAAGCCCTCGAGCGAGAACTCGAGCTCGGCCCGGGCAGGCGCCTCATCGGAGCGGCTCATCGTCAGCGAGAACGGCGTCGTACCCACCACCGCACCGTCACTCGTCACGGTGGCGCCAGCGGGCTCGCTCTCGACGTCGAACACCACCTCGACCGGCGTGGCGGTTGGTGGCGGCTTCACGACGGGCGGCTCCACGGGCTTCACCGGGTCGACGGGCGGTTGCTTCACGACGACAGGGTCGTTCTGGCCGGCGCTCTTCACGGCGATGAAGCCACCGATGCCCACGCCCACCACCACGAGCGCCACCACGCCGATGATCAGCGGCACCTTCGACTTGCCGCCGGGGTGCGTGCCGCTCTCGGTGATCTCGACCTCGAGCGACGGAACCTCCTGCGCGCCCCGCTGTGATCTCGTCGCCGAGGGATCGAGCTCGGACGGAGAGGCGATCTTCACGCGCGTCGAGCTGGGCGCCCGCGTCGCCTGCGAAGCCGACGGCGTCGGCGACATCGGGTTCGAGTACGTGCGCGGGTCGATGAAGAGCCCCGAGATGCCCTGGCCCGACACCGCCACCTGCATCGCCTGCAGCAGCTCGTCCATCGACTGGTACCGCGCGACCGGCTGCTTCTCGAGGCACTTCATGACGAGCGAGTTCACCTCGTCAGGCAGCTCGGGGCGGAAGGACTTGAGCTCGGGCGGCTTCTCCTTCACGTGCTTCACGATGATGTCGATCGCGTCTTTGCCCTGGAACGGCGGCCGCCCCGCGATGCACTGAAAGAGCAGCACGCCGAGCGAGTAGATGTCGGTGCGCTGATCGGTCTCGCTGCGCGCCTGCTCCGGCGCCATGTACAGCGGAGAGCCCAGCAGCACGCCCGCCTGCGTCAGCTCGGTGTCGCTCTTCTGCATCAGGTCCGACGCGAAGGCCTTCACCAGACCGAAGTCGAGCACCTTCACGGCGTCGCCGCCGGTGCCCTCGCTGAGCAGCATCACGTTCGCGGGTTTGAGATCGCGGTGCACCAGACCCAGCTTGTGCGCCTCACGCAGCGATCTCGCGACCTGCGCTCCGACGGCCAGCGCGCGCTGCCACGGCATCGGCCCGTCACGCGTGAGCACCTGCTGAAGGGTCTCGCCTTCGAGGTACTCCATCGCGATGAAGTAGATGCCCTCGTCGGTGCGCCCGTAGTCATGCACCGTGATGGTGTTCGGGTGCTTGAGCTTCGCGGTCATCGACGCTTCGAGGAAGAAGCGGCGCTCGAAGCCCGGGTCGCGCGTGCCGTCGTAGCGCGGGTTGAGCACCTTCAACGCGACGATGCGATCGAGCGGCTGCTGAATGGCCTTGTAGACACGACCCATTCCGCCCACGCCCAGGGGCTCGACGATCTGAAATCGTCCGCTGAGGACTTTGCCCAGCAGCGGATCGTCGACGCCAGCTTCCGACATGACACCCCCGCGGCCACGGGCTCGAGCGACAGGCCGCTGGACCCGAGGTGTACCACGTGCGCTCACCTCGCCGAAGGACGGTCGTGTGTCAGCCGCCCGGCCGGTCTGTTGCCTCGCGCTGATCAGGGACTACCGTCGCCGCCATGTTCCAGCTTCGCCATCTCGTAGGCGCCGCGTTCGCGGTCTCGGTCGCCTCGTGCTCGTGCTTTCAGCCCGTGGTGGAGCGGCAGTGCGTGGCGCCCTCTGACTGTGCTCCCGGGTGGCGGTGCATCGAGTACCAGTGCGTCCCCCCCGGGGCGGGCGGCGGCGCGGCAGCAGGCGGCAGGGCAGGTGGCTCTGCCGGTGGCAGCAACGGCGGCGGGTTCGTCATCAGTGGCGGCTTCGTGACGAGCGGCGGTTTCGTCACCAGTGGTGGCTTCGTGACGAGCGGCGGCTTCGCGACAGGCGGCGGTTTCGTGACCAGTGGCGGCTTCGCGACAGGCGGTGGCTTCGTCACCGGAGGCGGCATTCCGATTGGCGGCGGCTTCGTCACGGGCGGCGGCGGCGCCTGTGCTGGCTGCCGCTTCAACAACACGTGCATCGATCCCACGGGGACGCCGATGTGCGGCAGCAACGGCTCGGTCTGCGCCGAGTGCCCGCAGGGCGAGACGTGTCAGGGCGGCCGCTGCACCTTCACCTCGGCCTGCAACGCGATGACGTGCCCCGGTTGCTGTCAGCAGGGCCAGTGCGTTCCGCTCGCCGCGCAGCTCAACTTCGCGTGCGGCCGCAACGGCGCCACGTGCAGCCAATGCCCGCCCGGAACGAACTGCACGGCGCAGGGCACGTGCGTGGCCGGGCCTCCGTGCGGACCGATGTCGTGTGCAGGCTGCTGCATCATGGGGTCGTGCTTCGCGACGTGGCTGCAGTCCGAGCAGGTGTGCGGCTCGAACGGCGTCATGTGCGCCTCGTGCAACGCGGGAGACCTGTGCACCAACGGCCAATGCACCGGTGGGCCTCCGCAGTGCTCGCCGCGCACGTGCCCCAACGGCTGCTGTGACAACGGCCGCTGCATTCCCGACGTCGCGCAGAACCCGAGCCAGTGCGGCTTCGGTGGAGGCCAATGCAACGCCTGCCCGCCGAACTCGGTCTGCAACAACGGCTTCTGCACCACACAGCTCTGCAATTCCCAGAACTGCAGCAACGGCTGCTGTCAGGGCAACTCGTGCATTCCCACCCAGTTCCAGAGCTCGGGCCAGTGTGGGGCGTTTGGCCAGGCGTGCGGCATCTGTCCCGGAGGGACGACCTGCACCAACGGCCGCTGCACGATGAGCGCGTGCAACTCGATCAGCTGTCCCAACGGGTGCTGCTCCGGCTCGCAGTGCGTGCCGCTTCCGCTGCAGGGGCAGTTCCAGTGCGGCACGGGAGGCCAGGCCTGCTTCGCGTGCGCGCAGCCGCTCACGTGCAGCAATGGCGCGTGTGCTCCGCCGAGCTGCGGCCCGGGCACCTGCAATGGCTGCTGCCTCGGTGGAAACTGCCTGCCGCCCTTCGTTCAGGACTCGTTCCGCTGCGGCTCCAACGGCAACATGTGCATCGCCTGCCCGCAGGGGCTGACCTGCAACAACGGCTTCTGCGTCGGCGGAGGCGTTGACGCGGGCCCCTCGTGCTCGTCGGTGAACTGCCCTGGCTGCTGTCAGAACGGCGTGTGTCGTACGGGCGACTCGGTGGCCGCGTGTGGCACCTTCGGCAACTCCTGCCAGGCGTGCCCGGCCTCGGCCGTCTGCTCGAACGGCGCGTGCGTGCGGCCCCTCGACGCCGGAGTGCTGCTGCCAACAGGCTCGGCCTGCACCACGAACGGTCAGTGTCAGCCCAGCGGCAGCGGCCTGTGTCTGCCCTGGCCTGGTGGTTATTGCGCGTCGGCGTGCATGGCCACGATGGCAACCTGCCAGCCGTGGACGTCGTGCCCCGGCTCGTGTCCCAGCGGCGCGACCTGTGTAGGCGCGGGCACGTTCTCTCCGCCGTTCTGCACCGCCATGTGTCCCGGGCCGCAGAGCGGGCGCAGCACCTGTCGTGCAGGCTACGTGTGCGCGGCCTTCGGCGCCTCGAGCAGCCTCGGCATCTGTCGCCCCTCGTGCACCAACAACGGCTTCGGCTGCCCGGGTGGAGGCACCTGCAACGCGACGACCGGCTACTGCCAGTGATCGCAGCAGACGCGCGTTGTCCCGTTCACGACGCGCCAGCCACCGATGCCTGCGGGCGCTGTGGCCGCTTCGTGTGCATGACCTGCCAACGGCTGCGTGACACCGATGTGTTCTGTGAAGCCTGTCGCGCGCTCGTGCCCGAGAGCCGGCCGCTGAATGGCTGGTTGATGCTCGCGGCGCTGAACCTCGTCATCGCTCCGGTGAACTTCGTGTCGGCGCTCGGTCGGTTGTGGGCCGGACTGCGTGAAGGCAGCCTCGGGTTGCTCGACGGCGAGATCGCTGGGTGGCTCGGCTGGTCGTTGCTCGAGACGATTCCTGCCGGAGTGCTCACCGCGATCGCCGTCATGGCGTTGCCGCGCCTGGTGGGAAGGCGACGGTCGGCCGTGATGTGGATGAAGGCGTTCTTCATCGGCACCGCCGTCAGCGCTGTGCTGGTGAGGTGGGCGTTCTCGCGGCTCGAGCTGACCGTGCCTGGCACGCTCGACTGGGCGCTCATCAGCAGCGTCTTGTGGATCGGGTATTTCCAGACCTCGAACAGCGTGCAGCAGACCTTCGTTCGCTGACGGTTCAGTCGAAGGCGAGGTTGCGCTCGAAGTCGGCCGGGTTCGACGCCGCCGCGCGCGCGGTCTCGATGGAGATCACGCCCGTCTTGAACAGCTCCGACAGGTGCTGATCGAACGACTGCATGCCGTAGGTGCGGCCCTTCTCGATGACGTCCTTGAGCCCCTGCGTGCGCGCGGGGTCGAGGATGTATTCCTGAACGCTCTTCGTCTGGACCATGATCTCCATGGCCAGCGCCATCGACTGACCGTCCACGCGCGGCAGCAAGCGCTGTGACACCGTCGCCTTGAGCGCCTCCGACATCCGGCCGCGCACCGCCGAATGCTCGTCACCGGGAAAGAACGAGAGCAGGCGGCTGATGGTCTTGATTGCGTCGGTCGTGTGCACCGTCGACAACACGAGGTGGCCCGTCTCTGCGGCCTTCAGCGCGATGTCGACCGTCTCGTGATCTCGCATCTCACCGACGAGAATGACGTCGGGGTCCTGCCGCAGGGCCGAGCGCATCGCCGAGGCGAAGTCGCTGGTGTCGTAGCCGATCTCCCGCTGCGAGATGCTCGAGCGGATGTTGCGGTGCATGAACTCGATCGGGTCTTCGATGGTGAGGATGTGCAGCGAGTCGTTGCGGTTGATGTGATCGACCATCGCCGCCAGCGTCGTCGACTTGCCGGCGCCCGTGCTGCCCGTCACCAGAATCAGGCCGCGCTCGTTCGAGGCGATGGCCTTCATGATCGGGGGCAGATTCAGGCTCTCGAGCGTGGGCACCTCGGTGGGGATCACGCGCAGCACGATCGCGAGCGAGCCGCGCTGCCGGTACACGTTCACACGAAACCGCGCGACGCCGGCCAGGGTGTACGAGGTGTCGTACTCCTGCATCGTGTCGACCTGCTGCTGCATGGCCGCGTTCGAGATCACGTTCTGCGCGATCTGCCGCGTGTGGGTCGGGCCCAGCTTGTCGCCCTTGATGGGCCGCAGCACGCCAGCCACGCGGAACGTCGGCGGGTCACCGGGCCTGAAGTGAATGTCAGACGCGCCGTTCTGAACACCGTACGTCAACAGCTTGTTCATCGTCGTCGCGTCCACGGCCACCTCGAAAGCGATGCGTCGGCCGGGCGATCTGCCCGAAGCGGCCTGGTGATGCAATCAGAGGGCAAAGAGAAAGGCCCGGCCTCCGAATGGGGAGAACCGGGCCTTCGACTGCTTTCACGTGTTCAGGGGAGCGATCAGGCTGCCTTGACGTTCTGCGCCTGCAGACCCTTCGGGCCCTTCGTCACCTCGAACTGCACGCGCTGCCCTTCCGCGAGGGTGCGGAAGCCGTCCATCTGGATGGCCGTGTGGTGACAGAACACGTCCTCACCGCCACCGTCCTGCACGAGAAAGCCAAAACCCTTCGCATCGTTGAACCACTTCACAGTGCCAGTTGCCATGCTCACGACTCTCCAAGTTCGACGGCGGGCGCGACGTGCGCCGACCGGTCCCCCCACCGGAAGACGGCCGGAACCCTACCGAAACGCGCTGTCGAAGATCCACGCCCCCCATGTCGATCACCGTGACAGGCGTCAGAGCCGGGCTCAGGGCGAGTGACGAACCACGGCCGTGCGCGACGGCGGCAAGGTGCGCAGGTAGTCGTAGATGGAGCCCAGGTCGGTGTCGTTCATGCGAGCCCAGGCCCACCACGGCATGACGGAGTTGAAACCCTTCGGCTCGACGGGCTGCGCTCTGGCGGACTCGAGGGACGCCATTCGAAAACGGGCGATGAACTGCGTCTTCGACCAGCGACCCAGCCCAGCGGAGTCGTCGGGCGTCAGGTTGGCCGAACGAACCACGCCGCCGCCCGGTGCGGGCACGATGAACTCCCGGCCTCCAGCGTAGGGCGCTCCCACGGGCTGGCCGCGGCGATCGGCCTGGGTGTGGCACCCCATGCAGCCGGAGATCTCGGTGAGGTACTCGCCGTACTCGGGCGCGCCGGGCTGTGGCGCCTTCTCTCGCAGCGGTCGCTCCTCTGGCAGGCCGTCGAGCACGAAGCGCGGCATCGCGAAGCGCTGTGGGCCGGGCGGGTCGGTGTCGACGGCGGGCAGCGTGCGCAGGTAGGCGACGAGGGCCGAGAGATCGTCGCGCGCGAGCGACTCCCGGTACTCGAAGTACGGCATGTACGGGAACAAGCCGCGCCCATCACGGCCTTGTCCGAACACGACGGCGCGGGCGAGCTCGCCGTCGCTCCACTGCCCGAGGTGATGGGGCGTGAGGTTGGGCGCGAAGAACGAGAACTTCTCCGAGAAGTGCTCGTCACGGGCGATGTCACCACTGCCGGCGAACTCGGTGCCTTCCTTCGGCGGGCCGGCGTAACGGCTCCAGTCACGGCGGGCGTGGCACGCGCCGCACACCATCACCGACGTGGCGAGGTAGCGGCCGCGCTCGAGCTGGGCCTGCTCACGGCTCACCGAAACGTCGACGGGGGCGATGGTGCGCGCACAGCCAGTGAGGCACAGCAGCAGCCACAGTCGTCGCATGATCAGTTCCTCACCGGCATCGGGCGAATGAGCCGCTCGCGTGGCGGGCCTTCGAACTCGGGCACGCGGGTGAGCTCGACGCAGACGCCGAAGCCGTTGTGCGAGAGCGGAGACGGCAGAATCGCGCCTCCCGAGAGCTGCCAGCCGTACGGGAGCAAGAGCGCCGCGCCCACCACGGCCACCGCCGACTCGTGGTTCCCGAAGACGAGATCGGCCTGCAGCGCGAGCCACCCGGGAATCGCCGTCCACTCCATGGCCGCCATCGGCCCAGCCGGCCAGCCAGGCCCCAGATGACTCGCCGTACCCGCGTAGCCACCCACGACCCCCGCGAGCCGCGCCTCGTGCCAGTCGAACCGCGCGAGCGCCCAGCCGAAGCCTGCGAAGTCGTAGCGGCCGTCGGTCTCGAAGCGGCCCACGCCGGCCTGTCCGCCCACCTGGAACGAGAGCCAGTGCAAGAGCTCGCGCGTGTACACCGCGTTCACCATGAAGAGGTTTCGGGCGCTGTGGCTGACGGCGTCGCCGAAGAGATCGACGTGGAAGATGTTGAAGCCCAGCTCGAGCCCGCCCGCGATGCCCGTCGCCGCCGTCAGGTTCGAGTCACCGCCTTCGGCCCCGACGTTGAACTGCGCCTGCAGGAAGATGTGGTGATCGGTGGTGCGCGTGCCGGACGGAACGTTGAAGAAGCTCTGCTGCGCGAACGCAGGCACCGCGACGAGGACGACGAGGAAGACATGACGCACCCGCTCGCCGTATCAGAGGCATTCTGCCTCGGCGGCGATTTCTCCCGCCGCGGTTGACGTGGCTCAGGCTGCTGCGGGCGTCGACGCTCAGCCCTTGTTCGAGAGCGGGTCGTCGGCCATCGAGCCGTGGTGTTCGACGCGCACCTCGGCGTGAAAGGCCTCGTACTCGCGGCGCTCCACGACCTCCATGCGATCGAGCGCGAACTCGAGCTGGGCGCGTGCCTTCACCAGCTGCTTCTTCGATTCGTCGACGAGGTTCGACAGCGCGAGAAACTCCTTCGCCTCGATGCCCTGCACGCCGCCCTGCCGAAGCTCAGCGATGCGCGCCTCGGACCCGTCGATGGTGGCGGTGAGCGTGTCGACCTCTGTCTGCTTCTGAAACGCCAGCTTCTGCGCTGACGACTTCAGGCGGTCGACGCCGGCGCGTGAGGCGCTCGCGTCACGTTGGGCCCGGGCCTGCGCCGCGAGGTGCTGCATCTGCAGAATGAGTTCGTCGGCCGATGCCATGAGTGCCTCGCTGTGACGCTTTGAAACGAAGAAGCCGGAGCGTGATTTCGCTCCGGCTTCGAAGACTTCAGATCTCGAGGAGGATGCGCTCGGGATCCTCGATGCAGTCCTTGATGCGTACGAGGAACTGCACGGCCTCGCGACCATCGATGAGCCGGTGATCGTACGAGAGCGCGAGGTACATGATGGGCCGCACCACGACCTGTCCGTCACGCACCACCGGCCGCTCGACGATGTTGTGCATGCCGAGAATCGCCGTCTGGGGTGGGTTCAGGATCGGCGTCGACAGCATCGAGCCGAAGATGCCGCCGTTGGTGATGCTGAACGTGCCGCCCTGCAGCTCCGGAAGGGTCAGCTTGTCGTTCTTCGCGCGGCCACCGAAGTCCGAGATGTTCTTCTCGAGCTCGGCCATCGACTTCTGATCCGCGTCGCGGAGGATCGGAACCACCAGCCCGCGGCTGCCCGAGACGGCGATGCCGATGTCGTAGAAGTGGTGGAAGACGACCTCTTCGCCCTCGATGCTCGCGTTCACCGCGGGGAACGTCTTGAGCGCCTCGATGGTGGCCTTCACGAAGAAGCTCATGAAGCCCAGCTTCACGCCGTGCTTCTTCTCGAACTTCTCGTTGTACTGCTTGCGAAGGCCCATCACCGCGCTCATGTCGACTTCGTTGAACGTGGTGAGAATGGCGGCGGTCGACTGGGCCTGCAGCAGGCGCTCGGCCACGCGCTTGCGCAGCGGCGTCATTCGCACGCGCTCTTCACCGCGGGGGCCGGTGGGCGTCGCGAGGGTGTTCGCTGGAGGCGGCGCGCTCGCCGGAGCCTGCGCTGCCTTGAGCACGTCGTCCTTCATGATGCGGCCGTTGGCGCCCGAGCCCTGAACCTTCGCGGGGTCGACACCGGTTGCCGCCGCGACATTGCGCGCGACGGGCGTGATGCTCGGGCCGCTGCTGACGGCAGAGGTCTGCACGGCCTGTGGGGGAACGACGGCCGCAGCAGGAGCCGCCTTCGCCGCCACCGCGCCCGGCGCCAGCTTCGCGAGCACGTCGCCGATCTTCACCTTCGAGCCCTCGACGAAGCTGATCGCCTCGAGCGTGCCCGACTCCGGCGCCTGCACGTCGATGGTCACCTTGTCGGTCTCGAGCACGGCCACCGGCTCGTCGACGGCGACCTGGTCACCGACCTTCTTGTGCCACTTGCCGACGACCGCCTCGGTGATGCTCTCTCCGAGCGTCGGAACCTTGATCTCAACGGACATGTGCCCCTCGCGACAACGCTTCTTCGACGAGCAGCTTCTGCTCGTACTGGTGGGTAGACAGGAAACCGGTGGCAGGGCTCGCCGACTCGGGACGGCCCACGTACTTGAGGGTCGGGCGGGTCGGCAGCTCGTTCACCATGTTCATCAGCGGCTCGAGCACGTAGCGCCACGCGCCGCTGTTCTTCGGCTCCTCCTGCACCCAGAGCACTTCCTTGAGTGAGGAGAACGACTTCAGCAGCGCGCGCAGCTCTTCTTCGGGCAGCGGGTAGAGCTGCTCGAGCCGCGCGAGGTGCACGCTGAAGTCCTTCGACGCGTCACGCTTCTGCGCGAGGTCGAAGTACACCTTGCCGCTGCACAGCACGAGACGGGTCACGGCCTGCGAGCGGATGTCGACGTTCGGGTCGACGATGAGGCGCTTGAAGGTGCCCTGCGTGAGGTCGCTCCACGGGCTGGCCGCATCGGCGTTTCGCAGCAACGACTTGGGCGTCATCACCACCAGCGGCTTGCGAATGCTGCGGAGCGCCTGACGACGGAGCAGATGGAAGACCTGCGCCGAGCTCGTGGGGTAGCAGACCTGCATGTTGTCTTCGGCCGCCAGCTCGAGGAACCGCTCGAGGCGCGCCGACGAGTGCTCGGGGCCAGCGCCTTCGTAGCCGTGGGGCAGGAGCAGGGTGAGCCCGCTCATGCGCTTCCACTTGTCTTCGCTGGCCGCGAGGAACTGGTCGATCATCACCTGCGCGTTGTTCGCGAAGTCGCCGAACTGCGCCTCCCAGACGACGAGCGCGTCGGGGTAATCGAGGCTGTAGCCGTACTCGAAGGCCACGCAGGCCATCTCGGAGAGCGGGCTGTTCACGACGAGCGCCTTGCCGGGGCCGAACGAGCCGAGCGGGAAGGCCTGTGTGCCCGTCTTCTGATCATGCAGCACGGCCTGACGGTGCGCGAAGGTGCCGCGCTCGGTGTCCTGGCCCGAGACGCGAATGTTGAGCCCCTCGGTCAGCAACGACGCGTACGCGAGCATTTCGCCCGTGCCCCAGTTGATGAGTGCCTTGTCGGCGAGCATCTCCTGCCGCGCGTTGATGACGCCCTTCTGAACGTTCTGGTGGAGCGTGAAGCCTTCAGGCGTGCGCGCGAGCGGCTCGAGCAGCGACTTCAGCTTCTCGATGGGCAAGCCTGTCGTCACCTGCGGCGAGTCCTTGTCGAAACCGCCGTTGTACTTGCGCCACACGCCCTGCAGGTGGCTCGGGTCCTTCACGAGGGTGGAGCCGGCGCCCTTCGACTTCGCGAACGCGTCGCTGAACTTCGCGAGCGTGGAGTCGGCGAGCTGCTTCGTCTCGGCGTCCGTCATGCGCCCCTGCGCGACGAGCTCCTTCGCGTAGATCGCGCGCGAGGTCGGCTTCTGATCGACCACCGCGTACATCTTCGGCTGCGTGAAGCGCGGCTCGTCACCTTCGTTGTGGCCGTACTTTCGGTAGCAGATGAGGTCGATGACGACGTCAGTGTGGAACTTCTGGCGGTACTCCGCCGCGATGCGCATCACGTGCACGCACGCTTCGACGTCGTCGCCGTTGACGTGGAAGATGGGAATGTCGAGCAGCTGCGCCTGCGCGGTGCAGTACAGCGGCGTGCGGCCCTGCTCGGCCTCGGTCGTGTAGCCGACCTGGTTGTTGATGATGAGGTGCACCGTGCCGCCGGTGTCGTAGGCCTTGATGCCACCGAGGTTGAGCGTCTCGGCGATGAGGCCCTGGCCCGAGAACGCGGCGTCACCGTGAATGACGAAGGGCACGATGGCGTGGCGCGCATCGTCTCCACCGCCCACACGATCCTGCTTCGCGCGTACGCGGCCTTCGACGACGGGGTGCACGAAGCCGAGGTGCGACGGGTTGAACGCCATCGTCAGGTGCACGCGCTTGCCGGTGCCCGTCGAGTAATCGTTCGAGTACCCCATGTGGTACTTCACGTCGCCGCGGTTCAGGTACTTCGACGGGTCGGCGGGGCCGGCGATCTCGGCGAAGATCTCTTCGGGCGGCTTGCCCATGATGTTCGCGAGCACGTTCAAGCGGCCGCGGTGGGCCATGCCGAACACGACCTCCTTCACGCCGAGGTCGCCGCCGAGCTCGAGGAACTCCTGAATCATCGCGAGCTGCGCTTCGCCACCTTCGGCCGAGAAGCGCTTCTGGCCCTGGAACTTGGTGTGAATCGTGTGCTCGAAGGCCTCGGCCTCGGCGAGCTTCGTGTAGATGCGGCGCTGCTCGTCGGGCGTGAAGTTCGTGCGGTTCTCGGAGTGCTCCATGCGGCGCAGCAGCCAGCGCCGGCGCTCCGAGTTGTACATGTGCGCGTACTCGACGCCGATGTGCCGCGTGTACGTGTTGCGAAGGCGCTCGAGCAGCTGCTTCACCGTCACGCGCTGCTCATCGAACGTGAGGCCGGGAGAGACCTGCGACCCGAGCTCGGCGTCCGTGAAGACCTGCGCGTTCGCCACCATCGCCGCGTCGGCGACGTGATCGAGCGGCGGGCGCGGAAAGCCGAGCGGGTCGAGCGTGGCGGCGAGGTGCCCGCGCAGGCGGTAGCTGGTGACGACCTGGTCGACCCGAAACTGCAGCTCGTTGGCTTGCCCTGAGGCACCCGAAACGACCGCGCCATTCGTCTTTCCGTTGACGTGGCCGTTCAGCTTTGGCCGGGGCAGCTCGAGCCCGTCGATCACGAGGGGCTTGCCCTCGCGCGCAAGAGAGGTGAAGAGGTCGCGCCAGCTGGGTTCGACAGAGTTCGGGTCGGCGAGGTACCGGGCGTACTGGGCCTCGAGAAAGTCGACGTTGGCGCCAGTCAGGTAGGAATCGGAGACAGAAGGCATGCGACGGTCCTTTTATTCGGAGGCGGTGGGGCGCTCCATGATTCGTTGTGCCCTTGTGCTGGGGATGCTCGCCGGAGGGGTGGCGCTGGCCGATCCCCCGAAATTCTCTCAGGGCGGGTTCTTGTTTTCCGTGAGTTACGGGCCCGGGTTCTGGACCTTCGACCGGACGCTCCTGGCAAGTCAGATGAAGGCGCCTGCAACGGCTGCCGACGCAGACCTCTTCATAGCGGACGCGGTGACCAGCCACACCGTTTCCTTGCGGGCTGGCTACAACATCCTCGGGCACGCTTCGCTCGGCGCTGACTTCACGGCCACGGGCTGGGACATCACCACCCCACAGCGCGGCGGAGCAGGAATGCTCACGGGTTACGTGGCCTGGCACCCGCTCGAGTTGGTGTGGATGAAGAAGGAGACCCGGCCCATCGGCCTCGACGTCTCGACCATGTTCGGTGTCGGCTACGGCATCTGCGGAGAGAACCGCGGCATGGACGGCCTGGTGCTGCAGTGGGGCCTCAACGCCGACTACTTCTTCGCCCGCTACTTCGGCGCCGGGCTCTTCGCCAAGGGCACCTTCCTGCAGTGGGACAAGTTCTACCTCGACTACAACAACCGCGATCTCCCGGGGAACACCATCGCCGTTGCCAAGGGCGCGGGCGGCTCGTTCTGGACGATCGGCGTGGCCCTCACTTTCCGCGCGGGCGACTGAGCGCTCAGCGGCAGGTCGTGTCGACGAACGCAGCGATGGGCTTCAGGCGCTCGTCGCGAATGGTGGTGACGAAGCCGCCGACTCCGACCTGCAGCTCGTGGCCGGGCTCGGGTGCACCCGCAGCTCCATGGAGCGCCTCCAGCACGAGGCGCGCGAGCGCTTGCACGTCGACGGGCCAGCTCTCGTCAAAGCCGTGCAGCTCCCAACCATGGGGCGCGTCGAGCCCGCGCTGCAGCGTCACCGTTCTCGTGCCGGTCTGAAGCCAGAAGTGGAGCAAGGCCACCTCATGGCCTTGCGCCGCCCGCTGCCAGGCGCCGTCGGTTCGTTCGAGCCACCACGCCGTCCACTCGCCAAGCGCCTCTCGCCGAATCAGCTCGAGCTCGATGCTGGTGTCTGACGTGGGCTGCGCGGCGTCGAGCGCTTCGAGGGCTCGCCGCAGGTTGGTCGCTCCAGCAGCGGGCGTCAGCGCCAACACCCTGCGTGCTTCACCACACGCGGCCTGCGACGCGAGCTGATGGGCCAGCTCGAGCTGTGGCCGGCGGTCCGCAGGAACGGCCGCGGCGTGTTTCTCGAACAGGTGTCTGGTCGTGAACAGCAGCGCGGACGAGCTCGTGAGGCGCTCGAGCGCTTGCGGCGTGGCGGTGCCGTACATCGCGGAGAAGTCGTTCAGCTCTTCGGCCAGCTTCAGGCGCTCCAGCCAACGATTTCCGCCGAGCGACAGGCTCGCAGCGCTCATCACCATGCCCCCGATGAGCACCACCGCCAGCCACATGGGCCACGGGGGCCAGAAGACGCTCGTCTGCTCGGCAGCAATCGGCGGGGTCGCCGTTCGCACGCGGCGTTGCAGCTCCGAGACGAAGCCGTCGAACGCCTCACCCCGGGCATCGGCGATGGCCACCTGTTGCTCGGTGCCTTCGACGCCGAACGACCACTCCGACGAGCGGCTCGTCTGGCCCGCATAGTTCTTCACCAGCGCCCGGTCGGTGAGATCACTCGGGCGCGAGAAGATGCGCTTGCCGTTCAGCACCTGCGTCGAGGTCTCGGTCCACTCCCAGCCCAGCGGCACCACGCTGCTCCACTCATGGCGTTCGACGATGGGCCCCTGCCGGTGCACGAGGGCCGCGTCAGTCACGTACCAGCCGTTCTTCGGGCCTCCGTGGAGCCGCTCGAAGGTGATCAGCCCCACCCAGCCCAGCGCCGCGAACGAGAGCCCCAGCGCCACGCCGCCGGGTGAGGTCACGGACAAGCCCTCGCCGCACGACCACCGACCCAGCTCGAAGCGGAGGATTCCCAGGGTGATGGCGATGAGGAGCACCGTCGGTACGAGGTGAAAGGCCAGCGTCCAGCCATGCGTGGGGTGAAATTGAGGCGAGGGGCCGGCGTTGGCGAGGCGCTCCAGCTCGGCCACCTGTGCTGCTTCCAACCCCGACCAGAAGAGTCGTTTCGGCATCGACAGGATCACATCGTGCCGACCGTCGGCAGTCGAGGAATGTCGGTTCGAAAATCACCTCGAAATTCCCCCCCGCCTGTCAGGGCCGCTGACAGTCCGGTCGCAGAACGGGGTGCGCGCTCGGCGGACAATGAAGGAGTCCTGCCGCTTCGGAGAACGAACATGCTCACCGTTGGCACTCGCGGTTCTGATGTCACCCGGCTTCAGCAGCGGCTCGCAGCGGCCGGCTTCAACCCGGGCGGCGCAGACGGCGTCTTCGGCCCCCGCACCCGTTCGGCGGTCGTCGCGTTCCAGCGTGCGCGTGGCATCGGCGCTGACGGCGTCGTCGGCCCGAACACCAGCGAGAAGCTCTTCGGCTCGCGTGACGCGAAGTACTTCGACGGGCGCTCAGACTTCACGCCTGGTGTCAACCCGGGCAACCCCGGCAATGCCTCGGCCACACAGCAGCGCCTCGCTCAGAACGCGCGCTCGGTGGCGATGTCGATGGGCGGCTACCGCAGCCAGGGCCTGTGCGCGACGGGCGTCTCGCGCAACATCGCCCGCACCATGGGCCTCAGCGTCGGCGGCAACGGAAACCAGATCGACAACAACCTGCCGCGCAACCGCTTCCGTCAGGTGAACATGTCGCTCGAGCAGGCGCTGCGCACGCCCGGCCTCATTCTCACGTGGGAGCGCACCTCGACGCGCCTCGGCTCCATCTACGGTCACACCGCGGTCACGTTGGGCGATGGCCACAGCTCGGCAAGCGACTTCATCGAGTCGAACACGCTGGCGGCGGAGCGGGGTCGCAGCGGCCTGAAGATCTTCCAGCCGATCTGATTGGCGGGTCGCAGTCGAATGCGCGGCGCTGGCTCTTCGGGAGTCGGCGCCGTTTTTTGCTCGTGCGTCGCGAGCTGACCGAGCCCGTGACGGCTGGTGACAGCGCGACCGCAGGCGGCTGCGCGGCCGGTCGGTGACGCGGTGGACCATCGGCCTCTGCGACGCCTGCTGCGCGCGTGAGCGTCTGCTGCGCTCCTCTCGCACCGCCTCGAAACCCCACGTGCGCCGAAATCTCGTCGGAAAGGCCGGTGGAAAAGCCTCCGCGATTGTCACCGCCCCTGACAGGCCTCCGCGAGAACGAGGTGCGTGCAAGGCAGACAATGAAGGTGTCCTTCCGCTTCGGAGAATGAACATGCTCAACGTTGGCTCGCGCGGTTCCGATGTTACCCGGCTGCAGCAGACGCTCGCTTCGCGTGGCTTCAACCCCGGCGGCACCGATGGCGTCTTCGGGCCTCGAACGAAGGCGGCGGTTCAGGCGTTCCAGCGCGCACGCGGGCTCGGAGTCGACGGCGTCGTCGGGCCGAACACCAGCCGCTCGCTCTTCGGCTCGTCCGATCGCAAGTACTACGACGGCGTGAGCGACTTCGCGACCGGCGGCACGAACCCGGGCGGCATTCACGCGGGCGGTGGCTGGGGCGGCTCACAGGGTGTGTCTGATCGCGCCACCTCGATCGCGCGCAGCATGGGCATTCCCGTCACCAGCACCAAGCGAGACCTGGCCGCGACGCGGCGCGTGGGCTCGACGACCGGCAGCGATCACTACACGGGCAACACGAACGCCTACGCGGTCGACTACGGCGTGAGCGGAGCCCGCGGCACCGACCTCGCCCGCCGCATTGCGGACGCGTACGGCATTCCGCGCTCGAACATCGGCACCTACAACCGCCACACCATCACCGTCGACGGCCAGCGCTACTCGGTGCAGCTGCTGTGGCAGGTGGCCGGTCACTACGACCACGTGCACCTGGGTATTCGCCGCGCGTGATCACTCTGGCTTGAGGCCGTGCTTTCGCATCAGGCGGTAGAGCGAGACGCGATCGACGTCGGCCTCGACCGCGGCCTGTGACACCTTGCCGCCGTGCCGCTCGAGGAGCGCGGTGAGGTACTCCTTCTCGAAGCGCTCGACGGCCTTCTTGCGTGCGTCGACGAGCGGGCCGCGCGTGAAGTCGGCGCCTGCGCCAGGGTTCGTCACGACTTCGTTTCGGCCCGGCGCTTCGGGCGTCTCGAACACGATGCAGCGCTCGAGGTGATTTCTCAGCTCCCGCACGTTGCCGGGCCACGCCGCCTGCTGCAGCTGGGCGATGAAGGCTGGCGCGAACAAGGCCGCGTGCGAGCGCTCGGTGACGCCGAGATCCTTCAGCAGCGACTTCGCGATGTCAGGCACATCGTCAGCGTGTTCGCGCAGCGAGGGCAGGGTGACGCGCACGACCGCGAGGCGGAAGTAGAGATCGGAGCGGAACGTGCCCGTGTTCACGTTCGCGCGCAGATCGCGATGCGTCGCGGCGACGATGCGCACGTCGACGGGCGTCCATTGGTTCTGACCGAGGCGGCGCACCTGACGATCTTCGAGCACGCGCAACAGTCGAGGCTGCAGCTCGAGCGGCAGCTCACCGATCTCGTCGAGGAAGACGGTGCCGCCCTTCGCCTCTTCGAACACGCCGAGGCGCTTCGAGGTGGCTCCCGTGAACGCGCCCTTCTCGTGACCGAAGAGCTCGGCCTCGAGGAGCGAGGGTGGCAACGCGCCGCAGTCGACGACGAGGAATGGGCCGTCTCTTCGCGCGCCCGCCGAGTGGAGCGCCTGCGCCGCGCGTGACTTGCCCGTGCCCGTCTCTCCTTCGAGCAGCACGGTCGCGTCGGTCTTCGCCGCCTTCTCGAGCATCATGAAGGCCTGCCGCATCGAGGGGTGGTTGCCGCGCAGCGTGCCGAAGGTGGGCTCCTGGCTGACGGGCAGGGCGCTGACTTTTTCGTCGAGCTCGAACCGCAGCTTCGAGTTCCCCACGCCGAGGACGGAGCCGTGCTTGAGGTAGGCCTCCTTGACGCGCACGCCGTCGATGAAGGTGCCGTTGGTGCTGCCGAGGTCCTTCACCAGGGCGCGCTGGCCTTCGATCAGCACCTCGCAGTGGAAGCGCGAGACGGTGGCGTCGGGCAGCTGCACCTCGGCGCCGGCGTGCGAGCCGACCTGACAGCGGCCGAGCAGACACTCGGAGATGGAGCCGTCAGCGTCGTTGATCAGGCGAAAGCGGCGCACCGTGGGCGCGAGGCGGTAGCCGGACGCGGGTACGACTCGAATGGTCTCGTCTGCGGGGCCAACGAGGGGATCGTGTTCGGCCATGCCCCAGTCCTCCCACGTCACGGCCCGCGTCGGCAACGTGTCCCGCACGGCGGCGTTGGTGAGTCTTCAAGAGAACGTCGTCACTCTTCGGAGATCACCATGTCAGTTCGAATCGGAGCGCGCGGAACCCCGGTCACCCAGATTCAGGAGAGCTTGAACACCCATGGCGCCTCAGGCCTCGGCGTCGATGGGCGGTTTGGTCGTGACACCCGCGCGGCAGTCGTGGCGTTTCAGCGCTCACATGGCCTCGAGCCAGACGGTGTCGTCGGCCCTCGCACGGCGGCAGCGCTGGGGTTGTCGGGTGATGCCTTCGAGCCGGCCCGCCCTTCACCTGGCGGCCGGACTGCGCCCTCGGGTGGAACGACGCCGACGCCTGGCGGTCCTTCGTCAGCCGACGCTCCGCCTGCGTACCGTCCGCCGCCCGCCGATGCGCACCCGTACGATCGCATGTCGTCGATGAACGAGCAGATGGCCGATCGCCTCGCCTGGTATCGCGATCATGGCCGGGCGGTCCCTCCCGCCGAGCTCGCTGCGGCACGACGCCTCGATGAGATGAACAGCGGCCTCGTGCTCCCGCTCGCCGCCGGAGATCTCGGTCTGTCAGTGAACCGTCTGGCGGTGTCGAGTGGCCGCCTGCACGACGAGGTCGGGCGCGCACACTGAGTCGTTGGAAGGGGCGAGGGAGCGAAGTAAGCGCCGCTCCATGCTCCTCAAGGACAAGAAGCTGCTGATCACGGGCGTGCTGACGCCCCAGTCCATCGCGTACGGCGTGGCCGAGCTGGCCATCAAAGAAGGCGCAGAGGTGATCCTCACCTCGTTCGGGCGGCCGATGTCGCTCACCCAGCGCACTGCGAGGAAGCTCGGCGCGACACCGCCCGAGGTGCTCGAGCTCGACGTCACCAACCCCGAGCATTTTCCGAAGCTGACCGAGACGCTCAAGGCGAAGTGGGGCCGCGTCGATGGCGTCCTCCACGCGATCGCGTACGCGCCGGAAGACGCGCTGGGCGGCAAGTTCCTCACCACGCCGTGGGAGTCGGTGCAGCAGGCCTTTCGCGTCTCGACGTTCTCGCTGAAGGAGCTCTCGGCGGCGGTCGCTCCGTTGATGACGAACGGCGGCAGCATCGTGACGCTCGACTTCGACAACTCGACGCAGGCCTGGCCGCTCTACGACTGGATGGGCGTGTGCAAGGCGGCGCTCGTGTCGACGGTGCGCTACCTCGCGCGCGATCTCGGTCCGAAGGGCATTCGCGTGAACGCGCTCGCGGCGGGTCCGATCGCGACCATCGCGGCGAAGGGCATTCCCGGCTTCAAGCACCTCGAGAACAAGTGGGGCGCGCAGGCTCCGCTAGGGTGGGACGCGCGCAGTGACGCGGCCAGTGACGCCGTCGCGCGAACGGCGTGCGCGATGTTGTCGGACTGGATGCCGAAGACGACGGGCGAGCAGATTCGCGTCGATGGTGGGTTCCACGCCCTCGGTGCCGAGCCCGTGACGTTGCCGCTCGTCGAGACGCCGCCCGCAACGCCAACGACGTGAGTTGGCGCGGGCTCGTTCAAGTCACTGCGATTTCTCTGGGATGACGATCAGCCCAGCGCGTGTTCCCGAAGTGCGTGAGCAATTCCCCGGCCCCGGAACGCACGGCGAACCAGTCACGGCTTGTCCGTGCGGGCTCACTCGTCGCGCTCGGAATTGGGGCGTTTCTGATCGCAGCAGCACTCGAGCGCCATTCAGGCGTCGCTGCGAGCTGCTCTGAGTTGGTTTCGGCTGCGCTCTTCCTTCCGGTGACTTCCGTGGTCGGGAATCGTGCTGCCCTCGGACTCAGTGCTGCACCGGCGCTCGTTCTCGGCAGCGTGTTCTGGCCTGTGTGGGCGTGGCTTGCGGTCAGGTGGATCCGCCGCGGGCCTGACCCCGGCTCCGTCCTCGCGCTCGTGCTGTGGATGGTGATCGGCTTCGCGCAGCCGGTCTCGCGACTCGGCCTGATCATGTCTGCGTGAGCGGCGTTACTTCCGGGGCTTCTTCGCGGGCTTCGCAGGCGCACCTGCATCGGGCACTTCGACCACACCCGCATCGACGACTGGCATCGGCAGTCCATGCCCGGGAGCGATCAGCTTCGGCAGGTACTTCTCGAGATCGAAGTGCGGCGAGTTCTCGCGATCGTGACAGGTCACACACGCGGTCGCGTCCTTCGGCACGAAGATGGTCGTCTTCACCGGCAGGCTCAGGTGCGAGCTGCCGGGGCCGTGACAGGACTCGCAGCCGACGTGCGTCTTGCCCTCGACCTGATCGAGCCGGCACACGCCACCGCGTTCTTTCCAGCCAGTGAGGTGACACGCCACGCAGTCGAGGTGGTTGTTCTTTCCCTCGGCGACGAGCGACTCGTGCGCCTTCGCGTGTCTCGTCTGTTTCCACACGTCCCAGGCCGCAGGGTGGCAGGCGCGGCAGACTTCGGTGCCGACGAACGAGGGCTTTCCCGGCTCGGGCGTTTCGCACTCGACGCCGTGTTCCTTCGCCCACGCGAGGTTCGCTTCACCCACGTCGCGGTCGTAGGCCTTCACCAGCTCGGTCGCCTGGGCGAGCTTCTCGAACGACGTCTCGAGCGGAACGATTCGCACCGAGGCCGCGCTTCCGCTCGTCGGCACCGGTACCTGCTCAGCGGCGAGCGCTTCACGCCGGGCGATCACTTCTTCCAGCTTCGCCTTCTTCAGCACCTTCAGCTCGTCGCCGAGCGAGGGATCGTTGACCTGCGCGCGCAGCAGCTCGATGCGTTGTGACAGTGCTTCGAGTTCTCGCTGCGTCTCGCTCGGGCTCTTGAGCCACTGCACCTTCGCGCTGCCACGCAGAAACAGGTCGACCCGCAGCAGTGAGCGCCCCTTGCTCTGCAGCTGCACCACCGGCACACGCGTCATGGCCAGGCGGCTCGTCTCGGTCGACAGCGCGTCACGGCCGCGGGTCGCGAGCACCAGATCGAGCTCGAGCCCTTCGCGTTGGGCGAAGCGCAGCGCCTCGTCGACCGGCCCCTCGAACAGGCCCACGATGACGCTGGCCTTCGCGGCGCGGGCCTGGGTGGCGAGCGTGAACAACGTGTCGCCGTTCGCCGAGCTGATGACCACGACGCGATGACCTTTGAGCTCGAACGACTTCGCCGTGTCGGACGGCAGCTCGGGCAGCGCGAGTGACTTCCTGAACTCGGCTCCACGAGCGTCATCGAGCGGGCCGCTGACCTTCGCCTCGAGGCCCATCAGCGTCATCGCCTGCGCGATCGTCTTTGCCTTGCGCTCCTGCTGCAGGACGGCGTCGGCCGCGATCGTGGCCGTGCCGAACAGCGCGTTGCCCGTGTCGATCACCAGCACCGGCTTCCCGCTCTTCTTCGCCTCGGCCACCTGAAACGCCGCGCGATCGATGCCGCCGCGCATGTTCTCGGAGCACCCGCAGGGGCCCAGGTAGCCCTCGAGCTCGGAGGTGAAGAAGAGCGTCGCCTCGGTCGCAGGCCCGCTTGGAGGCTCGGGCCGCACATCACGATTGCATGACAACGACACCAGCAGCGCCGCGACCGCCGCGAACCTCATCACGTCACCAGATGATGCTCTCGACCAGCTCGTCGACCTTCTCGCCGAGCGCGTCGAGGCCGTGCGCCTTCGAGAGGAACCCGTCGGCGCCGACCTGCTGCGCCAGCTCGGCCAGCTCGTCGTCGTTCAGCGAGCTGAACAGCACGATGGGGATGTCCTGCGTCTGGTACTCGTTCTTCAGCGTGCGGCAGATGTCGGTGCCGCGCGCCTCGGGCATGTGAATGTCGGTGAGGATCAGGTCGGGCTTGAAGTCCTTCAGCATGCGCTCGAACTCGACGAGGGTGGACGTCGCCTGAACGTCGTAGCCGCGCTGCTCGAGCACGGCCTTCTCCATCTGGAGCGTGATCTCACTGTCGTCGATCAGCAGGATGCGCTTGGCGGCCACGGGGTGGGTCCCATAGCACCGATCGACAGGGGGCCCAAACCATGTCAATGCAACTGGCGTGACGTCTCCAGTCTCTCCAGTGTCATTCCAGGATCTCGGGCTGAACGAGTCGCTGGTCTCGGTCGTGGCTTCCCTCGGCTACACGGCTCCCACGCCCGTTCAGGCAGCGTGCATTCCCCCGTTGCTCGAAGGCCGCGACGTGCTCGGCCTCGCAGCGACCGGTACGGGCAAGACGGCGGCGTTCGCGTTGCCCATGGCGCAGCGGCTCGAGCCCGGCGCCAACAAGCCCGGTCAGGTGCAGGGCCTCGTGCTCGCGCCCACCCGTGAGCTCGCGCTGCAGGTGACCGAGGCGATCAAGAAGTACGGCAGCGGCCGGAAGATCTCGGTGCTGACCGTCTACGGCGGCGCTGACATTGGCGCGCAGATGAAGGCGCTGCGCCGAGGCGTCGATGTGGTGGTGGCGACTCCGGGCCGCGCGCTCGATCACATTCGCCGCAAGTCGATGGATCTCTCGAAGGTGAAGATGGTGGTGCTCGACGAGGCCGACGAGATGCTCGATCTCGGCTTCGCAGACGACCTCGAGGCGATCCTCTCCGAGCTGCCCGAGAAGCGTCAGACGGCGCTGTTCTCGGCCACGCTGGCGCCCCGCATCGCCACGCTCGGCGAGAAGCACCTCAAAGACCCGGTTCGCGTGCGCCTCGAGCGCAGCAAGGGCGACGACGCCAGCAAGCCCCGCATCGAGCAGCGCGGCTACATCGTCACGTTCCCGCAGAAGGCCGTGGCCCTCAAACGCGTGCTCGAGCTCGACAAGCCCGAGAGCGCGATCATCTTCTGCCGCACGCGTGAAGACGTCGAAGGTCTCGGCCAGACGCTCGAGCGCAACGGCCACTCGGTCGCCACGCTGCACGGCGGCCTCTCGCAAGACGCGCGCGATCGCGTGATGAAGCGGTTCAAGAACAAGCAGGTGGCGCTGCTGGTCGCGACCGACGTCGCCGCACGTGGCCTCGACGTCGATCACGTCTCGCACGTGGTGAACGTCGATCTGCCGCACACCGTCGACACGTACGTGCACCGCATCGGCCGCACGGGCCGCGCCGGTCGCTCGGGCACCGCCATCTCGTTCGTGTTGCCCAAGGAGCGCTTCATCATCTCGCGCCTCGAGCAGGCGACGCAGAGCAAGCTCACGCTGCTGCCCGTGCCGACGATGGACTCGCTGCGCGAGCACCGCGTCACCCAGCTCGAAGAGGTCGTGAACGCAGCGCTGGGCAAGAAGCGTGGGCTCGACGCGGCCCGCGCCGTCGTCGCGAAGCTCACCACCGAGAACGCGATCGAAGACCTCGCCGCCGCTGCGCTCGTGGCGCTCTCCGAGGCGCTGCACCCGCCCTCTGAAGACGACGAGGTCGAGATTCCCGCGCACGGCCCGAAGAAGGACAGCCGCACGCCGTTCACGAAAGACCGTCCTGCCCGGTTCGAAGCCCGCCCCGAGCGGAGCGAGCGCCCGGCCCGTCACGAACGCACCGAGCGTCCCGAGCGGCACGAACGCGCAGAACGGCCAGCGCGGCACGAAGCTGCAGAACGTCCGGCGCGTCACGAAGCTGCAGAACGTCCAGCTCGGGCCTCGGCGCCGCGGACTCCGAAGGCTTCGGCCCCTCGTGTCACCTCTGACGACGCTCCGAAGGCCAGCGCGCCGCGAACACCTCGGGTGAGTGCTCCCCGCGCTGAACGCCCTGCGCGCGCCGACGAGCGCCCGCGCAGCGACTCGAAGTTCATCGAGCGCGCCACCAAGTTCGGTGATCGCCCCGAGCGGCCCGCCCGTTTCGGCGCCGACCGCCCGCAGCGGTTCCCCGGTGGTGGAGATGCGCGGCCCGAGAAGGCGGCTCCGAAGGCTCCCGTTCGCACCTCTGGCGCGGCCATGGCGCGGCTCTTCTTCAGCATCGGCAAGGCCGCCGGCATTCGCCCGCAGGATCTCGTCGGCGCCATCGCGAACGAAGCAGGCATCGAGTCGAAGCAGATCGGAGCCATCGCGATCGGTGATCGGCACTCCTTCGTCGAGGTCGCCACCGACGTGGCAGATCAGGTCATCGCCACCATGCGCGAGTCGAAGATTCGCGGCCGCGCGGTGCACGTCGATCACGATCGCTCGTTCTCGCGCTGAACCCGTCGCCCGCCGGTCCCTGCATGTCCGGGCGGGTGTGAAGAGCCTGACGAAGCATTCGTCACTCGCCTTGACGCGTCATTCCGCCGGGGTCTATGCGCGGTCAGCTTCGCCGCGCTCATTTCAAGGGGTTGTCCACATGCGCAGGTCCATCGCCGTTCTCTTCTCTGCCGCGCTCGTCTCGAGCATCGCCCACGCTGACGTGAAGCTTGGTTACGTCGACCTCCAGCGCGCGCTGATCGAGGTCTCTGAAGGTCAGGTCGCCAAGTCGAAGCTCAAGGGCGAGATGGACAAGAAGAAGGCCGAGCTCGACGGCGAGCAGGCCAAGCTCACCGACGACAAGGCCGTGCTCGACAAGCAGGGCGCGATGATGAGCGAAGAGGTGCGCACGCAGAAGTTCACCGAGTGGCAGAAGCGCCTCTACGAGGTGATGCAGAAGGCCCAGAAGGTTCAGGTCGATCTGCAGGAGAAGGAGCGCAACGAGCTCAAGAAGATCTTCGAGAAGATGGACCCGATCATCGCGGCCATCGCGCAGCGCGAGGGCCTCACGATGGTGTTCGAGAAGACCGATTCGGGTCTCGTCTACGCGCCGCCCAGCCTCGATCTCACCAACGAGCTCGTGCGCACCTACAACGAGAAGTTCCCCGCGAAGGTCGGCGGCACCAAAGCGGCAGCGGCTCCGAAGGCGACGCCTGCGGCTCCTGCGGCTCCGAAGGACGCGCCCAAGCAGTGACCGCCGTCGAAAGCCAGTCCGAGTCGGGCAAAGCCCGTCGTCTCTCCGAGCTCGCGGCCCTCGTTTCTGGCGAGGTGCTGGGTGATGCGTCGACGCTCATCTCGGGCGTCGCCGGGCTCGAGCAGGCGAAGGCGGGCCAGCTCTCGTTCTACGGAAACCAGAAGTACAAGAAGCAGCTCGGCGCGTCGTCGGCCACGGCGGTGCTGGTGCCGCGTGACAACGAGCCGTCGGATCGCGGCGTCGTCTACGTGCGCGTCGACAACCCGCACCTCGCCTTCGCGCGCATCGCCCAGGAGTTCGCGCCCAGGCGCACGTACGTTCCCGGCGTCGCGGCGGGGGCTCACGTCGATCCCTCGGCGGTCGTCGATGCTTCAGCCACCGTCATGGCCGGCGCCACCATCGCCTCGGGAGCCCGCATCGGGGCCCGGTCGGTCATCGGCCCCGGCTGTTACATCGGCGAACGCGCGCGCATCGGTGACGACACCACGCTCGTCGCCAACGTCTCGGTGATGGAGGAGTGCCTCGTCGGTGCGCGCTGCCTCTTCCACTCGGGCGTCGTCATCGGCGCCGACGGCTTCGGCTTCGCGTTCGATCCTGGCGTGCCCGCGCACATCAAGATTCCGCAGACCGGCATCGTGCGCATCGAAGACGACGTCGAGATCGGCGCCAACAGCTGCGTCGATCGCGCCACGACCGGAGAGACCGTCGTCGGCCACGGCAGCAAGATCGACAACCTCGTGCAGGTTGGCCACAACACCGTCATCGGGCCGATGAGCATTCTCTGCGCGCAGGTGGGGCTGTCGGGCTCGACCGAGATCGGCACGGGCGTCGTGCTGGCAGGGCAGGTGGGCGTCGCTGGCCATCTGCGCATCGGCGATCTCGCGAAGGTGGGCGCGCAGGCTGGCGTCATGAGCGACGTCGACGATGGCGCGACCGTGCTGGGCGCTCCGCAGATGCCCGCGAAGGACTTCATGCGCTCGACGGCCGTCTTCATGCGGCTGCCCGAGCTGTCGAAGCAGATCAGAGAACTTCAACGTCGGCTCGAAGCGCTCGAGCAGGAGACGAACAAGCCATGATGGACATCACCGAGATCCGCAAGCTGCTGCCCCACCGCTACCCGTTCCTGCTCGTCGATCGCGTCGTCGAGATCGAGCCCGAGAAGAAGCTGGTCGGCTTCAAGAACGTCACCGCGAACGAGGAGTTCTTCAACGGCCACTTCCCCGGCCACCCGGTGATGCCCGGCGTGCTGATCCTCGAGGCGCTCGCCCAGGCCTGCGCGCTGCTCGCGTACAAGAGCGCCGCGATGGATCCGAAGGACTACGTCGTCTACCTGATGGCCATCGACGGCGCGAAGTTCCGCAAGCCGGTGGTGCCGGGCGATCGCCTCACGCTCACCGCCGAGGTCATTCGTCACAAGGCCAGCGTGTGGAAGCAGCGCGGCGTCGCCACCGTCGATGGGCAGATCGTCGCCGAGGCTGACTTCCTGGCGACCGTCGTCAAGGCAAACGAGGCCGAGGCGGCGAAGCCGTGAGCGTTCACGCCACCGCGATCGTCCACCCCGACGCGAAGCTGCACGAGAGCGTCGAGGTCGGGCCCTACGCCATCATCGGGCCGAAGGTGAAGATCGGCGCCGGCACCACGGTCGGCTCGCACGCCGTCATCGAGGGCGACACCACCATCGGTGAGCGGAACCGCATCTTCCACCACGCGTCGGTCGGCGCCGTGCCGCAGGATCTCAAGTACGCCGGAGAGCCCACGCGGCTCGTCATCGGCGACGAGAACATGATCCGCGAGTTCACCACGCTGAACATCGGCACTGCCGGTGGTGGTGGGCTGACGAAGATCGGCAACAAGAACCTGTTCATGGCCTACAGCCACGTGGCGCACGACTGCACCGTCGCCAATGGGTGCGTGCTCGCCAACAGCGTCGCGCTCGCGGGTCACGTCGACGTCGCCGACTTCGTCATTCTCGGCGGGCTCTCGGCGGTGCATCAGTTCACCCGCATCGGCAAACACGCCTTCATCGCAGGTGGCTCGATGGTCGCGATGGACGTGCCTCCGTACTGCACCGCGCAGGGCGATCGCGCCGAGCTCGCCGGCCTCAACACGGTCGGCCTCTCTCGTCACGGTATGACCGACGAGCAGATCGGCCGCATCAAAGACGCGTACCGCATTCTCTTCCGCTCGAAGCTGGGGCTGAACGAGGCGATGTCGCGGCTCAAGGCCGAGCATGGCGGGCACTCCGAGATCGAACACCTGCTCGAGTTCATCGCGTCGTCGAAGCGCGGCATCACGCGCTGAACGTTCATGGGCGCGATCGGCCTCATCGCCGGCAACGGGCGCTTCCCCACGATCTTCGCGCAGGCGGCGAAGGCGAAGGGGCTGGCCGTTCACGCGGTCGCGCACGAGCTCGAGGCTGATCCCTCTCTGTCGCAGCACGTCGATTCGCTCACCTGGGTGAAGGTCGGGCAGGTCGACGGCATCATCAAGGGCTTCAAGGCGCACGGCGTGACGCAGGCGGTGATGGCCGGCGGCATCGGGCGCATTCGCAGCTTCACGCAGGCGAGACCCGATCTCGGAGCGCTGAAAGTCGCCGCGTCCCTGCGCAGCATGCGTGACGACGAGATGCTCCGCGGCGTGGCCGACTACTTCGAGAAGCACGGCGTGCGCATCGTCGCGCCGACCGACTTCGTGCCTGACGTGCTCGCGGCCTCTGGGCACCTCGCGGGCCCGGTGCCGACCGATGCTCAGTTGAAGGATGCCGTCGTCGCGCTCGAGGTCGCTGAAGCGCTGGGCCGGGTCGACGTGGGCCAGACCGTGATGGTGAAGGACGGCGCGGTGCTCGCGGTCGAGGCCGTCGAAGGCACCGACGAGGCGATTCGGCGGGGCGGCAAGTACGGAGGGAAGGGCGCTGTGGTGGTGAAGCGCTCCAAGCCCGGCCAGGATCTGCGGTTCGATCTGCCTGCCATCGGGCCGCAGACGCTCGAGGTCATGCGCGAGGTCGGCGCGGCGGTGCTGGTCGTCGAGGCGGGCAAGACGGTGCTGCTCGACAAAGCGCAGCTGTTCAAGTGGGCCGAGCGGCTGCGCATCACCGTGCTCGGAAGGTGACGGGAGTCTCGCCTAGACTCCGCCGTCCATGGCTGCCGCGCGTCCCCAGGCCTCCGCGCCCTTCGTCAACCGCGAGCTGAACGGTGAGCAGCTGCTCGACGAGCTGTCCGAGCTTCGCAACGCGCAGATCGCCCAGAAGCACCTCGAAGATCTCGCGCGCGCGCTGCACGAGCTCGAAGGCCGCCGCGTCGCCGAGGCCGTCATTCAGCTGAAGCAGCTGGCGAGCAATCGGTTCGCCGGTCAGCCCGCCATCGCCTCGTTGCTCGTGCGCTGGTCGACGAGGCTCAAGAGCGAGGTCGACGTCGGCCTGCTGGTCGGCCACCTCGAGCGGCTCGCGCTCGTCTCGGCGCTGCTGGGCGCCTTTCGCCGTGGTGCCGATCGCCTCCCCAAAGGCGGGCGCGCGTGACGGTGCCAGACGAAGTGCAGGCGGTGCTCGATGGCTGGTCGCCGCGCGGCCGGAAGATCTTCAAGGAGCTGATGGAGGACGCCTCCTCGGAGCTGCAGCAGGAACTCGTGCAGCGCGCGATGCTGGCCGGCCACACGACGGGTGAGGTGCACGCGTTCGCCGACGAGCTGCGCGGGCTGTCCGACGACGAGTGCTTCGCGGCCTGCACGCTCGATGACGACGCTCCCGAGGACTACACGGTGACGCAGCTGCTCCGCGCCGAGTCAGACCCGCTGTTCGCCTTCGAGCTCAAGGGCGGCACGCTGACGCCGAACGAAGAAGACGACGCGCCCTCGGCCGCGCTCCCGATGCAGCGCCGTGAGGTGATGGAGGCGCCCATCGCCCGCGAGCTCGCCGCCGACCCCGTTCGTCGCGCGAAGGAGCAGCGCGCAGGATTCAACGCCGAGTCGGGTGGTTTCCGGCCGATGGTGGCCTCGAAGCCCGCAGCGCTCGCGGTCGCGGCGGTGGCTCCGTCTGGCGCGATGCCTGCCATGCCAGCGCCTGCCGGCAGGCTCTTCGAAGATCTGCTCGGTGAAGCCACTCGTGCGCTTGGCGTCTCCTGGCGTGAGGTCGAGCTCGACGTACCGGGCGGAGTTCCGATCGATCAGGCGCTCCAGCAGGCGGCGAGCGCGCTGCAGCGGGGCATTCCCATCCCCTGTGTCATCGGGAACGCGCAGGGCCGGCCGCTCCGCTATCTGCTGCTGCTGCAGACCTCGACCTCGGGCACCAACCGCGCCTTCCAGCTCTACGAGCCGTTCTCGCAGGAGCTCGTGTGGGCCAACGAGAAGGACCTGCTCTCTCGCGGCGAGCTGCCCTTCGACAACAAGTCACTTCGCCGGCTGCTGCGCATGGCCCTGCCCAACGCGCGCGGGCTCTGAGGGCAGCACCACCTTCTTCAGCTCGACGACGCCGAAGACGAGGGCGCCGACCCCCGCCAGCCGCAGCCACCAGATCGGCGCGATGGCCTCGGTGTGGAAGAGCTTCTGCATGAAGGGCAGGTAGGTGAAGGCCACTTGCACCAGGAGCATCACGAGCGAGCCCCACCACACCCACTTGTTGCCGAAGACGCCGATGCGCCACAGCGGCTTCGTGAGCGAGCGGCAGTTGAAGAGGTAGGCGACGCCGACGACGACGATGGCGTTGACGGCGATGGTGCGCGCGGCCGCGATGGTCAGGTGCTCGACCTCGAGGGCCCAGTACCAGGCACCGAAGACGAGCCCGGCCGACAGCACCGACACGAAGACGATGCGAAACGCCATGCCGCGGTCGAGCAGCGGCGCCGAGACGGGTCTGGGCGCACGGTCCATCAGGCCCGCCTCTCTCGGCTCGAAGATGAGCGCCGTGCCGATGACGATGGCCGTGGCCATGTTCACCCAGAGCATCTGCACGGGAAGAATCGGCAGGCTCACGCCAGAGGCGACGGCGATCAGCAGCGTGAAGCCCTGCGCGCCGTTGGTGGGCAGGCTCCACGCGAGGAACTTCACCAGGTTCTCGTACACGGCCCGGCCTTCTTCGACCGCCGCCGCGATGGTGGCGAAGTTGTCATCGGTGAGGATCATGGCCGAGGCGCGGCGGGCGACGTCGGTGCCGGTGCGGCCCATCGAGATGCCGAGGTCTGCCTGCTTGAGCGCAGGCGCGTCGTTCACGCCGTCTCCCGTCATCGCCACGACGTGGCCCTTCTGCTGCAGCGCCTTCACCAGCCGCAGCTTCTGCTCGGGCGCGACACGCGCGAAGACCGCCACCGCGTCGGCGATGTCCGGCAGGTCGGCGTCGGAGATCTTCTCGAGCGCGAGGCCAGAGATCGCCTCGAGCGCTCCTTGCGGGTCGCGGCGGCCTTCGATGCCGAGCTGCGCCGCGATCGCCGCTGCAGTCGCCGCGTGGTCGCCGGTGATCATCTTCACCTTCACGCCCGCGCGCTGGCAGGTCGCGATGGCGTCCCTCGCTTCGGCCCGCGGAGGGTCGATCATGCCCACCAGTCCGAGGAAGACGAGGCCCTCGTCGAGCTGCTCGTGCGTCACCTCCCGCTCGGTGGCGGGGACCTGTTTGCGTGCGATGCACAGCACCCGCAGCCCCTTCGCGGCCAGCGCCTCGACCTGCTTCGTGACGTGGTCGTGGTGGAGCGGCGCCACCCCTTCGTCCGTTCGCGCGGTCGAGCACCGCTTCAAGAGTGCCTCGGCCGAGCCCTTCACCCACACGAACCGCCCGCCTGGCCCGTCGTTCAGCGACGCCATGTACATGTGCTGCGACTCGAACGGCAGCAGGTCGAGCCGGTGGTGGTGCCCGAGCTGCCCCGACAGCCCTGCCTTCTTCGCGACCACCAGCAGCGCTGCCTCGGTCGGGTCGCCTTCCACCTTCGTGCGCCCGTCCACCTGGGCGAGGCGTGTGTCGGTGCAGAGCGCGGCGCCCAGCAGACACTCGTGCACGACGTCGCGCGCGTGGGTCGGCCCCTCGAGCGCACCCGGCGCGTCGTAGCCGATGCCCGAGACGGTGAGCTCGACCTCTGCGGTCCACACGTGGGTGACCGTCATCTGGTTCTCGGTGAGCGTGCCCGTCTTGTCGGAGCAGATGACGGTGGTGCTGCCGAGCGTCTCCACCGCGGGCAGCTTGCGAACCAGGGCGCCACGCTTCGCCATCGCCGAGACGCCCACCGCCAGCAGCACCGTCACCGCCGCGGGAAGCCCCTCGGGAATCGCGCCGACCGCCAGCGCCACGGCCGCGTCGAAGCTCTCGAGCACGCTCGCGCCACGCAGCGCCTCGAGCCCGATCATCGCCACGGCCACACCGAGAATCACCCAGAGCAGCAGCCGGGAGAGCGCCTCGATGCGGCGGGTGAGCGGCGTCGACATGGTCTCGACGTTCGCGATCAGGTCGGCGATGCGCCCGGTCTCGGTCGCGTCTCCCGTCGCCACCACCACGCCCATCGCCGTGCCGTACGTCACCTGCGTGCCGGCGAAGGCGAGGTTGGTGCGATCGCCGAGCGTCGTCTCCTCGGGGAGCTGCGCGAGCGCCTTCTGGGTCGGCACCGATTCGCCGGTGAGCGCCGCCTCTTCGATCTGCAGCTCTCGCGCGTGCAGCAGGCGCAGGTCTGCCGGTACCGAGTCGCCCGACTGCAGCGAGACGACGTCACCCACCACGAGCTGATCGCTGGGCACCCTGCGTTTGGCGCCGTCCCGAAGCACGGTGGCCTCGGTCACCACGAGCTGATCGAGCGCGGCGATGGCCTGCTCGGCGCGGGACTCCTGCAGGTAGCCGATGATCGCGTTCGCGAGCACCACGATGGCGATGACGGCCGCGTCGAGGGGGTCTTCCAGCAGCGCCGAGACGATGGCCGCCGCGATGAGGATGACGACGAGCGGCTGCGTGAACTGCGTGAGGAAGCGCCGGAGCGCCGACGGGCCACGCCGGGTGGTGAGCCGGTTGGGGCCGTGCTTCGTGAGCCGAGTCGCCGCTTCGGCTGCGCTCAGGCCCCGCTCGGCGTCCGACTTCACCTCGGCCACCACCTCTGCCGGACTCTGGGCGTGCCAACGCATGATCCATGTGTCGGGTCGACGGGCAGCCCTGTCAACGCGAAGTGGGAGGCGCTAGACCTTCATCACGCCATGGCTCGACTGCTCGCGTTGATGCTCTTTGGAGTTGCATCGCTCTCACAGGCCGACGCCATCGACGTCGCGCTGGCCAACACGACGGTGATGAAGGGCAAGGGCTGGCCGCAGGTGAAGGTGTCGATTCTGGAGCCCATCGCCGGCTTCAAGCTCAACCTCACCCGTAGCGACGGCAAGACGTTCGAGTGGAAGGGCGGCGGCAGGCCCGGCACCACGCGCACCATCGAGCTCGATCAGCCCACGGGAAAGTTCACCTGGAAGGGCGAGCTCACCGTGAACTTCCCCAACGCCAGCACCGGCAACATGCCCCTCGAGTTCGAGACGGTGATGGCCGTTCCCCTCGAGCTGAAGGTCGACAAAGACAAGGACGTCGATCTCGAGAAGCGCTCCGTCACCTTCCGGCTCAACAACCCCGCCGGGAAGGCCGAGCTCAAGGTGTTGATGGACACGGGCGACTTCGCCTTCGACGGCGAGGTTCCCTTCGAGGGTGAAGCGCCGGGAACTCCGCTGACGGTGAGCTGGCCCGAGAAGCCCGGCAAGCCGCTGAAGATCAGCCTCAAGGCGTACGACACGCTCGGCGTCTTCATCGGCGTCGACTTCTTCCCCTGGAGCTTCGAGATCCCCCACGACGACGTCACCTTCGATACCGGCAAGTGGGACATCAAGGGCGAGGAGCAGAAGAAGCTCGACGAGTCGGCCGGCAAGGCGCTCGACGCGATTCGCAAGTTCGGCAAGTTCGCCGACGTGACGCTCTTCGTCGCTGGCCACACCGATACCGTGGGCCCGACCGACAGCAACCGCGCGCTCTCGCTCAACCGGGCGCGCTCGATCGCCACGTACTTCCGCAAGCGCGGCGTCTCGATTCCGATTCGCTACGAGGGCTTCGGTGAAGAGTCACTCGCGGTCGCCACCAACGACGAGACCGACGAAGTGAAGAACCGCCGCGTGCAGTACATCATCGCCATCGACGCGCCGCGCATGTCGAACGCGCGCTTCGCACCGAAGTGGCAGAAGCTCTAAGGCGGCTTCGAGTCGAACGAGACTTCGGCTGGTGTCGTGCCGTCGATCTCCACCTCGAACGTCTGCTCGCGCCTTGGGTGTCGGAGCGTGACCCGGTGTTTCCCGAAAGGCACCCTGAGATCTTGCCTGCCCGTCACCTCCTTGGGCAGCCACTTCTTCCCGTCGATGAACACGTCTGCGAACGGTACGGCCTTCACCTTCAACACCCCGAACCGCGGCGCTGCGACGACAGGCTTCGGCGCGACCTTCACTTCGGGCGGCTTCGCGATCTCGACGGCGTCGGGCGGCGTCTTCTGCTCGAGCACGGCGACGACAGCGCCTGCATCGATCGCGACCGGCTGCGTCTTCTGCTCGATCACCGCGACGACAGCGCCTGCATCGATCGCCACGGGCTCGAGCGCAATCGGCTCGAGCGGCGGCGGGGCGACCGGAACTTCGACGACGGGCTTCACCTCTGCGACCGGCGGCTTGATGGGATCGGTCGGCTTTGGCTCGGGCGTTCTCGTCAGCGCCCACCCACCACCTGCGAGCACGACCACCGCAGCCGCGACGCTGGCGATCAACACCATCGGCGAGCGGGGAGGGCGCGAAGGCTGAGCTGCCAGGGTCGGCGCGGAGTGCTCGACGGCCAGGTCGATCGAGAGCGCCCGTGGCTTGAGCACTGTCGGTTCTTTCGCCCGCTCGGCTGCGCGCCCTGCCTCGATCTCGGCGACGCGCTTCTGCACGTCGAGCTTCACCGAGTCGCGAATGCGAATGGTGCTGTTCTCGAGGTTGAGCGGTTCGGCAGCCCCCAGCGGCTTGCGCTCGGGGTCTGTCCGTTTGTCGGCGGTGGGCCGTTGCAGCACGTCGGTGCCCTGGAGCGGCTTGTACGCGGGGATCTGGTCGGTCTGGCCCGATTGAATCGGCAGCGTCTGACCGGTGCCCGGTATGGGAACCGTCGCCCCGAGGGACAGCGAAGGAATCTGATCAGTTCGCCCCGAAGCCGCCATCACGTCGGTGCTGACCGGGAGTCGCCCAGCCGGCTCGGTTGCGCCCGCAAACTTCACGGGCCTCATCTGCTCGGTCCGCACCGGGCTGCGGGCTGATTCCACCGAGCCGCGTTGATGGGTTGGTGCGAGCTCGGCCGGTGTGGCGCGCCCCTTCCCCAGCTCGGACGAACGATCGACCGCGAGCGTGTCACCCGTTCCGAACGACGACGCCTGCGGCACCACGCCGCGCTGCACGGCGGGCGTCGCGATGGGCGTGAGCGGGTTCTCCTCGGCCGCGATGTCGTCGGCGTACACCTGCTGCAGGAACAGCGAGACCGACGTGTCTTCGACCGACTTCGCCGCCCGCAGCACGAACGTGCCCAGGGCCTTGTCGAACTCGAACGCCGACTGGAACCGATCGATCGGCGGTCGCGACAGGGCCTTCAAGACGATGTCCGAGAGCTCGTTGGGCACGTCGGTGTTGAGGCGGTTCGGCGGCGCGATCAGGCTCTCCTGCACCGCCCGCAGCACCGCGAGCTCGCTGTCGCCATCGAACAGCCGCCCGCCGGTGAGCATCTCCCAGAGCACGACCCCGAGCGCGAAGATGTCGGTGCGCGAGTCGACCATTTCACCGCGCGCCTGCTCGGGCGCCATGTACGCGAACTTGCCCTTCAGCACGCCCGGCGCCGTGTGCGTCGTCGAGGCCTTGGCGATGCCAAAGTCGGTCAGCTTCACGGCGCCGTCGAACGACAGCAGCACGTTGTGCGGCGTCACGTCGCGGTGAACGATGCCCAGCGGCTTGCCTTTGTCGCTCAGCGAGTGCGCGTACTGCAGCCCGCGAGCGACCTGCGCGCCGATCTCGGCCACGAGGGTGGGCGGAAACGGAATGCCGCGATCACGGCAGCGCTGGCGCAGATCGAACAGCGACGTGCCGCGCACGTACTCCATGGCGATGAAGTACGACTGCTCGTGTTTTCCGAAGTCGAAGATCTGCACCACGTTCGCGTGGTTGAGGCGTGACGACAGCCGCGCCTCGGCGATGAACATGTCGATGAACTGCTGATCGCTCGACAGGAACGACCGCACGACCTTGATCACGACCTCTTTCGCGAACCCCTCGGGGCCGGTCGCCTGCGCAAGGTACACCTCGGCCATGCCACCTTCGGCGAGGCGCCGCTTGATCTCGTAGCGGCCGATGGACGTTCCGGGAGCCAGCATCGACGGTCGGGGACTCTACCCTGCGCGACGGGGGGTGAAACGCCCGTTTCGGTGCCATGGCCGTGGTAGAGGGCGCATGGGGAGGCTCTTGCTTGAACTTGTCGCGTGCGGTGATTTTCGGCTGGCTCGTCGCTTGTACGGCCCAGGCAGCTCCCCGAACGCTGGTCGTCGGAGCTGGTGACTGCCAGAGCGTCGAGCTCGTCACCGGGCTCAACGACTTCAGCGGGGCCCTTCGCGAGAAGCTGAAGAGCGATCTCTACGAGCCAGACGTGGTGCTCGACATCGTGCGGCCCCGGCCCACGCGCAGCCTCGAAGACGTCGAGCGGCAGGTCGAGTCGGCGCGCACGCTCTTCTACAACGGGCAGAATGAGCGGGCGCTCGACCTGCTCAAGCAGGCCCTCTCCGAGCTCGAGCGGGCGCCGATCGCAGGCCAGCCGTGGAAGGCCACCGCCCCGGCGCTGGTGCTGCAGGGCGTCGTCTCTCAGACGATGGGGAAGAAGGCCGATGCGGCCGAGGCGTTCCGCCGGGTGCTTCGGGTCGAACCGGCCCACGTGCTGAGCACCGATGAGTACACGCCCAGCGTGATCGCCCAGTTCGAGGGGCTGCGAAAGGAGCTGGGCCGTCAGAAGAAGTCGGCGGTTCAAGTGCAGTCGTCGACGCCGGGAGCCGAGGTGTTGATCGAAGGCCGTGTGATGGGCGTGACGCCGCTGAAGCTCGACCTGCCTGCTGCGACCTACCGCCTGCTGGTGAGAACGCCCGACCGTGCCTCGTTCCTCCGGGTGATCACCGTCCCTCGCGACAGTCAGGTGCAGGTCGATCTCTCGACCGAAGGCGCGCTCGCGACGCAGGCTCCGCTCTGTCTCGGCGCGAAGGACAAGACCGCTGAGGCGGCGGCGCTCAAGCTCGCGAACACCGTCACCGCTGATGATTTGATCGTGGTTCGCCTCGAGGGCGCGAAGGGCGTGCCTGGGCAGTTCGTGGCCTCGCGCTACGAGATTCGCACCGGTTCGATGGTGCGCGAAGGTCGTGTGCAGACCCCATCTCGAGGCAAGCCTGCCTTCGCGGCGCTGGCGACGTTCGTCCTGACAGGCCAGGGCGCGTCGGTCATCGTGAGCCCCGAAGCGCCTTCAACCGTCGTGACGCCTCCGACGAAGCTCGTGGTGGTCGAAAAGGTGCCCGAGAAAACACCCGAGAAGACGATCGTGGTCGAAGCGCCTGTCGCACCACCCACAGCCGTCCAGACCACGTCCTCCATCTCGACGGCGCGGCTCGTCTCCTTCGTGCTGATGGGCGCGGGAGGCGCAACACTGATCGGCGGCATCACCGCGTGGACGACAGGGGCAACGGATCGCACCAGGCTCGGCACGCTGATTCAGGGGAAGAAGCTGCCCGACCCCAGCAGCCCCGGCCACCGCGAGGCGCTCGACCTCATCGCACGCGTCGACGGCAATCAGACGCTCTCGTTCTCCATCATGGCGGCAGGCGTGGGCATGGCCGCAGCCGGCCTGGCGACGTTCCTGTTCTTCCCTGCCGAGACGACGACGATCGCAGCCATTCCCTCGGGGCAGGGCGGCAGCGTCTTCGTCTCGGGCAGTTTCTGAGGGTCAGGTCGTCGGCTGCGAGGCAGTCGACGTCTTCGGCGTGATGCTCAGGCGCTTGAGTTCGGCGTCGAGCTTTCCCGTCAGCATGAACGCCCACATCTTCCAGTCTCCGAGGAACGACCAGAGCGGGTACGTGAAGGTCGCCGGCCGGTTCTTCTCGATGAAGAAGTGGCTGACCCACGCGAACCCGTAGCCCCAGAAGAGCGCCCCGAAGGCATAGAACGGCTGCAGCATCACCACGGCGCTGACGACGGTGAGCAACGCGAGGCACGAGCCCACGAAGTGAAACCACCGCGTCGCCGGCAGGCTGTGTTCACCGAGATAGAAGGGCCAGAACGCCTCGAACGACTGAAAGCGCTCGCCGCTCATTTCGCGAAGATCTTCCGGAAGAGCCCCACGATGCCCGACTCGTTGGTGCTCTTGAGCTCGTCGACCTTCACCTCTTTGCGCTGCCCGGGAGCACCCGGCGCGATCGACTCGGCCTGCTTGAGGCTCTTCTTGCGCGAGGGGTCCAGCGACATGGCGCTGAACTCGTCTTCACCTTCGTAGGCCACCTGCGCCCGGGGCCGCTCGTTCGGAGCGGAAGGGGTGGAGCCAGTTGGAATCTTCGGGTTCGCCATTCCTCCTACATAGGGAGGATCTGAGGGTGAGCGCAAATCAACCTGCCCAAAACGTTGACCACCTTGTCCCACCGTGGGAGCGTCGCCGCCTGATGCTCGGGGCACGTCTCGCCATCGTCCTCGCCGCGGCCACACTCTGTGTGGGCTGTGGCCCGGTTCAATCGACCAGCTTCCTGATGGATGCCGAGACGATGCTCGAGGCAGCCCGGACGGCGCAGGCCGAGAAGCTCGCCCCGTACGAGTGGACTGCTGCCAACCTCTACCTCCACAAGTCCAAGGAAGAGGTCGGCTATGCCGACTTCGAGCAGGCCGTTGACTACGCCAAGAAAGCCGTCGACTTCGCCACCCGGGCTCGTGATGGCGCCGTTCGCACCGTGAGGCGTACCGAGACGCCTGCTCCCGTGAACACGCCGACCGCGAGGCCGGAGTGATGCGGTCGGTCCTCGCTGGTCTCACGCTGCTGCTCGCTGCCGGCTGTTTCAGCTCGGCCCAGATTCGCGCGTCGGCCGACATCATCAAGGGCGACATCGAGCGCGCGAAACGATCTGGCGCGATGCGCTGCGCTCCCCGGGAGCTCGCCTCGGCCGAGGCCAACCTCGACTTCGCGCTCGGTGAGCTCGATCAGGGCAACTCGAGCCGCGCGCACGATCACATCCTCGACTCCGAGACTGCGTCGAAGAAGGCGCTGCTGCTCTCGAAGGACTGCGCGCCGCGGCAGGTGGTGGTGAAGGAGCCTCCGCAGCTCGTCGTGAAGATCGAAGAGACCGACACCGACGGCGACGGCGTGGTCGACAAGGACGACAAGTGCCCACGTTTGCCAGGCCCGCCCGAGAACCGGGGCTGCCCGGTCGAGGCTCCGAAAGATCGCGACGGCGATCTCATTCCTGATCCCGCCGACTCCTGCCCCGACCAGCCGGAAGACAAGGACAACTTCCAGGACGAAGACGGCTGCCCCGAGGCCGACAACGACAACGACGGCATCGTCGATGGCGCCGACAAGTGCCCCGTCGAAGCGGGCCCGATTCAGAACTTCGGCTGCCCCGTCACGGACAAAGACGGCGACGGCATTCCCGACGACAAGGACAAGTGCCCGAACGAGCCTGAAGACAAGGACGACTTCCAGGACGAAGACGGCTGTCCCGATCTCGACAACGACAGCGACGGCATTCCGGACTCGAGCGACAAGTGCAAGCTGGTGCCGGAAGACAAGGACCTGTTCGAGGACGACGACGGCTGTCCCGACCCCGACAACGATCAGGACACGGTGCTCGACGACAAGGACGAGTGCCCGAACCAGCCTGGCCCGGTCGACAACAAGGGCTGCCCGAAGAAGTACTCGCTCGTTCAGGTCACGAAGGATCGCATCGAGATCAAGAAGCAGATCAACTTCGCCACCGGCAGCGCGAAGATCGTCGGCGCGGTGAGCCAACAGATCCTGAGCGAGGTCGCCCAGGCGCTGAAGGACAACCCGAACATCAAGCGCGTGCGCATCGAAGGCCACACCGACTCGGTGGGCGACGACGTGAAGAACATGAAGTTGTCGCAGGCTCGTGCCGACTCGGTTCGGGCCGCGCTCATCAAGCTCAACGTCGACCCTGCGCGCATGGAGTCGGTCGGCTTCGGTGAGACCAAGCCCATCTCGAGCAACAGCACCGCCTCAGGCCGTGCCGAGAACCGCCGCACCGAGTTCAACATCGTCGACCAGTGATGTGGGCTCAGGTGGCAGCGGGCCCCCCTTGAACGGGAGCGCCTGGCTGGCACACTCGCGGCTCCCCGCACCCTTCAGCCGTTCGAGAGGTTTTCATGCGACGTGTGTTGCTCGTGGGCCTGCTCGCGGCCACCTCTGGCTGCGAGGGCCTCATCGGCGAGGTGACTGGGGGCTCAACACCCGACGAGATGGGGCCTGCGCCCGATCTCTCGTGCACGCCCGCCGACTACGTCGGCATTCGTCTCGAAGCGATCGTCGAGACGTACACGACGCAGGTTCATCCCACCGTCGTCGGCGCGGAGCGCGGCTGCATCGCGTGTCACGGGACGAACTCGAGCCGCATGTTCGTCGTGACCGAAGACGGCACCGAGACGTTCCACCGGCTTCGCGCCGCCAACTGGTTCAAGGATCAGCCGGGCAGCTTCGTGTCGCGCCTCACCAATGCCGACGCTCGCACGCGCATGCCTCAGGGGCTGCCCGCCTGGACGAAGGCGCAGATCGAAGCGGTGGCACGCGTGAGCTGCATGATCGAGGGGCTCGAGCAGAGCGGCGGGCTCGCGGCCGACGAGCAGTTCCCTCCCGAGCTGCTCTCGGCGTGGGACGGCGGAGCGAACGGCGACTACGACAATACGTTCATCAACTACCTGCAGCTGAAGTCGAAGGTCGCCTCCGTGTTCAACGACGACTGGCATCGCGCGGCGGCGTTGCCTGACGGTGGCGCTGGCGCGACGGAGGATCGGTTCGACAAGAACATCGGCCTCTTTGGCGGCGTGAACTTCCGCTCGAACTTCGTCGAGGCGCGCGCGTCGACGCCGGAGTTCCTGCTGGGCCTCGATCAGCTCGCCCCCGATGTCTGCGGCAGAGCAGCCAGCGCGAAGACCGGGCCCTTCCAGGGCATCGACGTGGTGGCGCCCATCATCGACGTGCCGGCCGAGACGACGACCACCTTCGAAGCCGAGACCGTCAACATCGGCAACCGCACGGGCGTGGGCAGCCCCTCGACCAACCCCACCGGCTTCTTCTGCTACACGAACTGCGATCTCACCGCTGACTACGACGCCCTCGCGCCCGGCGACTACCGCGTCACCGTGCGGGCGAAGGCTGACAACGACGACGGCGGCAATGGCCCGAAGATCGACGTGCGACTCGGCGCGGTGCAGGTGTCGATGCCGCTCACGTTCACCGACCAGGCTCAGTACGTCGAGCAGTCGGTCGTCATTCGCATCACCGCAGCGGGCCGGCAGCCCATCACGGTCAGCTACATCAACGACTACAACAACCCGGCAGTGGCCGGAGGCGATCGCAACGTGTACCTCGATCGTTTCACCATCACCGGGCCGCTGGGGCAGGGCACCGGAACGGGTCGCTCCACCGCGGCGAAGGCGGCCATCGACACGCTCTTCCAGCGTCTGCTCTTCAGGCCTGCGAACGCCGCAGAGCAGGGCACGACCTACACGCTCCTGCGCGATCTCGCCGTGCTCGGTGGCACGCAGACCGAAGCGTGGAGCGGGGTCTGTGAAGCGATCGTTCGTCACCCCGACTTCCTCTTCACGGTTCCGCCGTCGTTCGCGTCGGTGACGGGCGCCGCGCGGGAGCGGCTCATCGCGGTCGGGCTGTCGCAGCACCTGCTCGGTCGTCCCCCCACTGCCGAGGAGTTCGACGTGCTCTCGACGCAGGGCTACCCGGCTTTCGTCGACGCCGCTCTCGCGAGCCCCGACTTCGAGAAGTACTACTTCACGCGCGTGCAGCTGCGCATCGAGAGCCAGGGCACTGCCGACAGCGATGAACCGGCCCGTCTGTGGACGCATGTCGTGGTGAATCGGCTGCCCTTCGCCCGAATTCTCGACGCCGACTTCACGGTCGACGCGAGCGGCGCGAAGCAGACGCGGCCGGCCGAGCACGGCAAGACGGGCGTGCTGACGATGAAGGGCTACGTCGGGAGCAAGCCGGGCCTGCCGCACTACAACTACCCCGCGCGCGTGCTGAGCGGCTTCATGGGCACGGTGTTCGAAGTGCCTCCCGAGGTGTTCGATCAGCGCGGCACCGCGACCGCCACCTCGACCGTCGACCCGACCAGCCTCTGCTACACCTGCCATCAGCTGCTCACGCCGCTCGCCCACCAGCGCCTCAAGTGGGCCGACGACGGCACCTACCGCACGATGGATGAGCAGGGGCAGCCGATCGACGATTCCGATCACGCGCTCGTCGAGACCTACCCCTACAAGGGCACGGGCATCGAGGCGTTCTCGACGAAGGCCGTGAAGAAGGAGGCGTTCGTGCGCCGCATGATCGCGATGCAGTTCCGCCTGTTGATGGGCCGCGAGCTTCGCTTCCGCGATGACGAACGGGACCTGTACCGGCAGCTCTGGGACGTCGCGACGACGAGCCAGGGAGACTTGAAGGCAGTTTTGAAACACGTGGCGTTGTCGCCGACGTTCACGCGAGGTGCGCCATGAAGCGCCGTACGTTGTTGGGAGCCGCGGCCGGAACCGCCATCGGCGTGCTCGACTGGTTGTCCTTCTTCCGTCGCTTCGGCGTGCCGGGAACTCCGAAGACGTTGGGGTTCGCCGAGGCCGCAGCGCAGGGCATGGGCGCCGAGCCGCGCTTCCTCATCTACTGGTTCCAGGAGGGCGGCTGGGACAGCTATTCGATGTTCTCGCCCGTCGACACGCCGAACCACGCGTTGATGACCATTCCCGCGAACACGCTCAACCCGAGCCCCGCGTGGTCGAGTCAGATCTACCGGCCCCGTGGCTATGGACCGGCGCTCGGAAGCGCTGTCGCTCCACGAACGCACCCTGCGACCGGCATCAACTACGGCTACCTCGCAGACGACGGCGCCGAGCTGCTGCCCGACATGGCGATCGTGTCGTCGCACGCGGGCAACACGTTCCACTCCGGTGGCCGCTGGGAGTACCACTACGGCAAGTACGCCTCGTACACGCCCATGACGGCCGCGCGTCGGCCCGCCGAGCGCACGGTGATGCAGGCGTTCTGCGAGGCGTATGGCTCCAGTCTGCCGCTCGCCCACGTGAGCTGGCACCGCTGGCTGTCCGACGGCGAGCTCGAAGAAGCGAACTACCCCGAAGGCACCGGCTATTACGGCAAGCTCGGGCCTGCGTTCGCGCACACGAACTACGGCCGCACGCCCACCGAGATGCGCAACCGGCTCGCGCTGCTCGGCAACGTCACCTCGGCCGCCCGCAACGCCCGCATTCGCACGTACACCGACGACCTGCACCAGGCCTTCCTGCAGGACAAGACGGGCGAGACGGCGCGCTCGTTCGACTCGGCGGTGCGCATCTACAAGCAGCTCAACGGCAGCACTGGCGTGGTGGTGAACCCGCAGACGATGTTCACCGACCCGACCCTGCGCGCGGAGTTCGGTGTGCAGCCCGCCGACGAGGCCACCACCTCGACCTCGGTGAACGGCAACCCCGCCCGCTCGAAGGACTCGCCCAACGTCAACGTGCAGGCGCTGATGACGTTCGAGCTGATGACGAAGGGGCTGTCGGCGGGCTTCTTCATCGAGAACCGGCAGATCCGCGGCTACGACACGCATCAAGATCGCCGCGGCATCATGGCGTCGCGCGGGCAGAACGATCAGAAGGCGATGCTGAATCGCGATCTGTGGACGCCGCTCAAGGCGCTCGTCCGCAAGCTGAAGGGCACGCAGTACGGCACCAGCGGCAAGTCGTACTGGGACCTGACGACCATCGTGCTGTGCAGCGAGATGGGCCGCACGATTCAGGGCGACGTGGCGTCGATTCTCGCCTCGAGCGATCCCGACGCGACGAAGTACACGAAGATCATGGAGCAGGACTGCTGCCAGCACTGGCGCGTGAACTCGGTCGCGTTCCTCGGGGGCACCGTGCAGGGCGGCAAGCAGTACGGCCGCGTCGGCACGTCTTCACTCGAGGCGATTCCGATTCGGCTCAACGATGGCTCGCTCGATCCCTCGTTCGATCCGCTCACCGGGGTCTCGCGTGGCACCAAGGACCCCAACAGCGTGGTCACGCACGCGGGCCACGTCTACGCGACGGCGCTCCAGCTCTCGGGCATCAACCCGGCGGGCAAGGGGCTCAACACCGCGCCGCCGATGCCGTTCATCAAGAAGGTCTGAAATACACCGCGATCGTCGACGTTGATTTCGCATGCGAGTCATCGGAGCCCTCTGCCTGCTCGCGCTCTGCGCGGTGATGACGTTTCCCCTGGCATTGGGTGAAGCCAAAGGCCGCGGCTTGTTTGGCTGGGAAGCGGACCATGGTGATCTCGAGATCATTCGCAACCCGGGCGAACCTCTCTACGTCGCGCACCATCACGGCTCGTTCGCAGCGCCGTTGTGGACCGCTCCGGTGTTCGTCGCGTCCTGGTATTTGGATCAGGCCGCCGGTGCTTCCGCTGATCAACGAACTCGTTCTCGATCGGCCTGGCTCTGCTGTTCGTCACCACTGCTCACGGGCACGACCGGGTCGAACCGGCCCGAGAGGATCGCGTCGGTGTCTTTCACGCTCTGTGACACCGCGTCGACGCTGCTGAGCAGTCCGTCGAGCTGCTCGGTCAATTGGCTCGGGCTCGTCATCGTCAGCGCCTGATCGCGCAGCAGCCGCACCGAGTTCTCGATGAGGTTCATCTGCCCACGCGCGCGCTGCAGGAACATTCGAATGTCGCGCACGGCATCGACGCGCTTCTGCAGCACCTGGCTGTTCTTCTTCGCGAGCTCGACGAGGGCGGCGTCGGTGTGGTTCCGCTCGAGCGCCTGCTGCGCCTCGAGCTGTTTCGTCAGCTCCTTGTCCGAGACGGTGCTCAGGTACTCCTCGCTCTTGAGGCACGCGGCGGCGAGCTTCACGAAGCTCTGGTACAGCTGCCCCAGCTTCTCGAGCTCGGTGCGCAGCAGCAGCGCGCTGAAGGTCGGGTTGTTGGCGATGTCGCGCTCGATCTCGCGCTTGAGCTCCTCCAGCGCCTTCGCGCGCTGAAAGTCGCGGCCGGTCAGCTCCGACAGCAGCTTCTCGACGCGGGCCTGCTCGAGCTTCTCGCGCTCCTGCCGGGCCGTCTCTTTCACTGCGCGCTGAAACGGCTTCAGGTCGGGCCCCACGACGAGCCACAACGCTTCGAGGGCCAGAGCGCCAACGCCGATGAGCCAGTCTTGGGTGACGAGCGCCGTCAGGCCTGCGCCGCCGAGCAGCGACAGGTTGTAGACGTTGAGGAACGCCGACCTCAGGAAGTTCGGCGTGTCGTCGCGCTCGTCCATCACGTCAGAGCCCCACCCGCACGTTGCCCTGCACGTTGAGGCTGTGGAGCATGTCGAGCACCTGCGCCTCGACGCGCTTGAAGTCGGCCGACTGCTTCACGGCGGCTTCTCGCGATTCGAAGAAGGGCACCTCGATGCGGTGCAGCACCTTCGCGGGCCGGTGCGAGAGCACGAAGATGACGTCGGCCAGATACACGGCCTCGCTCACGTCGTGGGTGACGAAGAGCACCGAGTTGTCCTGGGTACGCAGCACGTCGAGGATCGTCGACTGCATGCCCCAGCGCGTCTGCGGATCGAGCGCGCCGAAGGGCTCGTCCATCAAGATGACGCGCGGCTGGTTCGCGAGCGTGCGGGCGATGGCCACGCGCTGCTTCATGCCGCCCGACAGCTGCTTCGGGAGCGAGTCGGCGAAGTCCTTCAGGCCCACCTGCTGAATCAGCTTCAGGGCGCGCGCTTTTCGCTCGTCGGCCGCGATGCCCTGCAGCTCGAGCCCGTACTCGACGTTCTGACGCACGGTGCGCCACGCGAAGCTCGTGTAGCTCTGGAACACCATGCCGCGGTCACGGCCCGTGCCCTCGACAGGCTTGCCGTCGACGAGCACCTCTCCGAAGTCGGGCTTCATCAGGCCTGCGACGGCTTTCAGAATCGTGCTCTTCCCGCAGCCAGACGGGCCGAGGAAGACGGCCAGCTCTCCGACGCCCGCCTTGTTCGCCACGGTGAGGTTCACGTCGTCGACCGCGTGCACCGTGCGACCCTGTCGATCGGTGTACGACATCGACAGGTTTCGCAGCTCGAGCTTGGGCGTCGTGCCCGCGGTGAGGGCAGGTGGCGCGGTGACGGCAGCAGGCGCGTTCTCAGACATCGACTTCTCTCCACGGGAACAACAGCCGGTTGAGCGCGCGAATGAGCACGTCACTGGTGATGCCGATGACGCCGACGACGACGATGCCCGCGAAGCTCCACTCGGGCTTCAGGTGCTGCTCGGCGAGCCTCAAGATGTAGCCGATGCCGTTCTGCGGGTTCACCAGCTCGGCGAGGATGATGTACGTCCACGCGATCGCGTTCATCACGCGGAAGCCGTCGAAGATGGCGGGCAGCGCGGCGGGAATCAGCACCGTGCGAATGACCTGACCCTTCGTCGCGCCGAGCGTGAAGGCCGTCTGCACGAGCTCTTCAGGCACCAACCGAATCGCGTCGACCACGGCCGGCAGCAGGTACACGACCGTTCCGAGGAAGAGGAACGCGACCTTCTGCGACTCGTCGATGCCGAACCACAGAATCAGCAGCGGAATGAACGCGGTGATCGGCAGGTACCGCATCGGCGCGACGATGGGCTCGAAGATGCGGTTGATGAGATCGTACGAGCCCATCGCGATGCCGAGCGGCAGGGCGACGATGATCGACAGCCCGATGGCCTTGGCGATGCGCAGCCCGCTGGTCGCGATGGCGAGTCCGAGATCCTTCTCGAAGAAGAGATACAGCAGGCTCTTGAGCACCTGGTCGGGGGCCGGCAGGAAGAAGTGCGGCACCAGCGGCTCGGGGTCTCCGTTGCGCGTGACCTGCACGTACGAGAGCACGCACCAGGTGCCGACGAGGATCGCGATGGAGGCGAGCGAGATGAGCCGCGCCGTCCCCTGGGGAATGGCCGTTCGAAGGGCCCACAACGACGGCCTGGCTGCCTGACGCTTTGGAGTGCTCACGGTCACTCGGCGTTCAGCACGACCTTGATGTCGGTGCGGCGGTTGAGCGCGCGGCCGTCTTCCGAGTCGTTGCTCGCGACCGGGTTGCCGCTGCCCTTGCCGACCGTGACGAAGCGCTTCTCCTCGAGGTTGAAGTTCTTCACGAGGTACGCCCGCACGGCGTCGGCGCGCTTCTGCGAGAGCGACTTGTTCGTCGGCTCGTTGCCGCGGCTGTCGGTGTTGCCCTCGACCTGCAGGTACGTGTTGCCGAACGCGAGCATCGTGTCGCCGAGCGAGTCGAGCGTGAAGTAGCTGCCCGGCATGATCTCGTCCGAGCCCGTCGTGAAGTGAATCGAGAGGCTCTTCTTCACGATCGCACGGTCGCTCACCTTGGGCTTGTCCTTGAACGCGTAGCTCTCTTCGACCTTCTGATCCTTGTACTGGCTCGCGAGCGCGGCGACGAAGCGGCCGTCTTTCCAATCGGCGGCGTCGACGACCTTCGTGATGACGCCCTTCTTGCGCCAGATGACGAAGGCGCCGTTGAACAGCGCGTCGAACGACGAGCGCGGGCCCGAGAGGCCGTAGAAGATCGCGTTGTCGGCGAAGGCGGTGAGCTTGAGGCCCGAGAGCATGCCCGACACGTCTTCCGGAGCGAGCTTCAGCTCGGTGGCGACGATGCGGTTGGTGCCTTCGGGGTCTTCCTTCATCACGCCGATGGCGTCGAACCAGCCCGACACGAAGTCGGCGATCGCGCGCGGCGACTCGTCGATGATCTGCTGACGCGCAACGAGCGTGTCGGCGATGACGTTGGTCGCGGCCACGGTGCTGACCAGCACGTGGGCTTCGTCTTCACGCGCGGTGACGGCGCCCGAGAGGTCGGGCTCCCACGTCACGGCGGCGTCGACCTTCTTCGCCTTGAACAGCGCTGCGGCCTGCGGCGCTTCGGGAACGATGGTCAGGTTCTTCTCGATCTCGGCGCGATCCTGCGGCGTGAGGCCCGACTGCGAGAGCAGGAACAGCAGCAACCAATGCGAAGGCGTGTACTGCGTGGTGGCGATCTTCTTGCCCTTCAGATCCTCGACCGACTTGATGCTCTTGAGGCTGACGATGCCGTCGCCACCGCGGCTCCAGTCTTCCTGGATGATGGCCTTGGCCTTGATGTTCTTCTCGGCCAGCACGCTCGCCTCGCGCGCGTAGCTGTCGACCGTGTCCCACATGATGTCGACGTCGCCCGAGATGAACGCCGCGAGCTTCTGGCTCGGGTCTTCGAAGAGCTTGAACTCGACGTCGAGGCCGTACTTCTTCTTGTACAGGCTCGCCGCGCTGCCGGGCTTCATGCCGCCGTTCGCGACGATACCGGGCGCGTGACCAGCCCAGGTGTTGATGGCGACGCGCAGCGGGCGGCTGAGCGTGCCGGTGCCCACCGTCGCGTTGCCCGCGTTGACCGCCTGCCCACCCTGACGGGGCGCGTCCTCGATGCCGTCACGCAGCTTCGAGAAGTCGTCCTTCGTGACCTCTTCGCCGCCGCCCTTGTTCCCCGAGCCGTCGTCGATCTTCTTCGTCGCGCCCGAGAACTCGCGCAGCTTGTCGCCGAGGCCGAAGCGGGCGAACCCGATGTAGCCGATGACGCTCAGTGCGACGAGCGCGATGAACACCTTGCCGAATGCTGTCAGTTTCATGTGTGAGACCTCCGACGTCCGTACGTCATTCGTCCGTCTTGCTTGCGGGTGGCGCCCCTGCCGGAGCGGGGGAGGGCGCCTGGAAGAAATCGAGCACCTTCGAGACCTGTCGTTTGCGCACGTCGGCTGCGGCAGCGATCGACGCGAGCGCGGTGGTGCGTTTGTCGATGTCGGCGCGCAGGGTGATCACCTGATCTTCGAGCTTGGCGATCTGCGCCTGCGCGTCGGTGATGGCCTTCGCGGTCTGCTGCTCGTTGATGCGCACGTACGTGTCGAGCGCCTTCGTCTGCGTGACGACCGCCTCGAGGATCTTCGCGATCTCGAAGCCGAACGCCTTCAGCGAGGCCTCGACGATCTGCCGCTTCACCTCGTCGCTCGCCGAGTCGGGCAGGTTCTTGAGCAGCTCCTCGGCCTTGCGAACGCGATCGAGCGCCTGCGGGTCGATGCCGGCGTTCTTGAACACGCCATCGAAGTCGACCTTCGCGGGCTCGACGGCGGCCGATGCAGTGGCGACCGGTTTCGCTGGCGGCGCGTTCACAGGCCTCGCGACCGGCGCGCTGGCCACGGGCTGGGCCGCTTGAGGCGCAGACTGCTTCGCGAGCGCCGCGATCTCGTCGGCAGGTGACGGTGCGCCGTCTGGATCGGTGGTGGTGCTGCTGGGCTTCGTGTCGTCGACGCTCTCGACGAACAGCCCCAAGATTCGTTTTCCGAGGCTCTTGTCGTCAGGCATCGCGGCGGTTTGTAGCGCTTGGGCCCCGCGCGATGAACCACAAACCACCCGACGCAACTCGTTGAACTTCGTCACGAACACGCGGGAATTGGGTTCATAGAACGCGAGTCACAGAGTAGGTTGCCCCACATGCCCAAGTACGAGGTGCACATCCCCGCGGCCGATCAGGGTGGCTTCAACATCACGTTGAAGGTGAACGCCGACAACTGGATGGCCGCGCTCAAGGCCGGCATGCAGAAGCTCGGTGAGCAGGGCTCCGTCAGCTCGAACGTGATGGTCGACGTGCAGGAAGATCAGTCGATCCACATCACCGACAACATGAGCGGTCGCGTCTTCCGCATTCGTGAGCTGTCGGAAGAGGAAGCGCGCGCAGCGCAAGTGAAGCGGCCGTCGCAGATTCGGCCTGCGGTGCAGAAGCGCGCCGAGCCCAAGACCGATCCAGGCCGTCCCGCAGTGGCGCCCCAGGCTCCGAGCGACAACTCGAAGACCCTGATCGGGCTGCAGCCACCCGTCGTCGACAAGCCCGAGACGACCGAGCCGCTCGCGAAGCCGCTCGACACGAACAAGACGATGCCGTCGATGTCTCCCGACGAGGTCGCCAAGGTGCAGGCGGCCATCAAGGAGCAGGAGAAGAAGGATCAGGAGAAGAAGAAGGAGGACAAGAAGAAGGCCGAGGCCGTCACCGAGCCGCCGCCCAAGCCGTTCCGGGCTTCGTCAGGCAGCCGCGTCGGGGCCAAGAGCTCACCGCGCATCGAGGTGAAGACGGAAGACGTCGAAGAGCTCGAGCACCCGGTCAAGCCGGTCACCGCGCCCATCGGCCGTCAGAAGTCGAGCCCAGCCTTCAACCAGTCGAAGCACACGGCGGAAGAAGTCCTGGCCGATGTCTTCATGCGCATCACCGAGCTGGGCGACAAGAAGGACATCGCCGAGGGCATGCAGTTCGTGCTCGATCTCGCGATGGAGAAGGTGCCCTGCGAAGCCGGCAGCGTGCTGAGCGCCGATCTCTCGTCGGGCGATCTCACCTTCATCTCGGCCATCGGCCCGCGCGCGAAGGAGCTGCTCAAGAGCAAGGTCATCATTCCGGCGGGCACCGGCATCGCCGGCTTCTGCTCGTTCGAAGGCGTGTCGGTCGCCGTGAGCGACGTGCAGAAAGACCCGCGCTTCTACTCGGCCGTCGGCGAGAAGATCGACTTCGAGACCAAGTCGCTCCTCTGTGCACCGATGATGACGCATGGCCGCTCGTTCGGGTGCCTGCAGCTCATCAACCGCAAGGGCAGCCCGCAGTTCGCCGAGCACGAAGTCGGTGTGCTCGCGTACCTCGCGCACCAGGCGGCGTTGTTCCTGAACAACCGCATCTGAAGCGCCTCGACCGCTGACGAAAGACGCCCGGCCTCCTCATCGGAGCGCCGGGCGTCTTCGTCTCGACGTCACTTTCCGAACACGTCGACGAAGGGATCGACCGCGGGCCGCACCAGCGGCGGGCGCGTGTTGGCGATCTTCCCGATCGCGTTCACGTCAGCCTGCGAGAAGTGCGAGTTGCTGAACTGCGCGTCGGCGGGCAACGAGAGTGGCCCCTTCACGTTCACGGAGCCGCCGTACTTCGGGCCGAACGTGGGCTGATCAGCCAGGTAGTACTGGTTCGTGTTGGGGTCGACGTACGCGGTGCGGCCGTCTTTCAGGCGAACCGTCGCGAGCGGCTGACCCTCGGGGCCGACGACTTCTCCGTTCACGCCGCGCGGCAACGTCGTCTCTTTCGCGGCCCCCGCCTGCAGCTGTCCGATGGGAGAGGACAGCTGTTTCTCGAGCGATGACTCGAGGTGGCTCGCGGTGACGCGGTCTTTCAGGTTCAGCGTCGTGAGGCTCGCGGCGGCGGAGTCGAACGGGGAACGCGTGTCTCCCGGGTTGATCGGGTGAATCGGCGGCTTTGGCAGAATCGGCGTGACGGGTGGACGAAACGGGGGCGGGCGAATCATGTCGTTCTCCTCGGTGAGCCGCGGGGGTCGCGGCGGGCTTGAGGAGTTCTCGCGGGCGCAACCCGATCGCGCTCGGTGCTCGCCTGTCACTCGCGTTGACAGCGTGAAGACGCTCAGTCGCCTGCAGCTTCGTCGACGAGCCCGTCGGTGCCGGGCTTGATCAGCTCGTTCAGCACCACCGTCGCGTAGCTTCCCGCAGGCAGTCCGAAGCGCAGCGTCACGACGTCGCCGGTCGCTTCGAAGAGCGGCTCGCCGAGGCGAATGCGGAGCAGCCGCCGCGCGCCACGGGTCTCATCGCCGCCGGCTTTGAACGTGTCGAGCGTGACGTTGTCTGCGGCGAGCACCTCGGCCTCGAGCGCTGCTGCGTCACGCATCGTCGCGCGCATCTCGGGGCCGAACATGGGCCCGGTGGGCGAGACCTCGAACACGTCGGCGCGGGCCTGATCGACCTCGGGCGCATCGCAGACGAACTCGCCGCCGGTCTCTTGCTTCTTCAGCACGTCGCCCGAGAGCACCTTCGCGAAGAGCCCGCGCTCCATGCGCAGCGCGAGCACGCGATTGAACAGCGACGACTGGTACGCCGAGAGGAACAACTTGCGCTCGAAGCGGTCGCGGTGCCTGCCACCCGCGAGCAGAATCTGACGGCCGCGATCGGCGTTGTCGCCACGCACACCGAACCGCTGCGCACCGAACGCGTTGGGCACACCACGGGTGATCAGCTGCTCGAACGACGCCTTCGCCGCGCCGACGTCTTTCACACCACGCACGACGAGAGAGAACCGGTTCCCTCTCAGGTGGCCGCTCTTGAGCTTGTTGCGATGCCGAATCGCCTTGTGCACCGTGACGCCCGGCACCGTGAAGCCCTCGAGCTTCGCGACGGCCTTCCACGGCATCGACAGCCACTGAAAGGTGACGGCCTGCTTGTCCTTCATGCCGGCCCAGCTCAGGTCACGCTCGGTGAGGCCGACGTGACGCGCAATCATGCGCGCGACCTCGACCGTCGAGCGGCCGCGCTTCTCGACCCACAGAAACGCGTGCTCGCCATCAGGCAGGCCGTTGGGCTCGTACGCAGGAATCTCCTCGACCTGAAAGTCCTCGGGAGAAGCCTTGAACGTTCCACCGCTGCCGGGGACGTCACTCGTGAGAAAGGGGAGCGTCACGGCGTCACTTCATGTCGATGGTGCTGAGCAGCTCTTTCACGCGACGCGCGAGCTCTTCGTCGGCGCGCGACTCGAGCAGCTCTCCCGCCTGGAACAGCAGGAAGAACATCACGTCGGAGAGCGCCTGCTTGAGCGACATGATGGGCTCGCTGCCCATCTGCCCCTCGGCCTTGAGCTGCGTGTACTGCGCGAGCACCTGCGCTTCGTCGAGGCTGCCATCGGGAAGGAACGAGAGCCCGGTCAGCACGCGTGACGTCGAGACACCCGAGCCACGCAGCGCGGCGTTCGCCGACGCGAGGAACATGTCGAGCTGCCCGCGGTGGGCGACCTCGTCACGCACCTCACGGAAGATGAAGTTGAAGACGTGCAGCACCTTGCGCTCGTCGATGGCGGGCGGCGGCCACGGCACCTGCGACATCGGGTCGGGCGCAGGCGGAATCGGCTCTGGCGGCGCGGCGGCCGGCTGCTGCGGGGCAGGCCGAGGCGCAGATGCGACCGGCGCTGCCACCACGGCAGCCGCTGACGTCTGCGACACCTGCACGTAGTGGCCTTCGAGCAGGCGGTAGATGATTCGGGTCGCGTCGAACTCCGACACCTTCTGCTGCTGGCCGAGCTCGATGACCGTCTTCACGCCATCGGCCGCCGAGAGCATCGCGTCTTCTTCGGGCTCGAGCTTGCCGTCAGAGGCCTTCTTGCGAACGACGAAGAGCTTCCCGTGGGGAATGCGCTTTCTGAACTGCGCCAGCTCGTCGATCTTGCGAATGCTGTCCATCAACAGGCCCTGCATCGACAGGGACAGGTTGTGCACCAGCGCCTTCTCGTCGAGCTCCTGGTCGATGAGCATGAAGGTGCCGTCTTTGGCGAGCATCATGCCGTGGAAGATCTCGGTGATCTGCTCCTGGAGGCACTTGTACAGATCGTGCGCCTTGAGGAAGTGACGCTCGACCATCGCCTTGCCCACTCGCGAAGGCGGCGCATCGGACAACACCTGCTCGAGCTGCTGCCGGGTCACGAAGCCCAGGCGCACCATCACCTCGCCGATGCGATCGGAGGGCGAGTCGGAGGCCGCGGAGCGCACTTCGCCGTCTTTGAGGGTCAGCAGCCGCTCGTTCCCGGGCGCCGAGAGACGGAGCACACCCGTCCACCGGGCCTGACCGAGGAAGGCGATGAGATCTTGCAGCGGAAAGGTGCCGCAGTCGCCCGCGAGCACGACGCGCGGCTTCTTGTCGACGATGCCGCCCTGGGCTGGCGCGCGCACGAGCACGATCCAGTCGGGCGAGGTCTGTTGAAGCTTGAAGTAGCCAGAGCGCCCAGCGAGCGGAGAGGTGCCATCGGCTGAGGCCAGCCCACCCTTCGCATCGACGACGAAGCGCTGATCGGCCACGTCAGTTTCCGTTCCAGCTCGAGTTACCAGCGACCCAATCGAGCTCATCGTCGATGCCCAGCATCAACGTCTCGACCGAAAAGGTGAGCGTCAGCTTGCGCCCATTCACGAACACCGTCGGGGTGGAGTCGACGCCACCAGCCTTGCCCTGCTCCTTCGAGGCGTTCAGCTCGTCGACGTACTTCTTGTCGGCGACCACCTTGTCGAAGGCCTTCTCGTCGAGCCCGAGCTTCTTCACGAGCTGGCGAACGAAGGCGTCACTCAAGGTCGTCTGGTTGTCGAAGAGCAGGTTGTACATCGCGACGAACTTGCCCTGATCGCGCGCGAACAACGCGGCCTGTCCGGCGATCGTGGCGTTCGGGTGCATGGGCAGCGGGTAGGGCGCGTAGCAGAGGCGGGCTTGTGGGCGGGCCCGGAGCACTTCCTCGAGCATCGGCCGCGCAGCGTTGCAGTACGGGCACTCGAAGTCGCTGAACTCGACCAGCGTCACCTTCGCGTCTTTGGGGCCGACGCACTGGCGCTCGTCGATGGTGAACTTCGTTCGCTTCGCCGAGAACGTCTGGTTGTACTTCGCGAGCGCGTTGAGAATCTCGGTGGCAGGCGCGCTCTCGGAGGCCTGGAACGCCGCGTAGCCAACGAGCCGCTTCGTGTGTTTGCAGGCGTCGCCCTTCTTGAGCGAGCCCATCAGCGTGAGCGGCCTGCCGCAGGCGTCGAACTCGTCGGTCAGCACGCTGACGAGCTCTTTCTTCGCACTCGCCGACAGCCGCGAGAAGTCGAAGCCGGGAAGATCTGAGAGCAACCGCGCCGGGTCGCTGCCCTGAGCCAACGCAGTGGAGGAGACGAGCGCGAGGAGCGCTCCAGCTGTGAAGAACCGACGCGCCACGATGCGAATCGTTGTACCCACGTGATGTGGGCTTGTAAAGGAACGCCCTTTCTCACCATTTCCCATGAGACGACTCCTGTTGGTGCACACCGGCGGCACCCTCGGCATGAGCGGCCGACGACCGCACGCGCTCAAGCCCGGTGCCTTCTTTCGCACCGTGCGTCAGCGTGTACCCGAGCTGACGAAGCTGGCCCACCTCGAATTCGAGCTCTTCTCGAACCTCGATAGCTGCGAGATGCAGCCCGAGCTGTGGACGCGACTGGCGACGCTGCTGCACGAGCGCCTCGACGACTTCGATGGAGCGGTCGTCACGCACGGCACCGACACGCTCTCTGACACCGCCTCGGCGCTGTCATTCATGCTCAAGAACCTCGACAAGCCCGTGGTGCTGACGGGAGCGCAGCGGCCGCTGGGCGAGGTGCGCAGCGACGCGCGGCTCAACTTGATCGACGCGGTCACGTCGGCGCTCCACGGCCCGCGCGAAGTCACGGTCTGCTTCGACTCGCACCTGTACCGCGGCAACCGCGTGCGGAAGGTCTCGATCGCCGAGTACGACGCCTTCGACAGCCCGAACTTTCCCGTCCTTGGAACACTGGGCGTCGAGGCGAGATTCGAGAAGGGGCTCGCGCCGAAGGGCAAACGCACGCTCTGGCCGAACCTGGTGCCCGACGTCTTCCTGCTCCGCGTCTTTCCGGGCCTCGACCCGACCCTGGTGCTCGGCATGTTGCCCCGTCTGAAAGGCCTGGTCGTCGAAGCCTACGGCGCAGGGAACTTCCCGGTCGCGAAGGAGCTGGGCCGCTCGCTCGAGCCAGTCTTCAAGGAGGCTCAGCGGCTGGGGATTCCGGTCGTGGTCGTGAGTCAGGCCCATCGCAATGGCGTGGACTTGTCCCTCTACGAATCCGGCTCGAAGGCGCGCGCGTACGGAGCCCTCAGCGGTGGCGACCTCACGATGTCAGCCGCGGTCGTCAAGTTGATGCACGGGCTCGCCCACGTTCCCCCACGTGCACTGCGTCAGTACATCGAACGATCCGTAGCGGGGGAGCGCAGCTGAGTGTTAGCCTCAATGAATCAGCGGTGATCGAGTGAGCAATGGCTGAGGACAAAACGGCAGTCCACAGCATCAAGGATCTCCTGGGGGAGGCCCAGAAGAAGAATGCTGCGTATCTGATCGTCATCAGCGCGCGTTCTCCCGCCTCAGTCGGTCGAATGATCAAGCTCGAAAAGGGCGAGCTGGTGATGGGTCGCTCGCCCGAGCTCGCACTGCAGGTCGACGACGACGGCATCTCGCGTCGGCACTGCAAGATCGCGCAAGCCGCCAACGGTCACTTCCAGCTCGTCGACCTTGGCTCGACGAACGGCACGTACCTCAACGGCATCAAGGTGAACGTCGCGACCCTGCAGGACGGCGACAAGATTCAGATCGGCGCGAACACCGTCGTGAAGTTCAGCATTCAGGACCAGCTCGAGGAGCAGTACCAGCGCTCCATCTACGAGTCGGCCACGCGCGACGGTCTCACCCGCATCTTCAACAAGAAGTACTTCCTCGACACGATCCGCAAGGAGTTCGCGTACTGCCTGCGCCACCGCGTGCCGCTGTCGATGGTGATGTTCGACATCGACCACTTCAAGAAGATCAACGACACCTTCGGTCATCCCGCTGGCGATCACGTGCTGCAGAAGGTCGCCGCGAAGGTGAGCGAGACCGTGCGGCAGGAAGATCTCTTCGCGCGCTATGGCGGTGAAGAGTTCGCGCTGATGCTTCGAGAGTCGGCCGCTGACAACGCGATTCGGTGTGCCGAGCGCTGCCGTCGCGCCATCGACGGCGCCGAGTTCGTGTTCAACGGCACGCCGATCAAGGTGACCATCTCGCTCGGCGTGGCGACGCTGTTCGACTCAGACTTCGCGCAGCCTGAAGATCTGATCGGCGCGGCGGACAAGTACCTCTACCGCGCCAAGCGTGGCGGCCGAAACCGCGTCGACGCCTCGGACATCAGCGGTCCCTGATCAGAAAACACCGGCGCACGATCTGTGGTCGGCGCTCGTATTCTATCTTGCTGCTGAGCTCGCTTCGCCAGCAGGTCGCGACCAATTTTCACGACTCCGTTTGAGCTAGTGAACTCGACCACCTGACGCGCGTAGGGTGGCGACGGCGTCCGCAGGTGAGGCAGCCAGGTGACGCAAAGCCGAACTGTTCCTGCGCGGCCTTGTCGAGCAGCGAACGCGAGCGCAGTGGAAGTGCGAGGTCGAATCAGGGCGCGACGGGCGGAATCGCGGGCGGCACTGGCGCGTCCTGCGTCGGATCGGTCGCAGAGTCGTAGAACTCCACCCGGTTTCCACCACGAGCCATCGCCTGCGTGAGGCCGTCGTGCGCCTGCCGGACGAGATCCGAGAAGCCGTACTCGCGGCCCGGCTCTCCAGCGGCAACGCCGACCGAGATCGTCGGGTGCAGCACCTCTTCGTCGGCCTGCAGGCTCGCGCGCGAGACCCGCTCACAGATGCGCCGCGCCACGATGAGTGAGCCCGCGAGATCGGTGTGCGGCATCAACAGCAGCACGCGATCGCTCGAGTATTGAACGGGGTAGTCGGTGTCGCGGAGCGATCGTCGAATCGCCAACGCGAGTCCGCCCATCAGCTGTGACTGCACCCTCGCGCGATGGGCGCCCGAGAGCGGATCGAACGCGAGCAACGCCAGCGCGAGTGGAAAACCATAGCGGCGCGCGCGCTTCACCTCGACGAACAGCACCTCTTTGAAGTGCCCGAACGTGTAGAAGTTCGTCGTCGGGTCGAGAATGCCGTCACCTTGTCGCGCTGGAGGGCTGGAGCTCTGCGCGTCGCCCGACGGCCGGTTCGCCCACTCCGCCAGCCGGACTTTCAAGTCATTCACCGAGACGGGCAGGGGCAGCACCGCATCGGCGAACGCGGCCTTGAAGCCTTTCGACTGTGCCGCGAGCACCAGCGCGTTGGGCGCCTTCTCGCGAACGAGCCGGGCCAGCCGCGACGGAGACTTCGCCGAAGCCCCGAGCACGACGAGCTGCTCTTTCCCCAGCGCCTCGGCTTCGGTCGCGGCCGTGACGGTCAGCCCGGCCTTCTTGAGGCTCGCGGCGAGAGCCTTCCACCGGGCCTGGTTCGGTTCGATGACAGCGGCGTGCTTGAGCTTCATTCGGGGGCTGACTCCTTCACGGCGTGACGCCCAGTCTACGCAAGCCCTCGGTCGCTGCCATTTTCACGCGCCCATCGCCGTCGGTCTTCGAGGCCTTCGCGAGCGCCGAGACCGCAAGCGGGCCTCCAACATCGGCCAACAGGCCTGCAGCAGCGATGCGAACCTCGGCGTCGGCGTCTTGTCCCAGCCGCGTGATGACGAGCGGTTGGGCCTTTCGGGCGTCGAGCGTCGCCAGCGCCTTGAGCGCCTCGGCCCGAACCATGGCTGCCTGAGAATCGAGAAGCGGTGAAAGCCGCGGCGACAGTGTGGTCAGTCGATGGGCGCCGATGGCCTGGGCTGCACCCGCGAGGACCTCTTCGGCCGGAGACGCGAGGGCCGCTTCCACCAGCGGGACGATGGCCGGTTCGCGCGGCAGCATCAAAACGGCACGCATGACACCCGCCTGCAGGGTGACGTTGGGAAGCTGCGAAGCCTCGGTGAGATCAGCCACCGCCGCTTTTCGCGCACAGCCCGCGAGCGATACCAGGGCCTCGGCTCGAACCGCGTCGGGCTGCGTCTCGTCCTTCCACGTGCGGCGGGTGAGGGTGATGCAGGCCGGGTCGTCGACATCAGCGAGGAGCGTCAACCAGCGTCGCTTCTCGGCGGCCGGCGCTGGCGTCGTTCCCGAGAGCCTCGCCTCGGCCGCTTCGGTGACACTTCGGCCTTCTCCGCGCGAGATCGCTCTGGCGGCGTTCATACGAATCGAGGCCTGCACGTCGTTGAGCGCGATGAGCAGCTCCGACGCGCTCAAGGGCGCAATGGGCGCCAGCGCGACGACGGCCTGCCGCCGCGCATCCTTCTCGGTCGACGACAGCAGCGGCCGATTGCGATCTCTGAGACGGGAGTAGATCGCGAGCAGCCGATTCACCTGCGGCGCATCACGCTCGGTCGCGTCCTTGAGAATCGCCAGGCCCACCGGAGGCCCGCCGCGCTCTGCGTGCAGCACGAGCAGGTTCGCGAGCGTCTCGTCGGCCTCGGGCGGCTTCACCAACATCAGATCGAGCACGACCCTCGCCGGCCCCGTTCCTCGCCCCGCCGAGACGAGGCGCAGCGCCTCGTGCGCGTGGTTCACGTCAGGCGCGAGCAGCTCGTCGGCGCCTGCGAGATAGACCGCACCCTCGATCGCCTTGCAGGCAGTCACCGCTTCCGGGCGAACGGCCAGCAGCGCGTCGACCGTTCGCGTCTGTGCTCCCCCGGCGAAGAGCGCGGTGAGGCACCATCGCCTCCGCTCGTCACCCTGCGACTCGACGATTCGGTTCGCGAGCGATCGGTCGGCGGTCGTCTTCGGGTTCAGCTTCGCCTCGGCACGAAAGGCGCTCCACCGCACGAGCCAGTCGTCGTCGGTGAACGCTCCGGCCGGAACCTCGGGCACCTTGAAGAGCCAGCTCATCTGCTCGGCGTCGAGGCCGCACTTCAGACACGAGCCGCGCGCTTTCGGATCGGCGAGGTATTTCTCGCACGGCCGACGACATCGGGCGCTGATGTCTCGCGACTGGCCCAGCACGGGCCAGGCCGAAAGAAGGAGGACGACGAACAGGTGTCGCACCGGAGGCGATGGTAGCCTCTTTGCCGATGATCCGTCGCGCCTTCCTGCTGGCTGTGGTGCTGTTGGGCTCCTCGACGCACGCCAAAGACAAGATGGGAGAGACTCGTGAGGTGCTCGCGGGGCTCGAGGCGGGCTCGCTCTCACCAACCCAGGCAGCCAATCGCCTCGCGTTCCTCGGCACCGAAGCGGCCGCGACCGACGCGCTCGCCTTCGCGCTGCGCCAGCCGATCGACACGAAGGTTCGCAATGCCTACTTCGAGGTGCTCGCGCAGATCGCCACCCCGCATCCCGAGCTGTTGGTGCCGGCCACCAACGCCGCGCGCACGACGGATGATCTGACGTTTCGCATGAACGGGCTTCGCATTCTCGGCCGGCTCAAGCAGGCCTCGAGCGTGAAGGTGTTGACGCCCCTGCTCACCGACAAGGTGCTCGGTGTTCGGCGCGAATCGGCGAAGGCCCTCATCGCCATCAACGCCACGAAAGCGGCAGGCGACCTCCTCGCTGCGGCGAAGGTGGAGGACGACCCTGAGACCCGCGCGTTCATGCTGATCGGCGTGGGGAAGCTCGGTGATCCGAAGCAGGCGAAGGGGATCGAGAGCCTGCTCGACTCATCTTCGGAGTCCACCCGCCTCGCGGCCACCCAGGCGTTGTGTGTGCTCGGCTCGAAGAAGGGCCTCGAAGCCGCGAAGAGGCTGCTCGCCTCGAAGGACAAGTACGAGCGGCAGCAGGGCGTGATGTTGTTCGAGGGCGCGACGGCGAAGGTCGCGACGCCAGTGCTGACGCCGATGCTGCAGGACCCCGAGGTGTCCGTTCGGGCGCGCACCGCCCGGCTCCTGGCGCAGGGCGGAGACGCCAGGCTCATCGAGTGGATGGTGGTCGAGAGCTACAAGGCGCCCACTGATGATCGCCTCGTCTACGAGACCGAGCTCGAGCAGCTGCGGCTCACCGATGATCAGCGCGCGCTCATCTTGAAGAAGGCAGGGCTGAAGTGACCTTCGTGGTGATGGCGCTCGTCGCCGTCGCGCCGTGGCAGTCGCTCGATGGCGGTGCTCGCGCCGACCAGGTGCAGGCGCTCAAGTCGCTGCCGGTCGAGGCGCGCTTCCTCGCAGCGACCGAGGGTTTTCTGGGCACGCCCTACGTCCTCTCGCCGCTGGGCGAAGGCGAAGGCCACGACCCTGATCCGCTGCTCAGGTACGACGCCGCCGATTGCGTCACCATGGTCGAGGAGTCGATGGCGCTGGCGCTCGCTCCTGACGAGGCGCGGGTGCTCGAGACGCTCAATCACATTCGCTACGAAGCCGAGCCCTCGTTCGACGGCCGGCTGCACGTGATGGAGGCGCAGTGGCTTCCCGTGAACCTCTCGCGCGGCCTGCTCGAGGACGTGACGAAGGTCTACGGCAAGGCGACGACGAAGCGCGTCTCGAAGCGCATCACCGAGGCGACCTGGCAGGAGAAGGGCGGCAAGGGGTTGGGGTTGTCTCCTTCGGCGCAGGCGAAGGGCGAGTTCTTCATCGACCTCGTCCCTTCGGAGCAGGCGCCGGCGGTGTTGTCGATCGCGCCCGCCGGCCTCATCGTCGTCGTCGTGCGGGCCGATCGACCGCGGCTCGTCTCGCGCATCACCCACGTCGGGGTGCTCGTGCAGAAGCCGAGTGGCCCGTTCCTGAGGCACGCCTCGCGCAGCTTCAAGAAGGTCGTCGACGAGCCCGTCGAGAAGTACCTGAAGCGCAACCTCGAGTTCGGCGCGTGGACGGTCGAAGGCGTGTCGCTCTACCGCGTGCGCACGCCGGGCTGGCTCGACGCGGGTGTTCCGCTCGTGGCCGAGGTGGACGCAGGAACGACCGATGCGGGCCTGACCGTCGATGCGGGATCAGCACCGGTCGCGGTCGACGCGTCGGTCGAACCGGGCCGCCCACCTCGGAGCTGCGGGTGCACAACCATCGACGGGTCGGCAGTGCTGCTCGCGCTGCTGCTGTTACGCCGTCGGGTTCTCGCCTGAGAGGGCCTCTTCTTCGGCTGCCTTCTCGTTCTCGGCAGAGTCGCGCTCGATGGCCTCGAGCTCCTGCGCGACGAGCGGAGCCGCTTTCTCCATGGACTCGGTCGCGACCAGCACGTCGAAGTAGGCGCGCTCGGTGGCGCCCAGGGCGCTGGCCGAAGCCGCACCCCCGGCGCGAGTGAAGGCGTCGACGCCCGCCTCGGTCAGCACCGCGATCAGCCGCTGCGCGGTGAGGTGATCGGTCGTCGTCGTCGCCACGGTGAAGGTGCGTGGATTCATGGGACGGCAAGCTAGCCGAGTCGCGAGGAAGAGACCTCCATGAAGAATTGCCCCGACCCCCGGTTGGGTGTCAGATGCGAGCCGCATGAATCGCGTCAAATTCCTCGTGTTCGCCCTCGTCGCGCTCGGCCTGTTCGGCTGGAGCCTCAAGCTCGCGCCCTCCCTCGGTGCCGACCGCAGCACGAAAGATGCGTCGCTCTCGCTGGCCGGTGTGCCGGCGAGCCTGGCGTTGCGTCTCGAGAGCAGCCGCTCGGAGCTGCAGAGCGCAATGCTCAAGCTGGGGGCTTCCAACGCTCTCACCAACCCCGGCCCCAAAGCCGCGAAGGTCGATCCCCCGACGGCTGACCGTTTCAACGCGGTTCGGGCCGCGGCGACCGATGGTGCCTCCGAGGCCCTCAAAGCCAGCCTCGTCGTGGTCGTCTCGAACGAAGCCGGTGCGCTCGTCGCGCAGGGCGCTGCAGACGGCGCGGCTGCTCCCGAAGGCTTCGATGTCGCGGCCGTCAACGCCGCTGGTGGTGCCGGCGCGCTCGTCACCGTCTTCGGAGCGCCCCACCTCTTCTACGCGCTGCCGATGGTCATCTCGGACAAGAACGAGGTGAAGTCGGCAGGGCTGGCGGCTGTCGGCGCTCCGCTGGTCGATCCGAAGACCATCCTCACGGGGTTCAAGGCTGAGCTGCACCTCGACGGCGTGGCGTTGCTCGCTGACGGCAAGATCGTCGCTGTGGACGGTGACAAGGCCGGCATCGAGGGGCTGATCAAGTCCGTCAAGGCTGGAGTCATCACCCCGGTGAACGAGGGCGCGGTCGAGCAGGTGGGCCCCATTGCTTTGCCGATGATGAGCAGCCTCACTCAGGAGCTGGCGCTGCGTCGGCCGATCACGGGCACGCCGTTCGAGGTGCTTGCCACTGTTTCGTCCGCAGACGACCTCATCGCGCTGGCCGGCTTCCAGAAGTTCGGCCTGGGCGCCTTGATCGGGCTGCTGCTGCTGTCGATCGCCGTCACGGCCCTGATCAAGAGTGGCGAAGAAGAGGGCGCGTCGATGGTCATGCCGCCTCCGTTGCCTGCGCCCCCGAGCCGTTCGACGATTCAGCCCGCCTTGGTCGAGCCCACTCCGGCCGAGGCCACGCCCCACCACGGCCCCGAAGCCAGTCCCGACGACTTCAACTTCCCCGCGAGCCCCCAGCCCTCCCAGCCGCCCCCACCGCGACCTGTTACCGCGCAGGCGCCCGTGTTCCAGCCTGAGCCGCAGAGCAACCCCTTCGAGGACGAGCCCGCAGCCGATCCCTTCGCCAGTCTCGCGCCGTCTCCTGCACCGCCGCCTGCGCCTGCAGCTCCGCCGAGCTACCCGACCTCGCGGCCGCCGCCTCCTGTGCAGACGTCGAATCAGGCCGCGTTTCAGCCCACCCCTGCGCCGCCTCCGGCTCCACCTCCCGCGCGCAACACACCGTTGGCGAACCCCTTCGATGATGAAGAGGGCGCACGAACGATGGCGTACCCGGTGTTCAAGCCCGCGCCAGGGGCCAGCCCGAACGCGGCGCCCCCCGCGATGGATCCGTTTGCCATGGCTTCAGCCCAGCTCTCGCCCGAGGAGCAGAGCGGCGGTGACAGCGACTACAACCCCGACGCGACGCGCGTCGCCGCTGTGCCTGCCGAGCTGATCAAGGCCGCGCGTCAGACCGGCTCCTCAGGGCACACGGGAGAACGACAGGCGCTCTCGCCAAAGGTGACGTCAGCCGCTCCGAAGGTGAGCTCGGTGATCGCACCCGCCTCTCCAGGCCTCGAGGAAGAGCGCCACTTCCAGGACGTGTTCAAGGAGTTCGTCGCCACTCGCGAGCGGTGCAAGGAGCCGGCGGACGGCCTCACCTACGACAAGTTCAAGGCAAAGCTCCTGAAGAACAAGGAGCAGCTCGTGCAGAAGTACAACTGCAAGAGCGTTCGTTTTCAGGTCTACGTCAAAGACGGCAAGGCTGCGCTCAAGGCGACGCCGGTCAAAGAGTGACCCTCACGGGACACTGACGTGATTTCGGTCACCGGCTCTGGCGCGCACGGCAGGGTTGTCGTGCGGCTTGACCGCTCCTTCGACTGTCATTCAAGTTTCCTTCCAACCCCTCGAATTGACGCGCCGATTTCGACGCGGGCAGAAGTTCGGCCCCGTCAGGAAATTGGCATGTCGGTTGCTGTAAGCGCCGCCACCTGAGGTGGACGGTTGGCGAGGTGGTGGGGTTCTCACGGCGCGGGTTCTCGGGTGGAGTGCCCGCCGTCGTTGGAAGGGAGCGGTCGATGTCGAGTGACGTCCTGAGATTGGTGCGTGAGCCCGCAGCGGAGCCGTCTGGCCGTGAGGGTGAGCTGTCGCTGCTGCTGCGTGAGCACGACGAGGCGAAGGCGACGGGTCGACCGCGCTTCGTCTTCGTGCGCGGCGCGCGTGGCGTCGGCAAGTCGTACCTGACGTCGTTGCTGACGGCCGCGGTGTCGAAGCGCGGCGTGCCGGTGTTCGAAGCTGGCAGTGGCCGCGATGTTCGTCGCACGTGGGGCCTGATGGCGCCGCTCGTGAACGAGCTGCTCGTCTCGGCCGCTCGCTCCGGGGTTCCGCAGGCGAAGGTGGGCGAGCTCGCATCGTCGCTGGAGCCCCTGCGCTCGAGCAACACCCAGGGGCGTGTCGAAGATCGCCGGCTCGCGCTCTACGACGCCGCCTCCGAGCTGGTCACGCTCTCGGGCCGCTCGAACCCCGTCTTCATTCTTCCCGACCTCGACGAAGCCGACCGCGCGTCGTTGGAGCTGCTGCGCTACCTGCTCGCCGTCGTCTCGACGCCCGAGTCGAAGGCCGGTGGCCTCTTCGTGCTGACTTTCCGTGATGCCGACGTGCTGCCCGAGCCGCTGGCCGAGATCGTCTCGCGGATCTCGGCTCGCACCCTTGCGCTGTCGGGCTTCGACATCGAGGGCATCCGCTCCTTCCTCTCTCGCAGTGACGTCGCCCAGAAGCTGTTGGAGATGACGGGCGGCAACCCGGAGGCGCTGGGCGAGCTGCTCGAGCGGCCGGTCGCTGCGGCTGACTTCTTCCTTCGCCGCGTCGAGCGTCTTCCCGAGCCGCAGCGCGCACTGCTGAACGTGCTCGCGGTGAGCCCCGAGGCGTTGTCGGTCGACATGCTGGCCGAGACGATGGCGGCTGAAGCGTCGTCGACGGCCGCGATTCTCGATGCCCTCAAGCGTGAGCGCCTCGCGATGGTTCGAGTCGTCGACGGGCGCGCGCTGTGGCGCTTCGGTCGTGACCCCGAGAAGCAGGCCTATCGCGCGACGTTGTCGCAAGAGCTGGTGACCTCGACGGCCCGCCGCCTGGGCATGGTGCTCGCGGTGTCGGGCTCGTTGCTGCCCGCGGCCGAGCTGCTGCTCGAGACCGCGCCTTCCGACGCTGCTGACGTGGCCCTCGAGGCGGCGGCGCTGCTCGTTCGCCAGGGCGCGCTCGAAGACGCGTCGCTCATGTACGAGCGTGTGCTTCCCCTCGTCGATGGTGCGACCCGCGCCACCGTGACGGCGGAGTGGTCGAAGGTGCTTGCTGCCCTCGGTGAGTCTGCCGCTGCAGCCCGGCGGTCGCTCGAGGCTGCCCGGCTCGGGGCTCCAGCTGACGCTGCTGGTCGAGTGCTCGACGCGGCGAAGCTGCTGCTCAAGGGCGGCAAGCTGGTGCGTGCCAGTGCGTTGCTCGATTCGTTGCTGAAGTCGTCTCCCGCCGATGCGCGCGTTCGTGCGGCCATCGCCGAGTCGGCGCTCCTCTCTGGCGACCCGAAGGGCGCCATGGAGCGCGCCCAGTCGTGGCTCACGGAAAACACCTCGGACGCCACCAACGCCATCGCGTTCCGCAACGTGCTCGGCAAGGCGCTGCTGGTTCAGGGCAACGCTGGTGAAGCGCTGGCGGTGTTCTCGGAGAACGCCGAAGCCGCAGAGGCGCAGGGCAACACCAAGGAAGCTGCGCTCGCCCGCCTCAACGAGGGCGTCGCCGCGTACAAGAAGGGCGATCGTCAGAAGGCCATCTCGTGCTGGGAGTCGCTGCCGTCGACCGATCGTCGTGTCGCCGCCGTCGCGCACGCCAACCTCGGCTCGCTCTACGCAGAGTCGGGTGACTTCGAGCTCGCGCTCGATCACCTGTCGCGGTCGCTGCAGTCGTTCTCGCGCTTCTCGCAGGGCCGTGACGTCGTCATGGCGGCGTCGAACCTGGCCCGCCTGCACCACTTCCTCGGTGACTTCGAGCGCGCGACCGAGCTGTCCGAGCACGCGCTGAACCGCGCGAAGGCGCTCAAGGAGATGTACCTCGAGGCGAGCGCCCAGCTCACCCTCGGCGCGGTGCTGCTCGATCAGCGTCAGCTGCCCGAAGCGATTCGTCGGCTCGACGAGGCGCGGGTCGGCTTCGAGAAGGTCGGCAACGATGGCTACGCAGCGCTCGCTGCGGCGCTGAAGGCCCGGGCGCACCTCGGCTCGTCGGAGCGGGCGCAGGCCGAGGTCGAGCTCAACCGTCGCTGCGTCGACAAGGGCGTGGCGCAGGCGCAGGCGTCGATGCTCGAGGTCGAGCTCACGCGCGGCGAGCTGTGTCTGGCCCTCAACGATCTGCACGGCGCGTCGCGGGCGGCCTCGCGGGCCCGTGAAGCGCTCCTCGACCGGCCCGATCTCGAAGGCCCGGTTCGCACCTACTTCCTCATGGGCAAGCTGCGCATCGCCGCGGCCGACGCCTCGGGGGCCCAGGCCGAGTTCCAGCGCGCCAACCGGCTGCTGGAGGAGCTGGTGCAGCGCGTTCCTCCCGTGCGTCGCACGGCGTTCCTCTCGGTCTCGCGTCGCGCCGAGGTGCTGGCGGCGGTGGAGCCCGAGCTTCGCCTGCCTCGCGCCATCGCCGCGCTGACGCCGAAGCCGACGGTCGATCGCGAGTACGGCCTCGTCGGACGCAGCCAGTCGCTGCAGCGCATCACCAAGCAGATCGAGCCCATCGGCCGCAGCAACGCCACGGTGCTGGTGCGTGGTGAGAGCGGCACCGGCAAGGAGCTGCTCGCCGAGGCGCTGCACAACCTCTCGCCCCGCCGCCACATGCCGCTGGTGAAGGTGAACTGCGGCGCGATGGTCGAAGAGCTGCTCCTCTCGGAGCTGTTCGGTCACGAGAAGGGCGCGTTCACCGGCGCCATCAAGGAGCGGAAGGGCCGCTTCGAGATGGCCGATGGCGGCAGCATCTTCCTCGACGAGATCGGCGACATCAGTCCGAAGGCCCAGGTGGCGCTGCTCCGCGTGCTGCAGGAGCGCGAGTTCGAGCGCGTCGGTGGCAGCCGCACCATCAAGGTCGACGTCCGCGTCATCTGCGCGACGAACCGTGACCTCGAGACGCTCATCTCGCAGGGCCGCTTCCGCGCCGACCTCTACTACCGCCTCAAGGGCGTGATGCTCGAGCTGCCGCCGCTGCGCGACCGTCTCGAAGATCTGCCCACGCTCGCTCAATACTTCCTCGACCTCGTCGGCAAGGAGAAGGGCGAGCCGGCGAAGCGCTTGTCGGAAGACTCGCTCTCGCTGCTCGGCCGTCACCCGTGGCCCGGCAACGTTCGTGAGCTCGAGAACGTGATGCGCTCGGCGTCGATCTTCGCCGAGGGCGCCGTCGTCACCCCAGACGCCTTCAGCCATGTGGGTGAACTCCGCGCGCTGATGGATGACGCTCCGGTCGCGAACGTGGTGGTGGCCGTTCCAGTGGCTGCCGCTGCGAGCGTGGCTCCAGCCGCTGTTTCCGCTGCTCCCGTCGTCGCTTCGGGTCCTGTCGACTTCTACGAGCTCGCCCGGGCCCGCGGCATCTCGCTCAAGGACCTGCGCCAGGAGATCGAGGCCCAGTGCATCGAGCGGGCGCTTGGTGAGGCGAAGGGCAACATCTCAGAGGCCGCGCGACTGCTGAAGATGAAGCGCTCGCGCCTGTCACAGATCGTCAACGCAGACCCCACCCTCAAAGGAGCCGCCAATGCCGACACCGGCGACGACGACGAAGAGGAGTGAGGCGATGGTTTCGGGTTCGGCATCGACGTTGCAAAGAGGTACTTCCATGATGGTTCGAGTCGTTGGGATTCTGGCAGTGATGGCGTTGAGCGCATGTGGCGTCGGTGTCGAGGGGGAAGACCCTGAAGGCGCGGCTGCGACCCGTTCAGAGCTCCAGCTGGCGTGTGCCGAGCTGGGAACGTGCCCACAGGCCCCTGTTCCCGGTCCATCGGCCACAGGAGCGGTCGTTTCGGCCCAGGTGCCGGGAACCGTTGCCCTTCCTCAGGACCCGATTCCCTGGCGCCCCCTCACCAGCACTCGCCCCTTCGCTCCCAACAGCCCCGAGACCGGAGTGCCGCACCGCTAACGGTCTGACACACGCGGCACGGAGAGCCTGAAACGGGCGCCTGAGTTGGCTGCATCATCGGCCACCAGGCGCCCTTCGTGTTCCTGGGCGATGCGCAGCGCGATGGCCAGCCCCAGACCGGTGCCCTGGGGTTTCGAGGTGACGTAGGGCTCGAAGAGGCGGGGTTTCAGCGCGGCTGGAATGCCAGGCCCAGAGTCAGTCACCTCGAGCACGGCGTCGGCACCTGACGAAAAAGTCCTGACCGTGACAGTGCCGCCACCCTGCGGCGCCATCGCCTCCTCGGCGTTCTTCACCAGGTTCACCAGAATCTGGGTGAGCTGATCACGATCACCGCTGATCTGAAGGCCCGGCTCGAACTCGGTGACGTAGCGAATGCCGTCGTGGGGTGCGTAGAGCGACATCACCTGGTGCGCGGTCTCCGAGAGGTTCATCGGCGCGAGCGACGGCCGGGGGAGCCGGGCAAACTGACTGAACTCGTCGACGATGCGCTTGAGGCGATCGACCTCTTCGAGCACGGCGTGGGCGCTCTCTTTGAAGATGCCCATGAAGCGCTCATCGACCGGCCCGCGCTGGCTGGCGGCGAGCAGCGTCTCGAGCGACATGCGAATGGGGGTGAGCGGGTTCTTGATCTCGTGGGCGAGGCGGCGGGCGACCTCCTGCCAGGCCGCGATGCGCTCGGAGGCGACGAGGCGATCGGTCGCGGTCTTGAGATCATCGGTCATGCGGTTGAACGTCGCGATGAGCGTCGCCAGCTCTCCCGACGCCGGCACGTGGGTGACCTGCACGCCCGGCGTGCCTTCGGCGATCTTCCGCGCGGCCTCGGTGAGCGCCTCGACGGGCCTGGTGACGCGGCGGCTGATGAAGAACCCGGCGGCGATGGCGAGCAGGAAGCCGAGGGCGGCGAGGGCGACGAAGGCGCGCAGCACCTCGGACTGGGTGGCGATGAGATCGGCGCCCGAGAAGAAGAGGCGCACCTCGGCCACGTTCCCGACGTCGACGGAGCGGCGAATGGGCGCGCGGGGCATGTCGCCTGCGGCCGAGACGAGCTTGCCCTGCGAGTGCACCTCGACGCGGGCTCCGGTGAGTCTGGCCAGCGACTTCGCGCGGGCTTCGTCGAGCAGCACGCCACCAACGGCCCAGACGCGGCGATCGCCGTAGTCGATGGCGCGGGCCGTGACGAGGGCAGGAGCCTGCACGAGGCCCGACGCCGACGACAGCTCGACCGCGCGTGGAAGCACCTGCTTCGGCGCCAGCTTCGTCACCGCGAAGAGCGGATCATCGGGTTCTCCGAGGCGGGCTGGCAGATGGCCTGACGACAACGTTCGGCCTTCGTCATCGAGCAGCGCGAGCACGTCGAGGTTGCGTGGGCGCATGAGCGTCGCGGCGGCGGTCGTCACGTGGGGCGGAGGCGGAACGCGCGCGGCGTCTTTGGCGACGTCTTCGAGCGCCTGACTCTGGGCCAGCTCATCCATCGCGGCGCGAACGTCGTCACGCAGACGCGCGGCTTCGGCGTCGACGGCGACCATCATCTGATCGACGCGGGCCTCCTGCTGGGTGGTGAGCAGGCGCGACAGGTTGCGCAAGGCGAGCGGAACCACCACCGCCACCTGAAGCAGGGCGAGCGCGATGAAGGCGAGCGCGATGGTCCACCGCAGGCGCATCGGGAATCACTCTCCAGCGAGGAAGACGTCGTCGAGACGCGGCAGGCCGTAGCTGTCGCGGGTGAGGTGTTGGACTTCACGCGTCGTGGTGACGCCGAGGCCCTGCACGAAGAGGGGGAAGACGTTCGGCATCGGCTTCGAGGCGCGCTCCACCGCGGCGTCGGAGCGGGCCTGATCGGTCAACGAATCCCACTCCGCGAGGCGCGCGGGTTCACCGGCGAGCGAGAGGGTGAGCGCGAAGGCGGGTGCGGGCAGCGGTGGCATCAACAGCCCGACGAGCGCGAGATCGGGACCAGCAGCGAGACGTTCGCGGAGCTGTCGTCTCGGCAGGGCTTCGAGCTTCAGGCGGTAGCCGAGCGGACCGAGCTTCACCTGCAGGCGCTCCGCGACGGCGCGGTGTTCGTCGAGCGTGGCGTCGTACACGAGCGTGAGCTCGACCGGCGTGGCGAGCGGTGCGGGCCGGGCAGGCGTGGCCCAGACGATTTCTGCCAGCGAAGACTTGCGACCTTCGGAGGCAGGCGGAATCAAAGTGGACAGCGGCTTCGCGGGTGGGCGCACGAAGAAGCGGGTGAGGCCGGGCCGATCGACGGAGGACTCCAGCGCTTGCGCGAACGCGGGGCCGAGCTTCGGGGCGGCGACGAGGAAGGTCGCGTACAGCAGCGCGCCTTCTCCGTTCTCTCCACCCAGCAGCACCTGCGCTTTTCGCTGCGCGACGAGGCGCTCGGCGGTGCGCGCATCAGTGGCGCGAACGGTGATGCCGTCGAGCCAGGCGCGGGGCAGGGCAGGGTCGGCGTTGGCGACGAGGCGATCGCTCATCGACGCGAAGTACGAGGGCGTGACGGCGAGCACCGGGTGGCAGAGCACGGCCTCGAAGTCGGGCGCGGCGCCATCGAGCTCGATCTCCACGACGTTGGAGCCGACGGCCGAGGCGCTCTTCATCGGAGCGAGCAGCGCGCGATAGGGCGACGGAGCGTCCTTCACGTGCTGCAGGCTGGTGACGACATCCTGCGCGCGAGTGGCGGTGCGAATGACGAGTCGCACGGTTCGGGGAGACGGCCGTGACAGCTCGCCCAGCTTGCAGGGAGGCAGCTTCGTCAACTGGCTGAGCGTGGCCTCGAGCGGCGTGTCGGCAAGGAGCGGGTCTCCGTGGGCCGACTTCACGACGGCCGCAGCCTCGAGCGTTCCACCCGCGCGGGCGCGACCACCGGCGAAGGCGAGCGAAGGGAGGAGCAGCAGCACGAGCGCGCGACTCATGGCGTCACCCGCCTGGCGACCCAGAGCTCACCCGAACCATCCGCGAGCCACGTACCGAACACGAACTCCTCGCCACCGTCTCCATCGAGATCGGCGCCAGTCATCACGATGACCCGGCCCTTCAGTGTCGTCTGCCATGAGGGCGTGGTGCTGCGCGTCGACTGCGCGTTCGTCGCGAGCCCTTCGGCCACCGAGAGCGAGAGGAGCCGCAGCTCATCAGCGTCTCCCGACGTGCGCGCGGTCGAGACGAGCAGCTCGGGCACGCCGTCTTTGTCGACATCGGCGAGCGCGCTGCCACAGCCCACGTCACCGATGCGGCCCGTCGGCGGAAGCTGGCGCGTCACGGTTCCCGTTCCATCGGGCCAGACGACGAGCATCACGCCGCTGCGGCTCGACGACGCCTGAAAGCCACCGGGCATTCGGGTCTGCCGGCCCTGCACCTGCACGTCGGGAAGGAAGCGATTGAGCCCCGGCTCGAGCCGCGCGGTCAGCATGTCGACCGGAATCGAGTCGGCCATGCCCTGCGGTTTGATCGTGTTCCCCGACAGCGTGAGCACCTCGGCCCGCGCGCGCCGGCCCGACCACGCGATGAGGCGCGGTGGATTCTGGACGATCGCGATCGCTCCGAACGCTTCACGGGGCGTCGCCGAGGCCGAGGGCGCGGACGAGAGATCGTACCTGGCGATCACCTTCGCTTCCGGCGTGAGCACCACCAGCTCTTCGTTGAGCAGCACGGCGAGCTCGGTGCGTTTGTCGCCATCGAGATCGCCAGCCGCGATCGCGATGGGCTGCGTATTCCACCGGGCGAGCGACGACAGCTTGAGCTCGAGCGGAATGGCGGGTGCGGGCGTCGGCGTGAGCGTGACTCCCGTGAGCGCGGCGACCTCGGCGTCGAGCTCGTAGGTCAGCCCGATCGCCACCGCGCGAGGCCCGCGGGTCGGCTGCTCCCCCGCCCAGAAGTTCTTCCACGTCTCGAGCGCGTCGCCCTTCGCGAACAGCGTCGTTCCATCGGACGAGACCGTCAGTCGAATCAACGTCGACAGCTCATGCTGCTTCGCCACCGTCACCGCGGCTTCCGGCGCGGCGTCGATCACCTCACACGAGAGCTTCGCGCGGGTGAGCCGGCCACAGATCACCGTGCCCAGCGCGCGGGTGAAGGGCGCTTCTCTCGCCTCCACCGCGACCCCGACAGGGCCCTCCAGGCCTGCCGTCGACACCTTCTGCAGCACGTCGTCAGACAGCCGCTCGAGCACGGAGCCCCCGCCCGATGGCATGGACGCCAACGCGAGCGAGAGCAGGGTGATCATCGGGTGCCCTTCTGATTGTCGAGCAGCATGAAGTCGTTCGGGTCGACGGTGCCGGGGCGCGGCGCTTCTTCGGTTGGCTGCGTGCCTTCGAGGAACCACTCGAGCCGACCGGGAACGCTCGAGCCGGCGAGCTTTCCGCTCACGGGGTCGATCTTCACCTGCACCACGCCCGCAGGAACGGTGAAGTCACTCTCGGGCACGCCCTGGTGGGCGATCTTCATGAAGTCGAGCCAGATCGGCAGCGCGGCGCGGCCACCGGTCTCCATGGAGCCGATGGGCGAGTGATCATCGAAGCCGACCCACGCCGACGCGACGTAGTTCTGGGTGAAGCCGCTGAACCACGCATCGCGGTATTCCTGCGCGGTGCCCGTCTTTCCCGCGGCGGGGCGCTTCAGCTCGAGCACGGCGACGGCGGTGCCCTCTTCGACGACGCTGCGCATGAGCGAGGTCGTCAGGTACGCAACCGCGGGAGAGATGGTCTGCTCGAACGCTGCTTCACGGGCCATCAGCACCTGCTCGGCGCCGCCTTCTTTCCGGCGCGACACCTTGCGAATGATGATCGGCTCGGCGCTCTGGCCCTGGGAGTGAATGGTCGCGTACGCGTTGGCGATCTCGAGCATCGTCACTTCGCCGGTGCCGAGGCACAGCGTGAGGCTCTGCGGCAGCTCGGCCTTGATGCCGGCCTTCCTCGCCATCGCGATGAGCCCATCGACCGTCACGTCTTCGATGAGCCGCGCCGAGATGGTGTTCTTCGAGCGCGTGAGGGCCTGGCGAATGGTGATGGCACCGTCGAACCCGGCCTTCTCGAAGTTCTTCGGCTCCCACGTCTTGCCCGTGTACGGGTCGCGCACCTGCACGGGAGCGTCGTTCACGCGCGTGATGGGCGTGTAGCGGCCGGTCTCCAGCGCGGCGGCGTAGAGGAAGGGCTTGAACGAGCTGCCCGGCTGACGCTTCGCTTGAATCGCGCGGTTGAACGAGCTGGTCGCGAAGTCGTAGCCGCCGACCATCGAGACGACCTCCCGCTTCGTGGGCTCGATGACGAGCAGCGCTCCCTGCACCTTCGGCAGCTGCGCGAGCGTGGCCTCCATGCGGGTCGAGGCTGGCAGGGCGCGGCCGATGCGCACCCGCACCAGCTCTCCCACAGCGACGACGTCAGTGATGCTCTTCGGCGACTCGCCCAGGCCCGTCTCGGAGCGGCGGCGCGCCCACTTGACCGAGTCGAACGCGAGCTCGGCCTCACGACCGACGAGATCGATCACGGCGAGGTTCTTCTCGGCGTCGATGGTCGACACCAGCCCGACGGTCTCGACCGAGTCCGTCAGCGACTTCACCGTCACCGCGCGCGTGAGGCGCTCGTCTTCGGTGGGGATCGGCTCGTCGGGGTCGACCTCTTCGGGCTCGGTGAACGGGTCTGCGTCGGTCTCGGCCGGCGCGGTCAGCTCCTTCAGCGGCGTGAGATCGGCGACGAGCACTTCATCGGGGCGGCGCTTGCCGGCTTCGGCGAGGCGTTGCTCGAGCAGCGGCCTGAGCTTGGTGAATCGCGCCGGGTCGATGGCTCCGATGGGCCCGCGATAGCCCTGGCGCCTGTCGACGGCCTCGAGGCCCTTTCGCACCGACGCCTCGGCCGCGGCCTGGAGCTTCGGATCCATCGCGATGTCGACGACGAGGCCGCCCTCCATCACGGTCTTCTCACCGAACTGGGCGATGAGCTGCTTGCGCACTTCTTCGGCGTAGCCCTGACCGACGGTCTGCGGAGGACGCGGCCCGAGCACGATGGGCGCTTCGATGGCGGCCTCGGCGAGGTCTTGCGGGACGAAGCCCTTCTTCCACAGCTGCCCGAGCACGTACCGCTGGCGCTTCTTTGCGCGCACGATGTTGGTGAGCGGGTTGATGCGATGCGGGCTCTGCACGGTGCCGGCGATGACCGCCGCTTCACCGACCGACAGGTCCTTCGCGTGTTTGCCGAAATAGAAGAGCGCGGCCTCTTCGACGCCGTAGCGCGAGTGCCCGTAATAGATGGTGTTGACGTACAGCGAGAGGATCTCGTCCTTCGTGAGCGCCGACTCCATGCGTGGCGTCAGAATCCACTCGCGGATCTTTCGAGACAGCGTGCGCTCGGTCGACAGCAGCAGGCGACGGCAGGTCTGCTGGCTGATGGTCGACGCTCCGGACTTCAGGCCGCCCGGCTTCAGGTTCTTGATGGCCGAGCGGATGATGCCGAGCCAGTCGAGGCCATGGTGCTCGTAGAAGTCTGCGTCTTCGGCAGCGAGGAACGAGTCGCGCACGTGCTTGGGCAGGGTCTTCACGTCGACCCACGTTCGGCGCTCCGTGTAGAATTCGGCGCAGACCGGGCCTCCACGACAGGTCACCTTCGTCACCTGCGCCGGCCGCCACGTGCGCAGCTCTTCGACGCTCGGAAGCTCTCTCGAGAAGTACCAGTACGAGCCCAGCCCGACGCCCAGCGCTGCGACCAGCCCGACCAGGGCCAGCACGAGCAAACGCTTGAACCACTTCCAGAGGCGCTGCCGGAACGTCATGAGCGGCCGCGAGTGTAGTCCGACCGGGCCAGTGGCTTCGCGAGTTTGTGCGCGCCGGCGTGGCGGTGTGGCCGCAGGTTGCGGGTGGGGTGACTCAGGTCGGGCGCTCACGACAGAGGCTCAGAGCAAGCCCTGCGCCGTCACTGGCTGATGGTGAGATCGGACAACCAGAGCTCGACCGAGTCGAAGTCCTTCCCGCCAATCACCACCGCGCCAACGTGCTTGTCCCAGCCGGCGGGCGGAAAGCGGGCGGAAGCGGGCATCGCGAGCTGGCCGTTCAAGCGGGCCGACCACGTCATGGCCGTGGGATCGAAGCGGTAGTCGACGACGTTCCAGGTGTCGGCGAAGAGCGGCTGGCCCCAACGGCCGCCGAGGCCACGAACGCCCCCATCGAGGGCGTTCTCTGACTCGAGCAGCTTTCCCTGTGACGAGAAGGCGAGCGTGGCGCCGGGTGAGAAGCCGCCATCGGCCGCGGGCGCAAAGCGGAAGCGCAGGTTCCACGGCTGGCGCGTGTCGAGGCCGGTGGGCAGCTCGAAGGCGAGGGTGCCTCCAGAGAGAGCGCCCTTCGACACGCGCGCGCAGGTTCCACCCGAGGCAGGCAGGCACATCGTCTGCGCCGTGCACGCGGTGGCTGCGGGGAAGGCAGGGCAGGGCTCGTACCGAAGCTGGGCGCCGGCGTTTCCGGTCGGTCTCACGGGAGGCTGCGCTCCCGAGGTCGAGAACGTCCACGACGCAGAGGAGGGCCCGGTGGGCGGCAGGTCGTCGGCGCTGCTCGTGGTGAGGTTGCGGAACTCCATGCGACCGGCGAGGAGACCGGGTGTCAGCACGTGCAGGCCAGGCCGCCAGGCCGCGTTCGTGCTCGCGCTGTCGTGGTACCGGAGGACCTCACGCATGGGTTCGTTGGGCCTCGCGATGCTGACCGACCAGAGCTCGCCCTTCACGACGACCCGCAACCGGTTCCATTGATCGGGGACGAGCATCGCGGAAGAGGTCGCGAGGAACTGCCAGAGGCCATTCGAGCGCGACTCGCGAAGCAGCGTCGTGCCCTCCTGCACGGGAGCCGTCTGTGCTCCGGCGAGGACCCCCACGCGACGGGTGCCGCTGGAGAACACGAGCCCACCCATCGCGTTGGGCCCGAGCACGCCAGCGGGACGAAGCTCGACCTCGAAGGTGCCGCTGCGCCATTGCTCGTCGGCGAACACCGCGAAGCCGTTGCACAGCGCCGACTGCTCGACTGCCAGCACGTCGCCAGAGACCGACGGCATGGGCATGCAGCTCGATTCGCTGCTCCACGACGAGAGATCGCTGATCCGTTGGGTGAAGCCAGTGGAGCGCGCGGCCATGGCTTCGGGCGACAGCGCGTCGCACGCGTTGAGCGCCTGCACCTGCCCGAACACCTGCACCTTCGTCGGGTGGCCGGTCGTCTGCGTGGAACAGCTGCTCGCGGAACACGAGGCGGGATCGATCGTCACGCAGGTTGGCGTTCCGGCCGAGACCGACGTGCACAGCCGATAGGCCTTCGCGTTGGCCACGGTCGAGAACATCCAATCGAGCGAGGTGCCATCGGGCCGCGACGTGACGATGAGCGAGGTGGGGTTTGTCAGAGGCGTGCAGGTGGCTTCACAGCCGTTGCCCTGAACACCGTCGGCATCGCGAAACCCCTCGAGGCACTCGAAGCTGCAGGTGGTGTCGGCGCAGATGGCGCGGGCGTTGTCGGGCGCTGAGCAGCGATCAGGAGTCGCTGGGCAACCCGAGCTCGCGACCCTGGCCGGATCGAAGATGAGGCTGCAGCCCGTGAGCGCGAAGAAGACGAAGAACCTCACGGAGCCTCCGCCGGAGCGCCGAGGAGGAAGAGCACGAGCGCCGTGACTCCGCTGGCGATCGCGACGCCGAGGCTCACATCGGCGCCCAGGTTGTAGAGCCGCTGCGTGCGATCGAGCGCCGGCCGATCGGCCGACAGCGCGGTGACGAGGCGCGGGTAGTGCGTGGCGGCCATGACTCCGAGGATGGTGGTCGCGATCGTGGCCACAGCGGCGACCGAGGCGCTCACGATGGTCGGCGTCACGAAGCGGCGCTCGGGCACTGGTGGCGGAGGCGGCGGCGCGACCACGACGGGCCGCTTGACGTCCTTGAACAGCGTCGTGACCGCGCGCTGGGCCAGTGGGCTCGCGTCATCAGGAATCGACGGCAGCTTCTCGGTGAACGTCGCGAGCTTCGCGCTGGTGGGCGTCTCGACGAGCAACGCAGTGAAGAGAAAGCTGGAGCCGATCTTTCCGAAGCCCCACGCGAGCACCCAGCGGGCATCGGCGCGTTGGCCAAGCGTGGCGAGGCACTCAAGATCTTCACCGCACATCGTCGCGGCCCGCAGCACCCGTTGCGTCTCAGGGGCGTCGAGCGCCTTCCACGTCGCAGCAGTGGACTGAGTCCGCAGGCCATCGCCGACCCGCTCCATCACGGCTGGTTCGATGCCGAGCGATTGGAACGAGACGACGAGCACGCGCTGCTGCGGTTCAGCGAGCGCGAGCGACGGCAACGTGAGGGCGAGGAGGAGGAGAGATCTCATTCGTCAGCGGCCGAGCCGGCGCTCCGCTTCGGCGAGGGCATGTTCGGCGTCGGTCAGCGCGACGTCCAGTTCCGGGGTGGGCGCTCCGGCGGCGGTCGCCAGCGCTTCAGCGACGGTGGCCTTCTCGAGCGTGGTGAGCTGATCCTGCCCGTAGCGGCGCACGAGCGAGTCGAAGCGACGGCGAACGTCGGCGAGGCGAGGGCGGTAGGTGGCAAGGGGATCAGCGGGCGGCGGCTCCACGGTGGGCGCGGGCGTTGGTGCGGCCTGCGGCTTCACGAGCTGCTTCGGCTTCAGCGGCTTCGGGCCAGGGTCTGGAGGTGGCGGAGGCTCGACCTTCTCGAGCGGCGCATTCACGACGAGCGCTGGCGGAGGTGGCGTGACGATCGGCTGCTGCGGCGTCTCTCGCGGCCACTGCGTGAACGCGACGAGGCCGATGACGACGCCCACGAGCGGGAGCGCCAGCCATCGGCGTGAGCTCGATGGCGACTGCACGAGCCCTGCGTTCGCGAGCGCTTGTCCCGTCGAGGGCGCAGGAGCGGGCGGAGGCGCTGTGGCGAGCTGCTCCAGCACCTCGCGGACGTGCTTCGCTGACGACGGCCGCTGCGCGGGATCGAGCGAGAGCATCGACGCGACGAGCGTGGTGAGGGCTTGTGGAATGGGCTCTCCGCTCGCGGCCCGGAGCAGCCGCTGCGGCGTCGTGACGGTGCTCATCGAGTCACGCGACAGCAGCTCGTACAGCGTGACGCCAAGCGCATAGACATCGGCGCGCGCATCGACGGCGCGCCCCGCGGCCTGCTCTGGCGCCATGTAGAACGGCGTGCCCAACACCAGCCCCGCCTGCGTCTGCGGAGCACCGGTCAGGCGGCGCGCGACGCCGAAGTCGAGCACCTTCACGGTCTCGTTGGTCAACACGAACAGGTTCTCGGGCTTGATGTCGCGATGAACCACGCCGAGTTGGTGCGCCGCCTCGAGCGCTCCACAGGCCGGCGCGAGCAGCTTCGCGATGCGCGTCACCGGCAGTGGCCCTTCTTGCTGATCGAGCTCGGCGATGGTGCGCCCCTGGAGCAGCTCCATCACCAGGTACACGCGGCCGGGCTCTTCGACGAAGTCGATAATCTCCACCGTGTTCGGGTGCTTGAGATCGTTCACCACGCGCGCTTCCTGGAAGAAGCGCTGCACCACGTCGGGCATCGACGCGTACTCGTCGCGCAACACCTTGATGGCGACCTCTCGACCGAGGCGCGTGTGGCGGCCGACGTAGACCTCGCCCATGCCGCCTTCACCGAGCCGGCGGACCAGCTGGTAGGCGCCGAAGATCTGTCCAACGCGGCCCGCTGACCGGTCCGAGACCTTCGTGTCCGGCACTTCGATCTTCACGACCTGCGCGGTGCCGCCCGAACCGAGTGAGCGCAGCTGCCGCGCGAAGGTCAGCAGATCGGAGGCGCCCGTTCCGACCAGCGCTGCGTGCACCGGGCGAACGATCTCGGGCCGCAAGCCGATGAAGTCGGCGCCGCTCGGCGACTGGGGCGGCGGCAGCCCCTTGAGCAGCTCGTAGGTGAGCGCGGCGAGCTGCTTCACGATCTCGCGGGCCGGGCCATCGAAAGGAACGGGCGTGAGCTTCGGCGCTCCGGTCGACAGCTGCACCGAGGTGAGCGTGGCGGTCGAGGGCGCTCCGGCCTCTGCGAGCTTCACGAGCACGTCGCAGATCGGCGGCATCACGCGCAGCACGTCTTCGAGACTGAGCGCGCCCTCTCGCTGAAGCCTGGCCGCCAGCGTTTCGTCTGCGTCACCCATCGATGGCCTCGACGATAGCGCGCTCGATGCGCTTCGGCCCTGCTACCTCGGTAGCATTCCGTTCCTTCCCGGCTGGAGCGAGGATGCGAGGGTGACAGCCAGGCAGACGTGGGTGACGAAGGTGGCGGGTGGCTCGCGGCGGGCGGTGCAGGAGTACACGCTGACCGTCACGCGCGGGCCCGACCGAGGCAAGACGCTGCGGGTGAAGTCGAGTCGGTGCCGAATCGGTGCCCTCGATGGAAACGACGTGCAGCTGACCGATCCCTCCGTCTCGGGGCTGCACTGCGAGCTGACCCACGACGAGCGCGGCGTGCGGGTTCACGATCTCGGCAGTCGCAACGGCACCCAGGTGAACGGCGTGCTGGTGGCCGACGCGTTCCTCACCGCGCCGGCGACGCTCGAGCTCGGCAGCTCGCAGGTGTCGTTCACGCCAGAGGCGACCGCGATCGAGATCGAGGCGTCGGTGTCAGAGACCTTCGGCCCGCTCGTTGGTCGCAGCGTGGCGATGCGGGAGCTCTTCGCCAGGCTGGAGTCATTCGCGAAGCGCGACTCGACCGTGCTGATTCATGGCGAGACCGGAGTGGGGAAGGAGCTGGTCGCCGAAGCGCTGGTGCAGGCGAGCGGGCGGGCCGAGAAGCCGCTGGTGGTCGTCGACTGCAGCGCGCTGGCGCCGTCACTCATCGAGAGCGAGCTGTTCGGTCACGAGAAGGGCGCGTTCACCGGCGCCATCGCGGCGAGAGCGGGAGCCTTCGAGCGCGCGCACGGCGGCACGGTGTTCCTCGACGAGATCGGTGAGCTGCCGCTCGAGCTGCAGCCGCGGTTGTTGCGGGCGCTCGAGCGTCGCGAAGTCTCGAGGCTGGGAGGGAAGGGGCCGATCTCGATCGACGTGCGCGTGTTGGCCGCGACGCATCGGCCGCTCGAAGAAGAGGTGAACCAGGGGCGCTTCCGCGCCGATCTCTTCTATCGACTCTCGGTGTTGCGGGTCGACGTGCCGCCGCTGCGCGAGCGTCGCGACGACGTGCCGCCGCTGGTGAAGCACTTTCTGGGCGAGGGCCTCACGATGGACCAACGCACGCTCGAGCGCTTCGTCGGGCACCCGTGGCCGGGCAACGTGCGCGAGCTGCGCAACGCAGTGGAGCGGTGGCGGGCGGGCGCAGAGCCGATCACGCCGGCTCCGCAGGGAGCGCAGCCCACCGTCGCCGCGTCACTCGACGAGCCGTTCCTGGTCCAGAAGGAGCGGCTCGTGAACGCGTTCGAGCAGTCGTACGCCAAAGCGCTGCTCGAGGTGTCGAAGGGCAACCTGAGCGAGGCGGCGCGGCGGGCAGGGGTCACGCGCATGGCGGTGGTGAAGATGCTCACCCGCCTCGGGCTGCTCTGATCAGCTCTCGATGAGCAGATCGAGGGCGAGCTGCTCTTCGATGTCTCCCAGCACTTCGGCGACCGGCACCTTCTGGGTCGTGCCCTCGTCGAACACCGGCTTCTTCTTCGGGGCCGGCTTGCGTGTCGGCTTCGCGGCAGGCTTCGACTTCGCCTTCTTCTTCGCGATCGGCTTCTTCGTGACGGGCTTCTTCTTCAGCTTCGTCTTCGGCTTCGGCTTGGACTTCAGCTTCTTGCGGGTGGCCATGGCGGGACCATGCCACTCACTTCCGGCCCGCGTCAGGCTTGCCGTCATGGGGCCCGAGCGGACGTCGCGGTGCGTCGCTCCACCACGAGTCACCGAGCTTCTCGTTGCGCTCGGGGTGAAGCGGGTAGTGCACCTTGAAGCGCCGCCGTGACGGCTCGCCCACGATCAACAATCGAACGTCGGCGTCGGTATTGTTGATGATCGTGTGCGCGACGCCGGTGCCGCTCGGCCAGCCCACGGCGTCACCCGGCGCGAGGCGGTGCAGGTGGCCGTCCTGCCAGAGGTCGGGAGTGCCCTCGAGCACGAACACGAACTCCTCTTCGCTGAGCTCGGTGTGCGGGTAGCTCGTGCGCCGGCCGGGAGGCAGCACCTCGTGCCCGATGCCGAGTCGAAACAGCCCGAGCTTCGACGACAGCTTCGCGGTGAAGCCCAGGCGCTCGTCGTCGCCCGGGTAGCCGGAGTCGTCGAGATCCGTGACGTCTCTCCAATTCAGCACGTTGTCGGGTCGGGTCATTCGCCGACCATACGCCGCCAGGGACCGCCAGCGATCGCAGGCAGCTTCTCGCGGAGCACCTCTCGCGCGTGCACGAGCGCGAAGCCGAGCAGGTTGAGTCCTCTCCATCGATGCGGCTCGTTCACGAGCGGGTTGTCACGGCCGAGCCCGATGCCCCAGATGCGATCGCGCGGCGCGGCCTCGACGAGAATCGACTGACCGGTCGAGAGCAGGTGCGCCTTCAACTCCTCGTCCTGCGAGAACTTCGCGTGACTGCCGAACGAGACGGCGTCGAAGCGGTGCCGCTCCCAGACCGCGCCGTCGAAGTTCCGCACCTGCCGACCCAGCGCCTTCGCTTTCGCGGGAGAGCCCTCGGCCAGGATCTTCGTCAGCATCTCGCGATCGCCGAACAGCCGCGCCTTGCTGGCCATCATGAACTGCTCGGCGGTGACGTACTCGACCTCGTCGACCGTGAACCGGCACGGCGCCCACTGCGAGAAGCACGCGTCACTCACGCGGCCGTCTGCACGCGCGGCGTGACCGTAGAAGGGACGAAAGGTGAACGACTGGGACGACGCGCGCAGCGCCTCGAGTGTGAGTGGGAGCATGCGGCTGAGACGGAGGAATCAAGTCAAACTGACTTGATTTAGCGATTGCGACGGCGGCGCGTGAAGCGAAGCACCAGCAGTCCCGCGATCGCCTGCGCCAGCATCGTCTCGGAGCCCGTGCTGCAGCCGCACGCCTTCTTCGTCGTGAGGTTGCCGCCGCCCGCAGTGCCACCAGCGCGCGCTCCACCCGCAGCGCCGCCACCAATCGACGAGGTGCCGCCACCCGTCGAGGCCGTTCCGCCGCCAGCGCTCGCCGTTCCACCCGCGCGACCGCCGCCCGCCGCTGCACCACCCGCAGCGCCACCGCCTGCCGCGCCGCCACCCATGCCTGCATCGGCATCCCACGCGACGCTGAAGGTCGCGTTCGACATCACCACGCACTCACCACTGGGCAGCGCCTCGTCGGCCATGAAGTCCCACGCGACGAAGCGCACGTTCGACATCGAGCCCTCGAAGCGGCCGGCGCCTTCGTCCAGCGTCGCGGTCGTGACGTTCGCCGTGCCGCCGACTGCGAAGTACTCCTTCGCGCAGGTTCCGGTGTCGTCGCACTGCAGGCTGAGCACGCCGCACACCTCGCACGAGCCGTACGTCTCGTCGGGCGCGAAGGTGTAGTTCGCGGGAATGGTGAGCGGCGGCGTGAAGCCGAAGTAGGCCTCGAGCGAGAGAATGTCGAAGCCCGCGTCCGTATCGGCGGTGAAGAGCTGGGCGCCCGCGATGTCGTTCGCAGGTTGGTAGCCCGCACTCGAGTCGACGGTCGGCCAGGACGAGATGACGAGACAGCCACCATCACCCGGCATGATCACCACGCCGCCATCGTTCGGCATGTTCGCGCAGTTCACCATCGCCGCAGACGCGCTCTTCGGCGTTGGCGTGCCCACCGTGAAGTCGGCGCGGTTGTTGTCGGTCTCGAAGCAGCCATTGCCGCCACGACGCACCGACGAGGAAGCCGAAGTGTTGTTCGTGCTCATGCCCTCGGAGCAGTTCGTGTTCATGCCGTAGCCCACGAGGTCGATGATGTTCGGCGAGGTGGGGCACGCGCCCGTGAGCGCCGTGATGTTGCTGACGAGCGCGACCTTCCCTGCGGTGGCGCTGAGCAACGGCGCTCCCTGAGCATCGGACGCCGGCAGGTTTGGCGTGCTCGTCGGGCCGGCCGTGCCCATGCGAATGAGGAAGTAACTCCCAGGCTGCACCGTGCCGCTCAGAGGCGTGACGGACCAGCTCGAGCCCATCTCGCTCGCGTACTGCACGGACTTGTTGCTCAGGCTCACCGGCGCGCTGCCGCGGTTGAAGAGCTCGATGAAGTCGTAGCGGTAGGCCGACGATGCGCTGCCACCACCGCCGTACACCTCGCTGATGACGAGGTCGGTCGAGAGCGCCTGGCGCACACGCGAGGGGTACGCCGCTTTGGAGGACTGCTCGACACCACACGAGAGAAGGACCAGCGCGAGGACAGGCACCGAGAGCTGACGCATGACGTGGCGCCATAGCGCTAAGGGCCGAAAGAGAACAACCCTGCGCCACGTGAAGTGGGGCAGGGCTGCTCGACCGCATGGGAGACGAAGCCGGAGGTCGCCTGAGTCGAACCGAACGCCGCGGCGAATGTGGCGAGCCGCGAGCGTCGAATTGCGAACCCGTGAGACGGTTTCAGGGGGTCGGGCCCTGCTGCGGCTCGATGGGGTGCGGCACGTCGGACATCGTCGTGTCGTCGCCGTCGATTTCGACCGGGCTCTTCGCCACGCGCGCCGCGTTGACGCGGGCCTTCACGTACTTCGGCGAGAGATCCATCGCCTGCTGGTACGCGTGCTTCGCGTCGTCAGAGCGGCCGACGCGCTCGTAGGCGACGCCGAGGTTGTTCTGCACGTACGAGACGTTCGGCAGCTGCTCGACGGCCTCTTCGAGCACCTCGACGGCCTGCTCGTTCATGTTGGCGCGCAGGTACGCGAGCCCGAGGTTGTTCATCGCGTAGCCATGATCGGGCTGCAGCGCGATGACGGTCTTGAAGCTGGTGATGGCGCCCTGGAGATCGCCGCTCGAGAGCTGCGCGAGACCCGTCACCTGGAACGCCTCGGGGTTGCCCGGGTCACGCGTCGAGGCCTCTCTGCCTGCCGCGATGGCAGCGCCGAAGTCCTTCGCGTGCATGAGCGCGCGCGCCTGCTTGATGCTCGCGATCGCGTCACCCGAGCGCTGCTGCGCGAGCCGGCCCCACGCTTCGGCAGAGATCGACGGCTGGCCTGCCTGACGACCCAGCTTCGCGATCAGCTCGAGCGTCTCGGCGTCTTGCGGCATCGTGAACAGCGCGCGGCGGGCCTCGGTGAGCGCGCCTTTGGGATCCTGGTCCTGCACGAGCTGTTTGGCGCGCGCGAGGTGGTCGACGTTCTTCGTGTCGTGAATGAGCGCGAGCGCGTCGATGGGCATCACCGGCTCTTCGACCTTCGAGAGCGGCACGCCGGAGTCGGGAATGACGGGGGCCACCTTCGCGATGACGACCGGCGTGGGTGGCGCGGGGAAGACGGTGACCTTCTTCGGGGTGGAGTCCTCGCAGGCGGCAAACGCGAGGGCGGCGGCGACGGCGGCGACGATCTGCTTCTTCATGACGGGCTCTTTCGTTCCTTCTGGGAGGGAGGTGCTTCCCGCAGGACCTCCAAAGCGAGCGTCGTGCCAGCCCGTAAGTAGGCGTGCGCGTTCCGGTCTTCGGCGACTGCGGAAAAAGGGCCACGTAGGCTGCGTGGTGCGCGGAGGGCACATGCGGCTGCGGTGGCGGTTTCCAGCAGAGTCGGAGGCAGCGGCGCGGGCCGAGGTCGACGCGCGCATCGTCGCGTGGTGGCAGGCGTTCGAGGCGAAGGCGAAGGAGATCGAGGCGCTCTTCGCTCAGCGCGCGCAGTTCGATCTCGAGGCGTGGCTGACGCCGAAGCTGCGAACGATTCACGGGCAGCTCTTCTGGGAGTTCAGCCGCGCGTCGGGCCGGTGGACTTTCGTCGTCACCTGCGAAGAGCAACGCGAGCTGCAGCCGCTGGTCGATCGGGTCGTCGCGCTCGCGCCGGGAGGGCTCTTCTGTGACGTGCTCAACGCGCGCCCGGCCGAGCTCACCACCTTCGCCTTGAGGACGGTCGAAGGCCGCTTCGAGGTGGACGCGACGAAGTGGACGGCAGAGCTCGCTCCCGTGGGCCACGGGCTGCTCGGCGTGACCTGGCATGGCGCGTCGACGGACGAACACGAGCCGGCGGTGTGGCTGACGAAGGTGTTGCTGGGCGAACACGATATGGCCGACTGGGTTGGCGCGGTCGTGCCCGGTGGCCGCTCGTTGATGTCGAAGCTGTTCGGCCGATCGAACCGTGTCGGTGTCGCGGACTTCGTCGACGCGTTCACCGAGGCGAAGCTTCGCCAGCACGAGGCCCGGCCCGATGCGCGTCTGCTCGTCTCGTCACGCGTCGGCACCACTGCGAACTGGGCCGTGGCGACGATCGATCCGCGGTCGCGCCAGGGCGGACGACAGCTCGATCTGAAGACCGCGCGCACCGCCGATCTCGAGCTGCTCAGCGCGAGCATCGGTGGCGTGCCGTTCTCGTCGTGCCGATTCTCCCGCTTCGGCGAGACCCTGCTCTACGTGCAGACCGATGGCTTCTCGGACGAGGGCTTCAACTCGACGCTCGCGATGGAGGAGGCGGTCGACGCGGCGCTGGGGCCGCTCGGTCGCACGATCGGCGCGGGCACGGGAGAGCGGTATTCGTACCTGAACGTCGTCGTGGCCGACGTCGACGGCGCGCTTGGGCGCATTCGCCACGCGTTGCAGAAGGGCCGGCTGCCGACGCGCTCGTGGATTCGCTTCTTCGATGACACGCTGACGAACGAGTGGGTGGGCGTGTGGCCAGACAGTCCTGCACCGGAGTGAACATGCGAACGGCGTTCGTCGTGATGGTGGTGGCGAGTTCTTCTTTCGCGACGGAACCGAAGCCCGTGCTGGTCTCGGGGCTCGCTGAAGAGTCACTGCCGTGGTGTGGCGGCGCGATGCCTCCGCCAGGCAAGGCGCAACAGGTTCGGCCGCACGCGAAGCAGACCTTTCACGTGAAGGCTGGCGTGAAGAACTCGTCCGTGAAGCCTTCGGTCACGTTCACGACCGACGCGAAGGGGCAGTTCTCGATCTCGCTTGGGCCCGGCTCGTGGTGCGTGGTGCCTGCGATTCGGGTCGAGGTGCCGCCCAGCGAAGCGGCGAAGCGCCCACAACCGCCGGGGGCGGCACTCGTCGCTGCGCCGGGTGGTCCGCCCGACTTCGTCTGCCTGGACCATTACTGGGCCCAGTGCACCACGGTGCTCGAGGTGGCCGACAAGCCGATCACCGACGCCCGCATCATGACGCTCCAGTCGTGCGGGTTCACGTTGCCTTGCCAGCCCGCGGGACCGCAGCCGCCGTCGCGTCCTTCATCCGCCCATTGACGGTCAGCCTGCGGGCTCGTGCCCGTCGACGGGTGCTCCCTTCGTGGTACAGGCAGGCCCGTCATGAGCTCCGAGCAGGACAAAGAAATCGCCCGTCGCCGCACCTTCGCGATCATCTCGCACCCCGACGCGGGCAAGACGACGCTCACCGAAAAGCTGCTGCTGTACGGTGGCGCGATTCACCTCGCCGGCAGCGTGAAGGCCCGCCGCGCGAAGCGGTACGCCACGTCAGACTGGATGGCGATCGAGAAGGAGCGTGGCATCTCGGTCACTTCGTCGGTGCTGCAGTTCTTCTATCGCGACCACGCGGTGAACCTGCTCGACACGCCCGGCCACCAGGACTTCTCGGAAGACACCTACCGCACGCTGGCCGCCGCCGACGCCGCCGTGATGCTCATCGACGCAGCGAAGGGCGTCGAGCCGCAGACCATCAAGCTCTTCAAGGTCTGCCGCTTGCGTGGAATTCCCATCTTCACCTTCGCGAACAAGCTCGACCGCTACGGCCGCACGCCGCTCGAGCTGATGGACGAGCTCGAGAAGGTGCTCGGCATTCGCGCGTACCCGATGAACTGGCCCATCGGCTCGGGCCCCGACTTTCGCGGCGTGTACGACCGGCGCACGAAGAACGTGCACGTGTTCACCGCGCAGGGCCGCCACGGCGCGAGCGAGGTCGACGAGCAGATCATTCCGCTCGCGAGTGACGAGATCAAGACGGTGCTCAACGACGCCGAGCTCGAGAAGCTGAACGAAGACATCGAGCTGCTCGACATCGGTGGTGACGAGTTCTCGCTCGAGAAGGTGTTGTCGGGGCAGCTGTCTCCGATGTTCTTCGGCTCGGCCATGACGAACTTCGGCGTGCGGCCCTTCCTCGACGCGTTCCTCGAGATGGCTCCCGCGCCGAGCGGCCGTCAGTCGAGCGCCGGCTTCGTCGAGCCCACGAAGGACAAGTTCTCGGGCTTCATCTTCAAGATCCAGGCGAACATGGACCCGTCGCATCGAGATCGCATCGCGTTCCTGCGCGTCGTCTCGGGGCACTACGTGAAGGGCATGAGCGCCTTCCACACCCGCCTCGAGAAGGAAGTGCGCCTGGCCAAGCCGTCGCAGTTCATGGCGTCGGAGCGCACCAGCATCGAAGACGCCTGGCCCGGCGACGTGATCGGCCTCTTCGACCCCGGGCAGTTCCGCATCGGCGACACCCTGCTCGAGAAAGAGCGCTTCGACTTCGAGTGCGTGCCGCGCTTCTCACCCGAACACTTCGCGATCATCCGCTCGAAAGATCCGCTCCGGCGCAAGCAGATGGAGAAGGGCCTCGAGCAGCTCGCCGAAGAGGGCACGATTCAGATCTTCCAGCAGCTGCAGATGGGCATGAAGGACCCGATCGTCGGCGTCGTCGGCCAGCTGCAGTTCGAAGTGCTGCAGTACCGAATTCAGCACGAGTACGGCGCTGACATTCTCGTCGACAAGCTCGGCTACACGATCGCCCGCTGGGTGGTCGCCGAGAAGTTCGACGCGAAGGCGTTCGATTGGGAAGGCAACCGGCAGACGGTGACCGATCGTGACGGCCTGCCGCTCGTGCTGTTCCGTGACGAGTGGGCGCTCGCGCACGCGCAGGAGAAGCACCCCGAGTACACCTTCCAGGCGCACGCCCCGCAGCTCAAGGCCTCGAGCGTGATCGCCAGCGTCGGCTGACCGTCAGAGTCTCGACGTTGGTGGAACAGTCAGCGAAGTGGGTCGAATGGCCACTCGAACCCGTGCACGGGGGCGACGTGCGCGCCGCTCAGCGTCGAGCCGGGCCGAAGGAGCGCGATCTCCACGTCTGCTCCTTGCCGCATACTCAGCACGCGTTCGGGGAACGGATCGGCGTCGAGGTTCTCTTCCTGCGACGAGGCGCCATCGACGGGCGCGCCGGGATAGCCGGGGTACTTCGGGCCCATGCCTTCGCGCCAATACCAGGGCGCTCCACCGTCGGCGCACGGAACGAGGGTCTTCGCCCCCAGCTGCTTCGCGTAGTCGAGCGCTTCGCGTGGGCTCGCCATCAGCTGCTGCTTGGTCGTCAGCGCGTCGAGCGGCACGTTCACGAGATACGCGTCGAGCGTCGTGAAGCCGAAGAAGATGGGCTCGAGCCGGAAGCCGCGCACGCCGCAGAAGAGCACGTCGATCGGCCCACCCCGCGTCGCCAGCGCGCAGACGTCAGACATGCGGCCGCGCACGTCGTCACCCGAGTCGGCGAAGAACGCCGCAGACGTCGACGGTCCTCGGAGCACCCACGTCGAGCCTTCATTGAAGAAGCCGGGGTACACGCCTTCGCCGCTCGTGGGCTGCTCTCCGTAGAAGGGCAGGGCGTGCACCGAGAGCGCGCCCACCTTCCGGCTCGAGAACCAGGGCAGGGCGTGCACGTTCGTGAAGCCCACCTGGGTGAGGCGGGTCACGCAGTCGGTCGAGAAGAGGCTCTCGCGCTCGGTCGGCGGCACGAAGATGGCGGTGTCTCGCGGCAGCGTGAGCAGCGAGCCGAGGTGAAAGTGATCGCCGTGCGAGTGGGTGATGCACACCGCGTCGACGTGGCCGAGATCGCGCGCGTGCATCGGCGGGTACGTCGGCAGATCGATCGCCGACATGGGGCGGAAGTACGGGTCGACGAGCACCGAGGCGCCACCGTCACGCACGAGCGTCGTGTTGTGGCCGACGAAGGTGAAGCCACTCTTCGGGAGCGACGGTGCACCCTCGTGCCGCTCGAGCCACTTCGCGGCGGTCAGCTCGTCGAGCAACGTGCGCACCACGGGAACGCGTGAGAACAGCCGTCGCTCGGCCGTCGAGAGCCCACGCGCCAGCGCTGCACAGCAGTCGGCGATCGCAGGCCACTCGTCGGCAGCGACCTCGAGATCGAAGCCCATGTCCTCGCGGCGAACGTGCAGCACGCGCGGTGGCGTGCGCGACGGACTGGGGAAGAGCACGTCTTCACGAAGCTGGAGCCGACCGTTCACCCGTCTGCCCGTCGTCAGCTTCGCGTACGCGGGCGTGTTCTCGAGCGCCTTCACCAGCGCGCGGGCTCTGCGTGACGTCTCTTCTGGTCCAAGGCGTTGCACCTGCAGCTTGAGCCAGTGGTGCGCTGCGCGGACGGGGCGCGACGCGGGCCCGAGAATGGAGCACCCGAGATCTTCGTGATGATCGGCCGCCGTCTTCGCGCGCGTGAGCACCGCCAGGCTCACGTCGCGGCGAAAGGTGAGCCCGCTCATCGGGGCAGGGCGCTCAGGAAGGAGCGCAGCACGTCGAACAGCTCGGTCGTCGTGAGGCCAGCCGTGGCGTAGAAATCGTTGGCTCGCGTCTGCGCCCAGCGCGTCAGCACCTCGCACGCGGCGTCGCGTTGTCCTTGCGCGATCACCACAGTGAACTGCTGCGCGCCCTCGGTGCCGAAGACACTCGAGGCGAGGCTGGAGTGGGTTCCTGCAAACAGCCCCGCCCGGTGCAGCTCACGGCACAGCTGTTCGGCGATCAGCGGGTTCTGCGTCACCACCAGCGTCTCGGTGCGATCGGTCGGCCCCAGCATGGGCGCTTCGACGTCCTCGGGCAGCGCCTCTTCCCCTTCGAAGGGTGACTCGAAGAGCGTCTTCGTGCTCACGGCGTCGCGCGGGTGCACCAGCACGCGCACGCCCTCGCTCGTGGCCTCGAAGCGCGCACCGACCGAGGCGTCCTCCAGCACGCCACGCCAGTGCTCTTCCAGCTCGGAGGGAATGACGGCGATCTCGACGAAGTCTGGTTCGATCATGGGGTGAATTGTCTCGCGTCGTCGGCCTTGCCGGCCAGCGTGAGCAGGGTCGTGGCTTCTGCGCGTACCGCCAGCTCGTCAGGCCCCGCGTGCTTCACCGCCTGGGTCCACGCCTCGACGGCCCCAACGGAGTCACCGCTCGTGAGACGCACCTGCGCCAGCCTTCGCCAGGCCGACACGCGCGCAGGATCTTTCATGAGGACCTGTTCGAGCACTGCCTTCGCCTCGGTCAATCGCCCGAGCTGGGAGTGCGCGACCGCGAGGTACTCGGCGCCTTCGAGATCGAGCGACGCGCCCGCCTGCTCGAGCTTGCGTGCTCCCTCAGCCGACGCGCCATTCGACACCAGCGCCCGGCCTTCGAGCGTGGTGAGCCCTCTGCGATTCGGGTCGAGCGCAGCCAGCCCTTTGAGCTTCTCGAGTGCCTGCTGCGGCTGCCCATGATCGAGATCCCACCGCGCGGCGTACTCGAGCTCGTCACCACGTCGGACCTGTTCGTCGAGCGCGCGGCGCTGCATCACCTGTGTGCCGATGATGAAGGCCGCGCCGCCCCCGACGAGGAGCAGCGCGCCGACGAGAATGAGCTTCGACTTCACGGCTGGCTGCGACGACGACGGAGCGCCAGCGCGGCCAGGGCGATCGGCAGCAGCGACAGGCCCGCAGACGAGCAGCCGCCGCCCTTGACGCTCACGCCGTCGACGAAGCCGTCACCGTTCACGTCGGAATCGCAGGGGTTGCCCACGCCGTCGCCATCGATGTCCTGCTGGTCGAAGTTCTGCACCGTCGGGCAGTTGTCGACCTCGTTGCGCACGCCGTCTCCGTCGACGTCGGCGCTGCACGCGTCGCCCAGGCCGTCGGCGTCGGTGTCCTTCTGATCGGCGTTCGCCACCAGGCGGCAGTTGTCTTCGCGGTCGCCCTTCGCGTCGGCGTCGCTGTCGGGGTCGCGGTAGTCGGGAGTGCCGTCGCGATCGGTGTCGACGGGCGCCATCGTCGAGTCGAGCCGACCGGCTTCGAGGGCGTCAGAGAAGCCGTCACCATCGGAGTCGGGGTCTCGGAGATCGGGCGTGCCGTCGGCGTCGGTGTCGACCGGGGCTGTCTCGAGGTCCAGGTCTTGAGCCTCGAGCGCGTCGAGCAGGCTGTCGCCGTCGCTGTCGGTGTCGCGGAAGTCGGCCACTCCATCGTTGTCGGTGTCGGCGGGCGTCATGCCGCTGCCTGCCTCGGCCGCGTCCTTCACCGTGTCGCCGTCGCTGTCGAGATCGAGGAAGTCGGGCGTGGTGTCACGATCACTGTCGATGGGCGTGGTGGCAGGGCTCGCGTCGCCAGCCTCGATTGCGTCGAGAATGCCGTCGTTGTCCGAGTCGGTGTCCTGCCAGTTGGCCATGCCGTCGCCGTCGCTGTCCTGGAAGCCATCGTCGACGTCACGAATGGTGTCGTTGTCGCTGTCCTGCAGGGGGCGATCGTCAGACTTGAGCAGCGGGTCGGTCTCGCCGGTGTCGACGCGGCCGTTGCGGTTCGCGTCTTCGGCCCCATCACCCATGCCGCCGCGATCGGTGTCGGCGGTCAGCACGAGGGTGCGGGTCGTCGGGTCGGCATCGGCCACGAAGAAGTTCTTCGAGGTGTCGGTCGAGGCGGGAGCCATGGCGACGCCCGCTTCGGTACCGTCGAACAGCCGGTCGCCGTCGCTGTCGGGGTCGTTGATGTTGATGACCCCGTCGCCGTCGGCGTCGAGCGAGGCGTTCGACTCCTTGCCATCGGTGAGGCCGTCGTCGTCGGAGTCGGCGTCGTTCGGGTTCGAGCCCAGGCGCTGCTCGGCGGCGTCGGCGATGCCGTCACTGTCGGCGTCGGCGATGGTGGCGCCCGTGTCGTCGCTGGCGAGCAGCGGGTTCGTCTCGCCCGTGTCGACCCGCCCGTTGATGTTCACGTCTTCGAAGCCGTCGCTCTTGCCGCCGCGGTCGGTGTCGGCCGACAGCATGCTGGTGCGCGTCGACGTGTCGGCGTCGGCCACGAAGGCCTTGGTGTTCTCGTTGGTGTCGACGCTGGGCATCGCGATGCCCAGCTCGGTGCCGTCGAAGAGCCCGTCGTCGTCGGAGTCGGCGTCGACCACGTTGATGAGGCCGTCGTTGTCGGTGTCGTCCGAGAACTGCTGCTCGGCCGAGTCGATGAGGCCGTCGTCGTCGCTGTCGCGATCGCGCGGGTTGGTGCCGAGGAACGCCTCGAGCGCGTCGGCCATCCCGTCTCCGTCGGTGTCGACGGCGACCACCAGATCGTCCGGCGCGTCGGCAGGGTTGCGCTCACCCTGATCGGTGCGGCCGTTGAGGTTCAGGTCTTCGAGGCCGTCGATGACGCCGCCACGATCGGTGTCGGCGCGGAGCACGGCGGTGCGCGTGGTGGGATCTGCGTCGGCGATGAAGCGGCGTCGCGCCACGAGGGTGCCGGTGGGTGCGCTCGCGATGCCAAGCTCGGTGCCGTCGAAGAGCCCGTCGTTGTCGGAGTCGGGGTCGAGCACGTTGGTGAGCAACCCGTCGCCGTCGGTGTTGGTGGTGGGGTTGGGCTCCTTGCCGTCGATGGCGCCGTCGTCGTCGGCGTCGGCGTCGTTCACCGGCGTGCCGCGCGCCAGCTCGTCGGCGTCGCTCAGGCCGTCGCCGTCGGTGTCGGTCTGGGTCGCGTCGTCGGTGCCGAGGTTCGGGTCACCTTCACCCATGTCGACGCGGCCGTTCTTGTCGAGGTCTTCGGTGCCGTCGATGCGGCCGGCGCCATCGGAGTCGGCGCGCAGCGCGTTCGTGGTGGTGGCCGGGTCGGCGTCGGCGATGAAGAGGCGCTTGCTGACGTCGGTGCCCGCGCTGGCCGTGGTGATGCCCGCCTCGGTGCCATCGAGGAGACCGTCGTCGTCGGAGTCTGGGTCGAGCACGTTGACGAGGCCGTCGCCATCGGTGTCGCTGAGCGGATCACGCTCGGCGCCGTCGGTGAGCCCGTCGTCGTCGGCATCGACGTCGTTGGGCGTCGGATCGCCGGCGTTGCACATGCCGTCGCCATCGGTGTCGGGGCCGTCGTTGAGGGGCTGCTGGTTGTTGGCCACCGCGCAGTCGTCGCAGCCATCACCATCGATGTCGCTGCAGCTCGAGGGGTTGTTGGAGACGCGATCGGCGCCGTTGAGCACCCCGTCGCCGTCGGTGTCGGTGGTGTTGAGCACGCGCACGCGGGTGACGTCGACGGGCGCGGCCGTTCCTGGGTCGTCGGTGAGCAGCAGGGAGAAGGGCGGGTCAGCAGTCAGCGTGGCCTGGGTCTCGACGCCACCGTTGTTGGGGATTCGGAGCGAGGTGCGCGAGTCGAGCGTCACCACGACGGTTGGGCACGACGTACCGGGGCCACCATCGGGCAGGGCGGGGCAGCCTGTGATGGTGCCGACCGCGACGTTCAATCCCGCCATGTCGGCGCTCAGGCTGCCGAGGGTCGCGGTGCCAGAGTCGGCGAGGTAGGTCGTCGAGGTGGCGAAGGGCACCTGAATCTGCACGTTGGTGAGATCGCCCACGCCCGTGTTGATGAGGCGCACCGTCCACCGCACGTCCTGGCCAGCGACGACCGTGGTTCCGCCGTCGAGCGCGTTGCGGCCGATGAGGGTGAAGTTGAGGCGCGGAACGTTCGGCGTCACCACCACGCGCGCGATGGCGTCGGCGACTGGAGTCGTCTCGTCGGTCGTCGCGTTGCCGTTGTTGTCGAAGGCGTCACTCTGCGGGGTGAGCGTCGTGCCGCCCATCGAGGCCGTGAGGTACGTGCCCATGGTGGAGTCGAAGTTCACCGGCACGCCCTGAATCGTCTGGTTCGAGCGGAACGCTGCGCGGTACACCAGCTGCTCGCCGGGGTTGAGGCACCGGCCCGTGTTGAAGGTGAAGCTGCTGCCCGTGAGCACCGAGGCCTCGGGGGCGTCGTCCGTGCTGCCGTTGCCGTCGTTGTCGAGGCCGTCCGTGGCCGGGTTCTGTGCCGCGAAGCCGGTCGGCGTCGAGACCGAGACGGGAATGTTGCAGGCCACCGTCGTCTGCTCGAGGCCTCCGCCGTCAGCCTGGGAGTTGAACGAGAGGTTCGACAGCGTCGCGGTCAACGTCACGCCCGCATCGGGGCCGGGGGCCGCGTTGTCGACGGCCGCGGTGAGGCGCGGGCGGGGGGCGGCCAGCAGCACCCCGAACGTGGAGTTGGAGCCGATGGCCACGCTCGAGCTCAACGTCACGCCCTGAATCGAGCCCGCGGTCGCGGCGTTCAGCGCCGTGTTGCGCAGGGTGACGAGCAGGTCGAGCGAGTTGTTGGTGAGCACGTTGTCGCCGGGAACGTTGACGGCTCCGAACGAGGCCGTGACGACGGCGCCAGCCGTGCCCGCAGGCGTGATGGGTGCAGGGTTGGCGATGACGCCCGTGAAGCCCGGCGTCATGGTGTCGAGCTCGACGCGGCGCACGCCCAGCATCGCAGGCGGCGTGAAGCGGAACGAGAGGCTGGGGTGGTTGCCTTCGGCGAGCGCTACGCGGAACCGGAGGACGAGGTCCTCTCCCACGCTCAGCAGGTTGTCGGGCGTGCTCATGTTGGTGCTGCTCACCAGCGTGAAGGAGCCCTCAGCGCCGGTCGCCATGCGGACCGGCCCCGTCGCCGTGAGGCGGTAGTTGTTCGAGGTGCCGCCGGGGGCGCTGCCGTTGCCGGTGCGCTCGACGGTGGTGGAAGAGAAGGTGCTGATGGGCATGGTGACGGCGCCCATGCGGCTCGTCCACGTGAGGGTGGCGAGCGGTGAGAGCTGCTGCGCGTACGTCACGTTCTGCCCGACGCGGGCCGAGAAGCTGACGTCGCAGGCACCGGCATCACCAGGCGGCAACGTGGCGAACGCCATCGAGAGCCCACCATCGACCAGGGTCTGCGAGGTGGGGGCAGGGCAGTTCGGGTCGACGACGACCGAGCCGGGCTCGGCGGTGAGCTGCACGGGCAGGGCGATCGCGAGCGACACGTCGTGGGCCGCGCTGGTGTTGGCGCTGTTGGTGACCCGCACCGGCACGGTGACGAGCACGAGGTCGTTGGAGTCGACGACGCTGCCACCGTCGGCAAGGAAGCCGCCGTCGGTTCGAACGCCTGCGAACGTCATGGCGGGCTCGACGATGCGCACGCGCGAGCCTGCGTCGGTCGTGCTCGTCGCGCCGGCGAAGGCAGTGCTGATGTTGATGTTGGTGGTGCCGCCCGTCGCCGAGGCCACGTTGTTCACCACGACGTTCGCGTTGAAGGCGAGCGTCTCGGCGGTGCCGATGTCGGTGTCGGCGTTGGCGACGTTGGTGAAGGTGAAGGTGACGTCACGGCCTTCGTTCGAGACGACGGGCACCGGCAGGGAGCACGCCGCGCCGCCACACGTGATGCCCGCGCCGGTCGTGAGGTTCGAGGCCGACACGAACGCGAGCTGTGAGGGGAGCGAGAGCGTGACGGGCAGCGAGGCAACGGTGGCTGCGTTGGGCACCACGCCGCTGACGACGTAGGTGAAGGTCTCGCCGATCGTCGCGGCGGTGTCGGGCACGGTGAGCACGACGCCTGCGCTCGCGGCGCGCGTGGTGATGGTCACGCCGTCACCAGTCGGACTGCCGACATAGTTGGGGCCGCTCGCTGCCGAGGCGAAGCGCTCGATCTGCCCCGTGGACACGAGATCGAAGCGCGGCGCGAGGCCGGTCGCGACGGTGAGCCGAGCCACCACGACGCGCAGGTTGAGGCCGCTGGTGGTGCTGGTCGCCGCGACGGGATCGGTGAAGTCGAGGCCGGCGCCGAAGAGATCTCCGCTGGTGGGCGTGTTGGCGCCCGTGCCGTCGGTCGCCGAGACGAGGGCGCCCGTGAGGCCGGCAGGGAGCGCCAGCTTCACGCGCACGTTCTGAGCCGCCAGCGAGCCGCGGTTCTCGACGAGCACCCGCACGTCGGCGGTGCCCAGCGCGTGAACGGCCGCGACGTTCGAGTTGGCGACCGTGCCGAGGTTGGCCGAGGTCAGCGGGCTGGGCAGCGTCACCGTGGCGGCCGGGGTGAAGACGGCGTCGGTGGTGCTCGAGGCGAAGGCCGAGGCGAGCGCGCGCACGCTGGGCGCCTGCACCGTGAGCGCGGGGTTGGCGGTGCGGGTGTACGTCTGCGCCGTGCCCGTGTGCGTCGAGGTGATGGGCGTGACGACGACGAAGCCGTCGTCGATCGGGTTCGCCGTGGCGGTCACGTCGAGATCGACCTCGACCGTGGTGGGCGCGGCTCCGCCCGAGATGCGAGGGAAGCCGAGGGTGATGGTGTTCGTCGCCGCGTTCGCCGTGACGGTGACGTTGGTGGGCAGGCCCGCGGTGGCGCCGGGTCCATAGCGAACCGCCGCTCCGCCGAAGGTGGCGCTGGCGAGCGAGCTGGCGTCGAAGACGGGCGAGGGCAGCACGAGGCTCCAGCTCTCACCGTCGTGATCGCCCGAGGCGAGCACCGAGGTGATGCGGAAGGTGACGACGTCGCCAGCTTTGACGGTGGTGGTGGGCGTGCCGGCGATGAGCGTGGTGGTCGCGAGGGTGGCCTGCGCGATGACGGGGGTCGCGTCGGTGCCGCTGGCGGCTTCGGTCTGCGTCCGGCTGCCGCCACCCACGGTCTGCGAGACGAGCGAGTGCACGGTGGGCAGACGATCTCCGCCGAAGACAGGGCCCGCGCTGGGGTAGCTCTGCTCGACCGTCGCCTGGAAGGTGTTCGTGCGCATGGCCGGGGTCGTGTCTGCCATGCCGACCTGCGCGATGGCGCCGACGGTGAAGGTGAGCGTGCTGCCGGCGACCACCGGCGTGAGCGGCGCAGAAGAAGCGCCGACATAGGTGAGCCCCGCGGGAAGCGTGGTGGTGAGATCGTTCGCGCTGGTGCCGAAGAAGTCGGACTGCTCGACGACCTGGGTGAACGTCAACGTGGCGCCGGGCGTCGGGGTGGCGACGTTGACGGTCTCGCGCACGAGCACGGCGTGACCACGCAGCGCGGCCTGACCGGTGACGGCCGTAGGAAGCGCGGCGGCCGAGAGGCTCAGCTGCGGGGCGATGGTGATGGGCGTGAGCGTCGTCGGGTTGATGACAGGCGTTCCACCGGTGCGGTTCTGCGAGATGAAGCCACGCACGCGAACGGTGCGATCGACGCCCGCAGCGCCAGCGATGCTGGCGAAGGCGACCGACACCGAGCCGCCAGGCGCCGTCGCGGGTGCAGTCGGCGTGCTGGTGACGACGCCGCCTCCGGTCGAGGTCGCCGACACGAGCTGGAAGGCGTCAGGCAGGGTGATCGTGGCGGTCGCGGTGCTGATGGTGGTGCCGACCATCGCGTCGAGATCGTACACGGCCTCGACGAGCGTGCGCGGGCCCGTGACGGCGTCGGTGATGACGCCTGCCGGAGAGACGCGCTCGAAGCGGCCGGTGACGAGCGCTCCGACGGGGGTGATTGACCGCGTCGTCTGATCGGTCGCGTTGAGGATCGCGTCGCTGCGAACGGCCGCATCGGTGGAAGGGTCGTTCAGCGGCGTCGCTCCGTAGGCGAAGAGGCAGCTCGCCCCGACGGACACGGCGGTGTCGAGCGTCGCCGAGGTCGTGGTGTTGAGGTTGAGCGTCACCCGGCGTGCGGGAGCACCGCCCGCGATCTGATTGAGCGGCAATCGCAGCACGAGGAAGCGCGAGCCCGCAGGGCCCTGCACCGTCTCACCCGTGAGCGGGTTCACGTACGGAGTCGTCGTCGTGTTGACGAGCGCCGTCAGCGTCTGGCCGAACGAGGTCGCCGAGGTGAAGGTGACCGCCGCGGGCAGGAAGACCTCGATGGCCGGCGCGAAGCCAGCGGCAGTGCCGCCGTTCGTCACGTCGACGTCGACGGTGAAGTCCTGTCCCCGGACGACCGAGGTGGCGCCCGTGAGGCTGCACTGGGCGGTGGGCTGGGCGAGCGCCACAGCAGGAAGCAGCGCCAGCGCCGCGAACAGCAGCGGCTTCAGGCCTGAGGGGGGTCGCGCGAAGTCGTTCGTCATGGCGTTCATTCCTCTCACTCGTTCCCGGCGATGCTGAAGACGACGCGGCGGTTCTTCTCGCGGCCTGCGGGCGTCTTGTTGTCTTCGATCGGCTTGGTGTCACCGAAGCCCGTCGCGGTCAGGCGGCCCTCGGCCACCTTGCCCTTCTCGACGAGGTACTTCTTCACGCTCTCGGCGCGGCGCTGCGAGAGATCGAGGTTCTTCTTCGGGTCGCCCTGGTTGTCGGTGTGACCCTCGACCCTGACCTTCTCGACCTCGGCGTGGCCGTTGAGCACCTGCGCCACGTTGTCGAGCATCGCGTAGCTGCGCTTCTCGATGATGTCGCTGCCGATCTTGAAGAACACCGGCGCGAGGATCTCGAGCTTCTCTTTGGTGATGACGACGAACTGCTTCGACTTGCAGCCCTGGAACTTCGGGTCGCCCTTTTCTCCGGGGCAGTTGTCGAGGCGATCGACGACCGTGTCCTGGTCCTCGTCCTTGTCGGGGCAGCCACGGTTCTCGACGACGCCCTTCTCCATCGGGCACTTGTCGCTCGTGTCGGTGACGCCGTCGTCATCGTTGTCCGGGTCGGGGCAGCCGTCGTCGTCCTTGAACGCGTCGGGGTCTTCCTTCTCGGTGGGGCACTTGTCGAGGCGATCGACCAGGCCGTCGCCGTCACCATCGGTGTCGGGGCAGCCCTCGAGCTCCTTCACGCCCTTCACCTTCGGGCACTTGTCCTTGCGGTCGACGAAGCCGTCTTCGTCGGTGTCGCGATCGGGGCAGCCGGCGAGCTCTTTGATGCCCTTCTCGTTCACGCACTTGTCGAGGCGATCGACGAAGCCGTCGTTGTCGGCGTCACGATCGGGGCAGCCCTGGTTCTCGACGATGCCCACGACCTCGAGGCACTTGTCCTGCTCGTCGATGATGCCGTCCTTGTCGGTGTCCTTGGGGCCCTTGTGATCGTCCCACTGGCCGTAGCGAACGCCGGCGAACACGCGCGCGTCAGGCGTCGACCAGCCCGAGAGCAGCCCCACGCCACCACCAAGGAACACCTGCACGCGCTCGGCGAAGGTGTACGCGCCCATGAGGCGAAGCTCCATGCCGCGCTGCGAGGCCGTGTAGATGTCGGCCGTCACGCCAGTCCACATGAAGAGCGAGCCATCGACCTCGAGCGGCAGCCCGTTGCCCTTGTCGTCCTGGAAGCGGTAGCCGACGCCGAGCCGCGCCGTGAGATCGCTGCCGACGATGTCGTCGATGAACGAGACGCGGCCACGCACGACGCCGCCGACGTTCACGGCCGTGCGCAGCTGGCCCCACGCGCGCGACGCGAGCAGCTCGGGCTGGAAGGTGACGGTCGGCTCACCGCGGTAGTTCGTCTGGCCGCCCGTGGGGAAGGTGAGGGTGGGCATCACCGCGAGGTCGAAGCCGACGTCCTCCTGACTGAAGAAGCGCAGCTTCGGCTGCAGGCGCAGGTCACCGACGCCACCCATCAGCGCTGACAGGTTCGTCACCGTGCCGCCCATCAACGAGGTGTCGCGCGACTGCGTCAGCACGACCGGAAGCTCGAGCCCCGCTTCGAGCCAGCCGAACAGGCCGATGGTGCCGAAGAGCGAGCCGCCCAGACGCGAGCCGATGAGGGGCCCGATGCGCTGGTTGTCGCTGATGCGGTAGAGCACCAGGTTGTTCGCCGAGTAGTTGAGGAAGAGGCCCGCGTCCCAGTTCAGGTGCGGCGCCGGGCTGCCCCACTCGACGTCGATCAGACCCGAGCGCGAGAGCGACATGCGAAAGCGATCGCCGGGAAAGTTGCCCTTTTCCTGGGCGAAAGCGGCAGTGGCGGTCAGCATCGACAACACGACCAGCCGCGAAAGACGGGTGGGGGCTTTCACGATGAAAGGCTCCTTGAGCGACAGGCGGCTTTTGGGGTGCGACGAGGCCGCCACGAATGCGCGTTGTTCTGCGCATTTCGACGTCGAAAGTCCACCCGATTTCTTGAGCGAATTCGCGAGGGAAGGTGGCAGTGTCGGCTTGCATCACACCCCTGTGGCCGCTAGCTGACGTCAGCGATGGCGCAGCAACAGGACGACGTTCCGTATTGGGTACTGGTGAGCGTGCTCACGTCGACCTTTCCGCTCGATCAGGGTTTGGCACTGGCACTTCACCGGGTCGCGCTCGATCTCTACAAGACCGGCGGAGGCCTGGGCCACGTCGATCACCAGTTCGCGCACGGGCAGGTGAAGAACCTGAAGCAGGAGGCGCTCGTCGGCACCGTGGGCGGCCCGGTCTTCGAAGCGACGCTCGACACCGAGCGCGGCGAAGGGCTGGTGCGCTTCATTCTCACGCGGCAGGGCATCGAGCTGTTCGACGCACGTGAAGCCGCCACCCGCCGTATTCCCGAGCTGATGAACTGACGGTTTGGTGGGCCGACGCTCGTTGACTCCGTGACGCGTCGCAGTAACACGCGACGCCATGGCTCCCACCGTCCTGTTGCTCGAGAAGATTCACGACGTCGCCGAGGCCCAGCTGAAAGAGGCCGGCTTCACCGTTCGCCGCATCAACTCCGCGCTGAAGGAGGATGAGCTCATCAAAGAGCTCGTCGGCGTGAACGTGCTGGGCATTCGCTCGAAGACGAACGTGACGAAGAAGGTCCTCGACTCGCCGCAGGCGAAGGACCTCATGGCCATCGGGGCCTTCTGCATCGGCACCAACCAGATCGCGCTCGCCGACGCGATGAAGCGCGGCGTCTGCGTGTTCAACGCGCCCTTCTCGAACACCCGCAGCGTGGCCGAGCTCGTGCTGTCCGAGATCATCGCGCTCTCGCGGCAGCTCGGCGACCGCAGCATGGAGATGCACCAGGGTGTCTGGAAGAAGCTCGCGACGGGCTCCCGCGAAGTGCGCGGCAAGACGCTCGGCATCGTCGGCTACGGGCACATCGGCAGCCAGGTCGGCGTGCTCTCGGAGTTCTTCGGCATGCGCGTCGTCTACTTCGACGTCGCCACCAAGCTGCCGTTGTCGAACAACGCGCCCTGCAGGACGCTCGAAGACCTCCTCAAGGTCTCCGACTTCGTGACGCTGCACGTCCCCGAGACGCCGCAGACGAAGGGCATGATGGGCCGAGCCCAGCTCGAGGTGATGAAGAAAGACGCGTGCCTCATCAACGCGAGCCGCGGCACCGTCGTCGATCTCGAGGCCCTGGCCGAGCTGATCAAGAAGGGTCACCTCGGCGGCGCCGCGGTCGACGTGTACCCCGACGAGCCCGAAGGCAACGAGGCGAAGGGCTTCGTGACCCCGCTGCAGCACGTGCCCAACGTCATCCTCACGCCGCACATCGGTGGCTCGACGCTGGAAGCCCAGGAGGCCATCGGCCGTGAGGTCGCCACCAGCCTCGTGAAGTACGTCGAGCTGGGAGCGTCGGCCGGCTCGGTGAACTTCCCCCACGTCGAGCTCGCGCCCTCGAGCGGCACCTTCCGCCTCATTCACGTGCACCAGAACGTGCCCGGCGTGCTGCGCGACGTGAACCGCCTCATCGGCGACGCGAACGCCAACATTCACGCGCAGCTGCTCTCGACGAACCCCGACATCGGCTACCTCGTGATGGATCTCGACAACAGCGTGACCGGTCAGGTGACCGACGCGTTGCTCACCCTCACGACCACGATCAAGGCTCGCGCGCTGAGCTGATCGTCAAGAGTGTGACGCGCACTCTGAGTGCGGCGTGAACGAGTCGTCCCGTTAGAAATGAGAACGGAGACGGCATGAGCCTGACGTTGCAGACGAAGCTGACGGGCGCCGCGATCATCGTCGCGGGCATGATCGTCGTGGGCACGGGCGTCGGTGTGATCGGCATGACGTTCGGCACCAGCGCGCACGAGCGCACGCTGAGGCAGACGGTGCCCGCGCTCGAGGCGCTGTGGCGGCTGCGCGACGCCACGTGGCTGCTCTCCTCGTCATCGCAGGCTCCCGAGGTCGGGTGGGCGGCCGTCGAGCGGGCCGCCGAGGTGTGCCGCCAGCTGGAGCGCAGCACGGACGAAGCCCGCGCCTGGGCCGAGGTCGAGCGGCTGATTCGAGCGCGCAGCACGCCGACCGAGCTGCAAAGTGCGATCAGTCTGGTGCTCGAGCTGCGCGACGAAGAGAGCCACCGCGAAGATCGCGCCTTCGCCGATCGCGTGTGGGGCATTCGCGCCTTCGTGGTTGGCGCGGGCGCCATCGGTGTGCTGCTGGTGATCATCGCGGGCAGCATCGCGGCTCGCCGCATTTCACGAAGCCTCGGCACCGCCGTCGTCTCGCTCGCAGACGGCACCCACGCCGTGGCCGGCGCGACCGAGGCCCTCGCTGGTTCGTCACGCTCTCTGGCGCAGGGCTACTCGTCGCAGGTCGGAGCCATCGCCAGGACCTCGAGCGTGATGACGCAACTGACGGCCATGACCCATCAGAACGCGGGCAGCGCGCAGCAGGCCCGAACGCTGGTCGACGAAGTGGCCTCGAAGGCGAGCGGCGCCGAGGCGACCATGAAGCAGCTCGTCTCGACCATGGGCGAGATCGCCAGCACGGGCGCCTCCATCGCGACCATCACCCGCACCATCGACGACATCGCGTTTCAGACGAACCTGCTCGCGCTGAACGCGGCGGTCGAGGCGGCGAGAGCGGGAGACGCGGGCGCGGGCTTCGCAGTCGTCGCCAACGAGGTGCGCGCGCTCTCGGTTCGAACGGGCAGCGCCGCGAAGGACGTCACCAGCCTGCTCGAGGGCTCGAGCCGACGCATCAAGGCCGGTGCTGCGCTCGTCGAAGAGACCAACGCCCAGTTCAAGGCGGTCGCGCGCTCGGTCGACGAGGTCGCGCAGTTGATGAGAGGCATCTCGAGCGCGTCGTCAGAGCAGTCGAAGGGCATCGACGACGTGGGCGGCGCCGTCGGCGAGATGGATCTGGTGACGCAGAAGAACGGCGACGCAGCCACCACCGTGGCCACGGCGGTGAACGATCTCGAGGCCCAGTCGAGCGCGCTCGAGTCGGCGGTCGATGGCATTCGTGCGCTCGTCGAAGGCGGCAGCAAGGCCGCGTGATTGGCTGACGTGAGGGCCCCACCTGGAGCAGAGTGGGCCGATGGCGCGAGGCGCATGGCACGAGGGCACAGTGAAGCAGGCGCTGCTGTGTCTTTCGTTGGGCCTGGTCTCGGCCTGCGGCAACACGGCACGGTGCACGGCGACGTCCTGCGCTCCCGGCTCGGTGTGTGATCCCCTTCAGTTCATCTGCGTCGAGGCGCCGCGTGACGCAGGCCGCGGCGATGCGGGGCTCGTCGTTCGTGATGCCGGAGTCGTCGAAGACGCGGGCATGGAGTTGGGCGACGGCGGTCAGAGTTCGGTGTGTGGCTCCTGCCGGTTGGCGACGCCGATCTGTGACGAGGTGGCCCGTCGGTGCGTTCGGTGCACGCTGGCGACGGGGTGCTTCGGAGACGCGCCCGTCTGCGACATCTCGTTCCAGGGCGGGCTCGGCAAGTGCGAGGCGTGCGTGGCCGATGGTGGCGGGTGCGGCGGCGCGACGCCGATCTGCGACACGGTCGGGAGCAAGTGCGTCGGCTGTCTTCGTCACGCCGACTGCGCGAGCAGCTTCTGCAACCTGGCGACGCAGACGTGTTTCGTGACGGGGCCCGATGGCGGCATCGTGTTCGACGCCGGGCTTCCGTTCGACGCCGGCAGCGGGTTCGACGCCGGTGTCTCGTTCCCCGACGGCGGCCCATCGTGTCCCGGCCCGCGTGATGGTGGCCTCATGCCCTGCACGATGGAGTGCCCACAGGGCTTCATCTGCTCGGGCAACGAGTGCGTCTTGAACGGCTCCGCGGCCGATCTCCAGGTCACGCTCCGCTGGGACTCGACGGAGGATCTCGATCTCCACCTCGACGAGCCCATGGCCGACGGTGGCACGTGCGAGCTCTGGTACGGCTCACGAAACCCGGCGTGTGCGCTCGGCGCGCTCGATCTCGACTCCCAGGCCGGCTGCTCGATGGATTTGGTGCTGATCGAGAACATCATCTACCCGACCGATGGCGGCAGACCGACTCCGGGCACCTATGCAGTTCGGGTCGATCACTACACGAGCTGCAGCCCGATTCAGTGGGTGCCGTTTCAGGTCGAGGTTCGCAAGGGCCTGACGACGATGGGCATGTGCGGGGTGTTCAGGCCGAACGATCCCGACTGGAGCACGGGCGGCGCCGCAGGAGCGGGCCGGCCCATGTTCACGTTCACCTACCCATAGTTGGGCAGCGAACAGGCCGAGATCGGGTCGTGGCTTCACTACTTCCCGTGACAACTCTTGAACTTCTTCCCGCTTCCGCAGTTGCACTTCTCATTGCGCCCTTGCGGCCTCTGCTTGGCGGCAACTGGAGCTGGCGCGATGCGAGGCGGTGCCATTCCCCGAAACTGAGCGGAAATCTCCTCGTCGGAGAGGTCGCCTTGGAAGATCTGAACTCCAGAGACAACCACTCCAGGGCTGAATCGCCCGGGCTTCGAATAGGTCGGAACTAGAGTACGCAACACCTCGTGCGCGATCTGCCGCAGCGCCGCCGCTGGCGCTCCCTTGACGATGGCGGGTTCCGAGCCTGCTACGCCTGCGAACCAACGGAGCCGATCGCCATCGAGTTGTGCGTAGTCGGGCTCAGCCTCGTCGACGTGGCTTCCACCTTCTTTGTTTGCGGCCGAGAGCACGAGGCGCTTTCGCGTCATCACTTCGACGTTCCCTTCCCCGTGGCGGAAGACCACTTCGTTCCACCACTCATCGAAGGGCAACTTGCGGTTTCGCGCCGGCGGCGGAACGTCGTCGAGAAGGGCTTGGTAGTGGGACGCTCCACTCGAAATGGCGATGACCCCAAGTTCAGGGAGGAGGTTGTTTGGATGAGTCGCCAACGCAGAGGAGAAGAACTGAGTCGTCTTCAGCGTTCCCAACTGCCCGAGAAGTGCCTTCGACATTTTCGTTTCATGAACGAGGGTGCGGATGGTCGAGGCCAGGCGCTTCGACTCTGCGTGATCGCCTTCGTCGTAGGCCTCGGCTGAGCGACGGAGGAATCGGATCTGCTCGCGAAGAAGCCCTTCAAGTTCTGTGATGGATCGTTGCATCCGCACTCAGTCTAGCCAGCCGCTCGAAGCCTGACGAAAGCGAGCAGACCTAGAGCACCTTGCCGGGGTTCAGCAGCCCTTTGGGATCGAAGGAGCGCTTCAGCTCGCGCATCAGCGAAAGCTCGATCGGCGTGCGCGAGTAGCCGAGGAAGTCCTTCTTCAACAACCCGATGCCGTGCTCGGCGCTGATCGAGCCGTGATGTGCCTTCACCAGCGTGAACACGTCTTCATCACACGCGTGCGTGCGCGCCAGGAACTCGGCCTTCTCCATCGAGTCAGGCTTCATGATGTTCACGTGCAGGTTGCCGTCGCCGATGTGACCGAAGAGGCACAGCTCCCAGCCGGGGTACTTCTTCGCGAGCAGCGCCTCGAGCTCGTCGCAGAAGATCTTCAGCCCCGAGATCGGCAGCGAGATGTCGTTCTTGTGCGGCAGGCCCGTCGCCGAGAGTGACTCCGAGATGCCCTCGCGCAGGCTCCACAGGAACTTCGCCTGATCGGAGTCGGCCGCGAGCGTTCCATCGGTCACCAGCCCCCGCTCGAACAACGAGCCCAGCCACCCATCGAGCGCGCCCGGCTTCGCCGCTTCCACCTCGAGCAGCACCGCGTGCGTCGACGGCGTCTCGAACGGCGGGCGGATCTTCCGGTGCGCCTCGAGCCGGCGGCTGCACTTGTCGGTGAAGAACTCGTACGCCATGACGGTGAACGGGCCCTTGCGCGCCTCTTCGAACAGCGTGAGCACGCCCTGCAGATCGGGCACCGAGAAGAGGAACACGTCGACCTTCTCGGGAAGCCGCGTGAGCTTGAGCGTCGCCTCGGTGATGACGCCGAGAATGCCCTCGCTGCCGATGAAGAGCTGCCGCAGATCGACGCCGGTGTTGTTCTTCTCGAGCGCGCCGTTGAGCTCGAGCACCTCTCCGGTCGGCGTCACCACCTGCAGGCCCAGCACCCAGTTCCGCGTCAGCCCGTAGCGAATGACGCGCACGCCGCCCGCGTTGGTGGCGATGTTGCCGCCCACCTGACTCGAGCCCTTCGACGCGAAATCCACTGGCCAGAAGAGCCCTTCGTTGGCGCAGTGCTGATGCACGACTTCGGTGATCGCGCCGGCCTGCACGCGCACCGTCATCGCCAGCGTGTCGACGGGTTGGAGCGTGCGCATGCGCTCGAGTGACAGCACCACTTCGCCATTCGTCGCCATCGCGCCACCGGCGAGCCCGGTTCGCCCACCACTCGGCACCACCGCCACACCGTTCGCGTACGCGAGCTTCAGGAACCGAGAGACCTCGTCGGTCGTGCGTGGACGAACCAGCAGCGACGCGTTCGGCGTGAAGACCTTCGTCCAGTCCTTCCCGTAGGTGGCGAGCTCGGCGGCCTCGGCTGTCGAGAAGTCGGAAGGAAAATCGGCGGCGATCGACGCGGTGAACGGTGCGGGCAACGGCATGATCAGAACTTGTAGATGACGAAGCCTTGCGGCGCTGCGTCCTTCTTGCGCGTCAGGTCGGGCTCGCCGGCAGGATCGAACGGCACCAGGCTCGACTCCTTCGGCATGAGGCTGAGCTTCACGCCGCTGCCTGCGTCCGACGGCGCTGCCTTCTGGAACTCGGCGCGCTCGACCTCTTTGGCGATCTTCTCGAGCAACGGGTCGACGGAGCGGACCTTGTAGCCCGTCTGCATCGAGGCGATGAGCGCGGCCTTCGCTGCGTCGGCCTTGCCCTTCTTCGCGGCGACGAGCGCGAGGTTGTAGTTCGCGCGGCCACGGGTTCTCCACTCACCGGGCGAGGTCGCAGTATCGAGCGCCTTCTGGAAGAGCGGCGCTGCGGCGTCGACATTGCCCTTGAGCCAGTGCGCGAAGCCGAGGCGGAGTACGGCTTCACCCTTCGCGTCCTTCAGCTCCGAGAGCGTGGTGATCGCGTCGTCGAGCTTGTTCGCGTCGATGAAACGGCTGCCGAGCTCGAGGCGCGCGGAGCGGCTCGTCGGTGCCAGCTCGAGGCCCTTCTTCGCAGCGGCGATGGCGTCGTCGTGTTTGTTCTGTCGCGCCAGCGCCCGGCTCAGCTTGCCGTACGCGAACGGCGAGGCCGGCACCTGCGCGAGGTAGTCGTTCCACGAGGCCTGCGACGCGGGGTGATCGTTGAGCAGCCCCTGGGTGTCAGCGAGGTAGCTGAGCGCGATGAGCTCACCGGGGTGCTTCTTGAGCACGTCCTTCAAGCTGGCGAGGCCGTCTTCGTTCGACTGAAAGCGCGTCACCATCCAGAACCGGGCGAGCGTGTAGGGCTCGACCATGTCGTCGGTCGCGGTGAGGCCGGTCAGCGCCTTCGTGGCGCCTGCCGCGTCTCCGATGATGGCGCGCGAGAGCGAGAGCACGGCGGCCGCGAACTTGAGCGACGGATCGTTCGTGAGCGCCTTCTCACAGAGCGCCGACGCGCCATCGAGCTCTTCACCGTTCAACACGGCCGGGTTGTCGATGCCGAGCGGCTGGCGAATGACGATCGCGTAGCACTGGGCCAGCAGCCGCAGCGCCTCGGGCGACTTCGACTCGGGCTGCGCCGACGGCTTCTTCGGCAGGCTCGCCTTCTCGGTCGCCAGCACCGCCTTCGCGACGGCCTCACTGCCCTGGATGAGCGCCTCGGGCCAGGTGATGGGCAGCTTCGCGGTGAACGGGGTCGTCTTCTTCGCGTCGACGATGGCGCCCGTCAGCGTCATGCCCTTCGCGTCGCTCGCGAGTGTGATCGCCACGACTCGATCCGCTCCGAGGAACGTGCGCGCCGACCCGGCGTTCTTCGCGTCAGACAGCTCGTTCGCCACGAGGCCTTCGGCGTCGGCCATCGAGAGCACCTGCTTGACGTGCAGCTCGGAGAACTTGCCCGACTGCTCGATGAGCTCCGATGCGCGCGCCTCGAGCATCATGCCGAAGCCACGCAGATCGTCGTCGGGGGCGGCGGGCGGCAACAGCGCCACGACCGGCTTCGCAGGAGCGGCCAGGACCACGGTGGAACACAGCGCAGTGAGCAGGGCGGTTCGCATGGGCGCGCACTCTACCGGCTGCCGCGCCGATGTGTGGGGTCAGCTGTCGGGGCGGAGCGCGCGCCCAAGCACCTCGGTCACCTCGTGGGCGAGCCGCTCTGCCGTGGCGCCGTCGACCTCACCGAGCAGCCCGTCGACCAGCATTCTCGCGAGGCCATAGATGGTGGCCTGCGCGGTCAGATGCGCGGCGCTGCGCTGCGCGACCCGCTTCGACTCCGACGACTTCAGCGCGCCGAACAACGCCTCCATCGCCTGCCGCGCGCCCGCGTTGAGCTGCGCCACCATCGGCGACGCACGCAACGTCTCGGCACGAACGAGCACGCGAAAGTAGCCGGGCTCCTCGACCGCGAAGCGCACGTAGGCCATGGCGCCACGCTGCTGGGCGAGGACTGGATCGTCGATGCCTTTCGTCGCCGCGTCGGTTCGTTCGACGAGCCGCCGCACGCCTTCTTCGGCGACCGCCACCAGCAGCGCCTCCCTCGACTCGAAGTGTTTGAACGGCGCCGTGCCCGACACGCCGGTCTTCTTCGCGAGCGACGTCAGCACGATGGCCTCGACGCCCTCACGCGCCGCCACCTTCGCGGCCGTCTCGATGAGCGCCTGCCGCAGATCGCCGTGGTGGTACTGCGTGGGGCGCTTCTTGCGCATCGCCGTCAGTGCAGCCCGCGCAGGTAGACGTTCCACGGCTGGCCGGCGCACTTCTCCTGCCAGACGACGTAGATGGCCTGCTCGAGCGCGATGAGCCGTGGGTTCGCTGCGATGCAGGCGGGGTTCACGTTGAACGAGGTCGCACTCGCTGGCGGCGTGATGCGCGTGGTCGGGTTCAGGGCCTGGGTGCCAACGGTGTAGAAGAGGTCGAGCACGCCTGCCGTCGTCGCGATCGCCCACCAGCGGGCGCCGCTCTGCCAGGGGTCGAAGATCACGTCCATGCTGGAGACCGCCAGCGTCGTGGCTGGGAACTGAATGTTGCCAGTGGTGCCGAAGTCGCCCACGCCCGCGGCAATGAAGGACGGCTTGTCGTCGGTTCCAATGAAGGCGACGTGACAGCCGCTCGCGGAGGAGGCGTAGACCCACGCCTGCTTGACCGCGAACAACGAGAGCGGCGGGTTGTTGTAGAGCGGCTGGCCAAAGGCGCTGCCGCTGCTGCGAGTCAGCACACGAACGGCCGTGCCGGTGCGCGCTGCGATGCAGAACGAACGGCTGGTGCTGGGGCCTGCCGACATCGCGCTGACGACCGTGGTGGGGCCGAGTCCACCGTTCTGTGCGGTGAGCTCGTTCGCCACGTCCCACCCCCCGTCGACGAAGTCGGCGATGCGCAGGTTGGTGCCGCTCACGTAGATGGTGGAGAGCGGCCCGCCCGGCTGGCCGAACACGGTCCCCGGCGCCGCCGGCAACACCTCGGAGCCGGTGCCGCCATCACTCACGAACACGAGGCCAGGCTCGGGCTGGTAGTACGACGTGCTGCCCATGGTGAACGCCGTCGGGCGCACGAGGCTTGTCGTCGTCGAGGCTCCGAGCGAGGCCGTGGTCGTCTGGCAGGGGCCGGTGGTGCACTGGTTCATCACGCCCGAGCTGACCGCGAGCGCGTCGGTGCCGTTGCTGCCGAAGACGCGCACCAGGTGATTGGTGAGGGTGTTGGTGGCGTGCGCCGAGAGCGCTGGTCGCGGCTCGACGACGGCGTCTCCGGTCATCACGAGATACGTCGGCGTCCACTCGTGCACGGGCAGGAAGTCCTGCGAGAGCGTCGGTGGCAGGTTGTTCCCCTCGACGTCGGTGGGCACGGTGCTGAGCCTGAAGCTCCAGAGCTCGCCGGGGAACGGTGGGCGCGTGATGTAGAGCGCGCGGTTGTTGCGGTACAGCTTGCCCACCGTGCGGAGCGCGCCTGTCGAGAGCGTCACGCTGCAGGTCCCGTTCGGCGTGTTCATGAGGCAGCTCGTCGGGTCTTCGTTCATCGGCTCGGAGAAATCGAGCACCGTGCCCATGATGCTGTTGGTGCTGGTGCCGGTGAGCCTCGGCGGTTGCCGATCGAGGACGAGGGCCGAGAGCGTCGCCGAGGTCGACCCGGGCGTGAGCGGTGCGTTCGTCGTCGCCGTGACCTGGAAGTCCAATCGCTGGGGTGGCCCCTCGATGATCGGCAGATACACCGAAGCCGTCGGCTGGTTCGCGTTGGCGATGACCCAGCGAGGTGGCGTCCCGGCGTCGGTGAGCGAGACCCACGAGAAGGTGTAGTTCGCGGGCAGCGCGTATTCGGCGCCATTGCCTCCGCCGTCGATGCTCGCCTTGAGCGTGACCTCCGTTCCTCCGTCGACCATGAGGGCGCCAACCGTCATCACGCTCCAGGGGTTTGGCTGCGGAATGGGGCCGGCGACCAGCGTGACCGAGTGCGTGCGCGCGAGGCTCTCGAAGCCGAGGCCGTTGGTGACGAAGTGGTTGATGGTGAGGGTCTGCGTCGCGGGGACGGTCTGCGTCGTGATGGTGAGGAATGCGCCACCGTCGAGCGGCGAGGTGGTGATGGGCGCTCCGGTCGACACCGTCCACCGGCGGGAGGCGATGCCGCTGTTCATCGGGTCACGGCTCGGCGTCGCGTCGATGGCGACCGTCTGGTTGCTGTACATCTGGGTGGGCAGCCCTGCGTCGAAGAGCGCGAGCGGGCGATCTCCGACGACGAAGCCTGCGGTCGCGGGCGCGCTCGTACGGCCGAGCAGGTCGGTGACCCGCAAGGACACGGTCACGAGCGCAGGCGCGACTGGCAGCCCCATCGTCGGCGCCCACGCGACGCCGGAGTCGTTGGGCGTGATGAGCACCGGTCCTCCGTCTGGAAGGCGCGAGATGCCCGTGTCGACGCTCCATGTGTACCGGGAGATCGCCGGCGTCCCCATGGAGTTGAGGCCGTCGAGCTGGAAGGGAAGGGTGCTGAAGAGCACACGGGCTGGGAGCGGACCGATGATGGCGATCGGCAGCGGAACACCGGCATCGACGTTCCCAGCGTCGACGCCTGCGTCCGGCCCGGCGTCGACTCCTGCGTCCACGCCCGCGTCGAGACCCGCGTCAACGCCTGCGTCGAGACCCGCGTCGACTCCTGGGTCGAGACCCGCATCGACTCCTGCGTCGAGACCCGCATCGACTCCTGCGTCCACTCCCGCATCGACGACGCCTGCGTCATCAGCGCGTGCCACGCCGCCATCGAACGCCGTCGGACCTCCGTCGAGGGTGACGGTCGTCTGCGTTCCTTCGCGCATCACGTACGGCCCAGCCTCATTCAGCCCCGGGGCGACGAGCACGCCGTCGACTCGCAACGACTCGAGGCCCTGCTTGTCGAGCGCGAGCGAGTACACCCCCACGGGCAGCGTCTCGAACGAGAACCGGCCGTCTGCGTTCGTGTCGGTGGTGCTCTCTCTTCCCGAAGACGCGACCCGCGCGCGCGCGGCGGCCACGGGCGTCTTGTCTTCGAGCTTCACCAGCGCCGAGAGCCGCCCGACGGGAGCCGCGCCAGGGTTGGCCTTCAAGGTGATGAGCTGGGCCTTCTCTTCGCGACCGGCGCCGACCTCGATGGAGAGCGCCTCTGGTTCGTAGCCCGCTGCAAACGCGCTCAGCACCAGCACGCCTTCGGGAACACCACCCAGCACGAACGTTCCGTCATCCCCCGTGTAGGTGAGCTGAGGAAGCTGCGGCAGGAACACCGAGATGCCTCCGTGACCCGAAGGCAGCGTCGCGCGATCGCCGCGCTTCACCTGCCCGGCGATGCTCCCGTTCCTGCTGAGAACCACCTGGCCCAGGTTCACGTCACGGCCAAAACCGGCGTTGACCGCTTCGAGCGCGACGAGCTTCGAGCGGCCCTCGAGCGCGAACAGCAGCCGCCCTGTCGACACCGTGATGCCGCTCAGCGTGACGTTGCCGTCGTCGTCGGCCACCGCCGTGAGTGACGCGCCAACGAGCGACAACGTGGTGCCTTTCGCAGGCACCAGCTCGGCACGGCCCGGAGTCGCCGTCATCACCGTCGCCCGCACTGTGCCCGGCCCCCGAATCGGAGCGGTTGGCAGCGCCGTGTCGAGACAACCAGCCAGAACCAGAACCAACGCCAACGGTTTCACGCGCATGACGCCCCCACGGACGTGCACCGTAGCTCGACGGCGCTGCGACGCCTGCCCTTTTCAAGCTGGAGGGATCGGCTGGGACCTGCCCGGCATCAAAGTGAGTGCTACTTACTTTGATCGAGCGAAAGGCCATGAAAATGAAGCTGACGACGTGGAGTGTGATGGCGGTGGTGCTGGTGGGCTGTGCTGGCCCGGCGATTCCCCGGGGCGAGAGCGGGGTGTCGACGAAGAGCTGGGTCGCCGATCATGACGAGTCGGTCGTCGATGTGTTGGCCGACACCGCGGGAGGGCGGCGACGGGTTCCGGTGCGCGCGTATTTTCCCTCGGGCCCAAAGGGCTCCTCACCGCAGGCCGGCGCGATCGCGGAGGGCGCTGGGCCAGTGCTCGTCTTCATGCATGGAACCAACGGCGAGCTCGACGCGCACGATCTGCTCGCCAGAGATCTCGCGAGCCAGGGCTGGGTGGTGATCGTCGGAGCGCACCCCGGTCTCGCGCGCACGGCCGACTACCCCAACGCGCCGAGCCGGCCGATCTCGTCGAAGCTGCAGGCCGCGATCGCGAAGCTGTCAGGTGCACCTGAATCGCTGCCGGCCGTGTTCGCCGACCCGTTCATGCAGCAGACCCTCGAGCTGCTCCGCGCCGACCTCAGGCTCATCGTCGCGTCAGCACCAGACCAGCTGCCGGGCGTGTCGTTCGATCGCATCGCCTATGGCGGGCACTCGATGGGCGCCATCGTGACGATGGGCGTGTGCCGTGAGGCGAGCTCGCGCTGCGTCGCCTTCGTCAACCTCGATGGCCCTCCCGCTGATCTCTCGATCTCTCCCGATGGTGTCGCGACGCTCACCCCTCAGCCGGTCGACCGACCGAGCCTCGTGATGACGTCGGAGCTGATGGCCACGGGCGCGAACACGCGGGCCTCCTGGGAGCTGCTGGACGTGCAGGACGCTCTGGGCACCGCGCCGCTGTTGGCCGTGCAGTTGAAGAAGGCTGGTCACCTCGATCTGACCGATGCGCCCGTGGTGTTCGGTCACGTGTTGCAGGGCACGCTGTTCGGAGCCGGTGCAGCGGGCTCCATCGATCCCATTCGTGCCGTCGACGTGACTCGCACGACGGTGAGCACGTTCCTTCAGCGGTACGGCATGTGTGACGGCGCGGTGTCTCTGCCCGGTTCCCTCGCCGACCTGCCCGAGCTCGAGGTGAAGGTGACGCGCGCCCTCGACGCGCCGTGCCGCTGAGCCTCCGTGCTACGACAGAGGCATGACCATCGCGTACACGGTGACGGCCGACTTCGACTCGCTCGAGGTCGCGAGTGAGTGGGTGAGGTGGCTGCAGGACGGGCACCTCGCCGAGGTGCTGCAGGGCGGAGCGAGTCACGCAGCCATCGTTCGTGTCGAGCCAACCGAGGCGAACCCGCTGCGCTTCGAGGCGCGCTACCACTTCCCCTCGATGCAGGTGTTCCAGCGCTACGAGAAGGAGTTCGCGCCCAAGCTGCGCGCCGAAGGCCTCGCGAAGTTTCCCGCGTCACGTGGTGCCCGTATGAGCCGCGCGCTGGGCGAGGTGCTGACGGAGCTGAAGGCTCCATGAAGTGGACCCTCGTCGCAGTGCTGCTCGTCGCTGCGTTCGCGTTCGCCGGTCCGAAGAAGAAGCCGGCACCGAAGAAGGTGACGCCGAAGCTCTCGTACGTGTCGCTCGCCGCCGTCGTCGACTCCACGAATACACCGAACGCGAAGGACGCCGCCCTCGCGGCGCTCGAACGATCGCTCGCAGCCTGGAGCCCGCTCGCGCGAGCGCCAGTTGGAGAGACTGACGCCGCCGCGGCGAAGGCAATCGCGGTCAAGAAGGCCGTCGGGCTCGAACTCTCGCTGACGTTGAAGGGTGGAAAAGGCGAGAGCCTCGACGCCTCGCTCATCCGCTCGAGCTACCCGGGCCGCGCGCTCGAAGGCGAGTACCGCGCAGGAGCGTCCGGCGCTCCCGTGCTCGAGCTCATCGCCCCCGTCGTCGATCAGCTCGTCTCAGACCTCGCGAAGGATCAGGGCTGGCAACGCGCTCCCTGATGCAGCGCGCAAGCGCATCGCCATGGCTCCACGAGGTCTCGTCGCTACAGTGCCTTCGCGATGGAGCACATCAGCGTCTTCGACATCTTCAAGATCGGCATCGGGCCCTCGAGTTCTCACACCGTCGGGCCCATGCGTGCCGCGAGGCGCTTCGCCGAACGACTGCGTGACGAGCAGCAGCTCGAGCGCGTCGCGCGGGTGAAGGTCGAGCTGTTCGGCTCGCTCGGCTTCACGGGAAAGGGCCACGGCAGCGATGTCGCCGTGATGCTCGGGCTCGAAGGCGAAGATCCCAAGACGGTCGATGTCGACGCCGTTCCCACGCGTGTTCAGGCGATCATCAAGGCGCAGTCGCTGAAGCTGTTGGGCGGGCAGGTCATCGCCTTCGCATCCGACGCCATCGTCTTCCATCGACGGGAGAAGCTGCCGCTTCACCCGAACGGCATGCGCTTCTCGGCCTTCGATGCCTCAGGCGCGGTGCTCGCCGAGCGCATCTACTACTCGGTCGGCGGCGGCTTCGTCGTGAACCACGAAGGCCAGCCCGAAGGCGCGCTCACGGCCGCGTCGACCGCGACGATTCCGTACCCGTTCTCGACCGGAGAGGACCTGCTCGTGCTCGCCGAGCAGCACGGCCTGAGCATCTCGACGGTGATGTTCGAGAACGAGAAGGCCGTGCGACCCGAAGCGGAGCTGCGTCGTGACGTCATCGAGATCGCCCGCGCCATGGAGGCCTGCGTGAAGCGCGGCTGCGAGCGCGAGGGCATTCTGCCGGGCGGCCTCAAGGTGAAACGTCGCGCGGCCGCGCTCCATCGCAGGCTGCGCGCAGATCCCCGTGGCTCCACCGATCCGCTCGCGGTCATCGACTGGGTGAACCTGTGGGCCCTGGCGGTGAACGAAGAGAACGCAGCGGGTGGGCGCGTGGTGACGGCTCCGACGAACGGTGCCGCCGGCATCATTCCCGCGGTGCTCACGTACTACCTGCGCCACGTTCCGAACGCCGACGACGAGGGCGCGATGCGCTTCCTGCTCACCGCCGCGGCCATCGGCGCGCTCTACAAGAAGAACGCGAGCATCTCCGGCGCCGAGGTCGGCTGTCAGGGCGAAGTCGGGGTCGCGTGTTCGATGGCTGCTGGAGCGCTCGCCGAGGTGATGGGCGGAACGCCGGAGCAGGTCGAGAACGCGGCCGAGATCGGCATGGAGCACAACCTGGGCCTCACCTGCGATCCCATCGGTGGCCTCGTGCAGGTGCCGTGCATCGAGCGCAACGCGATGGGCAGCGTGAAGGCGATCAACGCCGCGCGCCTCGCCCTGTCGGGAGATGGCAAGCACAAGGTGTCGCTCGACAAGGTGATCGCGACGATGTGGCAGACCGGCGCCGACATGTCGTCGAAGTACAAGGAGACCGCGCGTGGCGGCCTCGCGGTGAACATCATCGAGTGCTGATCAGAGCGTGTTGCCGGCTTCGGCGGCGAGCCTCGTGCGCAGCGCGGCGTCGGCGGGGTCGAGCGTGATGGCATAGGGGCGCGCCCAGCCGGTCGTGCCCGAGCAGCCGACCCCGAACTGCAACGGCGCGGTGCTCCCAGGCGCGACCTGCACGTTCACGGCATCGATCTTTCCGTTCGTCTCGCAGCGGGTCGCGTGATCGGCCTGCGAGCCCACATCGCGGGAGTGGGGGAGTCGCCGCACGAACGAGTTCTCGAACCGAATGCGAGCGCTGTCTTGCGCCTGCACGGCGAACGACTCGCGGTACGGCGCCAGGAACGCCCAGTCGAACATGCGCCAGTCGTCGAAGAAGCAGTTCCAGATGTCGGTAACGCCGTAGCGCGCCTGCGGGTGCCGCCGGCCAGTCGCGGTGGTGAGAACGTGGTGCATCGAGACGGTGATGGCGCCGTCGACCGACTGCGGGGCGTCACCGTTGCCGATGAGAATGAACTTCTCCCAGCCTTCGATCTTCAGCCACGAGAGCGTGATGTCGCGGGCCCCGAACACGACCGAGATCGCTTCGTCGACGTTCGCGCTGTCTCCACGGCTCTGCGTCGTCGCGCGGAAGGTGACGTGATCGATCACCACCCGCTCGCTGGGCCCTGAGGGATCTCCAATGCGCAGGCCGTCTTCCGAGTTCGGGCCGACATCTTCGATCGCGATGTTGGTGATGATGACGTCGTCGGTGCCGACGAGGATCAGGCCCTTTCCGGTCAGCGTGATGCGCTTGCCGCGGCCGTCGATGGAGACGTTCGAGGGCACCAGGAGCGGCGTCGCGAGGGGAATGACGCCGCTGAGATCGAAGCGGATGACGCGCGGCCCCGTTGCACTGTCGAGCGCCTCGCGGAGCGTTCCCGGCCCTGCGTTCGCGAGCGACGTGACGAGCACTTCGTCGTGGTTCGGTTGCCAGCCTCCCCGCGTCGCCGCGCCGAAACCTTCGATGGGGAACAGTCCCGGTGGGCCGGCGTCGATTCCTGAGTCTGGAACCTGCCCTCCGTCCATGTCGCCTGCGTCGAGCGTCACGCCTGCATCGAGCGTCACGCCTGCATCGAGCGTCACGCCTCCATCAACAATCCCGCCTGCGTCCGTCACGCCTGCGTCCGTTACGCCTGCGTCCGTCACGCCTGAATCGAGCGCCACGCCTGCGTCGAGCGTCGCGCCCGCATCGACCGTCACACCCGCGTCGACCGTCACACCCGCATCGACCGTCACACCCGCGTCGACCGTCACGCCCGCGTCGACCGTCACACCCGCGTCCACCGTCACACCCGCGTCGCTTCGCGCGCCAGCATCGACGGCGCCTGCATCGGAATCGCCCGCGACGGGAACGCCGCCACAGGCAAGCACCACACTCGAGAGGAAGACGACGCGCCGCACGCCCGGCCCACTACAGGCCGGTCACCGCGTCACGCAATCGCCGCGATTAAAACGAAGCAGCGGCGCTGGAAGGACGAAACCGCGACCAGCCACGCGACGCGACCTGCGTGAGCGGAATCGGCTTCTCTCCGCGCGCGCGCGTCACCTTCTGTGCGTTGCGCTGCACGATGCGATCCTGCGCCCACTCGGCGATCGCCAGCTGCGCCTCGATGTGAATGTCGGTGAAGATCACGCTGACCTGCGTGCCCGCCGCGACGCCGGAGCGCGCGATGACCCGGCCCGCCGCCACGATGTGCCCCTCGACGTTCGGGAGCAGAAAGCGAACGAGCACCGAGTCTCCCAGCGGCGGAGCCGTCGTCACGAACGCCGCGCCCTCGGGTGAGAGATCACCGAAGCACGACCGCGATCGCCCCGTGGGCTCACGAACATCGAGCGCGATCTCGAATCGCGGGTAGTCGCGGCGCTCTTCGGCGCGGCGGGTCTCGAACTGCACCGTGCGTTCACTTCGGCGATCGCGGTTTCGGCGTTCACGCATCATGTGCGACACGGTGCCACGAGCCTGTGGCGTCGCCAGTTTTCGGTCGGCTGCGACCGTGCGCGTCACCCATGAGACGGCCCTCCACCGAGCCTTTTGACCCAGCGACAAGAGGTGTAAGGGGTCCACGACCGTTTTTCCGGGGCATTCCATGGATATCCAGATTTCGAAGACCTCCAGCCCGAAGGCGAAGCCCGCCGAGGGTGATCTCGGCTTTGGCCGCTTCTTCAGCGACCACGTCTTCACGATGGACTTCAGCGCCGAGAAGGGGTGGTTCGACGCGAAGATTCAGCCCTACGGCCCCTTCGCCATCGACCCTGCTGCGGGCGTCTTCCACTACGGCCAGGCGATGTTCGAAGGCTCCAAGGCCTTCCGCGGCGCCGACGGCAAGCTGCGCCTCTTCCGCCCCATGGCCCACGCCGAGCGCATGATGGTCGGAGCGCCCCGCCTCTGCATGCCGACCCCCACCGCCGAGCAGATGGTCGAGGCCTGCAAGGCGCTGGTGCGCGTCGACGCCGACTGGGTGCCGAAGTCCGAGGGCACGTCGTTGTACCTGCGGCCCACGCTCATCGCGACCGAGGGTTTCCTCGGCGTGCGGCCCGCGAACACGTACCGCTACTTCATCATCGCCTCGCCCGTGGGTAGCTACTACGGCGGCAACAGCCTCAAGCCCGTGCGCATCTGGGTCGAGACCGTCGAGGTGCGCGCGCCGCGTGGTGGTCTCGGCGCCGCGAAGGCCGGCGCCAACTACGCCGCCAGCCTGCACGCCGCCGTCAAGGCGAAGAAGGCCGGGTTCGATCAGGTGCTCTGGCTCGACAGCACCACGCACGAGCTCGTCGAAGAGGTCGGCACCATGAACCTGTTCGCCTACGTGGGGAACACGCTGGTGACGCCGCCGCTGTCCGACTCGATTCTCGCCGGCGTGACGCGCGACTCCGTCATCGCGCTCGCGAAGGATCAGGGCGTGAAGGTCGAAGAGCGCGCCATCTCGGTGAAGGAGCTCAAGGCTGCTCACGTGAAGGGCGAGCTGAAGGAAGTCTTCGGCACCGGCACCGCAGCGGTCATCAGCCCCGTCGGCGAGCTCGCGTTCGCCAACAACGAGACCCTGAAGATCAACGACGGCAAACCCGGCGCGTTCGGCCTCAAGCTCTACGAGACGATCACCGGCATTCAGCGCGGCACCGTGAAGGACACCCACGGCTGGCTGATGGACGTCTGATCACGTCGTCCGCGAACCCTACTTGCGAACGGCGGTGACCAGCGCGTCGATGCTCTTCTTCGCATCACCGAAGAGCATTCGCGTGCCATCGAGCGTGAAGAGCGGGTTGTCGATGCCGGCGTAGCCCGCCGCCATGCCGCGCTTGAGCACCACGGTGACCTTGGACTTCCAGCACTCCAGCACCGGCATGCCGTAGATGCTCGAGCTCGGATCGCTGAGCGCGCTGGGGTTCACGATGTCGTTGGCGCCGATGACGAGCACCACGTCGGTCTGGGGGAAGTCGGCGTTGATGTGCTCCATCTCGAGCACGATGTCGTAGGGCACACCGGCCTCGGCGAGCAGCACGTTCATGTGTCCGGGCAGACGGCCGGCGACAGGGTGAATCGCGAACCGCACGTTCACGCCCTTCTCGCGCAGCGTGCGGGTCAGCTCGTTGACCGAGCCCTGAGCACGCGAGACCGCCATGCCGTAGCCGGGAACGATGACCACGCTCTTCGCCTGCGAGAGCGCCTCGCCGAGCTCGTCGGCCTTGATCTCCTTCACCTCTCCGGTGACCGGCGTGGCTGCGCCCGTGGAGGGCTTCGCGTCGCCCGTGCCGAAGCCGCCGAACACGACGGCCAGAATCGACCGGTTCATCGCGCGGCACATGATGATCGACAGAATCGTGCCCGAGCTGCCAACCAGCGCGCCGGTGACGATGAGCAGATCGTTCGAGAGCATGAAGCCTGCCGCCGCTGCCGCCCAACCGGAGTAGCTGTTGAGCAGCGAGACGACGACGGGCATGTCAGCGCCGCCGATGGCCATCACCAGGTGCACGCCGAGCAGCGCCGCGATGACCGTCATTCCGACCAGCAACCAGATGCCGTTGCCATTGGCGTTCTGCACGAAGGCGACGGTGCCACCGAGAATCGCCAGGCCCGCGAGCCCGTTGAGCGCGTGACGGCCGGGCAGCAGCAGCGGCTTGCCCGAGATGGAGCCCTTGAGCTTGCCCCACGCGATGATGGACCCGGTGAGGGTGATCGCGCCGACCGCGACGCCGATCCACACCTCGACCTCGTGCACCGTCTTCGCCACCTCGTCACCCGACAACCCGTGCGGGTGCAGGTAGCTCGAGAAGCCGACGAGCACGGCGGCCAGACCGACGAAGCTGTGCAGCACGGCGACGAGCTCGGGCATGCCCGTCATCTCGACCCGCTTGGCGAGCACCGCGCCGATGAAGAAGCCGACGGCGATGGCACCCGCCAACATCGCGAGGCCGGTCGTGCGCTGGTTCAGCTCGAGCGCCGCAGGATCGTTGGCGCCGAGAATCCACGTCACCATGGCGACGGCGACCGCGATGGCCATGCCGACCATGCCCAGCTCGTTGCCCTCCGAGGCCGTTTCCTGCTTCGCGAGGCCGCCGAGCGACCGAATGAACAACACGCCTGCCGCGAGGTAGGCGACCACGAGCACGCCAGTCATCGGTGACCTCCCGACGACGACGGCGCATCTTCACGTCTGAACATCTTGAGCATTCGCTCCGTGACGAGGAAGCCACCGGCGATGTTGATGGTGGCGAAGAAGACCGCGAGCACACCGAGCACCGAGGCGAGATCGACGCCGCCTCCGACCTGCAGCAGGCCGCCGACGATGATGATGCCCGAGATGGCGTTGGTGACGCTCATGAGCGGCGTGTGCAGCGCGGGGCTGACCGACCAGATGACCTGCCAGCCGACGAAGCACGCGAGCACGAACACGGTCGAGTGCTGCAGGAAGTCGGCAGGGGCGAAGCGGCCGAGCCCGAAGAGCAGCGCGATGACGAAGATGCCCCCCAGCGTGCTGCCCCAGGCCGAGCGGTTCGGCGCCTGAATGTGCTCCTGCTGCGGCTTCGCGTCCGGCTTGGGAGGCTGGGTCGCGGGCTTCGCGGGCTGCGGCGGGCTGGGCTCCTTCGCCGGCAGCGGTGGCAGCACCTCTCCCTTGTGCAACAACAGCGCGGGCCGAACGACGTCGTTCTCGAGCGGAATGGTGAGGGTGTCTCCCGTTCCCAATTCTCCCGAGAGGTGCACGAGGTTCATCGCGAAGAAGCGGCTCGACGTCGCGGCCATGCGGCTGGCGAGATCGGTGAAGCCCAGAATCTTCACGCCGTTGTGCACGAAGACTTCGCCGGGCTTCGTCAGCTCGCAATTGCCGCCCTGCTCGGAGGCCATGTCGACGATGACCGAGCCGGGCTTGAGCGCCTCGACGACGTCACGCGGTACCAGCGTCGGCGCCTTCGTTCCTGGCACCAGCGCGGTGGTGATGATGACGTCGACCTGGGCCGCCTGCGCGCGGAAGAGAGCCATCTCGGCGGCGATGAACTCGGGGCTCATCGTCTTGGCGTAGCCACCCTGGCCTTCGCCCGACTCTTTGATGGTGACCTCGAGGAACTTCGCGCCCAGCGACTCGACCTGCTCCCGGGCTGCGGCTCGCGTGTCGAACGCCCGAACTTCGGCGCCCATCGCGCGCGCGGCACCGACCGCTGCCAGGCCGGCGACACCTGCGCCGATGATCAGCACCTTCGCGGGAGGCGTCGAACCTGCTGCCGTCACCTGCGGACCCATGAAGCCCTGCAGGTGCGCCGCCGCCTCGACGACCGCGCGGTAGCCCGAGAGGTTCGCCTGCGACGACAGCACGTCCATCTTCTGGGCGCGGGTCACGCGGGGAATGCGCTCGAGCGCCAGCGCCGTCACCTTCTTCGCTTTGAGCGAATCGACGAGCAGCGGGTTCTTCTCGGGCTGCATCAAGGAGACGACGAACGCGCCCGCCTCGAGCTTGCCGACCTCGTCGACCGTCGGCGCGCGGACCTTGAAGACGGTCTCGCACTTCCAGGCCGAGTCGACGATCGTCGCGCCAGCCTCGACGTATTGTGAATCGGCGTAGCCCGCCTCGGCGCCGGCTCCCTTCTCGACGTGAATCGAGAGACCGCGCGCCGACAGCTTTTTCACCGACTCTGGTGTCGCAGCCACGCGACGCTCACCGGGGAGCGATTCCTTCGGGACTCCAATGATCGATGCCACGGCGCGCACCATCGCCGACCGATGGCTGGCCCACAAAGGAAACTTCTGGTGTCGAAGCCGACCGTCAGCAGCCCTGCTTCAGGGTTTAGAAAGGCAGTCCCTTGCCGCCCAGCAAGTCGAGGCCGAGGCGCACGAGCACGAACGGCAGCACTGCGGGGACCGCCTGCATCACCAGCAGCGCCGCGCCATGGGTTCCGAGCGCGCCGAGCGGGTTGTCGAACTTCGCCACCACCCAGCTCGTGAGCGCCGCGAACGCCGCGAACCAGCCCCAGAAGACCGCGACGGGCACGAACGCTGACAGCGCGAACGCCGCCTTGAGGGTGAACAGCACGCCCGCAACCGCCCAGAGGCCGAGGATGCCGAGGTGAACCAGGTTCTTCATCGCCTTCATGTGTCGCTCCCGTGTTTGGGCGGTGTCGCCGCCGTTGATGTCCATTGAACGCCAGCGGCATCAATCAGGTGCAGGACAAGAAATTCGTTCATCGATTACTGTGCGCTATCGATGAACCTCCAACGGCTCGAAGGCTTCTATTGGGTTGCCAAGCAGCAGGGGTACGCGCGGGCGGCTCGGGCGTTTCCGTATCCGATCACCCAACCCGGGGTGCACCAGCAGGTGCGCCGGCTGGAAGACGAGCTCGGCGTGAAGCTCTTCGAGCGGGTGGGCAAGGACAAGGTGGTGCTCACCCCACGGGGGCAGCTGCTCTTCGACGGGTTCGCGCCGTTCTACGAGCAGCTCGCGGTGCTCGAGGCGCAGGTGAAGGGCGGGCAGGTCGGAGGCACCCTCAAGCTCTGCGCTGCCGGCCATCTGCTTCGTCACCTGATGCCCGAGTGGCTGCGCCGCTTGCAGTCGCGCCGGCCCGACATCACCGTCGCGCTCACCGAATTGCCGCACGCCGATCTCGAGCTGCTTCGCCGCGGAGACGCCGATCTGCTCGTCGACTGGCTCCCCGAGATTCCTGCCGACGTCGAGGTGCGTGAGGTGGCGCGCGCCGAAGCGTGGATCGTCGCTCCCACGCACGGGCCGCATGCCCAGAAGGGCCGGCTGTCGCTGTCGACGCTCGCCCAGGTGCCGTTCATCGGCTACCAGGCTGATCGGCAACTGAAGTCGCTCCAGCTCGCCGCGCTCGAGGCGCACGGCGTTCGGCCCCGCGAAGCGTTCGGTGCTGACTCCTCCGACACGATTCTTGGCTTCGTGGCGGCTGGGCTCGGCTTTTCCCTGATCCCCGGTCTCAACGCCGCCGGTCCCAAGGCACCAGGCGTCATCGCCCAGCGGCTCGAACGCCCTCAGGCCCGCTTTCCGATCCACGCGGTCTGGCGAAGGGGTCGCCCCCACCCACTGGTCGAAGCAGCTCTGGAGTGCGCTCCAACCCCTTGATCAGACTGATCATGGCCGTAGGCCTGCGGAATTTCTCGCGTTCTGAGCAACTGGCGAGGGTGCTTCTGCGATACTTCAACACTCGTTTTCCGTTTCCAAAGGGCCATCTCCATGTCCAACAACGTTGGCAGCAACCCGTTCTCGAACCTCTTCAACGCTGTGAACAACGCGGTGAAGAAGACCGCTGAGAACATCACCAAGACCGCGAGCCAGACGGTCAGCACCCTGCGGGACGAGACGAAGAAGCACACCGCGGCCGAGGACTTCCACAAGTTCGGCTCCTCGTTCGAGGCTGAAGACGGCACGGCGACGCTGGGCTACGGCCGCGGGTTCGGCTCGAAGCTCGACGAAGCGCCGACGCTCAAGACCGTTCAGACCAAGGGCTACACCGAGCCTGAAGAGGCGGTGGGTCTCAAGGCGAAGGGCAAAGAGGCCCTCAAGAACGGCATCAACGCCATCGGCATCAACGTGTTCGACCCCGAGAAGTCGAAGTTCGAGGCCGAGGCTGCCGTCGTCTCGAAGAAGATCGACGAGAGCGTCGTGGACTCGAAGGGCGTCGATGTCGGCTACCGCGTGCTGTCGGCCTACGCCGAGGGTTCGGGCAGCGTGAAGATCGGCAAAGCGACCAACATCGAGGGCAAGGTCGAAGCGGGCGCCGTCCTCGGTCAGGGCACGATTCAGGGCAAGAAGCAGCTCGGCGCAGTCGATCTCACTGGCAAGGCTGAAGCGACGGTCGGCGCAACCGCACTCGCTGAAGGCAAGATTCAGGTCGACCTCTTCTCGAAGAAGCCCACCGTCAAGGTGAAGGCCGGTGTCGATGCGTTCATCGGCGCCAAAGTGAGCGCCGAAGGCCGCGTCGGAAACGACTACGCGGGCGTCGGTGTGAAGGGCGAGGCGATGGCGGGCCTCGGCGCCAAGGCGAAGATCGACGCTGGCCTCGAGGGCGGCCGTTTCAAGGCCAAGGTCGAGCTCGGCGCGGCCCTCGGCATCGGCGGCTCCATCAGCTTCAACGTCGACGTGAACTACCAGAAGATCGGCGAGAAGGCCGTCGCGGTTGGCAAGTCGGCCATCACTGCTGTCGGCAACGCTGCCTCCTCTGCGGTCAACGGCGCCAAGAACGCCGTCAGCTCGGGCTGGAAGACGGTCTCGGGCTGGTTCAGCTGAATCCAGACTCCGTGGTTTGAGGAGCGCCTCGTCTCGGGCATCCTCTGCTCATGACTGCACTTCAAGATCTGCTGGACCGTGGCGACCGCGCTGGAGCGCAGGCCGCCGCTACGAAGCAGCTCGCGACGAAGCCCACCGATGGTGAAGCGCTGTCGGTGTTGGCGCGCCTCGCGCTCGAGAACGGCGACGTCGACGCCGCCCGTGCCCAGCTCGCGCGGGTCGGCCCCAAAGATCGCCAGAGCTACGAGGTGCTGCTCGCCGAAGCGATGGTTCAGCAGCTGAGCGATCAGGGCGACAGCGCGCGCCTTGCCTTCGCCCAACTCACCGCCGCCCACCCCACGCGTCACGAAGGCTTCTTCGCGCTCGGGCTGTCACTGCTCGACAAGCAAGACGCGAAAGGCGCCGAGAAGGCGTTGGCGACAGCAGTGAAGCTCGCGCCGAACCACTTCCTCTACCGCTTCCGTCACGCCGAAGCGCTCGCGCAGGCCACGCGCTTCGAAGACGCCGGCAACGAGCTGCTCAAGTCCATCGAGCTCAAGCCCGACTTCACGCTCGCGTACACCGCGTTCGCGCGAATGCTCGAGGCGAGCGGCCAGGTCGAGAAGGCGCTCGAGTTTCTCGATGTGGGGCTGAGCGCGGTGCCGACCGATCGACGACTGCTCGCCGAGCAGGTCCGGCTGCGCATGGGCGCAGGTGACGTGAAGGCGGCGCTCGCGAACGTCGACAAGGCTCCGGGTGGAGCGCTGGGCATCGCGGAAGAGCTGATGCGGGGCAACGCGCACGACGCGGCGATCGAGCTCTGCGACTTCCTCGACGCGAACGGCAAAGGCTCGGCGAAGGTGACGCTCGTGAAGGCGCTCGCGCTCGAAAACTCCGCGCAGACGGATGAGGCGCTCGAGGCCTACGCGAAGGCGGCGACCCAGGACGCGGCCGATTGGTCGGCGCTGAACAACCGCGGCCTGCTGTTGCTCGAGACGTATCAGGAAGAGGCGGCAAAGCTCGACGAGGCGAAGGGCAACCTCGACGAGGCCATCAAGCGCGCGGGAGGTCATGCGGCTGATCCGCTCCTCAACCTCGCGTTGCTGCACGGCCGGCGCAAACAATGGGCCGAGGCCATCGCCGCTGCGCAGAAGGTGATCGCGCACCCGCAAGCGGGGCCGCTCAAGATGCAGGCCGAGAAGATGATCGCGTCGATGCAGAAGGCCATGAAGCAGGCATGACCGTCGTTCGCGCGGTGCTCGCGGTCATCGCCGTCATCTTCGCCGGCGCGAGCGTGGTCCTGCTGGTGCTTGCGCTTCGTCGAGCCCTTCAGCTGCAACGCTTCTCGTCGTGGCGGCGGGTTCGCGCGACTGTGACGAGCATGGGCTTCGAGGCCCGCGGTGACGACCTCGGCGTGCTGCGAGTCGTCTTCGATGTGGAGGGGCGATCTTCCACGCTGCTCGACATCGGCGAAGAAGAGCGCCGGGTCACCGAGCGAGCACGCCTCGTCGAGACCTTCGCCTCGGGCACCACGCATGATGCGCTGGTCGACCCGACAGGTGCGTCTCCTGCGATGCTCGTCACCGGGCTCGCGACCACGCCGCTGTCGATGGTGTTCCTCTCGGTGGTCTTCCTCGTGCCCGTCGGCATTCTCGTTGGCGTGGCGTGGTGGCTGGGCCAGTAGCCGCTCACCTGCTCGTTTCGACCGTTCGGCCGTCGTCCGATGCTCGGCCGTGAGGTCCCGGCATCCTCCAGGGATGGATGCCTTCCTCGTTCGCTATCTCATCTCGTGGCTCGCCTTCTGTGTGTTGGCGCTCGTGCTCTTCGTGAAGGACGTGAAGGTGGCGTGGTGGGCGCAGGCGCGGGCGCTGATGGTTCCCTGGCGGCTGGCGCTCTTCGTTCCGGCCATCGTCTTCGTCACCTTCGCTGGCCGCTACACCGACGACGAGACCTGGGACGCGATCTGCGGCGGCGGCATGGCGCTGCTGACGTTCCTCACGGCCGGCTTCTCCGTTGGCACGCTCGCCCGCGCGCTGCGGGGCCGGGCATCGTTCAGTGAGGTGGTCGTCGCCGTGGCGCTCGCGTTGTTCTCGAGCGCGTGGTTCTACGACGGCTACCTGCTGCTGCGAGACGGCGCGTACACGCAGCGATGGCTGGGCAATCTGCGCCTCTCTCCCATCATCTACGCGTGTGCCGGGCTCGTGCTGAACCTCGAGCTTCGTCAGGGCCGCCTCGGGTTCGCTTTCACCCGCGATGACTGGCCAGTGCCCCTCGAGACTGCGCCGTCGTGGAGGCTCGCCTTTGCTTCGCTGCCGCTGGTGCTGGTCGCGGCGTACGTGCTCGTCGCCTTCGTCGGCTGGCGTTCACCGCTCTGACGTTCGTGACGGCTGACACGACGGGCAGAAATACGTCGAGCGCTGTTGCTCTCCCTGCCGCTTCATTCGAATGAGCGTGCCGCAGTCGAAGCACGGCTCACCGAGGCGGCCGTACACACTGAGGGGATTGCGAAGGCGATCGCGGCCGGGTCTCGTCACGCGCGACGAGCGCGCCTTCAGCGCCGAGCCGATCAGGTTCTGCTGCATGACCGTGCGCGCGTGTGCCAGGAGCTCGGCGAGCGCTGCGTCGGTGACGCTCGAGACGGCAGCGAAGGGGTCGAGCTTGCGGTTGAAGAGCAGCTCACTCTTGTAGACGTTGCCGATGCCGGCGATCGCCGATTGGGTCATGACGGCGACGCCGAGCTCGAGCGGGTCGAGTTCACGCAGTCGTCGAATCGCCTCGGGAGCGTCAAAGGCAGCCCCCAACAAGTCGGGGCCGAGGGCGCGCAGCTGGCGGTCGGTCTTCAATCGCCCCGGACTCAAGAGGCGAACCAGCGGCGCCTTGAAGCACACCGCCTCGAAGCCCTTCACCCCGAGAATCACCACGGCCTGCGAGGCGCCGCGTCTCCACGACTCGCCGTCGGCGTAGAGGTGCACCACGCCCGTCATCTTCAGGTGAACGTGCAGCGTGCTGCCGCCAGAGAACGAGACGAGCAGGTTCTTCCCGCGGGCTTCGATGGTGTCGACCGTCTCGCCAATGAGGTGCGACCCGTCAGCGTGGCCTCGTGGGAACTCCAGCCTCACGACCTGTCGACTGACGAGGGGCGTCAGCAGCGTCGCCAGGTTGTGGAGCGTGTCACCTTCCGGCACGGCTCACGGCCAACGTGCATTCCAGGTCAAGCGTGTGACGTCGATGCACGGCTGCCCGTTGACGGGCCGGTCGTTGTTCAGGTCCCACGCCTGGAAGCGCAGGTTGGTCGCCTCGCCGATGAAGGTGCCGCTGGCCATGTTCGCGACGCCCGACGTGAACGAGTAGCTGCCGCTCGTCGCGATGTAGTCGCCGTTGCAGACGGTGCCATTGGAGTTGCAGGCGATGGCCATCTGGAAGCACTGGTCGCAGGTGCTGAAGTTGGTGGTCGGGGAAATCGCGCCATTGACGGGGAAGGTCGGGACCTGACCCAACGGGTGGTACAGCTGAAGGTTGAGACGAGTGAACTGCCCGCCGCCCGAAGGCGCCGTGAACGAGACGCCCCAGACCATCTGAGAGCCCGATTGAGTCGGGCGATAGACCCCGCCCGAGGGGTTTCCGTCGATGAACGCGACGACCCGGCAGGAAGACGTGCCACCGCCTGTCCCCGTGCCGCCTCCGGTCGCGACTCCACCACCCGAGGCCGTTCCGCCAGCCGAAGCCGTGCCTCCAGCGGTCACCGTCCCGCCGCCCTGGGCCGAGCCGCCTGCGCTGATTGTCCCACCGCCCGTGCCACTGCTTCCGCCGCCCGTTCCGCTCGTGCCTCCGCCGGTCCCGTTGATGATGACGGCGCACACGTTCGACAGGCACTGCTGGCCCGCCGCGCACGCGACGCACTGCACGCCGTCTTTTCCGCAGCCGGTTGCGTTGCTCCCCATCGCGCATCGGCCGTTGGCGTCACAGCAGCCAAGACAGTTCGATGGCGAGCAGGTCGACACCGGACTGCACTGAGAGAAGCTGAGGGCTGCGCCGAGCGACAGGCCAGCGAGCAGAGCGAATCGGAGCTTCACGCGGAACACCTCCAACGACCGGCCAGAAGACGTGATGCAATCGGGTGAGGGACTGGGAGTCAACGCTTCCCCATCGCCGTTTTCTGCTTTTTTCCCGCGAGCGTGTCTGAACGAACCGTGAGGTGTGATCGGGTGCGAAGGCTGAGCGTGGCGCTGCTCGTGGTTGTCGGCTGCGTGCCGTCAGGTCCCGACTCTGACGCCGGGAGTCTCGTTGACTCGGGGCGACTGGATGCGGCGGTTCCTGACTCGGGACCTCGCGACGCGGGGTCGTTCGACGCGGGACTCACGGACGCCGGGCTCACGGACGCCGGGCTCACCGATGCTGGCCTCACCGATGCTGGCCTCGCCGACGCTGGGCTCACCGACGCTGGGCTCACCGACGCTGGGCTCACCGATGCTGGGCTGACCGATGCTGGGCTCGCCGATGCTGGGCTCACCGATGCTGGGCTCACCGATGCTGGGCTCGCCGATGCTGGGCTCGCAGACGCTGGGCTCACCGACGCCGGGCTCACCGACGCAGGGCTCAGGGACGCGGGAAGCCTCGACGCGGGAACGTTCGTCATCTCTCGCCAGGTCGTCGATGGAGGCACCGGCAATCCCGTCGAGCTGCTCACGCTGACCTTTCCGGGTCGAGAGACGACCTACGCGCAGTGGATGCCCGTTCGCCTTTTGGACGGCGGGGTCGCGCCGGCGCTGTTGCTGACGAAGCCGTACGACGGCATTTCCTGGCCGAATGATGCCCGTGATCGTCGATGGGCCTCGCAGGGAGAGGGGCTGCACCCAGACGTCGATGGCCCCGGAGCAGGCGCCACACCGGAGTCGATCGTCTACAGCCCGCTCACGATCGAAGCGCAGGCCGATGAAGCCGCCTTTTACGCGTTGCACGGCATCTCGACGCTGGCCGTCTACGGACGCTTCTACGCGGGCGGTTCGATTCAGAACGACGTCGACGACATGGTCACGGGGCTCGAGTTCCTCGCGCGTGAGCCGCGGGTCGATCGTTCGCGTATCGGCATTCAAGGAGGCAGCTGGGGTGGGTTCCTTGCGCTCTACGGAGCGGCGTTTGCTCCAGCCGCTGCGACTCCCAGAATCGGAGCGGCGCTCTATCCCCTCTCCGACTTTGCCGAGGAGTGGCGCCACGTGACCCTCACGATGCCTTCACGGCTCTCGCCTGACGCAGGCCTGGCGAGCTCGAGGTTCTTCGAGCCGTATCTGCGTCGCGTCGCTGCGACGACGGGCGGTGGACCTGACGCAGGCGGCGTCTTCACCCGCTTCGATGTTGGCGCGCTCGAGTCACGCCTGCGCACGCCGTTCTTCATCGTGCACGAAGACTGGGACGCGCTGGTGGGCATCGACCAATCGCAGCGGCTCGCAGCACGGCGCAGCGATCTCATTCGCCCACTCTGGCTTCGCCATGACACCGCACCGACCTCATGGGACACGATCGGCACCTCACACGGTCCCCTCATGGGGCAGTTCGGCGGCACGGCCAGCTTCACGTTCGTCTGGTCGAACCTGCTTCGTGAACTCGCAGCAACGCAGACCATCTTCGTCCCGTGGACGGAGTCGTCCTTCGTGCCGATGCTCCTTCACGCGCGCGATCGCGGCCGCTCAGGAACGCGTCATGACGAGCTCGCCCGAGAGCTGAACGGGCTGCTCGACCCGCGCATCTTCATGTACCGAATGCCCGAAGGCGCCGACGCCGGAGCGCCGTTGGTCGAGCCAGGCTCCGTCTTCGTGTCGAGACAGGTCAACGCCATCTGGGGCAGCGCGACCACTTCAGCGACGATCGCGCAGGTGCTCGATGGTGGGCTCCCGCCCTGACGATCAGGGCAACCAGGCCGGCCCAGCGTCGGCTGGACTCGACGTGACCGGTACAGCATCGGCGACACACGCAGCCGTCTTCTGATCGCAGTGAAAGCCGGCCGCACACTCGATGCCGCAGCGATTGCCCGTCGTCGTCGCCGGGTTGGTGGCAGCGCCCGGCGGCGGGTCGTATGGCCTGCCTGGCGACCACGAAGGCTGCGCGGGCGCGAGGTACCTGCACGAGAGCGACAACGTCGCCAGCAACCACGCCTTCCGCATCACGCCTCCATCACGATCAACACCTGACCGGCGGTGACCTGTTCGCCTTCGCGCACGAGCACCTGCTTCACGACGCCGTCGGTCGGGCTCGTGGTGGTCTGCTCCATCTTCATCGCCTCGAGCACCAGCAGCGCCTGACCGCGCTTCACGGCCTCGCCGTCTTTCACGTTCACCTTCACCACCTTGCCCGGCATCGGCGCCATGAAGCCGCCCTTCACGGCAGCGTCGGCAGCCACGGGGAAGCGTGGGGCTTCGCGCAGCACGACGGCTCCACGTGGCGTGTGCACGTGGGCGGTTTCGTGGTCGAGCACCACCCGCAGTCGGTGAAGGACGCCATCAGGCGATTCGAGGTCGAGGCACGGCGCGCACGACGCGGCGATGCGCCAGCGGCCCGTCGAGCCACCGACCGTCACCTGAAACACACGGTCTCCCAATTCGCGGTAGCTGACGTGCAGCTCGTCGTCGCCGCGCTTCCACTCGTGGCGCTGATCGCGGAAACGGTTGTTGCGGAAGCCGGTGAGCGCGCCAGGAAGGAAGTCGTCGCCCGATCGCCGTGCCTCGAAGGCAAAGAGCGTCGCCGCGACCGCCGCGAGCCGATCACGCTCGACGTCGACCGGTTCGGCGAGTGAGTCCATCTCCTCGGCGATGAGCTGCGTCGACAACGCTCCCTTCACCACGTTCGGGTGACGGAGCAGGCGGGCGAGGAAGCCCTTGTTGGTGGTGAGGCCGAGCACGCTGGTGTGGTCGAGCGAACGAGCGAGCGTGGCGAACGATTGCGTGCGCGTGTCGGCGTGCACGACGAGCTTCGCGATCATCGGGTCGTAGTGCGGCGTCACCTCACCGCCGGTCTCGATGCCAGGATCGACGAGCAGCCCGCCGTACCCAGGCGTCCAGAAATCCAGCACGGGCCCGATGGCCGGCAGGAACTGGTTGGCCGGATCCTCCGCGTACAGGCGAACCTGAACGGCGTGGCCGCGCTGCACGATGTGCTTCTGGGTGAACGCGAGCTTCTCGCCCCGCGCGACGCGCAGCTGCTGCTCGACGAGATCGATGCCGGTGACCTGCTCCGTCACGCGGTGCTCGACCTGCAGCCGCGTGTTCATCTCGGAGAAGTAGAAGTGCCCCGACGCGTCCATGATGAACTCGACGGTGCCAGCGTTCGTGTAGTCGACCGCGCGGCCCACCTCGAGCGCGGCCTGGCATAGCTGCTCGCGGGTCGTGGGCGTGAGCGCAGGGGAGGGCGTCTCTTCGACGACCTTCTGATGCCGCCGCTGCAGCGAACACTCGCGCTCATACAAGTGGAGCAGCGTGCCGTGGCTGTCGCCGAGCAACTGCACCTCGAGGTGGCGCGGCCGCTCGAGGTACTTCTCGATGATGAGCGTCGGGTCACCGAACGCGCTCTGGGCTTCACGGCGGCCCGACTCGATGCACGCGTCCAGTTCGTCCGGCGTGCGAGCGATCTTCATGCCCTTTCCGCCACCACCGGCGCTCGGCTTGAAGATGACGGGCAGGCCGATCTCCAACGCCTTCTGCTTCAGCAGGGCCGTCGATTGATCGCCGCCGTCGAAGCCGGGCACGAGGGGAACGCCACGCTTGCCGACCAGCGCTTTGGCTTCACGCTTGAGGCCCATGGCGCGAATGGCCTTCGGCGTCGGACCGACGAAGACGAGCCCCGCGTCGATGACCGCCTGTGCGAAGTCGGGGTTCTCGGAGAGAAAGCCAAAGCCCGGGTGAATCGCGTCGGCGCCGGTCTTCTTCGCCGCGTCGAGGATCGCCTCGAAGCGCAGGTACGACTCCTTCGCGAGGGCGGGCCCGATGCGCACGGCGGTGTCGGCGAAGCGCACGGCCGGCGTGTTGGCGTCGGCATCGGAGAACACGGCGACCGACGACAGCCCCATGCGGCGCACGGTGCGCATGATGCGCAGGGCGATCTCTCCACGGTTGGCGACGAGGACACGTTCGATGGTTTTCATGTGCGTGGCCTGTCAGTGGCGGAAGACGCCGAAGCTGGTGGTGCCCTCGACGTGGCGCGAGTACGCCGCCGAGAGGGAGAGCGCGAGCACGGTGCGGGTGTCGCGCATGTCGATGATGCCGTCGTCCCAGAGGCGCGCCGTCGCGTAGAGCGCTCCCGACTGCTGATCGATCTGGTACTCGATCATCTGCTTCATGCCCGAGAGCGTCTCTTCGTCGACCGCCTCGCCGCGCTTCGACGCCGCGTTGCGCTGAATGATGTCGAGCACGCCGGCCATCTGCTTGCCGCCCATCACCGCGATCTTGTGGTTCGGGTACGTGAACAGGAACCGCGGCTCGTACGCGCGCCCCGACATCGCGTAGTTCCCCGCGCCGTAGCTCGCGCCCATCATGATCGTCAGCGCCGGCACGGTGCTGTTCGACACCGCGTTGATCAGCTTCGCGCCGTTCTTGATGATGCCGCCCTTCTCGTACGAGCTGCCCACCATGAAGCCGGTGATGTTCTGCAGGAAGACGAGCGGCACGTTGGCCTGGTTGCAGAGCTGAATGAACTGCGCGCCCTTGTTGGCCGACTCCGAGAAGAGAATGCCGTTGTTGGCGAGAATGCCGACGGGGAAGCCGTGCAGGTGCGCCCAGCCGCAGACGAGCGTGTTGCCGTAGAGCGGCTTGAACTCCGAGAAGCGCGAGCCATCGACGATGCGCGCGATCACCTCTCGCGGGTCGAACGGTACGCGGGGATCGGGCGAGACGATCGACAACAGCTCGTCGGCGTCGAAGCGCGGCGGCTCCACGAGGCGGGGCAGGGGCCGCGACTCCTTTCGCCAATCGAGGTGCGCCACCACTTCGCGACAGAGCCTCAGCGCGTCGCGTTCGTCTTCGGCGAGAAAGTCAGACACGCCCGAGATCTGGCTGTGCATCAGCGCACCGCCGAGCGTCTCGTCGTCGACCTCTTCGCCGGTCGCCATCTTCACGAGCGGAGGCCCGCCCAGGTACACCTGCGCCTGGTTCTTCACGAAGATCGCGTAGTCGCTCATGCCCGGCACGTACGCGCCGCCCGCGGTCGACGAGCCGAACACCACGGTGATGGACGGCCGCTTGTGCTGGCTCGAGCGCGTGAGATCGCGAAAACCCGCGCCGCCGGGCACGAAGATCTTGTCCTGGTTCGGCAGATCGGCGCCGCCCGACTCGGTGAGGTTGATCGAGGGCAGCCGGTTCGACTGCGCGACCTCGGCGAGGCGGCGCGACTTCACCACCGACAGCTCGCTCATGGCGCCGCCCTTCACCGTCGACTCGTTCGCGACGATGAGGCACTCGACGCCCGACACGCGGCCGACGCCGCCCACCACTGACGCGCCCGTCGTGTGGTTCTCGACCTCGTGGCCTGCCAGCGCGCACAGCTCGAGGAAATGACTGTCACGATCGAGCAGCAGCTCGACGCGCTCCCGCGGGAGCACCTTGCCGCGCTTGAGGTGCCGCTCGTTGTACTTCGGGCCTCCACCTTCGAGGCTCTTCGCCAGCGCCGCCGTCACCGGCTCCATCAGCTTCAGGTTCTCGTCGCGGTTCTTCTTCGCAAGCTCGGCGCGCGCGTCGAAGTGGCTCTGCAGCACGGGGTATTGCTGCTCGTTCACAGGCATGGGCCGAAGATTCGTACCCTGCGCCTGCGAGTCAATCGAAATTGACTCTGGAATCAACGGGGCGGGTCCGACTCCGAGCTCTGCATGGTGATGACGAAGCACGCGCCGCCGAGGCTCGAGCGCTCGTAGGTGAGGGTGCCGCCGAAGGCTTCGACGTACTCGCGGCTCAGCACCAGGCCCAGACCCGTGCCGACGCCGACGGGCTTGGTGGTGAAGAAGGCACTGAAGAGCCGCGGCTCGTTCTCGGCCGAGACGCCCGTGCCGTTGTCGTGCACCTCGAGGCGAAGACGATCACCCGCCTTGCGTGCGATCACCCGCACCCGCGCGCACTGCGGGCGGCCGATCTCGATGGCATCACACGCGTTCGCGACGAGGTTCATCAACACCTGCACCAGCCGCTGCCCGTCCGCGCGGCACGCTGGAAGGCCCGGTTCGATCTCGATCTCGAGCTTCACCGTCGACGAGCAGCGCATGGCCGCCAGCCTGGCGACGCGACGCAGCTGATCCTCGAGCTCGATGGCGCCGATGCCGCTGGGGGCCGAGCGCGCCAGGCCCTTCAAGTCGGCGACGATGGCCGAGACCCGCTCGAGCCCCTCGCGCGTCTCGGCCCAGGCTTGGCGCTCATCGTCATCGAGCGCCTCGTGGGCCTTCTCGAGGAACGACAGGTTCGCCTTCATGTAGGCGAGCGGGTTGTTGATCTCGTGGGCGACGCCAGCTGCCAGGCGGCCCAGCACCAGCAGCCGCTCGCCTTCGACCTGCTGCACCGAGGCGCGTTGCAGCTGCCGGGTGTGCTCGTCGTCGCGATCGCGCACCCGCTTGAACTCCAGGGCGCCGAGCACTCCGGCCGTGTAGAGGGCGCCCATCACCGCCACGCCGTGAAGCAGGTCCGTCGTGTTCCACCCCAGAGCCATCAGCACCGGAACGTTGATGGCGATGGCGGCCATCGAGACCACTCCGACCACGACCATTCGATCGATGAAGACGACGGCGAGCCCGAGTGGGAGCGCGAAGAGCAGCGCCACGTCGGTCGATCGCTGAAGCGTCAGAGCCACCACGGGCGTCGTCACGACGAAGAAGAGCGTCGCGAAGACGAGACCTCCCGTTCGTCGCCTCACGTCGTCGTGGCGCAACAGCGCGGCCACCACTGCACAGACCACCAGCGAGCTCAGCTCCCACCACGCGCCGCTGACCGACTTGTCTCCGATGCCGATCTGCAGCACCGCTGACGCGGCCGCCGCGACCGCGGCCGACGCAAAGATCACGCTCCGACGCCCGTCGAGCACCTTCGCGCGCTGATAGGCGTTGGGCACGTGGCGAACTCCAGCAAGCCGCGTTCCTGCCCGTGGGCTCCCGGGCGGCGCAGTGGTTGCGTGGTCAGTGCACGGCGAAGATCGGCTCGTCGTCTTCGAACGGGCAGACCATGCGAGCCATCTTGCGAATGAACGAGGGATCGAACGGCTTCACTTCATAGTCAGCGGCGCCCAGCTCGAAGCAGGTGTGCCGCATGAACTGATCTTCGTTCGCCGAGAGCATGATGACCGGCACGTCTCGTGTCTCGGGGTGCTTCTTCAGCTCGGCCAGCAGGTCGCGCCCGTCGCGGCTCTGATGAATGTCGAGCACGATGAGATCGGGGTGATGTTCGCGGGCGATCTCGACGACGTTCGACTTCGTGTCGGTGAGAACGTCGATGCCAAATCTGCGCGCCTCGCGTTTGAGTGCGTTGACGAGCAGGGGCTCGTCGTCAGAAACCAGAATCGTCGGTGTTCGCAGCATGATGCACCCCGGGGGAGGGAGGGGATGGCTGACTTCCCAGGAGCAACAGGCAGACCACACCCTCGCCCGGCTGAACTCGCCGGGTTGGAGTCGCGGTCATGGGGTGTCTTCGTCTGACGGGGTGACAGTCGACTTCGACCGCCAACGACCCGCATGCGTTGCCTTTTCGGCACGCTCTTCAGGATCCTGCAGGGTCGGCGCACGATGCGGTCGGCGCCGACCTCGACTTCAGAACAGCGGGGCCTGAGGGCCGGGCACGATGTCGGCGATGTCGGGATCAGGCTGGCCAGGCTGCCGCTCGGGGCGGTTGGCCTTCTCCTGCTTGACCCGCTCCTTCTCTTCCTTCTTCTTCCGCTGGTACTCCGCGCGCTCCTGCTCCTTCTGGCGCTTCGTTCGTCCGGGCAGCATACGGCTTCACCTTTCGGCCAGTGGGAAAGCTCGCGAGCCCATCGGCCATACCGGGCACGCGCCGACAGCCCCATAGCAGGCCAAACGGCCCGCGGCGAATCACCACTTTGGGCGGGCGAAAGATATCGTGCGCCGCCCATGTCTCTGCGGCTCGCCAGTCTGTCGGTCGATCTCGACTCCCTCGGCCACTACTGCCGCATTCAGGGGCTGCCCGAGTCGCTGCTCGACGAGCGCGCAAAGGGCCTGGTCTGGTCGACGGCGATTCCCCGGTTTCTCGAGCTGTTTGCGTCAGTCGGAGCCCCCGCCACCTTCTTCGTGATCGCGTCCGATCTGTCCGACGAGCGGCTCGCGCCGGCGCTCAAGACGGCTGCGGCTGCGGGCGTCGAGCTGGCGAACCACTCCTTCTCGCACGACTACGCGTTGTCGCGCCGCAGCCGCGTGGAGATCGAGGCCGACCTTCGTCGCGCCCACGACACCATCAGCGCGCAGACGGGGGTGGCGCCGGTGGGCTTTCGCGCGCCGGGCTACACGCTCTCGTCCGCGATGCTCGAGGCGGTGGCCGCGCTGGGCTACCGCTACGACTCCTCGACGTTCCCCGCCGCGCCGTACTGGCTCGCGAAGGCGACGGTGATGACGACGCTGTCGGCGCTGGGCCGTCCGTCGCGGGCGATCCTCGACTCCCCGAACGTGCTGCTCGCGCCCCGCGTGCCCTACCGCCCGTCACTCGCCTCACCGTACCGTCGGGGTGATGCGCCGTTCATCGAGCTGCCCATGGCCGTGAGCCCCATCGCGCGCATGCCCTTCATCGGCACCTTCGCCACCAGCATGCCGTGGCCGCTCGTCGAGGCGACCTTCCGCCGCATTCGGCATTCGCAGCACTTCAACTTCGAGCTGCACGCCATCGACGTGCTCGACGAGTCCGACGGCATTCCCGCGGCGCTGGCCCGGCAGCAGCGCGACGTGGGCGTGCCCGTGCGCGAGAAGCTCTCGCGGCTGCGCCGGCTGTTCACGTGGCTGGGAGACGATCGCGAGCGCGTCACCATCGCCGAGGCGGCGGCGCGCCTGTCGGGATTCGTCGATGGCTGAAGAGAAGCTCGGTCGCTACCGGCTGCTGTCGCTGATCGCCACCGGTGGCATGGGCGAGGTGTTCCTCGCGCGTCAGGAAGGGCCGGCAGGGTTCTCGAAGACCGTCGTCATCAAGCGCATCTTGCGGCACCTCGCGCGAGATCAGGGCTTCATCGATCTCTTCCTCAACGAGGCCCAGCTCGCAGCGCAGCTGCAGCACCCGTCCATCACGCAGGTCTTCGGTCTCGAGCGTGAAGGCGACACCTGGTTCATCGCCATGGAGTACGTGCCCGGCAAGAGCCTGCGCGCGCTCATCGACACCGCACGGGAGAAGAAGCTCAAAGTGCCCGCGCCCGTCGCGGTGCGGCTGATCTCCCAGGTGCTGCAGGGCCTCGAGTTCGCGCACGAGCTCAAAGACGAGCGCGGCCGCGCGCTGGGCATTCTTCACCGCGACGTGAGCCCCGAGAACGTGCTCATCGCCTCGTCGGGCATGGCAAAACTCGTCGACTTCGGCATCGCGCGCGCGATGCGTGGCGCCGAGACGCGGGTGGGGCGGCCCAAGGGCAAGCTCGCGTACATGGCGCCGGAGCTGATGGTCTCGGGCGCGACCATCGATCGACGCGCTGACGTGTACGGCGCAGGCGTGCTGCTCCACGAGCTGCTGATGCTCGAGCGGCCTCCGCTGGGAGCGATTCGCGATGACGGCACGCCTGAGCCGATCGTCTACTCCGCGCCGGCCTCGTTGCCCGAGCCGCTCCAGGCCGCCCTGCTGAAGGCGCTCGCGCTCGACGCGAAGGATCGCTGGAGCAGCGCGCACGCGATGAGCGAGGCGTTGGAGAGCTGGCTCACGAGCTCAGGCCATACCGTCCTCGCGGCCGACATCGCGGCGTTCCTCACGACCGTGCACGGCGCCGCGCAGCCGTCGCCCATCTCGCTCGGTGACGAAGTGGGGAACACCGGCCAGCAGCGGGTCTATTCGGGAACGGCGCCGCTGCCGTCGAACCGCGTGCAGGGCACGTCTCCGCTGCAGACCGATCTACCCAGAGCGCGCACCGAGCCGTTGCTGAGGGCCGTGACCGGGCCGATCGTCGTGGTGCCGCCCCCCGAGCCGGAACCATCACGCACCGGTTTGTGGATTCTGCTCGCGGGCATCGGCACCGCGGCCGTGTTTCTCACCGTCACCCTCGTGGCGATCATCGGCTCACAGAGACCGCGAGGCGACGCGCCGCCCCTCGACCCGCCTGTCGTGGAGCAGAAGCCGACGGTGCAGGTGATGCCCGAGATGGTGCTCGAGGTTCCGGCGCAGCCCGCGGTGGCCGGTGTCGACGCAGGCGCGGCCGAGCTCGTGAAGGCAGTCCGGCCCCCCGTGAAGAAGGCCCAGCCGAAGAAGGCGAAGACCGGCAAGGTGACGGTGCGCGTGAATCCCTGGGCCGAGGTCTATTTCTCGAACCGCAAGCTCGGGGTGACGCCGTTCGAGCCCGTCGAGGTGCCTGCAGGAAGCGCCACCTTCACGCTCAAGAACAGTCAGCTCGGCGTGACGCGCAAGGTGACGGTGAAGGTGCCACCCGGCGGCAACGTGGTGTTGCGCGCCGACCTGTTCAAGTGACGGCCCACCATCGCTGAGGCTGCCGGCGCACGAGCGCTCCTGCTTCGAACTCGAGCTCGACCGCCGTTCCTCCTCCGAGGGGCTCGAGCGTGAGCTGGCCGGTCAACCGAACCGGCAGCCAGACGTCGGCGTACTCGTACTCGTCGAGTTCGACCTTCGTGAACGTTCCGTTCAGCATCGGCAACGCCTCGAACACGCGCGTGGGCGTCTTGCCGTTGAGCGAAGGCAGCACCGTGTCGGTCGTCGCCACGCGAAGAGAGCGCAGCCAGAAGGAGCCATCGCGACGCACGGCGTACTCGCAGAGGAAGCCGTCGTTGGCTCCAGGGGTGCGGGCGACGGGAAGATCGTTTGGCGTGTAGAGCGGCCCACCCAGCACGCGTGACAGCATGAATCGCCGACCGTCGAGCTCGACCCAATCGCTTCGCTGTCTGGTCAACTGGCCTCCCCGAGGCGCAGCATCGCAGATTCGGGACGACTCACACCACCAGCTGGAACTTTCCAGCGGCCACGGTGCGCCCGTTGGCCTGAACCTCGACCTCGTGCGCTCCCGGGTAGAGGCGGCGAATGGAGCGGTGCGCCATCTGGAATTGTCGGCTGATGGTTCGTGCCTCGCCTGCTTCGAGGTCGAGCCGCGCGATCCTGAACTTCTTCGTCGAGGTGCCCCTGGGTCGAACGAAGTGCACCACCGCCTCGACCACCACGTGCGTGAGGTCTGATCCCCGGTTCTTCACGGTGGCCTGCACGGCGATCGACTCACCCACCTTCAGCTTCGCGGGTGAGACGGCGCCGCGAACGGTGAGGTCTGCTCCAGAGGCGCCCAGCAACGACAGCGCTTCTTCATTGCCGGCCTTCACCAGCGTTCGCAGGCCGTGTTCGACGAGCCGCCGCCGTTCCTTCGAGGCGCGTACGAGCCAGCGCTTCGCCGTCTCGAGCACGACCGCAGGGTGATCCTTCGAGATGTCGTTCAGGTGATTGGCGACCGAGCGCCGCACGTACTCTTCGCCGTCGTCCTTGAGCGCCTCGAGCAGCGGGAGCGCGAGGGTCGGGTCAGCCTGCAGCGCGGGAAGCCGTTCGGCCCATGGAAGGCGAGGGCGTGAACCTTCTGAGACGAGCCGGCGAACGTGCGGGTTCTCGTCCTTCGTCCACGCCTTCAGGGTCTTCAGCGTCTTCGTCGGCGCGTGGATGATCAGCGATCGAATCGAGAACTCGGCGGTGAAGCGCTTTGTCAGCTCGTAGTTCGCCTCGAGCGCGGTCTCGACGTCGCGCGGGCCGACCTCGTGCAGCCACGTCGACAGCGGCATGTGCCGGAACACCTCGTTGCCGTAGCCCTCGGTCGTGGCGAGCGGAGAGCCCAGCGCCGCGATCGCGATGCGCATCGCCTTCGTGATGTCGGTGGGAAGTGCGGCGCCGAGTGCAGCGCCGATGTGGCGCGCGCGGTCTTTGAGCTCGAGCGCTTCGAGGCCAGTCGTCGACTGTCGAATGAACTGCTTCGTCGGGAAGTCGGGCCAGGCGTGCGCGAAGTCGCCGGCGATCTGCTTCACCCGCTCGGGGTTCAGGAGGTTCTTGAAGGGCTCGGCCATGGCGGCCGAATAGCACTGGTCAAACGTTCAGCGAACGTCTTCGTCTTCCTTGCCGTCGCGGCGCTTGGTTCCGCCATCGGGCAGCACGACGACCTTCGAGGGCTGCGTGGGAGCGGCGACCTGAATGGAGGCAGTGGCGAGGTGCAGGGCGAGGAGCAGCATGTGGCCACAGACGCTGCCACGGTTTCGGCATTCACGCCTGCGACACGCCGCCGCAGTTCCAGCCCGGTGGAAATCGGGTGCGGTGTAGGGTGTGGGCGCATGTCGCGCTGGGCCGTCCTCGTGGTGTCGCAGCAGCGGGTGGCTCCGGTGGATTTGCCGATCGGCCGGCCGCTCATCGTCGGCCGCGCGCGTGGCTCGGGCCTCGAGCTGAAAGATCCTCGCGTCGACGAGCGGCACCTCTCGCTGCGCATCGTGAACGATCGGCCGGTGCTCGATCCGCTCGGTGGCACCTCGGGCGTGCTGGTGAACGACGTACCCTGCGAAGCGCCGGTGGAGCTGTCGGCAGGCGACGAGATCTCACTCGGCGACAGTCGGCTGCTGGTGATGGCCCTGGGCGTCGACGTCGCTCCGGTGTTGCGACTCGCGAACGAAGACGAGCTGAGCGCCCGGCTCGATGAGGAGGTGCGGCGAACGGCCGGCGCGCGTCCTCTGGGCTTCGTGCTCGTGTCGACGGCCGGTCTCAACGTCGCTGCGCGGCAGGCGCTCACCAGGCGTGTCGTCGATGCGGTCGCCGCGTCCGGTGCGATCGCGTCATGGGGCGAGGTCGCAGACGATCTCATCGGTGGTGTCGTTCCCGAGCTCGGTCAGTCGCAGCTGCGCGAGCTGCTCGCCTCGATTCCCGTCGTCGCTGGCCCACGCGCGAGCACGGCGTCGGTGATGGCGCCTGAAGATGGGACGTCGGGCGATGCGCTGATGGAGGCGGCGTTCTGCCGGTTGCTGCAGATTCCCTCCGTCGTCGAAGAGCCGACTGTCGCAGACCCGTCGATGGTGCGGGTCTCGGCGCTCCTCGAAGAGCTCGGCGATCGGTCGGCGCCGCTCGTGCTCGTGGGTCCTCCCGGCTCTGGCCGCAGCACGTTCGCGAGGTCGGTCTTCCGTGCGCGGGGGCTGGAGCCTCTGCTCCTCGTGTCCGAGAAGCTGCCCGAGGGCCGGCCTGCGGCGCTGCTCGCGCGCGATGTCGATCGCTGGAGCACCGAGGCGCTCGAAGCGCTGCTCGAGGCCGGTCGTGACAAGCGTCGCCTCGTGGTGCTGACGGCCACGAGCCGGGCGCGCTTCGACCCGACGAACACCAACCTCATCGAGCTGCCGTCGCTGGCCGATCGCCCGCTCGACATTCTCGCCATCGCCGATGCGTTCCTGCGTGAAGCCCGCGCCGCGCTCAATCGACCGAGGCTGGCGCTGGGCTCCGACGCGAAGCGGTTGCTCGCGGCCTACGCGTGGCCGGGGCAGGTGCGGGAGCTGCGAACCGTGATGCTGCGGGCCGCGCGCGCTGCCGTGCGTGACGAAGTGGGAAGCGATGCGCTCCCGACGCGGCTTTCGCTCGCGGGCCCGAAGTCGAACCTGCGTGGCGCCTTGAAAGAGGCCGAGCGCGATCTGCTGCTCGAAGCGCTGGCCCGTACTCGATGGAACGTCACCGCCGCTGCGAGCCGATTGGGCCTCCCTCGTCGCACCGTCGTGTACCGCATGGCGCGCCTCGGCCTTCGCCGCCCGACCAGACATCGCTGAACGAAGCTTGCGTCAGCGCGCCTTCGAACGCAGAGAGAGGCCATGGCGACCTCGATGCTCGATCTCTTCCGCGTGCTCTCGGCCTTCGCTCCGGCGCGCGTCGATCTGAAGGACGCTCCGTGGGAGCAGTACGTCGACTGGGCCATCGGGCAGGGCCTCGCGCCGCTCGCGGCCTACAACCTCGAGTACCGGCTCGGGCTCTGTGGTGCGCCGCAGTGGGCGAAGGATCGGCTGCTCTCGATCTTCCAGGGCACCGCCAACGACAACGTCATGAAGCTGGTGAACTTCAAGCGCTCGGTCGACGATCTCGAAGGCCGTCGCATCGCGCTGCTGGGCGGAGGCTCGTTCGCCGAGAGTGTGTACCCGCACGTCGCATGGCGGCCGGTCATCGATCTTCGCCTGCTCGTTCCACCGCGTGACGTCGACCCGCTCGCCTCGTGGTTGCGTCGCGCGGAGTTCAAGGCCGACGAGACGACCGCCGCTCCGTCGGGAGAGCGCGTGCTCACCGACACCCGCACCATCATCTTCGTGCACGGAACGCTCCTGAACGACCCGGCGCACGATGCCGAGCTGCTCGCGCGCGCACACAAGCTGAAGGTCTACGGCCCGTCGATGCTGCGGCTCGATCTCGAAGACTCGTTGCTCACCCAGGCCCTGCTCATGGCGCGCGCGGGGTTCGACGTGCCGATGCTCGAGTTCGTCGATCTGCGTGAGCTGGTCCTCGGCGCTCCGTCGATGGGCGGCGACTACTCCCGTGAACCGAAGGCCGACGAGCTGCTCGCGCGCGCGAAGAAGTACGGCGTCGAGCGGGCGTTGTGGGCCGCCCTCGGTGTGGTGGAGCGCCTCTTCCCCGAGACCGAGCAGGCCGTCGCGCGCCTTCGACCGTCGCTCATGATGCCGACGCGCGAACTGCTCAACCGCCTCGTGGTGAACCCGCTCTCAGAAGTCGGGCGCATGGAGGCGTTCAGGGGCGAAGACACCCTGCGCCAGTTGCTGACCGGCGGTTGATTCACGACAACGTCCCGGAGGAAGACAGGCGGGCGATCTTTGCGCTAGGAGCCGGGCTCATGCGCATCTCGGTCATTGGCTCTGGGTACGTTGGACTCGTCGCAGGCACCTGCTTCGCCGACTCCGGCAACGACGTCATCTGTGTCGACATCGATCACCGGAAGATCGACATGCTCAAGCGTGGCGAGATTCCCATCTACGAGCCCGGCCTCGAAGAGCTCGTCACCAAGAACGTGAAGGACAACCGGCTGACGTTCTCGACGGACTTGAAGTCGTCGGTCGCGCACTCGCAGGTGGTGTTCATCGCCGTCGGTACGCCCGAGGGTGAGTCCGGTGAAGCCGACCTGCAGTACGTGATCGCCGCCGCCAAAGAGATCGGCCGCGCCATGACGGGCTACACGGTCATCGTCGACAAGAGCACCGTTCCCGTGGGCACCGCCGACAAGGTGCGCGCCGCCGTCGCGGGCGAGACGAAGCACCCGTTCGACATCGTCTCGAACCCCGAGTTCCTCAAAGAGGGCGCCGCCATCGACGACTTCTTGAAGCCCGATCGCGTCGTCATCGGCGCCGACAGCGAGAAGGCCCGCAACGTGATGGGCGAGCTCTACGCGCCCTTCGTTCGCACCGAGCACCCGATCATCTACATGGACACGCGCTCGGCCGAGCTGACCAAGTACGCGTCGAACTCGATGCTCGCGACCCGCATCTCGTTCATGAACGACATCGCGAGCCTCTGCGACAAGGTCGGCGCCGACGTCGACGCCGTTCGCAAGGGCATGGGCGCCGACAAGCGCATCGGCTACCCCTTCCTCTTCCCGGGCGTGGGCTACGGCGGCAGCTGCTTCCCGAAGGACGTGAAGGCGCTCATCACCACGGCGCGTGAGTACGGCCTCGAGTTCGACCTGCTCCGCGCGGTCGAGCGCACCAACGAGAAGCAGAAGAAGCTGCTCGTCGCGAAGGCGCTCAAGCACTTCGGCGGCTCGGTCGACGGCAAGACGTTCGCGGTGTGGGGCCTGGCGTTCAAGCCGAAGACCGACGACATGCGTGAGGCTCCGTCCATCGAGATCATCGAGGGCCTGGCTGCGAAGGGCGCGAAGGTGAAGGCGTTCGATCCTGTCGCGACCGAGACGGCCAAGCGCGCGCTGAAGGATCGCTGCCAGTACATGGAGAAGCCGTACGACGCGCTCGAAGGCGTCGACGCGCTCTTCGTGGTGACCGAGTGGAACGACTTCCGCAACGTCGACTTCGCCCGCATGAAGTCGATGATGAAGCAGCCGGTGGTGTTCGACGGCCGCAACATCTACTCGCCCGCGAAGCTGCGTGAGGCCGGCTTCACGTACTACGGCATCGGCCGGCCCTGAGGATGGAGGCGGTGACGACCCCCGCACCGCTCTGGCCCATCGCTGCCGTCAAGGCGCTGCGCCCGAAGCAGTGGACGAAGAACGGCGTCTTGCTGGTGCCGCTCATCTTCGCCAAGTCTGCCGTCGAAGGCGGGCTGGTGGTGAAGGCGCTCGTCGCCGTCATCGCGTTCAGTCTGCTCGCGAGCGGCGTGTACGTCGTCAACGACTGGGTCGATCGCGAGAAGGACAGGCTGCACCCCGAGAAGCGCAAGCGGCCGATCGCCGCGGGTCATCTTGGGTTCGGCTCCGCCATGTTCCTCACAGCGCTCTGCTGGGTTGGAGCGGGCGCCCTCGGCTGGTGGCTGGGGCTCGAGTTTCTCGGCGTGCTCGGCGGCTACCTGCTGCTGCAGGTTCTCTACACGGGTGGGCTCAAGCACATGGTGCTGCTCGACGTGATGGCGATCGCGCTCGGGTTCATTCTGCGCGTCGTCGCCGGAGCCACCGCCATCGACGTCTCGGTGTCGAACTGGTTGTTCCTGTGCACGTTGCTGGGCGCCGTCTTCCTCGGCTTCGCCAAACGCCGCGCTGAGCTGTCGTCGCTGGAAGAGGCCGCGTCGCATCGCGCGAACCTGGCCGACTACACGGTGCCGATGCTCGATCAGATGATGAGCATCGCGGCGGCGTGCACGGTGCTCGCGTACGGCCTGTATTCGGTGTCGCCCGAGACGGTGGCGCACGTCGGCTCCGACCGGCTCAAGTTCACGGTGCCGTGCGTGTTGTACGGCGTGTTCCGTTACCTCTTCCTCGTGCACAAGCGCGGGCAGGGTGGGGCGCCCGAGAAGGTGTTGCTCGGAGACTTCCCCATTCAGGCGACCATCGCGGTCATTCTCGCGATCGCGGCGTGGGCCCTGTACTTCCCGAAGTGATGGTCGACGACCGCGCATCGTTCGCTGAGCTCGAAACGCAGGTCTCTGCGAATGCCGACCAGACGCAGGTGTTCGTCGCGCTCGTTCGCCTGCTGACCGAGACGCCGCTCCCTGCTGAGCGAGCTGCCGGGACCTTCTGTTCGCTGTGCCGCTTCTCGCAGGTGGGCTCGATCACCGTCGGCGGTGTGCGCCTCGACTTCGACACGAGGGTCGCTGTTCCAGTCGGTGAGCAGCAGGTGCTTCTCTCGGCCCTGTCGCTGCACTGGATGGATGCGCATCGCGGCGTGTTGTCTGCCGACGTTGCGACTGCCGTGAGGAGCTTCGCCGAGATCTCCGAGCCACGACGAACCCTGTTTCAGCTGAAGGTCGCGCACGCGTCAGGACTTCCACAGCGCTGACGTCGACGCTCTCCGCAACGCCATCCGCCCGGACATGCCCCACACGCTCCAGGTCAAACGTCTCAAAACGTTTCGGGTTCAACTCCCGGCTGCCGAGACATTCGGCACCAACAGCGGCTTTTCCACTCGGGTGGCGTTGCGGAAACCCCTCAGCACCCGTGCAGACCCATCGAGGCGATCGACGCCAAACTGAAGATGGTCGCGCCGATGGGAACCAGCCACGACACCGCGAGGTGTTCGGACATCGAGAAGCCGGGAGTCTCCCGCTGCGTTGCACCGATGCCGCTGAAGACGATCGCCAGCACCAGGTTCGCGACAGGCAGCAGCATCATCACGGCGAGCGCGCCCCAGCTGCGATCTCCCGCGGCGCACAGCATGCCCAGGCCGTTCACCGCCACCGTCACGCCGATCACTGCGCCGTTCATCGAGCTCATGCCCGAGACAGGTTGCAGCCCTTCGACCCTCGCAACCGATGGAAATCGCGTGGTCACGTCATCGCGTTGCGCAGGTGGTTTCCCTTGCTGCGCACGTCACATCGCCTTCGCGTAGGTTCGTGCGCCGACCACGCATCATCACGTCGGAGCGTCGCGCGTGAGGCAAGTACACCCATCCTTAGGTCGTCGAGTTCTGTGGGTGGTCGTGGGGGCTGAGCGCGGTGACTATCTGAACAACGACGTGAAAGGCTGCCGTGCCCTGCGCGAGGCCGGTGCTGATGCCATCGTGCTCGACTGGATGGCGGCATCCTACCTTGCCCCCGGCGTTAGACCTCGGCCTCACGCAGTCGTTCTTCGCGTTCGTGAGCCACGTCCGCAGGGCCATCCTGCTCTTGTCGTTGTGACCGCAGCCTATTCGCCAGAATCGTCGAGCCGGCCAGCAGGCTTGGAGATGGCGAAGAGCGAGGGCCGGTTGGTTGGTGACGCGATCGTCGTTGCGCGTTCCTTGGGCCTCGTGCTCGACACCGCAGTCGTAGAGCAGGCGTTCTTTGAGCGGATGGCGCGTAACGAGAATCTCGCCGTGGGGATTGCGGCGCGAGCGTTCCTGGAATCAGCGATGACGGCACTGCAGCCGACGATGACGTGATGCTTGATGGCTCCGCAGAATGAGCTCGGTACTGTCACATCGCCTTCTTCACCCGGGCGCCCTTCATCAGCGTCCCCTCGTTGGATTGGTACGGTGCATTTCGAAACTGGTTAGGATTTTAGCATGGCAAGTTTCGCTCAAGTAAGAGCGGGTCGGTTTCTTGTTCCGGGCTTTGCGCTGAAGCCAGGGGTGGGGGTCGAACTCTTCCTTCCGGTTGGCTGGTCGTCCGAGGACCACTCCAGCTTTTTGCAGGCGGTTCGAGCTAGAGGATCGGAGTTGAGCCTTCCTTTATATGTGGCTGACAGGGTGGTGTTTCGGAAGGGCAGAGCATTGGAGCGTTTGCTTGGCAGCCGAGTCGACAGGGTAGTTGCGAAGGTCACTGGAAGAGGCTTGGAGGATGTTCGGCGAGCTTGCAGAGAATGCGGTTTGCGGCCTGACTTCGGAATCAGTTCTTTAGGGTATACTGATCTGAAGATCCTCGACCTCGAACTGGGTATGACGTCTGGCGTGGTTATCGCGGACGACGCGGGCTTGGATTTCAGTGGCGAACGACGATTCGTCGAGTTTCTTCAGGCGCGTCTTTGCAGTACGCGAACTCGCATCTTGGTGCTCCGGTATCCGCTGGTTTCGGGACTTGAGTCGAGTAGTTCTGCTCGAGCCCCTCTTCTTCCGGATTCGACTCGCGTTGTTGTTTGGTGACTGCCCGCCGCACCGTGCCCGGCGTTGCGCCGTTTGTGTGCTGTGCAGCCAGCTGTAGCGGTCACATCGCCTTCTTCACCCGTGCGCCCTTCATCAGCGTCTCGATGCGCTCGAGCACCTCGGCCTTGTACACACGCGACCCGCAGTTCGGGCACGCGCCCTGCGGCACGTCGGTGAGCACCACGACCTTGCCGTTGACGGTGAGGCGCACCTCGACCGAACGGTTGTCATAGGCGCCCCCGCACGGGCATCGGCCGTAGTCACGCTTGGCGTAGTCAGCCATGGAAGGTGCGCTACCATAGCCCCACCGTGACCCGTGTACCTCCCTCGCGCGTGCCCACCCGGGCACCTCAGCAAGCGACTGCCCAGGCACGCGTGCGTCGCACGCTCCCGAAGCCACAGGTCCCGAAGGAGCAGAAGCTCAAGAGCGGCCACTCCGAAGACTCGCTGCACGCCGAGTCGACGTCAGAGGCGCAGAAGGCCGCTGAAGAGACGGGCGCCCACAGCATGGAGGCCCTCGCCCACGCGCTCGCGCACTCCGAACAGGACGGCGCGAAGGAAGCGAAAGAGGCCCACGCGGAAGCACGCGAGCAGGCCGAGAAGGAAGAGAAGCCGAGCGGGTTCTTCGCCCGCATGTTCTCTCCGAAGGGCGCGCAGAAGCAGGGCCAGAAACCGCAGCAACCCGCTCCAACCCAGACGAAGGCGCAGACCTCGCAGCAGCCAGCACTCAAGAAGTCAGTGCGCGACGGCTTCGAGAAGAACGATCCGCGCGCCACGAGCATCAACTCCGCCAGTTACAGCGCGCTCAGCGCCGTCGGCACCGTGCAGAGCAAGCTGGGCGGCTCCATTCTTCGCCCCGAGCGCCCGCCCGACGCGTTCGCGCTGCTTCGTGAAGCCAAAGAGCGCGGCGTGCTCCTCAAAGAAGATTGGGATCGCGAAGGCCACTCGGAGGATCAGGACGACCCCGAGCTCGCCGCCGCCGTCGAAGAGGTCATCTCCCGGCTCTTCGGCAAGGCAGGCATTCTGCGCGTCGGCCCGGGCCGCAACGAACAGGAAGAGCCGGTCGTCGTCGTCGTCGCCACACAGGGCTTCTCCGATGCCTCGCTCGCCGCGATTCCCGAGAAGGCCGGCCGCTTCCCCACGATGCTCGCGTTGTCGTTTGAACTGCTGCCTCTGCGCCGGGAGCGGTAAGCACCCGGTTCATGGACTTCGACAAGAGCCTCA
>CALRPN020000022.1:0-165122 GCA_943370055.1 Archangium gephyra
CTTCGCCAAGCTGCGCAACGTGACGCTCGCCTGAAGCGCGTCACAGCGCCGCCGCGACCAGCCAGTCGACGAAGGCGCGAACGCGTGCGCTCAGGTGCCGGGTCGGCGGGTACAGGACGAGCAGCGGCAAGGTGCCGGAGTCCCACTCCGGCAGCACACGCACCAACTGCTTCGTTCTGAGTAACGCGTCGACGTGCGCTGACCTCGGCGTCTGCAGCAGCCCCAGCCCTGCCACGCCGCAGGCCAGCATGGTGTCGGAGTCGTTGCAGGCCACCACGTGCGCGACGGGCACCTCGAGCGCTTCACCATTCCGCGCGAAGTCGAACGCGAAGACCTCTCCCGAGCGCGGCGAGAAGAAGTTCACCGCCCGGTGCTTCGACAGCTCGCTCGGCGTCTTCGGGGTGCCGTGACGACGCAGGTAGGCTGGCGCGGCGCAGGTGACGACGGGCAGCGTCTTCAGCTTCTTCGCCACCAGCGACTCGTCGAACGCCGGCCCACCTCGCACCACGCAGTCGACGCCCTCGCGTAACAGGTCGACGGGCCGGTCGCTGCTGCCCAGGTCGAGCTGAATGCCGGGGTACTTCGCGAAGAACCGCGGCAGGGCGGGAGCGAGAATGTGCCGGCCGAACGAGGCTGGTACGTCGACGCGAACCCGGCCCTTCGCCGCGCGCGTGGCGCCTCGCACGCCGTCTTGAAGCTCCTGTACGTCTTGCAGCACCCGCTCGACACGCTCGAGGGCGGCGGCGCCATCGGTCGTCAGCGTCACGCGCCGGGTGGTGCGATGGAACAGCTCGACGCCCAGGTGCGCTTCGAGCTGCTGCACCAGCGCGGTGACGGTGGCGTTCGAGACGTCGAGCGCTCTGGCGGCAGGCGTGAAGCCGCCCAACCGGGCGACGCGGGTGAAGGCGTGCATGGAGCGAATGAGGTCCATTGTTCAGGTTCTCCGAATGGTGTTGCCAGCAGCGCGCTGTTTATTCGGCTCCCGTGCAGCAATACACCTCTCGCTGTCGAACCACCCCAGGAGAACGCCATGTCCACCACCACTCGGCAGCTCGGTCGTACCGGTCCCACCGTCTTTCCCCTCGCGCTCGGCTGCATGGGCATGTCGGCGATGTACGGCCCGACGGACGAGGCCGAGAGCCTTGCCACGATTCACGCCGCGCTCGACGCCGGCATCACGCTCTTCGATACCGGTGACTTCTACGGCATCGGCCACAACGAGCGGCTGCTGTCACGGGCGCTCGGCGCACGCCGCAAGGAGGTGCTGCTGAGCGTGAAGTTCGGAGCGCTGAGGGCTCCGGGTGGCGGCTGGACTGGCTTCGACGGCCGCCCGGTCGCGGTGAAGAACTCGCTCGCCTACAGCCTCGACCGCCTCGGCACCGACGTCATCGACATCTACCGCCCAGGCCGGCTCGACCCGGCGGTGCCCATCGAAGACACCGTCGGCGCCATCGCCGAGATGGTGAAGGCCGGGTTCGTGCGACACATCGGCTTGTCCGAGGTGAACCCCGAGACGGTGAAGCGCGCGCAGGCGGTGCACCCCATCGTCGACGTGCAGCTCGAGTACTCACTGGCGAGCCGGGGCCTCGACGCACAGCTGCCGGCGCTGCGGGCGCTCGGGGTCGGGGTCACGGCCTACGGGGTGCTCTCGCGCGGGCTCTTCACGGGCTCGAAGCCGAGGGGCCCGACGGACTTCCGGGCCTGGCTGCCTCGCTTCAGCCCCGAGAACGCAACGGCGAACGAGAAGGCCCAGCAGTCGCTCGCTGCCCTCGCCGCAGCGCGAAAGGTGAGCCCGGCGCAGCTCGCCATTGCGTGGGTGCTCTCGCGTGGCAGCGACCTGGTGCCTGTCATCGGTGCGCGCACCCGCGTGCAGCTGGCCGATGCGCTGGGCGCACTCACGCTCGAGCTCAGCCCCGCTGAGCTGCTCGCCATCGAGCAGGCCGTGACTCCCGAGAGCGTCGTCGGCACCCGGTACGGAGCTGATCAGATGAAGGCGCTCGACAGCGAACGGCGAGCGTGAGGCCGCTCAGGGCGTGAGGGCGCACCGAAGGCCGTAGACATCGCTCTGAACGGTCGCCACGCGCACGTCGCGGTAGCTGGCTCTGAGGAACACGTCGCTGCTGGTGAACCAGCTCCCGCCGCGCGCCACTCGATTGGCGCAGAGCGAATCGGAGCACGAGCTGGTCCATTCCCAGACGTTGCCCGCAAGGTCGTCGATGCCCTGCGGAGAGCGCCCCAGCGTCGAGAGGCCTGCTTCACACGTGCCTGCCGCGGGCTGCCGGGACCAGCAGACCTGAGTCGAGGAGGGCGACACGTTGCCCCACGGGTAGAGCGTGTTGGCGGTCGTCCCTCTGGCCGCCCACTCGAACTCCTCCTCGGTCGGGAGCCGCTTGCCGATTACCGTGCAGTAGCGGAGCGCCTGGAACCAGTCGACGCAGTTGACGGGGTGGAGCTGTCGCGTTGGTTGGTTGCCATTGCACGAGGACACCGGCGTCGGAGCGGCACCGGCATCGCTCGCGTGGAAGGCGCGAACGGTCACTTCGGTGAAGTCGATGCAGTACGGCGCGACCGTCACGAGGTCTGCGCCTCCGTCGGCCGTCGTTCGACTGCCCATGACGAAGGTTCCCGCTGGCATGAGGGCCATTCCTGGAGGGCATGAAGCTCCGCCCGCGGCTCCTCCGCCTGGAGCACCACCAGCGGTCGTTCCACCAGCGGTCGTTCCACCAGCGGTCGTTCCACCAGCGGTCGTTCCACCAGCAGTCGTTCCACCAGCGGTCGTTCCACCAGCGGTCGTTCCACCAGCGGTCGTTCCACCAGCGGTCGTTCCACCAGCGGTCGTTCCACCAGCGGTCGTTCCACCAGCGGTCGTTCCACCGGCAGTCGTTCCACCGGCGGTCGTTCCACCAGCGGTCGTTCCACCAGCAGTCGTTCCACCAGCAGTCATTCCACCAGCGGTCGCGGCAGTTCCGCCGCCCGAATTGGAGAACCCGCCTCCAAGTAAGAGGACTGGCGGCGAGCCGGCGTCACGGGGCAACGGCGTGAGGGGACCACATGACGCCACGGCAGCAACGGCGAGAACGAGAACGAAGCGCATGCCGCAAGACAACGTGCAATTCGGCACGAGTCAACGCGCCTCAGTTCCTGGACTGACCTCGCGCTCCGCGTTTCCAGAATTCGCAAATCGAAAGCCGGAGACGTCACTTCTTCGGCGCGAAGACCTCGGTGAAGAGCGCATCCATCATCGAGTAGGCGCGCGCGGCGACGACCGGGTTGTACATCGCGCGGCCCGGCATGTTCGCGCCCGGGTCCGTGAAGCTGTGCACCGTGCCGCCGAACGACACGAGCTGCCAGTCGATCTTCGCCGCGCGCATCTCGGTCTCGAACGCCGCGACCTCATCGGGCGGAACCGACGGATCATCGGCACCATGCAGCGCGAGCACCTTGCCCTGAATCTTCGATGCGTCATCGGGCGTGGGTGACGAGAGCCCTCCGTGGAACGAGACGACGGCGCCGAGCTTCGCGCCGGTGCGGGCCAGCTCGAGCGCGGCGGTGCCTCCGAAGCAGAAGCCGATGGCGCCAACCTTCGTTGTGTCGAGCTTCACGTTCTTCTGCGCGAGCAACACCTCGAGCGCCTTCGTCATGCGCAGCCGCAGCGCCGCGCGGTCACCTTTGAGCGCTCCAGCCGACTTGCCGGCCTCGTCACGATTCTTCGGGCGGTTCTTCGTGCCGTACACGTCGGCCACCAGCACCACGTAGCCGCGGGCCGCGACGAGCTCGCCCTGCTTCACCGCCTCGTCCGTCACGCCGAGCCAGTTGGGCACCATCACCAGGCCGGGCCGCGCGGGGCCTTTGTCGTCCGAGATGAGCACGCCCTCGTACGGCGCACCGTCGAGTTCCCACGAGACCTTCTTCGTCGTCAGCGCGGCCATGGCGTTCCAGGAAAGGAGGAGAATGAGGGTCGAGAGCAATCGCATGTCGCCGCGGACCTGAGCACGCCACCGGGTGGATGTCGTGAGAGTGGTGAGCGAGACTCGGGAAGGTGCTCCGGGCCTCCTTCATCCTGCTGTTGGCTGCCTGCAGCACCGACCTGCCGCCGGGCACACGACGCGACGCGATCGTCGGCGGAGAGCCCGCGCCCACCGAAGCGCAGGTCTTCTTCCTCGAGAACGACGCGGGCATCTGCAGCGCGACGCTCATCGCGCCCCGAACGCTGGTGACGGCGGCGCACTGCGTGGGCTCCGGGCTGCGCCTCGCCTTGAACCCTGCACGGGCCGACGGCTGGGACGGCGGCGTGTACGGCATCGTGAAGCGGCTGACCTATGCGCAAGCCACTGACGGAGGCGTAGCCGACCTCGCGTTGCTGCTCCTCGACCGCGAACCGGGCGTGACCCCGAAGCCGTGGGCCTGGTGGGGCCCCTCGCCTGCCATTCAATCGCCGGTGCGGCACGTGGGCTACGGGCGCTCGGAGCAGTCGCCTCCAGGAGAACGCCGCGCCGTCAGCACCGCCGTCGTCGGCGCCGTCGTCAATCGAACGCAGGGCATGGTGCTGGTGTCTGGCGACCTCGGCAAAGGCATCTGCTTCGGAGACTCGGGCGGCGCGGCCTTCGTCCCCACCGACGGTGGAGAACGCCTCGTGGCGGTGCACAGCTTCATCACCACCGACTGCGGCGCGGGCGTGTCGTCGTCGGTGCTGCTGGCGCCCTACCGGCGCTTCGTCGAGCGCTGGCTCGTCGAGAACGAAGGCCCCGACTGCGCGCGTGATGGCCGGTGCGTCGCTTCCTGCGAGATCGAAGACCCCGACTGCCGCTGTGGCTCCGATGGCGTGTGCACGGCGTGGTGCGCCGAGGGTGACGACCCCGACTGCCCGGGCGAGTGCCGCGTCGATGGCGTCTGCATGCCTCGCTCTGCGTGCCCGCTGGGTGATGGAGACTGCATCGCCGACGCCGAGCCGTGTCTGAGCGCTGGGCAGTGCGCTGGCGGCGCGTGCATCACCGACCCACAGAACCCCATCCGCTACTGCTCGCAGCCCTGCTCCGCGTCGCAGGCGTGTCCCGAGACGATGACGTGCGATGGCGCGCGCTCGGTGTGCATTCTGAAGCAACTGCCGGTGGCCGCCGAAGGAGCGCTGTGTTCCAGCGCGGTGAAGTGCGCGACCGGCACGGTGTGCAACGACGTCTCGAACGAGCGGCGCTGTCTGCGCACGTGCAGCTCGCAGGCGCAGTGTCTCGCTGGAACCCGCTGCCGCTTCGGGGTCGTGAACGTCTGCATGCCGATGGCGGCCATCACCCTCGACGCTGGAGCGCAGTGGGAAGGCCCGCTCGCACCCGTTGGCTGCTCCTCGGCTCCGATGGCGCTGGTGCCGGTGCTCGCCCTGTTGCTTCGGGCGCGACGCCGAAGCTGAGTCCGTTTCGGGCCGGCGTCGGGTTGGACGCCGTGATGCAAAGCGGCATCACTGGCTTGTGCCAGTGGTGACGCCATGAACGAGCAAACTGTGGCCAGGTAGGTTGCCGGGGATGAGAACCTCGCACCTCGGCATCTGCCTGCTGCTGTCCGCGTGCTCTTCGAACACCGCCCCGATGGGCACCTGCGGCCCGTGCTTCGGGTGCTGCGCCTCGTCCGGCCAGTGCGTCCCTGGAACGAGCCTCGAGTCCTGTGGCGCCAACGCCCGGAACTGCGACGTCTGCGTCTCAGGGCAGACGTGCCGTGCCGGGTCGTGCGTGAGCGGAGCAGCGGGGGGAGTGGCCGCAGGCACGGCTGGGGGCGACGCTGGCGGAGCTTCGGCGGGCGGCGTCACGGGCGGAGGCGCGACATCTGGAGGCGCCGCCGGTGGTGCCCAGAGCCGTTGCGCCACAGTCGTCTGCCAGGCGAGCGACGCATGCCACGATGTCGGTCTGTGCGACCCGTCGACCGGCCTTTGCTCGAACCCGACGAAACCCGATGGCGCCACGTGCGACGATCAAGACGCCTGCACGCAGACCGACACTTGCAGCGCCGGTACGTGCCGTGGCGCCAACCGCCGGGTCTGCACGCTGCCCAGCTCGTGCGAGCGGGGACCTGGCGTCTGCACACCTGCGACTGGCCAGTGCCTCTATTCGCCTGGTCCCGAAGGTGAGTCGTGCACGGGCGGCCGCTGTCACGTCGGCGGCTGTCAGCCCAGCTCCCTCTCTGCCGGAGACGGCCCTGCGTGCGCAGTGCGCAGCGACGGGAGCTTGTGGTGTTGGGGCGAGGGCTCACAGGGGCAGCTGGGCCTTGGCGCCATGAACGATCAGCCCACGCCCGCGCAGGTCGGCAGCGCCACCGCGTGGGCCCTCGTTGCGCCGGGAGCAACGCACGCGTGTGGCCTTCAGCGCGACGGCAGCCTGTGGTGCTGGGGCAGCAACGTGGACGGCAAGCTCGGCAGCAACGCCGTCGCCCAGGCCACGTCACCACTTCGCATCGGCACCGGCACCACGTGGCGTTCACTGTCAGCGTCGACGGGCCACACCTGCGCCGTTCGAACGGATGGCACGCTCTGGTGCTGGGGCCGCAACGGCGACGGCCAGCTCGGCCTCGGCACCACCAGCTTCAGCCCCACGCCCGCGCAGGTCGGTACCGCCACCTCGTGGTCTCAGGTCAGCTGCGGCAACTTCCACACCTGCGCCACGCGCACCGACGGCACGCTGTGGTGCTGGGGCCTCGGCACCTCGGGTCGACTCGGGCTGGGAAACGAGCAGACGCAGACGGCCCCGGCCCAGCTCCCTGGAACGACCTGGGCCTCGGTCGGCACAGGCGCCTTCCACTCCTGCGCGACCCGCACTGATGGCACGCTCTGGTGCTGGGGCGACAACCCGTTCGGAGCGCTCTGCGATGGCTCTGCCACCGACCGCCTGGCACCAGTCCAGGCCGGCACCACGACCACCTGGCGGAGCGTCAGCGGCGGCTTCACCCACACCTGCGCAACCCGCACCGACGGGACGCTCTGGTGCTGTGGCGCGAACGGCTCTGGCCAGCTCGGTGATGGCACCACGACGAACCGACGGGTGCCGACGCAGGTCGGCGCGCTCACGACCTGGGCGCAGGTCAGTGTCGGCGACGATTTCTCATGCGCGACTCGCACCGACGACACGCGCTGGTGCTGGGGCTCGAACACGAGCTCACGGTTGGGCGACGGAACGACGATGAATCGAACCTCGCCGGTCCAGGTTCCGTAACCGGGTCGTCAGTCCTGCTGCGGTTACGGGCTGCAGCCGGCTCGGTTCGACGTCGCCTGCGGGCTGATGCGCGCACCCGACGCGATGGTGCAGGCGTTGAGCGCGTTGATGCGCACGCGGCCGACCCCTCCGCCTCCGCCGCCACCACCGCCCAGGTTCGAGGTGTTGCAGTTGTTCTCGACGCCGCCCTCCTGGCCGTCTGTCGGGTTGCCATTGCGCGCACCACCACGGCCACCAAAGCCACCGCAGGTGTTTCCACCACTGCCGCCGGGAGCCGGCGTCACGCCCACCGTTCCATACTGGCCGTCGCGACCGATGCCGCCGAGCCACGAGCCCGAGCCCTCGGCGCCGCTGCCGCCGTTCGCCGCGATGATGGCGCTGGAGCCGATCGAGAGGGTGGTGGCCTCGATGAGCAGGCCTCCGCCTGAGCCGCCGCCACCTCCGCCACCGCCCGTCACCTGTGCGGAAAAGCCACGCCCGCCCGAAGCCACCAGCGCGCCGTTGAGCGAGAGCTGGCCGCGAACCCAGAGCTGCAGCGCGCCGCCTGCGCGACCGTACCTGTCACTCGCGCCCTTTCCTCCTCGAGAGCCTGGGCAACCGCCACGAAGGGGAACGAGCGACGCCGAGCCACTGGCCGCGAGCCCTGGCGCCCCTGCGCCGCCGTTGTCGGCACCATCGCCTCCATTGTTGCCGACCAGCCCGAAGCCGCCGCCCTGCCCACCGCCGGACTTGTCTGCGTTGCCGATACCCGGCGTCGACGCGGGACAGAACGAGCCCTGGCCGCCGGGCCCTGACTCGATGATGTAGCTGAAGCCAACGAACCCTTCGCTCGCGCTGACGTCGATGGTGCCGTTGATCTGTGCGTCGCCCTTCACCGCGAACATGAGCGCGCGATCTCCGATGCTGCCCGAGCCGCCCTTCACCACCCGCAGAGTGACGCCCGAGGCGATGGTCAGCCGGTCGACGACGTAGACGACGAGCGTCGGCCCATTGCTCTGTGGCACCAGCACCGGCGTGGGCAACGTGGGCTCGGTGCAACCCAGATTGTCGCGATAGCCCGGAGGGTTGAGCGTCAGCGTCGCGTTGCAGGTGAACTCGAGGTGCGCCACCGTCGCCGCGCCCTCGATGGTCGGGAGGGGAACGTTCGAAGGCGGAATGAAGGTGAGCCCGGCGTCCACGGGGCTGCCTGCATCGACCCCCGCGTCGACCGTCATGACTCCTGCGTCGGCAGCCGCGCCAGCATCGAAACCAGAGCCCGCGTCGACGCCTGCATCGAGGCCTGCGTCGACGACGTCGGGCGAACACGCGCCCGCCTGACACGTGCCGCCATCGCAGGCGCCGGTGCGGTTCATGAAGGCGCAGGCTCCGGCGATGCACTGGTTCATCGAGACCTGGCACTCGTTCGGCGACGTCGCGTTGCTGCAATCGAGGGGCGCGCCGAGACAACCACCGTCTTCGAGGCAGGCGTCGTTCACCGTGCATGGGTCGCTGTCGGCGCACGAGAGGCGCCCCACCGCGATGTCGTAGAAGCAGCCGCCGTCACGCAGCTCTTCACAGCGGCCACTCGCCTCCCAGCAGTCTCCAGGCGGTGGTGCAGTGCAGGCGAGCGGTGTTCCTGCGCAGCCTCCGTCTCCGTCACACGCGTCGTTCACCGTGCAGAGGTAGCCGTCGTTGCAGCCAGCGTCGTCCGGGAGCGGCGCGTAGAAGCAGCCACCATCAGGCTCGCGACACGAACCGACGCTCGAGGCGCACGAGTTCGTCGAGGCGGGGCAGCTGGCCGCCATGCCGCCGCCGCAGAGCCCGTTGGTGCAGACCTCCTGCACGTTGCACGCGAGCCCATCGCTGCACGCCTGCAGGTTGCAGTCGCTGTCGGCGCAGTCCTTCCGCCCGTCGCCGTCGTTGTCGACGTCGTCGGCGCACAGGCCCGTCTCGTTCATGGCATTGCCGCAGGTTCCCGAGGCGCAGGTGCCGCCGTTGGCGCAGCTCTTCCCCGCACACTCGTCGTCGGCACAGTCGCGCGTGCCGTCCTGGTCCTCGTCGATGCCGTCGGCACAGTTGGTCTCGGTGCACTTCCCCGAGCCCGCGCAGATGGAGCTCGGCGCCTTGCACTGCTTGCCCGTGCACATCGGGTCTCCGCAGTCGGAGAAGTCATTGCAGTCGTTGTCCTTGCCGTCGGTGCAGACCTCGGCGAGGCCCGGCTTGCGCTGCGGGTCACGGTCGTCGCAGTCGGTGCCTTCGGGCGAGCCGTCGTTGTCGACGTCGATGCTCATCGAAGGCGCGCGCTTCAAGGTCACCTTCACGTCGCGCAGGCTCGTCGCAGGGAACGCTTCGGTGATGCTCTCGGAGGCCTCGGCGGGCACCGTCCTCATGGTGCAGTCGATGTCGCTGAAGCCGATGGCCTGCAGCGCGACCGTCTCGGGCAGGTCGTCACGGAAGATGGCGGCCGAGAGCACCATGCGGCCCTGCGTGCGTGCGCCCCGGCTGGTCTTCTCCAGCTTTCCCGCGGTGTCCTTCACCTCGAGCGCGACGCAGGTCGACTTGATGCCGTCTTCCAGGTTGATGGCGACGCGCAGCGCCGAGCCCGTCACGGGTGGCGTACTGCAGGACGAGACGCTGGCCGCGATGGCGCAGAGGAGGAGCTTCACCTGACGCATGGGCGAACGTTCCCTCAGGCCGCAGACGAGTTCCAGCGCGCCAGACGCTCTTTCAGCGGCACTTCACGGCGGGGAGCATCACGATGGGCACCGGCTCGACCTTCGGGTCGTACTGGAGCAGCGCGGTACAGGTTGGCGCAGCGGAGGGATCGGTCGTGTCGGCGAAGCAGTAGAGGCCGGGCGGCAGAGTCGCGCGGAAGGCGCCCTCGTCGGAGGTGACGACGCTGGCCACCTCGGGGCCGTCGATGGTGCCGCCGGCGTGAATCGAGAAGCGGGCTCCAGCGACCGGGCTGGTGGCGAGGGCCATGACGAAGGTGCCACCACACGACCGCGCGCGCTGGCGAATGAGCCCTTCGACCTCGGTGCTGGCGGGCCGACGCGCGGCTTCATCGGTGATGCACGCTGCAAGAAGCAGCAACCCGATGACTCTCATGACGACTTTCCTCTCAGCACGCGGTTCTCGCCGACCCGCAGGGTCACCTTGCGCGCGTCGAACGACTCGGCGAGCGGAATGAGGAACTTGCGCGAGAGGCCGGTGAGCTCCTTGAACTGCTGCGTCGAGATGGAGCCGTGCTCGCCGAGGAAGGCGATGAGCTTCTGCTCGAGCGTGGCGATGGCCTGTGCGTCGAAGAAGAGCTCACCCGCGCGCACCACGAGGCCCTGCGCCGCGAGCGTGTTGAGCACCTCGAGCAGCCGAGGCTCGGGGGTGCGCAGCCGCGACGCGAGGTCGGTGACGATGGGCGGCTGCAGCGCAGACGAGGTCAGCGCCTTCATCACCTCGGCGCGGAGCGTGTTCGCGGCTTCGGTGAAGGTGCGGCCGCGGCCGGGAAGCCGGAGCAGCTCTTTGTCGGCCTCGACCGACTTCGCCTCGAGGAGCGGCGTGAGCACGCGCGAGAACGTCTTGTCGTGCGGCACGCCGAGGCGCTGACGCAGCTCTTCTCTCGGCACGCCGTCGGCTTCAGGGCGCTCCTGATGAAAACGGTCGAGCGAGACGAGCACGCGCTGCTGCAACGCCGAGACGACGGAGCCCGAGAGGAAGCGACGCGCCTCCTTGTCGACGAGCACGAGCCGGCCACGCGCCGCACCCACCTCGAGCGCCTTCGCCAGCTCCTTCTGCGCGGCGGAGGCGCGGGCGAACAGCTCCTTCTCGGTGAGGCCCTGATAGCCAGCCTGCGTGGTGAGCCACGAGAGGCGCGCGTCGAGGTCGGCGGTCGAGAACTCTGACAGCGCGGTCGCAGCACCCTTTCGGCGTCGTGGCGGGTCGAGCGCGAGCACGCGGCCACCACCCAGCGTCGCGCCGCGGCCGGCGATGGCTTTGGTGCCTCGAAGAATGATGCGCAGCTGCGGCATCGCGGCGACGGGCTGGGCGAGGCGCAGCTGCGCGAAACACGACTCTCCCGGCCGGAGCGCGTCGACGTCGAGCAGCTTCACCACCGCTTCGACCTGCTCGGTGCCCACGGTGACGAGCTGCCGCGAACGACGAGGGAGCGGTGACTCGACCGAGGCCAGCAAGGTGAGCTCGACATCCAACACGCGCGCCGCGGTGAGTTCGCTCGAGCGCACCAACGCCATGCCGCGCCGCACGTCGTTCGTCTCGACGCCGACGAGGTTCACCGCGACGCGCTCTCCCGCCACGGCGCGATCGACGGGCTTGCCGTGTTGCTGCAGTCCACGAAGTCGCAACGGACCGGAAATTCCGGGCTCCAATGAGACCTCGTCAGCGAGCGTGAGCTTCCCCGAGAGGAGTGTTCCGGTGACGACGCAGCCGAAGCCCTTGATGGTGAAGGCGCGATCGATGGGAAGAAAGAGCGGCCCATCGGCGGTGCGCGCGGCGCCGTCGGCTTCGAGCGCGGCGACCTGCTGCCAAATCTGCGCCTTCAGCCCGTCGAGCCCTTCACCCGACCTCGCGCTCACGGTGACGAGCGGAGCGCCCTCGAGGAACGTGCCCTGGGTGAGGCTGCGCAGCTCGGCGTCGAGCAGCTCGAGCCAGCCGTCACCGAGCCCCGGCAGCAGGTCGGCCTTCGTCACCACCAGCACCCCGCGACGCACGCCCAGCAACGAGCAGATGTCGACGTGCTCTCTCGTCTGCGGCATCACCCCTTCGTCGGCCGCCACCACGAGGAGCGCGAGGTCGATGCCTCCAGCGCCGGCCGTCATCGCCTTCACGAAGCGCTCGTGGCCAGGCACGTCGACGACGCCGAGCCGCCGTCCACCCGGCAGGTCCAGGTGCGCGAAGCCGAGCTCGAGCGTGATGCCGCGCTTCTTCTCTTCGGGCAGGCGATCGGTGTCGATGCCCGTCAGCGCCTTCACCAGCGAGGTCTTGCCGTGGTCGACGTGACCGGCGGTGCCGACGATCACTTCACACCCCGAGCACGACGTCGTCGCCGCCGGCGTCTCCACCACCGCCGTTGCGAGACTTCTTCGCCTTCGCGGCCTTCACGGGCTTCTGCGTCTCGAAGCGCTCGTCTTCGACGACGGCCTGATAGTCCCACGGAAAGACGAAGAATGTGTCGGTGGTGAACGCGGAGAAGTCGGGCCGAGCGCCCTTCGGCCGGGTGACGAGCGCGGCCGTCTTCACCTTCGCGGCGCCGGCAGACTTCGCCAGCCGCGTGGCCATCTCGAGGCTGTCACCCGACGAGCAGATGTCGTCGACGACGAGCACGCGTTTGCGCGCGAGCTCCTTCGGCATGTCGTCCGAGAGCCCTGCGGGAAGGCGCGTCTCGCTGTCACGGCTGCGGCGGGTGAGGCGCACGGGAAAGAACTCGACCTTGAGCGCGCTCGCCACGGCGCCACCGACGAAGACGCCACCGTGCGCGATGCCGACGACGGCTTCGGGCTTGAAGCCCACTGCCTTGCGCGCGAGGTCCTGCACCTGGCGATCGAACTCGGCCCACGACAGCTCCTGTGCGGCGTGACGCGAGAACGAGCGGTCGCCCAGCACGGCCTGCGAGGCGAAGGGCATTCCACCAGCGGCGCCGTAGACGTCACCCTCTTGAGTCGAAGGAGCGGCGACGTTCTTCTTCTTCACGACGGTCTTCTTCTTCGTGGCCTTCGACTTCTTCACCCGCGACATCACGTCCTCCCCACTCACGGCGCGCACGAATCGACGTTCACCGAGCCACGCATCGTCGTGATGCGCATTCCGCCGACGCGGCAGGTCGTCGTGGCCGGACAGGTGGACGTCGGACGGCAGGCCTCGAAACACATGCTGCCCGAGCCCATCGACGGGCTCTGCAGCGTTCCACACACCCCGCTCATGCACTCGGTGTCGCCGAAGCACGACTGGCCGGCCTGCTTGAGGCCGATGCCCCTGGCCTGGCAGCGCAGCGAGACAGGAGTCGCTCCGGCGGGCTCGACCATCGGCGCGCAGACGACTCCGCCATCACCGTCACAGCTGGCGTTGGTGGTGCAGTCACGGCCGGTGCAGAGCGCGCGCTGGAGCAGCCGGTCGTCAGACGTGTTGGCGACGCCATCGAAGCCACGGGACGCGAGCACCGAGACGGGCAGACACTCGAGCGAACCGAAGACCCCACCATCGGGCGAACTCGTGCAGTCCTGGGTGCGGGTGCACGGTTCGGCGCAGACGCCCAGGCGCCGCGAGCCACGCGAGTCGTCGAGCTGGCAGAACCCGCTGCGGCACTGGACCGAGGAGGTACACACCTCGCCGCTGCGCAACTGGCCGGTGGCGGGAGCGCAGGTGGCGCTCAGCTTCGGCTCCGTCGCGCTCGACAGCAGCCGCACGCGGCACGTCACGCCCGCGTCGTAGCTGGTGCACTGTGACTCGGTGTCGCACGCAGGCCGGCAGCCCTTCACCGAGCCGCTGGTGCCGAACGGCGTGGTGAAGCTGAACGTGCCGTCGCAGATGCCGGTGCGGCCACCCACGGTGCAGTCCGAGTCCTGGTCGCACGCGGCGTAGCAGAAGTAGTTGGGCGAGCTGAGCGCGAGCGGGTCGCCACGGCACGCGCCGCTGCGGCACTGAACGTCGGCGGGAATGACGCCAGCGTCGGGCAACACGCGCGGCGCGCACGGCGCGAGGCCTGGCGAGGTACCCACGTTGAACTGGCAGATGTTCGAGATGTCGCTGGTCGAGCTCGGGTCGTCGTACGGCTGACACGAGAGGTTCGTGCGGCACTGGTCGTCACGCAGACACGAGGTGCCGAAGCCAGTGTCCGGCAGGCAGAGGCCGTAGCGGCGACCGTTGAAGTCTCCGGGGAAGCTGACGCACTTCTCGGTGCCGACGCAGCCGCCCGAGATGAGCGGGTTGCAGTAGGTGCGGCACAACGAGGTCGACGCGGTCTCGGGCACGCACTGCAGGTTCGGCTGGCAGTTGCTGCCGCCCATGTCGTTGCGCTGACACAGCTCGCGTGGGCCGCGCAGCCCGACCTGGTTGCGGAAGCAGACGCCGATGGGGCCCTGGGACTCGAAGACGAGTGAGCTCGAGCTCGCGTAGGTGAGGCGGAAGCAGATCTCTCCCATCTCGCACATCGGCTGGTACAGGTTGCACGACGGCAGACACACCGGAGCGCCGTTCAACGTCACGCACGACAGGTTCGCGCCGCACGCGGTGCCCATGGGGCAGGGGTCGCCCTTCTTCGCGCCGACGCAGACCGTGCCGCTGCAGGTGAGGCCGTTGGGGCAGTCGTTGCTCGAGAGGCAGTGAACGCACGCGCCCGACGGGCCGCACCGCGCAGGGCCGGGCACGGTGCACTCGGCGTCGGTGCGGCAGGACTGGCAGGTGTTGCGCTGCGGGTCGCAGGCGGGGCGGTCGCGCGGGCAGTCGGCGTTCGTCGAGCACTCCACGCAGGTGTACGTGTCGCCGAGGCAGCGGCCGGTGGGACAGTCAGCGTCTTTGGTGCAGCCGGTGAAGGCGCAGCGGCCCTTCGTGCAGCGTTCGCCGAGGCTGCACTCGAAGTCGCTCCCGCAGGGAACGTCGGGGTTGCAGAAGCCGGCGCGGCAGACGGCGGACTTGAAGCCGAGGTCACGGCACGACTCGGGCTTCGTGCAGGGAATCGGAACGCCTGCGTCGACCTCCATCATCATCGGTTGACCTGCATCGACGACCTGCATGGGCGCAGGGCAGGCGCAGAACGCGACGACGGTGAGGAGCAGGAGCCGGAGTTTCACGGGACGAGACAGCATACTCAGCTCACGCGCGCCGTCAGCCAGTGAGTTTTCACGTGGTGACGCGCTGGCGTGTTCCCCCATCGCAACCTCTCACACCCCTGGAGCCCCTCATGAAGTCGACCCTTCGCCTCTCGCTGGCCTTCACCCTTCTCGCGGCAGGCATCGCGCTCGCGTTCAACCCGACGCTGCGCAACGAAGACTCGAAGAGCTACGAGATGGACATCGAGTGTGGTGGCTCGACGACGCACACGTCGATCTCGGGCAACACGAGCACCACGCTCTCGAACGTCGGCTGCAAGCTGAAGGTCAAGGGCGCCGGCAGCGCGAAGCTCACCGAGAACATGAAGTGTGTGATCAAGAACTCGATGCTCGACTGCGACTGATCAGCCGGCGAAGTGCAGCAGCGCGGCTTCCATGACTTCCGCGCAGCGCAGCAGCTCCTTCGTGGGCACGTGCTCGCCGGTCTGATGCGCGACGGTGATGTCGCCGGGGCCGAAGACGACGGGCACGGCGCCGAGGGCTGCGAGCTGCGGGCCTTCGGTACCGAACGAGACCGTGTCGGCCGGCTTGCCGGTCTGACTGGTGAGAAAGGTGACGAGGTCGGCCGAGGGATCGGTGGCGAAGCCGCGGTCGAGCCGGAGCGGCTTCACGGTCATCGAGAACGACGGCTCTTCGGCCACGCACTGGAGGCGAAGGCGCTCGAGCGCGTCGAGCACCACGTTCACGTCCTGCCCCGGGAGCGGTCGCCACTCGAGCGTGAAGCGCACGAGTCCGGGGATGACGTTCTTGGCCTTGCCACCGTTGAGGATGCCCACGTTGAGCGTGCCGAAGGGCGGCTCGAACGCCGGGTCGGTCGTCTCGCGCAGCGTCGTCTTGCTGAAGGCCTCGAGCTTCGTGAGCAGGCGGGAGGCGCGGAAGACGGCCGAGCCTCCGGTGTCGGGGTACGCGGAGTGTCCTTCTTTCCCGTGCACGTCGACCTCGGCGAGGCAGTAGCCCTTGTTCGCGCGAATGGGACGCAGCGACGTCGGCTCACCGACCATGGCGCGTTTGGATTTTCCCAGGCCGGCCGCGACGAGCTTCTTGGCGCCAACGCAGCCGAGCTCTTCGTCGGCGGTGAAGACGAGCATCGCGGGCTTCTTGAGCTTCGACTTCGCGCGGCCCATGGCCGTGATGGCGCAGGAAATGAACGCCTTGGTGTCGCACGCGCCGCGGCCGTAGAGGAAGTCACCGCGCTCGGTGAGTGAGAGCGCTTCACTCCACGCGGTGTCGAACGGCACGCAGTCTGAGTGGCCGACGAGGGCGAGCTCGGGAGTGCCTTCACCGATGAACGCGAGCAGGTTGTGTTTCTCGATGCCCGCGTCGTCGACGTAGCGCTGACGTTCGGTGCGAAGGCCGAGGGCGAGCACGCGACGCTCGAGCGCGTCGATGATGGGAACGTTCGTCTTCGTCGACGTCGAGTCGATGGCCACCAGGTCACGGAGCAGCGAAATCACTTCGGACATGCTGGCGCGTGTAGCACGCGAGGTTCAGGCCTTGTCGAAGTGAGGAGGAATTCGAGCCATGGTGCGCGCGTGGCTTCCGACCAGCTCACCGCCGCGCTTCGGGCAGCTCCGGACGATCGTTCTGCCGCGCTCGTCTACGCCGATGAACTGCTCGGGCTCGGCGATCCCCTCGGGGAGCGGATTCAGGCGCAGCAGGGTGGCGCGCTCGACGCCTGGCTCACGCAGCACGGGCCACCACTGCTCGAGAAGCTCGCGAAGCCGCAGTGGATCCGGCTGTGCGGCGGCTTCGTGCGTCAGGTCACGTGGACTCAGGAGGACTTGCTCACGCTTCCGAGGCTCACGCTCGAACACGAGCCGCTCGCGACCATCGTCACGCCGAGCTTCGACAAGAATGCCTCGCGAGAGCACCTGCTGCGGCTGCGGAACCTGCTCGAACACTCGAACGTCTTTGGCCTCGACCTCAGCTGCGACTCCGAGTCCCCCGCGCTCGGGCTGACGACGAAGCTGCTCCGCGAGCTGCAGGTCGTCGCCCTCCGGGTCGATGCCCAGCTGCTTCCCTGGCTCACCCAGCTGCGCGCGCCTTCACTCTCGGTGCTGTGCGTGCCCTCGCTCACCCCAGCCATGCACGAGCGGCCCTGGGCGAAGACCGTGCGCTGGCTGTCGCTTCGTTCCCTGCCCGAGCTCGGTGGCGTGCTGCAGTGGCCAGCGCTCGAGACGATCGATCTCCGCGGTCTCGCGCTCACGGCGAATCACCGCAAGCTGCTCGACGAGTGGTCGAAGACCCCTGGCCGCACGGTGCTTCACGAGCACTCCACGCTCGAAGATCACAGCTCGTTCGCGCACGTCTTCTCTGCGGCAGGCCACTGGTACCCCGAGCGACGACCCAACGGTCGGCACATCGCCATCGCCCGATACGGGGAGTTCGTCAGCACGACCCAGCGCACCGTACGCGGCTACCGAGACGCCGATCCCACCTGGCAGGCCGCCCTGCCCTCTCCTGCGAAGTCGGTGCGCGCTGATGAAGACGGCTACGAGATCATCTGCGAGACGAACGAGCGCCTCTGCATCGACCCCAGCGGAGCGCCCATCAGGCGCGATCCGCTTCCCGTTCCTTCCCGCGTGACGGCCCGCTCTGGAACGCTCGTGGGTACGGTCTCGGACGACTCGGTCACGGTGACGAACACCACCGGCGACCCCATCGCCTCCTGGAAGCTTGGCGGCGGGCTGCGCGTCATCGTCTCGGCACCGGGTGGCTTCTGCGTCGCTTCGAATCACCACGTCTGGCAGCTCGTGCCTGGCTCACCGCCACGACTGCTGCTCGAGGAGCGCTCGGGCGTTCAGGCGCTGCTCGCCAGTGGCGGCGAGTGGGTCGCGGTGTCGCTCTCGCCAGGTCACGTCGCGCAGCTGAAGACCGACGGAACGCGCGTCGACTGTCACTGGCCGGGCTCGTTCTCTCGCGACGACGGTGGTCCGCTCGAGGTGGTCGGGCTCTGCGTCGAGCCTGGCGGACGCGCGCTCGTCGCCCTGCCCGACGGAGCGCTGAACCTGCTCGACGCCGATGGTGGTCAGGCCTTCAAGCCCGGCGAGTTCGATGACCAGCCGTATCGGCATTGGGTCTTCGTCTACGACGGGAACATTCTGGTCTCTGACTGAACTCGGAACGTCGAACCCCGCCCACGCCGTTTGTCCCTCGCCCATTCGTCCGCGTGCGAAGGTGCCGCCATGAACATCCTCGTCCTCGGTGCCTCGAAGGGAACGGGCGCGCTCTGTGTGAAGTCGGCGCTCGCGCTGGGCCACTCCGTCACCGCGTTCGCGCGCACACCCGCGAAGCTCGAGCTCACCGACCCGAAGCTCACGAAGGTCGCGGGTAACTTTCACGACGCGATCGCAGTGGCCGCAGCGGTGAAGGGGCACGACGCCGTCATCATCTGCGCGTCCGTCGGAGCGCTGTCGGACTTCAAGACGAAGCCCGACTACTTCTCGAGCGGCACGAAGCACTGCATCGACGCGATGAAGCAGCACGGCGTGAAGCGCCTCGTCGTGCTCAGCGCACAGGGCGCAGGTGACAGCATCGTCACCGCGAACTGGTTTTTGAGGACCTTCGTCATCGGCGGCATTCTGAAGCTCGCCTTCCGCGACCACGACGTGCAGGAGCGCCTCACTCGAGAGAGCGGTCTCGAGTACGTCATCGCGCGCCCGACCCGCCTCACCGATGGCCCCGCGCTGGGGAAGTTCACGAAGACCGCCGCGCTGGTGAAGGTGCCGTCGGCCATCTCTCGCGCCGATGTCGCCGACTTCCTGGTGGACTCGTGCACGTCGACGGCGTTCTTGAATCAGGCCGTTCAGCTCGGCGGCTAGAGCTCCAGCAAAACACGCGCACGCCGCGAGCCCGCTGTTACCGTTCCGTCATGGCGCGATGGCTGACGGCGATGGTCTTCAGTGCTGCCCTCGTTGCGTGTCACCCCATGCGCGCAGCCATCGATCGCGGCGAGCTGGGCAAGGCGTGCCACATCGCCAACGACTCGCGCGCGCCTCGAGACGACCCCCAGCGCGACCGGTTGCACGCGCTGCTCACCCAGCAGATGGACGTCACCTGGAACATCGAGCGCGTCTCGTTGCTGGACCTGCTGCCGCAAGAGGCGGTGAGCGTCGCGGCCGGGCTGGACCAACTGCGCCAGACCTCTTTCTACCGCTTCACCTTCGAGGCGAAGGCGCTGCCCGCAGGCTCCTCACTGATGCTGACGCGCCCGGAGCTCGAGTCACCGTTGCATGCCGAGCTGCTCCACGTGCTCACCGCCCCGAAGTCGTCGCGCGGCCTTGATGACGTGCGCGACCTGCTCCGCGCTCCCTGGGCACCCACCTACGAGACCGTGCCCGCACAGAGCCTTCCCCGCGAGTACGTCGAAGAACGCGAGCCTGGGAAATGGGTGTACCGAGGCAACGTCGACCCCGGTCAGCTCACCCTGGCCGTGATGACCGGCGGTCTGAGCGCCATCTTCCTCGGGCCAGACCTGGGTCGTGAGGCGCAGTGGGTGCCGCTGACGCCGCGAGAGAAGAAGGAATGGGCCAATCAGGCCGCCTCGCGACGAAAGGCGTTCGAACGTGAAGAGGCCGCGCGCCTCGCCGAGGGCCGCAAGGTCGTCGAGGCGGTGCTCGCGCGAAACCAGGCGACGAAGGCGCGCTTCGAGCAGCAGCTCGCCGCCCACCAGACGCTCACCACCGCGTTGACCGCGCTCGTCCAGGCAGAGCCCTGCTCCGACGACGGCTACCGCTTCCGGCTCGAGGCAGGTCGCCGCTGCTCCTTCTTCGCCAGCACCTGGGACCGCGGGCCGCCGCTCATTCAATCCGTGAAGGGAAAGGCGGCGCTCGAGCTCGAGGGCGAGCTGCTGATGGACAAGGACTCCTGTGGCTGGCTCTTCAGAGAACAGGTGCCCGTCGTGGGTGACGAGACCCTCGCGCCGCTCTCACAGCGCGTGTTCTCGAACGGCCCGCGCCGCCTGCAGCCCGTGCGACGCAACTGGCACGACTGAGGCGAGCGTCAGCGGAACACCGAGAGGCTCGCGCCCGCGCCGACGACGACCGCCTGGTCATCAGGCAGCACCGTGAAGTCGACGTTCGAGAACGCCTGCGCGGCCACCACCTCGGTGGTGAACCGATTGCCCTGCAGCGTCGACAGCACCGTGCCGGTCGATGCGTGGCTGCTGACGACTCGGAAGACGCCGTTGAAGTCGTACTTCGCCTTCCACACGGCGCCCGAGGGCAGTGCGAGCGGCACCGCGACCCAGCTCGACGACTCGAAGCGCACCTCGAGGCCGGCGGCCGTCTGCTCGATGTTGGCGAGGCTGCCGTTGGGCGCGGCGCGGAGCAGCGTCACCTGCGGCGGCGTCGACGTCACCACCGCCGTCGTCCACGTGCTGCTGCCCTTCGTCGCGAGGCGCAACGTGGTGCCCTGAAGCCAGGCGAGCCGCTTCGTCGTCGGCGTCGACACGTTCCACATCGCGGTGGGCGGCGCCGAGAGCCCGCAGCAGTCTTCGTTGTCGAGCATGAGCCGCCACGGGAGCGCCGACGACACGCTCTGCGACACCACCGCGATGCCCGTCTCGGTCGAGTCCACCATCGCCGGGTTGCTGCGTGTCGACACCGAGCAGAAGCTCGAGGCGCACGTCCACACGAGGTACTCGCGGTTCGTCATGCCGCCCGCCACCGGTGAGCGCGGCAGCCCGAAGGTGAAGATGCCCGAGCTCAACGACAACGAGACGTCGAGCGGGCCCTGGCCGTCGATGGCCGATTGGTACCCCGTGCCCACCGGAGCCTGCACCGGGCTCGTGCGCGTGAACGAGTGCACGAAGGTTCGCGTGGGAGCACCCACCGTCGTCGGGTCGGGCTTCTGGAAGACGAGGAAGCCTTCTTGCGTGGTGATGTTCTCGCGCGAGCCGACGGCGATCTTCGTCGATGACGCCGTGAGCGTCGTGGTGGACCACACGCAGCTGCCGCTCGCGCAGAGGCCCTTGCACAACGTCTGGCCCGAAGGGCACCCCTGGCCGCACACGCCCGAGCGACACACCGGCGCCCAGGTTCCCGTCGTCGACCCAGCAGCCTCCGAGGCGCACGTCTGACAGCTCGCGCCGCAGCGCTGCGGGTCTGAGTCGGGCACGCACTGGTCGCTGCAGAGGTTCGCGGTGCCGGAGCACGTGAGGGGAAGGCAGGCGAGCTGACTTGCTCCGCCGCAGGTGGTGGTCGTCGCGTTGGCCGGGCAGCTGGCGCAGGTGCCTCCGCAGGCGCGCGAGCCGGCGGTGCAGGCCGTCGCGATGCATCGGTTCTGCGCGTCACATGCCGTCGCCGTGGCGTTCGCGGGACACGCCGTGCACATGCCGTTGCAGACGCGCTGGCCTGCCGTGCAGGTCTCGGCCACGCAGACCGAGCCGTTGCAGGTGGTCGTCGAGACGTTGGCCGTCGGGCACACCACGCACGAGCCCGAGCACTGCCGGGTGCCCGCGTCGCAGACACATCGTCCCGTCTGGAAGTCGCAGCTCGCGTTCGCGCCACAGGGAGCGCCGCCTCGGCAGTCGGGTGCCGTTCCGCCTCCGACGTTCGCCGTTCCACCGCCGACCCCCGCCGTTCCGCCTCCCACGCTCGCCGCTCCGCCTCCTCCGTTCGCCGTTCCGCCTCCCACGCTCGCTGTTCCGCCTCCCACGTTCGCCGTTCCGCCTCCCAGGTTCGCCGTTCCGCCTCCCACGTTTGCCGTTCCGCCCCCGACGCCCGCCGTTCCGCCCCCGACGCCCGCCGTGCCTCCGCCGACGCCCGCGGTTCCGCCGCCGTTTCCACGACTGATGGGCGCGCACGTTCCGAAGGAACACGTCTCGGCCACGGAGCACGTCACACATTGCGCGCCACCTCGGCCGCATTGCGTCCCGAAGCCCGACTCGCATGTGCCGGCGGCAGAGCAACACCCGGTTGCGCAGGTCATCGCGTCACACCGCGGAGGCGGTTGAGAACAGGCAGCCGCAACGATGATCAACGCGAAGCTCAGAAGGCGGTTCATGCCAACCCGACACGCCCTGCCTCGACGACATGCAGAACATCTTCCGTACTCGGGACGCTGTTCACCTCCTTGCGGACACTTCTTTGCACCGCAGCCAGGGCTCGCGGGTCGCCGGGACATGAAAAGCCTCTGTGTTGCGGCGCTCCTCTTCGTGGTCGCGTGTGGCGCGCCCAGACCACCGTGTGGACCTTCGACCTGTGCAACCGGGTGCTGCTCGGCAGCGGGCGTCTGTGAGTCGGGCAACAGCACCTCGAGCTGCGGCAAGTCCGGTCAGGCGTGCTCGCGCTGCACGATTCCCACCTTCTGTTCGAGCAGCGGCACATGCGAATCAGCGGGCACAGGCGCCGGGTCCGCGGTTGGTGGCGGCTTCAGCTCGGGCGGAGGTTTCGCGACGGGCGGAGGCATCGCGACCGGCGGAGGCATCGCGACCGGCGGAGGCATCGCGACTGGAGGCGGCATCGCGACCGGAGGCGGCTCTGCAACCGGCGGAGGCATCGCAACGGGCGGAGGCATCGCGACCGGCGGAGGCATCGCGACGGGCGGAGGCATCGCGACCGGCGGAGGCATCGCGACTGGAGGCGGCATCGCGACTGGAGGCGGCTCTGCAGGTGGAGCGTCCGCTGGCGGCGCTGCGATGGCGTGCATGCCGAGCGTCTCGATGTGCGTGCTGAACGTGAATGCGGTGACGGTCTCGGGGCGGCTCACCATCAACGGCGCTCCACCGGCCATCAAGACGGGTTCGCCCGCGTGCAGTCAGTACACGTACGGCGTCGGTGTTCTGAAGTTCAGAAACCTCACCTCGAACAACGAAGCCAGCGTCTCGCTCGGCTGCACGGCGAACTCGCCCTTCTCCATCGAGCTGGTGACGGGCGCCTACGAGGTCCGCTTCGACAACGGCGGCGGCGCGAACGGCCCCGAGCCGGAGGCCATCGTGAACTCCAACTTCGTCGTCTCCGGAGCCGCCAGCAACGTCATCTTCAACGTCAACGGCGTCACCGTCTCGGGCCGGCTCACCATCAACGGCGCTCCACCCGCCATCAAGACCGGCTCGCCCGCATGCAGCCAGTACACGTACGGCGTTGGCGTTCTGAAGTTCCGAAACCTCACCTCGAACAACGAAGCGAGCGTCTCGCTCGGCTGCACGGCGAACTCGCCCTTCTCCATCGAGCTGGTGACGGGCGCCTACGAGGTCCGCTTCGACAACGGCGGCGGCGCCAACGGCCCCGAGCCAGAGGCCATCGTGAACGCCAACTTCGTGGTCTCCGGAGCCGCCAGCAACGTCGTCTTCAACGTCAACGGCGTCACCGTCTCGGGCCGGCTCACCATCAACGGCGCTCCACCGGCCATCAAGACCGGCTCGCCCGCATGCAGCCAGTACACGTACGGCGTCGGTGTTCTGAAGTTCCGGAACCTCACCTCGAACAACGAAGCGAGCGTCTCGCTCGGCTGCACGGCGAACTCGCCCTTCTCCATCGAGCTGGTGACGGGCGCCTACGAAGTCCGCTTCGACAATGGCGGCGGCGCGAACGGCCCCGAGCCGGAGGCCCTCGTGAACGCCAACTTCGTCGTCTCGGGTGCCGCCAGCAACGTCGTCTTCAACGTGAGCGGCGTCACCGTCTCGGGCCGGCTCACCATCAACGGCGCTCCACCCGTCATCAAGACCGGCTCGCCCGCGTGCAGTCAGTACACGTACGGCGTCGGTCTTCTGAAGTTCAAGAACCTCACCTCGCACAACGAAACGAGTGTCTCGCTCGGCTGCACGGCGAACTCACCCTTCTCCATCGAGCTGGTGGCGGGCGCCTACGAGGTCCGCTTCGACAATGGCGGCGGCGCCAACGGCCCCGAGCCGGAGGCCATCGTGAACTCCAACTTCGTCGTCTCGGGCGCCACCAGCAACGTGATCTTCAACATCGACGGCGTGCTCGTGTCGGGCCGCGTCACCATCAACGGCGCGCCGCCCGTGCTCAAGACGGGCTCGCCCGCGTGCAGCCAGTACACGTACGGCGTGGGCTTGCTGAAGTTCAAGAACCTGGGCTCAGGCTTCGAGGCCAGCGTCTCGCTCAGCTGCACCACCGGAACTCCGTTCTCGCTGCTGCTCGTGTCTGGCCGCTACGAAGTGCGCTTCGACAACGGCGGCGGCGCGAACGGACCCGAACCCGAGAGCGTCATCGTCCCCGTGCTGCAGCTCTGAACGCGAACCCGTTGATCCCACGCTTCGACCGCGCGGGCGCCCAGAACACCAGACGCAAAGTCAGCGTGCCGCGTGAGCGTTCGAGGCCGTGCGACGAGGCATGGAACTTGGACCCTTCGGCCCCATGGTGCCAGGCGGAACCGACGACCGACGCGTTCGTTTGCCGACCCGGCAGGTGGTGCTCGTCAGACCGGGTGGCGTGGAGGCCGTTCGCAGCACCGTGCACTGCCCGCTCAAGGCCAACGGCCAGTCGGTGCCCTCATGTCTGAGCTGCCAACGTCTGACGGGCGCGAGCACCGAAGCCCTCGTCTGCTCGGTGCCAGCAGGCGTCGTCGAGCCGCGTGGGGTCTGCGGAGAGCTGGTGCCGCACGAGACCGTCGTGCTCGACGCAGAGCTGCCCGTGTACGACGGCCTGCGGTTGCTCCAGAGCTCGCACCTCGCGTCCGCGCCAGTCGTCGACGACAACGCGTCGCTGCTCGGCACGGTGCTCACCTCGGAGCTCGCCTCGCTCTGTGATTCGCCCGGCGCCGAGGTCGAAGACGCCATCATTCCCGTCGTCGCCGTGAGCGAACACCTCACGATTCTCGAGCTCGCCCAGCTGATGGACTCGCGCGACCTCGACCGAACGCCCATCGTCGACGACTCGGGCCATCTCCTCGGCGTGGTGACGGCGCTCGATGTGGTGCGCTGGTTCAGTCGCCGCCTCACAGCCCTCGACTGAGGTCGTGTACGCGGGTGTGTCCGACGCGATGCGACAACTTTTCGCGGCGCTGCACATCGTGCGTTTCAATCTGAACAGCAGCACCAGTTGCACGTGTTGGTGACGAAGCTGATCCAACCACCATGGGCAGCCTTGATGGCCCACAAGTGGCTCGTTTGATGAACGAGGCCGCGGTCACATTCCGTTCCCGCTGTGCGGAGGTGACATGAGCGCCATCGATTTGTGGCTGAAGAAGAGTCCCCTGGCTCAAGACCTGGAGAGCTCCGAAGAGGTCTCTCGCGCCATCGAACGGTTTGGGTTGACCCGACGCGACTTCGTGCAGATCACCGCCACCGTCACTGCGGCGATGGGCCTGCCGAGCACGGCGTTTGGCGCAGTCGCGAACGCGATGACCGCAGCACCACGGCCTTCGGTCATCTGGCTCCAGTTCCAGGAATGTACGGGCTGCACCGAGAGCCTCTTGCGGGCCGAGCACCCGACCCTCGAGAAGCTGATCCTCGAGCTGATCAGCCTCGACTACCACGAGACCCTGCAGGTCGCGGCGGGCCACCAGGCCGAGAAGGCCCGCAAAGACGCGATGGCGAAGAACAAGGGCAAGTACGTGCTCGTCGTCGAGGGCGCGATCCCCATGAAGGACGAGGGCATCTACTGCAAGATCGGCGGTCAGACGGCCATCGAGCTCATGAAGGAATGCGCGGCCGACGCTGCGGCCATCATCTCCATCGGCTCCTGCGCGTCGTGGGGCGGCATGCCGTCGACGTCGCCGAACCCGACCGGCGCGAGCCCCGTCTCGAAGATGCTCGGCAAGCCCGTCGTCACGATTCCGGGCTGCCCGCCGAACCCGTACAACTTCCTCTCGACGGTGGTGCACTTCCTCACCTTCGGGAAGCTGCCTGACCTCGACGCGAAGGGCCGCCCGCTGTTCGCCTATGGCCGCCTGATTCACGAGAACTGCGAGCGCCGCGCGCACTTCGACGCGGGCCGCTTCGCGAAGCAGTTCGGTGACGAGGGCCACCGCCAGGGCTGGTGTCTCTACAAGCTCGGCTGCAAGGGCCCCGAGACGTACGCGAACTGTCCGTCGATTCTGTTCGGAGACTGCGGCACTGGCAGCTGGCCCGTCGGCACTGGCCACCCCTGCTTCGGCTGCACCGAAGAAGGCGTCGGCTTCGCAAAGCCGATTCACTCGCTCGCGACGCTGAAGACGGTCACGCCGCCCACGCACTTCGCGCGGCCAGGCGAAGAGCAGGGCCAGGGCGCGACGGTCGTCACGGCAGGCGCTGCCGCGGTACTCGGCGGGCTCGCCATCGGTGCGGGAATGAAGCTCGCGTCGAACCTCGGCAAGCAGGACGAGAAGAACCAGAAGAAGCCGGAGTGAAGGGAGCCGCCCATGACCATCGACCGGCGTAACTTCCTGAAGCTGGCGACCCGCGGAGCGGCCGTCACGGCTGCTGCGAGCGCGGGTGTCGCGAAGGTGGCCGAAGCCCGGCCCAACAAACAGATGCCCGAAGAGGCCCTCGGCCTGCTCTTCGACGGCACGCTGTGCATCGGCTGCCGCGCGTGCATGCCCGCCTGCAAAGAGGCGAACAACATGCCGCCAGAGCTCACGCCGCTCGAGATGCAGAAGGGCGACGTCAACGCCCTGTGGGACGCCCCGCTCGACATCTCGGCGAAGACGCTCAACTGCATCAAGGCGTACTCGAACGGCACCGGTGAGACGAAAGACGCCGTCGTCGACGGGCACGCGTTCACCAAGAAGTCCTGCTACCACTGCGTCGATCCGTCGTGCGTCTCGGTCTGCCCCGTCTCGGCGATGACCAAAGACCCCATCAACGGCATCGTCTCGTACAGCGTCGACGCCTGCATCGGCTGCCGCTACTGCGTCGCCTCGTGCCCCTTCGGCGTGCCGCGCTTCGAGTACGACTCGCCCAAGCCGAAGATCGCGAAGTGCGAGCTGTGCAAGCACCGCATGGCCGATGGCAAGTACTCCGCCTGCGCCGAGGTCTGCCCGACCGGCGCGACGCTGTACGGCAAGGTGAAGGACCTCAAGGCCGAGATCGCGCGCCGCAAGGCCCTCGAGCCCGGCACCATGACGACCTTCCCGCGTGGCCGAATCGGCGACGGCGAGACCTACCAGGGCCGCGTCGGCAAGTACGTCGAGCACGTCTACGGCGAGAAGGAGATCGGCGGCACCCAGGTGTTGCACCTGTCGGGAGTGCCGTTCGAGCTGCTCGACAAACCGGCCCTGCCTGACATCTCGCCGGCCTCGCAGTCAGAGACCATTCAGCACGGGCTCTATTACGGGCTCATCGCACCGGCGACGTTCCTCGGCATTCTGGTGGCCGCCGCGCGCCGCAACATGCGCGACGAGACCACCCCGACGCCGCCTCCCCCGGAAGGAAAGGGCACGCCATGAGCGCCAACGCGGAACATTCGCACCCGCACCCCGCGCCAGCTCCGCTCGGGGGCAAGCTGCTCACGCCCGTGACCATCACCTTCCTCATTCCCATCGTCGTGATGGGCGTGATGCTGGCGTTCCGGTTCATGCGCGGTATCGGCGCGGTGACGAACCTGAACGATGGCTACCCCTGGGGCTTGTGGATCGCCTGGGACGTCGTGATCGGCTCGGCGCTCGCCGGTGGCGGCTTCACCGTCGCGCTGCTCACGTACATTCTGAACCGCGGCGAGTACCACCCGCTCGTGCGCCCGGCCCTCGTGGCGGCGCTGCTCGGGTACATGCAGGCCGGCTTCTCGGTGATGATCGACCTCGGCCGCTGGTGGGACTTCTGGCACATCTTCTGGCCCAAATACGCGCAGCTGAACTCGGTGCTCTTCGAGGTCGCCATCTGCATCATGGCGTACATCGTCGTCATGTGGATGGAGTTCATGCCCGTGGTGATGGAGCGCTTCGGCTGGAAGCGCGCACGTGAGCGCCTCAACAAGACGCTGTTCTTTTTTGTCGGCGTCGGCGTGCTCCTCCCCACCATGCACCAGTCGTCGCTGGGCACCCTGCTCGTCGTCTTCGGCAACCAGATTCACCCGCTCTACCAGTCGAAGCTGCTGCCGCTGCTCTTCCTCACCTCGACCATCGGCATGGGGTTGTCGGCGGTCACGCTCGAGGCGGGCGTCTCGTCGCTGGGGCTCAAGCGGCCCTTCGAGCGCGAGATTCTCGGCAAGCTGCTCAACGTCGGTCGCCTGCTCGCCGGCATCTACATCGTGGTGCGCATCGCAGACCTCATCTACCGCGGGGCCATCGGCTCGGCGTTCCAGCCGTCGTTGCCTGCGCTGACGTTCTGGATCGAGATGTTCCTCTTCTCGGTGCCGCTGTGGCTGCTCGCGAGCCAGGAGTCTCGCAAACACGGCGGCAAGCTGCTGATGGGCGCGCTGTCGCTCGCGTTCGCCGGCATTCTGTACCGGCTCTCGGCCTTCCTCGTCGCGTACGACACGGGCGCGGGCTGGCACTACTTCCCGTCGCTCGGAGAGATGGCCGTCACCTTCGGGCTCATCTCGTTCGAAGTCGTCGGCATCATCTTCGCCATTCGTCTGTTGCCCATTCTTCCGGCTGCTGAGCCCGACACGAGGACCACATGAGCAAGCGCATCACGATCGATCCCATCACCCGCATCGAGGGCCACCTGCGCATCGACGTCGAGGTGGGCGCGGACAACAAGGTCAGCTCGGCCTGGGCCTCAGGCACCATGTGGCGCGGCGTCGAGCAGATTCTGCTCGGCCGTGACCCGCGTGACGCCTGGAGCATCACCCAGCGCTTCTGCGGCGTCTGCACCACCGTGCACGCCATCGCCTCGGTGCGAGCGGTCGAGAACGCGCTCGACCTGCCGGTGCCGATGAACGCCCAGTACATCCGCAACCTGATGATCTCGGCGCACGCGATTCACGACGAGATCGTCCACTTCTACCACCTGTCGGCGCTCGACTGGGTCGACGTGACGTCGGCGCTGAAGGCCGACCCGGTGAAGGCGTCGCAGCTGGGCGAGAGCCTGTCGAACTGGCCCGGCAACGGGAAGAACGAGCTCACCGCGGTGCACGCGAAGCTCAAGACGCTGGTCGAGTCGGGTCAGCTCGGCATCTTCGCCAACGGCTACTGGGGCCACCCGGCCATGAAGCTGCCGCCCGAGGTGAACCTGCTCGCGGTCGCGCACTACCTGCAGGCGCTCGAGGTGCAGCGAAAGGCGAACAAGATCGTCGCCATTCTCGGCAGCAAGACGCCGCACATTCAGAACGTGGCGGTCGGCGGCGTGTCGAACCCCATCTCGCTCAACAGCCAGTCGGTGCTGACGGTCGAGCGGCTCCTCGCCATCAAGGAGTACATCGACTCGTTGAAGGACTTCATCCGCAACGTCTATTTGATCGACGTCGCTGCGGTGGCGGCCTTCTACCCGGAGTGGACCGGCATCGGGAAAGGCGTGACCAACTACCTCTCGTGCCCGGACTACCCGATGGACGAGAAGGGCACGAAGTTCATCACCAACGGTGGCTACATTCCCGACGGCAAGCTCGAGGCGTACAAGGCCATCGAGCGCTTCGGTGACCCGTACTTCCGCGACGGCGTGGCCGAGAGCGTGAAGCACTCCTGGTACAAGGGCGGCAAGGGCGCGCTGCAGCCGTACAAGGGTGAGACGGTCGCCGACTACACGGACTTCCAGGACGCCGGGAAGTACTCGTGGGTGAAGTCGCCAACGTTCCTCGGAGAGCCCGCGCAGGTCGGCCCGCTCGCGCGTCTGCTCGCCGCCGTCGCGTCGAAGGACGAAGAGACGCTCAAGCACCTCACCACCCTGCTCAACACCATCGAGGCAGTCGGCAAGATCAAGGTGCCGCTCGAGGGCCTGCACTCGACGCTCGGCCGTCACGCGGCGCGCGCGGTGGCCTGCCAGCGCAACATCGAGATCCTCGAGGGGCAGTGGAAGCTGCTCATCGACCGCATCGCGAGCGGAGACGTGGCGACGTTCAACCAGCCGGTGTTCCCGAAGGGTGAGATCTCGGGCTTCGGCTTCCACGAAGCGCCGCGCGGCCTGCTCTCGCACTGGATCGTCATCGAGAACGGCATCATCAAGAACTACCAGGCCGTCGTGCCGACGACGTGGAACGCGGCGCCGAGAAACGAGAACGACAAGCTGGGGCCGTACGAGTCGTCGCTTGTCGGCACGCCGCTCGCCGACCCCGAGCTGCCGCTCGAGGTGCTGCGCACGATTCACTCCTTCGACCCGTGTCTCGCGTGCGCCGTTCACCTCACCGACGTCACCAAGCGCGACATCGTCAAGGTCCGTGCTCTGTGACGAACGGTCAGCCCAACATCGTCATCCTCGGCGTCGGCAACGTGCTGATGGCTGATGAGGGCGTCGGCGTGCACGCGGTGACCGCGCTCGAGAACGGCTACGTCTGGCCCGAGCACGTGCGCTGCGTCGATGGGGGCACGTCGACGCACGAGCTGTTGGACGACCTCGAAGACATCGACCGCCTCATCGTGCTCGACGCGGTGAGGGCCGGGAAGACGCCGGGCAGCATGGTGCGGCTCGAGGGCTCAGCGGTGCCGTCGGCGTTTCAGACGAAGCTGTCTCCGCATCAGACGGGCATCGCCGATTTGCTCGCGACGCTCACGTTCCTCGGCAAGGGCCCGAAAGACGTCCTGCTGCTGGGCGTGGAGCCCGTGCGACTCGAGCTCGACCTGAACCTCTCTCCGGAAGTCGAGGGGCGTGTGGCCGAGCTGGGCAGACAGGTGCTGGCAGAGCTGGCGGCGCTTGGCATCACGCCGAAGGTTCGCGTCGTCGCCTGAACAGCGCGCCCTCCGTCACGGGCGCAAAGCCTTGCGGAAAGCACGACCGAGCGACTCGCCGCCGCGGGTCGCTGTCTGCGGCACGACGTGGGTGCTGGTGTTCAACCAGCTGGTGGCGCTGGCGGAGCCGCGACCGGTTTCGCCGCCGGCAGGTCTGAGATGTCTTCGAGCTCGGCTTTGATTCGGCCGCGCATCTGCTCGCGGAAGGTGTTCACCGACTCGAAGAAGGCCGACATCATCAGCACCCAGAAGTACATGCCCTCGTCGGTCAGCCGCAGCGCCTTCTCGTCTTCGACGACGGCGCCGAGCGCCTTGAAGGCCTTGATGGTGGGCCACATCGCTCGCTCGAAGCCCTCGCCGTGGCGTTGGCGCGCCCAGGCCTTGTCCAGCGAGAGCCCGAAGAGCCGCATGAGGAAGGTCTGCTTCATCTGCTCGGCGGGGCTCAGCGGTCGGCGGCCGGTGATGGCGGGCAGGCCGTGGTTGACGCGATCGATGTACGACTGAATCGAGAAGGTCGTCGCGTACATCGTGCCATCGAGGTAGCTGAACGCGCCCGAGCCCAGGCCCACGTAGTCCTCCGCCTGAACGATGTACTCGTCGATGGCGCCGCCGCCGCGCGAGAAGCACCAGCCGGACTGGGGCGCGAAGGTGGGCCGCAGCCGCGCGAGGATGAGGTCGAACTGATCTCTCACGGCACCCTGCCTGGGCAGGCCCATGGTCTGGCTCATCTTCGAGGTGGTGCTCTTCGAGGTCATCAGTGGGTAGAGCGACACCTGGTTGGCCTTGAGGCCCAGCAGCACCTCGAGATCGTGCTCGAGCGAGGCGCGCGACTGGTGCGGCAGGTTGTAGATCATGTCCACGTTGAGCGTGGGGAAGTGGCCAGCGGCCTCCTCGAGGTGGGCGATGATGCGCTCTCCGGAGCCGTACTTCTCGAAGCGATCCATCTCCTTGAGCAGCGCGTCGTCGAAGCTCTGCACGCCCACCGAGAGCCGGTTGACTCCCACCGCGGCCAACTGCGCGAGCAGGCCGTCACGCAGGTCATGCGGGTTGGTCTCGACCGAGATGTCTTTGACGAGAGGAAAGAGCTGGCGAATGAGGGCCAGCGTCTCGACCAGCTCGTCGGGCGCCACTGTGGGTGTGCCGCCACCGACATACACGCCCGTGAAGATGTAGCCCTCTGCGTGGTACCTCCGAAGCTCGGTGCGCAACGCCGCGAAGTACTGCTTGGCGAGGCCCTCGCGGTACTGCACGCGGTGAAACGAACAGAAGGGACAGAGCACTTCGCAGAACGGAACGTGCAGGTAGAGGGCGGCCGACCCGCTCCGCGGAGGGCTGGGCAGGGTCACTTCGTCCTGCTCGCGAAGGCGCATGGCGTGCCGGCTCTGCCATCGGAACGCGGCGAGAAGAGAGCGGTCGATGAGTGCGCCGTGCATGTGCTCATCATGTAACAACCGGTGTCTTCACTGTCTGTCTCCGTGGTCGAGCGTCGTTCCCACCCAACGTGCTTCTGCTGCCTTGAGCGTGCACACAGCTGACGCGTCTCGTTGCGTGATGGCGCGGTCGCCTGAGCAGTGCGACTGTTCGACCGTCGACCATGCGAGTCCTCAGTCTCGTCGTGTTGTTCCTGAGCCACACGGTGGTCGCGCAGCCGACGTGTCCCTACGACGCGAAGGTTCGCGCGCTCGCTGACGACCCAACCTCGCTCGAGATGATCTCGAAGGCCATGCAGCGGCAACAGCAGCTCAAGCGCTGGCTGGAGTCGAACCGCAGCGTCTGCAAGCAGGTCGAGACGAACGTGCGCGTGCTGCGCACGCTCGATTCCCTGAGCCAGCGCTGCGCCTCGGCGCTCGTGGAGTTCCAGATTCACGAGTCGGAGTGTCGCGAGATCTCCATCTACAACGATGGCGGTCCGCCGCGCTTCTTCGCCCTCGTGACGCCCGACGCGAAGGGGAAGCTGCAGGTGGCGTGGCAGTTCGCGCGTGAGACCGAACGGCTGCCGCCGCCGAAAGCGCTGGCCGAGCCGCTTCGAGTGGAGTGCGCCCACGCCATCGGCACGGGTGATGGTGGTTCATCAAGCCTGCTCGCCATCGCGAACGACTCGAGCTTCCGCTTCGATGGCTGCACGCTGCAGGGAGTGCCGGAAGCGCTCGTTCGCCGCGAGGTGACGGCAATGCTCGAGCGCAGTGACAGCGCGAGGGTGTCGTGCCGCTTCTTCGAAGCCGATGCGGGCAGACCGACCTGCGGCGTGACGACGAACCTCACTGAGGAAGGCGTCGCTGTCATTCACTCGGGAGGGTTCGAGACGGTCTTGTACCCGGCAGATCCTCCGCGCTTCACGCCATCTTCGGCGTACTTCGAGCTCACCGACGGTGGGGCGCAGTGGCTGTGCAACGACCTCGAGCTCGCGCCCGAGAGCCTGGAATGCGCACCGCTCGATGCTCCCAGTGCTGCGCGGCAGGGCTGCACACCACCGGCTGCCAAACAGGCGCTGCTTCGACGCGCATCGTTCGCGGAGTGCCCGTCGGCGCGCGAGCAGGTCTGGCGACGTGAGGTGTCGCTGCCGCCCTCGACTGGCGCTGCCTTGAAGCTCGGGCGACTGGTGGTGGACTCAGGCCACGGCGTGCTCAACGAAGACCTGCTCGCGACGAGGGTGCGTGACGGCGTCGAGGCGCTGGCGCGCTGCACGAAATCACCAGCTCGCTACGACAACGCGGTCGGCACGGTGCTGGTGTCGGCGTTCGGCGGCGTCTCGAGCTGGTTCCCGGCGGAGGCTGACGACGAGGCCTGCGCGAAGCTGCTGCGGGACGCGCTGGCCCCGAACCTCAAGGTGCCGCGACGCGCGAGTCCGAGCTTCTATCGATATCGAGTCGTGCTCAGCCCGCAGTGAGTGCGACACTCGGTGGGTGACGATTCACGCCGCCACGCGGATTCTGAAAGAGACGCCGCGCGCTGATGGAAGAGCCGAGGTCGAGTTCGAGCTGGTCTGCGGCTGCGTCATCACGCGAACGCTCGACGAGCATCGGCTGATCACCGCTGAAGATGGCGTGCGACTCATCATCGGCAAGTACCCCTGCCCCGTCGGTCACCCCGTTCGCCGCCCTGACGCACGAGAGTGACGGTGCCGGCGGCTCCCATTTCGCGGCGCGCGCGCGTGGAGCATGAAGGCCTCGTGCGTTTCGTCGTCATCGCCGGGTTGTTGTTCGTCGCGTGTGGTCCGCCGCCAGTCTCGTTGCCCGATGGCGCGGTCGTCTTCGAAGACGTCGACAGTGGAGTCGTCGTCATCGAGACCGATGCAGGCGTCGATGCTGGCGTGGTGGTCGACGCTGGAATCGTCGTGGTGGACGCAGGTCTCGATGCTGGCGTCGATGCAGGGACGACGGTTCCCGATGCAGGAATGCCGACGCCCGACGGTGGCCTCGTCGTCTACCCCTTCGGTCAAACGCACTCTCCGCTGACGCCTGCGCTCGTCGACAACCTGCGCCGCATCGCCGCGCGCGCGAGCCACGACGACGACACCTTCATGAAGGTCGGCGACTCGAACACGGTGAACACGAACCACCTCGCCTGCTTCGCGGGAACGAACGTCGACCTCGCGGGCCGCACGTCGCTCCAGCCAACGCTCGACGCGTTCAAGGCCACGCGCATTGGAAGCACCACGCCGTTCGATCGCGTCACCCTCTCGGCCGTCGTCGGGTGGAGCGCGACCTCGGCGATTGCCGGCTCACCGTCTCCCGTCGAGCAGGAGCTCTCCGCGACGAACGCGCGCTTCGCCACCGTGATGTACGGCACCAACGACATTCAATCGATGAACCTCGATGCATACGGGCGGAACATGTTCACGCTCGTCGACCTGCTGCTTGCGCGCGGCGTGGTGCCCATCGTCACTTCGATTCCACCGCGCGACGACTCGATGACCGCTGACGCGCAGGTGCCCTGGTACAACGGCGTCACGCGCGCGCTCGCGCAGGCTCGTGGCGTTCCCTATGTCGACCTGAACCGCGAGCTGTTGCCGCTGCCGAACCACGGCATCACCACCGTCGATGGCCTGCACCTGAACGTCTACGTCCCGTCGGGCAGCGGTCGTGGCTGTCTGCTGACGTCGGCGGGGCTCCGCTACGGGCACAACGTCAGAAACCTCGTCACGCTCGAAGGCCTCGCCCGAGCACGCAACGCGGTGACGCAACGAACGGCTCCAGACACGACGGCCACGCTGCGCTTCGGGAGCGGACTGTCGGCCGATCCCCTCGTCATCGACACCCTGCCCTTCGTCGACGTGCGCGACACGCGGCGTGACGGAAGCCGCTCCATCGCGAGCTACGGCGCCTGCTCGACCGCGAACGAAGGCGGCCCCGAGGTCATCTACCGGCTCGAGGTGAACCGCTCGATGACGATTCGCGCAACCGTGGTCTCGCTCGGGGCTTCCGACATCGACATCCACCTGCTGCGAGGCAGCGTCGCGGCCGCGAACTGTCTGAGCCGCAACGACAAGACCGTCACGATGGCGCTGATGCCTGGCACGTACTTCCTCTCGCTCGACACGTTCGTCTCTGCGGGAATGGAGAAGAGTGGCGAGTACGCGCTCGTGGTGATGGAGCAACCCTGAGCGTAGGGTGGCCTCGTGCCGTTCATCGACATCGAGTCGGAAGAAGACCCGCGCATCGAGGCGTTTCGTTCGATTCGCGATCGCGAGCTGAGAGACGCCGGCTCGTTCATCGTCGAAGGCGAGGTCGTGCTGCCGGTGCTGTTGGGCAGCAAACACTTCCCGACGCAGGCGTTGCTGCTCTCGAAGAACCGGGCTCAACACCTGGCGGGTCAGCTGCCCGAGTCGATTCCCGTGTACGTCGCGTCACAGGCCATTCTGGAGCGCATCGTCGGCATGCCGTTTCATCGCGGCGTGCTGGCCGTGGGAACACGCGGGCGCGAGCGCACGGTCGACGAGGTGCTGAAGGCGGAGCCGAGCCTCGTCCTGGGCCTCTGCGGCGTGACGAACCACGACAACGTCGGCGGCATCTTCCGCAACGCGGCGGCGTTCGGCGTCGACGGCGTGCTGTACGACGAAGCGACGTGCGACCCGCTGTACCGGAAGGCGATTCGCGTCTCGAGCGGCGGCACGTTGCACGTTCCTTTCGCGCAGGTGGCGAACGAGGCCGCGATGATCGAGCTGCTCGTCGCTCGGGGCTACGAAGTGCTCGCGCTCTCTCCGCGCGGTGAGCTGATCATCGGAGGCCAGCAGCGGCCGAAGTCGTCACGCGTGGCCTTCCTGCTCGGTGCAGAGGGTCCCGGGCTGTCGGAGGAGACGCTGAAGCGCTGTGTCACCGCCCGCATTCCGATGACCGGCACGTGGGACTCGTTGAACGTCTCGGTCACCAGCGGCATCGCGCTCGCGTGGCTGCGTGCGGGTTCTCCCACTCACGGCTGACCGCCGGCGAAGAGCACCCAGTTGAGCGATCGCGAGTGAACCCTTCTGCAGTGCCGCCTCGCCGCGTTCGGCGACGACCAGCACTCGCGGTGCCCGTCCTGGCGATGATTCCTCAGAAATAGACTCGCTCCGTGGCGCTGAGGTCGTCATTGACGACGCATGACGGCGCACGACTTTCTCTCGGCGCTCGCGATGGTGCTCGGGGTGGGCGCCGTCACGACGCTCCTCTGCCAGGCGCTGAGGCTGCCCGTCGTGCTCGGCTACGTCGTGGCGGGGCTCATCGTCGGCCCGCACCTGCCGATTCCGCTCGTGGCCGATGTCGGGGTCGTCACCGCCCTCTCGGAGCTGGGCGTCATCTTCGTGATGTTCTCGATCGGGCTCGAGTTCAGCATTCGGCAGCTGCGCAAGGTCGGGCCGCGCGCGGGCCTCACGGCAGTCATCGAGACCGGCAGCATGCTCAGCCTCGGCTTCCTCGCAGCGCGCGCGCTGGGGTGGAGCACGCTCGAGAGCGTCTTCACCGCAGCAGTGGTCGCCATCTCGTCGACGACCATCATCGTGAAGACGTTCAACGAGCAGCGCATCGTGGGAAAACTCCGCGAGCTCGTCGTCGGCGTGCTGGTCGTCGAAGACCTCATCGCCATTCTGCTGCTGACGACGTTGACCGCGCTCTCGACCGGAACGCAGGTGTCGGCGGGCGCCCTGGCCAGCACGCTCGCCAGACTCGCGCTCTTCCTCGGAGGGCTGATGGTCGTCGGGCTGTTCGTCGTGCCGCGCGCGACCCGGGCTGTGCTCAAGCTCAACCGCCCCGAGACGACACTCGTGGCGGCGGTCGGCTTCTGCTTCTCCATCGCGTTGCTCGCGCAGCACTTCGGCTACTCCGTCGCGCTCGGCGCCTTCCTCGCGGGTTCGCTCATCGCCGAGTCAGGGCAGGCCGAGAAGGTCGAGCACCTCGTCGCGCCGTTGAAGGACCTCTTCTCGGCCATCTTCTTCGTGTCGGTCGGCATGTTGATCGACCCGACCGAGGTGACGCGCCACTGGGGCGCCGTGGTGGCGCTGCTCGCCGTGGTCATCGTCGGCAAGGTCGTGAGCGTTTCGGTCGGCTCATTCCTCACCGGCTCGGGCACGCGGGCCTCGCTTCAGGCGGGCATGAGCATGGCGCAGATTGGAGAGTTCTCGTTCATCATCGCGGGCCTGGGGAAGACGCTGGGCGTGACGGGAGACTTCCTCTTTCCGGTCGCTGCGGCCGTCAGTGTGTTGAGCACGCTGTCGACCGGCTGGCTGGTCAAGGCGTCGGGCCCGTTCGCGAGCTTCGTCGACCGCAAGCTGCCGAAGCCGGTGCAGATGTTCACGACGCTCTACGCAAGCTGGCTCGACGCGCTCAAAGACAGGCCTGCCGCGCAGGGTCCGCGAAAGAAGGTGCGCGCGTTGTTGCTCGACGCCGCGCTGCTGACGGCCATCATCGCCAGCACCGCTCTCGCTCGGCGGACGGAGATCTTCAGCGACTTTCCCGAGTGGCTCGTGCTGGTCGTCTCGGTCGCCGTCGCGCTGCCGTTCCTCATCGGCATCGTCAGGGTGTCCATCTCGCTCGCGAAGGAGCTCGCCGAGTCGGCGCTGCCGCCGCGCGCGGACGGAAAGCTCGATCTCGCCGCGTCTCCACGACGCGTACTGACCGTGACGTTCCAGATGGCCATCGTGCTGGCGTTGGGCGTTCCGATGGTGGCCGTGACGCAGCCGCTGCTGCCGTCGGTGCCGATCGGCGTGCTCCTTTTGCTCTTGCTCGGAATCCTCGCGCTCACCTTCTGGAGACAGACGACCAGCCTCGAGGGCCACGTTCGCGCGGGAGTCGAGATCATCAGCGGAGCGCTGCTCTCGTCGTCAGAGCGCCGCAACACCGAGCAGGGAGAAGCCATCGCCGAGGTCGGTACGCTGCTGCCCGGGCTCGGCCTCAGCGTCGCCTCGGTCATCGAGCTGACCGAGACGAGCCCCGCCGTGGGGAAGACGCTCGCCGAGCTCAACCTTCGCGGCGTGACGGGAGCCACCGTGCTGGCCATCACCCGCCACGGCGCCAGCCTGCTCGCGACGCCCACCGAGAAGCTCGCCGCGAACGATCGCCTCGCGCTCGCGGGGAGCCATGAGGCGATCGCCGCCGCGCGCGGGTTGCTCGAACAACCCATCGCCGACTGACGTCACGCCTCGTCGACGAAGACGCTGGTGGGCTCAGTCGATTCGAGTTGAAGCGGGCTGCGGCGTCGCCGTACTGACAGCCTCCGTGCGTCCTCTTCTCTTCCTGATCTGCGTGTCGCTCGCCCGAGCTTCGTCTGGAGCCCCATCAGCTACGGCCGAACAAGACGAGTACTGGACGCCGATGCTCTCCCAGTTCATTCCGATCCTCGGGGCCTTCGTGTTGTTCCTCGTCTTCTGGCGGGTGATGCAAGGTGGGCAACAGCACGCCCGTTCCATCCGCGACGGTGACCGCCTGATGCTGCTGGGCAGAACCGCCGAGGCGCTCGCCGCCTACGAGGCCGCAGTTCGTCACGCGCCAAAGAACGCGCTGGGGCCATCGAAGGTGGGCATCGCGAAGACCATTCTCTGGAGGACTGGGGCCGCACTCGAAGCCTTCGCGCAGGCTCGAGCCGCTTCGGTCGGAGGCATCACGCCGTCTGCCATCGAGCACGAAGCGCTGGTGAAGGCGCTCCGCGGCGATGCCTCGGGAGCACGCCGATCACTTCAAGAGGTGCCAGTCCCTGCCAGAGACTCGCGCCTCACCGCGCTCGTCGAGGCCGTGCTGATGGCTCGTGCGGCTAACTTTCCTGGGGTGCTCGACCGCGTCAGCGGGTTCGACGCGAAGCAACTGGCAGGCGTGCTCGGCGCGCTTGGAAGAACGCTCGAGGCGTGGGCCGCAGAGATGACCTCGGGCGAGCGGCGTCATGTCGACCGTGTCGCGTTGTACGGCGAGTCAGGGCCAGACGAACTCGGGCGGGCATGGCCGGAGTTGGTGGCCTTCACCGAACGAGCGCCACACTGAAGTCAGACCAGCGTGCTGACGACTTTCGAGTACGCCGCCGCGCTCTGCTCGGACAGCGCGTGCCGGCCGTCTTCGACGATGAAGCGGCCCTGCACCGCGACGTCACGAATTGCTGCGCTCGAGGCGCCAAGCACAGCCGAAGTCAGGAGCGCCTCCTTCGGAGCTCCGATCATCGAGTGGTGATTCACGTCGAGCGTCACGAAGTCCGCCGGCTGGCCGAGCGTGAGCGCCCCGGTGTCGACGCCGAGCGAGCGCGCGCCGGCGACCGTGAGCGAACCGAGCAACACGCGCCCCAGCTCGGACTCCCGCGGGCCTTCGACCTGCTTCGGGAACAACACCGCGCGCGACAGCCGCAACAACCGCAGATGCCCCTCGAGCTGCTTCGCCTCGTCGAGCAGGTCGATGTGCGCCTGGCTGTCGGTGCCGAGCGAGACGTCGACGCCGGCGCTCGCCAGCTCATCGGCGCGCACGATGCCGTCGCCCAGGTTCCGCTCCGTCGTCGGGCATGCGCAGACCATCGACTTCGACTGGCCGAGCAGCGCGACCTCATTCGCTTCGAGGTGAATCGCGTGCACCCCGGTGAAGTTCGAACTCAGCACGCCGAGGTCAGCGAGCAGCTCGATGGGCCGCTTCCCCGTTTCCGCAAGACACGCGCGCAGCTCGGCCGGCTGCTCTGCCACGTGCATGTGCAGCGGACCCGGAAGCCGCGCCTCGGCGATGCGTTTCAGCCACTCCGTCGGAACAGCGCGAACCGAGTGCGGGGCAAGACCGACCGAGACGAGCGGAGCCGTCACGCTTTGCCGCAACGCTTCGACGCGGGAGAGAAACGTGTCGACGTCAGGGTCGATGAAGCGCCGCTGCCTCGGGTTCGGCGCCACCTGATGCCCCGCGCGCGCGTAGCCGACCCGCAGCAGCACGATGCGCAGGCCCACGTCACGCGCCGCCTGAATCACCGTCTTCGCCAGCAACGACACGTCGTCGTACGGCGTGCCATCGGCCTGGTGCTGCACGTAGTGGAACTCGCCCACCGTCGTCACACCCGCGAGCGCCATCTCGAGGAACGTCTGCCGCGACACCGCGTAGAGCTGCTCGGGCGAGAGGGCCGTCGCCGCCTGGTACATGCGCTCGCGCCACGACCAGAAATCGTCTGACTCGTTGCCTTCGCCACGCAGCTCGGTGCGCCCACGCAGCACGCGCTGAAACGCGTGGCTGTGACCGTTCACGAAGCCGGGCAGCAGCAGCTTCCCAGCGAGGCGACGAAGGGGAGCCGCCTCCACCGGGGCACAGATTCGACCTGTGTCGTCGACACCGATGACGGGCTGTTCGACGAGCGAACCTGCAACGAACGCAAAGTCGGGAACGAGGCGAAGCACGCGCGCACGCTCGCACGAAGCAAGGGTGACGACCAACCACGACGGGGTACGTTCCCGCCTTCACCCACGGGGAGGGTCGATGAAGCCCACAACACTGGTCGCGGTCGCGATGACGTTCGTCCTGAGTGCGTGCTGTGTGCGCTGCTCTCCCGAGCAGAAGTCGTACGTCGACGTGCCGGCCACGCTCGACGAGGTGAAGAAGCGCGCGAAGCCTCCCGAGGTCGTCGTTGCGGTGGAGCGACGGACGCGGACCAGCGGCGGCGGTGGTGGCTGTGGCCACTCTGCGGCCTGCCTCATTCTCGTGCCCTTCCTGCTCTACGAGGCCGCCTTCCCCGAGAAGTTCGACGAGGTGACCGTCACGGAGAACGGCGTCGAGACCTTTCACGGCCTGTACTCCACCTCGGGCGACGTCTTGTCTGCGCGCGTGAAGACCGAGACCGGCTGGCGTGAGCTCGCGCAGCTCGACCTGCCAGAGCTCGGCCAACGCGCCATCGTCGAGTCCGCGAAGGTGACGACCGGCGCTGACGGCAAAGAGACGAAGACGATGACGACGATTCAATCGCAGGTCGATCTGATCGCGCAGTACCGGGCAACGCTGGCGAAGAAGGAGGGCGCGAAGCGCGGTGCGCTGCTCGCCGAAGCCGCGACGAAGCTTGGCGGAGAAGGTGACGCGTTCGTGCTCGAGCGCCTGGCCGCAGCCGACGAGCCCGACGAGAGCCGCGCGAAGGTCGTCGAGCAGAGCTGCTACCGCGCGATGGACGAAGGCGCGAAGAAGGCCGGCACGCTCATCACGGCGGCCATCAGCCACCCGGGCGCCCTCACCGCGAAGGCGACCCTCGAGTGCGAGCTCTCACCCGACCCCGCCATCACCGCAGCCTCGTCGGCCCTGACCGAGCGACTGTGCACGGTGAAGAGCGGCCTCGAGGCGCGCGGCCTGCAACCCCACGGTGGAGCACCTGACAAGGCGCAGGTGCGCTCGGCTGGCGTCAAGGCAGGCCTGACGAAGTGCACGAAGGGCGGCTCGGTGCTCGCGCGCATGGTGCTGTACGAGACCGTCTCGACCGCGGAGTGGCTCGACGGGCTGACGCAACCCGAGGCAAACGTCATTCTCGAGGTCACCCACTCGGCCGAGCGCGAGAAGATCTTCGCTGCCCTCGAGAAGCGGGTGCGCACGCGAGACGTGCTCAAGCTGGCGAAGACGGCGCGCTTCGAGCTCACCGAGAAAGAGGCCAACCTGTTGCTCGACCTCGCCTTCGAGCCGCCGAAGGACTGGGACGCCCGGGCCTCGGTCGCGACCGCCCTGGTGAACTCGAGAACGCTGTTGCCCCTGCTCGAGCCCCGCCTCAAGAAGGTCTCGAAGGACGACGAGCGCACGGCCCAGGTATTCCTCGCGATGCTGGGCGACCAGGCGCTTCGAAGAGCGCTCGCCGACGCGCTGCCGCCCAGCGCCGTGTCGGCCTTCTCGATGAGCGCCATCGACGACGAGAACGCGTTGGTCATCGACGCCCTCACCGAGATCGGCTGCGAGCGGGAAAAGCTGCGGGCCGGGAAGAAGGCGGCGGCCTGCGATTGATTGCGGCATAAGGCGCCTCGATGCTGCGAACGGCCGTCCTCGTCCTCCTGTTGTCTGCCTGTGCCGGTCCACCGATTCGCCTGCCCGACCCGAGCCTCGTGAAGGCGTCGAAGGCGGCAGCCCGCGGCGTCGAGGTCTGCGTATTGATGCAGGAGCGCACCACCCGTTCGCGCGTCGAAGGCGTGGCCGAATGGAGCTTCGAGCCGTGGCACTACGGCATCGCCTCCATCGTGGTGAAGCACCCCGCCGGGCTCGTCATCATCGACCCCGCGTTCGGCAAGAACGTCGCGATGGACCTCGCCAAGGGCCCCAAGCTGTTCGCGCTCGCCATGGGCCCTGCGCGCACGAAGCACCCGATGGTCGAGCTGATGGGCGAAGCGGGCATCGACCCGAACGAGGTGACGCTCGCGCTCGCCACGCACGTGCACTGGGACCACGTCGGCGCGCTCGGTGACATTCCCAACGCGCGCGTCCTGATCGCCCGGCCCGAGCTCGAGTGGGCGCGCAGCTTGAGCCGCTTCCTCGACGAAGGCGTGATGCCGCACCACCTCGCCCGCGCGAAGGAGCGCTTGTGGACGTTCGACTTCAAGGGCCCCGCGCGCGACGGCTTTCCCTCGTCGTTCGACGTCTTCGGAGACGGGGCCATCGTGGCGGTGCCGATTCCCGGTCACACCCCGGGCAGCACCGCGTTCCTCGTGAAGCTCACGAACGGCCGCACCGCGCTCTTCTCGGGCGACACCTCGTGGACGATGCGTGGCGTCGAAGCGCCGGTGCACAAGAACCCGCTCGTGCGGCTCGACGCCGATGAGGAGAAGACCGGCGACGCGCTCGGGCTGCTGCACGTGCTCTCGAAACAGCGCCCCGACCTGCTCGTCATTCCCGCCCACGACGCCGCAGCGCTCGAGCAGTTGCCGTCGTGCGTCGGGAAGGCGCCGCCAGGCACGGTGAGCGCGGCGCCGTGACCTCGCTCGTCTGCCTCGCGCTGCTGGCGTCGGCTCCGCTGCGCGTGGGCGTGACGTTGCATCCCTACTTCTCGTGGGCCTCGCGGGTGACGCAGGGTCTGCCGGTCGAGGTCGTGCCCGTGGTTCCAGGAGACGTCGACATCGGCAGCTACCAGCCGCGCCCGCAGGACGTGGCGACGCTCACCACGCTCGACGTGCTGGTCGAGAACGGGCTCGGCCACGACGCGTTCCTCGACGAGATGGTGCGCGCGGCCGACAACCCGAAGCTCGTGCGCGTACGTCTCAACGACGCGACGCCGCGGCTGGTGTCGAGAGAGGGCGCGCCGAACTCGCACACGTTTCTCTCGCTCGGCAACGCGGCGCTGCAGTCGTACGCGCTGGCACGTGCGCTGGCCGAGGTGAGACCGGAGTGGCGCGCGCAGCTCGAACGAAACGCGGCGGCCTCCGCGAAGCAGCTCAGAGCCATGCGCGCGCGGGCGGTGACGGCGTTGGCGAACGTGAAGTCACGACGCGTGGTGACGGTGCACGACGGCTATTCCTATCTGCTGCAAGAGCTCGGGCTCGAGGTCGCGGCAGTGGTGGAGCCGACCCACGGGCTGCTCCCGTCGGCCTCCGAGCTGGGTGAAGTCGTGCAGTTGCTCCAGTCGAAGCAGGCCACCGTCGTCTTCTCGGAGGCGTCCTTTCCACCGGCGATGGCGAAGGTGCTCGAAGACGCAGGGGCGCGCGTGGTCGTGGTGAGCCACATCGCGACCGGCGCGTTCACGCCCGAGCGCTTCGAGCAGGACATGCAGCAGAACCTCGATGCCATCGTGCGGGAGCTGGTTCGGTGACGGTGCTCGTCGCGAGAGAGGTTCGGGTCGCGGGCAGGCTCGCGCCGCTGTCGCTCTCCGTCTCGAAGGGAGACGTGCACGCGCTCGTGGGTCCGAACGGCTCGGGCAAGTCGACGTTTCTCGACTGTGTGCTGGGCCTCGTGAGTTTCGAAGGCACGCTCCAGCTCGAGCCCGACGTTCGCATCGCCGTGGTGCCGCAGCGCTTCTCGGTGCCGACGCTCACGCCGCTGACGGTGCTCGAGCTGCTCGCAGCCTCACGCACGACGTGGCCTTCGTTCCTGGGCGTCGGAGCGACGACGAAGGCCGAGGTCGTCAGCGCGCTCTCCCGCACGGCCGCCGAGTCACTGCTGAACCGTCGCGTCTCCGAGCTCTCGGGCGGTGAGCTGCGCCGCGTGCTGCTGGCCGACGCGCTCTCGACGAAGCCGCAGCTGCTGCTGCTCGACGAACCCGAAGCCGGTCTCGATGACGCCTCGAAGCAGCACCTCGTCACCGCCCTCGAGCAGGCGAAGCGTGACGGCGTCGCCACGTTGCTCATCTCTCACGACGCGCAGGCCATCACGCTCGCGACGCACACCACCCGCCTCGGGAGCGCTGCGTGAACACGCTCTCGCTCGAGTTCGTGCAGCGCGCGCTCATCGCCGTCGCGCTCTCGGCGCCGATGCTGGGCCTGCTCTCACCACTCGTCCTCACGCGCAGGCTCGCCTTCTTCTCCGCGGCGCTCGGTCAGGCCGTGCTCACGGGGGTCTCGCTCGGCGTGCTGCTCGGGGAACCGGTCGAGGCGCCGTGGGCGAGCGTGCTCGGCTTCTCGCTCCTCTGCGGCGTGGGGCTCGTCTTCGTGCGGCGCCGCTCGTCGCTCCCGGCCGACACGCTCGTGGGTGTGCTGCTGGCCTTCACGCTGGGGCTCGGTGTGTTGCTGCTCACCGTCGTGACGAAGCGCTTCAACGTGCACCAACTCGAAGCGGTGATGTTCGGCTCGGTGCTGACCGTCACGCGCACCGACCTCATCGTGCTCGGCGGAACCTTGCTGCTCGTCGTGTTCGTCTTGACGCGCTTCCACAACGCGCTGCTGCTCGATGCGACCGACGCGCGGCTCTCGGCGGCGAAGCGGCTCCCCTCGGCCACGCTGGAGTACGGCCTGGTGGTGCTCCTCACGCTCGTCATCGTCGCGTCGGTGAAGGTGCTCGGCGCGCTGATGGTCGAAGCGATGCTCCTCGTGCCCGCCGCCGCCGGCCGCAACGTCGCGCGCAGCCTCGCAGGGCTCACCTGGGCGAGCGTCGTCATCGCGGTGCTCAGCGGGGTCGGAGGCGTCTTCGTCTCCGCCACGGTCAACGCCCCGTCAGGCGCCGCCATCGTGCTGCTGCTCGCGCTCTCGTTCCTGCTGACGATGCCGTTCGCGCGGCGACGCTGACGACTACTCCGACTTCATCACCAGCAGCGGCTGCCCCTGAATGCGGCACGCGGCGTCGAGCATCTCGAAGCTCTCCATCTCCTTGATGAACGAGTCGGGCACGGGGCCACGCAGCAGGCGAAGGTGGTCGAGCGGAATGTTCTTCTTGAGCCAGTCGACCCACCCGCGGTTGCGCGGACCGACGGCGAGGGCCGTTCCATCGGCCAGCCGCGTGAGCACGATGAGCTCTTTCGGCAGCGTCTTCGGTGCCTTCTTCACCACCACCACGTTGCGGTGCTGCGGCTCGTCGGCGTCGGGCGCCTTCTTGCGCGGCACCACCACGGCCGGCGCCTTCGCCGGCACCCACGCGCCCGGAGCATTCACGCACGGCTCGTAGTCGAGCGCGTAGGCCTTGAACCGGCCGAGCCCCGGCAGCTCGCACTCGATGACCTTCCGCGGCGGAATCGCGGTCAGCTTCATCCACTTCACGCCACGCGCGTCGTCGTGAAACGAGAGGTCGTGCGGCAGCGCCTTGCGCACCTCGTTCCCGCTCACGTCATCAGCGCGAAAGGTCCCCGCCGGCACCAGGAACGCTCCATCACGGAGCCGCTCGACGCCTTGCAGGTCCCACAGCCACTCGGGAACCGAAGCCCCCGCCTTCACCCGAAGCACCACGACGGCGTCACTCATGCGCGCGCCCCTACTCCATCGAATCGGCCAGCGCGACGGTCAGTGCGCAGACGCGAGCTCCTGCTGTCGCTGCCACCACTCGAGCGCGGCCTCGAGGTTCTTCTTCGCCTTGTCGCTGAGGCTCTCGCCGATGCCGAACGCCCAGCCACGAATCGCGAGCACGCGGGCGTGTGGCGCCGACTTGCCCGTCACCCGCTCGTAGACGGCCAGCAGGCTTCCCGGAGAGAGGTGATGGGTCGAGACCGTCACCTTCGGCCCGGGCATGAGCTCGAAGACCTCGAAGGGCTCGTCGCCCGACGTGCTCGCGTCGACGAACAACACCTCGTCGCGGCCCACCAGGTCGAGCGCGTGTTCTGGCTGCAGCTGATAGTCGACCAGCACGTCGACGCCCTGGCGTCGCAGCGCCTCCCCGACGAACGCGGGGCCCAGCCCGTCGTCACCCCGAGACGGATTCCCCCACCCGAAGATCAGCATTCTCGCCTTCACGACGCCCCCCGTTCTGCGCTCGACGGCACTGCGAAAGAGACCCGGGCCGGCAACCAGTCGCGACCCTGGTGCTGGGCGTCTCGAAGCGTCTGCACGAGCCGGTTCGGGCTTCTCCGATGCGCATTCGAGATGTCGGACGCAGAGCGCACGGGGCGACGGCACTGCACGCCTCGCGCCGCTCCGGGTGTCGCGCGGCTGGCGCTACAGGCCTGCGCAAGTGTTGCGTTCCCCTGTGGACCGGGCGGCTTCCGTGCGCTGGCTTGATCGCCGAACGTTGCTGCACACCAAAGAGGTTCGGTTAGGCTGGCACGTCTTCTTTCCCGGGGGTCTCGACCGATGTTGCTCGCCATCACGCTCGCCACGTTGCTGACGCAGACGCCCGAAAAGACGGTCATCGATCAGGCGCGGGTGGCCGACGGAAACAACAACCCGAAGATGGCGGTGCCCGACTTCCAGTCGACGGCTGGCAACGAGCCCATCGCGGCGATGCTGGCGGGCTCGGTGGCCACCGAGATCGACCGCTCGGGCATGTTCGTGGTGACGACGTCTGATCAGGTCCGGGCGCTCCTCTCCCTCGACCGCCAGCGCCAGCTGCTGGGCTGCAACGACGACTCGTGCACCTCGAACATCGCCGGCCAGCTGGGCGTCGACTACCTGCTCAACGGCCGCGTCTCGCGCCTCACCGACGCGAAGAAGGCGACGACCGGGCTCACGCTCGACCTCTCCATCGTCGAGGTGAAGAGCGGGAAGCGCGTGAGCTCACGCGAGGTGAAGGGGAACAGCGAGGCCGACCTCGTCTCGAAGCTGCAGGAGAACGTCGCGGCCCTCATCGCGCCGCTGCTCACCGGCCGCCAGGGGTTCCTCGTCGTCATCGCCTCGGAGGACGGCTCGGTGGTGAAGGTCGACGGCACCCAGCTCGGCACCACGCCCATGCTGCAGCGGCTCGCGGTTCCGGGCGGCCCCCACGTGCTGCGCATCGAGAAGGAGGGCTTCACGTCGATGCAGAAGCAGGTGCGCATCGCGCCCGACCAGGTGACGGAAGAGGCGGTGCGGCTCATGCCCAGCCCCGACTTCATCGAGGGCTACGAGCGAAAGCAGTGGGGCCTGCGCATCGGGGCCTTCATCGCCACCGGCGTCGCGGTCGCGGGCATCGCCACCTTCGCCATCATGCAGGGCCAGGCCCAGTACAACTACGGGCCCGGCAAGGAGCGCTCGTTCATCGCGCTCCGCGACCAGCTCGCGGCCGGTGACGAATCGGTTCGCACTGACGCCGAAGCCCTGCGCAACACCATCAACACCCAGCTGGCCATCTCGTACGTGGGTGGTGGCGTCGGCCTCGCGTCGGCCATCGCCGCGACGGCGCTCTTCATCATCGGCGAAGACCCGAACAAGTATCAGTCGTACCGCGGCCCGAAGGCGTCGGCGTGGGTGACCCCGAACGGCGCTGGCAGCGTCTGGTCGTGGGAGTTCTGAGCGTCGTTGATCAGCTGCCCTGATTGACGCTTCAGGCGAAGTCACTCAGCGCCCCGAGCGGCTGCGCGTAGCCTGCGCGCCATGGCTCGAAACACCACGTACGACGAACTCATCATCGGCGCGAAGGCGTCGATTCAGCGGGAAGTCACTGCGAACGACCTCTGGGTCTTCGCCCACGCCAGCGGCAACCTGAACCCGCTCGTGCTGCCGTCATTCGACGCAGACGGCGACGGCAAGAGCGACGCGGTCGCGCCGCCGCTGTGGGCAGGTGCGCAGGTGTCGGCGGTGCTTGGCAATCTGCTGCCGGGTCCGGGCACGAGGTACGTGGCGCAGAACTTCCGGTTCCCCCACCGCGCGAAGATCGGCGACACGGTCACCGCGACCGTCACCGTGAAGGCGAAACTCCCAGAGGCCCGCGTCACCTTCGACACCGAAGTGAAGACCGCCGACGGGCGCATCATCGCGACAGGAGAAGCCGAGGTGTTCGCGCCCACCGAGCGCGTCGAGGTGCCCGACGACGAGCTGCCCTCACTCACCGTCGCCCGCCATCAGCACATCGAGCGCCTCATGAAGGCCTGTGAGCCGCTCGAGCCGCTGGCCACTGCCGTGGTGTGCCCCGAAGACGACGCCTCGCTCGCGGGCGCGCTGCTGGGCTTCAAGCACGAGCTCATTCGCCCCATCCTCATCGGCAACGTCGAGAAGATTCGCGCCGTCGCGAAGGGGTTGAACGCGTCACTCGACGGGCTCGAGCTCATCGAAGCGAGCGGCGCCATTCCCGCTGCCGAGAAGGCCGTCGCGCTCGCGAACCAGGGCAGCGTGCAGGCGCTGATGAAGGGCCGGCTGCACACCGACGAATTGCTCAAGCCCATCGTGAAGAAGGAGGGCGGGCTGCGAGGCGTGCGACGCATCAGCCACGTCTTCGTGATGGACGTGCCCGGCCTGCCCGAGCTGCTGCTCGTCACCGATGCGGCCATCAACATCGCGCCGACGCTCGAAGAAAAGGTCGACATCGTGCAGAACGCCATCTTCCTCGCGCAGGCGCTGGGCTACGCGCAGCCGAAGGTGGGCGTGCTCTCGGCCGTCGAGGTGGTGAACCCCGCGATGCCGTCGACGCTCGACGCGGCGATTCTCTCGAAGATGGCCGAGCGCGGGCAGATCACGGGCGGCATCGTCGACGGCCCGCTCGCGATGGACAACGCGCTGTCACTCAAGGCCGCGCGCACGAAGGGCATCACCTCGCTGGTGGCCGGCCGCGCGAACGTGCTGATGGTGCCGAACATCGAAGCGGGCAACATGCTCGCGAAGGAGCTCGCGTTCGTCGCGCACGCCGAAGGTCCGGGCCTCGTCGTGGGCGCGAAGGTGCCCATCATGTTGACGAGCCGCGCCGACGACGACTCCACGCGGCTGGCGAGCTGCGCGGTCGCGGTGCTCGAAGCGCACTTCCGCAAGACGGGGAAGTCGGCCGTCCCTTCGACCTGAGGAGCCCACCATGCGCCCCGCGATTCTCACGCTGAACGCCGGCAGCTCGACGGTGAAGTACGCGCTCTTCGCATCGGACGATGGAGTCACCGAGCTCTCACGCGGCACGCTCGAAGAGACGGGCGAGACGGCGATGGCGAAGGCGCTCGAGGTGACGCGGTCGGCCGAGGTCGAGGTCGTCGGCGTCGGCCACCGCGTCGTCCACGGCGGCATCAGGTACTCCGCGCCCGCGCGCGTCGACGACACGGTGCTCGAGGCCCTGGAGTCGTTCGTGCCGCTCGCGCCACTCCACCAGCCGCACAACGTTCTGGGCATCAAGGCTGCGCGCGCCGCGTTCCCCACGGCGCCGCAGATCGCCTGCTTCGACACCGCCTTCCATCGCACCCGCAGCTTCGTGGAAGAGGCCTATGCCCTGCCCCGCCGCTTCTTCGACGAGGGCATTCGGCGCTTCGGCTTTCACGGGCTCTCGTACCAGTTCATCGCGAAGCAGCTCGCCGAGGTGGCGCCCGACGTCGCGAACGGGAAGGTCGTCGTCGCGCACCTGGGCAGCGGCGCGTCGATGTGTGCATTGAGCGGCGGCCGCAGCGTCGCGAGCACCATGGGCTTCTCGACCATCGACGGCATTCCGATGGGGACGCGCTCGGGCAACCTCGACCCCGGCGTGCTGCTGCACCTGCTCGACCAGAAGGGCATGCCGCTGAAGGAGGTCGAGACGCTGCTCTACAAGGAGTCGGGTCTCAAAGGCCTCTCGGGCATCTCGAACGACATGCGCACGCTGCTGGCCGACGAGTCGAGCGCGGCGAAAGAGGCGGTCGAGTACTTCGTGCACCGCTGCGCGAGAGAGGTCGCGTCGCTGGCGACGGCTGCTGGTGGGCTCGACGCGCTGGTGTTCACGGCGGGCATCGGGGAGCGCTCGGCTGCGATTCGCGGGCGCATCGTGCGCAAGCTGGCGTGGCTGGGGCTGGCCATCGACGACGCAGCGAATGGAAGGAACTCGACCCTCATCTCGACGCGGGTCTCGCGCGCGAAGGTGTTGTGCATTCCGACGAACGAGGAGCGCTGCATCGCCGAAGCGGTCAAAGAGCGGTTGGCTGCGAAGGCCTGAGCGCGCAGACGACGACGCAGGAGCCAGTCATCTGGCGAGGCTCGTCACGAGCCAGGCGAACCACCCGATCATGAGCCCACCGACCATCTGCATGACAGCCACCAGACCTGCGTTGGTGCCGAACGTGACAGGCAGAGGGATTCCCATGAGCCGGGGACGTACCTGGACGGTCCTCGTCGCTCCGCTCAGGTAGTCGCGAAGCAGGCTCGCGCCGCTCCAGAGAACCGAGACGCTCACCAGCGCGAGCAGGGACGCGAAGAACCAGACTCCACCAGCGAAATAGAGCACGCCCAGGGGAATGAGCAGCACCACCACCAGTGCGCCAAACTTCCACTCCCGCACGTCGAACGCTCCCACGCGTTTGACGGCTGACCGGTTCTCACCAGCAAGAGCGCCGACGACCTCTTCGGCATCGCTCGCCGTGAGCCCCTCGCGAGTGAGCGCCATCAGAATCTCGCCATCGCCAGCGCCAGCCTGACGGAGCGCAGCGCCTTTCACCTTCGCTTCTTCGAGATTCATTCCTGCCCCCCAGGATCGAGCCCGCCCTGTAGCCGGGCCCAAGCGTTCGAATCAACCGGCTACCGTCAGGGGAACAGCGCCGCTTTCAACGCGCGCGCCTGCTCCTGCCAGAACGCCTTCGCGATTTTGCTCTTCGAGAACATCACGTCAAAGCCGTGAAACGCGCCGGCGATGACGTGCAGCTCACACCGCACACCGCTGTCGTTGAGCCGCTTCGCGTACGCGAGGTCTTCGTCGTGAAACAGGTCGAGCGTGCCTACGCCAATCCACGCGGGTGGAAGACCGGTCAGGTCCTTCCGTCTCGCAGCGGCGGCGTACTCGGACGCTGACGGCGCTCCGGGCGCGTGCCCGAGATAGGCGGACCACGCATACGCATTGCTGCCCTGCGTCCACACGCGCACGTTGCGCAGGTCGAGGTCGGTGCGCGTCGCTGTGCGGTCATCGAGCATCGGGTAGACGAGCAGCTGAAACGCAGGCCGCACTTCTCGTCGATCGTGCGCCACCAGCGCCAGCGTCGCCATGACTCCACCGCCAGCGCTCGCGCCACCGATGGCGATTCGGTTCGGGTCGACGTTCAGGCGTGCCGCGTTCTGGTGCAGCCATCGAAGCGCGGCGTACGCATCCTCCACGGCAGCGGGAGCCGGGTGCTCGGGCGCCAGTCGATACCGCAGCGCCGCGATGGTGATGCCGAGCTCCCGCACGAACGCGAGGGTGTTCGGCTCGTCCTGCTCGGGGCTGCCAATGATGAAGCCTCCGCCGTGAGCCCACAGCATCGCGGGAGCCGCCGCCGCGAGCGACTTCGGGCGGTACAGCCGCAACGACACCGCGGGAGACGCTCCGTTCGCAGGCACGTCGACGTCTTCGACCGTCACGTCCGGCAGCACCGGAGTCGGGCCGCGCTTCGTGCGCCCTCGAATGAACGCCGAGATCTTCGGCCCGAACGAGAAGTTGGGCATGAAGCGGGCGAGCCGCAGGTCTGGGTGAAACGCGCTCATGGTGAGCCGTTCTTCGACAGGTTCAGGAACATCAACAACCGGGTCAGGCGCTCGAGCGCGTTCAACGTCTCGGGCGAGATGCTGCCGTCTTTCGCCTGCACGCGCGCGAGCTTCAAGGCGCCCTGCTCGTCGTGCTCCATGCCCATCGTCTCTGCGAGTCGACGACGTCTGGTGAACACCTCGGCGATGAAGGCCTGCGCGTCGCCTTCCGACACCTCACCTGACTCGACCTGCCAGAGCGCGAGGCAGCGGAACTTCCGGCACGTCGCCGGTCGATCTTCGTAGACGCGACACGACGAGCCATCGAGCGCACGGCAGGGCTGCTTCATCGAGCCACCCCCGCGCACGAACGAGACCCTGCCCTTCAGGCGCGCGGCCTCGCCTGCTTCGAGCGGCACCGAGGTGAAGAGCGTTCCGTCGCAGCACAGCCCGCAGGTCAGACACAGCGACATGAACATCCTCCGCTCCGCGACGGTGCAGCTTGCCTCGATGCGGCCTCGCTCGTTGCCCTGAAACGGAGCGGCCCACCCGTCTTCCCTGAGGAGCAACGCTGGCACCTGACTCGCACTGAAGTCCGGCTCCACTTCGCAGCAGGAGCCCACCATGGCCGACCGTGACGTTCGCGAGCGCGACATTCTCATCGCTTCCAACGAGTACGCCTACGTGCAGGACCTCACCAAGGGCGACATCGTGCTCTACGTGGGGCCGACGAAGATCTCGCTCTCGAACACCGAGCGGCTCGTCGACTTCAAGGCCGAGCGGTTCACCCCGGTGCGAGGAGAAGACGGCGCGTCAGGCGTGTGCCCATTCATCGCCGCGTCGAGCACGCAGTACGTGGTGCTCGAGAACCCCGCGAAGGACCCGGCGACGAAGCCGGTGAAGGGCAGCAACTCGGCCATCGAGCTGTTGCAGGGCCGGCGCGTCGTCGTCTCGGGGCCGGCGTCGTTTCCGCTGTGGCCCGGCCAGAAGGCGCGCGTCGTCGCGGGGCATGAACTCTTCGAAGACCAGTACCTGCGCGTGCGCGTGTACGAGCGCATCGAAGGCGACCCGGCGGCCATCGGGACGGAGCGGATCATCAAGGGCAGCGAGGTGAGCTTCTACCTGCCGAAGACGGGGCTCGAGGTGTTGCCAGACGCGGGTGGCTCGTACGTGCGCAACGCGGTGTCGCTGCTCGACGGCCAGTACTGCGTGCTGCGCGGGCCGCGTGGGCAACGGCGCTTCGTGCGTGGGCCGGGCGTCGTCTTCCCCGAGGCGTGGGAGGAGTTCGTCACGCTGCAGAACGCGCGCGTCTTCTCGGCGTACGCGATGCGCAAGGACAAGGGCCTGCACGTGCGCGTGGTGAAGACGTTCGAGGCGAAGGCGGGAGAGCAGGTCGCACCCGGCACGTACACGGCGGGCCAGGAGCTGTTCCTCTCGGGCCGCGAGGGCTTCTTCTTTCCCACCGAGGCGCTCGAGGTGCTGGGCGAGGTCGCGTCGATTCCGCTCGCCGAGAAAGAGGCCATCTACGTGCGTGAGCTGGCGACCGGTCAGATTCGCACCATCGCGGGACCGGCCGCGTTCCTGCCCGACCCGACGAAGGTGCAGGTGGTGCCACGCCCGCTCGACCCCGAGACGGTGAAGCGCTGGGGGCTCAAGGGGTACGACGGCAAGCGGGCTCCGGCCATCACGATTCCGCCGAGCTACGCGGTGCTGGTGACGGCGAAGACGCGCCGCGAGGTGGTGAAGGGCCCGCAGGTGCGCATCCTCGACTTCGATGAAGAGCTCGGCGTGCTCGCGTTGTCGACGGGCACTCCGAAGACCGACGCGGCGACGTTGCCCACGTGTTTCCTGCTCGTCGACGGCAACAAGGTGTCTGACCGGCTCGAGGTGCGCACGAACGACCACGTGCAGTTGGAGGTTCGGCTCTCGTATCGCGTGAGCTTCGCCAGCACGTCGGGCACCGACGACGCGCGCTGGTTCAACGTGAGCAACTACGTCGCGCTGCTGTGCGACCACCTCGGCAGCCTCGTGCGCGCGGCCGTTCGTTCGGCGCCCATCGAGCGGTTCCACGCGGGCAGCACCGAGATTCTGCGCAGCGCCGTGCTCGGCGAGAAGAAGGGCGACAAGCGCACCGGCCGCGAGTTCGAAGAGAACGGCATGCTCGTCTACGACGTCGAGGTGCTCGAGGTGCAGATCCTCGATGGTGACGTCGACCAGCTGCTCACCGACGCGCAGCGCAGCGCCATCTCGTCAGAGGTCGCGCGCAAGAAGGAGGAGCTGCGCCTGGTGACGGAGCAGGCGAAGCACGCAGTCGACCGCGCGGTGTTCGAAGCGCAGCGGCAGACGCAGCACGCCGAGCTGGAGCTCGAGGCCGCCCGACGCGCGCTCATCTCGGCGAAGGCGGAGGCGAAGGTCGAGGCGGTGCGCATCGAGACGTTGGGCAAAGCGAAGACCGACGCCGACGCGCTGGAGCTCTCGAGTCAGGCGCAGGCCGCGGCCAAGACGCGTCACGCAGAGGTCGAGGAGCGTGCGCTGGCGGCGCAGGTCAACGCGTTTCGCGCGCAGATGGAAGCGATGCAGCCCGAGCTCATCGCGACGCTCAAGAGCCTGGGCAATCAGCAGCTCGCTGCGACGCTCACGCAGCACCTCGGGCCGCTGGCGATTCTCGGTGGAGAGAGCGTGGCCGACGTCGCCAGCCGGTTGCTTGCGTCACTTCCGGTCGGAGCATCAGGCACCGACCTCGCCGCGGCGACGCTCAAACGGAAGGCAGGATGACCGCGGCTACGCTCCGGTGCAGGCCTTTTGCGCCGCAAGTCGGCGAAGGACGTTCGTGGCGCAGCGAAGCGCTGACGTTCACGGCTTCGAGTGCGCGAGCAGCCACGTGTAGATGCGCTCGGCGAATTGGTCGTTGAGGATGGGCAGGTGGCCGGCGGCGTTGATGGTCCACAGCTCGGCCGCCGAGTTCGCAGGGCAGCCCGTGAAGCCTTCACGTTCGGTCTCGTCGCCGAGCAGCGCGGTGACGAGGTCGAGGTTGCCGCCGATGGCAGACAGGTTCGCGCCAGTGCACAGGTTCTTCGCGCCCCACGTGCGCACCGAGTTCTTCGCCGAGGGGTACGGCGGCTGACCGACGGTGGCTCCGCCCAGGTAGCTGATGACGGGGTCGAGCGTGCCGTGCACTTGCAGCACCGCCACCGGATCCGTCGGGTTGCACTTCGACGCATCGGCCCAGGTATTCCCGGCCAGCGCGACGATGCCGGCGATGAGGTTCGAGCGGTCGCACGCCAGGCGGTGCGCCATGAAGCCGCCGTTCGAGTGACCGACCAGGAAGATGCGCTTCGGGTCGACCGCGTAACGCGCCTGCACGTCTCGAATGACCGCGGTGAGGTACGCGACGTCGTCGTTCGTCTTGCCGAACGCACAGCAGGCGTCGGTGGCATTCCAGTACTGCTGCGCGGTGTCGTCACGCAGACCGTTCGGCAGCGCGACGAGGAAGGTGCGCTGCTGCGCGAGCCGCGAGAGCCCGAAGTACGTGTCCTGCACCTGCGCGGTCGCAGTGTAGCCGTGGAGCACGACGACCAACGGCACGGGTTGATCAGCGCGGTACCCGACCGGCACCGTCACGTCGAAGGGCCGCATCACCACGAGCGGATCTCTGCCCGCATCTGCGACTCCGGCGTCGATGACGATCAGGCCTGCATCGACCCCCGCGTCCACGCCTGCGTCGATGACGACCACGCCCGAGTCCTGCACCGGCAGGCCCGCATCTTCGACGACGACCACCATCGCTCCCGAGTCGACAGGACCAGTCGGTGGCAACACGGGCGTACAACCGACGACGAGCACCAGCAGAAGGACGAACCGCATCATGGGCGCCTCATCGCACGGCGTTCACGCCGGAATCAAAGGCACCGTCAGCCGGGTGTAACCTCGGGGCATGCCCTCGTTCCTCCATCGGCTGGTGCTCTTCGCCTTCCCTGCGAGCTGGGAGAAGGCACGCACGTGGTCGACGGGCGCGGTCTTGCTGCCGATGCTCGTGTTGCAGGGGTTGCTGCAGGCGGGCCTGGGCCTCTATCGGGGCCTCGACTTCCAGTCCGACGCGCTCGAAATGGCGCGCACCTACGACTCGAAGTGGGACCCCATCATCGTCGAGCACGACTCCGTTCGCGTCGACGGGCCGCGACTGCCGCGCTGGGACGACGAGGGCCGCACGTTCCTCGTCGACCCCGAAGAGACGGTGCCGCGCAAGCTCATCACCGGAAACGCGCTCATCGTGCGGCGCACCGTCATCATCGACACCGACCGTCGTGAGCCCACGCAGGTCTCGCAGGTGATGGCGCTGCTCGGAGAAGACACGCTGCGCATCGACTCCGCGTCGCTCGAGCAGTTCCTCACCGCGTGGAGGGGCCGGCTCGTCGTCGGAATGGTGCTGCTCTTGAGCCTCTTCGGTGTGTTCGGCCTCGCCATCACCGCACCGCTCGGCGCCTTCCTCGCCAACCTGCTCGTGATGCCGTTCCGCGGCAAAGAGGCCGGGCTCACCAGCGACCAGGGGTTCCGTGTCGCGCTCGCGACGTTGTCGATTCGCCCCGTCATCGAGCTCGGGCTCTCGCTCGCGGGCACCAGCGTCGGATTCTGCCTCGGGTTGCTCGTGTGGCCCCTGGTCGCGACGGGGCTGAGTCTGTTCGCCCTGAGAAACCTGCCGGCGAACGCTCCAGTGTCAGGTTGAGGTTTCAGGGTGGCTGGGGCGCTTCACTCCAGGTCCGATTTTCGAGAGAGTGCCGCCCATGAATCAGAACGAGCGCAAGCCCGCCCCCATCGGTCAGGAAGTTCCCAAGACGCCGGCCGATCGCGTGCGGTTGATTCAAGAGATGCAGCGCGCCGCCGAGGCCGCGCCGATGCAGCAGCAGGCACCCGTGCAGCACGCGCAGGCCGACGCGCAGGCCCAGCAGGTCGCCCAGCCTTCGACGCTCGGTGACGCCTTCGCGGTGAAGCAGGTCAACGCCATCGCGCAGGCGCTCGCCGCGAAGACGACGCCGACCGAGGCCACCACCTACGCGAAGCTGCAGAAGTCGACGCAGGCGCTCTTCGGCGGCTCCACCGACATCGAGGTGCTCGGCAACCCGTGGAAGGTGATTCCTTTCGGCGACTCCCTGCCCGCCATCTTCGACGACGTGAAGGACGCCACGGTGAACGTGCCCGAGAAGGCCGTGCAGACCGAGTTCGGCGCGCTCTTCGAGCTGGGTCTCACACCGAAGGGCGCCGAGGCCCCGACGCAGAAGCGCGCCGTGCTGGTGAACGGTCAGGGCAAGCTCGCCGGTGCCGAGTGCAAGACGCCGCAAGACGCCACCCGCCTGCTCTCGACCGCGAAGTGGCTGCTGCCCGAGTCGGCCACGAAGAAGGACACCTCGTGGAAGGTGACGGCTGGCGTCGACTCCGCGTTCACGCTCGAGCTCGAGCGCGGCGTGGGCAAGACCCGCTCGACCGAACGCCTCGGCCTCGACAACTTCGGCCGCGTCACCACGCAGGGCCGCAAGGCCGACATCACCGTCGCCAACTACTTCCTCGACCGCTTCGACGCCGCCCTCTGAGCTGACGCTGATCAAGCCTGCGTCACGGCGCTGACTCATGGGCGGGTTGACCCTGCTCCACCCATGAGGCGATCGCGCCAGAGAGTTCGCTGACTTCGATCGCTGATCCGACTGGAGCCGAGCTTGCACAGCCGGCCCAAGGGGATCTGCATGAGCGAAGGCCACCACCTCAACACCCGCAGCTCATCGAGCCTGAAGGCGCGCATCGTCGCGCTCATCACGGTCTCCAACCTCCTCCTCGCGGGAGTGCTCACGTGGACGACGTGGCGCTTCCGCGAGCTGCTGCTCGACGCGCGCTCGCAGTACCCGCAGGCCGCCGTCGAAGCCGCCACCTCGCAGGTCGGCCTCTACGAAGAGCTCGAAGCGAAGGGCACGATGACGCGCGCCCAGGCACAGGCGGCGGCGCTCGAGCACCTCAAGCGGCTGCGCTTCGACGGCGCGAACTACGTCTGGGTCAACGACCTGCACCCGACGATGGTGATGCACCCGATGAACCCCGCGCTCGACGGGCAGGACCTGTCGGCCAAGAAGGACCCGAAGGGCAAGCTGCTCTTCGTCGACATGGTGAAGGGCGTCTCCTCCTCGCCCGACCACGACGCGCACGTCGAGTACCTGTGGCCGAAGCCGGGCTCCGAGGCGCCGGTGCCGAAGATCTCGTACGTGAAGCTGATGCCGCGGTGGGGCTGGGTCGTCGGCGCTGGCGTGTACACCGATGACGTTCGCGCCAGCGTGAACGCGGTCGTGCTGATCGCCGTGGTGGTGTCGCTGCTCGGCCTGCTCGGCGCGCTGGTGATGTCGATCTCGATGGCGCGAAGGCTCTCGCAGCCGCTCGAGCAGGCCATCGAGTCGCTCGAAGCCGGCAGCACCCACGTCGCCGAGGCCTCGCAGATGGTCGCGCGCGTCTCGGAGTCGCTCGCCCAGGACTCGCAGTCGTCAGCCTCGGCGCTGCAGCAGTCGACGACGGCCATGGAGGGCGTCTCGTCACGAACGAAGCGAAACGCGAGCGACGCCGACGAGGTGCAGCGGCTCATGCGCTCGACGACCGAGCAGGTCGAGCACGCCACCCGCCAGCTCGCCGAGGTGACCCAGCACATGGGGCGCGTCACCGAGACGGGCCGTGAGGTGAGCAAGGTGGTGAAGACCATCGACGACATCGCCTTTCAGACGAACCTGCTCGCGCTGAACGCGGCCATCGAGGCGGCCCGGGCCGGCGCGGCGGGCGCTGGCTTCGCGGTGGTGGCCGAGCAGGTGCGCGCGCTGGCGATGCGCTGCGCCGAGGCGTCGAAGACGAGCGCCGACCTCATCGACCGCACGGTGTCAGGCATCTCGGAAGGCGCGACGCTCGTCACCGGCAGCAGCGCGGGCTTCGCGGCCCTGGCAAACGACGTGCGACAGGTCGACACGCTGCTGCTGGGCATCGCGAAGGCGTCGTCCGAGCAGGCCACCAACATCGGTGAGGTGGGCCACGGGCTGCACGCGCTCGACACCACCACGCAGCACACGGCGGCCAACGCGCAGGAGATCGCCAGCGCGGCCCAGGAGCTCAACGGCCAGGCCGCGACGCTGCAGGACATCGTGCACGACCTTCACCAACTCATCGAGGGCCGCCGGGCGCTCGACGAATCGCGGAGCGACTCATGAAACGCATCGCCATCGCCCTTCTCATTCTCTCGGAGCAGGTCTGGGCCGAAGAGCCACCAAAGCCCGCCGCGGCGGTGCAACAGCCCTCTCCCGTCGAGAGCGTGCTCGGCATGCTGCGGCCGTACGCGACGCTGAAGCCCGCGGTGATTCCTTCTTCCGGCGCAGTGGAGTCGTTCGGGCAACCCAACGCGAGCGCCGTCACGGCCGCGGGCAACCCGGTCGTCTCGATCTCCCCCGGCGACCCACGGCTCACCTTTCAGGTCGCACAGTCGCGGCTGGGCCTCGCGGTGAACGAAGCGGGCCAGGTGCGTGCGCAACTCGAGGTCGACTTCATCGACTTCTCGAAGGCGTCTCCGACCGTGGTCTCACTTCCCCGCCTGCGCATCGCGCGTGTCGAGTGGGCGCCGACGCCGAAGTTCTCGGTCGTCGCCGGCCAGGACTGGGACCTGCACGCGCCGGTGAACGCGCACGGCGCGAACCTGGTGGGCACGCGGTTTCTTTCGGGCAACACCGGCTTCATGCGCCAGCAGGTGAAGGTGCTCGGCGTGGTGGGCGGCTTCGAGCTCGGCGCCGCCGTCGGCATGGAGGGCGCCAACACCACCGCGAAGGACAGCGCGTACGAGCTGTCGGGCGTGCCGACGTTCGCGGTGCGCGGCTCGTACCTCGTCGGCAAAGGCCGCGTGGGGGTCTCGGGCATCGCGACGTCGTTGTTGCTCGGCTTCGGAACTCCAAGTCAGCGGCGCGCGCTCTCGGGGGGCGTGACGGCGTTCGGTGACGTGACGTTCGGGCGAACGACGCTGAGAGGTGAGCTCTCGCTCGGGCGGAACATGGCCAACATCGGGCTGTTGAGTCTGGGCTTCGGCGGGCCCTCCGACGTCGACGAGTGGGGTGGCTTTCTCTCGGCGCGGCACGGCTTCACCGACATGCACTTCGTGTACGGAACGGCGGGGCTCGCGCGGGTGCTGAACCGCGACTCGGTGCGCCCCTCCTATTCCTACCCGTCGATGCCGGCCGATGGCTCGATGCCCTCGATGGCGACGGCGGTGCTCGCGGGCACGGGGCCGGGGCTGTTGCACAACGCGGGTGGCACGCTCGGCTACGAGCTTCGCCTCAACAAGCACCTCGCCTTCATGCTCGAGGGCTTCCTGCTCGACTCCGAGCACAAGCTGACCGACTTCGACGCGACGCGAACCAGCGGCCGGCGCCTCGCGCTCGGTGGAGAGCTGGCCGCGATGGTCACCTTCTGACTGTCACTTCGCGTTCAGCCAGCCCTCGGCCTTCAGCAGCTCGGCCGTGAGCACCGCCCCACCCGCCGCGCCGCGCACCGTGTTGTGCGAGAGCGCCACGAAGCGCCAGTCGAACACCGCGTCGGTGCGCAGCCGGCCGATGCTGATGCCCTGACCGTTGCCGACGTCGCGATCGAGCTTCGTCTGCGGGCGCGCGTCGTCTTCGAAGTACGTGAGGAACGGCGTCGGCGCGCTGGGCAGCTTCAGCTGCTGCGGCTTGCCGGACGCCGAGCGCCACGCCTCGAGGATCTGATCCTTCGTCGGCTTCTTCTCGAACGCGACGAACACGGCAGCCATGTGGCCATCGGAGACCGGCACACGAATGCACTGCGCGGTGATGGTGGGCGCGGTGGCGGTGACGATGCGACCATCGACGACCTGGCCCCAGATCTTCAGCGGCTCCTGCTCGCTCTTCTCTTCTTCGCCTTTGATGAAGGGAATGACGTTGTCGACCATCTCGGGCCACGACTCGAACGTCTTCCCCGCGCCGGAAATCGCCTGGTACGTGCAGACCGCGAGCTTCGAAGGCCCGAAGGCTTTGAGCGGGTGAAGCGCCGGCACGTAGCTCTGAATCGAGCAGTTCGGCTTCACCGTGATGAACCCACGCTTCGTGCCGAGCCGGCGCCGCTGGGCGTCGATGACGGCGACGTGGCCATCGTTGATCTCGGGAATGAACATGGGGACGTCGGGCGTCCACCGGTGGGCGGAGTTGTTCGAGACGACGGGCGTCTCGGCCTTCGCGTAGTCCTCCTCGAGCTTCGCGGTCGCGTCCTTCGGCATGTCGACGGCGCAGAAGACGAAGTCGACCTGACCTGCGACCTTTTGCACGTCGCTCGCGTCGACGACGGTGAGCTTCGAGGCCGCAGTGGGAATGCCACCAGGCAACGACCAGCGGCCACCGACGGCCTCGGCGTACGACTTGCCGGCCGATGACGGGCTCGCGCCGACCACGACCAGCTCGAACCAGGGATGATTGGCGAGCAGCGAGACGAACCGTTGGCCCACCATGCCCGTCGCACCGAGAACTCCGACCTTCAGCTTCGTCGTCATGATGGCGCGCACCGTAGTGGAGGAACGTTTCGTCGACGAGCGAGGTGTGCGGTTTCAGAGACGGTGCCCTCACGGGGAGCTGCGGTAGACGACGCGCCCATGCGAGCCCTTCTCCTCGGCGTTCTCGTCTTCGCGGTTGGCTGTGGCACCAACACCGGCAGCGTCGGCAACAGCCGGCCCGACGGCGGCGCGGCCGGAGGTTCGTCAACGGCGGGTGGCAGCTCGTCGACTGGTGGCGGGAGCAGCGGCGGTGGCAGCGCTGGCGGGAGCGTGCAGGGCGGCGGCTCCACCTCGACGGGCCAGGCGACCGTCACGGTGGCGAGCGCTCCGCGGCGTGGGCCCATCGCCGTGTCGGTGAGCTCGATGGTCGACGGCTGGGAGCTGCGCGTTCGCAGCGACGGCGGCACGAAGACGGCATCGATCCTGCGCGGCAGCACACGCGATGGCGGGCTGGGCGAGCTCACGTGGCAGTCGTTCGACGACGTCGCGGCCAACGAGCGCGTGCAGCTCGAGGTGGTGAGCGGTGGAACCCTGCTCGGGCTCGCGTCGGTCGACGTTCGCAACGACCCGGCCACCCCTCGCCTCGTCACCATCGGCCACCCCCTGCTCCAGCTCGACGGAGGCGGCGTGACGGCGCGGCACACCGAGATCACGGTTGGCCAATGGAATGGAACAGCGCTGACGGGCACGCGGCGGCTGACGACGGGCATGGGGCCACGGCAGCACCGCGCGGCGCCTCATGGTCGCGCCACCGTCGTGGTGGAGGACACCTCGGGCGCGCTGTCGATCATCGAGACGCCGCTCGACGCCAACCCGCTGAACGCGCGCGTGCTGCACTCGGCCGTGAAGCCTCCGATGGGCGAGGTCATCGACGCGCGCTTCAGCCACGACGGCCGCCACCTCTACGTGGTCGGCTCGGCGCCGCAGGGCTCGTCGGACTATCGGCTGTGGCGTTACACGCCCTCGGAGGACCTCGCGACGCTGGGCACGGGCACGCTGGTGGCCGAGATTCCCGGGCCGTCGCTGCGCTTCGACATCGAGGCCGAGTCCGGTCGCGTGCTGCTGCCGGTCGGTCCCGGGCTGCAGAGCCGCCCCGAGCGCGTGATGGTGTTCGACCCGTACGACGCGACCCGCTCACACGTCACGCCCGTCACCATCGGCGGAGCGTCGGGCTTCGCGGTCTCGCCGCGCGGCGGCCTGTTGCTGGTCTCTGACGAGGTCTTCATGCCCGGCCTGGCGCTCGTCTCGCTGAGCAACTCGGCCTCGAACCTCGTGATGCGCAACACCGTCATCGCCGACCCGGCCGACATCGTCTTTCACCCCGACTCCGATGCCTCGCGTGGCGTGGCGCTCGTCTCACAGCCCTTCCGCAATCGGGCGACGCCGGTGGTGGTCTCGGCATCTGGGCTCACGCTGGGCACGGCGGTCACCGGCCTGCCGCTCGGCTCGACCAGCGACATGATCATGCGCGGCCCGCAGACGGGCACTGTCTTCATCACCTGCGTCACCGAGCTCTTCCGCGTGCAGGTCGATGGCGCGAACGCGACGGCCACGAACCGTGGCGTCGTCATCGACTTTGGCGGCGACGCGACCGACCAGTCCGAAGGCGTGGCCGTTCAGCGCTGAAAGAAACGGCCGCCAGCGATTCGATTCCGCTGGCGGCCTCTCGACTGACTACGCCTTCACGGGCTCGAAGCCCGCGTGCGTGAGCGACACGCTGCCTCGCCCTTCGGTACGGCTTCGCAGGCTCGTCACGAAACCGAACGTCCTGGCGATGGGCATCACGGCCTCGATGACGGCGACGGGGCCCTGCGTGCTCATGCCCTGCACCACGCCGCGGCGCGCAGACACCTCACCGAGCGCAGCGCCGAGATGAGACTCGGGCACCGTCACCTGCGCCTTCGCCACCGGCTCGAGGCGGCACAACCCGGCGCGCTCCACGGCCTGCTGCACCGCGAGCGAACCCGCCACCTCGAAGGCCATCGCGCTCGAGTCCACCTCGTGCATGAGCCCGTCGAGCAACGTCACCTCGACGTCGACGAGCGGCACGCCTTCACGCACGCCACGCTGCAACGCCGCGCGTGCGCCCCGCTCCACCGCGGGAATGAACTCAGCCGAGATGACGCCGCCCGCCACGTCGTCGACGAACGAGAACCCGGTGCCTGGCGGTGCCGGCGCGACCTTCACCGTCACCACCGCGAACTGACCCGGGCCGCTGTTCTGCCGAACGTGCCGGTACGTCACGCGCGCTTCACCGGTGATGGTGTCTCGATACGACACCGCCGGCGCCGAGGCCTTCACCTCGAGCCCGTCTCGACGCGCGAGCTTCTCGAGCCAGATGGCGAGGTGCAGCTCACCGACGCCGCACAACACCGTCTGACCCGTCTCGTCGTCGATTCGAACGCGCAATGAGGGATCCTCGAGGCACGCGCGCCGCAACGCCTCGCCCAGCTTCGACTGGTCGTCACCCGACTTCGCCGTGAGCGCGAGCTCGACCACCGGCTCCACCGTGGCCAGCCGCTCGAACACCACGTCGAGCGACTCCGACGTCACCGTGTCACCCGTCTTCGCCGACTTCAGGCCCACGAGCGCCGCGATGCTGCCGGGCCCGAGCTCCTTCATCGGCTCGAAGTGCCCGCCGTGCAGGCCGAGCACCCGCGAGACGCGCTCCTTCCGCGAAGAAGGCCGCACGACCAGCGTGTCTGACGGACGAATGGTGCCCTGGAAGACCCGCACCCACGCGAGGCTTCCGACGTGCGCGTCGACGTCGGTCTTGAAGACGAAGCCAACCGGCGCTCCGTCAGCGTTCGCGACGAGGTCGTGCGAGAGCACCCGGTCTTCTGGTGATGGCAGATACCGCACCACGGCGTCGAGCACCGGAGGCACGCCCCGATTCTTGAGCGCCGCGCCACAGAGCACCGGCACGAGCTGCCCTGCGCAGGTGAGTCGGCGAATGGCCGCGTGCAACACCGACGACTCGACCGCGTCGTCGCGCGCCCACGCGTTCATCACGTCGCTGTCGAGCTCGGCGAGCTCTTGCACGAGCAGCTCACGTCGCTCGCCTTCGTCGACGAGGCTTCGCGTCACCGTGCCATCGGCGCCGAAACGGAGCGCCTGCTGCTCGATGACGTCGACGAGGGTGCCGTCTTCCCGAACGCACTGCAGGAAGAGCGGACGCGCGCCGAGACGCTCCCGAAGGTCGTGAAGACAGCGCTCCACCGACGCACCGGGCGCGTCGAGCTTGTTGACGAACACGACGCGCGGCACGCCATGCGCACTGGCCTGGCGCCACACGCTCTCGGTCTGCGGCTCCACGCCACGTGACGCGTCGAGCACCACCACGGCGCCGTCGAGCACCCGCAGCGCGCGCTCGACCTCGATGGCGAAGTCGACGTGGCCGGGCGTGTCGATGAGCGTGAGGTGATGGTCGGCGAGCCCGTGAGGCTGCCAGCGGAACGACGAGGCCGCCGCAGAGATGGTGATGCCGTGCTTCTTCTCTTCGGCGCCGTGGTCGAGGGTGGTGTTGCCGTGGTGAACCTCTCCGATGCGGTGAATGCGACCGCTGAGGAAGAGCATGCGCTCGCTCACGGTGGTCTTGCCTGCGTCGACGTGCGCGAGCACACCGAACAAACGGGTTCTCTGAAGCGTGGTGGTGGACATACGGGTTCCTTCGCGTCGGCCGCTCGGGCCACGCGCGTGATGGGAGAAAAGAGAAAGGGAGTCGGTTGCGCGTTTCGGGTGCGCGTCTTTGGGTTCCGCTCGACCCAGCGAAGCGAGGTGCTTCAGCGAAGCTGGAGAGCAGACCCGGCGGCGGTCAGCGCGCCCGCACGAACGCAGCGAGCAGCACCGCATTGCGCTGGAGGACGACGACGCTGACGCCGACGGGTGTCATGCCGGTGCGTGACGAGGCTCGAGGTCCAACCTGACCAACCCGGCCTGCGTCCGGCATCCCACGCAGCCTCATCTCAAGTGGTGGTGACCTTCGTGTCGACGAAGTGGTGCAACGAACTGGGTCAGTCGCGCAGACCCGCGGCCCGGTCGCGCATCGCTTCGAGTTGCTCCGAGCGCGCCATCACGGCTTCGACCCGCTCAGGCGGTGCTTCGAGGGCGAGCCTCCAGTCTCCGATGCGAAGTTCATCGCCGACGCGCACCACCCTCGGCCGCGCCGGGCCGAGACGATCGCCGTTCACCCAGGTGCCGTTGGTGCTGCCGTGGTCGAGCACCTGAAGCCGCCCGCGGCCATCGACGCTGAGCTCGCAGTGATGTCGTGACACGCTCGGACCGCGCAGGGTGACGTCGCAGTCCTTTCGCCCCACGACGAGCGCATCGCACCTGAACTCGAGCACCTCGGGCGCATCCCCAGCCCGCCAGCGTGAGAAGCGCACCTGCCACGTCGGGAGCACAGCCATGGGTTTCCTCCTGGAGTGAGCGCAGAGCGTAGGGCGTCCCAGGAGTCGCTCGTCAATCGCACCGGGTAGGTGCTTCGCGCCAAAGGTGGCACGCGGCCTTCTTCGCCTGGCCAGACGAGGCTGAACGCGACGGTGGCGACGGTGCCAAACGGTGACGCGCATCGGTCATTCGCCCGATCAGCCGCAGGAACGAAAGAGCGGACACTCCTGCCATGCGCGCGATCCTGCTGATGGCCCTCGTCTGCTCCTGCGGGGCGCCGCCACGTGTTCAGCTCACCTCGCCGTCGACTGACATCACGACCCGAGCCACCGTGACGGTGCAGTTCCTCGTCGAGGGCAGCTCGTCGCTCGACGTGTTCGTCGACGATGGGCGGTTCGCCAGGCTCGAGGCGCCGTTCACGCTGGCCCTCGACACGACGTCACTCACCGAAGGTGCGCATCGCCTCGAGGGCCGCGCGCAGAGCGCCACCAGCGAGGTTCGAACCATTACCGTCGACCGGACGCCGCCGCGAATCGTCCGGCGCGCGCCGCTCGGGGTCGAGGCGCCTTCCCTGCGTGTTCCCATCGAGGTCGAGTTCGACGAGGCGCTGGCGCCTGACTCCGTTCGCGCCGACACCGCTCGACTGCTCGGGCCTGCAGGCGTCGTCGATGCCTCGCTCACGCTGTCGACCGACGGCCGGCGAATCACCCTCGGGTATCAAGGCGCTCGTCCGGCCACGGTGTTGCCCCTCACGGTCTCCATCGACGGCGTGACGGACCTCGCCGGAAACGCCGCGACCCGCGACCAGTGGACGATCGAGCTGCTTCCCTTCCACCGCATCGCCCTGCCCGACGGGCGGTTTCCCGAGAGGCTGGTCGTCGACGCCAGCGGCCGGCCGTGGGTCGTCTCGACGACGAGCGCGATGACTCAGGTCGTCGACGTGTGGCGCGATGGGCGCTGGCAGGACGGGCGAGAGGGAATTCCGCCGGCCGCCCGCATCACCGACCTGGTCGCGACGCCCGACGGAACGCTGGTGCTCGCGGCCATCGATGGCCCGCAAACGGTCCTCATGACCCGAAACACCGACGCCGCCGCGTGGCAGGTCTCGTCGAGAGGCCCCGTGGCGTCCGAAGCGTGGCTCACCTCGCGCAGTGACCGGCCGGCGCTGATGCAGACGCAGCTGGGTCTTCGGGTCGCCAGCGTCGTGAGCGGCGGCATGACGGTGTCTGACCCGGTGCAGCTGGCTGGGCGGGTTCACATCGTCCTCAGCAGCGAAGGGCCGGTGACCGTCGCCAGCTTCGAGGGAACCACGCTCTCGCTTCACCGCTTGTCCGGTCAGGAGTGGGAGTCGTCGGTGCTCGCCCTGCCCGGCTTCTCCCGACCGCAGGTGCTGCGTGGCCGTGACGAGCGCACCTTCCGCGTCATCGGCGTCGACACGATGACGTCACAGCTCGCCGCGTTCGACCTGATGGCGGACTTCGGGACCCCCGGTGCCGCGATTCGCATGAACGCCTGGAGCACCCCGACCTTTGCAGGTGAGACCGTCGAGTTGGCGTTGTTTCCCGCGATGAACCGTGACTCCATCGACACGGGCGATCTTGGCGGCCGAGGCTTCGTCGTCACCCGGAACAACGCGATGGTGTCGGTGTGGCCGCTCGGCTGGGAGACGTACCGTCAGGTCTTGTTCTCGGAGCAGACGCCGGTGACGCGCGTACCCGCTGGTCAGTACTCGGCCGTTCTCTCTGACTCGCGGTGGTTCATGAACGGCACCACCGAAGTGCATCGCCACGGCGTCATCGTGCAGCGCTTTCTGGGCACGCGCCTGAGCAACGACCTCTACCTGCCCAACGACTGACAGGCCCCTTCGCCCTGGCGATGCCGACGCGTGTCATCCTCACAGCTTCGCGAGCACGCCCAGCACCCGCCGGTCGGCGCCCTCGAAGCCGGTCACCGAGTCGTACTTGACGATGACCGCGAGCGACGTGCCACCCTTCGACAGCCGCACCGACGACAGGTTGATCGACGCGCCCACCTTCGTCGGCGGGAGCAGCACCCGCTCCTTGCCCTGAATGGTGAGCACGACGCTCGCCTCGACGCCGGAGAAGCCGCTCTCGTCGTCCGTCCACGGCTTCGTCTTGATGGTCAGCTTCGCGGGGCGGTTGCCCACGGTGAAGGAAGTCGAGCGCGCAGTGCCCGAGGTGTAGAGCTCGACGCCCGGATCCGTCAGCTTCTTCGCCTTCACCACGGCGGCCGTCTTCGCTTTGAGCTGCGCCAGCACCACCGCCTCGCTCGGCGGCTCTCCTTCGGCGGCGCTTCCATCATGAGCGACTGCGGGCTTTCGGTTCGGGCTCGCGCCCTTCTCGTCGATGACGAACAGGTTGGCGTAACCAAAGCCCGCGCCATCGACGATGCCGAAGTCGTACCAGGCGAAGAGCGACCCATCGTCACTGAAGCCGACGACTTCGACCTCGGCGGTGTTTCCCCCGAGCGCGGTTGCCGGGAGCACGAACAGCAACGTCAGGAGCCATCGTCGCATGGTGGAACTGACTCACAGTCTGGGCCGCGCAATCAACCCGATTCGGTCACTCCGCAGAGCCGCCATCGAGCACGCCGGCGTCTTCGGTGAGGTCGATGGTCTCTTCCATCGGAGGCTCGGCCGCCTTCGGCTCCCACGTCGCGGCGGCGCTCAGCGGCAGGCACTGCCACTTCTCGAACAGCACGGCCTTCTTCGAGAGCTGAAGCCCCGCCTGGAAACACAGCCGCTGGCGCTGAATCGACTCGGCTTCACGCCACGCGACGTCACCGTTACGCACCCACGTGCGGTCGTACTCGTTCATCGGGCTGTCCGGCGCCGGGCGGTACCGAATCACCAGCCGGGGATGTTCGTCGACAGGCTCTGCCGACACCTCGATGCCGTGCCAGCCTTCTTGCGTCACCAGCTTCGTCTGCGGCCTCGGCAGCGCATCGACGAGCGCGCGCTTCGCCTCGAGCGTCTGCTCGAGCATGCCGAAGAAGTCGTCGGCGACCAGGCCCAGGTCCATTCCCGCGAGCTGAAACGTCGCCTGCCACAACGCCGCGCCCGAGAGCTTCGGCGGCAGCTGTTCGTCACCGAACGCGCGCAGCAGCTTGTGAATCGACCCGGCGCCGTAGCGCTTCACCATCACGTCGATGAAGCCGCGGCCAATGGCGTATTTGAGGTCGTCGTCGCCGTTCTCGGTGAAGTGGTCGAAGTCGATGATGTCGGCGAGCTGCAGCTCGTTTCGGTCGAGCAGCGCGGCGAGCACGACCTGGTCTTCTTCGGGGTGATTCAGGAAGTGGCCTTCGACCCACGACGCGAGGCCCTCGTCGAGCACGCGCGCCTGCGACCAACGGCGAAAGCCCTCTTCACCCACGATTCGCCGGGCGATGACGTGTGACGTCTCGTGCGCGAGCGTGGCCACCGCTTCGTCGTCGGCGCGCATGCGAATGCGGTCTTTGAAGGCGGTGCCCACCGTGTTCCGCATGGAGCCCGAGAGGTCGACGAGAATCGGCGCACCGCCATCGACGCCGAGCAGCGCCGTCACCTGCGCGTACGTCTCGTCGGCCTGCTCGGCCAACTGCAGCGCAGGAGTGGACTCGAGGCTCGGGTAGCTGAACTCGTACTGCGCGGTCGTCGTCGTCGCGGGCGCAGACTCGGGCACCTCGGTGAAGTCGGGCGCGTCATCGGAGCTGCCGCCGCCGTCGCTGTCGCGGTCCCACCACAGCATCATCGCTCCGAAGACGGTGCCCAGCGTCAGCAGCGTGACGAGCGCGCCAACGACCGGCCGGGGGTTCACGATGACGGTGCGGCTTCGCCCCGCGCGATGGAACAGCGCCCACGAAACGACGGTGCACACCGTCGCGACGACGAACTGCGCGCCGATGACCTCGAAGTCGTAGCGCCAGCGAACGCCCTCGACCCCCGACTCCACCAGGCGCAACGGGTCGAGCATGGCCGCGCGAGGCACGAAGTGAATGAGCCGCTGCAGCGCCGCCGCCGCCACGCCGACGAGCATCCACGTGAGGCTGCGCGCGAAGCCGAGCAGCGTGCCCACCGTGAGGAACGTGAGCATCAACTGCAGCTGAGACAGCAGCGCCCCGAGCAGGATGTTCCAGTGAAAAGGGTCTTCGAGGCTCTCGCGCGCGACGGCGTGCCCGAACACGGCCCAGGCCAGCTGAAAGCCGGGGAACGCGATGAGCACCAGCAGCGCCGCGAGCAGCTTCGTGAAGAAGACGTGCGTGCGCGTCACCGGCAACGCGTCGAGGAACGCGAGCGTGCCTTCGTCCCGCTCCTTCACCGAGATGCCCGTGCCCAGGGCCAGCGCGATGAGGCCGTAGACGAGCGGCAGTGGCATGGCGGCGACGGAGGAGAATGTCGACGCGAGCGAACGCAGCGACGACTTCGTGAAGAGGTCGTCGAGCACCGAGATGAGCATGAGCACGCCCGCCAGCACGGCGTACGGGCGCAGCGCGCGGAGCTCCTTCTTCAGCAGCGTCGCGATCACGGCAGCACCAGCCATTGCTGCATCACGCGGGCGCTGCACTTCAGCTCGGGCTCGTCGACCTCGATGGCGAGGAAGAGGCGCTCGCCTGACGAGTACGTCGAGGTCGCCATCGCTTCACCCGCACGTGCGTCGACCCGCGCCGGCTCTGCGTCACCGACGCCCGCCTGCCAGGGCCCGGCGGAGGCGCTCAAGCCGCGCCAGCGCGTCACCGGCGCTCCGTCTTTCGAGAGCGAGAACTTCACCCGCGTCTGCCCGCCACCCTGGGGCAGCAGCTCGTACGCGCCCTGATAGCCGAGCAAACCTCCCGCGTTGCGTCTCGCCGACTCGGCGCGCTCGACCAGCTTCGCGAAGTCGACGCCCTTCTCCTTCAGCAGGGTGGCCAGCTTCTCTTCGAAGAGCGCGTCGCGAAGATTGCGGTGCGGCTTCGCGAACACCCGCCGCGCGAGCTCGATGACCGCCTCTTCGCCGACCTCGTCCACCAGCGCGTCGACGAGCACGAAGCTGATGCCCATGCCGAAACAGTCACCAGCCTTCTCGAAGGTCTCGTTCCACCGGGAGATGGACTGGAGCGACAAACCGATGGGCGCGGCGGCTCCCCGTTTGCGCAGCAGCGCGCGCCCTTCTGCATTGCCGCGCACGTTCCAATACGAGGCCAGACCATCGAGCAGCCAGTGCCGATCTTCATTCAGCGCGCGGTCATTCGTGTGGTCGCTGATGATGGAGTGGAGGATTCGATAGCGCAGGCCCAGCGAATCGAAGCGCGGGTCTCCGACGTTGGCGCGAAAGACGACGCCGTCCTTCTCGCCGAGCGGCACACGCAGCACCACGTCGGGGTCGAGGCCGCGCTGCGCGACGACGTACACGCCTGCGAGCTTCGGAAACTGCAACGCCTGCACGAGCGTGACGACGTCGACCGCGACGGCCTCGACGAGCGCCTGCGCCTGCTCGTCCGTCACGCCTTCGCCTGGCAGCAGCCCAATCGGGCCGACGGGAGAGTCCTTCGGCGTCACCGACTCGAGCGCGAAGGCCGGCCGGTCGCGGTTTCGCGTGAGCGCGCTGAACAACAGAAAGCCGACGAGCAGCGTGCTGAACGAGGCGATCCGCTCACGCGAGGTCATGCGGCCCGACAGCGTCGCGGCGATGGCGCCCTCACCCGCGGTCGTCAACACGAGCCCGAGCACCAGCCCCAGGAGCGTGATGACGAGACAGACGACGACGTCGAGCGTCGCCGGCCACGCGTTCGCGACCGCGAGCGACTCGGAGATGATGTGGAACGGCGGCGTCTCCATCACCTGCACCTGACCGACCTCGTCGAGCGCGTAGAGATAAAGGCCGAACACGACCCAGAAGAGCAGCCGGTAGCGGCCGAGCAGCCCCGCGACGAAGCACAACGACCAGAACGCCGAGAGCCACAAGAGCGCCGGCACCAGCGCATGGAGCGCGTCTTCGAGCGGCACCGCCACCGTGCGCGTCTGCCACCACCACGTCGCGGCCCACGCCGAGGTGCCCGAGAAGCACACCCACGCCCAGCCGAAGAGCCACTTCGCGAGTGCCACCTTCGTGCGCGTGATGGGCAGCGTCTCGAGGAAGAGCTGCGTCTTGCCGGTGTACTCGCGCACCACGAGCCGGTTGCCGCCCACCAACGCGGCCACGAGCCCGAACGTCATCAAGAAGTCCTTCAACGCCGAGAAACGCCCGCCCTCTTCATCGGCGCGGCTGAGCGACACCGCGAGCCCGAGGCCGAACAACACGAAGAGCACGGAGAGAACCCAGCCGTGCTCACGAAGCTCTTTGAAGACGATGCGTCTCATGCCGCGGTGGCGACGGCGTCGGTGCGCGCGAACGCGAGGAAGATGTCTTCGAGGGCCAGTGGCTCGACGAGCGTGCCTTCGGGCCAGGCCGTCGCGCTCCACGTCTCGGGCATCGCGCGCAGCACGTCACCACGCACCGTCTCGAAGCCGGGCGGCGGCACGAGCGGCTCGGGCGACTTCACGCGCTTCACCGACTCGAGCAGCCACGGCACCTCGCCCTCGATGCGCATCTTGCCGGCCTGAATGATGCCGACCCGGTGCGCCACCTGCTGAACCTCGTCGACGAGGTGTGACGAGAGGAAGGCCGTGCAGCCGCGCTCCTTGACGATGGCCGAGACGAGGTCGTTGAACTCGCGGCGCGCCACCGGGTCGAGGCCTGTCGTCGGCTCGTCGAGCAGCAGCAGGTCAGGCCGTGGAGCCAACGCCAGCGCGAGGCCGAGCTTCGTGCGTGTGCCTCCCGAGAGCTCCATGGCGCGTTTGTCGAGCGGCACGTCGAGCAGCTTCGTGAGGCGCTCGAACTCGGGCCCGTCCCACGTGGGGTAGAAGCCCGAGACGAAACGGCCCAGCTCGCGAGCCGACATCCACGGGTAGAAGTGCTGCTCCTGCGAGACCGAGCCGATGCGGCGCTTGAGCTCGACTGGCACCTTCGTCAGCTGCTGGCCGAGCACCTCGACCGTGCCGGAGTCGGCGCGCAGCACGCCGGTCAACACCCGCAGCGTCGTCGTCTTGCCCGCGCCGTTGCGGCCGAGGAAGCCGTAGATCTCTCCCCGCTGCACCGCGAGCGACAGGCCATCGAGCGCGATGGCCCTGCCGAACCGCCTGCGCACGTCCGTCAACCTCAGAGCGTCAGTCACCTCGCGAGTATGCGGGCACGGTCGACCACACGGAAGCTTCCGAAGACACCGCTCACGCCACCTCGAAGGGAGGCCGCGGCGGCAACGTGAAGTCCGACAACGGCGCGCGTGGCATCAACCCCGAGCAGCTGTTTGCCGCGGGCTACTCGGCCTGCTTCGCCGGAGCGCTCGGCGTCGTCGCGCGAACCCAGGGCGTGAACCCCGGCCCGTTCACCATCTCGGCCGACGTGACCTTCCTGAAGGGCGGCTACGGCATCGGCGTGAAGCTCATCGGAACGTTCCCCGAGCTCGAGCGGAGCGCCCGTACTCGAAGGCCACGCGCGGCAACATTCCCGTCGAGCTCACCGTCGCGTGAACTCAGTCACCACTTGTTGAGCCAGGGCGAGAGCACCACCCACGAGGGCACGCTGCGCCGCCCTCGCGGCCGCAGGAAGATGAGGCTCTGGTCTGCGTACGGACACGAGACGAGCTGACCGTCGGGGAAGGCGACCAGCCCGAAACGCGAGGTCGCCGAGAGGACCAGGTTCGTCGCAGCGGTACCGCCATCAGGCAGTCGTGCGTTCGCGGGGAGCTGGCTCTCGGTGACGCCGCCGTCTCTCGTGATGGTCAGGTACGAGCCTGCCGTGCCCACCGTCTGAATGGCGTACCCGAAGCCGTTCGTCGACCAGGCCGCCGAGAAGTAGCCGAAGGTGACGGGGCCGACGGGCGTCACCCGATTGGCCGTGTCGACTCGCGCTGGCCTCAACCCTCCATCGACCGGCATCAGCACGGCGTCTCCGTTCTGCAACAGCAGTCCTCCCGCGTAGCCCGACAGAGGCGCGACCGGGGTCGCCGAGGTGGCAGAGACTTCCCAGAGTGCGGTCGCCTTGCGCGGAACAGCGAGCACACTCGTGCCCGAAGCGCGGAGCACCGCGCCCGAGAAGAAGGCATCGGACGAGGGAGCGACTCCAGCGTCGACCGGAACCTCGCTCAGCACGCCAGCCGACCAGACCGAGAACGCCGGGTAGATGGCCGGCATCATGATGATGTCGCCTTCCGTGGTGATGGCGCCGCCCTCGGTGAGCGGCGAACTGCCAGGCAGGTCCTGAGGGAGCGGTGTGAGCCCGGCCGAGGTGATGGCGACTGGGAACTTCGTGGGCACGGAGTGGGGGAACCCAAACACCGAGCCGTCAGGCTGCAGCACCCCACCCTGCCAGAGGTCGGTCGCGTTGCCCGCGTCGAAGAGAATGGAGGTGACGCCACCGTCGGGGAACACCTCGAGCACGGCTCCCTGGAATGGAATGCAGATGACGGTGCCCCTCGGCGTGAGCACGCCACCCAGCGCCTGCGCGCGGGCCGGCACGGGGAACGCCAGCACCTCGAGGCTGCTGTCGGTGTTGGTGGTGTTGAACAGCTCGGCAGCGACCGCAGCCCACGTGAGTCCACCATCGGGAAACGGCCCCGCGTCGAACCCGCCAGCATCGAGCGCCGCGCCTGCGTCCATCGCGCCTGCGTCCATCGCGCCTGCGTCCATCACGCCTGCGTCCATCACGCCCGCGTCCATCACGCCCGCGTCCATCACGCCTGCGTCCATCACGCCCGCATCGGAGATCGCGCCCGCGTCGTTCACCACGCCAGCGTCTTCCGGTGCGATGCAGTGGCCCGCGGCTTCACACTTCGCTCGGAACTCGGCCTCGCTCCAACAGGCGGTGACGAGCGCGAACGTCAGCAGCGTCAGGCGTCTCACCAGCGACCTCCCAGCGACACGGCAGCACCGTCAGCGGTCGGCACCACCACGGGCACCAGCGCGTTCCACACGAAGCCCGACGCGATGAGCGCGGCACCGACACACGTGCCGGCGATGGCCAGGTTTCGCTGCAACGCCAGCGACTGGAAGGTTGGCGCGACCTGCGCCGCCGAGAGCGGGCCCGAACCCGAGCCCTGCGTCACCCAGCCCGCGTACGAGCGCTCTGCGAGAAACCAGAACGAGGCGCTGACCGCGAGCAGCACTCCGCCCGTGACGACGGGCACCCAGAGCCGCCACGCGAACGGCTTCGCCGGCTCGGCCGCGGTGACCTGCTCCGACAGCGCCCGTGCACTCTGGGCCAGCAGCTCGCCCAGCCGCGCTTCGTCATCGATGCCACGCGCATCACGCGCTGCGACCGACGCGTCTTTCTGACGCACGAGGCGAAGGTCGACCTCGAACCGTTTGCCCAGGCGCGCGAGCCGGCCGACGAGAATGAACTCGACGCCCAGCGCTGCGGAGATCTCCGCGATGCACGAGCGGTCGTCACTGCAGCCCAGCAGCTGCTTCTGTCGCTCGAGCCCAATCACCGCCTGCAGCTCCGACGGCGTGGTGACGGCGAAGCCACTGTGCGCGAGCTCAGTGGCCAGGCGGTCTTCGGCGTAGCCGGCGAGTTCGTCGGAGACCTGCGTGAGCTGAAACGGCATCACCGCGACCCGAACGGGCGTGGCAGCCGAGACGGTGGCCACCAGACAGAGCGCGAACACGAGAAGTCTCCTTAGCGCCAAAGCGCGTCGGCGAAACCTGCTTCGGCAGGGCGCGAGGTTGAAGACCTCACCACGCGTCGGGTCCGGGCTCCTTCGCCGCTTTCCGCTCGATGGTGCTGTCGCGGTACGCATGACTGCGCGCGCGCATCATCGCGCCGAGCGGCCTGAACTCTTCCGGCGCATGCCACGGGTCGAACGAGAACGTGTCGACGAGGGCGGTCAGCTTCTTCCCTGCGTCACTCGACGGGTCCTGCACAGGCACCGTCACGTCACCGAGCTCGGTCCACGGGGTGTTCCACTGCACCGTCGGGTCTTCGATGGGCGTCGTCGCTTCGTCTTCGTACGGCTGCACGCGCAACGTCCACGTGAGCGGAGCCGCCTTCACGCGGGCAATCGCGTCATCGGCGAAGCGGGAGTCTTCACTCACCGCGCCCGACAGCGGCGGCACCTTCACCGGCAGCAGGCTGTACTTCACGGCGGTGGAGCCCCAGCGAATCGGCAGCACCGAATAGAACGTGTTGTCGACGAGCGACGCGTGCTTCACCGCCATGCCCTTCTGCAGCTGGCCGAGAATGCCGAACGCGCTGAAGCCCAGCGTTCCCAGAATGCGTGGCAGCGCGAGCAGCTTCGGCCCGTTCGCCGCACGCACGACGCCGACGAAAGCCTCGGGCGTCTTGAACGGCATCGTCTGCGTGAGAATGGCGAGGAAGTCCTGCGTGGGCGCGTCCTCCATGCCGGGGATGAGCTTCTTGCCGGCGACACCCGTCACCTTGAGCGCGATGCCACGCACGTCGGGCGCCTTGTCGCTCAGGTGCATGGTGCCGCCGTTCGACAACCGCAGCCACGCCTTGAAGGTGCCCTTCGCCGCGAAGATGCCGACGCGCGCCCACTCGGGGAGCCCGTCACGTACCGTGAGCTCGGCCTTGAGCCCGACGTGGGGCTTGGCGTGCAGGGCGCGGCTCGTGCTGCCGTGGGCCTTCGCCTTCTCACGCTGAACGTCGCGCAGCTGCGAGGCGAGCAGGTCGAACGATTCACGCTCGTTCGGAGCGACGATCTCTTTCCAATCGGTGCGGGGCATGGGCGCTTTCCAGCCCAGCCGCTGACCACCTGCAAGCGTTCACCGGCGCGTGCCAGGCCGTACCTTGAACGTGGTGGCCTTCGGTGTGGAAGCCGGGCGCGCCTTCTTCGTCGCTGACGTCGCCTCTTTGAGCGCACGCTCGAGCGCGAGCACGCCCTCCGCGTCCTTCGGCATCACCCGCGCAGCACGCTCGGCCTTCGTCAGAGCGGCGCTGGCCTTCACGCCGTCGGGTGTGACGACGTCGAGGTCGTCCTGATGGGCTGCCAGCGCAGCGCGCACCGAGGCGAGCAGCGCCGCTCCGTCACCCTTCCCCTGTGACAACGCGAGCAGCGCGGGCTCGAGCTGCGCTGCCAGCGCCCGGCCCTTCGTTTCGGGGCTCTTCTTGAGGGTCTTCACCAGCGCCAGGAGCACTTCGAGGTTTTTCATGGGGTTCCGCCGCTGTGCACGTTTCTCTCACATGCTGCATCTGCCGAGCATGCGCGTCGGCAATCACTCCACTCTCTCACAGCTCGCCCAGACCCGGAACGCGGAGCCCCGCTCCCACGTGCATCATCATGCTCAGCGCCCGACCGCTGCCGACCGCTTCGACAACGTGAATCAGGTTCAGCAGACGACGCAACAAGGAGCCGCCGCTGAAGCCGCCATGCAGGTGCTGGTCGACGCGCTCGTCGAGCTGCTTCAACAGCTGATCGCGAAGGCAGCCGAGCAGACCGCGTCGAACCCGCCACCCACGACACAGCCAACCACGGCACCTTCGTCCACGACGACGGGTTCACCCCAGACCGCGCCCCCGAGTCTCGCAGCCGAGAGCAGCCCCGCTTTCACCGTCGGCAACTCCGCACCGGTGAAGCCGCCCTCGGCCAACCTGCCCGATGTCTCGAACGAGCCCATTCCGCTCGACCTCGAGGACTTCGCCGCGAAGTACCGCATCGCGTACGGCGAGAAGGACGGCTTCACCTGCTGGCACAAGACCGATGGCACGCAGATCACCCCTCGTGAAGAAGCCATCGCGCTGCGCCGCGCCGAGGTGCTCGGGCCGTGGCACATCAGCGCGGTTGGAGCTGCTGCCAACAACGCTCGCGTCGCGGGCACGATGCTCACGACCACGAACATGCAGGTGTTCCTCGGTGACGAGAACGCCCCGCGAGACGGCATGACGGGCCTGCGTGGCATGAACCCGCAGTGGGTACCCGGGCAGGGCCCGCCGCCGGCCTTCGATGGCAGCGGCGCGCCGATTCCGGGGGCGACGGCGCCCGTGAACCCGCTCATGGCGGCCGTCACCGCCTCGTCCACCTCGACCAGCCCCGTCGCCTGGCCACCCGCTCCCGCGACGGCCGAGCAGCGCGCCGAGTATCAGCGCTTCGTCACCACGATGCGCAGCGGCCAGGGGGTCATCACCAGCGGAAACGGGCCCGGCCTGCCGCCGCCCGAGAACCCCGAGACGGTGGTGCTCGCGGCGAAGAAGGCGCTCGGCAGCCACGTCTCGGTCGACCAGCTTGCCGACCTCTCGAGCCGCCTCGTGCTCGACGCAGTGCGCTTCGAAGCCTCGGCCAGCGCGCCGGGCAACTTCTTCCACGAGAACCCTGCGCTCTTCGACGCCTTCAAGCGTGGAGACGCCGATGCCTTCGCGGCAGCCCTCGGCGTCTCTCGCTGAGCAGGTTTCTTGAGGCCGCGCTCCATGCCGCTACCGTTCGCGACATGGACAAGCACTTCCTCGCCACCCAGCTGCAGTCGAAGCTGCGCCTCGTCTACGACGCCGCCCTTCGCTACGCGGAAGACGCGCGCATCGACGCGAAGTCGGGGGCTCCGCGCGCGGTGAACGTCGCAGCCGCGGCCCGGCAACGCCTCGAGGCTGCAGAGGCCTCATGGGCCGCAGCCGCAGACTTCAAGCCCCTGCCGCTGAAGAAGGGTGAGCGCATCGGACTCGGCTCGCTCGTCGAGGTGGAAGACGGAGACGCGGGCAAGACCTTGTTCGTCGCTCCCGCGGGCGCCGGCGAAGAGCTTCACGGCCCCGACGGTGATGGCTTTCTGCACGTGGTGACGCCCGGCTCACCGCTCGGCAAGGCGATCGTCGGCAAGAAGGTCGGCGATGTCGTCGAGGTGATGGTGAAGGGTGAGCTCACCGAGTGGGAGATCACCTGGGCGTCGTGAGTGAGCGCATCAACCCAGTTCAGTACTGGAAGCGGAGCGAGATCGTTCCACCGACGTACTGATCGACCGCGCCCTGCGCGACGAACACATCGGTCGGATCGGTCTTGAACGTCAGCCCATAGCGCGTGAAGTCGAACGCCGCGCGCACCTGCAGCACCTTCAGAATGCCGACGCCGAAGCCGACGTTGCCATCGAGCCCGAAGTTCGAGCCGTTGGGGAAGAACGCCGACGAGATGATCTCTCCGCTCGAGAACACCGGCACGACGGTGAAGCGCCCGAAGAGGAAGATGAGATCGTTGACCAGCCCGACCTCGAAGCCGGCGCCCGCGCGAAGGCCGAGGTAGCCGAGGTTGGGCAGCAGATCGAGCCGCATGCCGCTCGAGTTCGGCGCCACCGTGAACGAGTGGTAGCGAATGCCGACGATGGGAATGAGCGACAGGTTGAGCGTCTTCACCGGCATGATCCGCCAGGCGAGGCCGGCGTCGATGCGCATGGTCGAGGTCGGGTAGACGTCGTCCATCACGCTCTCGCGGCGCGAGCGCAGCCACGGCGCGAACGAGAAGCCACCCTCGATCCCGATGCCTCCCAGAATGTCCTGACGGCCGAGCGCGAGCGGGTAGAACTCGAGCTTCGCGTGGGCGAGGGGGAAGACCGGCAGGTTGTACTTGCGCAGGTTGGTGACGGGCTGCACGTAGCTGAAGCTGCGGTTGAGCAGGTCGACGCCGCCCTCGATGGCGATGAAGGGAATGCGGCGCCCGGTCTTCGTGGGCGCGGGCTCTGGCTCAGGTTCCGGAGCCGGATCTCGCGGCGGCGGTGGCGGGGTCGAGGTGGCCGTCGTGCCGCCAGCGCTCTTCGTGGAGTCGGTCTTCGTCGGCGTGGTGACGGCGGGCGTGGTGTCGACGGGCGTGGGCTCGGGCGCAGCGGCTCCGGCGAAGGCGCCCTTCAACGCGTCGATGGCGAGTTGCAGGTTCTTCGCCGACAGCCCATCGGCGTCGACCGGAAACGCCTTCTTCATCTTCGCGGCGCCCGGCTTCGAGAGCACCTCGAGCGTGAGCGAGACCGCCTTGCCCTTCTTCGCGATGGTGCCGATGACGAAGAACTGCAGCGCCTCCTTCTTCGCCTTCTTCCAATCGGGCTTGTTGCCCGTGGTCACCTTGCCGGTGTTGACGCAGTCGGCAGTGTCACAGATGGCGGTGACGAGCTGGTTGCGCACCGTCGCCGCGTTGGGGCCTGAAAAAGGGACGACACCGATGCGCTGCGCGAAGGCCGGAGCCGCCGCGAGGAGCGCCACCCACAGAAGAGCTCGCATTTGAGGGAAACGAGTGTAGCCCCCGTGGCGTGCTAAGGAAGCAATTGTGACCAGCGCACCGTCTGCTCTCGAGCAGTTCATTCGCGGCATTCCGCTGTTCTCTCTCGTCGGCCCCGAGGACATGAACGAAGTCCTCCGCGTGCTGAGGCCGGTGCAGCTCAGCGCTGGCGACGTGCTGTTCCGCGAAGGCGAGCCCGGCAAGGCGATGTGGGTGCTGGGTGAAGGCGCCGAGGTGTCGATCAGCACGACGCAGGGCCAGAAGCGCCCGGTCGCGGTGGCGTACGTTCGCAAGGGCGACGTCATCGGAGAGATGGCGCTGGTCGACGACGGCCCGCGCTCGGCGACGGCGGTGGTGACGCAAGACGGGCACGCGCATCAGATCGACGCGCAGGAGTTCCACTCCATGCGCGCCACCTTCGTTCCAGCGGCGTTCAAGGTGTTGCGGAAGATCTGCCTCGACCTCTGCTCCCGCCTGCGCGCGACCAACGAGCGCATCGTTCCGTCGGGGCACCAGCACGTGCAGACGCCCGCGCTGCCACCTGCGCGCCGTCCCGAAGTGGAAGAGCTCGACGCCTTCCCCGCGTTCAAGGCGCTGCCGGCGGTGGTGAAGCTGGCGCTGGGGCAGAAGCTCGACGTCTACGAGTTTCACGAGCTCACGCCGCTCTTCGCCGAGGGTGAGCCGAGCGACGGGGCGTACTTTCTGGTGAGCGGCGAGGTGTCGGTCGGCCGCAATGGCAAGACGCTGGCGAACCTGCCGGCGGGCACCATGTTCGGCGTCGTCGCCTGCATCGACAGCGGCCCGCGCTCTGCGAGCTGTCTCACCACCGGCCCTGCGAAGCTCTTCCGCATGTCGGAGCGGCACTTCGACACGCTCTTCGCTTCTGGCCACCGCTTCGCCTACCAGATGGTCGATCTCGTCGCGCGCCAGCTCGTCTCGCACGTGCGCGAGGCCAACCAGATGCTGCCCCTGCCCGGCCGTGCTGCAGGCCAGGCGCGTGAGGCCAAGCCCGTGCAGCAGATGCTGGCGTCGGCTCCTGATCCGTCGGACCTCGACCTGGTCGACAAACCCGAGCTCGAGATCGAACAGGCGTTGCCCCTCGAGCTCGAGCTCGACCTCGGCGACTTCGAGTCGGAAGGCGCGCTGCTCGGGCAGGACGGGGGTTGATTTCGCGCTCGTTCGTTCTTACGAGCAGTTGCAACTGCAAGGAGCACACCCCGTGTCCGTGAACATTCAGCTCGAGTGGACCCCGAACCCCAGCACCCTCAAGTACGTCGTCGACACGCAGCTGTTGCCGCGCGGCGCGATGAACTTCACCACGCGTGAGCTGGCGGTCGAGCGCTCTCCGCTCGCGTCGCGGCTCTTCGACATCAAGGGCGTGCTGGCAGTGATGCTCGGCACGAACTTCGTCACCGTCACCAAAGGCGACGAAGGAGAGTGGGACGAGCTCAACGACGGCGTGATGCTGACGCTCGATCAGCACCTCTCGGCGAACGAGGTGGTGGTGAAGCCCGAGGTGCTGGCGGAGATGGCGGCGAAGGCCATCACCGCGGGCGGCACGGACATGGAAGTGCGCATTCGCGAGATCCTCGACAACGAGATTCGGCCCGCAGTCGCGCAAGATGGTGGCGACATCACCCTCGACCGCGTCGAGAACGGCAGCGTCTTCCTGCACATGCAGGGCAGCTGCGCCGGGTGCCCGTCGTCGACCGCCACGCTGCGCATGGGCATCGAGACCCGCCTGCGCGAAGCGATTCCCGAGATCGTCGAAGTCGTCGCCGTGTAAGAGCCGTCTTCCCTTGAAAGCGCGCGAGAAGGTCGAAGCACAGAACGTTCGGGCCGAGCTGCTGCCCGAGCAATCTCCCGAGCTGCTCAAGACGCTGCACCTGCTCACGCGTGAAGGGCACCTCAACGCCGACGCGCGCCGCAAGCTCAAGCAGGTCAACCACCTGGTCGGCCTCGTGCAGCCCGCGATGGACGACGTCTTCACCCGCTACCCCTCGCCCACCGTCGTCGACGTCGGCAGCGGCAACTCGTACCTGGGCTTCGTGCTGTACGAGCTCTTCTTCTCGAAGCGTGACGCCGGCGAGCTGCGCAACGTCGAGTCCCGCGCCGACCTCGTCAAACGCTCGAAGGAGCGCGCCACCGAGCTGCAGTACGCGCGCATGAGCTTCGAAGAAGCGAGCATCGAAGCCAGCGTGCTGCCCGAGCGCGTGCACGTGCTGACGGCGCTCCATGCGTGCGACACGGCCACCGACGACGCCATCATTCAGGCCATCAAACACAAGGCCGACCACGTCGCGCTGGTGCCGTGTTGTCAGGCCGAGGTCGCGCAGCAGCTCAAAGAAGCGCGCGCCACCGTGCGGCCCGAGATGCGCTCGCTGTTCGCGCACGCCTGGCACCGCCGCGAGTTCGGCTCGCACCTCACCAACGTCATTCGCGCGCTGCTGCTCGAGAGCTTCGGCTACCAGGTCACCGTCACCGAGCTCGCCGGATGGGAGCACTCGCTGAAGAACGAGCTGATTCTCGCGCGCCGGGTGCACAAGGAGAACAGAGACGCTCGCGCGCGGCTCGACCAGCTGCTGCTCTCGACCGGCGTACGCCCGAAGGCCGTGCGCGCGCTGCTCGGTGAGGCGCAGGTCGTCTCGTGACCGAATCGCTCTACGTCTCGTGCACGCAGGGGCTCGAGGCGCCGCTGTGTCAGGAGCTCATCTCGCTCGGGCTGCGCGCGAAGGCGCTCTCGGGTGGCTGCGCCGTCGACCACGCTCCGGCCGGCACCTTCGTGCGCATCAACGTTCGCAGCCGCCTCGCGAGCCGCGTCTCGTGGGAGCTCGGGCACGTGGACGCTCCGCGCGCGCTCTCGCGCCTTCGCCTCGCCGAGTGCGTCGGCCCCTTCAGCCTCGCCATCTCGGAGACGCAGGGCCCGCGCGCGCAGACGCCCGCAGAGGTGTGGCGCAACGAAGCGGTGAAGGCGTGGGGCACTCCAGCCGCGGGCGCGGAGGTGCAGCTGCGGCTCTCGAAGACTGGAGCCTCGGTCAGCGTCGACACCTCGGGCGACCTGCTCTACCTGCGCGGCGCGAGGCAGGAGACCGGCAAGGCGCCACTGCGGGAGACGCTCGCGGCCGGCGTGTTGCGCATCGCGAGCTGGCGGCCCGGCGAAGCGCTGTGGGACATCATGTGCGGCAGCGGCACCTTCCTGCTCGAAGCAGGTGAACAGGTGCTGGGCCTGCAGCCTGGCCGCGCGAGACACTTCGCGTTCGAGAAGTTCCCCGGCTTCGACCCGAAGCTGCTCGCCGACGCCCAGCAGCCCGACGCGCCGACGCCCACGTGGCTGCGCGGCTCCGACCTCAACGCCGGAGCGCTCGGCGTCACCCGCAGAAACGCGAAACGCGCGGGTGTGCTCGAGAAGCTCGACCTGCAGCGCCTCGACGCGACCCAGCTCGCGAAGCCCGACGTGACCCCGGGCCTCGTCATCGCAAACCTTCCGTACGGCCGGCGCGTGGGAAATCGCTTCGAGCTGCACGGGCTCTATCAAGCCGTCGGAGCCTGCCTGCGCCGCTCGTTCGTCGGTTGGCGCTTCGCGTTCCTCCTGCAGGACGGTGAAGACGCGCTCGGCCTCACCATCGACCGGACGACCGCGGTGAAGAACGGCGGGCTGCCGTGCCGCGTGGTCACAGGTCGCGTGACCTGACACTGCTCGACGGAATTCGTTCAGCACCCCAGCCCGAGCCGCGCTACGACTCAGGCACGCCGTATGACGTTCGAGACTCCCCAGCCTGGCCTCTTCGTCGTTCGCTACGAGTCCGCTGCGGAGTTGGCCCCAGCGCTTCAAGCTCCACTGGTTCAGGCTATCGAGCAGAGGCTCGCGGAAGGCAGGGTCGCGCTGGTGTTCCACGTCGGCCCCGCCATCTCGATGGTCGACCTCTCGGTGCCGTCGTTCTGGCTCGACCTCACCAGCCGCCTCGCCATCACCGCGATGACCATCGTCACCGTGTCGAGCGCGGTGCGCATCGCCGCCCGCGGCTTCAAGCTGGCGCAAAGTGTGCGCAAACAATCCATCGCGGTCGAGACACACGAGACGCTCGAAGACGGCCTCGTCTGGGCACGCGCCCAGCTGGCCTGACCACGTGGATTCGGCGGGCCGCCTTGGGTAAGGGCGGGGCATGTCCGTCTCCAAGGCCCTCTCCCACTTCGAGCAGCAGCGCGGCACCTTCCTCGACGACCTGAAGGCGCTGGTGCGCATTCCATCGGTGAGCTTCGACGGCTTCGACCCGAAGCACATGCGCGCGAGCGCCGAGGCCACCGCAGCGCTCTTGAAGAAGCGCGGCTTCGAGAACGTGCAGCTGCTCGAGGTCGAGGGCGCGCACCCGTACGTCTACGGCGAGCTGCTCAAGGCGCCGGGCAAGCCCACGCTGCTCCTCTATGCGCACCACGACGTGCAGCCCGCGGGAGAAGAGACCGCGTGGAAGTCGCCTCCCTTCGAGCCGGTGGAGCGTGATGGCCGCCTCTGGGGCCGCGGCGCCGCCGACGACAAGGCCGGCATCGTGGTGCACTCGAGCGCGGTGGCCTCGTGGCTCGCGGCGGGTGGCATGCCCATCAACGTGAAGGTCGTCATCGAGGGCGAAGAGGAGATCGGCTCGAACCACCTCACCGAGTTCCTGCGCAAGCACCGCGCGATGTTGTCGGCCGACGCCATCGTGCTGACCGACACCAGCAACTTCGACACCGGCCTGCCCAGCATCACCACCGCGCTGCGCGGCCTCGTCACCGTCGACGTCGAGGTGAAGGCGCTCAAGCAGTCGCTGCACTCGGGCATGTGGGGCGGCCCGGTGCCCGACGCGACGATGGCGCTGTGCAAGATGCTCGCGTCGCTCACCAACGCCGACGGCACCATCGCCATCCCCGGCATTCTCGAGAAGGTGAAGCCCCTCACCGACGGCGAGCGCGCGTCGATTCAGGCGCTGCCCGGAGACCGCGAGACGTTCCGCAAGCAGTCGGGCCTGCTGCCGGGCGTGCAGCTCATGGGCGGAGACCGCCACCCGTGGGAGACGAACTGGCGCCAGCCCTCGCTCACCATCAACGCGCTGCAGGCGAGCTCGAAGAAAGACGCGCGCAACATCGTGTGCGAGTCGGCGTGGGCCCGCGTTGGCATTCGCATCGTGCCCGACCTCGACCCGAACGACGTGCAGCAGAAGCTCATCGAGGCCATCAAGAAGGCCGCGCCGTGGGGCGTCGAGGTGCACGTCGAAGCCGAGCAGGGCGCGAAGTGGTGGTACACGGACCCGGCCGGCCCGGCGTTTCAGGCGGCGTTCCGCGCGCTCGAGAAGGGCTACGGCACGAAGTCGGTGGCCATCGGCTGCGGCGGGTCGATTCCCTTCGTCGAGCCGTTCAGCGCCGAGCTCGGTGGCGTGCCTGCGCTGCTCATCGGCGTCGAAGACCCGTACACGAACGCGCACTCAGAGAACGAGAGCCTGCACCTGGGCGACTTCGACAAGTCGGTGAAGAGCGCGATTCACCTGTACGAAGAGCTCGCATCGGCGCTGAAGAAGTAGCTCGAAGGCGCGGCCGTCATTCGCAGTACGAACTCCACACGTGCACGAGCCGGACGCGCTGAGGGTCGTGCGCATCGTAGACGATGAGCAGCGTGGTCGACTCCGCCGAGCCCGCAGGAAACGGGTATCTGAGGCAGCCAAGGCTGAGCCCGAGTCCCAGGTGTTGGGAGACGAGCCCACTCAAGCCCGACGAGTCGTACGCCACCGCGGACTCCGACTCGGGAGCGCCGAGCAGGTCGACGACCTGCGAACGACTGAGCGGACGAGACTGGAGTGCTGCCGTCAGGGCTCCGAAGAGGTCTCCTTCGTCCCAGTCCTCGACTCCGGTCTCTCGATACTGGCGATAACGAGCGGAGAGCACGGCGAGTGACGTCACGGAGCGACCAGCCATCGCCATCGCGTAGACCGGGGCAGCGCCCAACCAGAACCCTTCTTTTCGGACACGCTCGAACGACCGTCGGCCCGAGCGACCTCAGAACGACGCCTCCAGGTGCCCCATCGCGCCAGCGGCATAGCGACGGCGGGCGTCCTCGACGGCCTCACGCGATGCGAGCGCGAACGGGCCGCTCCACAGCACCTGCTGCGCGAGCGGGGTGCCGATGCCGACGAGCGCCTGAAAGGCCTTCCCCTTCGTCTCGAGGTGCAGGTGGCCAGCGCGCTGGTCGAACAACGCCGCCTCGTGCGCCGCAATCGCCGAGCCCTCACCCACGAAGCCAGCCCCGCTGATGCCAAACGCGAAGGCCGTCTGACCCTCGGCGGCGGGCACGTCGATGCTCGCGTTGGGTGCGAGGTGCACGTCGAGGAAGGTGATGGCCGGCACCACGTCGAGGCTCGAGGCCGCCTTCGCGAAGGCTCCCGCCAGCACGCGCACGCGAACGTTGGGCGACGGCCGGTGCTCGGGCACCTGCTTCGCGTCGAGGTGAAGGGCGCGCGGCTCGCTGCGGTGACGCGCGACCGGCAAGTTCACGAACATCTGCAGCCCGTGGCAGTCGACGCCACGCACCGTGGGCACCTCTTCGTGAATGACGCCCGAGGCAGCCTCCGTCCAGTGCAGGGCGCCCGGGCCGATGCCCTGCCGGTTGCCCCGGCTGTCGCGGTTCTGGAACGAGCCCTGGGAGTCTTCGAACAGATAGGTGACGGCCGAGAAGCCCGCGTGCGGGTGCGGCGGGAACGTGGGCTGCGCCATGTGGAAGTCGTCGAGGTTGAGGAACGGGTCGAGGCTTCGGCCACCGAGCTGGCCGCGCAGGCTCCACGAGAAGAAGTCAGCCGTCATCTGGTGACGCGGCAATGGCTCGACGGTGACGACCTGTTTCACGGGGGAAGACATGGGGGCTCCTCTGGCGATGGACGACGCGGCGCTGACCGAGACCAGGACCTGTCGACGGGTGAACGGCTTCATGCGCTCACCATGCGAAGCTCGACCGACGTTGACAATGCGGCCTTCTGCGACGTTTCGTCACGCCAATGATGACAATCGACTTCAACGCGCTGGCGGTCGCGGTGCGGGTGGCTCGGGCGGGCAGCTTCACGGCCGCGGCGAAAGAGCTGGGCACGACGAAGCAATGGGTGAGCCGCCGCGTGGCCGACGCCGAACGGACGCTCGGCGTGCCGCTGCTCGAACGAACGACCCGAACGCTGAAGCCGACCCAGGCCGGGCTGCGGGTGCTCGAGCGCGCCGGGCCGGCCCTGGCCTCCATCGTCGAGGCGCTGACCGAAGCCGAGACGACGCAGACCGAAGCCGTGGGAAAACTGCGGGTGACGGCGCCGCTGTTGTTCGGGCGCCGCTTTCTGGTGCCGGTCGTCGCGCTGTACCGGGAGCAGAACCCCCGGGTGCTCGTCGAGCTGTTGCTGACCGACCGCCAGGTGAACCTCGTCGAGGAGGAGATCGACGTCGCGATTCGTGCGGGCCGCAGCCCCGACTCCACCCTGCTCTCGCGGCGGTTGGGCACGGCCCAGGTTCACCTGGTGGCTGCGCCGGAGTTGATGAGGCGGCACCCGTTCCCGCGGCGCGCCGGTCAGCTCGAAGACCTGCCGGCCATCGTCTCGCGTGCCGATGAGCGGTGGAACCTCGATGGCGTCTCGGTGAGGCCACAGCCGGCGTTGGTGGTCGCGCACCTCGAGACGCAGCTCGAAGCGGCGCTCGCGGGCCTCGGCGTCGCGGCGTTGCCTGCCTTTCTCACCCGCCCGTCGATTGCCACCGGCAGGCTCGTTACCCTGTTTCGAGGGCGCCCCGTGAAGACCGGGGTGGTGCAGGTGTTGTCACCCCATCGAAAGGCGATGCCGGTGAGGGTGCGTCGCTTCATCGACCTCGTCGTCGCGAAGGCTCCCAACCTGTCGTAGCCGGCTCACTCGGCCCGACGCTCGGCCTCAGATTCTCAGAGCGGCAGCACGACCAGCGGAATCGGGAACACGCAGGTGTGTCCGACAAAGGCTCCAGTCACGAGCCGATACGGACCGGCAGTCGGAACCGAGACGAGCTCGTCGACCATCGTTCGTCCGAGCAGCGGGCACGAACTGCCGGCTGGCGCGGCGCGTTGGCCGACGACCGTGGTGTCAAACGTGCTGATGGCGAAAGGCATCACGCGCTCGGTGCAGCTGTCTCCGCTGTCGCAGCCGGGGTGACAGTCGCGGAAGACGCCGTCGAGGAAATAGCCGCCGGTACGCCTGCCCCGCTGGTCTGCCGGCGTCAGCGGCACCCACGTGGAGCCGTCAAAGCGCTCGAGCCTCGGCGCCGTGGGACAGTACGGAGCCCACACGTTGCGGAACGAAGGTGAGATGGTCACCAGCAGCGCGCCTCCATCGGCGATTGGCTGCGCCGTCGCGGTGAGAGCCGTCGACCCTGCGTCTTCGAGCGCTGCCGGTCCCACCAACTCCAGCATGCGTGACGAGCCACCACACCCAACGATGAGAGACATCAGCAGCACGCGGGTCACACAGCGAAGCTGACCACAAGTGGAGTGAGGCGAAAAGCGCACGCCCTTGAGTGGCCGCTCGAGGCGCGCTTCGTCAATCGCACCGTGACAGAGCCGACGAAAACGAGCCGCCCGCCGGAAGAACGTCTCCGACGAGCGGCTCGAACTGTTCAGGTCCTGGGGGAGGGTCGGACCGAACCGACGTTCTGAATTACGGCTGGCAGGTGCCCATCAGGCAGCGCTGGCTCGTGGGGCAGTCGCAGTTGGTGGTGCAGACGCTGGTCGTCGGCGGCAGGCAGTAGCCGATGCGGCAGACGTTGGTGCCGGTGCACTCCGACTGCGCGGTGCAGCGGTTCGAGCAGGCGCCGTTCACGCAGTCCTGGCCCGTCGAGCAGTGCGCCGAGGTGCTGCAGGTCCCGGCCGGGCGCGGCTTGCAGAGGCCACCCTGGCAGGAGTCTGCGCCACGGCAGTCGGTGTCAGCCGAGCAGCCGAAGAAGCAGGTCGCGTTCACGCACCAGGCGCCGAGGCCGCAGTCCGCGTTGAAGGTGCAGCTCGTGGGAACGCCCGCGTCAGTCGCCGAGCCGCCGCCGTGGTTCGCGCTGCCACCACCCGTGCCCGACGCTCCACCGCCAGTGCCCGACGTTCCACCACCGGTGCCAGCCGAGCCACCCGCCGTCGCGCTGCCGCCACCGTGATTCGCCGAGCCGCCACCCGTCCCAGCCGAGCCACCGCCCGTGCCCGCCGAGCCGCCCGCCGTGCCGCCATCAGCCGTCACGGGAGGATTCGCGCAGAAGCCATTGGAGCAGACGAGGTTGCCGCCGCAGTCCATCGCCGAGCTGCACGGCCGCACGCAGTACCCGTTGATGCAGGGGTCGAGGCCGCACTGCGCGTTCGAGCTGCAGGTGCGGGCGCCGGGAGGAATCGCGCGGCAGCTGCCGGCGAGGCAGAAGTTGCCCGTGGTGCAGTCGGCGTTCTGGGTGCACGCAGCGACGCAGCGGTTCGCCACGCACGTGGTGCCGTTCGAGCACTGCGCGTTGTTGGTGCACTTCGGGTTGGGCGTACAGCGACCGGACTGACAGGAGCAGGTCGACGCGCATTCATTGTTCGCCTCACATTTCGTGCCCGGACACCCGAAGGTGCAGTCGCCGTACGCATCGTCGTAGTCGATGATGGTGCAGCCAGTGCCCGCAGCGAGCAGGGGCAACGTGAGGAGCATCAAGCTTCGGAGTTTCAGCGCGTTCATGGCGTTCTTTCCCGGTCAGTGGCGCGCTCAAGCGGCGCACGCATCGACTCAGTTGCCGGCCATTTCGAAAGTGATCGCCGCCGCGCTTCGTGCCCCGCAACCGGGCGCGGCATTCACACCATTACATTGCAGGAATTCGTGAGGCGTTCGATCGCCTGAAAGGGGTCCGGCAACAGATGAACCGTGTTCGCCCGGAGGCCCCAGATGACTGCAGAAGCGCTCCCGATGCCGAGGCTGGTCCCCACGCCTCCGCCGACTGGACAGGTGGAGGCGCGCCTGTTGCGGCTCGTCGACCGCATCAAAGCCGATGACGCGCTGGCCTTCGAAGAACTCTACCGGCTCACGCGTGACGACGTCGCGCGCACCCTCTTTCATCTCACGGGAAGACGCAGCGACCTCGATGACCTGGTGCAGGAGACGTACATTCGCCTGCTCCGCGCGGTGCCGGCGTTTCGCGGCGAGTCGCAGTTCCGCACGTTCCTCTACCGGGTGTGCGGCAACGTCGCGCTGATGCACCTGCGCTGGTGGAGACGGCGCCGCGAAGAGCTCACCGACGAGGTGCCCGAGCAGGTGTTTCAGGGCGTCGACCCGGAGCGGGCCGCTCAACAACTGCAGGCCACGAAGCTCGTGCACCGCGCGCTGGAGACGCTCTCGGCGAAGAAGCGCGTCGTGTTCGTGTACCACGAGCTCTGCGGCATGGGCCCCGAGGAGATCGCCCAGGCCGTGGGCGTCTCGTACAACACCGTGCGCTCCAGGCTGCACAGCGCGCGGCTCGACTTCACGAAGGCGATGAAGACCCTGGTTTCGGAGTCGGAGGTGCGGCCATGACGCGCCATGAGACGGAGCGGTTGTGGGCGCTGGCGGCAGACGAGCTCGAGCTGGACGACCGGCGGTACGTCGAGCTGCATCTGTCTGATTGCCCCGAGTGCCGTGACTCGCTCGAGGCCGTGCAGTTGGCGCAGCGCGCGCTCGACTCGGCGCGAACGTCGTCACCGACGCTCGACTGGCTGGCCACCGACGAACGCGTGGGCGCCATCGTCGAGAAGCGCATGCGGCAGAACGCGCGGCCGAGGTGGATGCCCTTCGCGATGACGGGCGCGCTGGTGGCGGTCGCTGCGGCGGTGACGTTCCTGGTGTGGCCGTCGGGCGAGGTGAACGTCGAGGTGCCTCCGTCGGAGCCGCCGCTCGTGCAGGTGTCGGAGCCGAAGCCGATTCGCGTCGAGCTGGCGCGTGGGCTGACGCGGGTCGCTGCGAGTGCCGAGCCGATTGCTGCGGGTGAGACGCTCAAGAGTGGAGACGTGCTGCGCACCGGCGTCGCGGGCAAGGCGTTCGTGCATCTGCCCGACTCGAGCCACGTGCGCGTGGCGGCGGGCACGCAGGTGGCGCTCACGCGGGCGGAGTCTGATGACGTGGCGCTGACGGTGAGCCGTGGCCGCGTGTCGGTGCGCGCGTCGCACGAGCCGCGCAAGGCGTTCGTCGTGCACGCGGGCTCGGTGTCGGTGCACGTGGTGGGCACCATCTTCTCGGTCGAGAACGGGCCGGCTGGCGTCGAGGTCGCGGTGTCGGAGGGCGCGGTGCGCGTCGAGTCGGGTGATGCGCAGGAGACGAACGTGAAGGCGGGCCAGCGGCTGTCCATCGATGCGCGTGGCAAGGCGAAGATCGGGCCGCTGACGCCGGTGCTCGAGCGCGAGCTGAGTGAGGTGCAGGGCGTCGCGGAGGCCGTCGCGAGCGCCGAGCAGCAGGTGGTGACGGTGGCGGCGAAGGGTGGCCGGGCTCCAGCGGCGCGTCAGCAGCCTGGGGCGTTGCCGCGGCTGTCAGCCGAGGAGTCGAAGGCGCGCGTGGTGGAGCCGTTGCCTGCGGCGGTTGTTCCGTCGGCGGCTCCTGCGGCTGCGCCTGAAGCACCGGTGACGATGACGGTGGAGCCCGAGACGCAGGTCGAGGTCGAGCGCTTCGATGGCCCGGGCACGGCGTTCCCATCGCTCGCTGGCGGGTACACGCGTGGCGTTCCGTTCAAGCGTGACGAGTTCGCGATTGAAGCGCCGGCTCCTGCACCCTCGCCTGCTCCGACGGCGAAGGCAGAGGGACCGGTGACGGAGGAGTCGGAGTGGGCGGCGTTGCCGAAGACGCCTGCGCAAATCGCTCCGCCGACGCTCATCGTCCCGATGTTGGAGCCGAAGCCGGCTGCTGCACCGGCTCCCGCGCCGACGCCTGCGCCCGTTGCTGCACCCGCGCCTCAGGTGGTGACGGCGAAGACGTCGTCGAAGTCGCTCGAGCAGCTGTTCCTCGAGAAGGCTGAAGCGAGCCTGGAGAAGGGCGGCTGTGACCGCTACCTGCCCGGCCTCGAAGACATCGCGCTCGAGGGCGTCGACTCGGCCCAGTTCGCCCGCGTGCTGCGTGCGCGGTGCTTCGATTCGCAGCTGCGGCCGAAGCAGGCGATGAGTGAGTACGCGAAGTACCTCGAGGCGTTCCCGAAGGGTCGCTACGTCGACGAGGCCCGCGGCGCGCTCGGGCAGTAGTCCGCCTCACTCAGGCGACGGCGTGCGCGTCATTCCAGTGCTTGAGGGTCAGCACCCCTGCGAGCGCGACCGAGGCCGTCATCGACACCGCGCCAAGCAGCACGAAGATGGGTGAGAGGCCCAGGTACACCTCCCCCAGAATGCCCGCGGGCATGAGCAGACCGGTGACGCCGAGCACGGCCGCCGTCGTCCGCGCCTTGTCGCTGGCCGAGGTCAAACGAACGAGCACGAAGCCCAACGCGAGGTTGAGCAGCGAGAAGAGCGCGCCGTGCACGTGGGCCAGCCGCGCCTCGAAGTGTTTTCCGACGGAGTAGCTCGCCACCCACGCCTCTTTGTCGGGCGCGAAGTCGCGCAGGTAGATGAGGAGAAAGCCGTAGAACATGAAGCCTGCCATCACGAGCAGTCCGACTCCGACGTTGTAGCGCCCGGTCTTCATAGGGACCTCTTTCGGTTCGTCGACGGTGGAACAGGGGTGCGCAAGAGCGCGAGGAGGCTGGCAAGGACCGGCTGCGTCTCGGCTTCACGGCGCAGGGTCTTCGTGGGCGTGAGCGCCAGCAACTGAAGGGTGCCCATCACGATAGGCGCGAGCGTCTCGGCAGGCAGGTCGTTGCGGAAGGAGCCTGCGCGCTGCCCCTCACGAAGACACCCGAGCACGAACGCGCGCGTCTGTTCCACGCAGGCCGACAGCCGCGCCGAGCCACGTCTGGGCAGCGCGAGGTGGAACTGGTCTGACAGGACGAGCCGCAGAATGCCCAGTTGATGACCGACGGCCGTGCTGCGCGCTTCGAGGAACGCCTCGAGCCGCTCGACTGGCGGCAGCTGGGCGGAGGGATACGTCGACGCCAGCACCTCTTCGACCCGCGCCACGACGGCTTCGAGCAACGCGTCGAGCGAGGCGAAGTGTTTGAAGATGGCGCCGCTCGTCAGCCCCATTTCGTCAGCGAGGCTGCGCGTCGTCAGGGCCGTGATGCCCTTCGTGGCGATGAGGTGCAACGCAGCGTCAGCCAGCTCGACCTGCCGGACTTCGGATGAACGGCGAAGCGCTCCCATGGCCCACAAGTAAGCAGCTGCTTACTTGAGCGCCACCAAAGCTCGCGACCTAACGAAACCGCTCGAGCGCAAACGCGAACGCGTCTTCCACGGTGCGGTTCTCGGCGTAGTCGACGTACGGATGGGCGCCGGGCCGGTGCGCCATCGCGCGTGGGTGAAAGCCCACCGCCAGCTGCGGCGCCACCATCGCCGGGTCCTGCAGCGGGTCTTCGATGTTCTTGAACAACACCGTCGAGAGGTCCTTCGCCTGCACGGGCCCGACCTCTTTCGCGGCGTTCACCACGCCTGCTCCACCGAACACCGCCAGCGCGCGGCACGTCTCGGTCGAGCCCGCGAGGTACGTCGCGAACGAACCGCCCAGCGAATAGCCGAGAAACGCGTACGCGCTCGGAGGCGACGGCAACCGCACCAGCAGCTCGTCCATCACGTACTCGAGGAACGACTCCAGCGGCTCGGGGCGCGGCTGCTCTCCCGGAGGCGGGGCGGGCGAAATCACCAGGTCGACACGTGGCCGGCCCGTGCGCTCCCACGCGCGAACGAACTCGTCGAGAATCGGCGTGGGCTCCGAGGCGAAGCGCTCCTGATGCGCCTGCCACGAGATGCTGCCACCCGTGTAGTGCACGAGCGGAGCGGCTCCACCTTCACCGAAGCGGTACCAATCGGCGAAGTCGCGAAGGCCCATCGCCGACCGCTCGGTCACCCACTTCTCGTGCGCTGGCATGTCAGGGGTTGAGCGGAACCCAGGTGAGCCCGAGCGTGCACGTCATGCCCCCCGACGTGTCGGTCTTGTTCACCCGCCACGTGGCGCCGCGCTGCACCGGCATGATGAACGACGCGTCGGTCACGTAGACGTCGCTGCTGGTGAAGTAGTGGAGCGAGTCGCGCGCACGCACCGTGCCGTTCACGAGGCCCTGCATGTGGCAGCGCGAGCCGTTCTGGTCGGCGCTGAGCGCCGCGATGACGAAGCCATCGGTGGCTGCGACCACATCGGTCGCGACCGGCGCTGAAGCGTAGGCGCCCAGCGCGCTGCCGTTCACGCGCAGGTTGCCGTTGACGGTGAGCGCTCCGACGGTGGTCGCGCCGTTCACCCGCAGCGTGTTCGTCACGATGCCGCCGTCACCGATGGGTCCCGTCTTCTCTTCGACCCAGCGCACCACCTGACCGAAGTTGTTGTTCACGTCACTCGCCGTCGCCGGCTCGTCGGAGCACATCGTCGCGAGCGGAGCCGGCAGCGTCTGCGCACAGGTGCCGGCTGCGGCAGCGCGGGTCGCCACCACGCTCACCACGACGGCGACGATGATGGCCACCACCGCCGAGGGAGCCCTGCGGCTCTCGACGCCGACGAGGAAGGCGTCACGCGCGGCGACGACTTCGCCCTCGGTGACGCCCCGGCGCGCGGCGAGCTCGGACACCGAGACTTCATTCTTCAGCAGCGACAGCAGGTCTGATTTCGTCACGGGGACTCCGGTGCGGGGACGGCGGAGAACTCTCACCCTCGCCCGCTCGTGTCCACGGGTTCACGGCCATTCGCACGACGGGTGAATGGGCTCCAATCGCAACGAGGGCACGCCGCCATCGCCCAGCGGGCCCGTCATGTCGGGGGGTGGCATCCGAAAGGCGGGCAGCTTCACGGTCAGCGGCGTCTTCCCCACCGTCACCACCCGACTCCACTGCTCGAAGTCCCACTCGATGACGCTGCGCTTGTTGGTGTGAAACGCCGTCACCGTATGAACCCCGGCCGCGACTGGCGGGCAGACGAAACGGCCCGCTTTCTCGGGGACGCAGGCGAGCCCGGGAGGGATGAAGTCCGACACGCCTCCCGTGCAATTGCAGTACGGGGCGCAACGACGAGCCGGCCTCGAGATGTTTCCCCTGACGATGTGCACCTCGGTCGCGCCTGGCACCTGAACAGAGACCACGACGTCATCGACCCGAGGGCCAAACTCGAGCCACTGCTCGGGCGACGAGAGCGTGAAGAACTGCTCCGGAGCGGCACCGAACAGGTCGGCCCGGCACGGCCCGGGCGCGAGGTGTTCGAGGAGGAAGCCGCCGTCTTCTTCGATGGGGCTGGAGGCCTGCGTGATGCCACAGCTCACCCAGACCGTCGCGGGCTCCTGCTTCGTCGGGTCCGTTGTCGGCTTCTTCAGAGGCAGGCCATCCAACCCGACGGCTCGACCGCGGACACTCAGGTCGCGGCTCAGATCGCGGTTCGGCTTCAGTCGAACCTCGGCCTCGCCACTCGTGACGACAATCGACCGCTCGAACTCGAGGTAGGCGTCGGGCCGGCTCACCACGACCGGCAGAGGCGACACGACCTTCAAGACCTGGAAGGCCGCTTCACCCTCGGCGTTCGTCGGAACGGCCTCGAGCCCGCTGTCCTTGAGCACGACCCAGGCCTTCTCGACCGGCTTGCCAGTCTTCGCATCAACGACGTGAACGACGAGTCTGGAACGTGCGAGTGCGGCATCTGCGCCGCACACCACGAGGACGAGGAGCCACCCGGCAGCAGAAGACCGAGGCTGCAGAGCCGCAACGACAGACGAGGCATCAGCCATTTCGGGGGTTCGGCTGCAAGGCCGTTGCCGCGCCTGGCTCGCCTCAGGGTTTGATGAGCGCGTCGATGGGCACAGGCGATTGATTCGAGATGTGCCCGAACGTCAGCCCCATCGACTTGAGCAGCGTCGCGTGCAGGTCGGGCGGACGAATGAGGTGGCCACCCGAGGCGTCCATCGCGCCCGTCGCGAAGTTCCACTTGGTGACGGCCATGCCAGGGTTCGTCGAGGCGCCGAACACCGTGTTGCCCTTGATGCCCGGGCCCGCGAGCAGACAGCTCGAGGTGAGGTGGTGGTCGCGGCCGCCACGCGTGTTCATCAACGGCGTGCGCGAGAACTCGCTGAACACCATCAGGCTCGTGCAGGCCCACACCGACTTCGTGGTGCCGGGTGCCTGCTTCGTCTTCAGGTACGAGATGAGGCGGCCCAACGCGTCGAAGCCCAGGCGCTGCCCTGCGGCCTGCTGCGTCGCCCAGTCGAAGTGGTCGTCGAGGTCTTCACCCAGCGTCACGCTCACCACCTGCGAGACGCCGTTCGTCAGGGCCTGCGCCGCGACGGCTGCACGGCCCCGCGCGTTCGTGAGGTCGGCCGCCGTGGTGATGTTGAACGCGGTGAACAGGTCGCTCAACGCCGGAGTCGCCGGCAACGCGAAGTTGAACAGCGAGGCCTTCGTCGGGTTCATCAGGCCACGGCCGAGCGCGCGGGAGTCCTTGAAGGAATCGACGAGGCCGTTCGCGTTGAAGCCGTGCGCGGTGCACGAGTCGGGCGTCGCCATCTCGAACTGGCTGAGCGCGGCGTTCGACGCAGCCGGGAGCGTGGCTCCACTCTGAGGCTGCATCACGGTGAGCAGGTCGCGGTAGTTGCCGACGTTGACCGCGCTCGCCGTGGCGGGCAGGCCCTCGTTGTACGTCTCGACGCCCATCGCCAGGTTCGGCACGTCGGTGAGCGCGCCCGTCTGCGCGGCGAAGGCCGTGTTGAGGCTCGAGCCCGACGCGACGAGGCCACGCGGGAACTTGCCGGTGATGAGGTAGCGGCGGCCCACCTCGTGGGTCAGCGTGTCCATCTGCAGGCCGCGCACGATGGCCAGGTCGGCGCCGTGCTGAATGAGCGACTGCGGCACCGCGGGGCCGAACGTGAGGTTCCCGCTCGTCTGCACGCCAGTGCCACCCGTCGCCGTCATCACCTGGTCGACGGCGGAGTCGGCGTCTGCGGCGAGGTCGTAGGCCGGCTGAATGCGGCTCGTCGGCGTGCGGCCAGCGACGTACTGGTACTGCGGGTCGTTCTGCGGGCGCGGGTCGAGGCCCAGCAGCTGGTCCCACCCGCCCGCGAAGTAGACGACGAGCAGGTACTTCGGGTCGCCCGCGGGCAGCGCGAACGCCTTGCTGCCCAGCGGCGACTGCTGAAGGACGAGGCCTCCACCAGCGACACTGAGAATCTCGAGGAAGGAGCGACGCGAGAGGGAGGGCTTCATGGCGGTCATCTCGTTTCGTGCGTCAGTACAGGTGGTATTCGGGAGCCATCAGCAGACCGACGCACACGGCGCGCCAGCCTTCCTTCACGTGCGCAGCCGTCGGCGTCGCCGTGCCAGCAGCGCCCTTCACCGCGTCGTCGAAGAGCTTGCGCAGCGGCGCGAGCGTCGTCTCTTCGGTGAGCGGCACCTTGATGCCGTGGAAGCGCAGCTTCAGGTAGACGAGGTTCTGGTCGATGGCGGCGCGGTTCGACGTCGCCGTGTCGGTCAGCGAGACCGACTTGTAGATGACGCGTTGATTCGCGGCCTTCGTCTGGTCGGCGTTCACCGCGCGCGTGCAGGCGTCCTTCGCGGCGTCGTCCATGAACTTGAGGAACAACGACGACGGCTCGAGGTTCTCGTCGACGACGCCGATGTAGTCGGGCTCACCCAGCGTGCGGGAGCGGCTGTCGAAGCCGTTCGCGGCCCCCACCATCCACGTGGAGCCACCCAGGGCGATGGTCATCGACTGCGCGAGCTGCCGAACCGAGAGCCGCTGCGAACCGGCCGAGGCAGGGCCCGTCATCACGGCGCCACCACCACCTGTCGAGCCGCCACCAGCGCCGCCACCACCCGCCGAGCCACCGCCCAGAATCGCGGGGTGGTCGAAGGGCAACGCGGGGCCGTTCTCGGTGACGACGAGCGACGGGTCCTTCACTGCGGGCGCGGGCGGCTGAACGACCGCCTGGGAGCATGCGCCCAGCACGACGACGAGACAGGCAGAGACGAGGCGGTTCATCGCACCCTCCGGTACTGCGGCTGCGTGACGATCTGCTCGACGAGCCACGGCAGGCTGTAGTTGTTGGTCTTGAAGCCGGTCGCGAGCGTGTCGAGCACCTCGACCTCGTCGGGGTTCGTGCCCGACAGCCGCATGTCGCGCTTCATCAGGTTCGTCCACGCGCGCTTCACGGCGCAGCGGGCGAAGGCCCCGTTGGCGAGCGACTCGTTCACGCGCTTGCGGGGACCTCCAGCAAGAGCGGCCGTGATGTCGGCGTGCTGCGCGTCGGCGTACTGGTACGGCAGCAGCGAGCCTGCGTTGTCGGCGTCGTCGTTCGTCACGTAGAAGCGATTGCAGATGGCGGCGGTGCTGTTCACGCACGTCGACTTCATGCGCGGCCACTCGGTGAGGTTGGTGAGCAGCGTGGTGCCCGACTCCGAGAACTGGCCCCAGTGGCTGGCGAGCGGCTCGAGCCCGCGGTGACAGCCGCGGCAGGTGCAGCGCTTCGTCAGGTCTCCGGAGTCGGCAGAGCACCCATCGGTCGCGGGGTCTTCGAGGCGGCTTGGCGGCACGTACGACTCGCACTCGAAGTCGATGCGGTAGCGGTTCGCGCGGCCGCGGTTCGTCTGAAAGCGCAACAGGTACGCGGTGCTGGTGAGGACGCCGGAGTGCAGGTCAGTGCCGCGGTCGACGTCGCTCCAGGTGGTGTCGAGGAACGCCTTGTTCACGCTCGGCTCGGTCGGGTCCGGCATGGTCCAGAGGCGGTTGACCGACAGGTTCGAGCCGAGGTCGCGCTTGTAGGCCGCGAGCGCGCCGTTCACCGGCACGACCCGCGAGAGCACGAGGTCGGTGTAGGGCTGGCCTCCCGTGGAGACGCGGTCGACCAGGCGGCCGAGCTGCTCACGCGCCGAGTTCGCGATGACGCTGCGCACGGCCGCCGTCGGGCCGAAGCAGAACTTGAGCCCCACGCCGCAGCCGCAGGCGAGGTTGCCGTTCGTCTCGTAGTGGCCACACGAGAGCGTGCGCGCGGTGGCTCCCGAGCCGAGCGTGACGGTCTCGGTCTCCTGCGCGTCGTAGGCGCAGACCTTGATGGGCGTCGTCGACCAGTACGGCGTGACCATGCGCCAGCCTTCCTGGCGAACGGTGGTGCCGTTCACCACCGAGGTGCGAATGAAGGCAGGGTCGGGGCGGAAGTTGCCGCCGGGCAGGAAGTGCGTCTGCTCGAAGTCACCGCACTGCTTTCCGTTCGCGGTGGTGTCGACGTCGGAGAGCCCGCGGAACGTGCGGCGGCGGCCGGTCGACGAGAGCAACGAGACGTCGGGCGGCCCGTTGTTGGTGCCGTTCACGACGAGCTGCGAGTTCACGTTGTTGAGCGCGAGGTTCGAGATGTTCGGCCAGAAGAGGTCTTCATGGTACCGGCGCATCACCACGCGGAAGTCGTCGCTGCCGAGGTAGCTGCGAATGACCGACGTGGGAATCGAGCTCTGACCGTCGAGCGCTTCGTACTCGGCCACGTCGGGAATGCGGCCGCGCAGGTCGAGGGAGAGCCGGCGCAGCAGCTGGTACTTGTCGATGTCGCGCGGTTGCTGGCACTCGGCCGCGGTCTGAGCGAACGCGAGCGACGCGCAGCCCAGCATCAAGGTGACGACGAGACGACGCATGTGGCCTCCGAAGAAAGTGCTCACGGCAAGAGCCCCTGCGCGACCCAGCGCTCGAGCACCTGGTACTGACTGGGACGAAGCAGCCCTGACGCAGCGGGCGGCATCGGGTTGTCCGGGTTCTTCACGCGGTCGAGCGACTGCTGCGCCGCCAGCTTCGCCTTCTGGAAGTTCGTGAAGTCGATGATGGGCGCGTAGTTGGCGCCAGAGGAGTGGCAGCTCGTGCAGCGCGAGGTGAAGAAGGGCTTCACGTCGGCGAAGCGCACCGGCTGCTCCTCGGGCGTGGTGGCCAGGCGCTTGAGCTGCGCGCCGTCGAGGGTGAAGACCGCTCCGGCGGAGTCGCGCACGACGCCCGAGACCATCGGCGCCGCGACGTCACCCAGCACGCGCACGTCGTCGACCAGCATCGAGAAGAGCTTGCCGTTCGACTGAATGAAGGCTGCGTCGCCATCGACCGAGACGTCGTTCACCGCGCTCGCGTCACCGAAGCCGAGCAGCACCACGTCGTTGGCCGTCGTCACCTTCACCAGGCCCTCGGCGGTGGCGAAGACGATGGAGCCGTCTCCCAGCTTCGCGCCCGCGGTCACCGCGCCGATGCCCTTCGCCAGCACCGTCACCTTCGGCGCCGCGACGTCGACGAGATACAGGCGCTCGCCCTTCACGACGAGGGCGACCTGGGCGTCACGACCGACGACGGAGGTGATGAGGCCAGCGCCCTTCGGGTCGTCGAGCGCGATGGAGTCGACGCCGCCTTCGCTCACCCGCAACACGGCCGCATCGGTGCGCAGCCACCAGGTCTCGGTCGCGCCGTCGCCCACCACGTCGATGGCCTTCACGTCAGCGAGCGGGAGCGAGTCGGAGACGGGCGAGCGAAGCAGCCGGCCCATGCGCTCGGAGAAGACGCCGCTCGACGAGAGCCACAACGAGCCCGCGCCGCGACGACCAACCAGCCGCACGGTGCCGAGCGAATCGGTTCCGCTCGCGCCGACAGGCACCGGGTTCAACATCGTGCCGTTGCGCACCGAGACCGAATCGGCGTTCACCACCGCGACCTGGCCCGAGACGAGCGAGAGGCCGACCGCCGTGACCGAGGACATCACGGTCGACGAGGTGGGGCGGGTGGTGTCTTGCGGCGTCAACGACACCCGCGTGAGCGACGGAGGCTCGACTGGCGCGGGCGGCGGCATCACGATCTGCCCCGGCGCGCAGGCGGCGAAGAACAGCAGGCTGGTCCGAAGGAGGCGCATCGGACCTGACCTTGAGCAAGCCGCCGGCCAACGAATTGTCGGAGTCAATTCAGATGGTTGGGTGCTCTTTCAGCATGGCTGGGGAGGATCTGGCGTGTCGGTGCGCGAGGGCCTGTCCTCTGGACGAGGACACGGACGAAGGCGCGCTTGCCTCCCGAAACGCCGACGATTCTCATCGTCCCAATGACTCCCGAGCGCTGGTTGGCGTTGTGCGAGACGTTGTCGAAGCACGCTCCCGGGCCGCCCCTCGACAGCGTCATCGCCGCTCATCGCGCTGAGGTCGCCACCTGGCCGGCGGCAGTGCGCTTCGTCCCGGCGGACTCGCCGTGGCTCTCCGGGGTCTTCGACGGGCGCTTCGACCCACGCCTCGAGCTGGCGGGCCACGCGCGCCTCGAGCAGGTCCTCACGCGCCAGACAGGCTCGGTGGCTCACCGCCAGATGTTCGGCATCGTCCGCGCGCTGGCCGCCCATCTGGACCCGACCTTCGACCCGCCCGACGTGGTGCTGGCCGAGGAGAACACCATCGTGTCGGCGTCCGGCTGCGGCGGAGGCAGGGAGACGTGGACCCGCGGCAACGCCACGCAGACCATTCGTTTCTCCTCCAACGCCTCGGAGTCGCCTTCGGTCGGCATGCGCAGCGAGGACGAGTGGACGGCATCGGGCCTCGCGCCGGGCTGCACCCTCACGGTCGCGTCGGGGGACTTCATCGACGACCGCAAGCTGTCGGCGTCGGGTCCATGTCCCGCGGTGCTCGAGCTCGGGCCCGCGTGGTCGGCCGTGGTGCGGGGCGCAACGCTCGACGAGGTGCGCCGCGTGCTGGCCCAGACGCGCGTGCCCTGGCGGTGAAAGCGCGGGGCCCTTCCGCGAGCTGTCACGTTCAAGATACACCGCCTTCCGCATGGCGGAGCTCGACCTCGACGCGCTGTCCCGACACCCCGTGGTGCGCAAGCTCACCGACAAGGTGAAGGACAGCCTTGGCCTGACGTTTCTGTTCGTCTCTCCGAAGGCGCACGTCGAGGGCATTCCCTCGGGGCAGTTCATGCCGACGACGAACGCGCTCTGCACCCGCATCTGCACCGACCGCAAGAAGGGCATGAAGGCGTGCCTCTCGGCGGGCACCGGGCTGTTCTCGACGAAGAAGCTCACCTCGGGCGACTTCACGCAGAAGCCCTGTCACATCGGCCTGCAGACGCTCGGCGCGCCCATCGTCATCGACGGCCAGTTGATGGGCCTCATCGCGACGTGCGGCTTCATGCGCTCGGAGCACGTCTTCGAAGAGGAACAGTCGGTCGCCCATCGCGCCGCGCGGCAGGGCTGGGCGCCGGGCTTCGATGAAGCGCTCGCGCAGCTGCGCCAGACGCCGTCACTCAACGTGCGAGAGGTGCGCATCGCCGCCGACCTGATGCAGCTGCTCATCGAACAGCTCATTCACTTCTCGCGCTCGAGCGAGGCCGACGCGGAGGCGCTGCAGCGCGCGTGGCAGGCCATCGAGGTGTCGTGTCCCGAGTCGCCGCTCATCGGAGACTCCGAGGCGATGAAGGCCGTCGTCGCGGTGGTGGAGCGCTCGGCGTCGAAGCGCCTGCCCACGCTCATCTCGGGGCCGCAGGGCGCGGGCGCCACACACCTGTCGAGACACCTGCACCGCGCGGGTGGCTTCGTGCGCACGCCCTTCGTCAGCGTCGAGGCGCGTGATGGGTTGCAGACGGTGAAGGGCCTGTTGCGAAAGGGCTACACCGGCACGCTGGTGATGGAGCACCTCGAGCTGGCGACGCCCGGCGTCCAGGAGGAGTTCGTCGAGCTCGTTCGCAGCAAGCCCGAGGTCTTCTGGGTCGCGACGACGCGCGGGCCGCTCGAGCCGAACATCGCCTCGGCGGTCGGCGTCGTGCAGGTGACGCTGCCCGCGCTGAAGGAGCGCGCGATGGATGTGGCGGCCCTGTCATCGTCACTGCTCACGAAGCTGGGCACCGAGCTGACGGTGGCTCCCGCGGTGTTGTCGGCCCTGGAGCGCTATGGCTGGCCGGGCAACGTCGCCGAGCTCGAGTCCGTGCTGCGTCGGGCGCTCGCGCTCGGTGGGCTCTCGCTCTCTCATCTGCCACGCGAGGTGGCGATGTTGTCGGCGCGCTCACGCCGGCGCGCGGGGTTTCACGACGAGGTGCTGCAGTTCAAGACCGAGCTCGTCGCCGAGACGCTCGCCCGCACCAACGGCAACGTGAGCCAGGCCGCGCGCGACCTGGGGCTGCAGCGCACCTATCTGCACCGGCTCATGAACGAGCTCGGCGTGCACCCGCAGCGCGAGACCAAGAGCTCGACGTCGACCTGACCCTCAAGGACCCGCGTCGAGGCCGGCTTTCCCGCAGTCGTCCTGGCAGGTCTTGGCGATGCAATCGATGATGGCGCCCGCGTTTGGCTTCGGAAGTTCGTTGAAGATGCACGAACTCGTGCAGACACCAGCCCAGCCCATCGGCTTCAGGCACGTCTCTGAATGGCGAAAGCAGGCGCTCTGGCAGGTGGCCTTGTTGGGGAGTGGGCAGGTCGCTCCACACACCCCGCACTCGTTCGCGACCGCGCCGCCGCAGTAGTTCGAGCCCGCGCACGGCTGGCACGAGACCCAACCGCCACAGCCATCGGGCACGAACGCGCAACTGACGCTCCCGTTGCAGACCGCCGGCGAGGCTGGCGCGGTGCAGTAGCTGCCGCCGCAAGCACACTGTGAAGGACAGCCGGCACCACACGGCAGAAGACAGGTTCCGACGCCGTGGCCATCGCTCCCGCGGGACCCCACGCACTCGAGGGGCGGCGCGCAGAGATCGCTCGTTCTCACTCCGAGACCCGAGACCTCGAAGGAGCAAGGCTCACCAAGCTGGTTGCCACCCGTGCTGGTGCAGCCCAACACTGCGCACAACAGCAGGCTCGACGACTTGAACCTCATCAACTCCACCTCACGCGGTACGTGCAGCGCTCGTTCGCCTTGTCGTGGTTCACCGTCTCGACCTTCAGCTCCTTCGCGCCGGCGATCTTCATCACGTCTTCGATGACGGCCTGCATGTACGAGGGCTGGTCGTTGCTGGGAGAGAGTTCGAGCTCCCAGTCCGTCGGTGCGAGCTCACGCAGCGCCACCGTCATGTAGTTGTTCGTCGTGCGAAACGTTCGCGCGATTCGCTGGAGCGCGCGCGTCGGGCCCACCAGCTTGACCAGCCGCAGCGTGGCCGAGCCGAGCACGGTCGAGAACGCGCCAATCGAGACGTGTTGACCGACTTTGTAGAAGGCGTCGGCGAGCGAATCGTTCGGGTACAGCGTCTTCGCGGTGAGCAGCACGGCGGCGTTCACGACGGCGCGCGGGTACGCGGGGAGAATCGGCTTCGTCAGGTCGAGCCCGAGCTCCTTCAGCTGAAGCACGAGCGCGGGCGGCAGCTTGTCCTTGAGCCCGCGCACGAAGAGCCCCTCGATGGTGGGACCGAAGACCAGCTGTTCGTCTCGAGCCATCGAACCCCCGCGCGGCGTGACGGGCGAACGGTAACACGACACACTCCGCGCTCGTGCCGGCGCTCCTGCTCAGCCTGCTTCTCGCGCAAGCGACGCCGCCACCGTTGGTGAACGTCGAAGGCCAGAGCACACCCGTCCCCGCGCCCTCGGTGGTGATGGCTCCCGACGCGGGCCTGGTGACGCCGACCTCACCACCGGTGTTCCCGAGTGATGTGCCCATCGAAGCGCGAGTCGTCGAGGCGACGGAGAAGCCGAAGCCACCCGCCGAGCCCGAGCGCACCGGCGCCCTGCACTTCGCGCCGTTGAGCATCTTCGCGACCCACCTGTCGTTCGAGTTCGAGAAGGGCATCACCCAGTCGATGACGTTGTTCGCGGCCATCGGCGGCAGCTTGTTGCTGCAGGTCGGCTTCGACGCGGGCATGCGCTTCTACGTCAGTGACAAGGCGCTCTCGGGCGCGTTCCTCGCGGTGCAGGGTTCGGTGTTCTACTTCTCGGCGGCGAGCACGGTGCTCGTCGGGCCGGGGGCGATGTTCGGCTACGCGTTCAGGCCGAAAGACACGCTGCTCATCACCGTCGGAGCGGGCGTTCAGGCCTGGTACCAGCCGACGACGGACTCGGGCGCGCGCGTGCTCGGCGTGCAGCCGAACATGGACGTGAGTCTGCTGCCCGGGTTCCAGCGGCCGGGCACGGGCAAGTGGGGCCCGCAGCCGATGATTCGATTCACCGTTGGCCCCACGTTCTGAGGCGAGCGCTGGAACATTATGCAGCCCAGCATTATGTCTGGGCGTATGAAGTTCCTCGACCGTCAGGACGAGCTGAGCCGCCTCGACAAGCTCGCGCGCAGCAGCGGACTCGCCGTCGTGTTTGGGCGACGCCGCGTGGGAAAGACGCGGCTGCTGCTCGAGTGGGTCGCTCGTCACGACGGCGTCTACTTCGTCGCCGACCAGTCCTCGGCCCTGCTTCAGCGTGAAGCCTTCGCCAGTGCGCTTGGGCGGCGGCTTCCCGGCTTCGCCGACGTCACCTATCCCTCATGGAGAGGGCTGCTCGACCGGCTCGTTGCCGATGCCCGGCTCCGGAAGTTCAAGGGGCCTGTCGTCATCGACGAACTCCCTTATCTCGTGGCGACGAGCCCGGAGTTGCCAAGCGTGTTGCAGGCCTGGCTCGACCACGAGGCGCGTTCCATGTCGGTCGCGCTCGCCGGGTCGAGCCAACGCATGATGCAGGGGCTCGCGCTCGACGCCTCAGCGCCGCTGTACGGTCGCGCGAGTGAAGTGCTCGAGGTGCACCCGCTTGGGCCGGCGTGGGTGGCGCATGGCTTTCCGTCGCTCTCGGCCTGGGAGCGTCTTCAGCTGTGGACGTGCGCTGGTGGCGTGCCTCGCTACTGGGAGCTCCTCGAACGAGAGCGTGGGCCGCTGCTCGACCGCCTCGAACGAATGGCACTCGACCCGATGGGGCCGCTTCACCAGGAGCCCGATCGCCTGCTCCTCGAAGAAGACCCGCCTGCAGTCGACCTTCGGCCGCTGCTCGAGGCCATCGGCGGCGGCGCTCACCGACTGAGCGAGATTGCGGCACGAATCGGCAAGCCCGCCACCTCTCTCTCTCGGCCCTTCGAGCGCCTGCTCAGCCTCGGTCTGGTTCGCCGTGAGGTGCCCTTCGGAGAGAGCCCCAGGGACACCCGTCGCAGCCTCTATCGTCTGGCCGACCCATTTCTTCGAGCGTGGTTCCGGCTGGTCGCACCACAGCGTGGGCTGATGCTGACGAGCTCGAGCAGTGAAAGACGGGCTCACGCGGCGACCGTGTTTCCCCATCTCATCGGAGAAGCGTGGGAGGAGTTGGCCCGTCAGAGTGTTCCCGCGCTTGGCCTTCGCGGGCACTTTGGTGCCATCAAGTCGTGGCTGCCTGCCGCTCGATGGTGGCAGGGCAACGCACCCGAGTGGGACGTGGTCAGCGCGACCACCGATGGCACACGACTCCTCCTCGGTGAGGTGAAGGCGTGGGAGCGGCCGGCGAGTCTCGCAACGCTCCGCGGGGCTGCGAAGGCGCTGAAGGCCCGGCAACCGCCGATGCTCCGCGATCGACCATCGAAGGTGACCTGGAGTCTCTTCGTTCCGCGAATCGCGAGCGGGGTTCCTTCAGTGGTGGAGGAGGTCCACGTGGTGACGGCGAATGACGTGTTGCTCCCGACACGGGCTCGCTGAACCACGATCGCGGTCAAGCAACTCGCGCGCGCTCGCCGCTCCTTCCGCAACAGCTGCGTGCCCCTCACGCGATGACGTTCCAGTTCTCGCGCGACTCGGTGCTGGCGAGGCCGATGCACCCGGCCGTCGGTCTCCACTCTCACGGGAGTCGATCATGTTGCGTACCCATGCCCTCTTCACGGCCGCGCTGCTCGTCGTCACGCTCGGCTGCGGTCCCATCAACCCACCACCCGCTGACGGAGGCACCGACGCCGGTACCGAGCTCTGCGTCAGGGCTTTCCCCGAGAAGATCGACACCAACTACACCGTCGCGAAGGGTTGCTGGCTCGTGCTCAAGACCCCCGTCATCGCGGCAGGCGTGACCATCGTCATGGAGCCCGGCGTGAAGCTCGTGTTCTCGGCAGGAACGGCGCTGCGCATCGACGGCGCGCAGGTGCTCGAGGCCGTCGGCACCGAGCAAGACCCCATTCTCTTCACCGGCTCCCTGCCCGTTCGCGGCCACTGGAAAGGCCTGCTCTTCAATCTGACCAGCGTCGCCAGTCATCTCGACTACGTGACGGTCGAGTACGGCGGCAACACGACGGGCGACGCCGACGCTGCCAACCTCAAGCTCACCGGAGACAGCCGAGGCGCGCGGGTGGCCCTCAGTCACTCCACGATTCGTGAGAGCGCCGCTCACGGGCTGTGGCTCACCGGCAGCGCCGAGCTGCCCTCGTTCGCGGCCAACGTCATCACGAAGAACGCGCTCACGCCGGTGAACCTCGACGTGCAGACGGTCGGCCGCCTCGACACCGCGTCGACGTACACGGGCAACGGGAAGGACGAGATCTTCGTTCGCGGGTCCGAGCTCGCGACGTCAGCGACCTGGGAGAACCTCGGCGTCCCGTACCACCTCAAGACCGACTTCGAAGCCGCCACTGCCACGTGGACCATCAAGGCCGGCGTGAAGCTGGTGCTCGGCCCCGAGGTCACCGTCTCCATCTCGAGCAACACCGGCGCGCTCGTTTCGGAGGGCACCGCCGACAAGCCCGTCATCTTCACCGGCGAGACGCAGACGCGCGGCGCGTGGGAAGGCATCGTCTTCGACGGCAGCAACAACGCCATCAACCTGCTGCGGTACACCACCCTCGAGTACGCCGGGAACACCTCGTCAGACGCGAAGGCCGCCGCGCTCAACGTCAAGGCCGACAGCCGCGGCGTGCAGGTGAAGCTCGACCACCTCACCGTCCGACAGAGCCAGGGCTATGGCCTCCGCGCTGGCGGGAGCGCGCTGCTCCCCGGCTTCACGGGCAACACGTTCACCCAGAACGCGCTCGGCGCTGCGCTCGTCGACACCAACGCCGTGCACCAGCTCAGCATCGACTCCACCTACTCGGGCAACGACGTCGACCGTGTGCTGCTCGATGGGACGTGGGTCGAGGGCACCGTCGCCTGGCATGACCTCGGGGTGCCGTACCGCTTCACCGCCATCACCATCGCTCCGCAAGCCGTGTGGACGCTCGACCCGGGCGTGACGCTCGAGATGGAGCCGCAGACGCGCATCGACGTCGGTGGTGGCGACGGAATCGGCTTTCACGCCGTGGGCACGACCGCGAAGCCCATCACCATCACGGGCAGCGAGAAGACCAACGGCTCGTGGGACGGCATCGACTTCGACACCACGCTCAACGCCGCCAACGTGCTCGACCACTGCGTCATCGAATACGGCGGTGGCGGGCAGCGCTTCGGGTGGAAGGCGATGATCAACTCCCACGCCGACAGCCACGGCGTGCAGGTCTCGGTCACCAACAGCACCGTTCGCCACAGCGCGCTGTGGGGCATCTATTTCAACTCGTCACAGCGCGGAGGCGTCAGCGGCAACACGTACGCCGACAACGCCATGGGCGACTACTTCCACGACCCCTGACGTTCAGTGCCCCGAGAGCTTGAAGACGAACGGGTACGAGACGACGAAGCCACCTTCGACCTTCTTCGCAGACGGGAACTTCCACGTGCGAATGCGGCCGGCGAGGCACTGACCGAGCGCAGGTGTCTGTGCCGTCGACGAGGTGACCTCTGACGCATCGACGTTGCCCTCTGCGGTGACGTGCCACTTCACGACGACGCGGCCCTGCAGGTTGGGGTTCGAGGGGAGCAGGTTCTCGTAGCAGTACTTCACCTGGCCGAGGTGCTCACGGACGATGCGGCGAATGAGCTCCTTGTCGAGACAGCCGACCGAGGCGCAGGTCACGACCGGCGGCGTGTCTTCGATCTGCGGGCCCTCGCCTTCCTTCTTCTTCAGCGAATAGTCGGGGCCGCCACCGGGCGGACCAACCCTCAGCCCGATGCCACCGATGCGGAGCGGCCCACCGAGGTCGCCACCACCACCGTTGCCGCGCAGGCCGATGCCACCGAGGCCGTTCGACGCGCCGACCATGTTGCCCATCGCGCTCGTCAGCTCGCTCGACAGGCCGCCGTGACCGAGCACGCCCTGCCCGCCCAGCCCCGCGAAGAGCTTCTTGATGTCGGGGCCGACCGCGCGCGCTCCACCTTCACCGCGCGTCACCGGCGTGGGCTTCGGCTTCGGGCTGCCTTCCGCAGCGGCCTGCTTCTTCAGCTCCTTCTTCTCCGGCGCCTGCTCGTTGGAGCGCGTGTGCTTCTCGGGCTTCGCGGCCGTCACCAGCACGCGCTGAAACGTCACGGCGCTCGCCGAGAGGCCGTCGTCGTCGAGGCTGCCGCCCTCCATCGCGAACAACTCGAAGCGCAGCACCAGCAGCAGCGCGAGCATCACGGTGGCGAGCAGCACGTTGAGCCACCGGTAGTCCCACACGCCGCTCCACAGCCCCACGCGGTTCGGCGTCTTCGCCGGCCACGCCTCGACCGCCACGTTCCCGAACTCGAGCACCACGCCGTCGCGGCGGCCGAGCGGCAACGTCCACCCGTTGTCCTCTTCGTGCGCGAGCCCGCGGTGAATCACGTCCGACATCGCCAGCTCGGTGTCGCCGTTGCGAATCACCTGGCCGCGCACGCCATCGGTGAAGCGCACGACCACACCCTCATCTCCGAAGCTGAACGACGCGTTGCCGGCGCGCGGCACCGACACGTCGTCACCCGGCAATTGCCCGAGCGAGAACGCCTTCTTGTCTTCGTGGCGAAGCAGGTGGGAGCTGATCAGGCGATCGCCCCAACGCACCGAGATGGCCAGCGCAGTCGTTGACATGGTGCGGTCCTCGACACCGCCCGCACGATTGGGTTCCAGCCGCGCTTTCGGCCGATGTGAGCCGCTGTGGGGAGACGAAGGTCAGTGGTCTGCTCAGGAAGTTCCCTCCCGTCGAAGAAGCGGTAGACCCGGCGAATGCGGTGCTCTCTTCTTCTCCTCGTGGTGGCCGGCTGTACGACCGCCAAACCCACCCCCGACGTGGTCGTCGAGAAGGCTCCTGAGCCCATCACCGCGAAGGCCAACGCCGTGCGTGCCCGCGCGATGCCCTTCGACGTGAGCGTGTGCGCGAAGCCGGTCACCGTTCGGCCGGTCAACGCAGAGACGCTCACGGCCGCGCTCGCGCTCGAACAGCCTCGCTTCGCGGAGTGCCTCGCGGCGCCAACCAGTCGCGAGAAGGACGACGCCAGCGCTGACGTCGAGGTGATGGTGGGCGCAGAGGTGACGGCGAAGGTGACACCGAGGAACCTCCGCACCGAAGGCATCGCCTGTCTCGAGCAGCGAGTTCAGCAACTGGGCGTGCGCAGCGCGACGCCGTTCACTGCGAGAATGGTCGTCGGTGTCGCTGCCGGAGCGCCTTCGACGACTGCACAGATGCTCCCCGAAGTGAGCGCCGTTCGTGCCGCGGTTGGCGCGGCGTGCAGCTGCTTCGAGCCGCTCGGCCTCAACGCGCCGCCGCAGCTGGTGCTCAAGCTCGGCCCTTCGAGCGCGCTCGACGTCGTCACCGCGTCAGATCCGCTCGCCGACAAGGTGGAGCGTTGCCTCGAACAGACGCTCGCCGGGTTTCCCCGGCCCTCGCTCGAGCTCACCGTCGACCTTCCGCTCCTCAACAGCGACGCGAACCAGGAGAGCCCCGACGCGAGCGACGAGGTCATCACCACGCAGCGTCAGGCCATGAAGCAGCGGGCGGCGGCGAAGCTCGACCTGCTGCTCGTGCAGCGAACCGAGCTCGTGAAACAGCTCGAGCCGGTCGCTCAGTCGTACAAGCGCAAGCCGACGCCTTCGCTCATGAAGCAGCGCATCGCGTTGTGCGGCGAGCTGCGGGCGGTGGAAGACGCGCTCCCCGCCGCCGTGGAGCGCGCCGCCCCGCCGAAAGCCGTCGACACAGAGCCCAGTCAGCTCTGCGCCTCGGTGAAGCGCGAGGAGTGACCGTCACTCTCCGACGGACACGTAGCGATAACCCTCTTCCGCGATGCGGTCGGGGCTCTGCTCCTTGCCGAAGTTCGCTTCTTTCGCGAGCAGCTTCACCTTCGGCTTGCTCGCGTTGGTGAGCGCGCTGTCTTCGACGTTCAGGAGCTTGAGGTGCGCGAACGATTCCTTGCGCGCGACCATCGCGTCGATGTCGGCGTCGCTGAGGCAGCCCATCGAGAGGTCGAGCGACTCGAGCTGCTTGAGCATCTTCGAGCCCACCAGCGCCCGCGACGCTTCACCGACCCACTCGCAGTTCATGATGCCGAGGTGCTTGAGCTTCGGAAACGCGCTGCCGTCGATGATGGGCATGATGTCCTTCACGCCTCCCGACGCGCCGTAGTGCTTGTTGCCGAACCAGATCTCGAGCCGCTCGAGCTTGGGCGCCTTGAGCGAGAGGATTTCCTTGATGTCGTCCTTCGAGAGGCCGCCCGTCTCGATGGCGAGCGACTTGAGCTCTGGCAGCGACACGTTCTTCCCGAGGTCGATACCACCGGCGTGCAGCGTGAGCTTCTCGAGCTTCGGGAACAGCGGCGCGATGGAGCCGAAGTCTCCCGTGAAGGTGCTCGAGATGTCCCAGTCGCCGACGTTGCCCAGGTACAGCTCGCGCAGCGTGGCCGGCTTCTTCGTCTCTTCGAACGCGTCGATGAGCGCCTGAAACGACATCTCGTCCTCTGCGGCGCAGGGCCCGAGGCGAAGCGACTGCAGGAAGCGCGCGGTCGGCAGCTCGAGCACCGCGACGAGATCGCCCGTCGGGTCGTCGTCACCTTCGCTGAACGAGTCCCAGCGAATCTCGGCGTGCTTGATGAAGCCGAACTGCCACTCCAGCTTCACGCCCTTGCCGTACTTGTCGTCGCCAAAGTTCGCGAGCGGCCCGAGGAAGGTCTCCTTGTGCTTCTTGAGCAGCGCCTTTGCCGCGGGCGAGTTCTGCTGCTGCATGACGATGAGCTCACCGAGCGGGTCGCCCTTGCCCTGCAGCCAGTCGGCGTAGACGAGGTACGGCTGCGCGTCGTCGAGCTTCGCCTCGATGGCGGCCTCGAGCTGCGGGTTGCCCTCGGGCTTCGGCTTGCCGCCCACCTCGACGTAGCCCTTGCCCGTCTTCTCACCGATGAGCTTCTTGGTGTCGGCCTTCGCCTCGCCGGGGCCGTCGAACTCCTTCACCTTCTCCTGGCCCGCGGTGCCGATCTTCCCGAAGCGCACCGTCTGCTCGCTGTCTTCGACCTTCACTTCCCAGAACTTGCTCGAGCCGCCTTCGACGAACTCGAAGCGTCGGAAGCCGGCCTCGACCGTGACGGGTGCGGGTGCAGCAGGAGCCGCAGCGGGTGCCGCTTCCTTCTTCACCGCGATCTTCTTCACGGGAGCCACGGCCGCGACAGGCGCAGGAGCCGCGGCACCACCACCGCCCTTCTCCTCGTAGCCCTTGCCCGTCTTCTCGCGCACGAGCTTGTCGTGGAGCTTCTGGGCCGCGTCGGGCGAGCCTTCGTCCTTCACCGTCGTCTGCCCGCCAGCGCCAATCTTCCCGTAGCGCGTGAGCACCTTGTTGCCGTCGACCCACACTTCCCAGAACTTGTTCGACGACCCTTCCGAGAACTCGAAATAGCGCTTCGCCATGGCACACCCTCCCCGACGTTGAAGGCGCGGAGCGTGGCGCACGGCTCCTTCGAACGCACGGCTTCTCTTGGTGGACTACGCTGGTGCGCGCCGTGAACGACTTCTACGCCTCACTCCAACGCCTGCTCGATGAAGGGTCACCCTTCGTCCTCTGCACCGTCATCGCCTCGCATGGGTCGACGCCGCAGAAGCCGGGCAGCAAGCTGGTGGTGAAGGCCGATGGCTCGCTCGTCGGAACCGTCGGCGGCGGCGCCATCGAGAAGCAGATCATCGACGCGGCGGTCTCGCTGTTGAACGACGCGGGCGCCACCACCACCACGATGGAGACGCACCTCACGCACGAGCTGGGCATGTGCTGCGGCGGGAAGATGACCGTCTTCCTCGAGAAGCACGCGCGGGCGCCGGCCCTGCTGCTCTTCGGCGCGGGCCACGTGGCGAAGGAGCTGTCGGCGCTCTCGGTGGCTGCGGGCTTCGTGGTCACCATCGTCGACGAGCGCGCGGAGTGGGCCACGACCGAGCGGTTTCCGGGCGCGACGGTGCTGGTGCGGCCACCCGATGACGTCGCCAGAGAGCACCCAGGTGGAGTGGACACGTTCTTCTGCATCGCCACCCACGACCACCCGCTCGACCAGCGCTGCGTCGAGGCGCTGCTCGACAAGCCGTGGGCGTACCTCGGCGTCATCGGAAGCCGCCGCAAGGCCGAGCGCTTTCGGCAGCGGTTGCTGGCCGCCGGCTTCTCGAAGGAGCGCATCGCCCTGCTCGAGTGCCCCATGGGCGTCGACATCGGGGCGTTGACCCCGGTCGAGATCGCCATCTCCATCACCGCCCGCCTCGTGGCCGTGCGCCGCGCTGAACGGGTCAAAGCGAAGGCGCGTCACCTCGCCTCGGTGTAGGGTGTCTTCCCTCGTGCGCCGCCTCCTCGCCCTCAGCGCCCTCGTGTTCGTCGCGTGCCCCACGCCGATGCCGACGCCAGACGCCTCGGTCATCGTGCCCGAAGTCGACGCTGGCCAGGTGGAGCCGGAGCTCGACGCCGGCCGAATGCGCTTCGACGCCGGCGCTCCCGACGCGGGCTTCACCACCGCGTCGGCCGCCACCTGGTGCCGCACCCGCGCGCTCGCGAGCTGTCTGCGTCAGGTGCGCTGCCTGAGCCTCTCGGAAGCCTCCCTCACCGACTGCGTGGCCCGCACGGCCGACACCTGCGACCAGCTCTCGTTCACCACCGGCGTCGACGCAGGCCGGCTCGCCTTCGACGGCGCCAGGGCCGTCACCTGCTTGAACGACTTCGCGGCGGGCAGCTGCACCGTCGAGCCACCTTCCTGCACGACCGTCTTCACCGGCCGGGTGCCGACCGATGGCGGCTGTGTGACGGCGGCCGAGTGCAGCGAGAGCTCGTTCTGCGACATCTACTCAGGCAGCTGCCCCTTCCGCTGCCGCGCGTTCGGTCAGCTCGGTGATGGCTGCGACTTCTTCCGCCGCTGCGCGCCGACCCTCGGCTGCTACCGCGCAGATGGTGGCAGTGAGACGTGCCAACCCCTCAAGCGCCCCGGCGACCCCTGCGTCGACTTCGACGAGTGTGGAGAGAACGGCGCCTGCATCGACAGCCAGTGCGTGATGCGACGCGCGGACGCTGGTGAGCCGTGTGCGGTCCGCTCCGGCTACCCCTTCTGCGCCGACGAGTACTTCTGCCGGCAGGATCCACCCCTCGTCGAGGGTGAGCCCGCGCCTCCGGGAACCTGCCAACGCCGCGCGGGCCTGGGCGGCACGTGTGTCGGCAGCGGCTCGTGTCTGCCCTCGCTGAGGTGCTCGGCCGTCATCACCACCGGGCTGTGCCGCGCGCGTGCGAAGCGGGGCGAGCTGTGCTCGGGCTACGCCGACTGCGAAGACGGGCTCCACTGCTCCAACACCAGCCAGCGCTGCGAGCCCTACCCGGGTGACGGAGGCGACTGTGGCTACTCGGGTGGCAGCAGTGGCCGATGTCTGACCGGCTTCTACTGTCGCTACAACGCGGGTGACTACGGCTGCGAGCGTCGTCGTGCGGTAGGCGAGGACTGCGACTATGATGGTGTCTGCCTGTCGAATGAATGCGAGTTCGGCCGCCGCCCCGATGGAGGTTTCGGAGGGACGTGCGGAATCGCCTGCTCGCTGAAGGCCGACGCCGGGCTGTAGGAAGCGGTCTCTTCGTGACTCTCTCTCGTGCATTCGTCGTGGGGCTCGCCATCGGAGTGGTGGTGGGCTGCTCCGGCCGGCCACCGACGGTCGTGCTGCCTGATGGCGGCATCGGGGCCAGCGGCGTCGCCGGAGGCACGTCGGGCACGGGTGGCGGCTCGAGCGACGCGGGCCTTCCCTTCCGCACCGCCTGCACCACGCTCAACGCCAGACGCTGCGAGCTGCTCAAGAGCTGCGGCGTCATCGACGACACGACCGAGGCGTACCGTGACTGCATCGCCTGGCTCACCGCGACGTGGTGTGGCCCGACGAAGTGGGTGCCGCGCGTCGAGAAGGGCACCCTGCGCTACGACGGCGTGCGCGCGCAGACCTGCGCCACGGATTGGACCGCGAGGGCCTGCTCCGACTGGGCCACGGAACCGGCCTCGTGCACGCGCTTCTTGAGCCCGGCCGTGGCGCTCGGTGGCCGCTGCTACGACGGCTACCAGGAGTGTGCTGACGGCGTCTGCCGTGGCGGCGCCTGCCCCCGAACCTGCGTCGTGCGCGGCGCCATCGGAGAGGCCTGTGTCGTGGCGGCGGACTGTCAGTCGAACCTGTATTGCCGCCCGCCCATCGCCTCGGGGCCCAGCCAGTGCGCGCCCTTCGGCCTCGAGGCCACGCCGTGCACACCCACGCAGCTGTGCGGGCCGGGCCTCCTCTGCAGCGCAGGCCAGTGCCGTCGTCTGCCCGCTGCCGAGCAGCCGTGCCTCATGGGCCGGTGCGACGAGGCCTCGTTCTGTCTGTCGGCGCTCGATGGTGGGCAGTGCGAGGCACGGCGTGATGCGGGGCTCTCGTGCAGCGACGACACCCAGTGCGGGCTCGGCCTCGTGTGTGACGCGCAGGCCTGCGTGCCCGCCGTGGTGACAGCCATCGGTGGCGAGTGCACGCCACAGCAGCAATGCCCCTCGGGCTCGACGTGCGTCATCGAGAGCGGCACGACGCGAGGCACCTGCACCGCTCCGCGACGCAGCGGCGAAGCCTGTGTCTCCTCGACCGACTGCCAGGGTCACCTCACGTGTCTCGAGGCCGATGGCGGGCGCGCGTGCTCCGCTCGAAAGAAGAACGGCTCGACCTGCACGACGGCACGCGACTGTCTGGCGTCGAGCACCTGCGTCACCGGCAGCTGCGTACCGCTCCCTGCGCTTGGAGAGGCGTGCTCGCCTTCGACTCCGTGTCTCTGGGGTGCCTGCCTGGACGCGACCGATGGCGGCTCCATCTGCATCGAGCCACAGGGGCCCGGGCAGCCGTGCCGCACCGGCCAGGACTGCGCCTCGGAGCGCTGCGAGCAGGGGCTGTGCACTCCAGCCTGTCTGCCCTGAGCACTGACGTCGTCGCCCTGACATCGACGTCAGTCGCTGCGCCAACCTCCCCCAACTCGAAGCGAAGGTGGCTGGCGCTGGGATTGCTTTCTGGCGGCCAGCAATCACCTCGAGGGGAGAAGACGCATGCGGCTGTTTCAGAAGGTCGGGCTGGCAGTGGTGCTGGGAACGGCGGGCGCGGCGTGCTGTGTGGCGAAGGGCACGCGGGTTCGCACGAAGCGCGGCGAGCGGCTGGTCGAAGCGCTCGAGGTCGGCGACGAGGTGACGTGCGTCGACCCGGTCACCCAGGCCCGCGTGTCATCGACGCTGACCGCGACCCGCACGGCGCACCGCGAGTGCGTCACCCTGCAGACGAGCCGTGGCGCCCTGCGCTGCACCACCGATCACCCGCTGTACGACCCTGACTCGACGACCTGGGCCGACGCCGGTGACTGGGTGCTGGGCAAACGCACCGCGCTGCTGTGGGTGCCCGAAGACGACGCCGCGCCCCTCGAGCGAGTGGTGGTCCACCCCGGCGCCTCGGTGACGCTCGAGCAGGTGTTCGACCTCACCGTCGAGCACGAGCTGCATGACTTCGTCGCGAACGGCCTGCTGGTGCACAACAAGTCTCCGCCGCTGCCGAAGTGTCTGGCCGACGGTGGTGCCCAGGTGACTTCGAACTGCGTCTGCCAACCCGGCTCCACGCCGACGGCCAGCTGTGAAGGTGGGTTCGTCGAGTGCGGCTGCAAGCCCGCGAGCACGAGTGACGCGGGCCGCGCAGACGGCGGCGTCGACGGCGGTGTGGACGGCGGGCCCTGACCCTTTCAGTTGCAGGTGCCCGCGACCGAAGGCCCTGCGCCATCGGGCTTGCGGCAGCGCTTCATGCCCATCGCCGCGTCGGCACAATCTGCCTTGGAGTGACAGCACCCGGGCGCGATGCACAACGAGCCGGTGACGACGGTGGTGCTCGTGCTCTGCGTCGCGGCGATGTCGGGTCTGTTCAGCTCGTTCCGGCAGCTGTAGTCGACGCAGCTGTCCGTGGTGGTGACCGACAGGTCGGCGCACATCGAGTCCCGCGTGCAGTAACGGTCCGGGTAGACGGTCTGACACGAGAAGCGGAACTTCCCGTTCGTCGTCGGCATGCCCTTCTTGCAGCGCACGCTGGTGCCAGGCTCGGTGGGCGCTCCGCATTGGCCGTCGATGCAGCAGGGCGAGCTCGGGTCGCAGTTCGGCGGAATCGGCCCCGTGAAGGCCGCGCAGCGGTCGCGCACCAGCGTGGTTCGGAACGTGGTGAGCGGCATCGTCTCGTTGAGCAGGCTGACGCCCAGCACCTCGACGACGGCACCAATCTCGGGCGTGACGCCGACGTCGAGTGAGGTGCACAGCTGCCCCGACGCAGTGCCATTCGCTGCGATGGTGGCCGTGCTCGTCATCTTCGCCTCGGCGAAGCTCTCGAGGGTGACGGTCGCTCCAGCGATGCCGAAGGCCTTCACGTCGAGGCGCGGCTCGAGCCAGGCCTTCGCGGTGACGCGGCCGTCGAAGGTGACGGTGGGGCCGAACTCGGTGAAGCGCGTGTTGCGCTCGTCGATGGAGTACCAGTCGAGCCGGTCGGAGTAGCCGAAGCCCACCTCGATGGAGTCTCGCAGGTCGAAGCCGTGGGTGACGGTGAGCACGGCGTCTCCGCTGATGCGGTAGCCCGCGAAGAGCGACGGGTTGACGGTGATGACGATGCCACCGACCGAGAAAGGCACCTCGGGGCCTTCCCAGAGGCGGCGCTGCTCTCCAAAGGCGCCGGTCGCCTGAATCTCGAGCTTCGAGTGCATCGAGGCCTCGACACTGCCGCCCACCGACAGCTCGAACTTGTCGAGGTTCGCGAAGCCCTCGTCCCACTCGAGAATCGCGTCGACCCACGCCGTGAGGCGGAAGCGGCACTTCGTGAGGTCGAGCTTCGCGCGGCCCTGCACGAGGTTCACCGAGTCGATGATGTTCTTGTCGAAGACGTTGCCAGAGCAGTCTTCGGGGCCCAGCGCGATCTCGAGCGGCTGCTGGGTCTTGCCTGCGGTGAGCGGCTGGCTCGCGACGGCGCTCGACATGGGCAGGCGCACCCGAATGCGGCCTCGCGCGAACGCGTCTTTGAGCTGCACCCGCGCGAGCTTCACCGAGACCTCGCGCCCGTTTCGTTCATAGGACTCCACGCGGTGCAGCAGCGGCGGCCGGTCTTTTCGCCCACGGTAGAGAATGGTGCCGACCTTCACGCGGTCGTCGGGGTTCACGCCCGGCTTCAGTGTGAGCGACAGCGTCTGCGTCGCCGCGTCCCACGAGCTCGACGCCACCTTGAGCCGGTCTTCGTCGTCGATGCGAACGACGTTGGGCCGGGGCTCGAGGCAGTTCTGGTTCGGGTCGGTGCTGCACTTCAGCGGCAGCGCGACGTCGTCGTATGGGTTCGGCTGTGCGACGGTGTCGTCCACCATCTGGGTCGGACCACACGAGACGACGGCAAGACACGCAGTGAGCAGCAGAGCGCGGGTTGTCATGGGAAACACATCAAACCTGCTCGGCGTCGAAGGTTGCGCAGCGTGGGAGACCGCGTGGGAGGTCGAGCTCGTTGTCACGTGAGAGCGGGAGCTCGAGTGCGAGGCGCTGCTGCCGTAGCCTGGCCAGGTGAAGCTCGTCCCCGGCCTCTACGAAGCAGCCATCACCGAGGAGCTGGAGGTGGCGCTGAAGGAGCTCCACGACTCCGACTTCACCCGCGAGCCGCTCAGTGAAGACGCGGCACCACACGTGCTCGCGCGGCTGCTCCATGACGCGACGGTGAAGGCGCTGCGGGCGCTCCCCGCAGAAGGACGCCTCGACGCGCAGCTGGGCCTCGCCAATAAGCTGCTCGCGCTGCTCTCGGAGGTCTCGACCCACTCGGGCCTCTCGAGCGACGACTGGCTCCGTCGGCCGGCAGAGCTGTTGCTGGCCATCTCGAAGCGCGCAGACCAGCGGCTCGGCTCAGGCCAGCTCGTGCGCCCGAGCCTTCCGCTTCGGCACAGCGACCTGCTCGTGAACGGACCGCGAGACCTGCGGGTGGGGAACGAGGTTCGGCGCGAGCTCGCGTCGGCCGACCGCGTCGACCTGCTCGTGTCGTTCGTGAAGTGGACTGGCGTGCGGCTGCTCAAGGACGAGCTGCGCGCCTTCGTGGCCCGGCGTCCCGGCGGGCTTCGCGTGCTCACGACGACGTACATGGGCGCGACGGAGGCGAACGCGCTCGAGTTCCTCATCGGAGAGCTGAAGGCCGACGTGCGCATCTCGTACGACACGCGCCGAACGCGGCTGCACGCGAAGGCGTGGCTCTTTCACCGTGACTCGGGCTTCACCACGGGCCTGGTGGGCTCGTCGAACCTGTCGTCGGCGGCGATGCTCGACGGCATCGAGTGGAACGTGCGCCTCTCGAGCGTCGACAACGGCGCGATCCTCTCGAAGTTCATCACCACCTTCGACCAGTACTGGGACGACGGCGAGTTCGAGCCGTACGACCGCGAGCGCTTCCTCGCGAGCACCCAGCACCGCGACGAAGCCCGTGACGCCCTCGCGCGCGCCGTGCAGCTGCGCCCGTACCGTCATCAGCAGGAGGCGCTCGACGCCCTCGCGACCGAGCGGGCCCGCGGACACCACAGGAACCTCATCGTCGCCGCCACCGGCAGCGGGAAGACGGTGATGGCTGCGCTCGACTACGCCCGGCTCTGCGCTGCGGGGCACCGGCCGTCGCTGCTCTTCGTCGCTCACCGGCAGGAGCTGCTCAAGCAGAGCCTTGCCACCTTCCGCGCCGCGCTGCGCGACGGCCACTTCGGGGAGCTGCTCGTGGCCGATGAGCGCCCGCAGCTGGGCAGCCACGTCTTCGCGTCGATTCAATCGCTGCACGAACGTCGGCTCGAGACGCTGCGGCCCGACGCCTACGACGTCGTCATCGTCGACGAGTTTCATCACGCAGAAGCCGACACGTACCGGGCGCTGCTCGAGCACCTCACGCCCCGCACCCTGCTCGGCCTCACCGCGACGCCCGAGCGCGCCGACGGCAAGAACGTGCTGGCCTTCTTCGAGCACCGAATCGCCTTCGAGCTGCGTCTCTGGGACGCCATCGACCAGGGCCTCGTGGTGCCGTTCCAGTACTTCGGCATTCACGACGACACCGACCTGTCGAGAGTCGACTTCCGCGCCGGGCGCTACGACGTGAGCGCGCTCGAGAAGCTGTACACGGCCGACGACGTGCGCGCGCGCGCGGTGTTGAAGGATCTCGAGCGGCAGACCCCCGACGTCGGCGCGCTGAGAGCCCTCGGCTTCTGCGTCAGCGTCAGACACGCGGAGTTCATGGCCGCCTTCTTCAGCAAGCGGGGCGTGACGTCGCTCGCGGTGTCGGGTGAGACGCCGGCGCGTGAACGAGCAGAGGCGCTGCGGCGGCTCGCGAGCGGTGAGGTGAAGGTCCTCTTCTCCCGCGACCTGTTCAACGAAGGGCTCGACGTGCCGTCGGTGAACACCGTGCTGTTCCTGCGGCCGACCGAGAGCGCGACCGTCTTTCTGCAGCAACTGGGGCGCGGGCTTCGGCACGAGACGAACAAGTCGTGTCTGACCGTGCTCGACTTCGTGGGCACCGCGCGCCGTGAGTTTCGCTTCGACGAGCGGTTTCGCGCGCTCACCGGGTTGTCGACGAGACGCGAGGTGGAGCGCGCCATCGAGGCGGGCTTCCCGCACCTGCCGGCCGGCTGTGAGATTCGGCTCGATCGTCAGGCGCAGAAGGCGGTGCTCGAGAACGTGCGGGCGCATCTCGGCTCGCGCCGCGCAGAGCTGCTGGCGGATCTCAAAGGCCTCGGTGACGTGCGGCTGCCGGTGTTCCTCGAGCAGACGGGGCTGACGCCAGAGGAGCTGTATCGGGAAGACGCGAGCCGCGCGCTCACCAACCTCAAGCGTGAGCTCCGCCTGCGACCGGGCGATCAGCTGGACCTGGAGCCCGTGCGCGCGCTGGGCCGCATGCTCCATGTCGACGACGAGGTGCGGCTCTCTCGCTGGCTCGAGCTGCTGAGCGCTCCGAAGCCACCGTCGCTGCGAGAAGACCCACACCTCTTCATGCTGTTCGCGGTGCTCGGGTTCGTGAACTCACCCGTGTCGGAGCTGCCGCGGCACTTCGAGCTGCTGTGGCGCGAAGGCGACCTGCTCGAGGAGCTGCGCGACCTGCTCGGCCTCATGCTCGACCGGATTCGGCGGCCGACCTACGAGCTTCCACGCTCGCCGTTCCGCGTTCACGCGACGTACTCGCGCGACGAGCTCAGCGCGGGGCTGGTGGAGCTGCGGAAGGGCAAGCTGATCAGGACCCAGGGCGGTGTCTTCGCGTCAGAGGCTGCGAGTGCCGACGTGCTCTACGTGACGCTCGACAAAGACCCCGATCACTTCACGCCGACGACGCTCTACAACGACTACCCCATCTCGCCGACGCGCTTTCACTGGGAGTCACCGAGCGCGACGAAGGCCGAGTCCGAGCCGGGCCGGCGCTATCGACGCGCGGGCAGCGATCTCTCGTGGCGCACGCTGCTCTTCGTTCGCCGCTCGAAGTACACGCCCAACGGAGCCACCGCGCCGTACCTGTTCCTCGGGCCAGTCCGGTACATCTCTCACGAGCGCGAGAAGCCGATGCAGATCATCTGGGAGCTCGAGCGCGCCATGCCGCCCGCGTTCTTCGCCGAAGCCAAGGTCGCGGCCGGCTGACGTCTGGCACTTCACTCTTTCCAATTCTCGAAGAGTGTCCGAGTTGGCTGACACGCCGAGCTGATCCACACTTGCGCTCCATGAGTGGTGGGGGCTGGCAGGTTCTCGACGGAGCACCGGACGCGATGATCGTCGTCTCGAGAGACGGCCACATCGTGTTCGCGAACACCATGACCGAGCAGATCTTCGGCATCTCGCCGCAGCTCCTGGTCGGCCAGACGCTCGACGTGTTGTTGCCTCCGCAGGCCCGCACGAATCACGCGGCGCACGTCGACCGCTACTTCTCGAACCCAAAGCGCAGGCCGATGGGCGCCGGGCTCACGCTCAGCGGTCGCCGGGGCGATGGCACCGGCTTCCCTGCGGAGATCTCTTTGAGTCTCGCGGGCGAAGGCTTCGTCATCGCCGCGATTCGTGACGTCACCGATCGTCAGCGCGCCTCGCATCGCCTGGCGACCCTTGGTGTGCTGATCGGTGGGGTCGCGCATGAGTTCAACAACCCGCTGGCGGCGCTGATCAGCAACCTGCAGGAGCTCTCGCGTCGCAAGGCCGAACTCCCGGACGACCTGCAGGAGCCGCTCGCCGACGCGGTCTCGTGCGGGGAGCGACTGCGCAGCATCGCGGTGGACCTGCGCACCTTCTCGCGCGCCGACAACGCACCGCTCGGGCCCGTGCAGCTCGATGTCGTGGTCGCGGCTGCCCTTCGCATCGCGGGTGGTGGGCTGCGGCGCAAGGCTCGCCTCGTTCAGGAACTGAGGGCCGAGACGTGGGTGCAGGGTCACGAGGCACGCCTCGGTCAGCTCGTGCTGAACCTGCTCGTGAACGCCGAGCAGGCGCTGCCTGCTGGAACACCCGACGCTCATCACGTCACCGTGTCGGTCGAGCGCAACGCCGATCGTTCGGTGCTGCTCTCGGTCGCCGACGACGGGCCGGGCATGCCCAACGAGGTGCGCGATCAGCTCTTCACCTCGTTCATCACCACCAAACCGTCGGGCCAGGGCACGGGCCTGGGCCTGAGCATCTGCAAGCGCATCGTCACCGAGCACGGCGGCTCGATTCGGGTCGAGAGCGAGCCCGGCCAGGGAGCGCGCTTCCTCGTCACCCTTCCTGAGTTGAGCTGAGCACCATCAAGGCTGTGACAGACGGTGCCACTGTGACGGCAACAGTCACAGCGGGGGCATGGGACAGGCGCGAACTCTGGGCCGTGCCTCCTCGGCATGAAGCGTGTACTGGCGGCCCCACTCATCCACGGGGGTCTCATGTCGCTTCGAAGCTCACTCCTCCTCGCTGCCTCGCTCTTCTTTGCGTGCCCGGGTCCCACCGACCCAACGGACGCGGGGTCGCCCGCTGATTCGGGCACGGCTGTCGACGCAGGAGTCAGCGCCGATGCTGGGCTCGTCACCGATGCTGGGGTGGACGCGGGTGTGCTCATCGTCGACGCCGGCACTCGCATCGCTGCGGGGCTCTCGGTCGCGATTCCGTGGCCTCAAGGAGCGGGCCAGGCAGGCTTCGGCAACGACGTCGCCCTCGCCCTCGACGCCAACGACCACCCGCTGCTCGCGTGGACGCACGACAACCCCGCCGGGAACACCATGGACGACGGCGTCTTCTTCTCGAGGTGGGACGGCACGGCTGCCGCCTGGACGACGCCGGTGTTGGTGCACCTGACCGGCCCCATCTTCTCCAACGCGCCGCTGCGGCACGTCTCCATCGCCTACGACACCTCGACCCGCACGCTGGGCATCGCGTACGGCCGCTTCGACCAGCGCACGCCGCCTCGAAACGAGATCGTCTACAGCACGCACCTCGCCCTCTCGACGGACGAGGGCCGCACCTTCACGCACGAGCTGGTGAGCGTTCGCCAGCGCCAGGACTCGGGCGGCGAAGAGGCGTACGGCCCGAGCCTCGTGATGGCGAACGGCGTCACCCACCTCGCGTACTTCCAGCGCTACCAGCGCTGCACCTCCAACAACTGTGACGGCACCTGGTACCTGCGGCGCGCAGGTGTGACGGGAGACTTCACGCGCACGCTCATTCCCCTGCCGGCAGACTCGACCTCGAGCCGGGCGCGCACCCCGTCGCTCGCTGTCGACTCGACCGGTACTGCTGCCGTCGCCTTCCTGGTCAACGCCCCAACGCCCTCAGGCAGCCGCGTCGCGTACTGGAAGGCCGGCTCGACGAGCACCGTCAGCGTCTTCGATTCGGGCACGGTGCAGGTCGACAACGCCGTCGCCGCCCTCGCCTTCGATGGAACGAAACCGCGCATCGCCACCACCCTCGTGAGCAGCACGATGCCGACCGCCGAAGTTCGCGTCGCGTCGTCCGACGACGGCATGACCTGGACCATGGAGGACATGCCGCGCGACGGTCAGCATCAGACGCGGGGTTTCCTCGCGCTCGTCGCAGGCACCGTCACCGCGGTCGCCGCCGAGTTCACCACCGACACGGGCATGGGCTCGTGTGGCGGCGGACCGAAGCTGTCGAAGCGCTCGAGCGGCGGCTGGACGACGTGCGGGCTCGACCCCGTGAAGGTGCCCGGCTTCGCTGGCGAGTACGTGAACCTCACCACCACGCGTGACGGCAAGCTCATCGCCGCCTTCAGCTACAGCCCCACCAACAACGCGGCGCTGCAGCCGGGCATCATCGTCTGGCGCGAGTGACGTTCAGCGAAACGGCCGCACGTTCACCGACTGCCCGACCTTGACGTCTCCGACGTGCGCCTTCACCTGCGCGTACTGCGGGTCGCTCGGCGGGTAGGTGAAGCGCGCGTCTCCGAGGCCGGGGCCTTCGGCGCGAAGGTCGAGCACCAGGGTTCCATCGTCGAGCAGCGTGGCGACTCCGATCGTCTCGTTCATGACTGACCTCCGTTCAGCGTGGTGTCCCAGTAGCGCGACAGGTTCGGGTAACGGCGCCGGCACTCGGCCGGGTCCTGCAGGTAGAGCGCGAGCGTCTCGGCGTACGCCTCTTCACGGCCAGCGTTGCCAGGCTGCTGCAGGTACGCAGGCATCGCGGCGCGGTCGGCCTCGTACGCGCGCTGAAACTCGGCGCTGTCGCTGGGCTTGCCGCCCCGGTAGTCGAGCGCGTGACCGGCCTCGTGCAGGACGAGGTTCGCCGAGCCGTGGCTGCTGCCCGTGGGAGGGACCTGCCGTGAGCCGTTCGGGCCGGCCTGCGTGGCGACGACGACTTCGTTCGTGTCGGGCATGAACGCGCCCGGCACCTGGTCCCACGTCTTGCCCGGAGGCCAGCCGCGCGGCTGCACGCCACGAAGGTCCGTGCGCGCGTCGGTGACCGAGCCTCGCGCTGCGACGACCTTCGTTCCGTTGCGCTCCATCTGCTCGAGCTGGGCGAGCGGCATCTTCTCGAGCTCACCCACGACGGCGTCGACGTCTTCCTGCGTGGCAGAGCCACCAGCACGAACGAGGCGGCGTGCGACGGCACGACGGGCCTCGAGATCACCAGCGTCACCAACCGCGGACGGGCCTGATGCGCCAGCTGCGGGAGCCTGCCCACCTGCTGCGGGAGCTTGCCCACCTGCTGCGGGAGCCTGCCCACCTGCTGCGGGAGCCTGCCCTCCTGCCGCCGGAGCCTGCCCACCTGCCGCCGGAGCCTGCCCACCTGCTGCGGGAGCCTGCCCACCTGCTGCGGGAGCCTGCCCTCCTGCCGCCGGAGCCTGCCCACCTGCTGCGGGGCGACGTCGACGACCGATGTACTCGAGGCCCATCGCTCCGAACGTGTCTTCGCCAGCGCGGCCGTCAGCGCGGAGTCCGTTCGCCTGCTGGTACGCCTTCAGCGCCGCCTCGGTGCGTGGTCCGAACTTTCCGTCGACTTCTCCGACGTCGAAGCCCGCGTCACGCAGCGTTTGCTGCAACCGCTCGACGTCTTCTCCGCGCGAGCCACGACGCAGCACCCGCGTCATCGGAACGTCGTTCGCCGGTCTCGCTGCCGCGAGGTTCGGGTCGAACCCATCACGCACCTGCAGGAGGTCGGTCTGCGGCCGCTGCACCTCCTCGACCCGCCCGGTCGCCGTCGTCTGGCGAACCTGGTGCGGCGTCGAGACTGCGACTGATTTGATCATCTCGAAGCTCCTCGTTTCGAACTGCGTTGTGCGAGGAGGATGCGAAGGCCCGCGAAGGCCGTGCATCGCGAACAACATCAGCCGGTTGACGAAAAGCGCCTCGAGAACGCTCGCAAAACTGTCAACACACGAGACACTTCAGACGAAGCGCCAGTCGTACGACGGCACCGTGACGGGCGAGGGCATCAGCTCGAGCGCGCGTTCGAGCTCGAAGTGCGCGTTGCACAGCGCGCGGCAGAGGGCATCGAGCACGTACCGGAGCGGCCGCTTCGACCAGCGGTCGAGCTCGTCGAGAAACGGCATCACGTCGTGCACGCCTCGCAGCAACCGGACCTCAGCGCGCGCGAGCGGACGATCTCGCTCGTCGACGATGGCGTGCCGCGCGAGCACGTCGTTCACCAATGCGTGGCCACCCTTCACCTCGAGCACTCGCCGCAGCACGTTCGCGAGGTGCCCACGGTCGAGCAGCAGCGACTGGCGCTTCCACACCTTGCGCGGACGCAGATCGAACGGCTCGAGCCGCGTGAGGTGAACGAGGGCGTGGTCTCCGATGAGGCCCTTCGGCAACACGCCGCGCAGGTGACGCACGCGTGAGTCCTTCGGCAGGTGCTTCGTCGTCTCGGTCGCCCAACGAATGAACGGGTTCACCTTGTCCGAGCTGCGGCGACGATTCACCACGACGCGCACTTCACGGTCGCTCGACTCGTACACGCCGTCGACGTCGTCCCACGCCTCTGGGTCGTTCGACAGAGACGCCATCACGGTCGACACCTGTCGCCGCGCCGCGCGCTTCACCCTCGCCTTCTCACGGCCTGCGCTCCGCCACCTCGAGGGCAGAACGGAGCGCGCCATGTCCCTCTCCTTGTCGGTTCGCATGGGCCGTCAGGACGATTCGCCACCCAAACGGCTGACGAAGTGCTCCACGAACTTGAATTCACTGAGGAATCAGCCCATGAAACACGTGGCGCCCCTCACCCGTAGGTCACTTCGAAAGCCGGCATGCAGAGTCCGAGCGACGAGGAGCTCATGGAGCGCTACCAGGAAGGTGACGCAGGCGCGATGGAGGTGCTGTTCGACCGCCACGCGTCGGGCGTGCATGCGTTCCTCGCTCGCATGGTGCAGGACCGCACGCTCGCCGACGACCTGCTGCAGACGACGTTTCTGTCGGTGGTGCGCTCGGCCGACCGCTATCAGCGCGGGCTGAAGCTGGTGCCGTGGCTGCTCACGATTGCCGGCAACGCGGCGCGCGACACGCTGCGGAAGAAGAAGCTGCAGGTCGAAGTGCTGCACGACGATGACGACGGTGTGCCGGTGGAGCCGAGCGTCGAGCCCGCGATGTCAGACCCGGGCCAGCGTCGCCGCATCGAAGCCGCGTTCGCGCAGCTGCCCGCGCAACAGCGGGAGTGCGTCATCCTCCACAAGCTGGAGGGCCTGTCGTTCGAGCAGATCGCCCAGATGCTCGACATCACCGAGACCGCTGCCCGCATTCGCGCGCACCGTGGGTACGAAAAGCTGCGCGAGCTGCTGGAAGAGAAGAACTGATGACGAACGACGTGCCACTTCCGCCTGCTCCGAAGCCTGCGTCGAACGACGCGCTGGCGAAGGCGCGCGCGGCCATGCGGGGCGAGCTGACGAAGCGCCGGCCCGCGAGCTGGAAGGCGAGCGTCGCGAAGGCGTCGGGCACCATCATCGGGCTGTGCGTGGCGGTGGCGGGCGTGATGTTGACGGTGGGCGCGTGCACCCTCGATTTCCTCTCGACACGCGCGGTCACCCTGGCAGCACTCATCACCGTTGGGGTGGTGACGACGTGGGCGTCGCTGCGGCCGCAGGGGCGCGTGGGTCGCATCGCGTCGGTGGGCCTGGTGGTGCTGTCGGCGGCATTGCTCGTGCTGATGCGTGGCGCAGGAACGCCATCGGAGTCTCCGCACTGGGTGTGCACGGTGAGCCACTTCGCGGTGGGGCTCGCTCCGGCGGCGGTGGTGATTCTGTTGCTGCGCGGCATGGCGCCGAACCGGCTGCGCAGCATCGTCGCGGGTCTCGCTGCAGGCACCACGGGCGCGTTCGTCGGTGAGCTCGCGTGCGCGAAGCCTGCTGGCCACGTGGCGGTGTTCCATCTCTCGGCGTGGGTGGCCGTCGCGCTCGTCGTCACCCTCGTCTCATCCAGGCTGACGCCCCGGAGCTATGCACCATGATCGTTCGTGAAGACCTCGACGGCGCGGCAGTGCGAATCGGCCAGCAGGTGACGGTGCTGTGTGGTGACGACGAGACCGCCGATGAGCGGTTTCACGGCCAGCGCGGCGAGGTCGTGGGCTTCTTCGCCGACGACGTCGAGCTCATTCGCGTCGAGGTCGAGGGCCTGGGTGAAGAGTGGTTCTTCGTGAACGAGCTGATCATCGAGCCGATGCGGATCAGGCGATCCCAGCGAGCGGCTGTTGAGCATTCGGTGAGCGCGCAGGCGTGAGCTGTCACCGCAAGCAACGTTCGAGTCCGTCCAGCGCCGCCCGGCTCGTCCACCACGTGCAGCGAGTCGTCAGTTCGAGCGCAGCGGGTGTCACGCCGAGTGACACCGTGCAGGTCGAATCGACGCGTGCCTTCGTGCTCAAACAGTTAACTCGACCGAGCGCGACCGCGAAGGCCTGACGAGCGGCGCTGCACTCGAGAGCCTCGAGCACCGCATCGGTCGCGTTCATCGAGAAGGTCGCCAGCAGAAACACCGGCTATCTGCTGACCCGCCGCGCGGCCGCCGTCGACGCTGGCGCAGAGCGCGAAGCAGTTGCTGACCCTGCGAGAGGACCTGCGCGCTGAGGAAGAACGCTTGGCCACCGAGCGCGCCGAGCTCGCCCGGAGGTAGCTCGAGCCGGAGAAGGTCACGGTCCCGCGCGGGGAGTTCGAGTCATGGTTTGACGACCCTCCTCGGCGCTGAGCGCGTGGTGATCGCACACCGATGCCGCGGACGGGCCTCCATGGCCTCGTTCAAGGTTGGGTGCGGGTGAAATGGTGGTCAGACAAACCAAGCAACAGCACGTTGTGCGCGGTGACTTCCTGGAACAACTCAGGACGCCAGTACTTCAGCGAGGAGAGGAGCTCTGGTCGAGCCAACATCGCCCAGGTGGTCTGCGCAATGAGCGTCGACTTCCTCAGCTTTCGCTCCCCGAACTGAAGCGCAAACTCAAGCGAGGAGGCGTCACTCCCGACTACGAGACCCGCGAAGAATGCGCTCGACTCCGGCTCAACGAGCAATGCCGACGCGAGGTCGTCGACTCCGCGGATACGACTGAGCCACATCGACCGCAGCGCGGCGAGCTTCTCGAAGGGCTGGCGCTTCCGAAGAATCGCTTTGATCTCGTTCTCGCGTCCGCTGTCCCTCTGCGTGGCGTTCTCGGCGAGGAGCTCTTCGAGGCGTGGGTCACTGATCACGGGGACCGCTCCATTTGATGAAGAGTGTGCTCGACCTGCCCACCAACTCGAACACGATCGCCACGATAGTCCCCGTCATGAGCGTTGTGGATGCCTTGCTCTGGCGTGCACCCGTCCTCAGATCTCACCCTCTCGCAAACTCATGAAGCCGGATGGGTCATTGATGGGGTGTTGGCCGACTGGCGTCTTTCGTCTGTCAAGGCGATGGAGCTCTCGAGCCCGCAAGCGTTTGACCAAGCGACGATGCTGGGGCCTCAGTTGCGCCGATACATCGTCATCACGCAAGCGCCGCCGAGGCCGAGGTTGTGCTGGAGCGCGACCTTCGCGTTCGGAACCTGACGCTCTCCCGCCGTACCGCGCAGGTGCCACACGAGCTCGGTGCACTGCGCGAGGCCGGTCGCGCCAAGCGGGTGGCCCTTCGAGAGCAAGCCACCCGAGGGGTTCACGACGTATTTGCCGCCGAACGTGTTGTCGCCGTCCCAGATGAACTTCTCAGCTTCACCTTCGGGGCACAGACCAATCGCCTCGTAGGTGAGCAGCTCGTTCGTGGTGAAGCAGTCGTGCAGCTCGACGACCTGCACGTCCTTCGGGCCAAGCCCCGCCTTCTCGTACAGCTTGTCGGCGGCCTGCTTCGCCATGTCGTAGCCGATCATCTTGATCATCGACTGGCCCTCGAAGCTCGAGGGGAAGTCGGTCGTCATCGTCTGCGCGGCGATCCACACCGGGTTGGTGATGCCCTTCTTCTTCGCGAACTCGTCGCTGCAGAGAATCGCGGCGGCGGCGCCACACGTCGGCGGGCAGCACTGGAAGCGCGTGAGCGGATCGAACACCTCGTCGCTCGCGAGAATCTGCTCGACCGACAACACCTCGCGGAACAGCGCGTACGGGTTCTTCGCCGCGTGCTGACGCGCCTTGTTGGCGATCTTCGCGAAGGTCTCGCGCTTGGTGTCGTACTTCCACCGGTACTCACGGCCCGCGCCGCCGAACATCTGCGCCGCGAACGGAGCCTGGTTCACGCCCTGCTGCTCGTTCATCACGTTGACGTGTTTGTCGAGCGGGTTGGTGCGATCGCCCCAGGCGGAGTTGAGCGCGCCCTTCTGCATCTGCTCGAAGCCGACGGCGAGCACGCACTCGGCCAGCCCGCCTTCGATGGCCTGCCGCGCGAGGTAGAGCGCCGAGCTGCCGGTGGAGCAGTTGTTGTTCACGTTGATGACGGGCATGCCCGTCTGCCCGACCGCGTACACGGCGCGCTGGCCGCAGGTGGAGTCGCCGAAGACGTAGCCGGCGTACGCCTGCTCGAACTCCTTGAAGTCGACGCCTGCGTCCTTCATCGCCTCTTTGATGGCTCCGCTCGCCATCACCTCGTAGCCGTCGGAGGCGCCGGGCTTCTGGAACTTCACCATTCCCACGCCGATGACATTGACCTTGCGACCCATGATGTGTGCCTTTCGAGAAATGGTGGAATTCAGACGAGCTGCTTGAAGAAGCCCAGACGGTGTACCGGTTTGATGGAGCCGTCGATGCGAACGTCTCCGTGTTGATAGAGCGTCTGCGCCGCGCCGGTCTTCGCGAACTCGGCGAGCGCGTCGTCACTGAGCGTGATGGTGGTGTTCGCCTTCGCGTCGGCGCCGTCCTTGATGGCGGGCGTGGCCGAGGCGAGGTCGGCGGTGAACGAGGGGCCGTCTTTCACCTTGAAGGTGATGACCGCGCCGACCTCTTTCGCGAGCGCCGGGTTCTTCGTGAGCCGGTCTTTGAGCGCCGCGATGATGATGGGCGCCTTCGCTCCGGCAGCAGGCGCAGCCGTCGGTGCAGGAGTCGCAGCTGCGGGCGCTGAGCCGAGCGCTGCTTCGAACTCCTTGCGATCGATCTTCTTGAGGAAGTCGAGCTTCTGCGACGCCATCACGTTGCCGCTGATCTTCAGCTTGCCGCCCTGGAACAGCTTCATCGGGTCGGCCTTGCCGCTCACCATGTCGAGCCAGTCAGCGTCCGAGAGGTCGAGCGTGCAGTCGGCCTTCTCGATGGTGCCTGACTTCACCGCGCCGCCGCCGTTCTTCAAATCCAACACCCAGGCGGAGTCGGGGTTCTTCAGGCGGAATTGATAGACATTGCCGACGCCCTTCACGAGGTCGGGGTTCTTCGAGAGGTACGCGCCGATGGCCTGGAAGGTGATGGCCGAGGTGACGGTCGCTGTCGCCGGAGTTGCTGCTGCTGGAGCGGGTGCCGCCACGGCGGACCTGTCCATCTTCTTGAGGAAGTCCAGCTTCTGCGACGCCATCACGTTGCCGCTGATCTTCAGCTTGCCGCCCTGGAACAGCTTCATCGGGTCGGCCTTGCCGCTCACCATGTCGAGCCAGTCGGCGTCCGAGAGGTCGAGCGTGCAGTCGGCCTTCTCCACCGTGCCTGACTTCACCGAACCGCCGCCATTCTTCAAATCCAACACCCAGGCGGAGTCGGGGTTCTTCAGGCGGAATTGATAGACATTGCCGACGCTCTTCACGAGCTCGGGGTGCTGGCCGAGGTACGCGCCGATGGCGTTGAACGTCGTGGCCGCGTCGAGCTTCGGAGCAGCCGCAACAGCAGGAGCCGCCTTCGCCGCTTCCTTCGACTTCGGCTTCGGAATCTCGGCGTAGAGTTCGACCGCCGCGTTCGAGATGCAGACCTTCTCGCGCTCGACGACGGTGGCGCGAACGATGATGCGCAGGTCGTTCTCCTTCCACATCTCGATCTTCAGCGTCTCACCCGGGTACACCGAGTCGGCGAAGCGCACCTTGATGCTCTTGAAGAGGCGCGGGTCGCCCTTGCTGAAGGCGTTCACGACGGCGCGGCCCACGAAGCCGAACGTGCAGAGGCCGTGGAGGATCGGCTTCTGGAAGCCGAACATCGTCGCGAACTCGGGGTCGACGTGCAGCGGGTTCCAGTCGCCCGAGAGGCGATACAGCAGCGCCTGGCTCTCGCTCGTCTTCTCGGTGATGACGGCGTCGGGCGGGCGGCTTGGCGGAACGTTCACGTCTGCAGACGGGCCGCGATCTCCGCCCCAGCCACCGGTGCCACGCGCGAGAATCGAGATGTCGTTCTTCACCAGCAGCTCGCCAGACTGCGCGTCGTACGAGTCGACGTGCATGACGACGATGCCGTTCTTGCCCTTGTCGAAGATGTCGGTGATGCGGCCCTTGTGCACGAGCTCGGCGCTCAGCGGCAGCGGGCGAACCAGCTCGGTGTACTGCTCACCGTGCAGCACGCGGTCGAGTCCGTAGTTGAGCCCCGGCGCCGTCTTGCCCTCGGCCATCGACTTGAAGATGGCGTTGAGCGCAGGCACCACGCCGTAGGTCGGCAGCGCGTAGAAGCCGTCGCCGTTGCGCTCGAAGACGACCCGCAGGTCGTTGGAGTCGGTCGGGTTCTTCCCTGCGCCGACCCCGAGCGCGTACAGGGCGAGGTCCCGTTCGTCGTAGCGCGAGCGAACTTCGTCGAGCTCAGCGCCCAGCGCGGCGTCGACGTCGATGAACTCGTTGCCGCCCTTCGACTTCGACGACAGGTTCGACATCACGGGCCCGAGCGCCTCGGTGATGTTCGCCGGGTGCGTGGCCTTGCCGAAGTCGGTGACCTGCTCCCACGCGTTGCGAATCGACTCGGGCGTGATCTCGCGGCCGAGCTTGAACGTCTTGCCCTCGGTGCGCTCCCAGCGGAGCTTGCCGAAGAAGCCCGCGCCCACTTCGAAGAGGCCGCCGTTCTCAGTGCACTCCTCGTGCGCGAGCCAGCCGACGAGCGGCGTCACGTACTCGGGCTTGAGGTTCTCGAGCATGTCCTTCGGCATCACGGTCTCGGTGAGGCGCGAGGCGGCGATGGGCGCGATGGCGTTGCTGCGCACGTTCTTCTTCTCGCCCTCGATGGCGAGCGTGTTCGAGAAGCCGACGAGCCCGAGCTTCGCGGCTGAGTAGTTCGCCTGACCGAAGTTGCCGTAGATGCCCGCGGCCGAGGTCGTGAAGATGATGCGGCCAAAGCCCTGGTCGCGCATGTACGGCCACGCGGCGTGCGAACAGGCGAACGCGCCGTTCACGTGCACGCGCATGATCAGGTCCCAGTCGTCCTTCGTCATCTTCTGGAAGCTGACGTCGCGCAGAATGCCGGCGTTGTTCACCAGCACGTCGATTCGCCCGAACGCGTCGATGGCCGTCTTGATGATCTTGTCGCCGTTCTCGACCGAGTCGTAGTTGGCGACGGCGGTGCCTCCGGCTTCTTTGATCTCGGCGACCACCTTGTCGGCCGCCGCAGACGACTGGCCCTGGCCGTGCGCCGTGCCGCCGAGATCGTTCACCACGACCTTCGCGCCGCGTTTGCCGAAGAAGAGCGCGTGGCTGCGACCCAGCCCTGCGCCCGCGCCGGTGATGACCACGACCTTGCCGTCGAAGCGAAGCTCACTCATGCGTGCGTCCTCTCGAAGGGCCACCACGGCGGCCCGGAAACGTGCGGAACGGAGGCTTCACAGCAGAAAGTTGATTCCAGAGTCAACATCGCGCGCGTGTCCCTCCGCACGCAACTGGAGCAGACTGCATCAGCCCCCACATGCGTGCGCTCTCCGCAGCCCTCAAAGTCCTGTTTGGACTGACCCTCGGTGTCGTCATCGCCGAGTTCGCCTTTCGCGCGCGCGACGACGGCGCGTTTCCGCATCTGAATCTCTACGAAGCCGACGCGACGCTCGGGGTGAAGCTCACACCAAGCGCCGAGATGCGGCTCAAGCTCGGCAACAACCCGACGACCACCATTCACACCAACGCGCTCGGGTTTCGCGGCGCCGACTGGCCGGCGCCGGCCGCGACCGACGTGCTCGTGGTGGGTGACTCGCAGGTGTTCGGTCTGGGCGTCGAAGACTCGGAGACGTTCTCGGCGCAGCTCGCCTCGTTGCGGAAGGTGAACGTGCTGAACGCCGGCGTGCCGACGTACGGGCCGGGCGAGTACACGGCGCTGGTCGAACGCCTCGTCGCCGAGCGCAAGCCAAAGCAGGTCGTCTACGTGATGAACGTCTCGAACGACCTCTTCGAGCTGGGCATTCCGAACACCGCGCGCCACCAGGTGTGGGACGGCTGGGCGGTGCGCACGGAGACCGCTCCGGGGGCGACGACGAACTTCCCGTTCCGTCACGCCGTGATGAATCGTTCACACCTCGTCTATGCGCTGCGCAGGCTCGTCGCGGGGAACGCGAACCTCGCGCAAGAGAGCGCTGGCGAAGGCACGTGGAAGGACATCGTCACCGCGTCGTCGTCGGCGAAGCCTCTGGAGGACACCGACGTCGCGACGCGTGAAGCGCTCGAGAAGCGGAACACCACCACGAAGCAGCTCGATGAGCTCCAGCGCGACCTCGACCGGCACGTGACGGAGCGCATTCAAGACAGCGAGGGCTATGCGCAGGCGGCGAAGGTGCTGCCGGCGCTCCAGAAGGGCGACCCGCGAGACATCGTGCAGGTGCCGTTCCTCGAAGGCGCGCGCTCGGTGGAGATCACCGCGTACCAGCTCTACACCGCGGCGCTCGGCATCGAGGGCAACGAAGACAAGCTGCTCGCGCTCGCCGAGAAGACGAAGGACACCGAGCTCAAGGCGCTGGTCGAGAAGCGGAAGGCGCTGCGGACCGAGCTGGGTTCGACGCTGGGCGATGCGACCGCGCATGCACCGACACCGCTCGAGGCGATGCTGCAGAAGACGAAGGACGCGTGTGACAAGACGGGAGCGACCCTGCTCGTCGTCGCCCTGCCCCTCGACGTGATGGTGTCGAAAGACGAGTGGAAGAAGTACGGCAAGGAGCCGACGGATCTCTCGGTGACGCAGGTGCTGCTCGACGACATCGTCTCGCGGGCCGAGGCCATCGGTGCCCTCGCGGTCGATCCCACCGAGGCGCTGCGCAAGGCCGAGCCCGGCGCGTTCCTCGATGGCGATCTGCACCTGACGCCGAAGGGCCACCAGGCGCTCGCAGCGGCCATCAACGTCGCGCTCGACACGCCGCTGAAGCCGAAGAGCACGCTCGTGTTGCCGGAGGGCCGCTCGTGGCCTCCGACCGAGGACGAGTGGCGTGCGGTGGCCGAGGTGAACGTGAAGGGCTCGTCGGCGGCGAACTGCGACACGCGGCAGGTGCGCGAGTGGTTTCGAATGATCTGCAAAGACCGCTTCCCGGATGAGGATCTTCCGATGCGCGTGGCGTCGATCGAGGTGATGAGCGGCGGCCACGGCGACGTGTTGGTCGAAGGACTGTACTCGGGCTTTCTCGTGCTGCTCCCCGTCCTCGAGGGAGAGACCGCGACCATGCGGGTGAACTGGGAAGACCACACGCGCGTCTTGACCCTCGAGCACCCGAAAGGAGCGCCGCCCCGCCGGGCCTTCAGCGAGCCAGTGAAACACCCGCTGGTCGAGCGCAGAGACAAGGCGCGAGTCGACGAGAACGGCATGCCGTGCGTCAGTCGGTGCGCCATCGAGTGGTCGAACCCGTTGCGTGTCGTCGCCTGTAAAGAGGGAACGGTCGCGTCGGGCGCGCTGCGTCGGTGCGCGAGCCCATGCTCTTCGGAGAAGCCGTGCGCGAAGGGCACCTGTCAGCCGTGGCCGACCGGCGACTTCTGCGGAGCGCCCTGAATGCGGCTCGTCTTCGCGCGACTGCTGAAGCCGTTTCGCTGGCGGAGTCCCCGGGCGACGGCGCGCATGCTGATGGCCTTCGCGCGGGCCGAGCGCTCGAGCTACTTCGACATGATGGAGGCGTCGAACACGACGACCGACCTCTCGCGGCGCGCGGCGTACTTGAAACACGCCGTCGACGAGAATCGGCACGCGCAGATGTTCTCGCTGCGGGCGCTCGAGCTCGACCCGACGCTGGCGTTCGATGACTCGCTCTCGCGCGCCGACTTCGAGCATCTGTTCACGCGGCTGGGTGAGGCGCGGTTTCTGGCGTTCGTGCATCTGGGGGAGAAGCGGGCGTGCGCGCAGATGGTGATGTTCCGCGACGAGCTCGCCTCGTTCGAGGGCACGGCGCGCGCAGACACGAAGACGCGGGCGCTCCTCGACGCGGTGATGGTCGATGAGAACCACCACGAGGCGTACACGAAGACGTTCCTCTCGACGCTCGCGCCCGCAGAGAAGGAACTTCGCGCGGCGCGCTTCTGGGAATTGCGGCGAGGCTGGCTGCGGCTGGGCGCGACATCGTCCGGCCTGCTGTTCACCCTGACGATGGGGTTGCTCTACGTGCTGCTGGCGCCACTTGCCGTGATGGAGCGGCTACGAGGTCGGCTCGGCGCTGGATGGCAGAGCTGAGGGCGCCAGGTGCCAGAACCCGTACAACCCGAAGAGCGCCGAGTCTTCGCCTCGCGGCCGATAGTGGCCAGACGAAACATGCCGAGCGACCGCGAGGCCGTGCTCGCTGAAGAACGAGGTCGGGTCGTCGAAGCCGAGAATGAACGGTTCTCCGAGGCGGCGCATGCCATCGACGAAACGTTCGGCCGCCGGAAACGCGGTGGAGCGCTCGACGACAGAGCGCGAGACGAGATCGAGCCAGAGACGGCTCTTGGGGTGTTTCAGCACACGCGAGACGCTGGCCAGAATCTGCGCGAGGTCTTCGACACGCTGGTACATCGACACACCCTCGAGCACGAAGAGCGTCGGTCGCTGAGGGTCGAAGCCAGTGGTCGCGAGGGTCGCATCGACGCCCTGCAGACGGAGATCGGCTGGCACCACGATGCGGCGAACAGTCGGAAGTCCGCTCAAGGTGCCGAGCAAACGACTCCGCTCTTCGTGCATGTGCGCGAAGTCGAGCTCGAACACCACCGTGTGCGCAGCAGTTCGAAACGGGCGCATGTCGAAGCCAGCGCCGAGGAGCACGACCTGCTCGAAGGACTCTCGACCGTCGCTCAGCACGCGATCGACGTCGAGCGTGCGTGCGGCAACCATCTCGGGCAGCTCCGGCAGCCAGTCGCTGAAGCGGCGCGCGAGCATCAGGCCGTGGCCTCCAGCCATCTGCGCAGCCCACGGGTCGGAGAACCGCGCGTTCGGCGACTGGGTCTCGAGCGCACGAAGGCCTGCGATGAGCCGCGCCGACGCCTTGCTGCGATGGGCATAGAGCGCGTTGACGCGGGCTCCGGGTTTCGTGGGGGCGAGCCGGTTGTTCTGCTTGAGGAAATAGGTGAACTGCCCGTCAGCGATGGGCGTGCCCTCACTCGACACGAACTGCATTGGAACGGTGACAACGACGGTGTCACCAGCCGCGTACTTCGACCTGATGCGGGCGTGCTGTTCGGCTGGGACCTCTCCACGAATCGTGAGGTCCGTCGTGCTCGGCTCCAGATACTTCATGTGAAAGTCGAGCAGCCACAGCGCCATGCCCTGATCATCAAGTTGCGGGTGAATGCCGATGACGGGCACACCCCGAATCAGCGAGGCAACGGCGGCACCGCCCGTGTAGTCGGCCGCAAGAGCCAAAAGTGTCGCCTGATGGGTCCCGTGTTGATTCGTCGTGGCGTCGTTCAACGGAAGCAGGCTCTCGGCACGCCCTTCGTCGACCGACGCCATGCGCCATTCCGTGAACCGAATGGCCGGAACCGCGTCACGAATGAGCTGCGTCACCAGCGGAGCGTTCATTCGCTCCGCGTGGTCCTGTTCCCAGGACACAGACATGACTGAATTGAGCTTCGTCAACTGCATACCCCCTGGCAGGCGTCAGTCTTGCCATGCATCGGGGTTCGCCCTCTACCCTCATGAAGACCACCGATGAGCGCGACCCTCGGCATCTCGGCGAACTACCACGACGCTGCAGCGGCGCTCGTCGTCGACGGAACGCTCGTCGCGGCGATGCAGGAAGAGCGCTTCTCTCGCATCAAGAACGACCCGTCGCTTCCGCTCTCGGCGGCGCGCGCGTGTCTTTCGCTCGCCAGGCTCGACGCGAAGGACCTCACGCGCGTCGTCTTCTACGAGAACCCGTACCGAAAGCTCGAGCGCGTACTCACGATGTCGCTGCGCACGTTCCCGCGTTCGCTCAGCCAGTTTCCCCGGGCGCTCGCCTCGCAACTGTCGGGGAAGCTGCAGGTGCTCGACGAGCTCTCGAGCCGGCTCGGGGTTTCCCGAGACCGCGTGCTGCACCGCGAGCACCACGAATCGCACGCCGCCAGTGCGTTCTTCCTCAGCCCCTTCGAGCGCGCCGCGGTGCTCACGGTCGATGCCGTCGGCGAAGAGACGACGACCGCGCTCTGGCTCGGTGAAGGCCGCACGCTCACTGCGCTCGAGCGCATCGCCTTTCCGCACTCCCTCGGCCTGCTCTATTCGGCGCTGACGGCCTGGTGTGGCTTCGAAGTGAACGAAGGCGAGTACAAGGTGATGGGGCTCGCCGCGTTCGGCCAGCCGCGTTTCCGTGACGAGTTCCGAAAGCTCATCACGCTCGGGTCCGACGGCAGCTTCTCGCTCGGCCTCGACTTCTTCGATTCGCACACGAACACCGAGGTCGGCTTTTCTCCGAAGCTCGAAGCGCTCCTCGGGCCTCGGCGGCTACCCGGCAAGCCGTGGGACCTCACGAGCGAAGCCGACCGTCGCGTGGCCGACGTCGCCTGCACGTTGCAGACGGTGCTCGAAGAGGCGCTGCTCGGGTTGGCTCGTCGGGCGAAGGAGCGCACCGGCGCCGACGCCCTCTGCCTCGCAGGCGGAGTCGGTCTCAACGCCGTCGCCAACGCGCGGCTGGCTCGGGAGTCGGGCTTTCGCGACTTCTTCGTTCAGCCCGCTGCCGGTGACGCAGGCGCCGCCCTCGGAGCCGCGATTCTCGGTGCGCTCGACTCCGGTGACGCACGGCCAGCGCCGCTCGAGCGCCTGTCGCTGGGACTTCCCGTCTCGAGCGACGACGCGCGCACCATCGCGAAGAACCTCGGGCTCTCCGTGGCTCGATTGTCAGGACCCGATGACGTCGCCGAACTGCTCGCGAAGGGAGAGATTCTCGCGTTCGCCGAAGGCCGCTTCGAGTTCGGTCCGCGTGCGTTGGGGAATCGTTCCCTGCTCGCGCTGCCGACGCCCATCGCCGTGAAGGAGCGCCTCAACCGCGTCATCAAACGCCGTGAGCCGTTTCGTCCGTTCGCTCCCGCGGTGCTCGAGGCCGAAGCGCCGAAGTTCTTCGAGCCGTTCGCCGAACGACTCGCGCCGTTCATGGTGACGGTGGCCGGTGTGAAACCCGAGGCGCGACCGTCGCTCGAGGCCATCACGCACGTCGATGGAACCGCGCGTGTTCAGACGGTGAAAGCCGACTCCCCGTTCGGAGCGATCATCGACGCGGTTGGCCGCCGCACGGGAACGGCGGTGGTGCTCAACACCTCGCTCAACGGCAAGGGCGACCCCATCGTCGGCTCAGTCGCCGATGCGTTCGCGTTCTTCCTCGGCCACTCCGCCGACGCGCTGGTGGTCGACGACGTGCTCATTCGCAAACCATGAAAGACTGACTTCCCGTGCTCTCCGTTCGCACCGTCAAGGACCTGGTCGGCCACTTCGCGAAGCAGAACCGGCTCGTGTTGATTCCGTTGCTGGTGGTGTTGCTGCTCGCGGCCGTGCTGCTCGTGCTGACCCAGGGCCTCGCGTACGTCACGCCCTTCGTCTACGCGCTGTTTTGAGGAAGACCGCCGCCCCCAGCAGGCCGACGAAATCAATTCCAGAACACCCGCACCCGGAGTCAGGTAACGGAACCGCCGGGTCCTCGGGGATTGGTTGAAACTCGATCGACGTCAGCCCAATCGTGCCATCGGCCCGCCCGGCCTCGAATACGAGCCGCCCACGCGCCAGCCCGAGAAAGTGCGGGTGACTCGACGCAGGCCCCGGGTTCAGGTCAGCCATCAACTGCAATGACTCACCATCGAACATCCACGGCTCGAAGCCGTGCACGCCGTCGTCGAGCGAGAACCACCGCACCTCACCCGTGCGAAACGACCGCCGCGCCTCCACGAAGGGAAACCGTTTCACCTCGCCAGTCATCGACAGCGTCACCAGCTCGTTCTCGTTTCGAAGGAAGAGCACCGACCCGACGGCCGCGGAGTTGACCCACGCCGCTGCGTCGGTCGTGACGGTCTGAAACGCACCACCCGTCGAGACCAGCACTTCCCGCTCCGTGACGAGCCAGAGCGCCTTGCTGGTCGCAGATACGACCTTCAGCTTTGGAGCCTCGACCAGAAAGCGCTCGCCCGAAGCCGTACGCAGGGTCGCAACGCCCGCCTTCCATGAGAACACGCCCTGCTCCGTCAACTCGACAGTGGTACCGGGTTCGAACGTCTCGGCGGCCCCAGTCGAGAGCCGAACGAGCGTGTTGTCAGACGTATCGACGAACGGGCCACCAACAGTCCCAACGAAGGTGGTGGTGCCAAAGAGGGCCCACGTGCGGTCCGCTTCGGCGAGCTGAAACCCAGGGCTGACATCCAGTGCGGTGAAGCGACGCTGACCGGGCTCCCAGCGCAGCCACTCGAGGCGCGAGCCGTGACCGAGCAGCGCGCCGGGAACGTCGACGAGTTCGCGCAGACACACGGGTTCGACATCGACGAACGAACCGCGCGAGTCGAGTCGCCGCAACACGCACGATGAACCCTCGCTGCGCTGAATGAACAGGTCGCGCAACGACACGACGGGCTCCCACGACATGGGCAGCCCCAACGACTTGCGCTCCCCACTGAGCGGGTTCACCAACGTGACGCCATCGACCGGCAAGACGACCTGTCCACGGCTCTGCCCCAGCACTGAGCCCTCCGCTGCGAACGAGCGCGCGACGACACCGTCGGTCCACACGGGAAAGGGCAAGGTGAGCAGCATCGAGGCACCGTCGTCCGTCCGTGCCTGCAGGGGCTGCATCAACCCGGTCGCGCGCCCCATCGGCCTGAGCGTTGCCACCAGATGTTGCGGAGCGTCGGCCGTCTCGCGCGCCCACAGCCCTCCATCGAAAGAACACAACAGCTCGGGCGACCTGGAATCAAAGACACGCCAATCACAATCATGAACATCACTTCGATGAATGAGGCCGCCATCGGCGAAGAGCTCGACGTTGCGGTCGAGCAGCCGGTCACCGAGCGCAGCACCGAAGAAGAGCGCGCCGACGCCCGTGAGCAGCCCCGTCTCGAGCGACTCGACCACCAGCCCGCCATCGGGCCCCGACGACGTCAGGAAGGAACGGGTGAGCTGCAGCGGACCGCGGGTGTTCAGCGCTCGAGTCCCTGCGCGGGTACCATCCGTCAGCATGAGGCCGGCGTCTGGCGTCGAGACCACCACCTGGCCGTTGCTGCTGAGGACAACGTGCCTCACTGCGCCCACCAGGACCTCTCCGGCCTCGTTCGTCAGCCCACCGTCCTGGAAGAAGACCAGCCCGCGGGCCGAGTTCGCCCCAACGAGCCTCGACGCGTCTTCCTCGAACCCGGCGTCCACGTGGATGATGACGGTGAGTTCCCCGCCGTCACGTGCGCCGACCCACGCAACCCTTCCGTCCGACGCCGCGAAAGCGCCGCCGAGCAGCAAGGGCGCCCGGAGCGGCCGCGAGACTCCCGGCGACGTCGAGAGGAACGGCTGCCTCGACGAGAACCAGACGATGTTCTGGCCGGCCGGGACGGCGAGGCTCTGTGAGTCCGCCGACATGAGCCGTCGGCCGTGAGCGCGAAACTCGCCGTCAAAGGTGAACAGCGCGTCGCCTCGCGGGTGCCCTCCCACACGAACGCTGCTCCCTGGAATGTCGTGTTCGAGCAGGTCGGTGCCGCTCCAGTCGTTGCCCGAGATGACGTCTTCGACAGCACCTCCGTCACGGGTGAGCCGAAACACGCGGCTGCCACCTCTTCGCCACGACGATGCCTCGCCTGCGGTGAACCAGATGAACGCGTCGTTCGCGGCGATGACCTGGGCTTCCGTCGTGAGCTCACCCTGCAGCTCGAGCGGCCGCACGACGGGCTGCGCCAGCGACACCACCATGACGAGGCCGAGCACGCTCATCACTCACTCGATGCGCGCGAATGCCACGCGCCACGAGCCTGCGCAGCGCTCGGCCCACGTCAGGTAGACGGCGTCCGGCGTCAGGGCGAGCTCAGGGTTCTCAGGCGTACACGCGAGGTCGTGCACCGACTGGTCTCCGTTTCGTCCGTCGACCAACTCCCACGCAGAGAGGGCGATGCCCGAGCGGCGCCAGACGAACAACTTCCCTTGCGTGACGGCAGCCAGGAACAGGTGTGCACCATTGGCCGCGCCGACCAGGTCGAAGGACGTCGTCGGAGAGACGATGCTCGCTGGGAGCGGAAGGTTCGATGACCACCCCGCGGGAAGATGTGAGTTCAGCTGCAGCACCTCGGACGAGGCGACGTTCGGTGCGGCCGCGACGACTCCGCCGATGCCCGTGACGAGCGCGACCCTGAGCGACTTCGGCGCCGAACCTGGATACGTCAATGGCACCGACGGCGCGGTGCTCGTCCAGTTGTTGATGGCCGACGACCGCCGCAGCACCACCGCATTGCCCGTCAGCGACGCCAGTGCTCTCGTCGACCCGAAGACGGCAGCCGAGGCGCGCGTCTGGCCGGGAGGCGCCATGCTCGGTGTCGAGTCGAGCACCTCGGCGAACGACGGGTTCACGATGAAGTCAGGCCACTGCCCCTGGGCCAGGAGTCGCGCCACCAGCAGCCCGCTCGGCGTCGTCGCCGCGGTGAAGAGCGAAGCGCCGTCGGTGAAGAGCGGGCCGGGAACCGACGTGGGCCAGTTGACCACTCCGCTGGTCTGCGGCTGAACCACGCGGCTCCAGAGCGGGTTGGGGGTCGAGGTGTCGAGCGTGAAGAGCGCTCCATCGGAGGGGTTCGTCCACGTCCCGCCTGACGCCGTGTCGACGACCGCGTACACACGCGACCCGACGGCGAACAGTCTGCGCGACGGGTTGTTGCCGACGAGCCCGCTCGCGCTCAGCGACGTGTCTTCAGCCAACGCCGTGGCGCTCGGAGGCACCGGCCGGAAGAGCATCGTCTGCGTGTCACGCCACCCCGCAATCACGGCGGTCGTCTCTGCTGGTCCTCCAGGACGTGGAGCGATCACCGCCAGACCGGGCCTGGGAGCCGTCGGCGCGGTCGAGACCGTCGCGCTGTTCAACGTCGTCACGTTCGCGGCGCGCACGGTGAACGGCAGGTTCTGTCCCGCAGTCTGCGTGCCTCTCGTGAGGTCTTGAATGGTGCCGCTGACGCGCACATTCCACGTCGGCCCCACGACGAGGCCAAGGTCGGGCACGAGCTGATAGCGCGAGGGCGAGTCCTGCACGACGACGGCCGGGACCGAGAGGGTGCCGTTGAAGACCTGCAGGTTGATGTTCGTGACGTTGATGACCGGCTCGTCGAACTCGATGATCAGTGGTGCGGCGCGGTTGAAGGGAGGCGTGCCCACCAGCCTCGCGCGAGGTCCCTGGCGATCGGCGATGGTCACCGTCGTCTCCGCGGCTGCAGACAGACACGCTGGCGGCGCTCCGCTGCACAAGGGCGGTGAGCGCACCTCGAGCCGGAAGCGACGCAGTTGATCACCACCGACGGCAGCGGGTGCAGTGAACGTCGTCACCAGCGCGTCGGACGGATCGAGCGCGATGACCGGAGCCGGCGCGTTGATCTCCGACCACGACGCACTGACGGCTCCGGGCGAATCGACCACCGCTCCGGTCAGCGTGACGAACACGCCTGCATCGACCACCTGCGGAGCACTCACCGTCACCGAGAGGCCCGCGTCGCTCTGCCCCGTGAAGGTGATTCTCGACGTGTCACGCGCGCTCACGAGCCCAAAGGTGTTCTCGACTTCACAGCCCACGACGACGGCGCCGGGGTTGTTGGAGCTGACATCGACGAGTGCTCCGCGCGGCGTCAGCGTCGCCACGCCAGACACGAGCACGAAGCGATGGGTCAGCTGCAGGTTCCCCTGGTCGGTGCTGTTCGCGCACGAGAGCGTCACCGTCGTGCCGACTGTCGTCGTCGCCGGCTCGAGCACCGCAACGGGCCGGTACGAGACCCAGACCTCGGCGTTGGTCCAGTCCGAGTCACGCCCCTGTGCATCCGTCACATAGAGCCTGACGTGGTAGATGTCGACCGAGGGCGGGCTGAGGAAGGTGAAGCGCGCGCTCGACGCGAACACGGAACCGGCTTCGAGCGTCAGGAAGTTGGCCGCGCTGAGTGACTGCCACGTGTACTGGAGCGGGCGGTTTCCCACCGAGTTCCTCCCCTCGACGGTGAAGGTGACGAAGCCCGCGTCGTTCACGTCATCCATCGCCACCACGATGGGGCTGGGGGTGACGACCGCGCCGGGGAGCACGCCACCTGCATCGACTCCACCTGCATCGAACTCACCGGCATCGACCATTCCGGCATCGACCATTCCGGCATCGACCACTCCCGCATCGACCACTCCCGCATCGGACACACCGGAATCGACCAGCCCCGCATCGACGAGCCCGGGCAACACGGTGAAGTCCGGCGGAGTCGATTGGCCTGCGACCAACGTCAGATCACCCACGAGCGTCTCACCACCGGCCACCAGCACGTTGCGGACGACGACAGTGCCCAGCCCAACCTTCGTCGCGGCGATGTCGTACGGCCCGGCGTTCAGCGCCTCGAACCGGAAGACGCCATCGGCCTGGGTCGTCACCTGCGCCTGTTGCGCGCCGCTGCGAGCGAGATGGACGACGACGCCTGCGAGCGCCGCTCCATCACCGCCGACAGCACGACCACGCACGACACCGGCAGTCGGTGCGCCCGTCGAACGCACCAGCCGCACCGGAGCCAGCCGCACATCTTCCCCTGCGCGCGCCATCGCCTCGAGCACCACCAGGTCGTAGCCATCGCGAAAGAACGCGATGTTCACGGGCCCATCGGGCAAGTCAGGCAACAGAAACGACCCGTCATCGGCGCACGTCGTCGCATACGGCCCCTCTGGCACCAGCACGGTCGTTCCCCGATGGCCTCCCGTGGCGGTGCCGAGGTCGTCGCGCAACACGTTGCCTGCGATGGAAGCGTTGAGGCCGAGGGTCACCTGCCCGAGCGCGATGGCCTTGCCAGGTCCCGCTCCTGCGGTGGCAAGGTTGATGATGCGCTGCCGGTCTGGCTGGCCATCGGCGTCGAAGTCGAGCGTGACGAGCACCTCACCGCGCGTGCTCGAGATGGGCTCGAGCCGGAACAGGCCGTCGCCGTTCGCGACCGTCGCGAGGCTGGTGTTCTTCAGCTTCACCTTCGCGTTCGCCGCAGGAATCGGCATCGCGCGCCCGGGCTTGAAATAGACGAGCGTGCCCGAGAGAGACCCCGCTCCCGGAGGTTCCGGCAACGTCAGCTCGAGACAGGACGAGAGGCACAACGCCAGCGAACCCCACCAGAACGCGCGACGCATCGGCGCAGTATGCCCTGAGATGCACTCCGTCACTGTGACGCCTTCGGTCACAGTGAATGGTCTTCAACCCGGCGTCATCGTTCGCTTCCAGTGATGGCAGAGCGTGTGCTTCGGTGCTCCGGTCATGAACACTCTCAAACCGTCCCTCCTCGCAGCGCTGGCTGCCCTCGCCCTCACCGCCTGCCCGCCTCCGCCGGGCTCGTGCGCCACCACGGGCAACGGCTCCATCGTCGTCACCTTCGCGGGCCTGCCGAGCGGCGTGAACGGCTCCGTCACCGTGATGGGCGCTTCGTCGCAGACGTTGACCATGGGCCAGACGTTGATGGTGACGGCGGGCAACTGGGGCATCTCGGCCGAGAAGGTCATCGTCGACGACCCGCTCGTTCGCACCGTCTACACGCCGCGCATCTCGGCCCCGAACTTCTGCCTCGCGAAGGACGCGACCCAGGCCGTCGACGTCACGTGGAGCGTCGTGAAGACCAGCAACGCCCTCTGGGTGGGCAACGGCTCGGGCGGCATGGGGAGCACCCAGGGCTTTGCCGCGACGGCCCTGCGCACCAGCGGAACCCTCGCGCCGTCGTACGGCGCTGAGCTCGCGGCCAGCCGCTCCATCGCGTTCGACAAAGACGGCAACGTCTGGGCGCTCGGCAACACGGTGACCGACCCGCTCGTCGCGCGCTTCCCTGCCGAGGGGTTCACCATGGGGTCGGCGCCGATGCCCGACCGCAGCATCAACATTCCCGCCCTCACCTGCGTGCCTGCGACCAAGGCGCTCGCGTTCGACAAGGACGGCAACCTGTACGTCGCCTCGTCCTGCAAGAAGGAGCTCTACAAGCTGCCCGCCGGTTCGCTGGGCGCGTCGGGCACCGTCATGCCCTCGCTCACCATCGCGAGCTTCCAGGCCATCGACGGCCTCGCCTTCGACAAGGCCGGCAACCTGTGGGTCGCCGACGGCGTCTCGGATGAGCTCCTGCGCTTCGACGCGTCGGCGCTCACCGGCACCTCGGCCTCGCCCACCCGCCGCATCAAGGCGCGCAAGTCTGATCAGCCCGCTGACCTCACCGCGCTCAAGCCCGACATGCTGGCCTTCGACAAGGACGGCAACCTGTGGAGCTACGACTTCGGCCTGAACCTCGTCTTCTCCGTCGCGGCGGCAGACCTTTCTGGCAGCGGCATGGCCAATGCGATTCCGACGGTGCGCATCTCGATTCCCGTGAGCGCGGTGCTGGAAGGCCTCGCGTTCGACGAAGGTGGCGGGCTGTGGCTGCCGTACAGCGCGGGGAAGCTGGCGCGCCTGTCTCCTGCGCAGCTCACGGTCAGCAGCGGCGCCGGAGCCCCGACGATGCCCGACACCATCATCACCGCGAGCTCCATCGGCAGCGCGCAGGGCCCGGCCATCTACCCGGCCCCGAAGGGCACGCCGCTGTTCCACGCCCTGCCCTGACCGTCACTGCTCGAGGCAGAGCAACCGGCGCTGCTGGTCGCACGTGGTCGGCCCATCGTGCTGCCAGGTCTGACCCGCGAGGCTGCCCACTTCAGCGCTGTCGGTGGCGGCCGCCGATTCCCAGCTGCGACACGTGGTGCCCATGTCGCGTTTGCCGTTGGGAAGATTGCCGGTCCACACCTCCTTCATCGAGGGGAGCGCGGCGCCGGTCTCGTCGGTGGTGAAGGTGCGGCTCGCGTTCTGGTCGCCCAGCGCAGCGCGTGACGGGAGCACCACCACGCTCGCGCCCGTCGCGTCGCGCGTCACCCACGGCCCGACGTCGGCCATGCGGTCGATGGCGTCGAGGGAATCGGTGCTCACGTACGCCTTGAACGTTCCAGGCAGGCTCGCCATCGCCGCGGCCGCCTGACACTTCGCGTCTGCGCCGAGCACGCCCGAGGCGGCCATGCCCTTCAGGTTTCCGGTCCACGTGCGGCTGGTGACGAACGCGCGCTTCATGCCGCTGGCGGAGCCTCCAGCCGAGCCACCACCAGCACTCCCTCCCGCGGCGGACGCGATTGAGCCACCTGCACTGCCGCCAGCTCTTCCAGCATCGGAGAACGACGGAGCACTTCCACACTGCGACGACACGACGAACGTCACGGCCCACACGCACCACTTCAGCGGCTTCATGGTTCGACCTTTCGAAGGAACGCTCCGGCCAGCGCCGCGCGCCGAGAGCACGCGCCGCGCCAACGCGCCTTCAGAAGGAGCGGCCGTCTCGCCGTCGTCGGGTGCTCACGACGTTTGTGTGGAGGACCCCACAACGATGCTTTGAGCTTTCCCGTCGCCGAACTTCGTGGAGCGCGGCGCATACGTGACTGAAGCCACGCTCACGGGCGTGGATCAGCCCGCTCCGGATCGGCCTTGAAAGGAGTGAGCACTGTGGTACGCGCGCCGCCGCCATGAGCGCTTCTGTTGCCACCACGAACGGCCGCATCACCCAGATCCTTGGTCCCGTCGTCGACGTCGAGTTCCCGCCAGGCGGGCTGCCCGAGGTCTACACGGCCCTCAAGCTGAGCAACCCGGCCATCTCGAACGAGCCCGACAACCTCATCGTCGAGGTCGCGCAGCACCTCGGTGAGAACACCGTGCGCTGCATCGCGATGGACACGACCGACGGTCTCTCGCGCGGCATGCCCGTGAAGAACAGCGGCTCGCCCATCAGCGTGCCCGTCGGCCCCGAGACGCTCGGCCGCATTCTCAACGTCACCGGCCTGCCCGTCGACGAGCTCGGCCCCGTCAACGCCAAGAAGTTCTACCCGATTCACCGGCCCGTTCCGGCGTTCACCGAGCAGAGCAAGAAGATCGAAATGTTCGAGACCGGCATCAAGGTCATCGACCTGCTCTGCCCGTTCACGCGTGGTGGCAAGATCGGCCTGTTCGGCGGCGCCGGCGTCGGCAAGACGGTTCTCCTCCAGGAGCTCATCCGCAACGCCGCCATCGAAAAGGGCGGCTTCTCGGTGTTCGCCGGCGTCGGTGAGCGCACCCGCGAAGGCAACGATCTCTGGGTCGAGTTCCAGGAAGCCGACGTGATCGCCTGCGAGAAGGAAGCAGACGGCAAGCACATCAAGAAGGACGCGACGGGCAAGATCACCCTGAAGCCCGGCAAGTCGCAGTGCGTGCTCGTGTTCGGCCAGATGAACGAGCCGCCTGGAGCCCGCGCCCGCGTCGCCCTCTCGGGTCTCTCCATCGCCGAGTACTTCCGCGACGAAGAGAACCGCGACGTGCTCCTCTTCGTCGACAACATCTTCCGGTTCACGCAGGCCGGCTCGGAAGTGTCCGCACTCCTCGGCCGCATTCCGTCGGCCGTCGGTTACCAGCCCACGCTGTCGACCGAGATGGGCGCGCTCCAGGAGCGCATCACCTCGACCATCAAGGGCTCCATCACGTCGGTGCAGGCCGTCTACGTGCCCGCCGACGACCTCACCGACCCGGCGCCTGCCACCACGTTCGCCCACCTCGACGGCACCATCGTGCTCTCGCGCGCGCTGACCGAAATCGGCATCTACCCGGCCGTCGACCCGCTCGACTCCACGTCGCGCATTCTCGACCCGCAGGTGGTTGGTGAAGAGCACTACCTGGTCGCCCGCCGCGTGCAGTCGACGCTGCAGCGCTACAAGGAACTGCAGGACATCATCGCGATTCTCGGCATGGACGAGCTCTCGGAAGAGGACAAGCTCGTCGTCGCCCGCGCCCGCAAGCTGCAGCGCTTCCTCAGCCAGCCGTTCAACGTCGCCAAGATCTTCACCGGCGCCGACGGCAAGGTCGTCTCGATTCCCGACACCGTGCGTGGCTTCAAGGCCATCGTCGACGGCAAGCACGACGACCTGCCCGAGCAGGCGTTCTACATGGTCGGCGCCATCGACGAGGCCATCGAGAAGGCCAAGAAGCTCGCGCAGGGCTGAGGTCGGAGCGAATCACCATGGCGAAGCTCAAGGTCGAAGTCGTCACGCCGGAACGTCGCCTCGTGCAGCTCGAGGCCGACGAGGTCATCGCTCCCGGTGCCGAAGGCCTCTTCGGCGTTCGCCCGGGTCACGCCCCGTTCCTCTCGCTGCTCCAGGCCGGCCCCCTCACCGTGAAAGACGGCGCGAAGAGCGAGCTGTACTTCGTGGCAGGTGGCTTCGTGGAAGTCGGCGGTCAGAACGTTCGCGTGCTGGCCGATGCTGCGCAGCCCCAGAAGGAAATCGACACCGCTGCGGCGAAGAAGCGCATCAGCGAGGCCGACGAGAAGCTCAAGGCCCTCGAGGTCACCGACCCGAAGGCCGAGGCGCTGCGTGACACCATTCGTCGCGAGCAGAAGCGCATCGAAGTCGCTGCGATGAAGTGACGTGACCGCTCGAGGAGCGAAAGCTCCTCGCGGTGCTGCAGGTTCCCCGACACATCGAATCGCTTCCGGGTCGGCGCACTCATGCACTCGCACGTGCACGAGGCCGCCGTCGAACCCTCGAAAGTGAAGATGACGCTCCGACCCGCTCCAGCCTCGACGTCGTTCGCTGCGAGTTGGAGCGGAGCCACGCCAGCCGGCGACCTCAGTTGCGCACGACGATGACGACGCTCGCGCGGCAGTTCGTGTTCGCCTGACACGAGGGCCCGCCGGCGCCGTCGTTGAAGTCCGGCGCCCAGTTCTTCATGTTGAAATAGTACGTGCGGCCAATCGCGACTTCGCCGGGCGCGGTGCCGATGGGCCGAAGCACGGTCGCCGTGACGCCCTGCGAGATGCCCAGCGGGCCGTTCACGCCGGTGGGGTCGACCGCGCGAAAGTCACAGGGCCGGGTCGAGAGGGTTGCCGTGCGATACGTCGGCGGCCCGTCGTACTCGGCGATGGACGCGTCGAGCAGCGCCTGTGCGCTCGTGACGTCGCCAGCCGACACGGTGAAGCGCGCCACCATGATGGTCTCGTTGCCGAAGTACGGCATGACCGTGCGGTTGAAGCTGACTGGAAGGTCGAGCATCTGCACGTCGGGGTAGCCGGAGGTCGCGCAGAGGTCGACGGGCGCCTGCAGCGCCGCCCACGAGCGGTTGATGACCGTCATCGCGGTCTGCTGTGCGGGCGTCAGCACGTTCCACAACGCCAGCCCATTCGCGACGAGCGTCGGTCGCAACGCCGCACGTTCGCCTGCGCTCTTCGTGAGCCACTCGTTCACCGCGAACGGGCTGCCCGCGGGCTTGAGTCCCGGGTCGTTCGCCTGCAGCGCGTCCCACGCGGCGTTGGTGACGGTGAGCGCGTTCTTCTGCTCGAGGCTCAACCGCTCCCACAGCGCGAGCCGTTCGGCCGTCGTCATCGCCGCGCGCCTCGTCGCCCGCTCAGCACTGCTCAGCACGACCCATTCGTTCACCGTGGGCGGTGTCGACAGGTTCCCCGCTGCGCTCTCGGAGCCGTCACCAGACGAGTCGATGAACGCGGTGGAGCCACACGCAGTGACGAACAGACAGCCGAAGACGAAGAGTCGGGACATGCAGGTTCTCCAGAAGTGAAACGAGATGGAGAACGGTTGTGCACGCTGGAAGCCAGTCAGGGAGCCAGTGATTCCAGCAGCCTGGGTGTGAATGGGGACACGTCGGTCGAGAGGCGCGCGCTCCACTGTCGCCTGTGGAGCGACGACGACTGTCGCCTTCCGGGCACCCTCTGGTCCTCCAGGGCCCGCGCGGCGCAGACTCACGCCATGCGCTTCCTCCTCCTGCTGTCGCTCCTCTCGTTGCCAGCCGCTGCCCAGAAGACCCACGAGCCACGCGCTCCGAAGACCGAGCTCATCTTCGACGGCGACCTCATCGAAGGCACTGGCGACGCGCCCGACGTCGAGCTCGTGCAGAACGCGCGGCGCCCGAAGCACGACCGGCTGCTCAAGGTGCGCGACTCCTTTCGGCGTGAGGTGTTGGCGTCGGTGAGCCAGCTCTGAGCTAGACGGGAAGGATGACGCCGCTCCTCCTCAGTGCGCTGGTCCTCGCCGCGCCCGACGCCGGCACCTCTGCAACGCCGACCCAGGCCGTGATGCGCGGCGCGCTGGAAGCCCTGTTCGGTCTCGAGCCCATCATCGCGAACCCCGAGCGGCTGCGAGACCCGTTGCAGGCCGAAGACATTGGCCGCCGGCTCGACGTCCTCGCGAGCCTCAAGCACGCGTTCCCCGCCGACGCGAAGGCGCAGGAGCCCGCCACCGCGGCGTTGTCGGGCCTCTTCTCGCAGTACGCGCTCGAGACGCGCCGACGCTTCACGTTTGGAGACCGTGAGACGGTGCCCGCGCGCGTGCGCACGTTGATGAGCCTCTGCTTCACCTGTCACAGCCGTGAACGCGCGCCCGCCGACTACCAGGACATGGAGAAGCGCCTCGAGACCATGAAGCTGTCGCCGTTCGACAAGGCGCTCTACCTCGCGGCCACGCGGCAGTTCGACAAGGCCGTCGACGAGTACGGCGCCGTCATCGCCCAGCCGGCGAAGGACGAGAAGGCCGTGCTGCTGCAGGCCCGCGCGATTCGTGAGCTGCTCACGCTGCTGGTGCGCGTGAAGGACGACGCGAAAGCGACGGAGGTGTTCCTCGAGGGCCTCAGCAAACGTGATGACCTCGCGCCCTTCTTGAAACGTCCGGTGGCGGCGTGGCGCAAAGACGTCGCGGCCTGGCGAAAGGAGAACTTCGACGCGCAGCGCGCCTCGGCGAAGGAGCTCTTCACGAAGGCGAGGGCGCTGGTGACGAAGGCGAGCGGCACGCGCAGCTACCTGCCCGACGAGACGTACGAGGTGGCCTGGCTGCGGGCGAGCGCGTACCTGAACCTCGCGCTGCACAAAGACCCGAAGCTGCCGCAGCGGGGCGAGGCGCTCTTCCTGCTCGGGCTCTGCGCCGGCGCGCTCAAGTCTCCCCTGCTCTGGGACGTCGACCTGCTCTTCTTCGAGGCGTGCGTGCGCGAGAACCCGAAGACGGCGCTGGCGAAGCAGTGCTTCACGCAGCTCTCAGACCGGCTGTACTTCGGATTCACCGGCTCGTCGGGAACGCACCTGCCTGACGACGAGCTGGAGCGCCTCTCGACCCTTCGCGCGCTGGCCGAGTGACGTGAGCGCGTCGAAGCTGTCTCCCCGCGCAGCGCACGCGCTGCTGCACGTCACCGTGTTCGTGTGGGGCTTCACGGCCATTCTCGGCCGCCTCATCAGCATCTCGGCGGTGCCGCTCGTCTGGTACCGCCTGCTCATCGTCATTCCGGTGATGGCGCTGGTGCTGCGGCTGAAGGGCCAGTCGTTCTTCACCAGGCCGAAGACGCAGCGCGCGTTCTGGGCCATCGGCGTGCTCGTCGCGCTGCACTGGCTCTGCTTCTACGGCTGCATCAAGTACGCGGGCGTCGCGGTGGCGGTGCTGTGCCTGTCGTCGCTCACGTTCTTCACCGCCCTCATCGAGCCGCTCGTCTTCAAGCGCGGCATCGTGCTGGCCGAGCTGCTCATCGGCCTCGCTGCAGTGGGTGGCGTGTCATTGCTGGTCAAGTTCGAGACGAACGCCACGCCGATGGGGCTCGCGCTGGGGCTTCTCTCGAGCCTGTTCTCTGCCGGCTTCGGCACGCTCAACGGCGTCTGGGCGCAGGGTGAGCCGGCCGAGCGCGTGACGCTGCACGAGCTGACGAGCGCGCTGCTGGTGACGTCGCTCGCCTTCGCCGTGTGGGACTTCGTGCCGCCGTGGGCGTTGAGCGCGAGTGATGGGCTGTGGCTGATGCTGCTCGCCATCGTGTGCACCGTGTTCCCCTGGCTCGCGAGCCTGCGCATTCTCGAGACGCTCTCGCCGTACACGCTGGCGCTCGCCGTCACGCTCGAGCCCGTCTACTCGCTCGTGCTCGCGTACGTGTTGTTCCCCGGAGAGGAGCAGCTCACCTGGCGCTTCTATTCGGGCGCCGCCGCGCTGCTCTCGCTCGTGCTCCTCAACGCGTGGCTCAAGCGGCCGAAGCGCGAAGGCCGTCGCACGGAAGCCACGGCCTGACCACGACGTCATGTCGCGCGTGTCACGGTCGAGTGGCGAGGTGCTGAGGCCCGTTCGCAACCTGTCGATTCGACTCGCGTGATCCGTTGGCCGCGGCTTTGCTTTTCGCGCCCACACACTGCTGGGCCGGGAGGAACTCATCCACATGTCACTGTCGAAGTGTCCGTCGTGCGTTGGCGTCGTGCCGAATCAGGCGACCACGTGTCCCCATTGTGAAGTGCCGCTGGCTCCGAAGTCCTCGCTGGGAAAGGTCGCGCTCGGCCTGCTCGGTGGGCTCGGCGCTTCGATGACGTTGATGGCCTGTTACGGCGCTCCGGCGTCGAGCTGCTACCAGCGCGTTCAACTCCCCGACGGCGGCAGCACGACCGACTACGTCTGCGACGATGACCGTGACGCTTCCGTCTCCATCCCCACCGATGCTGGAGCGCGTGATGGCGGCGGCTCGGATGCGGGCACCACCGACGCAGGTGTCACCGACGCTGGTGCAGGCGACGGCGGGCCCTGAGCGCCATGTCACGCCGGCAAGACCTCTCAGCTGCGTGGCACCCGGCGTACGTCGTCTGGGAGCTCACGCTCGCGTGTGACCAACCCTGCACGCACTGTGGTTCGCGGGCAGGCACGGCGCGCGAGGGTGAGCTCTCGACCGAGAAGGCGCTCTCGGTGGTCGACGAGCTGAAGGACCTCGGCGCACGAGAGGTCGTGCTCATCGGCGGAGAGGCCTATCTGCACCCGGGCTTCCTCGACGTGGTGGCGGCGCTGAAGAAGGCGGGCATTCGTCCGGTGTTGACGACGGGCGGCCGGGGCATCGACCGCTCGCTCGCGTTCAAGATGGCGGGCGCCGGGCTGTTTCAGGCGTCGGTCTCCATCGATGGCCTCGAGCCGACGCACGACCTGATGCGCGCGGCGAAGGGCAGCTTCCAGTCAGCCACCGCGGCGATGGGCTTCATGCGTGAGGCGGGCATTCGCGTCTCGGCGAACACCAACGTGAACCGGCTCAACCTCGGCGACCTCGAGGCGCTCTTCGAACACCTTCGCGCGCAGGGCATCAGCGCGTGGCAGGTGCAGATCACCGCTCCACTCGGGCGCGCGGCAGACCGGCCCGCGATGCTGCTGCAGCCGTGGGACCTCATCGAGCTGGTGCCCCGCGTGCTCGCGCTGAAACAGAAGGCCTGGGACGAGTCGCGCATCGCCGTGATGCCGGGCAACAACCTGGGCTACTTCCACCCCGACGAGCCGAAGCTGCGTTCGCTCTCGGGCGCGCCTGCAGAGGACACGTGGGGCGGCTGTCACGCGGGCCGCTTCGTGATGGGCATCGAGGCGAACGGGGGCGTGAAGGGCTGCCCGTCGCTCCAACCGTCGTACATCGGCGGCTCGTTGAAGGACGCGTCGCTGCGCTCGCTCTGGGAGTCGGCTCCGCAGCTCGCCTTCACGCGTGAGCGCACGACCGAGTCGCTGTGGGGCTTCTGCAAGACGTGTCCGTTCGCGAAGGAGTGCCTCGGCGGCTGCACCTTCACCGCGCACTCGGTGCTCGGTCGGCCCGGCAACAACCCGTTCTGCTACTTCCGAGCGCAGTCGATGAAGAAGAAGGGCCTGCGAGAGCGCATGGTCTTGCGAGAGAACGCGCCTGGCCTGCCGTTCGACAACGGCCGCTTCGAGCTGGTCGAAGAGCCGTTCGATGCACCTGACGTGAAGCCGCCGACGCCGCGTGACCTGGTGAAGAAGCGCGCTGATTCCGCGCAAACGCGCAGCACCTCGTGACGTCCCTTTCGACGCCACGTGAAGCATCTCTCTTCCTCTTGAAAGAACGACGCCATGAGACGAGCGCTGCTCCTTTCGCTGTCCCTCGTGACCGCCTGCGCGCCCCCCGTTCCGACCGTGACCGCGACGCTCGAGGGCGTGCCTTCTGGTCAGCCGGTCTCGCGCGGAGAGTTCGGCGCATGGGCGCAGGCGAACGACCAGATGACGTTGGTGCTCGAAGGCGTCTCAGCCACTGCCCAGGTCGCCTGTCAGCTCGACGGCGTGGCGGTGGGCTGTGCCCTGCCTGTGCCCACTCAGAACACCTTCGGGATCTACTGGTCACGAACGAAGGTCGGTGCTGACACGGCGAGCATCGCAGTCTTCGTCGACGGCGCAGAGGTGGGGCGCTGGGCCGTGAGTCGAACGGTCGTCGACGAAGGGCTCTCGGTGTGTGTCGCGAACACCGAAGGAGAAGATGAGGGCCTGCCGCTCGACCGCTGCAAGACGCTGCAGCCCTTCGGCGACCGGGAGCTGCCGATGAAGTCGAACGAGGCGGTGGTCATTCGCCGGGCGAAGTTCTCGCTGGCCCGCGGCCGAACCAACATCAACCGCGTCTCGATGGTGCCTCTGAACGACGGTGAGCCCGGGACGGCGTTGTTCTTCGTGAAGAACTTCGAGCTCGCGGGTCCTGGTGAGGTGGAGTTCAAGCTCGACACCCAGGCCAGCCTCGGGGTGGGTGGAGCGCAGACACTCAGCTGGCCTGCGGGGCGAGTCCGAAACCGCGTCTTCACCGACCTCGACCCCAACCGTCTGCCCGTGCGCATTCGCGTCGGAGCTCGAGCAGAGGTGAGCCGCAGCCTTCAGCCCACCACAGCCCAGACCCTGACGACGTGGACTGACGAGTCGGGCACCACCTCGCTCGTCGAACCACTGCCTTTGCAGCTCCCGGCCGACGCGCCGGTGGGCCTCACCGTGCGCCTGTCGCCCACCGAGCTGGGAGCGCGCTCCGTGTGGCCACGCCTCACCTTCCGGGACGCCACGGGAGACCGCACCGACCGCATTCCATTCCGCTTCGAGGGCATCGCGGCGTCTGCCTGCAAGCTCGAGGTCGCCGACGTGAACCTCGGCGCGGTGCTCGTCGGCGAAACCCGGATTGCACGCTTCCCGGTGAAGAACGTCGGCCAGGCGAGCTGCAGTGCGCTGCGCATCAAGCGCACGCCCGACTGGGTTCAGCTCGAGGCACGGCCAGCTCCCGCGCCCGGAGAGACGGTGGAGTGGACGGCCCGTTTCTCGCCCCGCCAGCCTGGCTTGCTCGTCGGGCTCATCGAAGTGGACGGGGACGCTGAGGGCCCCACGTTCGCCGACTTCACCTTCCGCCTCGAAACGAACGTCTCGCGCTGATCAATCGCGCAGGAAGTGGCAGGTGTACCCGCCCGGGTTCTTCTCGAGATAGTCCTGGTGGTAGTCCTCACCCTTCCACCACTTCTTGAACGGCTCGATGGTGGTGGCGATGGGCTTCTTCCACTTCCCCGACTTGTTCACGCGCGCGATGACCTCGTCGGCCGCCTTCTTCTGCGCGTCGTCCACGGGGAAGAGCGCCGAGCGGTACTGCGTGCCGACGTCGTTGCCCTGACGGTTGGGCGTGGTCGGGTCGTGCATGCGGAAGAACCACTTCTCGAGCAGGTCCGAGTACGCAATCACGCTCGGGTCGAAGACGACCTTCACCGACTCGGCGTGGCCCGACTTGCTGTCGTGGGTGTCGTCGTACTTCGGGTTGTCGAGGTGGCCGCCGGTGTAGCCAACCTCGGTCTCGACGACGCCGGGGATCTTGCGGAGCAGTTCTTCCATGCCCCAGAAGCAGCCACCGGCGAGGTACGCAGTCTCGGTCTTCACGTTCGACTTCTCCTTCGAGCCAATGCTCTGGAACAGCTTCGCGTACTCGCCGTAGCCCTCGGCCTCGAGCTTCGAGACGGGGATGAAGCGCAGCGACGCCGAGTTGATGCAGTAGCGCAGGCCGCCCTTGTCGCTGGGGCCGTCGTCGAAGACGTGACCGAGGTGGGCGTCACCCGACTTCGAGCGCACCTCGACGCGCACCATGCCGAAGGCGATGTCTTTGTGCTCGGTGACGACCTGCTTCTGAATCGGCTTGGTGAAGCTCGGCCAACCAGAGCCCGAGTCGAACTTGTCGGTCGAGCTGAAGAGCGGCTCGCCGGTGGTGACGTCGACGTAGATGCCGGCCTCGTGGTTGTCCCAGTAGGCGTTGCGGAACGGCGGCTCGGTGGCCGCCTCGCAGGTCACCTTGAACTGCTCGGCGGTGAGCTTCTGCTTGAGCTCGTCTTTGGAGGGCTTGAGGTAGTTCTTCACGGGCAGCTCCGATTCGGTGGCGGTCGCGGTGTTGGCGGAGCCGACGCGCTTCGTCTTTGCAGCCTGCGCCCAGGCGACGGCGGCGACCGCGAGGACGATTCCAACCAGCAGGAAGACGAGGCGATTCATCGTGTCGGGCTCCATGGTTCGTTCGAGACACGAGGCTTACGCCACGCGCCCGACGCTGGTTTCGCCCAATCGGGTGGAGTGCCTCGAACCGGCTGATTCGCCTCGGGTTTTCAGGCCCGTTCGAACAGCGCGCCAGCCCAGGTGAGCCCCGAGCCGACGACACACAACGCGATGGCCTTGCCGAGCTGGTCGCTGCCCCAGTGCTCGGAGAACACGCTCGGGGCGCCGGAGGAGCCGACGTTGCCGCGCACGTCGACGTTGAAGAGGTGCCGGCCCTCGGGCACCTCGCAGCGTCGCGCGACGGCCTCGAGCATGCGCAGGTTGGCCTGGTGGCCGATGAAGGTGAGGTCGTTCACGTTGCCACCGCTCTTCATCCAGTCGGCGCGGAGCACCTCGTAGACCTCGCTGGCGCGTTTGACGGCGAACTTCTGAACCTCGGCGCCCTGCTGCGTGAAGTGGCCGAAGCGGGGAACCTTGACCTTCTCGGCGCCGGCGGGCTCGCCCTTCAGGTACGTCGACGTCACCTTCCACGGGCCGGGAATGCGGGGCGAGACGATGGCGGCGGTGGAGCAGTCTCCCCACAACACGCAGCTCGAGCGGTCGCTGTAGTCGACGACGCGGGTCGAGTTCTCGGGGTTCACCAGCATGATGAAGTCGGGCAGCTTCTCGGGCCGCATGGCCTCGATGAAGTAGAGCTGGCTGCAGAAGCTGGAGCAGGCGCTGGCGACGTCGAGCGAGGGGCCGTCGACGCCGAGCGCTTCGGCGACGCGGTTGGCCTCGGCGGGAATGCACTCGTCAGGGCTGCAGCTGCCCGAGAGCACCATGCCGATGTCTTTGACCGTCAGCTTCGCCCGCTCGAGTGCGAGCCTGCCGGCTTTGGCGCCGGTCTCGGCGTTCGACATGGTGGCGGCCTCGATGGCCTGCCGCGGGTCTTTGTTCTTCGTCTGGCGGATGTAGTCGAGCGGCAGCACGGTGTGCCGGGAGCGGATGCCCACACGCTCCATGATCCACGCTTCGTTCGTCTCGATGCCGAGGCTCTCGAGGAACGCGTTGGTGACGAGGTTCTCGGGGTGAAAGTGACCAATGGCGTGCAGGTACAACACGGAAGAACCCTCCCCTCGTGCGGCTAAGGGAGGGTTCGTAGCCCGTCGGGTGTCAGGCTTGCGTCAGCGCAAGCGAAACATTTGGCCTGCACTCGTCAGGGCGACCCTCGCTCGGCCAGACGTCGCGCCTCGGCGCCCATCGGAGGCGGCGGCTGCAACGGAGCCGGATCGATGCCTGTCGGGCGCGCCTGAAGCCCTCTTTCGCGCAGCGCCTCGGCACCCATCGGAGGAGGTCGCTCGATGACGGGCTCCACCGGCGAAGGCCTCAGGCCTCGCTCCAGCTCAGCACCAGCTGGTTTCGCCACAGGCACCTCGAGCACGGGGCTGGGGAGCGCTCGCAGATCGACGACCGCCGGTAATGGCGGTGCCGACTTCTCACGACACCCGCTCACCAGCACCAGAGCGATAATTGCCAGCGCTCGCATCACGGCCATGACGCCACGTTCTCCACTTTATAACAAATGCGATTGGCCTGGGTGGTGATGTTCACGGCGATCGAACCCTCCGTGTAATCCTGTCGAGCCCAACTGACGAGTCCACCGATATAGAGCGAATTGACGACTCGCTGAATGTACACGTTTGCGTTGTTGCCATTCACATCACTCACATTGAGCGAGATGTGATCGGACGGACAGTTGAACCCATTGAGCGCCCGGATATTGGCTGCTGGCCGATTCACGCGGGGGTAGAACCTCCAGCAGTAGTTGACGTTCGACGAGCTGTTCCAATTCGTCTGCTGGTACGACTCGCCGCCGTACGCCCAGCTGTAGAGCCCGCCCATCATGACTGCCGAATCGGTCATCGAGAGATAGGTCTCGTTGTTCGCGCCCAGCGTCTCTGCCGTTGCGCGGTAGGTATAGCCAGCGGGGCAGATCGCGGGCCCCTTCACGCCGAGCACTACGGCATAGACTCCGTTCCGGGTGGAGGGGTCGGACTCGACACCCATCGTCTTCACGCAGGCGATGTCGATGTTGCCGCCCAGAGTCGTCGCCCAGTATCGGTGAGTCCACCCGCCACCAAACTGCTGGCTCGAGTAGTCCCAGCTGTCGACGTAGCCCAGGTAGAACCCACCACGATTGGTCATCGAGTACGAATAGCCGTTGTTTCCTCGCAGATCGGCCATTGGAATACGAGCATAGCCAGCGGGGCAGGTCGCGCTGGTGCCGCTGGTACCGATGAAGTGCGTCATCGGATTTCCGCTCGTCTGGTAGGTCTGCCAACAGAGAACACCTGTGGCACCCATGTTGGTGGTGGTGACCGACGACCAGAGCACGTTGCCCTGTCGCGCCAAGGCGCCTGCGCTCGCACCGAGAAAGAGGCTGCCACTGTTGATGGCCACCTGAACCACGCCGTCACCACCCTGGAGGTTGCTCAGGGGTTCCTGGTTGAAGCCCGACGGGCAATTGGTGCCGGTTCGCATCATGAACGCGACTGTGTACTGGCGAGTTGGAGCACCGCCTGCGTTGTCATCTCCGCACGCCCACGCCGACCCATTCCACTTCGGGAGCTGACCAGCTGTACAGCCGTTGCTTCCCATCTTGTCGAAGGTGACTGCGCCTGCGGCGAGCTGCGAAGTGCCGACACCACCATCGGCGATAGCGATGGTGCCCGCAGACGTGATGGCGCCGCCCGTGAGGCCAGCACCGGCAGTCACCGAGGTCACTCCACCCCCAGCGGGGTATTGGGGAATCCAAGCGCCTGCGCTGTACGTCAGCACCATGCCAGAGTCGGGAAGCGACGCAGACAGCTGCCGACCGAGAAGCGTGGTGGCGTTGCCAAAGCGGCTGTCATCGCCGGCGGCCACAGTTCCGGCGGTCGTGCCGACACTCACCGAGACGACCGGGCTGGTGGTGCCGTTCATCACGGTGATGGGGGCGGTGCCACTGACGCCCGAGATGCCCCCGCCACTGCCGCTCACGGTCGCGCACTGCCAGGCACTGCCGTTCCACTGCAGCACCTGCCCCGTGTTGCAGCCGCTCGAGTTCACCGAGATGGCGCGCGTGGTGCCGTCGATGCTGATGCCCGGGCCCGCAGCGTAGCCAGCCGAGGCCGTCAGCTTGCCGTTCGAGTCGATGACCTGCGTGCCGTTGATCGACACGCTCGTCGCGTCGACCGTTCCGCCCTTCACGCTGCGAGCATTGAGCGCGAACGCGACCGAGCCCACCCGCTGGCGCGGCGTCATCGTGCGGAACTGCGTGTCGCCCGGCGCCTGAACCGCGACCTCGAGCCACAGCGTGCCAGTGTCGAAGAGCGTCGCCGGGAACGTCGTCATGCGACCGAGGTAGGTCGAGTAGTAGCCCTGCGTGATGCTGACGGCCTGGGTCTCTTCCCAGAGCGACGAGCCTCCGGTCTCTGTACCGAACAGCCCGAACCGCATCTGAGCGTTGCCAGACTCAGGGGTTCCGTCGGTCTTCACCAGACGCCCCTGATAGCCGAGCAACTGCGGCGCCTGAGCCAACACCACTGCGGGACACATCATCAGCACTGCAACGAGGACTCTCTTCACCATGCGGCGCTCCTTCTCGAGACCGAAATTTCAGCGAACGTTCGAAACCTGTCCGGGTTGATTCGTGTGAGTTCCATTCGATTGGGTCGAGGGCTCGGAGGGCGGCGTGGAGTCGCCCAGCACGCCCTCGTTCCGATGCGTGCCATTCGACATCGACGAGGCACCGAGCGTGCTCCCGCTGCCCAGACCTCCGAAGGGCGCCACACCGCCCGGCATCATCGGGTTGACACAGACGCCGCGAACACAGGTCCGGCCGGAGCTACACGAGACGCCGCGACAGCCGACGTCGACGCATGAACCTGAGACACAGGCCTGGCCCATCGGGCACGCGGTGATTCCGCACGACTCAGGTTGGCAAGCACCGGCGACGCAGACTCGGCCCGTGGGGCAGCTGACGCCCACGCAGGTGCGCTCGGTGCACGTCGTGCCGACGCAGACCTGCGCAGCAGCACAGGTCGAATCGGTACACGTCGGAGGAAAACACTGACCGTTGAGACAGACATTTCCACCCGAGCAGTTCACGCCATTGCACGCGATGTCGAGACACGCGCCATTCCTGCACACGGAACCGGGAGCGCAGGTCACCTGACCACAATCACGTGTCTGGCATTTCCCATCACTGCACGTCTCGTTCGCAGCGCAGGTGACTCCGACACAGGTCTTCTGCTGGCAGATGGAGGCATTCGCGCAGACCTGATCGACGCCACAGCTCGCCGCCGAGCAGTTGCGCGGCAGACATTGGCCGGCGGCGCAGGCTTCGGTCGAGGCACACTTCTTCCCGCAGACGCCGCAGTTTGCGTCGTCGAGCTTCACGTCGACACAGGTACCCGAGCAGTCGGTCGCACCCGTTCCGCAGACGATGGGCGCTCCTCCGTCGGTCGACACAGGTGGCGTCGGGCAGCCCGCCAACGCACCGACGACGATGAGTGAGAGTCGCTTCATGTGCCTCCCTCAGCGAAGGTTCGAAATCTGTCCCGGCAGGTTGGTGTGCGTGCCGTTCGACTGCGACGGCGGCTCGGACGGCGGCGTCGAGTCGCCCAGCACGCCCTGGTTCTGATGCGTGCCGTTCGACATCACCGACGCGCCCAGTGTGCTACCGCTCGAGAAGTCACCGAAGGGACTGCCCATCGCCATCGGGCTCACGCAACTGCCGCGCACACAGACGCGGCCCGACGGGCAGGTGACGCCCTGGCAGTTCACGTCGGTGCAGACGCCCGAAACACAGGCCTGGCCCATGGGACACGGCGTCGTTCCGCAGGACTCGGGCCTGCAGGCGCCCGCGACACAGACGGTGCCCATCGCGCAGGAGATGCCCACACACGGCCGCTCGGTGCACGTCGTCATTCCGACACAGACCTGCATCGCGCTGCACGTCGCGTTCGGGCAGGTCGGCGGAAAACACGAACCATTCACGCAGACATTGGAGCCCTGACACGTCACGCCTGCACACGTGACATCGACACAGACGGCATTCTTGCACACGAAGCCCGCGCCGCACGTCGTCGCCCCGCAGTCACGGGTCACGCAGCGCCCATCAGTGCACGTCTCGTTCGCGCCGCACGTCACCCCGACGCACGCCTTCTGCTGACACACCGACGAGTTCGCGCACACCTGGTCGGTGGCACAGTTGGCTTCACTGCAGTTCTTCGGAAGGCACCGGCCTCCACCGCACCCTTCCGTCGCTCCGCACGCCTTGCCACACGTACCGCAATTCTTGTCATCGACGTTGGTGCTGACACACGCATCACCACACTGCGTGGTACCCGTGCCGCAGATGACGCTGGTGCCGGCATCGATGGGAAACCGGTTGATGGACTCGGCGCAGCCAAAGACTCCCACCGCGAGGAGGGGGACGAGGACTCGCTTCATTTGACCTCCGCGCAGGGGACGATCACGAACTCGACGCGGCGGTTGTTCTCGCGGCCCTCGAGCGTGCCGTTGGAGTCGATGGGCAGCGTGTCGGCGTAGCCCTTGGCGCTCAGCCGAGCAGCGTCGACGCCGGTGACGAGCAGGTAGTCGCGCACGGCGGCAGCCCGGCCCTCCGAGAGCGTCATGTTCTGCTCACGGCTGCCCTTGTTGTCGGTGTGGCCCTCGACGCGCACGCAGATGCCGGTGCGGTCCTTGAGCGCCTGTGCCACTTCGTCGAGCAGCGGGTCGCTCTTCGGCAGAATCTTCGTGGTGCCGAACGCGAAGAAGATCTTCTGGCTGATCTCGATCTTCTGCTCGGTGACCTTGATCTGCTTGTACGTGGGGCAGCCCTTGTTCTCGACCTTGCCTGCCACGGTGGGGCACGCGTCGTCGGGGTCGGGCACGCTGTCGCCGTCTTGATCCGGGCAGCCCTTCGTCTCAGCCTTGCCAGCGAGCTTCGGGCAGTTGTCCTTCGCGTCGGGCACGCCGTCGCCGTCGTCGTCGAGATCGGGGCAGCCGTCGTCGTCCTGGAAGCCGTCTTTGTCTTCGGCCTTGTCGGCGCAGCGATCGAGATCGTCGGGCACGCCGTCACCATCTTTGTCAGCGCTCACGAGCGGAGGCGGACTCGCGGGGCACCCATCTGGCTCTCCCGGACCGGACTGATCAGGACACTTGTCGTCGTCATCGACCACGCCGTCGCCGTCTGCATCGGGCGGCGCGGGCACATGCAGGTACTCGATCGAAACGCCGAACGAGACGAGCGTCGCGTTGAACGACTCGAAGCCAGGCTCGGCGGCAGCCAGCGCGAACACCTGCTGAAACCGCCCGAACACACCGACGAGAAAGCCGGTGGACGTCGGCTTGAACGAGACGCCGGCCGTGACGGTGAGCGGAAATCGGCCGCCGCCAGAGTTGCCATAGTTCAACAACAGCTCGCCCCAGGGAATGACAAGGTTGTGCTCGAGCGGCCGTCGAAGCCGTGCGCCAGCACCAACCGTGAGCATCGTGCCGTTGCCCGTGATGGGCGCGGCGCTCGTCGCAGGCAACGAGAGCCAGCCGACCTGCGCTTCGAGATCGAGCACCGGCAACAGCGCGAGCTCTGCCGTCACCGAGCCGCCATAGCCAATTCCAAAATAGGTGGACTGCGGCTGACTGACCGGCACTTCAGCGCCGACGTCGAGACGCACTCCGAAGCCTGGCGCGCTGAGCACGCCTGCAACGAGCAGTTGGAGCAACGAGCCTCCGGGAGGGAGAGACCGGCCGATTGTACGGGTCGAAAGCACTCACAACCGAAAATTCCGCCGCGCACACACACCGCACACGTGGGACACGGCGCTGGCGATCGTCACTGCTACGGTGCGCCGCCATGCGCTCCCTGATGTTGCTCACCTCGATCGCGTTGCTCGGCTGCCCCGCGACGCATCGCTACCCGCAGCTGATCAAACGTGAAGCGGCTCCAGCGGCCGTCACCATCTTCCGCGACGTGCGGGTCTTCAGCTCGACCGGCACCACCGCGCTCGAGCATCAAGACGTTCGCGTCGACAACGGCCGCATCA
>CALRPN020000023.1:0-160053 GCA_943370055.1 Archangium gephyra
CGGCCCGAGATCGCCGTCGACGTAACCGCGCTCTTCAATCTGCTCACCGGCTACTCGACGCAGCCGAACTGGAAGCGCCTGGCCGTCGCGCCGAACACGCTGCAGACGAAGGTGCTCGAGATGATCGAGCGCGAGACGCAGAAGGCCCGCAAAGGAGAGCCCGCGCGAATTCTGGGCAAGATGAACGCGCTCGTCGATCCCGTGATCATCCGCGCGCTGTACGCGGCGAGCCAGGCGGGCGTCGATGTCGACCTGCTGGTGCGCGGCATCTGCTGCCTGCGGCCCGGCGTGCCCGGCGTGAGCGAGCGCATTCGGGTCATCTCGGTCGTCGATCGCTTTCTCGAGCACGCGCGCGTGTATGCGTTCGGCACCGGCACCGCGACCGACGTGTTCATCTCGAGCGCCGACTGGATGCCGCGCAACTTCCACCGCCGCGTCGAGGTGATGGCGCCCGTCGAAGACGCAGCGCTGCGCCTGCGCCTGCTCGACGAGGTGATCGGCCTCGGCCTCAAAGACAACGTGAAGGCCCGCCAGCTCCAGCACGATGGGTCGTACCTGCCCCGTCCCCTGGCGCTCGATGGCCAGACGATTCGCAGCCAGACGATGATGCTCGAGGTCGCCAAACGGCAGGTGCCAGTGACGGCCGAGCCCGTGCTTCGGCACGTGGCTTCTCCCATCGAGAAGCCGGAACCCCGCGCCACTCCCGGCACCATCACCCTCGCCTGACCGCCCCAACCACCCGTCGTCACGGAGACATGACGAGGCTCATTGGCGGTGTTACACGCGATGGGCCTACACTGGTGGTGCGCCTCACAAGGAGTTGCTCAATGGGTGGTCTTCGCGGCTGGGAAATTCTGCTGATCGTCGTCGCCATCGTCCTCCTGTTCGGAGCGTCGCGGCTGCCTCAGCTCGGCTCCTCCATCGGCTCCTTCGTGAAGAACCTGAAGAAGGGGCTGTCGGGCGAGGCTGAGCCAGAAGAGAAGAAGCTCGCCGACTCGAGCGGCCAGCAGGTGCAGCCGAACGACAAGGCCGCCCAGAAACAGGGCTGAGTCTCACCTCGTCGTTGCGTCTGGGCCGCGCTCCTCACTCGGAGTCGCGGCCCTTCCCGTTTCTGAGGTCTTCGGCCAGCAGCTCGTGGGCGATCGAGGGCAGGTCCGAGAGCAGCATCGTGGCGTGGCCGCGGTCGACGAGGTGAACGCGGGTGATCGCCCAGGCAGACTGCCACCGCTCACGGGGGCCCGCCGGAGTCACCTGATCGAAGCGCGCGGCGAGAACCGAAACGCTCGACGGGCGCAACGTCGCCGCAACCCGAGAGGGATCGAGCTCGCGATAGAGCGCGCCGAGGGCCTCGAGCGACGTGCCGGCCTGAGCCAGCTTCGCGCGCACACCTTCGAACTCGGGGCGCTCCAGCAACAGCGCGCTCCAGTCGACGAGGGGAATCATGCCCGTGAAGAACTCGAAAGCCGGCCGTTCTGGGCTTCCGTCGAAGCGCGCGACCTGAAGCGCGAAGTTGGCGCCCATCGATCCCGCGAAGACCCCGAGGGTCTTCACCCCCCGGCTCCGGAGCAGCACCACCGTGTCGCGCAGATCGGCCACACCCTGCGCGATGACGCCGAGATGATCGGACAGCAGGGTCGCCAGCACCGCGTCGCCCGACCCGAGTCCGCTCGGGGTGCGCTCCAGGTGGTACGGCGGCACGAAGAACACCACGTCGACGCCCTGTGAGAGCGTGTCGAGCAGAAGCGGACGAAGCAGCTTCAGCGCCAGCTCCGAGACGTACAGACCGGGCACCCACAGCTGTACCGGCCGCTCCCCGAGCTCACCGTGGCGGTAGACGTACAGGCGGGCGTAGTTCGACTCGAGGTACCGAAGCGACCGGCGGCTGCGAAAGACGAGCTGCTCTTCGATGATCCCTTCGGCGAGGTGATGTCCTCCGATGGGAAGCCTGGTGACGACGGGCGGTCCTGCAGGCCGGGTGACGGTCTCGAGCTCGGCGCTGGTGTGGAACGGCCAGGGTGTTCGATCGGCCTTCCCTGCCCAGCTCGTCGCCAGGACTGCCTTGGCCTCGATGGCCTGCACGTCGAGCGCCGTGTGAACGGTCGCACACCCCGACGCAACGATGAGCAAGCCCAGCCACCGCACAGCCCTCAGATGCAGCTCGCCTCGCGTCGGGTTCAGTCTTTCGCGCCTTCGTACAGCGCGTCGAGCGCGGCCTTGTAGCGAGCTGTCACCACCTTGCGCTTTACCTTGAGCGTTGGCGTGAGCTCGCCCGTCTCTTGCGAGAAGTCCTGCGGCACGAGGTGGAACTTCTTCATCGTCGAGTACGGCGGCTGTGTCGCGTTCACGGCGTCGATGGCGGACTTCACCTCGGCGATGATCTCGGGCCGCTTCACCAGCTCGGCCACGCTGCCCACCGTCACGCCCTTCTCGGCGAGCAGCTTCTTCGCGGTCTCTTCGTTCACCGCGATCAGCACCGTGAGGTACGGCCTCATGTCGCCGTGCACCATCGAGTTCGAGACGATCGGCGCGGTCTTGAGCGCGTTCTCGAGGTTCTGGGGCGCGCAGTACTTTCCACCCGAGGTCTTGATGAGATCCTTCTTGCGGTCGGTGATGCGCACCGAGCCGTCCTTGTCGATCTCGCCGATGTCGCCCGTGTGGAAGAAGCCGTCGGGCCGCAGCACCTCGGCCGTCGCCGCCTCGTTGCCGTAGTAGCCCTTCATGATGTTGGGGCCGCGGATGAGGATCTCGCCGTCTTCGGCGATCTTCAGCTCGACGCCGGGGAACGGCTTGCCGACGGTGCCGATGCGAATCGAGCCAGGCAGGTTGATGGTGCTCGCGGCGCTGGTCTCGGTCAGCCCATAGCCTTCGCAGACGGTGAAGCCGACCAGCTCGAAGAAGTAGCCGATCTTTCGCGGCAGCGGAGCGCCACCCGAGACGAACAGGTGCAGCCGGCCGCCGAGCTTCTCGTCGAGGCCAGCCTTCACCTTCTTGAACACGAGCGCCTTCGCGAGCGCGAACCCGAGCGAGTCGTACGGCCTGCCCGCCTCTTTCGCGGCCACGTACTCGTCGAACAGCTTGAACGCCCAGCGCGCGAGCGAGCCCTTCACGCCCGACGCCGACAGCGCGTTGCCCTGCACGCCCGCGAAGACCTTCTCGAACACGCGCGGCACGGCGGGGAAGATCGTGGGCTTCGTCTCGGCGAGGTTGGCGACGACCTTCTCGACCGACTCCGCGAAGATCATCGTGAAGCCCAGCGCCAGCCACGCAGCCTTCGCCACCTGCGCGAACGAGTGCGCGAGCGGCAGGAACAGCATGAGCGAGTCGTCGTCCTTCATCACCTTGAGCGACCGAATCGTGTCGGCTTCGAAGGCCCAGTTCCCGTGCGTCAGCATCACGCCCTTGGGATCGCCAGTGGTGCCGGACGTGTAGATGAAGTGGCAGAGATCGTCGGCCTGAATGGCGGCGACGCGGGTGTCGAAGTCGGTGACGCCCTTCCCTTCCTCGATGAGGCGCTCGAGCGTGCGCTCCTTGTCGCCAGAGACGGCGCCGTCGAAGAGCACGACGCCTCGACAGTCCGGAGCCTCGGCCAGCTTCTCCCTCGCCCGCGTGAGGCGCCCAGCCTGCTTGGCGTCGGGCCTGTCATCGTCGACGAAGAGCAGCACCGAGCCCGAGTGCGAGAGGATGAAGCGGACCTCTTCAGGCGTGTTCGACGCGTAGATGGGCACGCAGATCGCGCGAGCGGCCGCGATGGCGAGGTCGACCACGACCCAGTTGAGGCTGGTGGCGGCGAAGATGGCGACGCGATCGCCCGGCTTCACGCCTGCTGCCACGAGTCCATCAGACACCTGCTTCACCCGGCTCACGACTTCGGACCAGCTGACGTCCTGCCAGCCTGACCCCGTCTTGTGCCGTGCTGCTGCGCTCGTGCGCGTCTTCGCGCGGGCGAGCAGCATCTCGACGAGGTTCCGCTCGATCACTTCAGCTCCTTGTCGATCGCCTCCGAGACGACCTTCGCCCACTTCTTCATGCGGCGCGCCTCGGGCGGGTCGTACGCATCGGAGCCGTTGAGCACCTTGTCGATGTTGGTCTTCGCCTCTTTCGCGTTGCCGTCTTTCAGCTCGGTCTCGGCGAGGTACAGCCACGCGCGCAGGTGCTCGGGGTGCTTCTCGGAGACGCTCTTGAGCTCGGTGCGCGACTTGGCGAGGTCACGCTTGGGCCACGGCAGCTCCCAGTAGTAGCGGCCCTTCGCGTTCACCGGACCGTGGCGATCGAACGCGGCGTCGACCTTGCGGGCCTTCTCGAGCTCGTCGTTGAACTTGCCTTCGAGGCCTTCACCGAGTGCCTTGAGAATGCCGACGGCCTGGCTGTACGCGCCGATGTTGAGCGCGACGTAGTAGTGGCCCTGCATGCCGTCGCCCTTCGCCTTCACGGCGCGCTCGGCGAACGTCCACCCTTCCTTCGCGATCTGCTTCTTGAGCTTCTCGTCGGTCGCGCCGTCGGCGATCCACCAGCGGTAGCGGCCGGCGCGCCAGAGCACCTCGAAGTCGTCGGGGAACGCCTTGAGCCCTTCGGTGATCGCCTCGTCGGTGGCCTTCATCGAGGCGGCGTCGTCGCGCGTCTTCCACAGCTCATCGAGCTTGGTGGCGACGTCACCGGCCGAGGCCGGCTGCGCGAAGGCGGGAACAGAGACCAGAAGTGAAAGCAGGAGCAGTCGCATGGGCGCGCATGCTCCCCGGTTTCGGCTGAAAAAACGAAACCGCGATGCACCGTGGTGGCGCATCGCGGCAAGGTCGAAGTCGGTGGTCATGCCGGGCGAGACGCAGGCGCCCGGCCGGCCTTCATGCAGCGACGTTCAGCTCCATCACGTCGTTCTCGGCCTCGGACAGATCTTCGAGGTAGCGCGCGAGGAAGTGCTTCGTCTTCAGCTCGACCTGGCGCACGCGCTCACGCGAAACACCCCAGCGCTGGCCCAGCTCTTCGAGGGTGCGCGGCTTGTCCTGGGTGAGGCGCTCCTGGAGGATGTCCCAGCCCAGATCGCCCAGACGGCGGCGAACTCGCTGCAGGGCGGCGGCGACCTCTTCGTCCTGCTCGAGCTTGAGGAAGCTCAGGTCGGGCGTCGGGCCGGCATCTTCGAGCCGCTCCATGTAGGTCGAATCGGACTCATCATCGAGCGGCGTATCGAGCGAGAAGTCGCTCATCGAGATGCGCTCATGCTCGCCACCACGCACGTGGCTGCGGTTGTCCTTGAGGTAACGCGTGATGTACGCGCGAATCCACCAGACGGCGTAGGTCGCGAAGCGCACGTTCTTCTTGGGGTCGAAGTGCTCGATGGCCTTCATCAGGCCGACGTTGCCTTCCTGGATCAGGTCGTCCAGGCGGGCGCCACGGCTGGCGAACTTCTTGGCCACCGCCACCACGAAGGGCAGGTTGCTGACCGCGAGCGTGCGACGGGCCGACTCGTCACCCTTCTTCGCGCGGCGCGAGAGCTCGTACTCGTCCTCACGGGTCAGCTGTTTGTGGCCGCCCATGCTGCGCATGTAGTGAGAAAGTCCGTCTGAACCACCACTCTTCGTTGCACGGGCCAGCATCTTTTCCTCCTCGGCCGTGAACAAGGTTTGTTCAGGCTCGAGCAGAAGATGCTCACCCCAGACTTCCGTTTCGAAAAAGGCCACGATCCACCTCCCCAGCTTGTCAGTCTCTCAGGCGACGACTGAGAGTCAGAGCAAGCCCGGGGCCGCGAGCACCCGTCCAGGAAGGTTCGTCATTCCGATGAGATACGGGGCTATTCCCAGATCTTCCCGGGGTTCATCGTGACAGATGGGTCGAGGAAGACCTTCAGCCGTCGTTGGAGCTCACGCAGTGGCTCCGGTTGTTCAAGCGGCAAGAACCGCTTCTTGGCGAGACCAACCCCGTGTTCGCCGGTGATGGTGCCTCCGAGCTCAACCGTAACGGCCATCATTTCCGCCAGCACGGCTTCGACGCGGGGCCAGTCTTCGCGGGTTCGGTACAGCACGTTGGAGTGCAGGTTGCCGTCGCCTGCGTGCCCGTAGGTCGCGACGGTGAGGCCTTCACGCTTCCCTGCCGCCTTGAAGCGCTCGATGGCCTCAGGGACCTTCGAGCGGGGCACCACGATGTCTTCCGAGATCTTCTTGCCGGTGAGGGCGCGCAGGGCCGGAGAGACTTCTTTGCGCACCGCCCAGATACGTTCGCGCTGCGACTCGTCCTGCGCGACGACGGCTTCGAGGCTGGCCCAGCTGGCGCACTGATCGACGAGCATCGCGAGCTCGGAGAGGACTCCGTCTTCGTGGTTGCCGTCCATCTCGGCGATGACGACCGCACCCGCCTCGGGAGGCACGGGAAGCCCACGACCGGCGATCGCCTGCAGTGCGACCTCGTCGAGCAGCTCGAGCGTTCGTGGCCACAGCCCGCTCGTGAGCACCGACGAGAGCGCCTTCGCGGCATCGGCCACAGTCTTGAAGGGAATGAGCGCGGTCTTCACCACGCGCGGCCGGGGAATGAGCTTCACCGTGATCTCAGTGGCGATGCCGAGCGTGCCTTCGCTGCCGACGAAGAGGCCGACCAGATCGTAGCCGGCGACGCCCTTCCCCGTCCGTCGGCCGAGCCGCAGCACCTCGCCCGTCGGGAGCACCCACTCGAGCCCGATGACGTAGTCGCGCGTGACGCCGTACTTCAGCGCGCGCGGTCCACCGGCGTTCTCGGCGACGTTGCCGCCCATGGTGCAGTAGGCGGCAGAGTTCGGATCGGGTGGATAGAACAGCCCGAGCTTCTCGGCGGCTTCGTCGACCTGCGCAGTGAAGACGCCGGGCTGCACGACCATGAGCAGATCGTCGGCGTTCACCTCGAGAATGCGGTTCATCTTCTCGAGCGAGAGCGCCAGACCGCCATCGATGGGCAGGCTGCCGCCGCTCTTGCCACTGCGGGCTCCGACGGGAGTCACGGGCACTCGGTGCTTGGTGGCGAGCGCGAGAATGCGGCTCACCTGAGCGGTGCTCGAGGCACGAACGAGCGCCTGAGGTGGAAACTCTCCGAGGTCTGACTCGTCTTTTCCGTACGGCGCGAGCGTGTCGCGTTCGGTCGAGAGATCGAGCCCTTCGGGGAACGCAGCGCGCAGATCGGCCAGGAACGCGTCGAGGCGCTCTTTCGGAACGCTCACGGTCGGCGACCGAGACGGGCCCACAGCTCGGCGCGCATTCCCGGCTCCTTCATGACGCCTTCGTAGGCCTCGGCGTGCGTTACGGCGTCGCGCTGCTCACCGCCACGGAGCCGAAGGCACGTCTGTTCGGCCTCGAGCAGACACGCGGCGCCCTGGCTTCCCAGCTCGGTCATGAGCGAGGTCGCGATCTGCCGGGCGAGCTCTTCCTGCAGCACGAGGCGGTGCGAGAAGACGTCGACGAGCGCGGCGAGGCGGCCGAAGCCGATGACGCTCTTCCCCGGCACGTAGGCGAGGTGCGCGCGACCCGAGTACGGCAGCAGGTGGTGGGGGCACATCGAGCGGAAGCGGAGGTCGGTGACGATGACGACCTCGCGGTCCGAGGCGTTGGTGACGGGAAAACGCTCGGCCAGCACCTGCTTCGGCGTCTTCTGGTACCCGTCCAGAAACTCGTCAGCCCACGCAGCGGTGACGCGCTCTGGAGTCTCCTGCAGGTTGGGATCGGCAGGATCGAGGCCCGCAGCCTCGAGGAAATCGCGCACCGCCTGCTGCATGGCTGCGCGATTCACCTTCGGCTGGCGGCGGGCGGCGCTCATCTGCGGTACGTGACGCAGTACTCCGGCGTCTCCCACAGCTTGAGCTCCGAGAGCCCGGGCACGAGCGGCTCGAGCTGAGCCCACATCCACACGACGATGTTCTCGGCGGTCGGGTTCTCGACGATGTCGTTCAGGTAATAGTGATCGACCTTCGTCAGCACCTTGTCCCAGACGGTCTTCTTCACCTCGTCGAAGTCGCGAATCATGCCGTCCTTCGGCGACGGGCGACCCTCGAGCACGACGTGCAGGACGTAGTTGTGACCATGCAGCCGCTTGCACGGGCCGTCGTAGAACGGCAGCTGGTGCGCGGCGCTGAAGTGGAACTCGACTGACAGCGACATCTCCATGGCGGGGCCTCTATCGCGGGTTCGACGGGCCGCGCTACTGCGACTGACCTGCTGTTTTCAGAAGAACCGGGTCGGCTCGGTGCGGGTGAGCTTCTCGACGGGAATGTCGACCTCGAGCTCGTCGGTGGGGATGAAGGCAGGCCGATCGATGCACATGAAGCTCTGCTCGATGTCGGTGATGTTCTCGTAGCGGTGCGCGAAGCCCTTCGGCCAGGTGTGCGCCGTTCCGGGAGTCACCGGGGTGCCCTGGAGCAAGAGCCCATCGCCCAGCACCAGCTCGGACTCGTCGAGGTGGTGGTGAATGTGCGTCGGCAGCACGGTGCGGGGCGCGATGCGCTCGCGGTACACGCCGCACTCCTTCGTCTCGAAGATGATGTCGACGAACCCGAACGACTTCTTCTCGGTGACGAGCTGGAAGTCCGAGCACTGGCGCTGGATCTCGAGCGTCGGAACCGCAGCGCCCGAGAGCGCGACCAGCTTCGAGAGCTTCACGTCGACGCGCTCCACCTGAGGCCGGGGCACGTCCTGACTCGGCGGAGCAAGCAGCCACGCCGCCACCGCTTCAGCCGCGCTCTCGAGCAGCCGGAACCGCCCCGCCACGAGAATGAAGCGCAGCTCTCCCAGCAGATGCGAGTAGTCGACCGTGGCCGCGAGCCGCCCATGTTTGGCCGCGTCGCGCGTGTCGAAGTGCAGCGTGACGTCGAGTTCGACCGGCTGCGGCGTGTTCCGCTCGAAGTCGAAGAGACCGACGATGCAGTCGAAGCGCATGCCGCGCAGGGAGAGTCTGTCGAGGGGGCTCATGCCAGGGCCTGTTCCACGTCGAGGAGGATGTAGAGCTCCCCATCTTGTCGGCCGAGCCCTGCGACTGCACGACGATCGCCACCGAGCGAAGGAGCAGGCTCGAGCTTCGAGAGCGGCAGCCGCACCACGCCGCGCACCTTGTCGACGAGAATGCCCGCATCGCCTTCGGGATCCTTCAGCAACACCACGCGAGAGCCACGCGGCACGTCGTTCGGGCCTTCGACGCGCGCGGGTGCTTCTTCGAGGTTGAGGCGCTGCTTCAGGTCGTAGACGGGCAGCATCTCGCCACGCACGTTCATCACGCCGAGCACGTGGCTCGCGACGCGCGGCACCGAGGTGATGATGGGCACTTTGAGGATCTCGCGCACAGCACCGATCGGCACCGCGTAGGTCTCGGTCGACAGCTCGAAGGCGAGGAACTCCTCCGGCAGCTCGTCGACCTCTTCGACGCTGTCAGCGATCTCGGGAGCGAGCTCGAGCCACGCCCCGACCGCCTCTTCGGGCCGGTAGAAGAAGCGCTCCAGCAGGGCATCGAAGCGGGTGCGCGGCGCCATCAGCCCACCGCCGCCTGAGGCCGTTTCAGCTCTTCGACGAGCGCGCCAACGTCGAGCACCAGCACCGCCCGGCGATCACCCAGCTCAGTGGCACCCGCGATGCCCGGCACGCCCTTGAGGCGCCCACCCAGCGGCTTCGTGACGATGTCTTCCTGGCCGAGCAGCGCGTCGACCGCGAGCCCAAAGCGCTCCTGCGCGAGCCCGATGATGACGACGAAGTAGCGATCGGCGGTCGACTCCCGCAGGTCGAAGATGCGCGAGAGGCGAACGAACGGGAGCGTCTGGCCACGCACGTCGATCACCTCGCGCCGCTCGATGGTGCGCAGCTGCGAGGGCTTCACCGAGACGATCTCGGTCACCGAGTTGAGCGGCACCGCGAAGGTGCGATCGCCCACCGCCACGATCAGCGCACGAATGATCGCCAGCGTGAGAGGGAGCGTGAGCACGAACCGGGTGCCCTCCCCTCGTCTGCTGTCGATGTCGATGAGCCCCGAGAGCCGCGACAAGTTCGTCTTCACCACGTCGAGCCCGACCCCGCGGCCCGAGAGCTCGCTCACGTCACTGCGCGTCGAGAACCCGGGCAGGAAGACGAGGTTCAGCAGATCGCGGCGCTCGAGCTCTTCGGTGGCCTCGCGCGTCACCAGCCCACGCTCGATGGCCACCTGCCGAATGCGCGTCTCGTCCATACCCGCGCCGTCGTCGCCCACCTCGATCTGCACCTGGTTGCCGAGCTGCTGGGCCTTGAGCCTGATGACGCCGCGCGCGTCTTTGCCCTGCTCGATGCGCCGCTCGGGAATCTCGATGCCGTGATCGAGCGCGTTGCGCAGCAGATGCATGAGCGGGTCGGACAGCTCTTCGACGATCAGCTTGTCGAGCTCGACGTCGCCACCCGCCACCTCGAAGTGCACGTCTTTTCCACTCTGGCGCACGAGCCGGCGCATGAGCCGCGCGAGCTTGTCGAACACCTGCACCAGCGGAACCATGCGCACGTCGAGCACGCCGTTCTGCAGCTCGTCGAGCTTGCGCTCCAGCGCTCGCGACTCCTTCTGAAGCTCCTGCGCCCACAGCTTGGGCAGCGGCGTGCCCCCCGACTGCTTCGCCACCTCGGCCAGCCGGTGAATGTTGGCGCGCACGGTGAGCAGCTCGCCGATGGTGTTCATCAACGAGTCGAGGCGCGAGATGTCGACACGAACGGTCTGGGCGAGGGAGCGCAGGCTCGGCTCGGCGCCCTGCATCACGCCAGAAGGACTCGGCTGATACGGCTGCAGGTCGGGCGAGCTGACTTCCTGAATGAAGAGCGGAGCCGGCTTGCGTGGACCAGGGGTGAACTCGGACTCCAACGCAACCGTCTTCATCGGCTTCTGCGTCAAGGCCGAGACGGTCGCGAGCGAGGCGACCGTGCGCTCGATCTCGTCACGGGGCCGGCCGCTGCCGAAGATCAGGTCGAACGCGATCGACGCGTCGTCACCGGGCTGCGAGCTCGGCAAGGTGCTGATCACCTCTCCGAGCGGCTTGAGCAGCCCGTTCAGCGACGCGAGCCGTTGATCGAAGTCGTCGAGGCCGAACACCGCGCGCACCTTCCACAGCGCGACGCCCTTCTTCACGTTCTCGCGAAGGCGGTGCTCTTCGTACTCGGTGAAGACGCTGCGAATCGCAGGGTCGATGCCCACCTCGTCGAGCACGTCTGCAGCGCCCGACTGCCCACCGCTCGCGAGCCGCGCGAACGTCTCGGCGAGGGTGTTGGCGCGTTTTCCCGTCTCGTCCGAGGCGGCGTCACCCGAGGCCTCGCGCAGCATCAGCGTCAGCACGTCGACGCCTTCGAGCAGCGAGTCGATCAACGTGTCGCTGTTGGGCACCTTGCCCAGGCGGAGCGCGTCGAGCACGTCTTCGAGGTGGTGGGCGAGGCCCGAGATGCGCTCCTGACCGAACATGGCCGAGAGCCCCTTGAGCGAGTGCGCGGCGCGGAAGATGGCGTTGAGCAGATCAGGGTCGGCTTCACGGCCACGCTGGGCATCGAGCACCGCGACGTCGTGCGCGAGCGTCTCGAGCACCTCGTTGGCTTCGGCGACGAACTCGGACAGCGCGCGCGGCGGAGCCATGCGTCGTCAGAGCTTCAGGTAGCGCCGCACCAGCGCGGTGAGAATCTCGGACTGGAACGGCTTGACGAGGTACTCACTCGCGCCCAGCTGCAGCCCGCGGTTGCGATCCTGCTCCCGGCCTTCGGTGGTGACGACGAAGAGCGGCGTCTCGCGATAGTGCGGGTTCTTCTTGACGAAGTTGATCAGCTCGAGCCCGTTGATGTCGGGCATGTTGATGTCGGTGATGATCAACGAGAAGCGATGGCGAGGCAGCACCTTGAGCGCCTCGAAGCCGCTGACCGCCGTGTAGACCTCGACGCCTTCGAGGATCTCGATGGCTGCCGCGAGCAGCTCCCGCGTCGCGCGCGAGTCTTCGACGATGAGTACCTTCTGAACGTCCACGTGAGGTGAGGTTAGCCCAAAAGACGGGTGTGACCAGAGTCGAACCGGAACTCCTCAGGGCGCAATCGAGGGGTCACCGAGCACCACCACCCGGCCGGCCTTCCACTTCGCCACGAGCGCGCGGCTCAGCACTCCAGCAACGGCAATGCCGTCGAGCTGCGGCAGCAGGGGAACGGCGAGCGCGATGTGCTCTGCCTTCACCTTCTCGAGCATCGCGAGGCTGGCGGTGATCGCGTGCTCGAGCCCCAGCATGGTGACGCTCCGGGAGGCGCCGAGCCCGACGGCGAAGACTCTGGGAGGCGCGATGCGTTGGTCGGAGGGCATCAGCAGCTTCTCGCCAGGCGCGCCGGTGAAGAAGCCCTCGGACAGCGCGCGAGAGAGCGCACCACACAGCCGCCAGTCGACGAAGCCGTTGCCCCCCTGGAGCGGGCGCTGGTCTTCGGGAACGAGACACACCACCGCGTCGAGATCGTCGAGCGTGTCGACCGCGTGCAGTGACGGCTCCTTCACGAGCGACATCGATCAGGCCTTGTTGAGGGCGATCGCGATGCGATCGAGCACGCCGTTGATGAAGGCGGCGGAGTCTTCGGTGCCGAACATCTTCGCCAGCTCGATGGCCTCGTTGATGGTCACTTTGCGGGGAATGTCGGCGCGGTGCTTGAGCTCGAAGACCCCGAGGCGGAGCACGTTGCGATCGACCCGCTGCATGCGATCGATTCGCCAGTTCTGGCTGTGCTGCTCGATGACGGTGTCGAGGGAGGCACGCTGGGCGTGAACTCCATCGACGAGCTCGATGGCGAACGCGTGCGCGGCGTCGTCGCGGGGGCCCTGATCATCGGAGGCCGCCCACGCCGCTTCGACCGCGTCACGGGGGGTGGCCTTGTCGTTCTGATCGAGCTGGTAGAGCGCCTGCAGCGCGCGCTCACGGCCCGTGCGACGGCTCCCCACGGTTACTTCGCTCCCATGCGCGCGTAGAGGTTCACCATCTCGATGCACGCGACGGCTGCTTCGGCGCCCTTGTTGCCCGCCTTCACGCCTGCGCGATCGACCGCCTGCTCGATGGAGTCGGTGGTGAGCACGCCGAAGGTGACGGCGGCGTCGGAGTTCAGCGTCGCCTGACCCACGCCCTTCGCGACCTCGGAGGCCACGTAGTCGAAGTGCGGGGTGCCTCCGCGAATGACGCAGCCGAGCGCGATCACGCCGGCGTACTGCTTCGAGTCCGAGACGCGACGAACGAGGCCCGTGAGCTCCCACGTGCCGGGGCAGCGGTAGACGTCGACGTCAGCGTCGGCCACGCCGTGGCGGGTCAGCGCGTCGAGTGCGCCCGAGAGCAGCTGCTCGGTGATGAAGCCGTTGAAGCGGCTCACGCAGATGGCGAAGCGGCCCTTCGGCGAGACGAGGTTTCCTTCGAAGAAGCGAGGCATGTGTTTCTCACCCTACCGATGAACGACGCGTGGAGCTACCGGGCTTGCGACGCGGCGCGGGCGCCGGAACTGCGAGCGGCAACTGCTCGACGACCTCGAGGCCGTAGCGCTCGACGCCGACGATGGTGTTGGCCGTGTTGGTGAGCAGGCGCAGGCGCTGAACGCCGAGGTCCTGGAGGATCTGCGCTCCGACGCCGAACTCCTGCAGGCGCGTGTGGCCAGCCTTGCCAGGCACCTGCTGCTCGTTGCTGGCGGGCTTCACCGCGAGCGCGTCGAGCCCCGACACGTGCTTCTGCAGCACGACGATGACGCCGCGGCCTTCGACCGAGATGCGCCGAAACGCCTGCTGCAGCGAGCTCTCGCCCGTGCACGCATCCATCACGTCGCCCAGCAGCGTGGTGCGGTGAATGCGCGTGATGATGGGTCGCTTGCCGCTGACGTCGCCCTTCACGAGCGCGATGTGCACGGTCGGGTCGACGTCGGTCGAGTACGCGTACGCGCGGAAGTCGCCCCAGGGCTCACGGCTGACGGCGGTCTCTCCGATGCGGCGCACGAGGCGCTCGTGGCTGAGGCGATACGCGATGACGTCGGCGACCGAGAGCAGGTGCAGGCCGTGCTTCTTCGCGAAGCGCTCGAGATCGGGCCGGCGCGCCATGGTGCCGTCGTCGTTCATCACTTCACAGATGACGCCGGCGGGCGTGAGGCCGGCGAGGCGCGAGAGATCGACGCTGACCTCGGTGTGGCCCGGGCGAACGAGCACGCCGCCATTGCGCGCTCGCAGCGGGAACACGTGGCCGGGACGGGAGAGATCGGCCGGCTTCACGTCGGGCCGAATCGCCGTCTTGATGGTGTGCGCGCGATCGGCCGCCGAGATGCCGCTGGTGACGCCCTGCGCAGCCTCGATGCTGACCGTGAACGCGGTCTGGAACGGAGAGGTGTTGTCCGTGGCCATCAGCGGCAGGTTGAGCTGCCGAACCTGCTCTTCGGTGAGCGAGAGGCAGATGAGGCCGCGACCCTCGCGCGCCATGAAGGTGATGGCCGAGGGCGTGACCTTGTCGGCAGCCATGACGAGATCGCCTTCGTTCTCACGACCTTCGTCATCGGTGACGACGACGATGCGGCCTTTTCGGATCTCGGCGATGGCCTTCTGGACACGTGAGATCGCGGCGGCTTCCGGGCTCATGCGCGTTCCTCTGTCGGGAAAGGGCCGCGCCCGCAAGGGGATTGATGTTTCGCGCATCACCCGGACGAATGCGCCGCAATCGCCGCGTGAGCCCTTCGTCACGGGCCGCATGCGCTCATGGATCCTGACCGTTTCGCTGGTGGTGTCGTCTCTCGCCGTTGCCGGGCAGTCGACCGACGTTCGTGAGGTCGGGGAGTTCTCCGAGCTCGAGGTCTCTGGCGGCATCGAGCTGATCGTGACGAAGGGAAAGCCGTCGGTGACCCTCGAGGGCGACGAGGCCGAACTGAAGAAGTTGTCGACGACAGTCTCGAAAGGCCGCCTCGTCATCGAGCGCAAGGGCTTCGGCCTGTCGTTCGGTCACGTCATCGCCCGCGTCTCGGTGCCGGCGCTCTCGAAGCTGGTGACGAGCGGTGGCGTGACGGCGACCGTGACCGACGTGGCCGCGAAGGACTTCACCGTCGATGCGTCTGGAGGCGGAAGCGTGAAGGCCCAGCTCGACGTCGAGACGCTCGTATTCGATGGCTCGGGTGGCGTGACGACGAAGCTCTCGGGGCGCGCGACGAAGCTGGTGGCCGATCTGAGTGGTGGCGTGAGCTTCGATGGGCGGGCGCTCTCGACGAAGGCGGTCGTGCTCGACGCGAGCGGTGGCTGCAGGGCGAAGCTGACGGTGAGCGGAGGCATCACCGGAACGGCCTCGGGCGGCACCAGCGTGAGCGTGTTCGGCAACCCCACAGCGGCCCAGCTGGAGACCTCGGGCGCTTCGCACGTCGACTACGTGAAATGAAACCCCGCAGACCGCAGCTCGACGGGACCGTCCGTTGACCGATTTGCGAGCAGCTCCGCACCTGGGCACCACGATGGGGCGCTGCCGAATGGCGTAGCCTCGTGCCGAACCCACCGCCATCGGGGAGCCGGGAGCGACTCGCGTCGAGCTCCGCCGCCAACACGAGCCGGGCGCAACCTGGGACCGCGAATCGTCTTCGGGAGATCCCACGGCGCTGAAACGAACGAGCCGGGACGCCCGAAGGAGTCCCGGCCCGAGCACTGCGAGTTCAGCCTTACTGAACCGTGAAGGTGCCGCTCACGGTGCCGCCGGAGACGAACGAGACGCTGACCGAGCCGGCGAGCGTCGAGCCGACCTGAGTCCAGGTGACGGTTGCCGTGCCCGGGACCATGGCGGACAGGACCACACCCTGCGCCGTCGTCTGACTCGAGTAGAGCGTCGCCGAGAGGTTGTTCGTCGCGCCCGCCGCCGAGGGGCACGCGTTCAGCTCGATGACGAGGCCGTCACGCTGGGTGCTCGGGTCGACGATGAAGAGCGCGAGCTGCCCGTTGTCTTCGTCGATGGCCGCGCCTGCGCTGGTGAGCGAGACCGCGCCGCTGCCGAGCGCCGAGCACGTGAGCGAGCCGTACGAGCCCGAGTACCCGCCGCTGCCCTGCTTCGGCGCGCACGAGACGGGGCCGACCGAGACGCACGCTCCAGCCTGGCAGACGAGGCCGCGCGGGCACTGGCTGTTCGAGGTGCAGCCGCTGGTGGTGGGAAGGCACTGCCCCGAGATGCACTGCTCTCCGGCGGCACACTGCGCGCTCGAGGTGCAGCCGCTGGTCGTCGGAATGCACTGGCCCGCGATGCACTGTTCTCCCGCCGCACACTGCGCGCTCGAGCTGCAGCCTGGCGCCGCGACGCACTGACCCGAGACACACTGCTGACCCGCGCCACAGTCACGGTCGGTCACGCACACAGGCGCCGGCCCGGCGTCCTGCGGTTGGGGCTGCACACACACGCCGCCGCTGCACAGCTGACCTGCGGGGCACTGGGTGTGCGAGGTGCACGCGGGCGGCGTGGGACGAACGCACTGACCCGAGGCGCAGACTTCGCCAGTCGAGCAGTCGGCGTCGACGACACAGCCGGGCGGCGTCGAGGTGTACGGAACGAAGCTGGCCGAGAGCGAACCCGTCACGCGCTGACCGAGCGAGCCTCCCGCGGCCGTCAGCGTCACGGTTCCCGTACGGGCGATGGCGGTGACGTTGCCAGAGGCGGAGTCGAAGATGACGGCCGTCTTGGTGGTGCCGTTGAGCGTGTTCGCGCCGATGACCCAGGCGGAGTCGCTGATGAGCGCGAGCCCGTCTCCGGTCGGCGAGGTGAAGTTGCCGATGATGACGTAGCGATCGGTCGTCGAGGGATCGGAGAACGCCACGCTCGACGGGCCTCCGCTCGCAGTCGGCGTCAAGGCGACCGTGAAGGTGCCGGTGCCCACCGGAGTTCCGTTCCAGGTCTGGGGATCGATCACGGGCGCGTCGAACTGCGCGTTCGCAGGAACGCTGCTCGTCGAGCCCGAACCCAGCGCCGACGTCGTGCGCGGCGACCTCGGAACCTGCAGCTGCAACCGGGGGCCTGCGTCAGCACAGCCGACCAGCAGCCCCAGCATCACGACAGACCACACCGCTCCGTGTGCCGCATTGCGCGGACACGCATCTCGCCTCGTCATGTGTTTGTCCCCTTCACTCGACGCGGCGGCCGGCCCTCCCAGTGCTCGCCGACGTCGTGTGTGCGCGTGAGTGCAGTCAGCCCCACCGGACATTCATGGGATTTTTCGGGTCGACGTTCGTCACGGAACTCGGGCAACCAGCCGCCTCGCGCCCGGGCCTTCTGACGCAGCGCGGTCACCCGGGTTGAACAGCCCGCAGGCCTTCAGCGACAGGCAACCGCATTGAATGCACGAGCCGAGTTGGGAGCGCAGGCGCTGCAGCTCGTCGATGCGGGCATCGAGCAGGGGGCGCCACGATCGCGAGAGCGCCTCCCAGTCGGCCTTCGTCGGCGTGCGGTTGGCAGGCAGCGTGGCCAGCGCGTCTCTGATGTTCGCCAGCGAGAGCCCGACCCGCTGGGCGGCAGCGATGAAGGCGATTCGTCGGAGCATGTCGGAGCTGAAGCGGCGCTGCTTCCCGGGCAGGCGGGTCGACCAGATCAGGCCCTGAGACTCGTAGAAACGAAGGGCTGACGCGGCGACTCCAGAACGTCGCGCGACCTGACCGATGGACAAGAGCGTGATGGGCATGACGATTCGCTTGACCTCAAGTTCACTTGAACTTGCAGATTGTCGACATGAACGCACCGAACGTCCAGCTCCTCGATGACTCCAGCCTCGTCTCTCAGACCGCCCGAAGCCTCGTGCCGAGCGAGGTGGAGTCGTCGTTTCTCATTCACGCGCCGCTCGAATTGCTCGCGAGGTCGGCCCTGCTTCCGCTCGTACCCGAGGAGCACCGTCAGGCGGCGCGCCGACGCATCGCGGCCATCGCAGACCGCTACCAGCGCGACTTCCGGCCGGCCGCGACCCCTGCTCCGCTCGAGTTCGAAGACGCTGGCCATGCATCGCGCGCCCTTCGTCGGGGCCTCGACGGCGCGAACACCGGGCTCGTCGACTCGGCGGTGGACTGGCTGGCTGCGCGCCATGACGTGAAGACCCTGCGTCGAATGCTGTTTCCGCTGGTGGTCGATCGAGTCGGGCTCGCGGCCCACGCTCCGATTCTGTTCGCAGAGCTGCCGAGGGTGAGCGATCGGTTCGACGCGCTGACCGGACTGCTCCGCGCGCCCATGCACACGCTCGCGAAGGAGCGCAGCACGGTGGTGACGCACCTCGAATCAGACGCCGAGCTGAGCGCGCAGACGCTCGAGGAGCGCCTCGGAGCCACTCCTCACGTGCCCGTCGACAGCTTCTCCATCGCACCACGCCTGCTCGGCGTTCAGCCGCTCGTGAAGTCGTTGCTTGCCGGTGTCGAGCGCCTGCCAACCGAGACGGTTCGACGAACCCTGCTCCGCGTCGCCGCCCAGTCGATGCTCGAAGATGACGCTGAGAGCGCTCCCTACGTCTGGACGCACTGCCTCACCCTGCCCCTCGCGGTGCTGGAGAACACGGACGTGATGACCGACGCCGGAGCCGCGCACGTCGTGGCCGCGACCCACGTGCTCGCGTTCCGGGCGACCTCTGGCCGGGTGACGTTGTCTCGCGACTGGCAGCCGCCTCGGGCGCTCGCCGATCGCTTCGCACCGGGTTCGCCCAGTCGCGCCGCTGCGCTTCGGGCCCTCGTCGTTCGCGCCGCGCTTCACCATGACGCCCATCTCGTGAAGTACACGCGGGCCTGCCTCGACGCGGCCGCGCACGACCCCGAGAACGAGCTGCTGTTCTTCGCGGCCGCAGAGCGACTGGGCGCGTGGTGGGACGAGCACCCAGCGCTGGCGGACTGAACCGCGCGCAGGCACGCCGCTCAGACCTGGGCTCGAGCCTCGTCGCCGAGAAGGACAACTTGTGCGCGACGTGCTCGCGCAGCTCGCGTTCGACAACCAGCAACGCGCGCTCGAGCTCGCCACCGGCTGTGCGCGCTTCTTCGACATCGAAGACTCGCTCTCGGAAGAACTCGTCGAGGCCGAGCTGAAGGCGACGCGTCCCGTGCCGAAGAGCGCGCTGCGGCTGCGGCCCGTCGAGAACATCGAAGTCTTTGCCATCTCGCGAAACACGCCACGCTCGCATTGACCACACCAGCCAGACCGAGGCCGCGCCCTCGCAGCCTTACGGAAGCCGACTCTTCACGACCTTGCCCATCGCGTTGCGGGGCAGCTCGGCGACGACGTGCACCTCGCGCGGGCGTTTGTGCGGAGACGCGAGGGCGGCGACGTGATCCTCCAGCGCGCCCGGCTCGACAGGCCCTGACGTCACCACGAACGCGACGATTCGTTCTCCGAGATCAGGGTCCGGCCTTCCGACGACCGCCGCTTCACGCACGAGCGGGTGCTCGAGCAGCGCTGCTTCGACTTCGCCCGCGCCGACCTTGTAGCCACCACACTTGATGAGATCGGTCGCGCGCCGCCCGACGATGCGCACGTGACCCTCGGAGTCCATCGTGCCGAGATCGCCCGTGAAGAACCACCCATCGGCATCCACCACCGCTGCGGTCGCGTCGGGGCGGTTCAGGTAGCCGAGGAAGACGTTGGGCCCGCGCACGGCGATCTCCCCCATCGCGCCTGCTGCAACCGGAGCCCGCGCATCGTCGACCAGTTTCACTTCCACGCCGTCGACAGGCTGACCGACCGAGCCGGGAGGAAACGACGAGCCCGCGCGCACAGCCGTGTTGATGAGCGTCTCGGTGAGTCCGTAGCGCTCGATGACACGCTTGCCGGTGAGCTGCTCGATGCGCGCCTGATCTCGCTGAGGCAGCGCGGCTGAGCCACTCACGAGCAACCGTGCCGCACGCAGACCGTCGACGATCGCCGGGTCGCTCGCGGCCGCTTCGGAGAGCCGGTGGTACATCGTCGGCACTGCGAAGAAGACCGAGCGCCGCGCCCCGAGCGCCTTGGCGAGCACCGCCGGTTCGAACTTCGGAAACCAGTTCAGCGCGCCGCCGCTGCGAATCGCGCCGAAGAGGCCCAGCACCAGCCCGTGCACGTGGAACAGCGGCAAGGCATGAACGATCGTGTCGTCCTTCGTCCACGCCCACGCCGCAGCCAGGCCATCGAGATCGAACGCCACCGCCGCCGCCGAGATGAGCGCACCCTTCGGCAGCCCCGTCGTCCCTGAGGTGTAGAGCACGAGCAGCGGCGACGAATCAGCCTGGCGCCACGAGAGGGTTCCTTCGCCTCCCAGTTGAACGGCGCGCACCACTGGAACGCTGGCGAGCTTCTCCTTCACCGCGTCGACGTCGGCAGCGATCGTCACCACCGGCTTCGCGTCGTTCGCGATGTGGCTGAGCTCGCGTGCTCCGAGTTTGGGATCGATCGGAACCGTCACGAAGCCGGTCGCAGCGTTCGCGATCAGCGCCACACACGTGTCGAGCGATGGCTGCGTCCACACGCCGACGTGATCGCCGGGCCGCGCGCCGTGCGCTCGAAGAACTCGGGCGTGCGCGACACAGCGAGCGCGAAGGTCATCGGCGGTGAGCGCTTCCGCTCCGACCCGGAGCACCACGCGATCGTCAGCCACCTCGAGCACGGGAAACAGCGCGCCCATGGTCACCGCCAGGTCGCCGCCATCACCGCGTGGCCATTCGAAGTCGACTCGACCTTCACGTGTGGAGACTTGCCACCGAGCACCGAGAGCAGGCCCTCGAGCAGCCCGGCGAGGAACTCGGGCTGTTGATCCTCCGCGACGGTGATCTGCAGCTCCTTCGAGCTGCGCTCCTTCACGTCGAGGTGAATCGGGCTGTACTGCGCGCCCATCTCAGCGGCCTGCTTCAACGCGCGCCGCGGCCCCATCAGCTTCGCCATCGACAACCACGGCCCCTTCACGAGCTTTCGATCATCGAGCGAGACGATCACGTGACGCCCGAGGTGACGAAGCCGCTGCGCCTGTGCCTTCTCGGCGAACAACGAATCAGCGGTGAGCTCGATCGAGCGGTACCAGACCGGCTTCGGATAGTGCTCGTGGAGCGGCGACGAGAGATCGAGCCCGGCTCCCGCGAGCGCGGTGATCAGATCAGCAGAGAGATCAGGGAACAGCGCCCGCTGGAACACGCCCTTCACGAGCTTTCCGGGGATGTTCTTCATGCTCACTGGGCTTTGAACTGGAGGTGCAGCGGTTGGTTGCGGCCGAACACTTCCGACACGCGCGGCGTCGGCTCTCGGCCCCAGTACACCTCGGCGAGGCCACCACACGGGCTGCGAAGCGAGAGCTGCTTGGCGCCGTAGGGAATGAGCAGCAGGTCTCCGGTGCGCGCGAGCAGAGGGCCCGGCAGCACGTCGGCGGCACAGGTCGAGCTCATGAAGACACGGACGTAGAGGCGACCGTCTTCACGCAGCGGCATGGGCGCGGGCTCGCTCGGGCGGAAGAAGCCGTCGGCCAGTGGGCTCGTCGGCTCGAAGCGGGGAACGCCGGTCGGCTGCGTCACCGTCGCCAGCTTGTTGCCCGCGTCGGGGCTCGCCATCGGAATCGTGACGGTCGTCGTCGTCGGAGGTGGCTTCGCGGTGTTGGGCGTCACGGCCAGCAGCACGCCACCGTCGAGCCCGCGCTTCGACACCACGTCCTGCCAGCAGCGCGGCGGCAACCCGTTCCCGTCGTCGGAGCGCTGCAGCACCTCGAGCTCGTACTGGCTCAGCTCGTTCATCAACGAGCATTGCTTCGAGATGCGGCTGCGCCAGCCAGCGAAGGCGTTCTGCAGACACCGTTCACACGCCACCGCGCGCGCGTGATCGGCCTCGAGCTGGGCGACGCTCTCCTGGGTCTCGAGGCGGCTGACGATTCCGGCGGGGCTCGAGCGCTGACAACGGCAGTCACGCAGCTCACGGGAAGCGAGGAAGCCGAGCGTGTAGTCGCGATCGAGCTCCATCTTCGCGCGCTGGGTCGCGAGGCCTCGCCAGGTCTCGAGCATGTTCTCGGTGGCAGTGCCGGTCGCGGTGGGTGTCGTGGTGTTGCCAACCAAGGCTCCCGTCGGGGGATTCGCGGAGCCGTTCGCAGTGGTGGTCGTGCCGCTCGGCGTGACGGTGGTCGTGCCGCTCGGCGTGGTGACCGTCGTGCCTGCCGGAGTCGTCACGGTGGTGCCGTTCGGGGTCGTCACGGTCGTCCCAGCGGCGTTCGCGACGGTGGTTCCCGTCGTGGTGGTCACGGTGGTTCCGTTGGGCGTCGTCTTGCCGGGCCCCGCAGGGGTCGTCACGGTCGTGCCGTTCGCCGTCGCCACCGTCGTTCCGTTCGGGGTCGTCACGGTCGTGGTCGGAGTCGTCACCATTGGAGTCGTCTTGCCCGGCGTCGTGGACGTCGTCACTGTCGGGTTCGAAGTGACCGTCGTGGTGGTGCCCGCGGCTGTGGTGCCAGTGGTCGTGACGGTCGTCGTTGCTCCGTTCGCAGTCGTCTTGCCCGGCGTCGTTGCCGTCGTCACGGTCGTGGTAGCTGTCGGATTCGCAGTGACCGTCGTCGTGGTTGTGTTCGGAGTCGTCGAGCCGGTGCCGGCGGTTCCTCCGCCTGAGGCGAGCGCCGAGTTCGCGACGATGAGCGCTCCGGTCTTGCCCGGCGTGGTGGCGGCACCGACGACGCCCACTGCCGCTCCACCTCCGCTCCCCTTCGCCACGACCGCAGCCCCACCACCCGAGCCGGGAGCCGCCGTTCCACCACCCGCACCCGGCGTATCGAGCGACATCGAGACTCGCGTCGTGTCGACCTTGCCGCTCCGCACCTGCTGCGCACACTCGAGCCCGCGCGCGAACAGCCACGTCTTGTAGTTCGCGTATTCGTTCTGAACCGTCGACGCGAGGCGGGCCATGTCCATGCGGGACTGCGCCTGCGCGAAGAGATCGGGGCGCGAGCGCTCCTTGCAGTTCACCGCGGTGTTCGGCCGCTCGTTCAGGCCCGTTCGCTTCGGGGTGTACTTCTGCCCGCGATACGGACGCTCGAGATCGGCGAGCGAGTCGGTGAGCGCCTTCGTGAGATCGTCCGTCAGCGCCAGCTTCGCCTCGTCACACGACGTCAGCGCACGGGCACAGTCACCGACCGCAGCGCCGTTGGGGTCGATGGGCTTCGGCTTCTTGCCTTCAGGCCGCTGCCCTGCCGTCCACGCGCCACCCGAGTCGAAACACCAGGTCGCGACAGAATCGAGGCCGACCGACAAGGTGCCGCTCTTCTGAGCGAACGTCTTGAGCGGCGCGACGTCATGAAGCGGCGGGGGTTCACACTCTTGAGGCAGCGGAACTCCGGCCAGCAGGCTGAGAACGACGAGTGACGTCACGGGAGGGTTTCTAGCGCACCGGGGCCCGAGTCACACCGCCTTGAACGCCCTGTCGAGGTCGTCGATCAGGTCTTGCGCGTCCTCGACCCCGACCGAGAGCCGAATGAGGCCATCGGTGATACCGAGTCGTTCGCGGGTGTCTTTCGGAATCGACGCGTGGGTCATGATCGCCGGGTGCTCGATGAGCGACTCGACGCCGCCCAGCGACTCGGCCAGCGCGAAGATCTTCACCGTCTTCAAGAACCGGCGCGCGTTCTCGAGGCCACCCTTCATGTCGAAGGTCATCATGCCGCCGAAGCCCTTCATCTGACGCTTCGCGAGCTCGTGGTGCGGGTGGGTCGTGAGGCCGGGGTACGTGACGGTGTTCACCAGCGGGTGCTTCGCGAGCCAGTCAGAGACCTTGAAGGCGTTCTGCTGGTGACGCTCCATGCGCAGGTGCAGCGTCTTCACGCCGCGCAAGACGAGAAACGCATCCATCGGGCCGGGCACACCACCGACGGCGTTCTGATGAAAGCCGATGCGCTGAGCGAGCCCCTGATCGTTCGTGCACGAGAAGCCGCCGATCACGTCGCTGTGGCCGTTCAGGAACTTCGTCGTGGAGTGCGTGACGATGTCGAAGCCGAACTCGAGCGGGCGCTGGAAGTACGGCGTCATGAAGGTGTTGTCGCAGACGCTGATGAGCCCGTGCTTCTTCGCGATCTCGGCGGCGCGGGCGAGGTCGATCAGCTTCAGCATCGGGTTCGTCGGCGTCTCGACCCACACGAGCTTCGTCTTCGGCGTGATCGCCGTCTCGATGTTCTCGGGCTTCGTCATGTCGACGAACGAGAACGTCAGCCCCATGCGTTTGAAGACCTTGTCGAACTGGCGAAACGTGCCGCCGTAGACGTCGTCGCTGACGATGACGTGATCGCCCGTCTCGAGCAGGTGCATGAGGCAGTCGGTGGCAGCGAGGCCCGATGCGAACGCGAAGCCGTACTTCGCGCCTTCGAGGGCGGCGAGACAGGCCTCGAGCGCGGTGCGGGTCGGGTTCCGCGTGCGTGAGTACTCGTAGCCCTTGTGCTCGCCCGGCCCGGCCTGGACGTACGTCGACGTGAAGTACACCGGCGTCATGATCGCGCCGGTGGTGGGGTCCGGCTCCTGGCCTGCGTGAATGGCGAGCGTGTCGAAGCGCATGGGCGGCGACTTAGCACCCAACCGTTTGATCTTCGGTGTCGGGAAGGATGTGGGCGGCTCGAGGCATCTCCCTCGAATGCGGAGCCTGCTGCTGACGATGACGTTGGTCGGGTGCACCGGTGAGATCGTCACGCCGCCACCCACCAGCCCAACGTGTGGTGAACCGGCGCGCCTCAAGCGACTCAACGCGACCGAGTACCGGGCCATCGTGACGCAGCTCTTCGATGGCGGGGTGCGCGGCCTCGAGGTTCCTTTCGCACAGGCACGGCGCACCGATGTGTTCTCGACGTGGGCCAGCCAGGCGACCATCAGCGAGTACGAGGTCGACGACGTGTGGGCTGCGGCCGACGTCATCGCGACCGAGTGGACGAGCCGGCAGTCGAAGCTGTGCACCGGCAGCGGCCGAACGCTCGAGTGTCTTCGCCAGGTCTACGGGCCAGTGTTGATGGCGCTGTGGTCGCGGACGCCGAGTGACGAAGAGCTCGGAGCGCTCGCGGCGTCCTTGAACGAGGCTGAACGTGAGCTCGCTCCGAAGCAGGCCGTCGTCTCGACGCTGCGGCCGCTGTTGATGAGCCCGGACTTTCTCTTCCGCTCCGAGCTGGGCGTCGATGGCCGGTTGAGGTCGACCGAGGTCGCGACGGCGCTCTCGTTCACGTTGTGGGAGCGGCCGCCCGATGCGCAGCTCCGTTCGCTGGCCGATTCCGATGGACTCACCTCGACTGACGTCATCGCCGCCGAGACGCGCCGGCTGCTCGAACGGCCCGCCGACGTCCCTGCCCTTCGCCACTTCCTGCGGGAGCTGCTGCAGTACGAGAACGCGAAGACGACGTTCAAAGACGCCGCCACGTTTCCGTTTCACCGCGCGGGCGAGCTCGTCGACGACACCGAGAAGGTCGTGGAGCGGCTCGTCACCGAACACGCGCGCTCGGGGCTGCATCGCGCGCTGCTCACCAGCGACCTCGTCTACGTGCGCCCCCTCGACCGCGAAGAGCTGGAGCGTTTCCCTCAATGCCGATGCCGGGGTGTTCGTGTCGGATCCGACGCGATCGGGCGTGCTCACGCACCCGTCGTGGCTGGTCGCGATGAGTGAGCCCGATCACAACCACCTCGTGCGTCGCGGGCGCTTCGTGCGCGAGCGCCTGCTCTGCGGCGAAGTGCCGATGCTGCCGGGCGGCGTGGTGCCGCAGATCGAGAAGAAGCCGGGCCTCACCTTTCGCCAGCGCATCGAGCAGCACTCGACCGATCCAGCCTGCTCGGGGTGCCATCAACTGATGGACCCGCTCGGCGCGGGCTTCGAGGCGTGGGATCACCTGGGCCGTCCGCAGACGATGGACAACGGCGGTGTGGTCGCGACCTCCGGCGCGCTCACTGGCGCAGGCGAGCTCGACGGACCCTACGGCGACGCGAAGCAGTTGATGCAGCGCCTCGCCGAATCGCCCGAGGTGAGAGCGTGTTGGGTGAAGCAGGTGTTCCGCTTCGTCCGCGGCCGTGACGTCATCGCGACCGATCGCTGCGAGCTCGAGCGGCTCACCCAGCTCTACGACACCTCGGGAGAAGACACGCTCGCCGTCATCGAAGCGATGTTCGCCTCCGAGGCCTTCCTTCAGCGCACGCAGGTGACGCCATGACGATCTCGCGGCGACGGTTCCTGTCGTCACTCGGCCTCGGAGCTGCCGCTCCGGTGCTGCTCCCGCTGGCGACTCAGCTCTCTCGTAACGCGTGGGGGCAGACGGCGCCGGCGGCGAAGAACGTCGCCTTCATCTCGATGAGCGGCGGGCTGCCCGATCTGCAGCTCGGCTGGCCCTCGCGACGCCCGATGGGCATGAACGACGCGCGCCGCGCGACGACGTTCACCGATTGGGACTACCACCCAGCCCTCGCTGCGCTGGCTCCGTGGCGGGACAAGACGGTCATTCTCCGCAACCTGACGCTCTCGCTCGGCGCCATGCAGCACAGCGGCGGCTACGGCCTGCTCGCCGCGAGAGGTCTTGGTGACGGCGAGACCGCGCTCGGCAACACGCCCGCGGGACAGACGATCGATCAGGTGCTCGCCGATCGCCTCGGTGCCGAGACGCCGTTCCGCTCTCTGCTGTTCGGCGTCGACCAGGACCGACGAAAGGTCATGCACGAATCGTTGTTCGCGCGAGCTGCTGGGCAACCCATCTCCCACCCCGTGCAGGCCTCGCGGCTGTTCGAGGCGCTCTTTCCGGTGGCCTCGGCGAATCAAGAGAAGGCCGCGCTCGATCGACGCGTGATGGCGCGGGTGTCGAGCGACGTGAATCGGCTTCGCTCGAAGCTCGCGGGTCCAGAGCGCAGCCAACTCGACGGCTACCTCGAAGGCCTCGAGGCGTTCGATCGCCGCCGCAGCGGTGCCGCCTGCCTCGCCCCCTCAGCTCCAGCGGCCGAGCGTGGGGCGGTGAAAGAAGTGCCGGTCATGCTCGAGCTCGCAGCGACGGCGCTGAAGTGCGGCATGACGAAGGTCGTCGGCTGCTCCATCGGCGGCGGCAACTCGCACTTCCACTTCCCCGGTCTCGTCGGGCCCCACGTCGGCACGATGTTCGAGACCCAGGGCTTCGTCGGAGAGCACGGGCACGACGGCGCAGAGAAGTACGCCGCCGGCCGCACCATCTCGTGGAACTGGCTCTCGACCGAGGTCGCGAAGTTCCTGCGAGCCCTCGAAGCGCCTGGGCTCTCGGGCCGGCCCATTCTCGACGACACCATCGTCGTCCTCTTCTCCGACTCCGGCCACGATCACCACAACCTCGAGAACAGCAACTGGCGCTTCGTGGTCATCGCCGGCCAGAACGTGCCGCTGCGCACCGGTGGCCGAATGCTGAGCTTCGCGTGGGACGTGCCCTGGGAGCGGCTCAACGCAGAGTCGCGCTCGGTCGCCAGCTTCTACTGCTCTCTCGCGAGCGCTGCGGGTGTGCCGCTGACGTCCTTCGCGCCCGATGGTGGCGGTGCGAGGACCAACGGCATGTTGGCAGAGCTGAGTTAGCCGAACCGCTGCTCAGGCGTCGGCGGCGGCACTTCTTTGAGCTCGCGCCCATCGCGGCGCCGCGTCTCACGCTCCTTGTACCGGCGAATCGCGCCCGAGAGGATTTCACCGATCAGCGTCGGGTAATCCATGCCCTCGCCCTGCGAGATGAGCACGAGATCGCTCCAGCCCGGCGTGAGGCCCGGCAGCGGGTTGCACTCGAGGAAGAAGATGCGGCCCGCTTCGTCCATGCGGAAGTCGATGCGGGCGACGTCACGGCAGCCGAGCGCCATGAAGGCCCCACGCGCCGAGCTCTTCATTCTCTCGAGCTGGGCCGGCTCGAGCTTCGCCGGCACCTCGTACTTGATGCGATCGTTCGCCTCGAGCTTGTCCTCGAACTTGTAGATGGGCGTCTTGTCGTTGCGATCGGTGAAGACGATCTCCATCGGCGGCAGCACCTTGGGCCGTCGTTCACCCAGCAGGCCCACCGTGAACTCGCGGCCACCGATGTACTCCTCGATGAGCGCGGGTTGATCGTAGCGATCGACGAGCTCTTTCACGACGCCGCGCAGCTCGGCCTCGGAGTGACACACGCTCTTCTGCACGACGCCCTTGCTGCTGCCTTCAGCGACGGGCTTCACCATGAGCGGCCAGCGCGTGAACTGCTTGTCGAGGCGTTCACGGCCCGTCGTCATCAGCTGGAAGTTGGGAGTGTCGATGCCCGCGGCGCGAACGACCTTCTTCGCGAGCGCCTTGTCGAGCGCGAGTGACAGCGTCGCCGGGTCAGAGCCCGTGTACGGAATGTCGAGCAGCTCGAGCAGCGCGGGCACCTGGCTCTCACGGTTTCGGCCGCGGAAGCCCTCGGCGATGTTGAAGACGACATCGACCGGCGTCGTGGAGAGCACGATCGGCAGCTCGGGCGTGGCCTCGAGATCGACGACCTCGTGCCCGTGACTCGCGATGGCTTCACGAATCGCCTGCAGTGTGCCGGGCGAGTCGTACTCGGCTTCGTGATCGTGCTGCCCGTCGGCGAGCGGCTTGATGCGCTTGACGTTGAAGGTGAAGCCGACGCGGAGCGGGCCCTTTCGAGCAGGGCGAGAAGAGCTGCGCGCCTTGTCCTTCACGCGGTGACGCTTCGCTGCGTTGTCGATGACCGCGCCCACCACGGCGTCGAAGTGCAGGCCCTCGAGCTCGGCGGCAGCGTAGAGCCCGGCGCCAGGCTCGAGCGACGGCAGCGCGTTGATCTCGAGGAAGTACGGCACGCCCGCGTCCGAGAGGCGGAAGTCGAGCCGGCCCAGATCGTGGCAGTCGAGCTTCTGCACGATGGTGCGCGCCACCTTGCGCAGCCGCTCGCTCATCTCGGGCGCGATGGCAGCGGGCGCCTTCACCGTCACGGACTCGTAGAACTTCGTCTTCAGGTCGTAGTCGTAGATCGAGAACTTCTTGCCGTCGGTGTACTGGCGATCGACCACGTACTCGACCGGCGACAGCACGCCGTCGAAGTCGTTGTCGACATACTCGAGGAACGGCACCGTCAGATCCTTGCCGACGATGAACTCCTCGACGAGCAGGCCGGCCGGGTACTTCTCGAGCGCCTCAGCCACCTTCTTCTTCAGGCTCTCGACGTTCTCGGCCACGGACGCCTGCGTGATGCCCTTCGAGCTGCCCTCGAAGTTCGGCTTCACGATGACGGGGAAGTGCAGCTCGTCGGGCTTCAAGTCAGACGGCTTCTCGACGAACTGCCAGCCCGGCGTGCGAATGCCGTGTTCGCGCAGCACGAGCTTGGTGAGCTGTTTGTCGAGCGTGAGCGCGAGCACGTACGCGTCGCTGCCCGTGTACGCGAAGCCCAGCTCTTCGAAGAGCGCGGGAAAGAACGCCTCGCGGAAGCGGCCGCGGCGCCCCTCGGCGGTGTTGAAGATCAGATCGGGCGAGAAGGCCTCGAGGCGGGCGACCAATTGCGACGCCGGGCCCGAGACCTCCATCTTCTCGACTCGATGACCGAGCCGTTCGATGGCCGACGCGAGCGCGTTGACGGTTTCTTCCGTGTCGAACTCGGCTTCTTCTTCCGAGTCAGACAGCCTCAGGTTGTGCGTGAGCGCGATGCGCATGGAGTTCAGGTGGGCGACGTATCGGAAGACTTCTCCGCCGTCGCCTTCAAGCGTGCCGGAGCGCGTGCTGGCTCGGCGAGGGATCCGGTCTGCGGCTGACCGGCGACGACTTTGCCGTCGACGACCTGCGTCTGGGCCCAGAGATCGCCGAGCCGCAGCCCGTCGCGATCGCGCCAGCACTTCACGGCCTCGATGCCGCCGATCACCAGAATACCCGCCACGAAGGCCTTGAAGCCGAGCTCGGGCATCATCGAGAGAATGATGATGAGGCCGAAGGGCGCGTTGCGCAGCACCGAGTCGCGGTTTCGCGCGCTCTGACGGTTCGGCAGGTAGACGACCTTCACGCCGAACAGCTTCTTGCCCGGGCTCTGCCCCTGAATCATGCCGTCGGCGAAGAGCAGGTAGAGCAGCGCGATGACGATGCCGGCGGGGCCGGTCGATTGGTACAGCGTCCACGCGATCAACACGTCGACGAGCCGCGCGCCCCCACGGAGCAGCAACGACGCCTTCGGGTACGGAGAGCCTTCTTCTTCTCCGACGACTCGCAGGCCTGGGCGCGTGGTGGTGCTCATCGACTTACTCGTCTTCTCCAGCCAGCTGTTGCAGGCGCGTCCACGCGTCGACGGGCGCCGCAGCGCTCGCTTCGGCAGCATCGGGCCCGATCACCAATCGGCGCAAGTGTCGATCGGCGTCTGAGTCGGACCGGTAGCGGTGTTCTTCCTCCGCCACGCCTTCACGCGTGAAGAAGACGAAGGCCATCGACGGGCGCTTCGACGACTCGCGCATCGCGAACTGCACGCCGTCGAACGTCCACCCCTGGCGAACCCAGTCATTGACGGTGCGCTCGAGCGCGCCTTCGTCGACGTTGGAGATCTCGACGACCTTGTACTGGAGCACCTTCTCCTGCGGGGGCGGCGCGGACTGCTTCGGAGCGCGTCGCGGGGAACGCGCTTTCTTCACCACCAGGGGCTCACCTTCTTCGACTCACTGGCGCCCGCGGGCAGCGCCCAGTTCTGGGGACCAGGTGCCGGAGCCGCTGGTTGATTTGCGTTCGGGTTCTCGGCCGCCTCGACCCAGAAGATGCTGACGACGGTCTTCGCGCCGATCGCGCCGATGGCTCCGAGCACGTAGGGAACGACGGTGGTCGACCAGTTGAGCCCGAGCACGAGGCCAGACAGGAGGAACACCGCCGCGCCGACGCCGACACCGAAGAGGTTGGCTCTCATGATCTGCGTCGTCGACGGGTTGAACTTGAGGGTCGCGAACGCCATCGCAGCAGCGCCGATGGCTGGGGTGATCATCATCGCGTCGAGGCCGACTCGAATGTTGCCGCCACCTGCGCCCGTCGCCGCGACCATGCCGATGATCAGCGCCGTGTAGATCATCGCCCACGCCGCGCCCGACACCATGAGCGTGCCCTTGTTCAGCGGAATGTCGCCGCCACCGATCACCGTCGTGAGCCACGCACCAGCGAGGCTGCCGATCAAGATCGTCCACGTCACCGCGTAGGCGCGATCGGCTGCAGGCGCCGCCATGGCGATGAGGTCGGTGAGCGCTCCGAAGAACGCAGCACCCACGAACGAGTTCACGATGCCGAAGTTCGCGGTGCGGTGGCTGATCCAGTGGTTGAACTGCCACCACGCCGACGCGCCGAAGCCGACGCCAGCTCCGATGAGCGAGCCCGCGAGGTACGCGATGCGCGCGCCTTCACCGGTGAACTTCGTCGGGTCCTGCACGCAGCCCATCTGGCCCATGCAGTACGCGTCGACCGCGCGGGGGATCATCTGCGTCGCGAGCACGCCGAGGCCCGTCATCAGCGTGTGGTGCAACACGAACGTCATGCTGCCTGGGCCCGAGAGGAACGCGCCTTCACGCGGGTGGCCGTCGATGAACGCGCCGGGCTGCTCGGTGGGCGTCCCCATCACGTCGTTGCTCGGCACCAGGTTCGGGTCGGGCTGCGGCGGAGGCGGCGGGTTGATCTCGATGGTGCGCGTCTCGGGCGGTGGAGGCGGCGGCTCGACCGGCGTGGGCGGCGGAGGCGGCTGCTCGACCGGCGGCGTCACGGTCGTCTGCGTGGGCTCGACCACCACGCCGGCGTCGTTCATGCCGGGGTACGGCACCACGATCACCTTCGGCTCGATGGACTCGGTCTGAGCGAACGAGACGAGCGGGAGCAGCAGAACGAGGGAGGCGAGGCGCGCGAGGGTGTTCATGCGGTGGAGAACCATACTCTCTTGTGCGAGGAGCGCAGCATGGCGATCACTCCGTACGCTGGTCTGGTTCCCACGCTTCACTCCCGCGCGTGGGTGCATGGCAGCGCCGAGCTGCTCGGTGACGTGACGCTGGACGAAGACGTGTCGGTGTGGCCGACCTGTGTGTTGCGCGGCGATTCGGGTTCGATCCATCTCGGGGCCCGCACGAACTTTCAGGACGGCTCCATTGCCCACGCCACGCGAGACGTCTCGAAGACGACGGTAGGTGTCGAGTGCACCATTGGCCACCGCGTCATTTTGCATGGCTGCACCATCGGCAACCGCGTGCTGGTGGGCATGGCCTCGACCGTGCTCGACAACGTGGTCGTGGGAGACGACTGCTTCATCGCGGCGGGTTCGCTGCTCACACCCGGCAAGGTGTTTCCGCCGAAGAGCTTCATCATGGGCTCGCCCGCGAAGGTCGTGCGTGAGGTGAGCGCGAAAGACCTCGAGTGGATCGCGAAGTCGTGGCGCACGTACGTCGAGACGATGAACGGCTACCGCTGAGGCTTCTTCTTCTCGACGTCTTCCCGGTAGATGTCGGCCAGCGCGTGGGCGCGTTCGATCTCGTCACGGGCGCGATCGAGCTTGAGCACCCGCTCCACTTCGTCGACGCGTGATTGCAGCGCCTCACTCACGACGAGCCCCGCCGAGAGCCGGGCCTGCGCGCTCAGCCGTTCTTCCTTCAAGGACTCCAGCCGCGACATGTGTTCCTGCACGGCGAAGGTGAGCAGGCTCGCGTCTTCGTCAGCGCGCGCTCGGGCCTTCAGCGTCTCTTCGAGCCGATGCTGCGTGGCGACCCGATCGTTGCGCAATACGGTCTCGGCCTTCGCGTCGCCGAGGTCAGCCGCTTCAGAGATTCGGCCTTCGAGATCCTTCAGCTGCTGCTGGTAGCGCGCCTCGTCGCGGGCGAACTGCGTCTTGAGCGTGAGCAGGGTCGCGGCCGACTTGCGCAGCTCCTGACCCTGACGCTCCATGGACTCGAGCACGCTGTCGAACGCCACGAGCGGGTCGTCCGAGACGGCAGGCTTCGAGGCCTTCTTCTTGAAGAATCCGAACACCGCCGGCGACTCTACGCGAAGGGCCGGCAGATCAGGCGCACGCGTTTGCGCGCCGCCGTCAGGGCAGGCAGGTCGCCGCCGATGGCCTCGAGGTACTTCTGCGTGGGAATTCCGTAGACCGAGAGCAGATGCGTGACGAGCCCAACGGCTTCACTCGACCGTGAGTCCATCGAGGCCAGCGAGGCTGCTTCGGCGACCGCGTCGAGAATGTCGGCGATGCGCTGCGCCGAGAGCACCGGCTTCGTCACTGGCGGGTTCGCGGGGAAGAACGTGTCGAACTGCCCGTCGAGGCGCTGCGGCTGCTTCACTGCCCGGCCTGACGCGAGCGCTTCGAGGGCCTCGAGGTGAGGCAACAACTGCTCCAGCGCTTCTGGGCCGGGCGTCACGTCGGCGGGCAGCAGCGTCCTCCATGCGGAGTCGAAGTCGGTGCGGGCCAGCTTGATCTCCTGATCGGAGAGGTGGTGGTAGAACGCGCGGCTCCCCTCTTCCCGCTGCTCGATGATGAGCGACTTGAGGTCGGGGTTCTCTTCACCCAGCGAGATGAACGAGAGGGCGAACTCGAGCCCCTCGAACGGCTTGCGCGTCTTGCGAATGAGCTCGAGATCGACGCCGTCCTCACCATCGGTCACCAACACCACCGTCGCGCGCGCGAGGTACGGGTCTCGTCCCTGCGCCATGCGGATCGAGTCGAAGGCAGACATGAGGGCGAGCGTGATGTCGGTCTGCCCCTCGGCCGGCGAGGTGCGGAAGAGCGCTTCGATCTGCCGCGTCGCCTCCTGCCCCGAGTCGACCCGCGCCAGGCGCGAGGGTGTGTCGTTGAAGAAGGAGAAATAGAGCGGGTCGAACGGCACGCCCTGCTTCGCCTTCACCCGAATGGCGTTGAGCTCGGCGATGAGGATCGCGTCACGAAAGCGCGCGCGGGCGCCATGCATCGAGCCCGACGCGTCGAGCACGTACACGCGCACGGCCGTCTTCATCACCCGCTTCGGCTTCGGGGGCGGCTCTTCTTCGAGGTACTGGCGCAGCACCTGCCGGCCGGCGGCGAGGTCGAGCACGATGCTGCCGGGCTGACTGACGACGAAGTTGTGCACCTGATCGAGGCTGTTGGTGAACTCGTACGTCATCACCTGCGTCGGGTACGGCACGCGGCGCTGCACGGGACGCGTCGCCTTCAGCTCGGCCTCGACCAGCTCTTCCGAGAGCGAGTCCTCGATGTCGAAGAAGCGCGCGCAGCCTGCGGCGAGCTCGAGCGCGCGTTGCTGGTTCTCGTCGAGATCGAACGCGAGCTGCGCGAGCACGTCGTTCACCGCGTCAGTCTGTGGCGAACCACCGGCAGGGAGCTGCTCTGACGCGGTCGCGTTCGTCGAGAGCTGCGGCTCCTTCCAGTTGAGCAGCCGCTTGAGCTCGTGCTGCTCGGCCAGCTTCGCGCGGGCCTTCGGCTCGACGGGCAGCATCGCGTCGAGGCCCTGCTGCGCGAGATCGGCGAGCTGTTTGTCACCCGCTTCGACCGCGCGTTCGTAGAGCGAGCGCATCGAGCGCCACGCCGTCTTGGGATCACGCCGGGCCGTGTGCCGAAGGTGCTTGACGAGGTCGTTCAGGGACTTCACGGCGGGCGCGAGGCGTACGCGATCACGCGCCTCCGACACCTCGATGCGCAGCTGCCGCATTCGCTCGCGATCGCTGCGCTCCTCCGCGCTCATGCGAAGGAGCAGCTCGTGCGCGAGATCGAGATCCTTCCGCTTCTGCGCGGTGTCGGCGACGTTCCCGCGCGCGCGATCGGCGTAGTACTCGGCGGAGGCGAGCCGAGGACTGTGGGGAACGGCGCCGCTCGACGCTCTCGGCTTCGCGATGATGTCGAACGGCACACCGACCGGAGCCGAGAAGACGGCCGCGACCTTCACGATTCGAGCGAGGTGCGCGAACGCACTCTCGAGCTTCGTCACGAGCCCGGGCTGCAGCTTCTTTCTCGCCGCGTGCCGCTCGGCCTCACGCACGGCCAGCTCGAGGGCCGAGAGCCCATCGCCAGCGCGCACCAGCAGGCCCCGGCTCAGCTCACCAAGCCGACCCTTCGCGACCGAGAGTTCGCGCAACAGCTTGGCGTCGGCGGTGGTGTGAATGCCGACCCGATCGAGCTCGGCGTGCAGCACGTGCACCGGCTCGAGCAGCACCTCGCCGTCGTCTTCGCGGACCAGCGAGCGCAGACGCTCCATCAACGGCAACGCAGGCGCCTCACCGGCCTTGAGCCGATCGAGGCGGGCGCGCAGGTCGTTGAGGCGTTCGGCGAGCATCGGTCAGCGCGTCACTTCGCCGCAGCGCGGGCGTCGAGCAGCTGCCTCGAGAAGACCTGGAACTCCTCGGCGATGAGCTCGATGGACGACTCGATCTTCTTGGCGGTCTCACCACGCTCGCCCGGTTCATTGACGAGACGGTTGGCGGCTGACTTGAGCTTGGCCAGCTCGCCATCACGCGTGACGAGCATGGGCAGCCGGCTCTTGAGCAACACCTCGAACGCCCGCTCGGCCTCGGCGCGATCCTTCACCTGATCCGGGGCGGGCAGGCGCTGGAGCAACTGGGTGAGCCACGCCCGCAGATAGCGCGCGCGGGAGAGCAGCCAGGTGAGTTCTCCCGTCGCCAGGGCGTCTCGCAGCTGCGCCGACAACGAAGGAGCGCCCAGCCGAGCGAGCAACGACGACAGGTTCTTGAAGGCCAGGAGATCTCCGTCGGGCGCGTTGGCCACGAGCTGTTGCCGATACGCCTGGTACGCCTCGCCGTTCACCACCTGCCCTGCCTCGGGCCCCGAGAGCTTGGGCGGCTGGTTCGCGACACGGGCGAGCTCTTTCACGCGGCTCTCGATCAGCTCGCGCACGCCGCGAATGCACACCTCGGCCGAGGCGCCTTCACGCCCCAGGTTCTCGACCACGGCTTCGACCGTGCGAACGAGCTGCTCCAGTCGGGTGAACGACTGGGTGGTGAGCGCTTCTCGCGCGTAGGCCTCACCGAGCGGCGTGAGCAGCTCGAGTCGAAGCCCCTGCTGCGCCGTCGACAGCTCGACGAGCGAGGACTCGAGATCCCGAAGCCGGCGGCTGTCCTGGGTCAGCTGCTCCAGCGGGTCGTTCTTCCGCCCCTGCACCGGCGTCGTGAACGCCCGGGTCGATCGTCGACGAAGCGCGACTGCCACGCGCTCCCGAATCGTCGTGAGCTCGCCACGCGCATCGAGCTGCCCCGCACCGGCCACCACCGAGGTCTGGAGCACCTCGCTGATGCGCGCGAGCTCTTCGGCCATGTTCGACGCGAGCCCTGCGATGCCCTCGAGGCGAAGCCCCTCTTCGAACTCGGCGCCTTCCGCGGCGAGGGCGATCAGCTCGGAGGCCTGTCGGCAGTAGTCACGTACGTTCACCGCGACGGCGGGCACGCGGGGCTGCAGCTCGGGCACCTTGCGCACGAGTTCGAGCACGTCGACGAACGAGATGAGCAGCGCGAGGCCACCACGCGCTTCGGTCTGCGCTGAAATGCCCTTCGAGGTGCGCGCGTCGAGCCCGACCATGAGGCTCTCGGCAGCACGCACGAGCGGGGCACGGTTCTCGGGGTGCCGTGGGCCGGGCACGAGCTTCTCTTTGAGCGCGCTGGCGACGGTGCTGGCGACGGCGGGAGACCAGGTGCGCGTCATCGCCTCGGCCGACGCGAGATCGTCACGCATCTGCAGCTCGGCGGCTTCACGCTCGGCCGCCTTCTCGAGCAGCGGCTTCACCTTCGTGAGCGAGTCGTCGAACGCCTTGTGCTCGACGCGAATGATCTCGAGCTGCGCCCGCTCGCGGGGATCGACGGCAGCCTTGAGCAACGACTCCAGCTCTTCGCCACGCGGACCGGCCAGCAGGAAGAACGAGTCGAGGTTCGCGAGATCGCCGACCTCGGCCACCAGCTTGCGATCGGGGCGCTTGTACATGCGGTCGCGCACCACGGCGGCCTTGAGCGCCCACAGCGCCTTCACCATCGTGCGCTGCGAGAAGTACTTCGTCGGCACGTAGTCGGGCAGGCGCGTCACCTGGGCGACGAGCTCCTTCTCGAGCGTGTCGGCGAGCACCTCGAGCCCTTCGGTCACCACCGCCGGAACTTCGACCGCGGCCACAGCCGACTGCAGCACGTCGAGCTGCTGCAGCGTGAGCCGCTCATGGAGCGACGGCCGCTGCCCCGCGTTCGCCCGCCACAACATCTGCGCCCGGCTCTGCTTCCTCGCGAACCCACGCGGCGCGAAGCAGATGAACGAGATGCGATCGGCGAAGGCCTGCAACGTCTCGGGCGAGCGCTGCAGCACCTCGGACAGGTAGCGGTTCGACGTCATCAACGCGCACTCGCAGCGGCCCGCGGTCGTCTTGCGGCCGTGCTTGAGCTCACGCTCGTGCAGCACGTTGAGAATGGAGCGCAGCAGCATGTCGCGCCCGTCGAACACCTCGTCGAGGAACGCGTGCACCGCGCCGAGCATGCCCTCTTCCGTCAGGTACTCGGTGCGGCCAGTTTCGGTCAGCACCTTGAAGTCGACGGGCCCGATGAGATCGGTCTGCACGGTGTTCTCGGCAAGCTGCTTCGAGAACAACGACGGCTGGTTCGATCGCTCGTCGACGATGCGGCCCAGGACGGCGCTGGCGACGGCAGACTTCGCGGTGCCGGGCGGGCCGATGATGAGGCAGTGCTCCCGGCACAGCAGCGCGAGTTCGATCTGCGTGAAGAGCGATTCGCGCTCGAGGAAGGCGTCTCGCAGCTCGACGAAGAAGCGCCGGAATGCGGTGGCTGCATCCGAGAAGCTGACATCGAGGGCGAGCGAGGCTGGCGCGTTCACAAAGTTCCTTCGGGCTGCGAATCGGCAGGGGCGTCGGTGACGGGCGCCAGTATAACGACGATGCCCTGATTTCCCTCCGAGTGCCGTGATCGATCCTTCCGACCCACCTGCTCAGGAGCAGTTCTGGAGACCCCCGCTCGGGCAGGTCGCCATCGTCAGCCTGCTCTGCGTGGGGGTGCTCTTCCTCACCGTCGGAGCGTCGGCCCAGTTCTTCAACTTGTCATGGGGTCTGTGGTTCTCCGAGGTGGTGGTGTTCCTGGGCGTGCCCTTCGTGGCGCTGCAGGTGACCGGTCGCGCGCCGCTCCGTTCGACTGGCCTGGATCAACCCGCGAAAGGCCTCGCCGCCGGCTTCGTGCTGGGCGCGCTCAACTACGCCGCCTGGGCGGTGCCGCTCATGTGGGTGGCGGAGCGGTTCTTTCCTGCCGAGCTCGTCGAGCGGTACAGCGCCGCGCGCCTGTTCGATCGCCAGTCCGGTCTCGAGCTGTCGATTCTCGTCGCGGGCATCAGCCTCGCCGCTCCGTTCTGCGAAGAGTTCTTCTACCGCGGCCTGCTGCAGCGAGGACTGGCCGAGCGGCTGCCCATCGCGAGAGCCATCGTCGTCACGGCGTTGTTGTTCAGCCTGATGCACTTCGATCCCGTCGGGTTCCTCGCGCGCTTCGAGCTGGGCCTGCTCTTCGGTCTGCTCGCGTGGAGAGGCGGCTCGTTGTGGCCAGCCATCGGCGCGCATGCGGCCAACAACATCACCTCGCTCGTCATCTTCTTTGCGGCGGGTGGTGACGACGGCGATCTCTCGATTCCGCTCGTCGCCACGATGTTCGTCGCGGGCAACGTTGCGTTGATCGGCTGGGCGTTCGGGCTTTCGCGGTGGAGCTGGTGGGTGGCTCCGCAGCCGGCAGCCGATGACGTCGCGCCCTTCGCGCCCTTCTTCAAAGCAGTCGCGCCGTGGATGGTGGGAGCGCTGGTCGGGCTGGTCACGTTGGCACTGATCGATCGCCGCGGCGTTCAGCTCAACATCATCGACGTGATGACGCCGGTGCCCGCGCCGAAGAAGGACGCGAGCGACGGTGAGCGCGCTGCCTGGAAGGACCTGCAGGATCTCCGAGCGAGGGTGCGCTCGGGTGATGGCGGGCTCGACGAGTACAAGGCGATGCGGCAGCTCGCCGCACCGCAGGCCGACTAGAGAAACGTGTACGACTTCACGACGAACCGCGGGCCGGCCATCGCGAGGTTCGGTGACTCGGCGTCGACGTCACCTTCCACCGAGATGCGCGCGCCGTTCTTCTTCAGCTTCCGGTCGCCGCCCGCCAGCACGTAGAGCTTTCCGTCTTCGGCCTCGAGCAACCAGATGCCGGTCTCGAGATCGCGGAAGCGAATCCTTCCCTTCATCGTGGTCATGACGTCACGCCGTCTCGCGCTTGAGCATGGCGCGCGCGAGGAAGAGACAGATGATGGCGTTCACGACCAGCCAGGGAATCGCGAGGAACGTGAACGGCAGCCACGCGAGCGCCGGAGCCTTCGCCCAGGCCGTGTATGCGAGGATTCCCGCGAAGCCGATGGCGAGGCCACCGACCGCGTGCCGCATGCCCTTGAGCTTGATGGCCAACAACGAGAGCACGATGGGCGCCAGCGCGCTGTAGACGAGCGGGTTCGCCAGCGAGCCACGGCCGAAGATGATCTTGTTGAGCCAGTCGGGAATCGGAATGACGAACGAGGTCGTCAGCTCGTTGGCCGGGGCGACCCACCGCACGAAGAAGACACCCATCGTGGTGAGCACGAGCGGAATCAGGAAGCCCGGCGAGGCGAACACGTTGAGGTAGCCCGGGCGCTCCTTCTTGCCGAGCGTGAGGAGCACGAACGCGAGCATCGCCGCGCCAAAGGCGAACGGCTTCCAGTCCATCGCGCCGTAGCTGAACGCCGTGACGTCGGCGGTGGTGACCTCAGGCTCCTGCTTGGCGACCTGGACCTCCGTGGGCAGCAGCTCGTTGAGCTCGCTCGCTGCGCCCATCTTCTTCAGGGCCTGCAACGCGGCTTCCGCGTCGATCACGCCGTGGCCGTACTGATCGGTCCACCCCGTCGCGCCCTTCGGCGGATGAGCAGAGGCGAACAGCGCCTTCTCGACCTGGTCAGGGTTCTTCGCGCCAGCTGAGAACAGCAGCGCGGCGAGGCCCGCGACGTGCGGCGTGGCCATCGAGGTGCCCTGGTACGAGGCGTAGACCGCGTGGCTCACGTCCTGCGGGTCGATGGTGTTCTGAATGATGCCCGCCTCTTCGCCCTGCGACTTGTCGCCACCGGGTGCGGCGATGTCGAGCTCCTTGCCCCACGACGAGTACGGAGCGCGCGAACCGGCGGGACCCACGGCCGCGACGGCGACCGAGCCGGGATACGCGGCGGGGTACTCGACGATGCCACGGCCACCGTTGCCAGCCGCGCACACGACGACCACACCCTTCTTGCGCGCGTACTCGACGGCCTTCTCCATCACCGCCGACCGCCCGCCACCACCGAGGGACATGTTGATGACGTTCGCGCCGTGATCAGCCGCCCAGCGAATCGCGTCGGCGATGTCAGCCGAGGTGCCGCCGCCGAAGTGATCGAGCACCTTCACCGGCATGATGGCGGCCTCGAACGCGACGCCCGCGACGCCTTCTCCGTTGTTGGTGGCCTGCGCGATGGTGCCCGCGACGTGCGTGCCGTGACCGTGATCGTCGTTGGCGTGACGATCCTTGTTCACGAAGTCGTAGCCCTCGACGAACTTCGTGCCGCGCAGGTCGGGCACCTGGCGGAAGTCGTCGTGATCTTCGTACGCGACGCCCGTGTCGAGCACCGCCACCACCACGCCCTTGCCCTTCACCCGATCCCACGCCTTGGGCATGTTGATCATCTTCAGGTTCCACTGCTTCTCGTAGGCCGGGTCGTTGGGAACGAAGCTGGCCGAAAAGCGCATCAGCGGCTCGGCGTTCTCGACCTTCGCGTTCTGGCGAATGGTGCCCAGCAGCGTCGCGACGTCGCCCTGGAACGTGCCAACGGTGATGGCGCTGTCGACGCCCTCTTCCTCGTCGGCCAGCTCGAGGTCGATGCCCCAGTCCTTCTCGAGCGCGTCGAACTGATCCTTCGTGGTGCCGTCTTCGAAGTCGACGACCACGACCTCAGGCAGGTGGTAGGCGACATCGTCGGCCTGCGCCGAGACGTCGATGGCCGGGCGGTCGAGCGAGACGGTGGCCTCTTCGGCCTTCCGATCACAACCAGCCAGCATCATGAGGGTGACTGCACCAACGGCGATCGCGAGTCTGGGAGTGCGCATAGGGAGCCTGTGCAGCGAACGAACGAACGAGGAAACGATTGGATCTCTCTGACTGTTCCAGAGCACGCCGTGAAGTTGCGTGAAGTGTTGGAAGCCTAATGTGTCTCAGGGGTTCCCAGTCGAGGCCCCCACCCGTCTGGCGAACGCGACGAGCGCCTTGCCCACCTGAGGAAGATTGCGGTGATAGCTGCGATCGGAGCCCATCACGAGCGTGAGGGCTCCCTCGTCCAGGCGGGCGCTCCACTGTTGCCGGGCCTTTGGGCCTTCGAGCTCGGGGAGCACGACGATGAGTGGGGTCGGCGAATCGAAGGGCTGGAGCGAGGGATGAATGAGCGCCCACCCCTCGACCCGCTGGCGTTCGACGAGCATTTTCCCGATGCGATCCGACCCGCCGATCGTCACCAGCAGTGGCGCTTCGCCCTCGGCGTTGTCTCTCGCGAGCTCCCAGGCTGCGATGGCGTCTTCGAGCAGCTCGGCGTCGGTGTCGGAGCGCTTGCCCTGACTGCCGCCGATGCCACGGAAGTTGAAGCGCAGACACTGATGACCCGCCTGAGAGACGGCAAAGGCGATCTCGGCCCCGACGACATGATCCATGCCGCTGCCTTCAGCGGGCGTCGGAGGCAGCACCAGCACGCCAGGCGAACGGGAGCCGCGATGCGAGACGCCCTCGAGCACGAACCCGTTCGGCAACGGAATGAGCGTCGGGCGTTCGAGGAACTGCCCCTTCATCACCATCGGTGAGCTCCAAAAGGAAAACGGCGGCCAGAGTCGAACTCTGACCGCCGCACCTTTCAACCAAAGCAGAGAGACGAACTGTTAGTTGCCGCAGGCCGGGCCGTCGCAGCCCGTGTTGCTGTAGTTCGTGTTCTGGGCCGCGTCGATGCGGCGGGCCACGAAGGGAACTTCGACCTGGCACTCGGCCGCGTCCGTCGCCGGCTGCTCCTGGCGCTGAATCTGGGGGCACTGGTCCTGGAGCATCGCGCCGTTGTCGACGCAGCGGTAGGTCGAGTTCACCTTGATGACGCCCGTGGCGGCCGGGTTGTAGCTGTCCCAGGCGACCGTGATCTGACCGATGCGGGTCTCGATGGCGTTGCGCGCCGTCTGGCCGCACGACTCACGGCAGGCCTGCGTGCCGCAGCCCTGGCAGGAGATCGGGCCGAGGCTGGCGACCTGGCGCTCAGCGACGAACGAGCGCTGCTCGGCATCACCTTCGATGGCGTCCTCGACGACCACGCGGGGCGCGTCACCGAGCTTGAAGTCAGGGGTGCCGATGTCGAGGTACTGCTTCGGGCGGCCGTTGGCGTCCGAGACACCGTCCCAGATCACCCAGTTCGCGTCGCGGCGGTAGTTCGACTGCGCCGTGCGGGCCTGAGGAACGCGCTTCGACACGTAGCACTGCGCGTTGTCGACGAAGACGAACCGGCTGGTGTCGTACGCGACGCGCCAGATGCGCGGCTGACCGGTGTTGCACCCAGTGGTGACGACGAGGGCCGCCGCAACGGCGCCCAGAAGCTTCACGGAATTCATTATTTCCCCTTCGGTGGAATGGCCCGAAACAGCGGGCGGCGGTTTGTCCTACATGCAAAGCCAAGTCAACGCTTTCGCACCCCGTCTGACACGTGACCCTGATGGCGAGTGCAAAAGGAACTGCTCAGAGATCGCGCGACTGAAGCACGAGGAACTTCAAGTACCTGCCTTCGGGGAACTGCAGGCGCATGGGGTGATCAGGCGGCTGATAGCGCTCCTCCACCAGCGTGAGATCGACACCGGCGTTGAACGCGCCCTCGCGAACCGCATCGAGGAACATCTGCTGGGTGACGCGCGCGGAGCACGAAGCGGTGGCGAGCAGACCGCCCGGTCGAAGCAGCGCGAGCGCCTGACGATTGAGCGACGCGTAGCCCGCGACGGCGCTCTCGACGGCCTTCTGGCTTTTGGCGAACGCGGGCGGGTCGAGCACGATCAGATCGAAGGTGCGGCCCTCCTGCTTGAACGACTCGAGCAGCTCGAACACGTCGGCCGCGAGGAAGTCGTGCGTGGCCGGCTCGAGCCCGTTGAGCGGAAAGTTCTCACGCGCCAGCGCGATGGCGTCGGCATCCTGGTCGACCGAGAACACGCTCTTCGCGCCACCGAGCGCCGCGTTCACCGAGAAGCCGCCCGAGAAACAGAAGCAGTTGAGCACGTCGCGGCCCTTGCCGAGCCGACGCAACAGAAACCGGTTCTCGCGCTGATCGAGGAAGAACCCCGTCTTCTGCCCAGCGTAGACGTCGACGAGAAACTTCGCGCCGCGCTCCTCGATGGTCAGCGGGTTCGGAGCCGCCTCGCCCCACAACACCTGCCCATTGCCCTTGTGCTCATCGACGTCGGCGTCGTCACGGCCCACCTCGTCGCGGCCGATCACGCCCTTGAGCCCCGGCACCGTCTTCACCAGCGCGTCGACGATGAGCGGGCGGTACGGCGTGAGGCCAGCGGAGTACAGCTTCATGACCGCCCAGCCCGCGTACAGATCGATCACCACACCGGGCAGGCCATCACCTTCGCCGTGCACGAGCCGGTACGAGTTCGTTCCCGACAGGTCGATGAGGTCGAGCCGCGCCTTCACACAGCGGCCGATGCGCTGCTCGAAGAAGGCCTCGTCGATCTCCACCTTCGGATCGAGCGTGAGCACGCGCACCGCGATGGCCGAGAACGGATCGAAGTAGCCGCGCGCCACGAAGCGGTGTCCATCGACGAGATCGACGACGCTGCCGGCGGGCAGGCGCGGAATGCTCGCGAGCCCCTTCTTGAAGACCCACGGGTGGCCGGCGCGCAGATGACGGCCGAGCCCCGACTTCAGCTCGAGCCTCGCGAGGTGACTCATGAACTGCCTCTCTGCGCCCGACGAGCGCGGCCGATGGCGTCTGCCACCTCGCCGAACCCTTTTCCTTCGGGTGCGCGGGTGACGAACTTCGGCGGGTGGGTGAGCTGGTCCAGCACGTGCCTCACGTTGGCGACCCCGATGGAGAGCGGGAACGCCTGGAACAGCGGTTGATCGTTGAACGAGTCTCCGACGTACACGAAGCGCCGCTCGGTCTTCTGCAGCTTCGTCTTCCACTCGGTGCGCAGGAACGACTCGACCGCGGTGCGTTTGTCGAACGGCCCGAGCCAGCAGTTCACGTGCACGGACGAGCGCACCGCGGTGACGCCCCGCTTCGAGAGAAACGCCTCGAGCGCGTCGGCGCCTTTCGGGCCCAGCGACGACTCCTCTGCGTAGTCGATGGCGAGATCGACCTCGGTGGCGACGGAGTCCATCGAGAGCCGCGCGCCCTTCACGGCCTTCAGCGCCGCGGCGACGTGCCGCTCGAGGGCGGCGCGGTTCTTCAGCCGAACGGAGTCGGCCTCGGCGTAGACCTTGTGGAGCTGGCCCTTGCGCCGCACGTACGCGAGCCCGCCGTTCTCGACGATGACTCCCGCGACGGGCAGCTGCCTGGCCCAGCACTCGCCCCAGCCCGAAGGCCGCCCACTGACCAGCACCACCTGCACCTGATGGGCGGTGAGCCACTCGATGGCGCGCAGCGTGGACGACGTCAGCTGCCCGCGGCTCGTCAGGGTGCCATCGACATCGGAGAAGACGGCACGAACGGAGGAGAGATCGGCCTGGGCGAGCGGCAACACGCCGCTCTCATACCGCCGACAGGTTCGCCATGATCACGAGAAACTGCTCGACCTCGGCGCGAACGGTGTCGACGGTCACGGGGGTCTTGCGCAGCTTGCGCAGGAAGCCATCGAAGTCGCCGTTCTTGCCGTACATGGCCTGCGCCACGCCGACGGCCTCGGTGAAGGCCTGGAAAGCGTCGGAGTCGGTGCCTGCGTTGACGGCGCGCTCCAGCGTCACGCCCATCGTCGCCAGCACTTCCTGGTCGTGCTGAATGAGCAGCTCACGGCGGTTGATGGCGTCGAAGTTGTCGCAGAACTCGACGAAGGGCTCGAGCAGCGACAGCAGGTCGAGCTTGTTCAGATCGGGCTGCGAGATCTCCTTCAGCCGGGTGCGGAACTCGAGAATGGCCTTCTTGTCGTGCGCGCGAAGGGCCCGCCACGCCGCCGTTCGACCGAAGGCATTGAGCTCTTTCTCGATCTGCCGCGCGTTCCACTCGACGTCTTCGGGCCCCGCCTCTGACACCTTGTGAATGCGGGAGCGCATGAGGCGGCGGAGATCGGCGGTGGTGCTGCGAACGACGAGGGTCGCGGCCAGCTCTTCGTCGTAGCCCGGGTCGACCTCACGGCGTCGGCAATCAGAGAGCTGCTGCGCGGCATCGAACACCATGGCGCCGATGCGATCGCGGAAGCGGTAGCGGAAGCTCTGCAGCTCTGAAATCAGGTTCCAGCGATCGCCCACCACGGAGGGGTCTCGCACGCGCATGCCGAACGCGCTGACCTCTCCGCGAAGCTCGGTCGACCCACGCTGCAGGGCCGCGTCCACGCCAGAGTGCCGCTCATCGACCTCGAGCTCTCCTTCGGGGAACTGTGAGGCCAGCTCGGACAGCAGGGCGTTCACGTCGGCGATGGTCGACCCGACGACGGGGGCCAGCTCTTCCCAGAGCGACAGATCGGCCGACGCATCGATGGGCGCGTCTTCGTATTTGATGAGCTCGAGGTCACCGAGCTTGTCGATGGCGCGAGCTGCGGCCTCGAGCACGCGACCCAGCCGTCCCGCGAAGGACTGATCACTCTCGAGCGCGAGCAGGGCACCGAGGCGGGGTGGGAGCAGCCGTTCCACAGCGCCCCGACCATAAGATCGAACGTGCCCGGCGGCGAAGAATCGTGTTGAGGTCACGCGCACACATGCTGCGCGTTCGCGTCTTCGAAGACGGAAAAGCCCGCTCAGGCGGCGAAGAGCTGCTCGAAGTCAATGGACCGAAGTGGATCGACGTGCAGGAGCCCGACGAGGCGACGCTCGTCAAGCTCGCCGAGCGCTACGGCCTGCACAAGCTGGCGATCGAAGACTGCATGCACCTCGATCAGCGGCCCAAGCTCGAGGAGTACCCGGGGCATCTCTTCATCGTGCTCCAGGGGTTCTCGTGCGCCGACGCGAAGCTGACCGACGTCATCATGCACGAGCTGCACTTCTTCCTCGGGCCCGACTGGGTGATCACGGTGCACGAGAAAGCCCACCTCGCGATCGAGGCCGTGCACAAACGAATCGACGCTGATCCCGTGGGAACGCTCGGGCGAGGGGTCGACTTCGTGGCGTACCTGTTGGCCGACGCGCAGGTCGACCTCGCTTTTCCGGTGATGGAGGCGTTCACCGACGCGCTCGACACGCTCGAGGACGAGATCTTCGAGTCGCCCAAGCGCGGCATGATGCAGCAGATCTTCGAGCTCAAGCGCACGCTGGTGCTGGTGCGAAAGGTCATGTCACCACAGCGTGACGTGGTGGGCCTGCTCGCCCGACGGGGCATTCCAGGCGTCAATGAGCGCACCACGATCTACTTCCGCGACGTCTACGACCACCTCGTGCGCATCTACGAGCAGATCGACACCAACCGCGACCTGCTCGGCAACGCGATGGACGCGTGGCTCTCGGTGGTGGCGAACCGCACCAACGACATCACCAAGCAGCTGACGATTCTGGCGAGCATCTTCCTGCCGCTGTCGTTCGTGGTCGGCTTCTTCGGCCAGAACTTCGACGTGCTCGGCACACCGCCCTTCTTCTACGTGATGCTGACGATCATGGCCGTGGTGCCGCTGGGCATGGTGGGCTGGTTCAAACACAAGGATTGGTGGTGACCATGCCGAACGTGATCTCGCTGAGCGGGCGCAGCTACGCATACGAAGATCGTGGTGAAGGCACGCCGTTGTTGTTGCTCCACGGCTTTCCCTTCTCGTCGGAGTCGTTCTGGCCGCAGCTCGAGTCGCCCCCGAAGGGCTTTCGCGTCATCGCGCCGGATCATCGCGGGTTCGGTGGCAGCGCGTTGTGTGAAGGCCCCGCGACGATGGAGGCGATGGCCGAAGACGCGCTGGGGCTACTCGATGCGTTGAAGCTCCCGGCCGCGGTGGTCGGTGGCGTCTCGATGGGCGGCTACGTGGCGCTCGCGCTGGCACGTCTCGATCCAGGTCGGGTCCGCGGGCTGGTGTTGATCGACACGCAGTCGTTTCCCGATGACGAGGCGGGCAAGGCACGGCGCGAGACGGTCGCGCAGGATGTGCTCGCGAATGGGGTCGCCGGGCTGACGTCGGGCATGTTGCCGAAGCTGCTCGCGCCCAATGCGCCTGCTGCCGTTCGATCACGCGTCGAAGCGTTGATGCTGCGGCAGAAGCCGGAGGCGGTGGCAGCGGCGTCACGAGGCATGGCGCTCCGCTCGGACGCGAAGCCGCTGCTCGCGCGGTTCGCCGGGCCGACCCTGGTGATCGTCGGAGCGCTCGACGGCATCACTCCCCCCGAGAAGGCCAAGGTGATGGCCGACCTCGTGAGCGGCGCACAGCTCGAGATCGTTCCTGACGCCGCGCACCTGACGAACCTCGAGCAGCCGGACGCGTTCAAGAAGCTGCTCGAGCAGTTCGCCACCCGCTTCTGACGCCGTCGCTGCGTCGCGAGATGCGTTTCGTTCATCCGCGTGCACTGGAGACGCCGGATGAAGTCATGCGATGGGTCGGAGGCTCCGGATGAAGTTCATCCGATGGGTCGGAGGCTTCGGATGAAGTTCATCCGATGGGTCGGAGGCTCCGGATGAATTTCATCCGATGGGTCGGAGGCTCCGGATGAAGTTCATCCGACGGGTCGGAGGGTGTGGATCGAAGTTCAGCCGATGGTTTTGCGCATCCTCGCCTGAGAGGTGGCCAGGAGAACCTTCGGCTCACGGCTGGCAGATGACGATGTCGCCGCTCACCATGCAGGCGCGACAGACATTCGTCTTCTTCAGCATCCCGTCGATGCACTCGAGGGTGCCCTTTCCGTCAGACGTGCACAGGCCCTTGCGCTCGGCCGACGACGCACAGGCATCTCCTTCGAGGTTGCCGTTCATGTCGCAGCTCGTGGTCCCACCATCGACCACGCACCCCGCCGGCCCTCGACAGGGAAGCCCGACCCATGTGCCGACCTTGCACTCGAGCGCAGCCGAAGGGCTGAAGCAGAAGAAGCCGACCTGGGAGCACGCGCCGCCGAGCTGAACACCCGCATCGACCACGCCGCCATCAGCAGAGCCTCCGCCAGCGCCGCTCACGAAGCCGCAACGACCCGCCTGGCAGACCGACGAGCTCGGGCAGGATTCGCACGCAGCCCCGCGCTCTCCACACGCGGAGTCGCTCAGCCCCGAGACGCAGAGCCCGCGCGAATCACAACAACCGACGGCGCACGAGGTGCGGTCGCACGGCTGCGGTTTCGTTCCACAGGAAAGGAGCAGCGCCAGAGCGGCCCAGCGCATCAGCTCACGGCTGGCAGACGACGGTCTCGCCGCTGACCATGCAGGTGCGGCAGGTGTTCGTCTTCTTCAGCGTGCCGTCGAGGCACTCGAGGGTGGCCTTGCCGTCCGACGTGCACAGGCCCTTGCGCTCGGCCGACGACGCACAGGCGTCGTTCTCGACGTTGCCGGTCATGTCGCACTTCACGACGTCGCCTTCACGCTTGCAGCCGTTGGTGCCCTTGCAGGGAAGCTCGACCCACTTGCCGACCTTGCACTCGAGCGCCGCGGTGCCGCTCGCGCAGAGGAAGCCGGTGACGTTGCAGGTGTCGCCCGCCTTGGGCGTGCCGCAGCCGACGGCGAACAGACTGGTGATGAGCGTGGAGACGAACAGGAGGTGGCGCATTTGGGGAAGGGAGCTGCGAGTGGTCGGCCCGTAAAGCGCGCGCACCATCGACCCGCGCGCTCAGCGCGTCAAGCAAGAACCTCTGACCAGAAGCGGCGGAAGTTGTGCCCCAGCACCTTCTCGACGACGCGCACCGTCATGCCCCGATCGAGCAGCGTCTGCGTGAGCTTCTTGAGGTCGCGAACGTCACGCATGCCCTGAGGGAGCGGGATCATGCCGTCGAAGTCGCTGCCGAGCGCGACACCTTCTTCTCCCATCACCTGCACCGCGTGCTCGATGTGCCGCGCGACGTCGGTGAACTGCCGGCCTCCGATGTACTGGGGCGCGAAGATGATGCCGACGACTCCGCCTTTGTCGGCGATGGCCTTCAGCGTCGCGTCGTCGAGGTTGCGCCAGAGCTTCGTCGCGCCCTGCACGCCGGCGTGACTGCAGAACGGCCGAATCGTTCGGTGCGAGAGCAGCTCGGGCAACATCGCAGGTGAGGCGTGCGCGACGTCGATGACCATTCCCGAGGCAGCCATCGCGTCGAGCGTCTCGCGGCCCAGCGGCGTGAGCGGGCGGTTGCCCATCATCGGGGTCGAGGTGCCTCCGAGCTCGTTGTTCGACAGGTGCGTGAGCGACATGAAGCGCACGCCGCGATCGAAGAGCGTCTTCACGCGATCGACCTGCCCTTCGATCGCGTGCGCCCCTTCGATGCCGATGACCGCGGAGATGCGGCCTTCTCTCAAGTTCGACTCGAGGCCGACCTTCGTGCCGGCGATGGCAGCGAGCCCGCTCGAGGTGGCGCAGAAGTGCTCGAGCCGATCGACCTGAAAGGAGCACCTCGTCCACTCGCTCGCGCGCGCTTCGGCGGGCCAGCGCTCCTTCAGCATGAAGAGCGGGAAGCCGTCGATCACGGGCAGGCCGCGGGTCACGATGGTGAACGCCTGAATCTTCACGCCCGCCTCACGCAGGCGCGGGAAGTCGACGTGGCCTTCGTCGGAGGCCTTCGTGAGATCGCGGTTCCACATCAGCGAGTCGGCGTGGCCGTCGGCGATGGGAACGCGGCGATGGAGTTCGTCGAGGTCAATCATGGGCGCCTCGAACGAACGTGCACGACGCCTGCTGGTGTCTCGGTCGAGAGCGCGGTGGCCGCTGCCGCATCATCCTTGAGCAGGAACGTGGCCCACGCGGTGACCGAGCGCTTCGTGATCTGCCGGCCGAGCTCGTTGTCGACGTAGGTGAAGACGCCGCCGTCGAGATCGCGCACGCCATCGCCACAGCCCGGCAGGTACGAGCCCCCGAGACCCGCGATGTCGGAGGGGCTCCAGTGGCCGGCGTTCTCGACTTCGATGAGCCAGGTCGGACGCTGCCCCTTCGTGAAGTTGTCGCGAATGAACTCGTTGCCGAGGAAGGAGATGGAGTTGTCCTCCATGGCGAGCAGGAAGCTGAGCGGCTTCGTGATGCGAGGCAGCGCGCCGGCGTTGAGGATGGGACTGTCGGCGGGCGCGGCGATGAGGAAGCCTCCACGCACGCGCGAATCGCGTTCGACGACTTTGGCGGTAGTGACGGCTCCGAAGCTGTGACCGAAGACGGCGATGCGGGTCGGGTCGACCTGCGCGTTGGTGCTCATCGAGTCGATCACACCCGAGATGTCCGAGGCGCGAACCTCGAGGAAGGCGTTGGTGAGCGGAGCGCCGCCATCGAAGCGCGTGTTGGTGACGTGATCGGGCGCAGCGACGACGAAGCCGTGGGACGCGAGGTGCTCGGCGACGGTGTGCAGGCTGAAGCGGAAACACTCGGTGCAGTGCGAGAAGACGAGCAGTGGAAACGTTCCGTCCGCGGCGGGCGCGTCTCTCGTCGAGTGCGCGGTTCTCGGTGTGCACGCTTCGGGCGCCTGCGAGATCCAGCTCGCAAGCTGCGTTCGCCGCGCGCCGTCCTCGAACGCTTCGACGGGGAAGCTGCCGGTGGTTCCGGTCGCGGGGTACCAGACCTCGACGGGCAGCGTTCTTCCCGCATCAGTCGTGATCGACAGGTGTCGGCTGCCCGAGGCGTACGGTCCACGATTGAGAAAGGGATCTCCCGCGTCGACCTGTGACGGCGCCGAACACCCGACGAGCAGAAGAGCCAGCAACGCAAGCCGCATGGCGCGCACACTACCCGGCTCATCTGCAAACCGGTTGCTCCCCTTCCCCGCCGGGTGCAGAACGCCCTCATGCAGGTCGTGATCAACGGAGAGCCCCGCGAGATCGCCGACGGTGTGACCATCACCGCCCTGCTCACCACGCTCGGCATCGACCTGCGCCGCGTGGCCGTCGAGCTCAACGAACAGGTCGTCCCCAAAGCCCGTCACGCGCAGACACCCATCAAGCCGAACGATCGTCTCGAGATCGTCACCTTCGTCGGCGGCGGTTGACCCGGAGAACCCATGCACCACGACAAGCCCTTCACCATCGCCGGCCACACCTTCAACTCGCGCCTCATCATCGGCACCGGCAAGTACCCGAGCCATGAAGTCATGAAGGCCTGTCACGAAGCCTCGGGCGCCGAGATGGTGACGGTCGCCGTGCGCCGGCTCGATCTGAAAGCCCCGAAGGAGCAGTCACTGCTCTCCTTCATCGACACCAACCGCTTCAAGCTGCTGCCCAACACCGCCGGTTGCTACAACGCCGACGACGCGATTCGCACCTGCCACCTCGCCGGAGAGCTCGGCCTGTCGACCTGGGTGAAGCTCGAAGTGCTCGGCGACGAGAAGACGCTGTTCCCCGATGTGGAAGAGACCGTCAAAGCCGCCCGCCGCCTCGTGAAGGACGGCTTCGTGGTGCTGCCGTACACGTCGGACGACGTCATCATCGCGAAGAAGCTCGAAGACGCCGGCTGCGCGGTGGTGATGCCGCTCGCCGCACCGATCGGCTCGGGCCTCGGCATTCGCAACCCGCACAACCTTCGACTGATCATCGAGAGCGTGAAGGTGCCCGTCATCGTCGACGCTGGCGTGGGGACGGCGAGCGACGCGGCCATCGCGATGGAGCTCGGCTGCGACGGCATTCTCATGAACACCGCCATCGCCGGCGCACGGGAGCCCGCTCGCATGGCCCGCGCGATGAAACTCGCCGTCGAGGCCGGCCGCGACGCGTTCCTCGCAGGCCGCATTCCGATGAAGGCGTACGCCTCGGCCTCGAGCCCGATGCACGGCCTCGTTCACCAGTGAAGCAGCTGCCGTTCTCGCTGATCGTCATCACCGACTGGGCGCTCAACGATCTGCTCGTTCGGGTCGAAGCGGCGCTCCAGGCTGGTCCAGGCATCGCGGTTCAACACCGCCACCCGGGAGCGACCGATCGTCTCTTCTTCGAAGAAGCCCTCGCGCTCGACCGTGTGTGTCGTGCGGCCAACGCTCCACTCTTCATCAACAGTCGCCTCGACGTCGCCCTCGCGCTGAACGCCAACCTGCACTGCACCAGCCGGTCCCTGAGACCGAGCGATGTTCGCCCCAGGTTCGGCGGACTCATCTCCTGCGTGGTCCACGACGAGTCAGCCTCGACCGTCGGCGCCGATCTCGCGCTCGTCAGCCCCGTCTTCCGACCGGGCTCGAAGCCGAACGACACCCGAGCACCGCTTGGCGTGGAGGGCTTCGAACGCCTCGCTCGCGCGCTCCCCTGCCCTGCGTTCGCGTTGGGAGGTGTCGACATGACGAACGCCGGCTCCATGAAGGCAGCCGGCGTCGCGGTCATCTCAGCGGTGCTTCAGGCAGACGATCCGAAGCAGGCCGCCGCTCAGCTGATCACCAGCTCGCGCTGAACGTGGAGCTCGGGAGCGTCAGACACGCACCGCCAGAGACCGCGGTGTCGCTGGTCGGGTTCCACTCCACGAGGGTCACGTTGCTCACCGAGCCCGAGAAGGTGCCCGTGGTCGCGCTCGCCGTGGCGGTCGGGTACGAGACGCTTCCCGACTGGGCCAGGTAGACCTTCTGACAGCCAGTCAGGTCGGACGCGCAGGTCTGCAGGTAGCGAAGGCACGCCACGCAGTTGGTGTAGTTGTCAGTGGTGAACGCGCCCGAGAACGGAACGCTGACGGTCTGGCCGGTGGGGCGAACGAGCTCGAAGATCAGGGCGTTGGTCCCAGTCGTGACGAACGACGCCGCGTTGTAGGCGCCTCCACTGAAGGTGCTGTACTCCGCAAGATCCAGCGACCACGAGCCGCCGGGCAACGTTCCCACGCCGCTGAGGGTCGTGCAGGTGCCCGAGCTGCCGCCACCAGTGGGAGAACCGCCACCCGTTGCGAAGCCGCCACCCGTCGCGAACCCGCCACCCGTCGCGAACCCGCCGCCCGTCGCAAAACCACCACCGACCGGAGGACTGCCGCCGCCCGTGCCGCCAGGAATGCAGAAGCCGCTCGAGCAGGTGTTGTTCGGTGAGGTGCAGGCAAAGCAGACCGCTCCGGCGAAGCCACAGAGGCTGTTGTTCTGCTGGGTCGTTCCCGCCTGGAGGCAGGTGCTGCCGTTGAAGACGCAGCCGTTGGGGCAGTTCGGAGGGCCGCCACCGCCAGTGGGTGAGCCGCCGCCCGTGCCGCCATTCACGCAGCGGTTGGCCGTACAGGTCTGCGCGCCCGCGCACTGCACGCACACGCCGCTGGTGGTCGAGAGGCTTCCGCAGGCAGTCGTGGTGTTGCCCTGCTGGCACTGGCCCGCAAAGTCACAGCAGCCAGGACAGTTCGAGGTGTTGCAGCCGGTCGTGCCGCCACCAGTCGAGAAGCCACCGCCGGTCGAGAACCCACCACCCGTCGAGAAGCCGCCGCCAGTCGCGAAACCGCCGCCCGTCGCAACGCCGCCACCCGTCGCGAAGCCGCCGCCCGTTCCGCTCGATCCGCCACCGGTGCCCGACGTTCCTGCGCCGCTGCCGAGGCCGCCCTTGCAGACGCCGAGGTCACAGGTCTGGCCGAGCGTGCACGACGAACAGGTCGAGCCGCGCGCTCCACACTGCGAGCTCGTGTTGCCTTGAACGCAGCGGCCGCTGATGTCGCAGCACCCCGTGGTGCACGTCGACGCGCTGCACCGATTGGGCATGCCGCACGACGCTGAGGTAACGAGGAACGACCCACCCACCGCGACCGCAACCCACAGGAGACGCAAACGCATGGAACCTTCCGCTCGTAGCAAGGGGCGGGCTGTGTGACGTGCTCCCGGCCTGCCGCCCCGGCGAAGGGCCCTAGCATAGCTTCAGTCGTCGTCGACAGGCATGGCGGCTCAAGTAGGCTGCCGCCCGACCCATGGCACTCAAGCCGCTCTCCATCGGAGAGATCGTCGACCGCTCCACCTCGTTGTGGCGCTCCAACTGGAAGGCGTTGTTCCAGCTGCTGCTGGGCTTTCAGCTCGTGCAGTACATCTCGCTCAAGAGCATCGAGCTGCTCATCGATCGCACGCTGCCTGCGGCAAAAAACCCCGTTCAGGCCCTCGAGCTGATGAAGGCCGACCCCAGCACGTGGATGCCGCAGGTGTGGCCCATCGCCATCAGCGTGGCGGTCGTCGTGCTGGTGAACTTCTTCGTCAGTCAGGTCTCGGGCGTCGCCATCAGCGCCTTCGTCTTCCCACGGGTGACGAGCGCAGGAGCCCCCTCGATCGCCGACTCGATGCGCCTGGCGGTCCGAAAAGTGGGGCCCACGCTCGGCGTGCTGCTGCTGACGTTGGGGTGGACCCTGTTGGTGGGTGTGCTGTTCATGCTGCCGGGTCTGGCGACGACGGGCGCGGGAATCTACCTGGCGCTTGGAAACAGCCAGCAGGCTGGAGCTGGCGTCGCGCTGCTGGGGACGGTGCTCGTGCTCGCGGGGGGACTGGTGCTGGTGCTCTGGTTCCTCATCCGCTTCGTGCTCATCTCGCAGGTGCTGGCGGTCGAAGAGGTCTCGGCAGTGGGCTGTTTCCGGCGCACGGACGCGCTGTCGAGTGGCCGCGTCGGGCCCGGGTTCGCGGGCCTGGTGAAGGGAAGACTGACCCTGCTGATCTCGATCATCGCCTTCATCCTCACCGTGGTGGGGCTCGTCACAGGCATTCCCGAGCTGATCATCAAGGCGATGTTCGGTGAGCTGACGGGAGCCGCTGCAGGCACGGCGCCGCAGGCCCTCGTCGTTCCGGCGCAGCTGCTGCAGGTCGTGGCGGGCGCGGTCGTGACGCCGCTGTACGTGGTGTTTCAGGTCGTCTTCTACGTCGACATGCGCGTGCGCCGTGAAGGGCTCGATCTCGAGCTGGCGACGAAGCCGGTGGCTGCGTGAGCCTGGTGCTCGCGTTGGTGATCTCGGCCTGTCCGGTGGGTGATGAGCTCCCAGCCGAGCAGCGCGACGCGGCCTGCGCGATCGACGATCGTTTCCAGGCCGCCTCGGAGGTCGACGGCCTTGCCGCGATCTACGAGCGCCCCGAGTTCAGGAACGCACGGGCGAGCCAGGCGAGCGATTTGCTCAAGCGGCTGCAGCGCTGGCTCGAGACGGTGTTCGAGACCTCGGAGGCCGAGACGTACTCGAACCTCACGCGTGTGCTGGTGCTGCTGCTGGCGGCGTTCGTCGTCATCGCCGTGTCGGTGCGGTTCGTGGGCCGCCGCGTGAGGGCAAAGACGATGGGAAACGTGCAGGCGTCGTCGACGGCCCTCGAGCTGGCAGACCCCTCGGTGCACCTCGCGCGGGCGAAGGCGTTGCTTGGCACCGACGCGCGGGCGGGAGCACGTGAGGGCCTGCTGGCGATGCTGGCAGCGCTGGAGCGCAAGCGGCTGGCGCGACCCGATCGGGTGAAGACGAACCGTGAGCTGACGAAGGAGCTCCCTCAGCGAGGTGCGCCACCCGAGCTCGTCGAAGCCGTCAGCGCCCAGCTCTCGTGGTTCGACCGCGCCTGGTACTCACTGGAGCCCATCGACACGTCGAGCGCGACGGCCTTCCTCGAGCGCGCCACCGACGTCGTCGCGAAGATCGGCGCCTTCGGGGTGGAGCGCTCGGCATGAGCCGCTTCGGCGCCTGGCCCATCTTCGGCGTCTTGTTGCTGCTGGCGCTCGTGCTCGGGCTTGCAGGAGGCAGGGACGAGCCGGCGTCGGTCACTCCTACCGTCACCAACGCCAGCCCTCGCGGACTGAAGGTGCTTCACACCTGGCTCTCGGAGCGCGGCGCTGACGTTCGGGTCGGCGAAGGGCCGCTGAGCGAGCTCCCTGCCGACGTCGCCACCATCGTCATCGCGGCACCCGTCGCGGCGGGCTTCACCGACCAGGACGTCGTTGAGCTGCGGAAGCACCTCGAGCAGGGGAAGACCGTGGTGTTGATGCTCGCGCGCGGCACCCGACGACAGGTCTTCCGCCCGCTCATCAATCTCAAGCAGGCACCGGGAGCGACGATGGCTCCCGTGCCACTCGATGGATCAGGCGCGACGATCGAGGTCGTCATGCCGATCGGTCCGCTCCGGAACGTGAAGTCGTTGAGGGTCTCGGGCGATCCCAACGTGAGAGCGCTCGACGTCGATGCCATCTCCCTCACCATGCCCGAGGCGCTGTGGGCGCGGCGCATCGGCACAGGAACCCTCTTCGTGAGCGCGGGGCCCGATCTCGCCGAGAACGCGCGCCTGGGCCTCGCCGACAACGCCAGGCTCTGGGCCAACCTCGCCGCTGCAGGTCCGCTCTACTTCGACGAGTCGCACCACCAGGCCCCGACGCTCCAGCCCCCGACCGTGAACCTGTGGGCGACCGTGCTGCAGTTCCTCTTCGCTGCTGCCGTCTTCATCGTCGCGCGCGGAACACGGCTGGGCCACGCGCGGGCCGAGCCGCCGCCTCCGCTCCGATCGTCGACCGAGTACGTCGAGGCCATGGCCCGGCTCACCCAACGCGCGAGCCTCGAGCCCGAGCTCATCGAAGCGCTCCGCCGCCAGGTTCGGCTCACCCTTCAAGACCGCCTCGGCATTCCGCTCGAGCTGCCTGACGCAGAACGTGCGCGAGAAATCCGAATCCCCAACTTTGGCGCAGACGATGCGCAGGGGCTTTTTACGGATACCGGCTTCCTGAGTCTGTCGAGGCGGTTGGCACGACTTGAGGATGCCTTGTCAGGCCGCAAGGCTTGATGGGCAAGCCGAGGCTGGTAAGGGCCCTCTCGTGTCAGCGCTCGCAGTCGAAGCCATCGACATCAGTAAACGGTTCGGAGCCCGCTGGGCGATCTCGCGGCTGAGCTTCTCGCTCGAGCAGGGCCGGTCGCTCCTGCTGACGGGGCACAACGGCTCGGGGAAGACGACGCTGCTGCGCATCATCTCGACGGCGGCATTCCCGACGGCTGGAACGCTGAAGGTGCTGGGCTTCGACTCGAAGAAGCAGCGCGACTCGCTGCGGCCCTCGGTCGCCCTCGTCTCGCACGCGTCGTTTCACTACGAAGATCTGACGGCCGCCCAGAACCTGCTGCTCTCGGCGAAGTTCCTGGGCGTGAAGGATCCGGCGACCACGGTGAAGGAGCTGCTCGAGCGCATGGGCCTCGCGGCTCGTGCCGACAGCGCCGTTCGGCAGTTCTCGGCCGGCATGCGCAAACGCCTGGCGATCGCGCGGCTGCTGATGAAGGCCCCGAAGGTGGCGCTGCTCGACGAGCCGTTCGGTGAGCTCGACCCCGCGGGCATTCTGCAGATGGAGCAGCTGATTCGCTCGCTGCAGGCGCAGGGAACCTCGGTCGTGCTCGCGACGCACCTCATCGAACAGGGGCTGACGCTCACGCAGGAACGTCTGCACCTCGAAGCGGGCCGAAAGGTGTCGCCCTCATGACACCGAAGATCTCGTTGCTCGCCGCCGCGTGGCTGGTGCTGAAGAAAGACTGGCAGATCGAGTGGCGCACGCGCGCCCGGCTCACCGCGCTCATCTTCTTCTCAGGCGCGACGCTGCTGCTCTTCTCGTTCGCCATGGGCCCAGACGTGACCTCGCTTCGTGCGCACGCCCACGGCTACCTCTGGCTGGGCCTCCTGTTCGCGAGCGTGCTGTCGCTGGGTGAGTCGTTTCGCATCGAGTCCGAGAACCAGGCGCTGACGGGCTTGGTGCTCACACCGGTCGAACCCCGCGCGATCTTCATCGGCAAGGTGCTGGGCAACGCGAGCATGTTGTTCGTGCTCTCGCTGGTGCTGCTGCCGATTACGGTGGGGCTCTACGACGTCACCCTCACCCGCGTGCCGCACCTGTTGTTGCTGGTGCTGTTCCTGGGCGTGCTGGGAATCAGCGCTCCCGGAACGGTGTATTCGGCCATCTCCGCGAACGCGCGAGCCCGCGACGTGATGCTGCCGCTGCTCCTGTTTCCGGTGTTGGTCCCGCTTTTGCTGGCTGCGGCCAGTGCGACAAAGCTCACCTTTCAACCCGACCCACAAGACCAGCTCGGCTCATGGCTCAAGTTGCTGATTGCTTTCGATCTCATCTATCTGTCCGTCGGGTTCCTGGTGTTCCCGAAGATCGCTGAGGAAGACTGATGCCTTCATCCATTCCACTTCTGCTGCTCCTCGCGCTCGCCGTGATGGTCGTCGTGCACATTGCCGTTCCAAAGACGCGCACGATTCTCTGGAAGCTGTCGGCTGCGCTCGGCGCCGTGATGCTCGGCCTGCTCATGTATCTCGGCATGTTCTACGCGCCGCCCGAGGCGTTCATGAGCAACGTCGGGCGCATTCTCTACGTGCACGTGCCCTACATCTGGATGGCGTTCATCGCCTTCCTCATGAACGTCGGCTGCGCGTTCGCCTACCTGATGAAGAAGTCGTGGGTGACCGACGCGCTGGCCGAGTCGTCGGCTGAAGTCGGTGTGCTCTTCGGCGCCGTGGGCGTGGCGATGGGCAGCATCTGGGCGCGCCCGACGTGGGGCGTCTGGTGGGACTGGGACCCGCGCCTCATCTCGACGACGGTGATGCTGCTCTCGTACGTCGGCTACCTCGCGCTGCGCAGCTTCACGGAAGATCCCGAGCGTCGCGCCACGTGGAGCGCCGCCGTCGGCATCTTGAGCGGCGTGTCGTTGCCCATCACGTATTACTCCGTGCGCTGGTGGAACAGCCTGCACCAGGTGCAGTCGAGCACCGCGAGCGTCGACAAGACGATGGGCAGCGTCCTCTTGTGGGGCCTCGCCACCCTGCTCTTCTTCCTCTTCCCCTTCATCGTGAAGCGCTACGAGATCGCCCGCGCCCGCCAGACGGCCGCCATGGAGCTGCCGCCCCTCGAAGCGCCCCGCCCGGAGGCCGCATGAGAGCCCTGTTCGCTGGACTCCTCGTTGCCGCGTCGCTCGCCTTCGCCGACATCGCGCCCTTCCCCGAGAAGCCGGCCCCGGCCGTCGAACCGGCTCCTGCCGTCGTCGAACCGGCGCCCGCCGTCGAACCGGCTCCCGCGCCTGCCCCTGCACCGCTCCACCCGATGGGCATCGAGAAAGCCGTTGGGTCAGGTGTCATTCAGGGCGGGTGGGAGTACGTCTACGCCTGCTACGCGCTCGCGGTAATTGGAGTGCTTGGCTACGGCGCGTCGTTATTCGTACGGCGACCGAAGGAGCAGGCATCATGACGGGTGAGACGAGAAACAGGCTGATCGCGATCGGCGCGATTCTGGTCGCGGGTGCAGCGCTCGCGTGGGTCGCCTTCGGCAACATCGGCGAGAACCTCGTGTACTACTGGAAGCCCTCCGAGATGGTGGCTCAGGGCGAGAAGGCCTACGGGGCGACCGTTCGTCTTGGAGGCGTCGTCGTTCCCGGCAGTCTGCAGTGGTCCGCCGAGCACACGAGCCTCACGTTCGAGGTCGCCGACAACCACCTGCCGACCGCGCAGAAGGTGAAGGTCTCGAGCGAAGTGACGCCTCCGCAGATGTTCCGCGAAGGCATCGGCGTCGTCGTCGAGGGCACCTACGCGAACGATCTCGTCTTCAAGACGAACCGGTTGATGGTGAACCACTCCAACGAGTACCGCGCGCCCGGCGCTGATGGTGGCGTGCCGAACGATTGGAAGGGCTCGCTGACCCAGGCCGACACGACGAAGTGACGTTCACCGCCACGGCAGCGGGGCGCGCGCTTCGGCGACGAACTGCTGCCAGGTGCCGTCCGGCTTCACGCGCTTCGCCAGCGTCTGATCGATCGCGTCGAGTCCGCTGAGCCAGTTCACATCGGACAACAGCATCGCCATCGCCGTCGCAGAGCCTTCGCGGGTCGCGTCTGGCAGCGTGGCGAGCTTCTGGAGCACCCGTGGTTCGAACGGCCGCTCGTCGAGCACGTTCACCAGCACCATCGCGAAGAAGTGCCCTTCGACGGCGCGCTCCGACTGCCACTTCGCAGCGACCTCGACCGGAGCCTCGCGCGACGCCAGCTTCCGCAACGCGGCCTCGTTCGACTTCGCCATGCGCAGCAGGTTCCACACGTTCACGTACGGAATGACCGTCTCGGCCGAGGGCACGAGCGTCGAGAGGCTGATCTGCAGATCGAGCTCGGTCGACGCGCCGCCGGCCGGAAGCGCCAGCCCTCCTTTACCGAGCTGCGCGAGCTGGAGATCGACCAGCAGCTTCGACTTCACGAACTTCGAGGCGTCGCGGCGAAGCAGCGGCGTGATCCGTACCGTCGTGTCGCGCGCGAGCAGCACATCGAACCGAACGTCCTTCTCTCCCTTGTCGACGATGGCGCCACGCAGCCGCGAGTAGCCGTGCACACCCGTGCGGAAGCGCTTCGCGAACGCCTCGAGCTGCGGCTTGAGCAACGCCAGCTCCTTCTTCGCCAGCTCGACGTTCGCGGCGTACTCACGGCCTTCGGCCTCGTGATCGCTCAACGAGCCGACCGACGCGTTGATGCTGAAGTCGAAGCCCCCGGTCGTGAGGTGCTCTTCTCCGTAGGTGCCCGTATGCGCCTCCAGCGCGAGGGTGAAGACGAGAACGGCCACGAGCCGGCGCGACATGGTTCAGCCTGTCTGCCAGCGGAACGCGAGCCGGCCGCTGCGAGGGGAATGGAAGAGAAACGCGACGGCGTCGCCGGTGAGTAACGAGTTCACGTGCCGCGGGCTGTTGGGATCGAGCACGGGCCGTGACCGAACGGCGGGGACGAACTCGGCGGCCTCGAAGTTCCACCCTGCGGCGCGGCCGCCTTCCAGCAGTGGGCCTTCGGCGAACTGGAACAGCAGCTCGAAGCGGGAGCCGTCGTCGTCGAGCGGCCAGTCAGCGTCCTGCTCGAAGGAAGGCCAGCCTCCGAGCTTGTCGCAGCGGAGCGCGGTCTCGGGATCTTCGTCGAACGCCAGCCAGTCGACGATGGTGCCGGGCGCGAGCACGTCGGGCTTCGGAGAACCGGGGACTGGAACGACGTCTCCTTCGAGCCGTTCGAGCAGCACGCCGGGCGCCGCCTCGTTCGTCGTGTCGCAGCCGTGGCCGCAGAGAAAGAGCTGAACGAGCCCAGCGCCTGCAGGCAGGGGGAGCTCGGCCGTGTCGAGCGTCACCACGTGGACGAGCGGTTGCTGACACGAGCGACAGGTCGGCCAGTTCGTCGGACGAAGCGCGGAGCTCGTCACGAGTGCAGAACGATTCGACGAGAACCCGGTGACTGGCAGAAACGCTCGGCGTGGTGAGACGGTCGCGACGCGAGCGCTGATGGGTGGCGCGAAGACGGGAGCAGGAGGCGTCACGGGCTCGCGCGTTGGAAGCAGGCTGCGATCGAGGACGCACTCGCGCACCACCTCGCCGGTCTTCGACGTGACGCTGCGAACCTGACCGCGCTCGAGGCGAATCGCGCAATCGATCGAGCCCTTCACGGTGGCCCGAAGCCCCTCCTCGGGCGAGAGCAGCGCGACGGCTTCGTCCAGCGAGGTCACCGCTGCGCCGACGATCATCAGGTGGCCGGTGAACATCGCCTGACAGATCATCGGCCCCGAGATCGCGTCGAGGTGATCGACGGCGATCAGGTCGGCGTCCTGCCTCAGGCACGAACGGAGCGCGTCGAGGACGGAGCGCTCGGGCAGCTCCATCGTCTCTGAACCGGGGAACATCGGCGTGACCCGCGTCGGGTTCGCCTCGATGAGAATCGCGTGCACGTTGCTCGAGGGAAACGTCCTCGCCAGCGTCGCCGCCAGGGCCGGAGCCCGCTCGTCTCCGAAGCACAGCACCATCGACCGCGCCTCGTTCACCAGCATTCGGACGACACGCGTCACGTCTCGTTGTGATTCGGGTGATTCGAGGAAGGCATCGAGAGAACCGAGCGGGGAGGTCATCGGTGGGGACGGTAGCCGAATCTCCGTGGCATATCGGCGCGCATGAACCGGACGATCGGCATGCTGTCGGCGGGCTTCGCGTTTCTCGGCGTGGTGCTGGGGGCGATGGGTGCACACGCCTTGAAGAGCAGTGTCGAAGGCCTCGCCGACGCGGCCGATCGAATGCGCTGGTGGGAGACGGGGGCGCGGTACCACCTGACGCACGCGCTCGCCCTCGGGTTCACCGCCATCGTCGCGCACCACGTGACCACGAAGGCGCCACGCATCGCGGCCGGGCTCTTCATCGCGGGCATTCTCATCTTCTCGGGCAGCCTCTACGTGATGGGGCTCACCGGCATTCGCGGGCTCGGGGCCATCACGCCCATCGGCGGCTTTGCCCAGCTCGGCGGCTGGCTGACGTTGCTGTGGTCGATGAAGCAGCTCCCTGCCCGCGCCAGCTAAAGAGGACCTCATGGCCTACGAACGTTCACGCAGCAGCGGCGGAGCACGGCTCCTCATCGGCCTCGTCATCGCCGGCATCTCGGTGGTGACGTACCTGTCGCGCCGCACGACGAACGAGCTCACCGGCGAGACGCAGTACGTGAAGCTCACCGAGCAGCAGGAGGTCTCACTCGGGCTCTCGAGCGCGCCTCAGCTGACGAGGCAGTTCGGCGGCGCCACGTCTGACTCGAACCTCGCGCAGTACGTCACGCGCGTCGGCCAGCGAATCGCCACGAAGAGCGCAGCGGCGAAGTCGAAGTACCCGTTCAAGTTCACGGTGCTGGCCGATCGAAAGACGATCAACGCGTTCGCGCTGCCGGGCGGGCCGGTGTTCATCACCGAGGCGTTGCTGAGCCGCATGACGAACGAGGCCCAGCTGGCGGGAGTGCTCGGTCACGAGATTGGACACGTGGTCGCGAGGCATGGCGCCGAACACCTCGCGAAGGCGGATCTGACCGCCGGGCTCGTGGGCGCGACGGTGGTGGCGACCTCGGATCCCGATCGGCCCGGTGACGCCCGCGCGAAGGCGGCGCTCGCGGCTGCGACGGCGCAGTTGCTCACCATGAAGTTCGGGCGTGACGACGAGCTCGAGTCCGACAAGCTCGGCGTGCGGTTCATGCACGAGGCTGGGTACGACGCCTCTCAGATGGGCGAGGTGATGAAGGTGCTCAAGGCCGCGGGAGGTGGCCGCACGCCCGAGTTCTTCTCGACGCACCCAGACCCTGAGAATCGCCTGGAGAAGATCGCCGCCGCGCTCCAGGGCCTCCCTGCCGGTGGAGACCTGGGCGCCGACGAGTTCCGCACCAACGTGCTCGAACGAATGGGTGGCGCGGCTCCGAAGGCCGTCGAGGGACAGGTCGAGGCGCCGCCGGAGGACGCCCCGCTGCCGAAGCGCGAGAAGGGCGCGACGGAGCCGACCCTGAAGATCTCGCAGCTGCCCGACGAGGCGCGCGACACCCTGAAGCTGATCGAATCGAGCGGCCCCTTCCCCTTCGACCGTGACGGCATCGAGTTCAAGAACCGCGAGGGGAAGCTGCCGTACCGGCCGGGCGGCTACTACCGCGAGTACACCGTCATCACGCCGGGTGAACGAACGAGAGGCGCGCGGCGCATCGTCACCGGCGCGAACGGCGAGCGGTTCTACTCGGACGATCACTACCAGTCGTTCTCGCGCCTCGTGCCATGAGCGACGTCGAGTCTCCTCCCGAGTTCCGCGAGCAGCACAAGAAGCGCCTGTCGTGGATGCCGTGGCTGTACGCGTCGCTGAAGGAGAAGCACCTCGTCTGGGCAAGGCCGTGGCAGCAGGACGTTCAGGCGAAGCTGATGCGGGAAGAGACCGTCACCATCGCCGAAGACTGCTTCATCGCGCCCGAGGCCGGCATCTTCGCGCAGCTGGGCCGGCCCATTCGCATCGGGCCGAGATCGACGGTGGGTGCGCACGCGTTTCTGCACGGGCCGCTCACGATCGGAGCCGACGTCAGCATCAACGCGCGCGCGAGCCTCGACGGTGGAGCGGTCGGCATCACCATCGGAGACGGCTGCCGAATCGCCAGCGGCGCGACGATCTACGCGTTCGATCATCAACTGGCGCCTGACCGCTTCGTGCGCGAGCAGCCGGTGACGTCGAAGGGAATCACGCTCGGCGTCGACGTGTGGGTGGGCGCGAACGCGGGCATCACCGACGGAGTGACGATCGGCGATCACGCGGTGATCGGCCTGGGCGCGGTGGTGACGAGCGACGTGCCTGCCTGGGCCATCGTCGGCGGCGTTCCTGCACGCGTCATCGGCGATCGACGCGAGCGATGAGTCACCATCCCGCGGGCAGCACGCCACCATCTCCGACGAGGAAGGCGCTCTTCGAGAGATCGGCGAGCGAGGGATTGGTGACCTCGAAGTAGTTCTGGTGCGTCGGGTCGAGCACGCATGGCGAAGCCGCTGCAGACGCGTGCGGTTGACCCGTGAGGCAGCCCCAGTTCGCGGCGCCCTGGTACATGAGATCGTTCGCTCCCGACGGGCCGGAGAAATCGAGGTGCCCGAGCGCGATGGGCGAAGGCGCGTGGTTGGGCGCGCCCGCCGAGACGATGCCCAGCGCGTGCAGCACCTCGTGAATGCCGCTGTACTCCCAATAGTTGAGCTGCAGACCATCGACCGAGAAGGGGTTGCTCCTGCAGGCTGGAATCGTCGTGTCGGCGAGCAGCGTTGCGCCTGACGTGAAGCCGGTCGCGAGCGGAGCCGAGAGCGTGAGGACGTTGCCTGCCATGGCGTTCACGGTGATTCGTGTTCCATCGAGGCTCGCGCCAAAAGGAGGCGTGGGCAGCGGAAGCCGCGCCGGATCGAAGACCGTGATCGTCGTGTCGCCCGACATCGCGTTCGCCGTGAGGAAGGTGCTGCGAAAGACACCTCCGACGAAGAGCGCGGTGACGCGGCCGATCAGCTCGGGAGGATGTGGAGCGCCGCCGCAGTGCCCGTAGTCCAGCCCGTCCCACACGAGCAGGTAGAGCTTGTTCGTGGCGGTGAACGTCGAGCGGAGGACCACCTCGAGGCGATCTCTCAATCGCTCCGGACCGGCCGGTGTCATTCCGGTACCGGTCGTCATCGCCGCTTCGGTGTACTGGGGCGCGAGCTTCACGAAGGTGACGTCCAGGTTTCCGCCGCAGGTGTCGAAGCGCAGCGAACGTCCAGTCTTCCCGCGAAGAAACTCGTTGAAGGCTGTCACGCTGCGACGAATCGAACCGTTGGTGTCGAGCGGAACTGGAGCCTGGCGATCGCTCGGCTCCACGTAGAGCACGTGCACCTGGTACGCGCCGGGCTCGTCGTCGGGAAGATCGACGGTCGAACGCGCACGACGGAATGGATCGTTCGCAGGGGCTCCAGCGGCGGGACCGGAGCACGGACTCGCAACGCCGCCACCCGCGACGCCGCCACCCGCGACGCCGCCACCCGCGACGCCTCCACCCGCGACGCCTCCACCCGCGACGCCGCCACCCGCGACGCCGCCACCCGCAACGCCGCCACCCGCAACGCCGCCGCCCGCAACGCCGCCGCCCGCAACGCCGCCGCCCGCAACACCGCCACCTGAAACACCGCCGCCGGTTCCGGTCACGCCTCCGCCGGTTCCTGTTGATCGAAGGCGACACACTCCGGCCTGACAACTCTGTGCGAGCGAGCACCGCTGACACACCCCGCCACCGCGCCCACACGTCAGATCTCCAGAGTCCACACAGAGCCCGGCTTCGGTACAGCACCCGCCGCAGGTCGCGCTGCACTCCTTCGGTGCTTCACACGCCGCGACCAGCAAGAGCAGCACGCCGACGAATCTCGCCATGCGGCAACCTACCCCGGAGCGGTCACTTCCGTCGGAGCACGCGCCGCATGACCGCGCCTGCCTGCGGGACGCCCATCACTGCGGTCAGCACGAAGTAGCCCGCGCCGAAGACGCCGATGAGCGCCATTGAGGTGACCAGCGTCGAGAGCTCGAACCGCCACACCTTCAGCTCAGGCACGAGCGGAAACGCGAGCACCTGGCCACCCCACTCCTCCAGCGCCGCGGGCCGCGCACCGAAGTGCATCGTCAGCGCGTATTTGATGCCCAGCGCGAGGGCTCCGGCGACGAACGCTGCGCCCCACAGGCGAACCAGCCGACCGAGAATCGACGGCACGCCACCAAGTTGCTTCGCCACCGCGCGCTTCAACAGCGTCATCTCGAGCCACGCCGTCACGCTCGTCGTCAGCGTCAGGAACACCACCGCGAGATCCGCCGGCAGCCCGAGCGCACCAGCCGCCCACTTCACCGAGACGAACCCGAGCGAGACTCCGAGCGTCACGCGAATGATCGCAAAGCGGAACGGCGTCTTCGTGTCTTTGAGCGCGTAGAGCGTCGACGAGAACAACCGCCCACTCGTCTGCGCCAGCAACGCCACGCCCGAGCCGAGCAGAATGTACCAACCCAGCCGTGAGTCCTTCGCGGTGAACTTGCCCGACTCGAGCAAGATGCCGCAGAGCAGATCGCCCAGCAGCAGGAACGCCACCGCCGACGGCACGACGAAGAACGACATGCGCTCGAGCCCGGCCTTGAGCCGCTCCTTCAGCGCCGTATTGCGTTCCTCCACCGACTTCACGGCATCGGCCGACATCTCGGGCAACTCGGCCGCCGAGATCGACATGCCGAACAGGCTGATCGGGAGCAGCGCGATGGTCTGCGAATACGTGAGCACCGAGACCGCGCGCGCCGAGACGAGCGACGCCAGCGCGAGATCGACGTACGCGCTCACTTGCACCACGCCACGCGCCGCCACCGCCGGACCAAACCCTCGCAGCACGTCGACGACCGCGGGAATCGAGATCGACGGCCGCGGATCGAACGAGCCCAGCAGCTTCATCACGTTCGGCAGTTGCACGATGAACTGCAAGACGCTGCCACCGACCGTGGCCCACGCGACGTACGTGATCACTTCGCTCCCCGGAGCCCCACGGAACACGAGCAGCACCGCGATGATCGCGCCGTTCCACACCACGGGCGCCGCGTACGAGAGGAAGAACTGCTTGTGGCTGTTGAGAATGCCCAGGCACCACGCCGACAACACGAGCACCCCAGTGCCCGGGAAGATGATGCGCACCAGCGTGACGGTCAGCTCGTACGACTCGCCCGTGTAACCGGGAGCGATCGCGCGCACGAGCCACGGCGCGCCCAACAACCCGACGCCGACCACCACGCCGACCAGCAACGCGAGCAGCCCGAACACCGCGCCCGCCATGCGCCGCGCTTCGTCGTGCAGCCCCTTCGCGCGCAGCCCCGCGTACACGGGAATGAACGACGCCGAGAGCACGCCTTCACCGAGCAGGTTCTGCAGCACGTTTGGAATGCGCGTCGCCGCTGAGAACGCCGCTGCTTCGACTCCGCTGCCGAGCAGGTGCGCGAACAACTTCTGGCGCACGAGGCCCGCGAGCCGCGACAACAGAATTCCCAGGGCGACGAGCGCGGCAGCTCGCCCACTGCGTGACGGCTTCTCTGGCACGTGTCCGTTGTACTGCGCGCGCCGTGCCGGGGAAGAAACTCTCCCAACCGGCGAGCTTGACGGTGCGGGCACACGGGTCCAAACACCCTGACGTGTCCAGAGTCCTCGTGGTCGATGATGAAGCGAACCTGCGCAAGGTGCTGGCCGCCATGCTGCGGAAGGATGGCTACGAAGTGGCCATCGCCGAGAACGGCGAGGTCGCTCAGGCCGAGTTCGAGAAGAACGGCGCCGACGTGGTGATCACCGACATGGTGATGCCGAAGGTGGGCGGGCTCGAGCTGCTCAAGGCCGTGCACAGCACCCGGCCTGACGTACCGGTCATCATCATCACGGCGCACGGCACGGTCGACTCGGCCGTCGAGGCCATCAAGCTCGGCGCGTTCGACTACATCACCAAGCCGTTCGAGCAGTCGGAGATCAAGGCCGTCGTCGCGAAGGCCGCCCGCACGCAGGAGGCCAACCAGGCGCACGTGCCTCCCGAAGGCCGCGGCCGCACGTCGATGGTCGGTGACTCGCCGCAGGTGACCGAGATCTTCAAGATCATCGACAAGGTCGCCGACTCGCCGTCGACGGTGCTGATCACCGGAGAATCGGGCACGGGCAAAGAGCTGGTCGCCACCGCCCTGCACGACGGCAGCTCGCGCAAAGACAAGCCGCTCATCAAGATCAACTGCGCCGCGATTCCCAAGGACCTCATGGAGTCGGAGCTGTTCGGCTACGAGCGCGGCGCCTTCACCGGAGCCGTCACCTCGAAGCCCGGCCGCTTCGAGCTCGCCGACGGCGGCACCCTCTTCCTCGACGAGATCGGTGAAGTGCCGATCGAGATGCAGGTGAAGCTGCTGCGCGTGCTGCAGGAGAGCGAGTTCGAGCGCGTTGGTGGCATCAAGACGACCCGCGTCGACGTGCGCCTCATCGCCGCGACGAACCGTGATCTCGCCGCCGAGGTCGAGGCCGGGCGCTTCCGCAAGGATCTCTTCTACCGCCTCGCCGTCGTGCCGATTCACCTGCCGTCACTGCGCGATCGCCGCACCGACGTGCCCGCGCTCGTTCGTCACTTCATCGAGAAGTACAACAAGCGGCTCAACAAGAAGATCGAAGGCATCGCCGACGACGCGCTGGTCATGCTGCAGGCGTACCCGTGGCCCGGGAACATTCGCGAACTCGAGAACATGATGGAGCGCGTGCTGCTCTTCGCCGACGGCCCCCGTATCGAGGTGAAGGATCTGCCCGAGCCGGTGCGCACCAGCCTGCAGAGCGCGGTCGCGCAGCTCACCGACACCACGACGCCAGAGGTCGGAGAGACGCCGCTCAAGGACTTCCTCAAGGCCAAGCAGGCCGAGATCGAGAAGGCCTTCATCGTTCAGGCGCTGGCGAAGACCGAAGGCAACGTGACCCGCGCGGCGAAGCTGCTGGGCATCAGTCGAAAGTCGCTGCAGACGAAGATGAAGGAGTTCGGCCTGCGCGACGAGTCACCGCCGGAAGAGTGAGGCGGCTGGCCCGTTCTGAGAGAGACTCGCGCGCCTATGCGCACGATCTTCGTCGTCGGCTCCATCGTCACGGTGGGCCTGCTCGGGGTGTGGTCGTACTTCGTTCCGAACGTGGCCTGGGCGTACCTGTTCGTATTGCCCGTCGTGGCGCGCGGCTTCGCCGACCTGCTGCAACGCAAACAGGCCGTGCGGCGCAACTTCCCCATCATCGGGAACTTCCGCTACCTGTTCGAGCTCATCCGCCCCGAGATCAACCAGTACTTCGTCGAGTCGAACACCGACGGCACGCCCTTCAACCGCGACCTGCGCTCGCTCGTGTACCAGCGCAGCAAGCTCGAGCCCGACACGGTTCCGTTCGGCACCAAGCTCGACGTCAACGCCATCGGCTACGAGTGGGTGAATCACTCGCTGGCGCCCGTGCACATCGACCAGGCCTCGCTGCGAGTGACGGTCGGTTCCTCGCAGTGCTCGAAGCCGTACTCGGCGAGCATCTTCAACATCTCGGCGATGAGCTACGGCTCGCTCTCGAAGAACGCGGTGCTCGCGCTCAACGGCGGGGCGAAGATCGGCCACTTCTATCACGACACCGGAGAAGGCGGCCTCAGCCCCTACCACCTCGAAAAGGGCGGCGACGTCGTCTGGGAGCTCGGCACCGGCTACTTCTCGGCCCGCACGCTCGACGGAAAGTTCGACCCCGAGCGCTTCCGTGAGAACGCTTCACTGCCGCAGGTGAAGATGACCGAGCTGAAGCTCTCGCAGGGCGCCAAGCCCGGGCACGGCGGCATTCTTCCCGCGCGCAAGGTGACGCCCGAGGTCGCGAAGATTCGCGGCGTGCCGATGGGGCAGGACGTGTTGTCGCCGCCCGCCCACTCGACGTTCTCGACGCCGATCGGCCTGCTCGAGTTCCTCGCGAAGATGCGCGACCTCTCGGGCGGAAAGCCCGTCGGCTTCAAGCTGTGCATCGGCAAACGCCGCGAGTTCCTCGCCATCTGCAAGGCGATGAAAGAGACCGGCATCGTCCCCGACTTCATCAACGTCGACGGTGGTGAAGGCGGCACTGGCGCGGCGCCCCTCGAGTTCAGCAACTTCGTCGGCAGCCCGCTGCGGGAGTCGCTCATCTTCGTGCACAACGCGCTGACCGGCTTCGCGCTGCGCAAGGAGATCAAGGTGCTTTGCGCTGGACGCATCGTGACGGGCTTCGACGTGGTCTCGCGCATCGCCATCGGCGCCGACATCTGCCTCTCGGCCCGCGCGATGATGATGGCGCTCGGCTGCATTCAGGCGCTGCGCTGCAACACCAACGAGTGCCCGACCGGCGTCGCCACGCAGAACCCGTCGCTCGTCGTCGGCCTCGACGTCACCCACAAAGAGGTGCGCGTCGCGAACTACCACCGCGAGACGATGAAGACGGCCAGCGAGCTCATCGGCGCGATGGGCCTCAAGCAGAGCTCGGACCTGCGGCCGTGGCACCTGATGCGCCGCACCGCGCTCGCCGAGATCCACCACTACGGAGAGGTGTACGAATTCATCGAAGAGGGTTCACTGCTCGGCAAGGCCGTGCCCGCGTCGTTCGTGCGCCCGCTCGAGGCTGCCCGCGCCGATTCTTTCTCGTCGGGAGCCCGAATCTGACGGGATGAAGTGGGCGTCGCTGGCTGTTGCACCCGTCACAACCCTGTGGCGAAAAACTTTCACATTCCGTCGCGCCCACTACGGTCGGCCCCTCAAGGAGCCCGCATGCCTGAGATGCCCACCCTGGGAACCACCGAGAAGAAACAGCCGATCGCGCAGGTGGCGATCATCGCCGCCGTCGTCGGCACCATCGCCGGCCTTGGCTATTGGGTGACCCACCGCCACCCGTCTGAGCCGACACCCGAGCCGGTGGCCACACCCGTTGCTGCCGAAGGAACCCCGGCCGCTGTCGCGGCTGAAGCTGCGCCCGGCATGGGTGAAGTCGCTCCGAGCTCGCCGACTGCTGCGGCTTCCGCTCCGACGGCTCAGGCCGCCGCGCCGTCCGCTGCCCCCGCTCCGCTCGCCGTGCCGAAGACGAAAGACGGCATGAAGACGGTCACCGCCACCATCGCCGGCCCGCTCGAGAGCGCGATCGTCGGTCAGGTCGGCCGTGACGTCGGTGGCCCGCTCACGCAGGTCGTCAACCGCTCCCTCGTGTGGTGGGTGAAGGTGCCCGGCGATCTGCTCAAGGGCGACACCCTGACCGCCATCTATGAAGAGCGCGAAGGCCAGGAGCCGCTCGTGCACGCCGTTCGGTACACCAGCCGCAAGTTCGGCAAGACGTTCGAGGCTTTCCGTCATCAGGCCAGGGGCGAGTCGAACCCGAAGTTCTACCAGCTCGACGGATCCACCCTCGAGGAGCAGCTCGTCGACTCGCCCATCGACGAGTACGAGCAGATCACCTCGCTGCTGCGCGACGGCCGCAAGCACAAGGGCGTCGACTTCAAGGCGCCGGTGGGCACTCCCGTGCGCGCGACCTTCGACGGCGTCATCGTTCGAAAGAACTGGAACTTCCGCGGCAACGGCAACTCCATCGAGATCGAGGAGTCCGGTGGCCAGGGCCGCACCGCGCTGTACCTCCACCTGTCCGAGGTGCCGAAGTCGGTGCAGCCCGGCGACAAGGTCAAGCGCGGCCAGGTGCTCGCGAAGTCTGGCAACACCGGCCACTCGTTCGCCCCTCACCTGCACTACCAGCTCATGAAGGGAGCCACCGTCGTCGACCCCTTCCAGAGCCACAAGACCCGCCGCGACTCGCTCGCTTCAGACCAGCGCGCCTCCTTCGATGGGGCGGTCGCCAAGCTCAAGGCGCTGATGCCCGCCGACACCCTCGCCGGGAACTGACGGAGCTTTCTTGTCAGGGCTGCCACTGACGCCTACCCTCGGCCGGTGATGATGATGCGTCGCTTCCGGGCCATCGCTGCAGCCGTTTTCGCCGTCGCGTCCCTGGCCGACGCCGCAGAGATGACGCGGGTCGCCTCCTCGTTCGAGGAGAAGGACCCGTTCGGCATGTATTTCGACTTCACGTTCGACCGCATCTTCGACCGCGGCAAGATCGCGCGTGAGTGGTACCAGCAGGGCGCCCTCGAAGACGTGAGCGAGCTGACGTACTTCCGCGACGAGACGACCCTCGGCATCGACACGCACATCGGCATCTTCCGCGACGTCGAGATCCACGTCGGCGTGCCCATCGTCTTCCAGCAAGACCGCAAGTGGACCTTCTCGAAGGGCACCACCGAGGCGCTCACCACCATCTATCGCAACTGCGGTGACGCCCGCGGCACCCCCTGCCCCACCCCGGGCTCGGGAGACGGCCGGCTCTTCGAAGTGGGCGCCAACGGCCAGACGTCGTTCCGCGGCGGTCTGGGCAACTTCACCTTCGGCATCGCGTGGAACGTCTTCAACCAGAAGAAGGACGACACCAAGCCGACGTGGATGCTGCGCTTCGAATACACCGCGCCGACCGCGAGCATGCTGAACCCTTCGGTCGCCACGAGCGCCGAGATGCGCGGCGCCATCGGAGATCGCGTTCACCACTTCTCGTTCGAGACCGCCGTCTCCAAACGCCTTGGCGACGTCTTCGAACCCTACGTCGGTGTCGCGTACGTGCTGCCGTGGATTGGGCCCGGCTTCTATTCGAACTGCGACGACGCGAAGGACGCGCGCATGGCCCGCGCTGAGAACTGTGGACAGGGCCCGTGGACTCGTTCGGAGACGGGCATTCGCCCCGCGCACGTCGGCATCGTCACCTTCGGCAACGAGCTGATCGCCTTCGAGCGTGCCGACCGCTTTCAGCGGGTCGTCGTCGATCTCCGTGGCTTCTGGCAGTACACGTCCGAGGGCCGCTACTACAACGAGCTGTCCGACCTGATGGGCAAGATGCTCTACAACTCGGACTACGGCACGGTGGGCGCGCAGCTGGGCTTCGTGGGTCAGGCCGCCGAGTTCGTGATGCTCCGCGCCTACGGCTCGCTGGCGTACCAGACCGAGCGGTACCTCACGTCGGAGAACATCGGCAAAGACGTGAACGGCAACGGAACCATCGACATCTCGTCGGCGCCGCAGGAGATCAACCCGAACTACGACTTCCGGGTCGATCGCGTCGGCCGCCGCTTCCGCATGCAGGAACAGCTCGTGTGGCGCATTCAGGTCACCGCCACGCTGAACTTCTGAAGCGTCACCGCTTCGGCTTGCGCCCCACCACCACGCAGTTCGTCGCAGGCCACGGCACCACCACGCCCGCGGTGTCGGTGACCTTCACCTTGCCCTCGTAGCGGTTCTTCAGGATCCACGCGTTGCGGGTCTCTTCGAGGTGCATCGGCTCGAAGCCTGCGCGCTCGAGGCCTGCCTTCCACTCCGCGAGCGTCCACGGGCCGAACTCCTCGTGCACCTCGATGTGCCAGTTCTTGAGGTAGTCCTTCTTGCAGATGAACTCGTTCGCATCGTGCGACGAGAGCTCGACGACGGACTCGGAGATGCGGGTGAACCGCACGCCCTGCCCCTGCCGGAACTCCTTCGCGAAGCGCTCGAACGTCTCACGGGTCTGCTGGTCGACCAGCTCGAGCCGCCACGTCGCGGGTTCTGGGCTGACGCCGTCGCGCATGAGCAAGTGCCCACCAGGCGCCAATTCGGTGAACGCGTTCACCAGCGCTCGATCGATCTCCGACGTCTTGTACCCGCTGTACGAGTGCACCTCGTGCATGACCGACGAGAAGATGACGGTGCTCGCGGTGCCCGGCGGCACGCAGACGTCGATCACGTTGCCGAAGACGAGCGTCACTTCATCGGTGGCGTAGGTGTTCTCGTCGCAGACGCGCAGGAACTCACGCGAGAGATCGACACCGGCGATGCGCGAGTCGGGAAACAGGCGTGACAGCTCGACCATCAGCTTCCCGGTGCCGCAGCCCTTGTCGACGATGTTGCCCGGCTTCACCCAGCGCACGAGCTCGTCGAGCTTCTGACGCAGCGACGCGTCCATCTGGGCGCCGTAGCTCGTGAAGTCGCGAAGGTGGCCGAGCTCGCCGTCGTCGTTGAGCAGCTTCTGGTGGAAGATCGCGCGCACCCGATCGATCACGCCCGGCCGCTCGAAGACGGCCACCGTCTCGGGTGACGCGTCGGCCTTCCACTCCCGCCCGTCGACGATGCGCTGCACGAGCTCGTGCGGCGTGAGGCCCTTCACCTCTTGCGTCACGATGGTGAAGCCCTTCGCCTGGAAGAGCGCGTCGACATCGCGGTTCGCCGAGTACACGTGCGTCGCCTGCGGTGAGAGCACCCGCCCGCACTGCGCCTTCACGGCGTCGGCCACGTGCTGCACCCACGCGTCGGAGTCGGGAATGTCGTCGACCTTCACCACGTCGAAGGGCCGCCGCGTGCGTTCGAGCGCGGGCTTCAGCATCGCTTCGCGTGAAGCGAGGTCGAGCGGGTTGCGCCGCGTGGCGGTGTGGTTCGCGCTGGTGATCACGCAGATGACGCGATCGATCGGCTCCTTCGACAACGTCTCGAGCCACGCCGACTGCGCCTTCGTCACCGCGTGAAACCGTCCCAGCAGGAGTGCGTCCATGTTGCCGGCAGCGTCGCAAACTCACGCGGCACTGGAAACGTGAACGCACCAGTGACGGAATCCCGACCTCGCGACACTCACCGGGTCGTGAACGCGCTCGTCCGCCTCATGCCTGTCCAACCTCTCGATCTCACGACGCTCTACGAGGCCCACGCCAGACAGGTGTGGCGAACACTTGCCCGGCTGGGTGTGCCTGCAGCGAGCATCGAAGACGCGGTGCATGACGTGTTTCTCACGGCGCACCAGCGGCTCTCGGAGTTCGCGCAGCGCTCGTCGCCTTCGACCTGGCTCATCGGCATCGCCGTCAAGGTGGCCGCCAACCTGCGGCGAAAGTCGAAACGGCCGGGGCTGGTGACCGTCCCTCCTTCGAGCACCAGGCCCGATGACGAGCTGGAGCGACGGCGCAAGCTGTTCGAGCTCGAGCGCGTGTTGTCGCAGCTCCCCGATGAACAACGTGAGGTCGTCGTGCTGTGTGATCTCGAGCAGCTCAGCGCTCCCGAGGTGGCCGAGGCGCTCGACGAGAAGCTGAACACCATCTACTCGCGGCTGCGGCTCGGTCGTGCGGCGCTCAAACGCGCGCTGACCAGCACCTCGACGCAGGAGGCCTCATGAGCGACTTGAACGAAGGTCCCGATGAGCTGCCGCCCGAGCTGCGTGGGTTCTACGACGGGCACCGTGACACCGGAGAGCCGACGGGCGCGCAGCTCGGGAAGGCGTTGCTGCGCCTTCACACCGGGACTCGACCGGCCGCACCGATGACGCTCTCGAGCCGTCGCTGGCTTCCGCCCGAGCTGCTGGCGGTCGCTGCGCTGCTGATCGTCACGGTCGGAGGTGCAGGCATCGGCTGGTACCTGAAGGCCCAGTCAGTGGCGACGAACGAGGCGATGGCCGAAGCACGCAGGGCGTGGGTCACGGGCGATCTCGACGCTGCCGTCGTGTCGCTCGAGCGCTGCAGCTCGGCGGAGTGCACCCGGCTCGCGGCGGCGGTGAAGCGCGCGAAGCCGCAGCTGGCGCAGGAGGCGATCGATCCGGCAGAGCGGGGCTCGCTGCTGGCGCTCGATCTCGAGCTGTCGGGCGACCAGCAGTCGGTCGTCGCGCTCCGGCTCCAGCCGCGGCCTGCAGAGAGCGACGACGACTTCGCGAAGGAGCAAACCGAGGCGCTGGTCGGCCAGGGGTTCTCACCCGACGTCTCGAGGCGCGCCGTCGCGCTCTTCATCGCCGCGCTCGAGGTCTCGTCGAGCTCTCCCGATCTCGCCACCCGGAACTTCCGCGAAGTGGTCTCGCTCGTTCCCGGCACGCTGCTGGCCAGGCGGGCCGAGAAACGAACGCAGCTGCTGGTGAGCCCCGAGCCCGCACCGTCTGAGCCTGTCATCGAGCCAGTGGCCGAGCCTGCGCCGGTTCCCCCGCGAGACGAGTCCGTGAAGGCGCAGACTGAGCTGCTGCTCGCCGAGGGCAAAGCGGCGAAGAAGGAGAGGCGGTATCGGAACGCGATGAAGGCGCTGAATCGCTGTCTCGAGCTGTCACCCGACGACGTCGAGTGCACGGTGGCCCTCGCATCGACCTACGCCATGAAGGCGACCGACGAGAACGACGCGTTCGACGGCGAGCGGGCTCGATCCCTCTATCGGACGTTCCTGCGCATCGCGCCACCCGACGACAAGCGCAGAACCCGGGTTCAGGAGATCCTCCACGAGCAGCCCGATGAGCCCGTCGTCGACGATCGTGCCCTCGAATTGAAGGCGCACGATCTCTATCTGCGCGGCTACCAACTCCGCGAGGCCGCACCCGAGGAAGCCCGACGGGTGTTCGAAGAAGTGGTTCGGCTGTCGCCAGACTCTGTCGACGGCCAGAAGGCCCGAAATCGCCTCGAAGAATTGCCGGCACGCCGCGGCCCCGTGGCGCGCCTCAAGATCGCCTCCAACCCCACTGCGGCACGGGTCTTCGTCGATGGCGTCGACACAGGGCGCATCACGCCAGTTCTTCCCAGCGCTCCCCTCGAGGTCGCGCCCGGCCGGCACACGATCTTTGCCGAGCTCGGTGGGCGGCGGAGCGCCACGAAGCAGCTCTCTGTGTTCGAAGGTGACAACGCCGTCATCAGGCTCTCCATCGAATAGCATCGACACCATGTTCGCCTTCGCCGTGACGATGCTGGTGACGCTCGCGGCTCCCGATGGGGGCACGGCGTTCGTCTCGCCCCCGAAGCTGCTCGAGGAGGCCCGCCGATGGAAGCGCGTGGGCGACTTCGAGCGAGCGCTGAGCCTCCAGCAGATCTGCCTCGAGCTCGAGCCGAAGAACCTCGACTGTCTGCTGGCTGTCGGGTCGACGCTGGCCGCGCGCGCCATGGATGCGAACAGCGACGCCGATCAGTACCAGGCGAAGGTGGCGTACCGGCGCTTCCTCGAGCTGGCGCCGCCCGATCACCCGAAGGTGCAGTCGGTGAAGAACATTCTCGCCCAGAGCACCGAACCACCCGAGATCGGCCCGTTGCGCATTCCGCCGCCGCCGCCCAGCCGTCAGAACCGGGCCTTCCTGCCGCCCTCCGACGTCGTGGTGATGCCGCCGCGGGTGACGGTGGCGATCAAGGGCAGCAAGACCGTCGCGGTCTCGACCATCGTGCGCCTCGAGAACGACAACCCTGCTGCGGTCGACGCGACGCTCACCGATCCAACGAAGCTGCAGCTCAAAGGCCTCAGACCGGGAGTCTCGAACCTGAAGCTGTTCGATCAGGACGGCAGCTGGCACGCCATGCGCGTCGACGTGAAGTGATCAGTCGCGCTCGCGCTTGAAGCGGTACACCGCCGCGGGCTTCGAGGTGGTGATGCGCTTGCCCGGGGCGAGCTCGAGCCGCCCCTCTTCGAGCCACCGGTTGAACGAGCGCCTGAAGTTGCCGGGATCCATCGGCTTGCCGAGCACGATGCCGTACACGTGCCGCAGCTCGGGAATGGTGAAGGTCGCCGGCACGAGATCGAACGCGATGTTCGTGTACTCGAGCTTTCCGCGAATGCGCGTGAGCGACATCTCGACGATCTCGTCGTGATCGAAGCCGAGTTTGAGCGTGTTCACCGTCGCTACGTCGAACCACTGCACCTCTGAGACGTCACCGCCGGCCTTCACGAAGGGCGCGAGATCGGGCCGCACCAGCGCGTAGTAGGCGACCGAGATGACGCGCATGCGCGGGTCACGGCCTGCCTTGCCGAACGTGAAGAGCTGCTCGAGGTAGACGCGATCGGGGTCGAGGCCGGTCTCTTCTTTGAGCTCGCGGCGCGCGGCGTCGTCGAGATCTTCACCCTGCTCGATGGGATCTTCGCCGACCCGTACGAAGCCACCGGGCAGCGCCCACTGGCCCTTGAACGGGTGCTCCTTGCGCTTCACCAGCAGCACCCGCAGCTGAGCGTCGACGATGGTGAGAATGACGAGGTCGACCGCGACCGAGGGCCGCGGGTAGTCCTTCGCGCGATAGGCCGTGAGAAACGCCTTCTCGTCGGACATCGTGACCTCTCGTCAGACGGACTTCCGGGTCGCCTTCTTGTCGGCCTTCACCGGCTTCTTCGCCGCGGGTTTCTTCTTCTCGGGCGCAGCCTTCTCGGTCTTCTCGGCTTTCTCCGCCTTCTTCTTCGGAGCCGCCGCAGGAGCCGCCTTCTTCTTCGCCGTCTTCGGCTCAGCCTTCTTCTCGTCCTTCGCGGCCTTCTCGGCTTTGGCCTTCTGGGCCTTCACCGTCTTGGCGGCCTTCTTCGCAGCAGCCTTCTGGCCACGCTGGGCGGCGCGCGCCTGGCCTTCGGGCGACGCCATGTACTCACGGCGGGCCTGGAGCAATTCGGCCGCGCGCTCGTTCGACACCTCTTCGGGCGTGTCGCCCCGGCGAAGCGTGGCGTTGGTCTCTCCGTCGGTGACGTACCAACCGAAGCGACCTTCCTTCAGCGTGATCTCCTTGCCGCTGACGGGGTCGGTGCCCTTCGCGATGCCGGGCTTGGCCTGACCGCGGCCGCGGAACTGCTTGGGCTGCTTGAAGATCTCGAGCGCCTCTTCGAGCGTGATCGTCAGCAGGCGCGGCTCGGCTTCGACGCCCAGGTTGCGGCTGTCTTTGCCCTTGGTGAGGTACGGGCCGTAGCGGCCGTTCTGTGCGGTGATCGCTTCGCCATCTTCGGCGACGCCCAGCGTTCGAGGGAGCGTGAGCAGCTCCAACGCCTGCGCGAGCGACACCTGCTCGACCTTCATCGTCTTGAAGAGCGACGCGGTCTTCGGCTTGCTGTCGTCGGTCACCTCGCCGAGCTGCACGTAGGGGCCGAAGCGGCCATTCTTCACGTACACGTTGAGGCCGGTGGCGGGGTCGATACCGACGGGCACGTCGCCCTTGGGAGCCGAGAGCAGCTCCATGGCCTTCTCGACCGTCATCTCATCGGGCGCGAGCGCGTCGGGCACCGAGGCCGTGTCTTCACCGCGCTTCAGGTACGGGCCGTACTTGCCGGGCTTCACGACGATGAGCTCGCCGTTCGTGTCCGGCCCGATGGGAATCGAGTTCACCTCGGCGGCGTCGATCTTCTCGATGTTCTGCTTCACCTGCTTCGACAGGCCCTGGTGCTTCTTGTCGCCGAAGTAGAACTCCTTCAGGTAGCTGACCTTCTCGCGCTCACCGCCGGCGATCTTGTCGAGCTCTTCCTCCATCTCGGCCGTGAACTGCAGGTCGACGAGATCGAGGAAGTGCTTCTCCATCAGCTGCACGACGGCGAAGGCTTCCCAGTTGGGGACGAGGGCCGAGCCCTTCTTCCAGACGTACTTGGCCTGGAGCGTGCCGAGAATGCTCGCGTACGTGGAGGGACGGCCCACGCCGAGCTCCTCGAGCTTCTTCACGAGCGAGGCTTCGGTGTAGCGGGCCGGCGGTGACGTCGTGTGGCCGAGCGCTTCGATGGCCTCGACGGGCACGGTGTCGCCCTCTTTGAGGATGGGCAGCGGCGCCTCTTCGTCGTCGCGCTTCTCGTCGTCGGTGCTCTCGACGTACGCCTGCATGTAGCCGCGGAAGGTGATGGTGCGGCCAGACGCGCTGAACTCGACCTGCTCGCCGCTCGTCGAGGTGACGCCAAGCTTGAGTGAAACGGTCTCGCCTTCGGCGTCGGCCATCTGGCAGGCGACGGTGCGCTTCCAGATGAGCTCGTAGAGACGCAGCTCGGCGGGCGCGAGCTCGTCCTTCAGCTCGTCCATGTGCCGGAACGACTCACCGGCGGGGCGAATCGCTTCGTGGGCTTCCTGCGCGTTCTTCGTCTTCTTCGCGTACACGCGCGGCGCCTGCGGAAGGAACTTGTCGCCGAAGCGCTCCTTCACCTGCTCGCGCGCGGCCTTCACCGCGGTCTCGGACAGGTTCGTGGAGTCGGTGCGCATGTACGTGATGTACCCGCGCTCGTAGAGGCCCTGCGCGACGCGCATCACCTGCTGCGCGCTCATGCCCAGCTTGCGGCCGCCTTCCTGCTGCAGCGTCGACGTCTGGAACGGCGCCTTGGGCGACGAGTGGTACGGGCGCTTCTCGGTCGAGTTGACGGTGAAGGACTTGCCGGTGATGCGCTCCATCACGCCGCGGGCCTTCGCCTCGTCGAGCCACACGACGTTCGCGGCGGCCTTGCCGTCGGAGTCGAAGTCACGGCCCTGGGCCACCCGCTGTCCCTGCAGGCTGTAGATGTGCGACTCGAAGTTCGGCTCGGTCGGGTGCTTTGCGCTGAGGTCCCAGTACGAGACCGAGCGGAACTTCATGCGCTCCCGCTCGCGCTCGACGATGAGGCGAATCGACGGCGACTGCACGCGGCCGGCCGAGAGGCCCGTCTTCACCTTGCGCCAGAGAACGGGAGAGACCTCGTAGCCGTAGAGGCGATCGAGCGTGCGGCGCGCCTCCTGAGCGTCGACGAGGCCCATGTCGATCTCACGCGGGTGAGAGACGGCCTCTTCGATCGCCTTGCGGGTGATCTCGTGGAACACCATGCGGCGCGTGGGCACCTTGGGCTTGAGCTGCTCCTTGAGGTGCCAGGCGATCGCCTCTCCTTCGCGGTCTTCGTCCGTCGCGAGGTAGAGCTCGCTCGAGTCCTTGAGCGCGGCCTTGAGGGAGGCGATCACGTCACGCTTCGTCACCTCGTAGGTGAGCTTGAAGTCGTTCTCGACATCGACACACAGCCCGCTCGAGGGCAGGTCCACGACGTGGCCGACGCTGGCCATCACCGTGTAGTCCTTCCCCAGGAACTGACCGATGGTCTTCGCCTTCGCAGGCGACTCCACGACGACGAGCGGCTTCGATGCCATTCGGCCTCGGTAGCGTGTGGAGTTGGGCCGCGTCAAGAAAGGTCTTTGCGACCTGAAGCGCTCTCGACGTGAGAAACGCCTCGGACTACGTCGTGCTGCATGACCCTTCGCACCACGAAACGCGTCGAGACCCTGCTGTCGAACAAGACGATCAACAGCGAGAAGAACGACTACAAGGCCTACGGCCGCACGTTGCCGGGCCACGCCGCCCCGCTGTTCGGGCAGCAGTACAAGTTCGGCAAGGCCGAGGCCGTGAAGCTGACGAAGGCGATCGGCGCGAACTACGACGTCGCCTCCCAGAAGCGCGTGCTGAAGGAGATCCACGCGCGCTCGTCGACGAACCAGCTGAGCAAGGGCACGGTCGCGCTCACGCGTGACGCGGCCGCCGAGCTGAACAAGCTCGCCACGAAGCTGGGCGTCGATCTCAAGTTCACCAGCGGTCAGCCGCGCCCGATTCACCCGGTGGGCTGAAGCCGTCGTGGCGCCGAAGCTGCGCAAGCTCGAGACGGATGACGACGTGAAGGCGGCGGTGGACGAGCTGCTTGGCGCGTTCGCTGCGCCCAAAGGCTCCGAGGGCGACGACACGGGGTTCTCGGAAGAGAACCGTCAGCAGCTCGATGCTGGAGACAAGGCTCCGCACACCGCGCCGTCGGCCGAGGCCGATGCGTTGTGGGGCGCGAAGCCGAAGAAGAAGCCGTGAAGCGCGTCGAGCTGCCCGAGACGAACGCGGTGTGGCGAAAGCTGCGCCGCGCGCAGACGGCTCGTACGAAAGAGAGCACCGACGAGCTGCGCGGTGCCCTGCCCCACTCCGAGGCGGCCCGCCGGTTCTGGTCGAGGCGAACGTGGAGCGAGCTCGCTGCAGTGCCTGCCGTCTCACAGGTGGTGCTGGCGCTCGTGCGCGAAGGCGCGGGCCTGGGCTCCATCGGGGCGTACACCACGATCGCGCAGGATGAAGTGCGTCACGCCGATCTCTCATTGGCGCTGGCGAACGCGCTCGGCGGGTACGACGAAGAGATTCCCGACGGCCTCGAGTACTCGCCGCGATCGCTCGCTGCGCCGTCCGATGTTCCGGTGGTGGTCTGGGCACTCGCGAACGGCTGCTTCAGCGAGACGGTGTCGCTCGCGTTGATTCAGGCGCGGCACGCGGCGACGAAGCAGCCGACGGTTCGCGCCGTGCTGGCCGAGACATTGAAAGACGAAGCGCTGCATGTGCGCGTGGCCTGGCAGGTCGCAGGTGAAGTGCTGCCGAAGCTGACGCCCCGCGAGCGCAAGGAGCTTGCGGCCTACGCCCGCGAGCTCTCCGAGATGATTCGGCGAACCTTCGGCACGAGCGGGCTCACGGGGAAGCTGCGGACCGCGGAGAACCGGCTTCGCGACGAGACCGCGAAGGCCGGGCTTGGCGCGCTGTCGGCGACGGAAGAGAACGTGATCGTGAACGAAGCGCTCGGTGACATCGGCGAGCGCCTGCGAGCCCACGGCCTGCGTTGACGTGAAGTGCCGCTCGCCGTGCGAGGCGGAAGGACGCGCCGAGTTGAACGATGGGCGCAGCGAGATGCGAGACACCAGCGACGCATGGCGAGTCGCCGCGAGTCGCGACCTGATCCGAGTTCGTGAACCGGCGGCAATGACGCTCAGGCGTGTAGCGCCTCACCCATCTGCTTCACCGATCGCGACGTGGTGAAGACGCGGCGTGCGGCGGGCGCTCGGTGTGGCTGGTGAGGCGTCGGCTCTCCTGCAGCGCGCGCGGAGGGCGGACGCACGCCGTGAAGGAGCAGCTCGGTCAGCATCGTCAGCGCGTCAGCGAGGCTCTCGTGTTGGCCCACGCTCCACCCAAGCACCGTCATCCACTGCATGATGAGCAGGCGATCGACCAGCTCCTCTGCGTCGAGCGGCGCCACGCGATGATCACGCGAGACGCGGTCGAGCAGCAGCGCGCGCGGGCGATCGAGGTGGCGGGTCGACAACCAGACGGTCGCCGCAGCCGAAGCCAGCAACCGGCCCTCACCGAAGAAGCGCACCATGACCGCGTTCGCCGTCTGGAGCGCGACCTCGAACCCCGCCTCGCCGTCGAGCTCACCGAGGCCCGACGCGAGCTCGTTGCCAAGCCGCTGGTTCAGCATCTCGATGACCGACTCCTTGTGCGGGAAGTGGAAGTAGTAGGCGGTGCGGCTGGTGCCCGCGGCCTTCGTGATGCGATCGACCGACGCCGCCTCGAGCCCTTCTCTGGAGATCTCGTCGATCGACGCCTCGTACAGGCGACGGCGCGTGGCTTCCCGCTGACGATCTCGATCGGTCTCTCGCATGGGGACCCGCCCAGTGCAGAGTCGGGGCCGTCGTGGAACTCCGCGAGACTGCTCAGGCTCGGTGTTGAGGCCGTGTTGCGACTTCCGGCACTGCCGCAATTTGCAACGTCTCGACCCCGGTCAGTGCTCGGCCCCGATGATCACGAACTCGACCCGCCGATTCGCCTCGCGACCTGCCGGTGTGGCGTTCGGTTGAACGGGTTGATCAGGACCGAACCCACGCGAGCTGATGCGTTCCTTTGCGACGCCCGCCGCCACGAGCGTCTCGCGCACGGCAGCGGCTCTCGCTTCACTGAGCTTCTGGTTCATCTGACGATCGCCGCGATCGTCGGTGTGACCATCGACCGAGACGCGCTCGATCTCGGGGTGCTCCTTCAACACGCGGGCGATCTGCGCGAGCAACGCAGCGCTTCGGGGCAGAACCACGGCCTTGCCCGACGCGAAGTAGACCTTGTCGCGAATGACGAGGCGCTCGCGGGTGATCACGACCAGCTGCCGCTCGGTGGCGGGACAGCCCTGATTCGTCGCGGGGCCCTTCACGGTGCGGCAGGCGTCGAAGCGATCGACGACGCCATCGCCGTCTTCATCGCGATCGGGACAGCCACGAGAGGCCTCGACGCCAGCTTCGGCCGGGCATGCGTCGGCGGCGTCTTCGAAGCCGTCACCATCGGAGTCAGGACACCCAGAGAACGCCACCACACCAGCCGCTGCGGGACAGCGATCGAGATCATCGTCGAGCCCATCACCGTCTCCATCAGGAGCGGGACAACCTCGACGCGACGACGGTCCCGCTTGATCAGGGCAGGCGTCGACGCTCGCGAACACGCCATCGCCATCGGTGTCGACATCGGGGCAGCCTGAGAGAGAGCCGAGGCCCATCACCAGCGGGCACTTGTCGGTCGTGTTGGACACGCCGTCGCCATCGCCATCGGCGCGCGGGCAATCGGGCGCCGGAGGTTCTGCAGCGCAGCGATCGACCACGACGGGCACAGGCGCCTCCGTCTTCTTCAGCGGCATCACCAGGGCCACACCAGCGAGCACCCGGAACAGCGGAGAGCCCGGTTGATTGCCGAGGCCCGGTCCACCGACTGCATAGAACTCCACTGGGCCCAGGCGCGGTGAACGAACGCCGAGCAGCAACTCACCAGAGACAGGGCTTCGCGTGAGCGGCACATCGAGCCGGCCAGACAGTTCGCCACGCAGGCCCGTGCCCAACGTCGAGATCATGAGGCCCGCGGAGAAGTAGCTGCCGACCTCGTCTCGAACCGTCGCCGACGGCGACAACGTTCGTGCACCGCGCGCGAGCACCGACACCGACCCACCGACGCGGAAGAACTCCGGCCGCTCACCGAGCGCGAAGTTCCGCCCTGTGCTGACGGTCGGGAGCACGGACACCGTCGCGTCCCTGGTGAGCGCGATCTCACTGCCGAGCGGAAGCCCGAGCCCGAGTCCGATCGAGAGATCGAGCGGAGCCCCACGCACCTGCTGCAGCGGCGCTCCCCTCACCTGCAGCCACGGCGTGCCAAGCGCGACGGCGCTGCTGATGCGCGTGATGCCCTGCGCCGACAAATCGTCTCCCGCCTGCCAGAGCACGACGGGCACTTGAACCCCGACCTCGAGCCAGCGCGTGATGCCGAACGCTCCCGTCAGGTGCGCGCCGACGCGGCTGCGAACGAGACTGGCGAGGCGCTGGTTGCGCTCGTTCACGACGATGAGCGGATCGTGCTCGTAGTGCCCGGTGAGGCCAACGCGCAGCTCGAGTGGATCGAGCAGATCGGCCGAGTCGACGATGAGGCCTGCACGGGCGCCGGGGTTGAGGCGCAGCCGTTCCAGCTCGAAGGCGGGCGCTGGTGTCTGCGCCAACACCGAAGCAGCGCAGAGCATCGCCGACGCGAAGAGCGCGCGACTCACTCGTCTCCCTCGGTGCTCTGGCCGAACTGAGCAAGCTTTCGATACAGCGTGCTGCGATCGACCTCGAGCGCATCGGCGGTCTGCCGCTTGTTGCCCTTCTTCAGCGCGAGCACCTTCAAGATGTAGCGGCGCTCCATCTCGGCGAGCGGGAGCAACGTCGACGGTTCGAACTCGTCGGGCAGTTGGGATGCGCGGGAATCTCGAAGTCGTTCGGGCAGATCGTCGACACGCAGGTTGGGGCCGTCGGAGAGCGCGATCGCGCGCTCGAGCACGTTGAGCAGCTCACGCACGTTGCCCGGCCAGTCGTAGTCGAGCAGCCGCTGCGCTGCCTCGGGCGTGAGCGTGCGTTCCGGAACTGAGTCGCGCTTCGCGAGCCGCGCGAGAAAAGCCTGGGCCAGCAACAGCACGTCGGTGCCACGCGTTCTCAGCGGAGGCACCTCGAGGTGCACGACGTCGAGGCGGTAGTAGAGATCTTCACGAAAACGGCCGGCGGCAACGGCCGCGTTCAGATCGGCGTTCGTCGCGCAGACGATTCGGACGTCGACTGGCAGCTCACGATCGGCGCCGACGGGTCGCACCGTGCGCTCCTGAAGCACTCGCAGCAGCTTCGGCTGGAGCGCGAGCGGAAGCTCTCCCACCTCGTCGAGGAACAAGGTGCCACCATGCGCTTCGCGGAACGCACCGGGTCGATCGGTGCGCGCGTCGGTGAAGGCCCCTCGCAGGTGACCGAACAGCTCGCTCTCGAGCAGGTTCTCGGGCAGCGCGCCGCAGTTCAACGCCACGAAGGGGCCGCTCTTTCGTCGACTGGCCTGATGCACGGCGCGGGCGACGAGCTCCTTCCCGACCCCGCTCTCACCCGTGACGAGGATCGTCGTCATCGAGTCGGCGGCGCGGCCCAGCACGCGGAACAGCTCGAGCATCGGCGGGCTCTCACCGAGCAGCTCGGGGAACCGTGGCCGGTTCTGCGTCACCTCACTGCGAAGGCGATGCACCTCACGCAGCAACGAGAAGTGGCGCACCGCACGCTCGACCGTCAGCGCGAGCGCCTCGAAGTCGAAGGGCTTGGTGATGAAGTCGTATGCGCCCGTGCGAATCGCCTGCACCGCGGCCTCGATGCTGCCGAAACCCGTGATGATGATGACCGGCAGGTGCGGCTGCTGCGTGACGAGCTCACGGCAGAGATCGAGCCCGCTGCTCGTGCGCAGGTTGAGATCGGTGATGACGGTGTCGAAGGACTCGTTGGCGCTCAACGACAGCGCCTTCTCGGCCGTCGTGCACCACGTCACCTCGTGCCCGCGCTGCTTCAGATCGAAGGCGAGCATCTCGCAGAGCGCCGCGTCGTCGTCGACGAGCAGCAGCCGCGCCGGCTCACGCAGGGAGGTAGACGGTGAAGCAGGTTCCGGCGCCACGCGTCGTGTCTACGTCAATCCACCCGTCGTGGTCGCGAATGATGCTCAGCGAAACCGACAACCCGAGGCCGGTGCCTTCACCAGTTTCCTTCGTCGTAAAGAACGGTTCGAAGACGCGCGTCAGGTGCTCGGTGGCGATGCCGACCCCGGTGTCTTGAACGCGCAGCGCGACGAAGTTGCCGGGCGCGAGTCCCGTCTCGGGTGGAGGCGTCTTCCCGGGCGCATCGGCCATGGAGAGTTCGACCTTGCCGCCCGAGGGCGTGGCGCCGATCGCGTTGGCGACGAGGTTCGTCATCACCTGCAGCACCTGGCTGCCGTCGAACGCGATGACTCGTGGCGTGCCGGGATCTGAAAACCCGAGGGCCACCCGCTTGCGCGCAGCGACGGGCCCGAGCAGCCCCACCGCCTGGAGCATCACAGTGCGCACGTCGTAACGGCCCGGCTTCGGCCCACGTCGGCGCGCGTAGTCGAGCACCTGGCGAATGATGGCGGCCATGCGCTCCGATTGTTCGGCGATGGTGCGCGCGGCTTCGGGCGCTTGATCAGGAGGAATCGCGCCGGCTGCGAGCTGACGCGCGCGCCCACTCACGACGGTGAGCGGCGTTCCCAGCTCGTGCGCGAGACCTGCCGCGAGCTGACCGACCATGGCGAGACGATCGGCACGCTCCACCGAGCGGCGAAGGGCGATCGTTTCACGCTCACACGCGAGCGCATGGCCGACGTGACGACCGAGCGCTTCGAGCGCTGGTGGAATGTCGGAGCCCGCCGTGCGCCAGACCGCCAGCATGCCGAGCGACGCGATCGGAACGGCGACGAGTTCGCCTTCGACGAACGAAGGACCCGGCGTGCGCAACCGTTGGGGAATCGAATCGACCGGTGGGTCATCGGCGAGCACGACGGCTGCGCGCTGTCCCTGCGTCAGTGCCATCGCCAGCGAACGCACATCTTCGAAGCGATCACTCATCGCGACACCTCGTTCAGCGCCCGCACGATGCGGCGGCCGACCTCACCCCAGTCGAGCGGCAGCGGGAGCAGATCGAACACGCCGGCCTCGATCGACTTCGTGAGCGTCGAGAGTTCGTCGGTCTTCGCGCAGAGCAACACCGGACGCGAAGGCGACTGCTTCACCAGCGCCACGGCGCGATCGAGCGAGGCGACGATGACGACTCCCGCTTCCGCGAGCGTCGGCACTTCTCGAGCACCGACCCCTGCGATGGCCGTCTTCACGAGCTCGATCTCCGATGCGGCGAGACCTTCGAGCTCGAGCGCGATCGGCGGAGAACCCGGCTCGGCGACGACGAACGCTGGAGGCGAGAACTCCGACACGCGCGCCGCCGGCTCACGCCCTTCGGCCTGCACCGCATGTTCGAACGCGCGCCGCATCTCGAGCGCCGACGCGAACCGCGCATCAGGCGGCTTCGCCAACGCACGCCGCAGCACCGCCTGCCACGCCTTCGGAACGTCGAGCACGCCGCGCTCTTCGAGGGCTGGCGGCTCCCGGTACAGGTGCGCGGTCAGCACGTTCACCATGTTCATCGATTCGAACGGCGCCGAGCCGGTGAGCAGCTCGTACAGCACGCACGCGGCCGAATAGAGATCGCTTCGCGCGTCGGCGCCTTCGCCACGAATCTGCTCCGGCGACATGTACTCGGCCGTGCCTGGCGTCTGGTTCTCGGCCGTGAGCCGTGGCGTCGTCGCGCCGTGCAGCACCGCCAACCCGAAGTCGACGACCCGAATGAACGGCTCGGGCTTCGAGCGATCGAACATGAGGTTCGCGGGTTTCAGATCGCGGTGAACGATGCCCTGCGCGTGCGCTGCTTCGAGCACCGAGAGCAGCTGGCTGGCGATGGTGGCGACCTCGGCGAACGGACGTTTCCCCTGCTTCGCGAGCCGTTGATCGGCCGGCTCTCCATCGACCAGCTCCATCGCGATCGCGAACAGCGGAGGATCGACGATCAGCTCGTACACGGTGACCGTGTGCGGGTGATTCAGCTGCGCGAGCGCGCGAGCTTCACGGCGTAGACGCTCCAACGCGTCGGGCTGCGCGGCCACATGTGGCAACAACACCTTCAACGCCACGTGCCGGCCGATGCCCGGTTGGATCGCCTCGTGCACCGTACCCATGGCGCCCGCCGCGAGCCGGCGCACGAGCTGATAAGTGCCAGACGGAGTCGAGAGCGGTTCCATGTCCTTCGGGGAAGCAATGCCGACGAAACGCCGGGGAGTGTCGTTGTCGTGGCAGGTCACCGGGCTGGTGGCTGCCGTGACCATTCCGTTGTTGCTGCTGCTCGGCGGGTTCGCCGTCGTCAGAAATCGCAGCGCGCTTACCATCGACGCCCAGCACCTGCACGCCGCGCTGGCGGGGCAGGTTCGCGGCGAAGTGGAGCAGTCACTCGAGCGCAGCCGCGCGTCACTGAGTCAGGTCGCCGAGGTGCTCGCGACCGATCGACTGACCGATGACGACGCCCGCTTCGCGCTCGCGACCGCCGTGCTGCGGGCGTGGGGCGGTGCCTCTGCCGTCACCGTCTACGATCTCGAAGGCCGCCGTCAGGGAGCGATTCGCATCTCTGCCGACGCGCCCTCGGGCCCCGAGCGGCTCGACGCGGCGCTGCTGGGCGTGAAGGAGTTCTCGCTCGGCACGATCTCGGTTCGCGAAGCAACGCCGTTTCTTCCGCTCGTCGTGCCCGCGAGGATCGACCCGGGCCAGCCGCCGGGTTTTCTCGTCTACGCCGAACTCGACGTGAGCCGGTTGAGCGGGCTGCTGCGCAGTCTCGGTGAAGCGCCGCCTTTGCGAGACGCGAACGCGGTGTACGTCATCGATGCGGCCCAGCACGTCGTGCTGCATGGGGACAGCTCGCGGGTGGGACGGCCGGTCGAAGGCCTCGACCAGGCCCTCGGTGGCGCGCCATCGTTTCGGCAGGGACTTTCGGTCACCACCGACTTCGAGCAGGCGGGCGCTCCGATGATGGGCGCGCTGGTGACACTGCCCTCGTATGGCTGGGCGGCAGTCGTGCAGGAGCCGGCGTCGCACGCCTACGCGACGTTGCTCTCGCTGGAGGTCGCGGTCGCGCTCGCGGTGATCCTCGGAGCCGTGCTCGCGGTGCTGGCGGGAATTCTCGGAGGGCGCCGCGTCGTCCGTCCCCTCACCTCGCTCATCGGCTCTGCGGCCCTCATCGCGCGCCGCCAGTGGAGCCGCACCTCGAACGCCGTCAGTAGCCGCGGTGACGAAGTCGGTGAGCTCGCGCGCGCCTTCGACGACATGTCCGAGCGGCTCGAGGTGGGCGAACGGGAGCTGCTCGCCCAGACGCGGGTTCGCGCGGCGCTGGCCCGCTACCTCGCGCCCGACATCGTCGAGCTGATCGTGAAGGAGCCGGGCCGCCTGCAGCTCGGTGGAGAACGCCGCGTGGTGACGGTGCTGTTCGCCGACGTGGTGGGCTTCACGCAGCTCGCCGAGGCGTTGCCGCCCGAGGTGATCGTCTCGGTGCTCAACGAGTACTTCACCATCGCGACCGAGATCGTCCACCAGCACCAGGGCATGATCGACAAGTTCCTCGGCGACTGCGTGATGGCGGTGTGGGGCGTGCCCACGCAGCGCGACGACGACGCGAAACACGCGCTCGCTGCGGCCCGGGCCCTGCGGCGTTGGGTCGAAGCGGCGAACCTGCGCTGGCGCGAGAAGTACGGCGTCGAGCTGCAGCTCGCCATGGGGCTCAACACCGGGCCTGCCGTCGCAGGCAACGTGGGCAGTGAACGCCGGCTCGACTTCACGGTGATCGGCGACGCGGTGAACGTGGCCTCACGGCTCGAGGCAAGCGCGGCCCCGGGTCAGATTCTCGTGAGTCAGTCGACGCAGCTTGCGCTCGGGCCGCCGTCGAAGTTGGTGGAGCTGGGCGAGCGCCACTTGCGCGGCCGCACCAAAGCAACGACGGTCTTCGAGGTTCCAAGCTGATGCCCTTCATCGTCGCCACGCTGCTGCTCGCCGCATCGGAGATGCCCGAGACGTGGCTCGTGAAGCAGGGAGACACCTGCGACTCCATCACGCGCGCGGTCTGGGGCGACCCGAAGCGCATCACCGATCTGCACAAGTGGAACACCTTGGGCCCGACGCCTCATCACCTCGTGCCGGGCCAGGTGCTGCGCCTGCGCGCTCCCGACGAAGCGCCTGCCGGCCCCGACGCGACCCTCACGTTCCTCCGCCCCGCGGTTCGCACGCGGCACCTGCTCGACTGGAACCCTGCGACGCTCGGCATGGGGCTGTTCCGGCTCGACGAGGTGAACACGTTGCGGCGGGCAGGCGCGGCGCTGCGGTTTCGTGACGAGAGCACGCTCGTGATGGACGAGAACGCGCTCGTCGTCATCTACGGCGACGTGCCGGTGCCGAAGCAGCCCGGTGGTGTCTCGCTCGTCGATGGAGAGCTTCGGCTCGCGCTCTCGGCGCTGCGACAGAAGGCGCTCGCGGTGGCGACGCCTGCGGCCCAGGTCGAGACGGCCGCGAAGACCGAAGGCGTCGTCGCCGTCGATGGATCGCAGACGAGCCGGGTGTCGATCTTCGATGGCAGCGCAGCGGTCGCCGCGACGGGCGCGAAGGTGAACGTTCCGTCGAACTCGGGCACGCGCGTTCGTGCAGGGCTGGCGCCGGAGGCAGTGACGGTGCTGCCGGGCACGCCGGTGCTGGCGCCAGAGACGCCACGCTTCGTGATCTGGCGTGGGCCGGGAACGGCCGTCGAGCTTCGCTGGGCACCGTCGGAGCGTGCGACCCGTTACCGGCTTCAGCTCGCGCGTGACGAGCTCTTCGTCGATCGCGTGGAGGATCAAATGACCGATCAGCCGAACGCGCGGGTGCTGCTGACGAGTGAAGAGGCGCTGCGGCTTCGGGTCATCGCCTTCGACGAGCGCGGGCTGCAGAGCCGCCCGTCGAAGCCGCACGAGCTTGGGGTCGTCGTGGTGGGGAGCGCTCCGATGCAGCAGGGCGTCGTTCGTCATCGGGCTCCCGCGCCGCTCGACGTGAAGCTGCCCTCAGGCTGGACGCTGTTGCTGCAGGGCAAGCCCGCTCCCCTGCCCCTGTCGCTGCCGGTGGGCCGTCACGTGCTCACGCTCGTCGATGGTTCGGGAGCGACCGCTGGTGAGGTGAACGTGAGCGTTGCCCCGCGGCCTCCGACGATGAAGCGCGAAGGCGCCGAGGTGATCGCGACCTTCCTCGACGATATGCCCGAGACGCAGCCGCCTTCCTTGAACGGAGCCGTGATGCGACGCCGCTCCACGCTCGTCTGGTCGCTGCCGCAGCCGACGCCGGGACCTGTCGAACTCTCGTGGGACTCGCTGCCGCTCGTCCGCGCCGAGCTGGCCGACGCAGGCCGCTGACCTGCTTTCGGTGCCGTGGTCTGCACCAGGTGTTGCGTTCCGCGACATCCCTTCGGAGAGGAGCCCCGGGCAGACCGTCTGGCAGAGCGCTTGCTCAGGTGGAGCGCCGTGATGTCCACCACTCCAGCGCCCGTCTCGCAGCCCGTCGCGGCGCTGCACCGGCAGAACATCATCTTCGTCGACCGCACCGGCGGCGCCGTCTTCCGCTTCGCGTACCTCGCCCTGTCGCGGACGTTCCGGGTGCTCTGGTCAGATTCGCGGGAACGCACGGTCGCCCATGTGCAGCGAACGAACGTATCGTGTGCCGTCGTTGCGGTGGACAAGGTCGGTCACGACGACGTGCTGCCGCTCGTCTTGTGGCTCAGACAGCTCGAGATTCCGGTGATCGCTTCGTGCGTGGCCGGTGACGATGCCGCGGCGTTGCGAGGCGCGGGCGCGTCGATGGTGCTGTGCCGGCCGCATGGGTCTGCCGAACTTCTCGAGCAGATCACGCAGGTCGCGCTCAGGTCCTGACGGTCACTCCGGGCCTGGTACGGGTCGCGGCATCGGCACACCTGCCACCCGAGGCGATCACCACAGCGGCCGCCCCGCGTGTGCTTGCACGACGGTCACGACGCCGTGCAGAGAACACGTCAGCGCTTCGAGCGCCTGGTGCTTCGTCATGCACCCGCACGCGGCCCCAACGCGGCAGGAACATCAGCGACCACTCGAGCACCTTCGACAGGAACCCGGGCCTCACGGTACCGCCTCGAGCCACTGCCGCGAGCGACGTCGTCGCGACGACGTCTGGGGTGGCCGACATCGACATCTGAATGTTGGCCCTTTCGCCAAACCCGGAACGAACGGGGCCGGGTGCGCTTGCGAGCACGTCGACTCCCAGTGGTGCCAGCTCGAGCGGCAGCCCTTCGCAGCAGCATGATGCCGCCCCGGCCCCGCTTCACGAGCCTCTTGCCAAAGGAGTGACTCATCGCCGTGACCGCGCGGCAATTCACGTCGAGCATCGACAGCTCGGCCTCGAGCGCGTTGTCGAGAAAGGCGCCCGACGTTCCGAAGCCGGCCGACGCGACGAGCAACCCGACGTCGAGGGAGTGGGTCTCGGGTTCGGCGCGCGGCGACGAAGCAGCCGACGGTGCGCGCCGTGCTGGCCGAGACGCTCAAAGACAAGCCCTGCACGTGCGGGTGGCGTGGCAACTGGCTGAAGAGCTCCTTCCCAGGCTCCCTCGCGACCAGCGCAAGGAGCTGACGGCCTACGTCAGCGAGCTCGCCGAGATGGTTCGCTGCACTGTTCGGAACCAGGGGACTGGCCCCAAAGCTCCGCGCTCGTGAGAACGGCTCCGCGACGACACGGCACAGGCTGGACTGGGTGGGTTGGGACGACGCGCTCGAGACGCTGGCGAGCCGACTGAACGCCCTGGGGCTTCCCGTCCGCTGAAGCGTCTCAGCGAACAGGGCCCCATCACTTTGGCGCCCCTGCCCCATCGATGTGACCGCTCCGAGCGCGCCGATTCCAGCAGGGCAACACAGCCGGCGCGCCCAGTCGCGGCGCTCTCGCCCGAACGGCTCTCACCAGGCCGTTTCGCACGCCGCTTGCTCTGCAGCTGGGGCCTTGAGCGCCCCGGCCACCATCGACGCCCTGTACCCGTCGGTCGACGCCTTTCGCGAGGCGCAAGACCAGCACCTCGCGAAGGAGCAGCTGGCGGTACGCCCTTCGAAACCGCTGCCCGTCGGCTCCTTCACCCATGTCTTCGTTCGCATCGGAGACAGTCAACCGACGGCCGTTCGGGGTCAGGTGGTCGCCACGTCTCCAGAGGGCGAGCTGCTGCTGGGCCTCGACTCCGAGGTCGCGTTCGCCCTTCGACGTCTTGGCGCGCTCGCGCTCGTGCACCCACGATCACGGCGGTCCACCATTCGGCTCGGCGGCGCGGGCCACGTCGATCGCGCTGACGACGAAGTGCTGCTCGAAGCGGGCACGGTGCTCGAGGGCCGCTTTCGCATCGAAGGGCACCTCGGCACGGGCGGCATGGGGCAGGTCTACCGGGCCATGCACGTTCACCTGAAGCGCCCGGTGGCGCTGAAGCTGTTGCGCAAGCACTCGGCCAGCGACCCCGAGAGCTGGCGCAGGTTCGAGCGCGAGGCGCAGCTCGTCAGCCAGCTCGAGAGCCCACACATCGTGCGCGTCTTCGACTTCGGAAAGACCGCCGAGGGGCAGGCCTTTCTCGCCATGGAGTACGTCGAGGGCGGCACGCTCGACCTCGTCATCGCCGAAGGGCCGCTCGCCCCCGCGCGAGTGGTCGAGCTGATTGCGCAGATCTGCGAGGGCCTTCAAGAGGCCCACCACTTCGGCATCATTCACCGCGACCTCAAGCCGGCGAACCTCGTGCTGGGCAGGCGCCGCGACGGCAGCGAGATCGCCAAGATCCTCGACTTCGGAATTGCGGTGGGCCCGTCCACGAAGGACCCATCGGGAGACGTCACGCACTCGACCAGCGCGATGGGCACCCCGATGTACCTCGCCCCCGAGCAGGCGTTGAACGGTGAGGTCGACGCCCGGACCGATCTCTATGCGCTGGGCTGCGTGACGTACGAGCTGCTCACCGGCCACCCGCCGTTCGTCGCGCCCGAGCTCGCCACCATCATCAGCATGCAGGTCACGCAGGCTCCGCCGCCCATGACGCTCACGCGGCCCGAGCTGGCCTCCCTGCCAGGCGTCAACGCGGCGGTGATGAAGGTGCTCGCGAAGACCCGCGCCGAGCGTTTCTCGACGGCCGCCGAGTTCGCGAGCGCGCTGCGTGAGGGGCTGCTGGTGCGCACGTCACGGCTCACGCTCTCGCCCGGGCTCCGACAGCACGACCTCGTCCCTCGCCACCGGCCGCTCCCCGGCAGACGAGCGCTCGAACACTCCATCTATCGCCAGATGATGGACTCGCAGCAGCTCGTGGTCGACGGGCACCTGGTCAACGAGTGGGCGATGGCGCGGGAGGGCTTCATTCCGCGAGGCGACAAGGTGGCGATGCTGGTGGTCGAAGCCTCTGAGCCGAGCGATGGCCGCTGGCCGCTGACGGCGATGGTGCTGGCAGCGCGGGCCTTTGGCGGCGTCGTCGACTCCGTCAGTCAGGGCTGCGCGACGTTGCTGTTCTCGGGCCCCTCTCCCGAGGTGGCCAGCCGGGTCGCGCTCGCAGCCATCGCCGCCGAAGAGGCCGCCCAGATCGAAGCCGCGCGCAGAAACGGCCGGGTGTTCGTCCGGTGCGCGGCCATCGAGCTGCCGAAGACCATCGACCTGCGCGCTCCCACGGAGCCAGCGGTCGTCGCCACGTGCCGCGCCGCGCTGTCACGGCGCGCCGGAGGGTGGGTGGCGATCTCACGATCGCTCGCCGACGAGCTGACCGACTTGATCGAGCTCGAACCCGTCGACGACGAGATCAGCCGCGTGGTTGCGCGAAGGTCGCGGCTTCGAGCCGACGCCCCCCGCGCGCTCTTCGGCAGAGCCGTTCTGCTCGCCAAAGCGTCGGCGCGGCTGGCGGGCCTGTCGACTGGGCAGACCGCACCGCTGGTGTTCAAGGGCGGGCGAGGCTCGGGGCGAACGGCGCTCCTGCTCGAGTGCGCGACCCGGGCGCGGGCAGCGGGAGCGAGGGTCGGGCTCGTGCTGGGCTCGGATGCCACCCGCGAGACGCCGTTCGGCGCCATCCTCGAGCTGCTCTCGAGCCTGTTGGGCCATGAGCGGCAGCTTTCAGGTCCGCGCCTCGCCGAGGTGCTCGGCACCGCCGGGCTCGACCCGGCAGACATCGCTGCTGCGGCGGCGCTGGCGCAGGGCAGCCCCTCGATGCCGGCCTTCACGCCCGGCCAGGCGGCGCGGGTCGTTCGCTGCGTCTGCGCGGCCGTCACGAGCGGCCCGGTCGCGCTCTTCTTCGACGATCTCGACCGCCTCGATCACGCCAGCTTCGAGACGTTCCGCGAGCTGGTGGGCTGGCCCGCCGACCGCGAGTGGACGGTGGGCGCCGCGAGTCTCGACGTGCCCGCCGTTCGGCTCGAGCCCGCCGAGGTGATCGAGCTGCCGGCCTTCACCCGCGGCGACGTCGCGCAGTGGTTGTCCTCGCAGCTCGAGCACCCGCCGGTCGCCTCGGTCACCGAGCGGTTCTTCGCGCTCACGAGTGGTCAGCCGGGCCGCCTCGTCGACTGGCTGCAGGTGCTGCACGATCGCGGCTCGCTTCGTGTTGCCGGGGGCGTCACGACGCTGGTCGGCACGGTCAGCCAGCTCGACGCCGACGGGCTGGTCGACGCGCGCCTCGAGGCGGCGCCACCGGCGATGCGGTGGTTGCTCGAGGCCGTCGCCGTCTGTGGAGACTCGTGCACGCCCGACGACGTCACCGCGGTGCTCCCAGGCGTGCGGCCCGAGTTCTTCGCGACGGCGCTGGCAGCCCGGTGGCTCAAGGTGCTGCCGGGCCACCGCTTCGGGTTCACGTCACGGCGCATTCGTGGGCGTGTGCTGGCGACACCGTCTTCCGGCCGCGCGCTCCTGCATCAACGGCTCGTCGCGCCGCTGGTCGAGCAGGCGCGCGGCAACCCGGCTGAGGTCGACTCGTTTCAGCTCGCACGACACCTCAACGAGGCAGGGCAGGGCTCGAAGGCGGCGGGGCTGTGGCAACACCTCGCCGCCGACGCCGTCTCGCGCGCGAGCGCACGTGAAGCCGTCAGCGCGCTCAAAGGCTGGGCCGACGCGCTCGCGCAGGGGCCGACGACCGACGAGGTGCTGCGCGCCCGGGTGCGCCTGCTCGCGCGCGCTGCGGGCCTCGCGTTGTCCATTCAGGATCCGGCGCTGGCGCGAACGCTCGTCGACGCCGGCCTCGAGGTGCAGTCAGACGTGCCGGCCTCGTCGGCCGAGCTCGAGCTGAGCCTCGCGCGCGTGCTGCGCAGTGAGGCGCGGCCACAGCGCGCCGCCGAGGCTCTCGAGCGCGCCCGTCGCTCGGCCGAGGGCACCGGGCTTCAGGCGTTGGTGGACGCCGAGTCTGCCGAGGTGTGTGAGCAGGCGAACGACGTGCGCGCCGCGATGCTGGCCTGGGAGCGCACCGCTGCTGCCGCTGCGCGGGCGACCGAGTGCGCGCGCTGGCACGGAGAGCCCGCGCTCGCAGCGAGGGTCGCGGGTCGCATGGGCGCGCTGCAGGCGGCGCTCGAGGACTTCGGCGCGGCGCAGGCCCTGCTCCGACGATCGCTCGAAGGGTGGCAGCAGGCGGGCTGGGCAGCCGGCGAGGCGCGGGCGTGGTCGAACCTCGGCTCGCTGGCCGCTCAAACGCAGAACTTCGTCGACGCGGCCCAGTGCTTCGAGTCGGCGTCGGTCGTCGCACACCGCGCGGGCGATCTGCTCTTCGAGGCGAGAATGCGATTGCAGCAGGCGCGTGTGGTCGCGCGTCTGGGGCACGACCCGAAGGCCCTGCTCACGGTGGCGGCGGCGCTCTGTGCGTCGGTCGGGTGGGAAGAAGGGCTGCAGGCCGCAAGGCCGGGCTCCTGAACTCGCCGCTGCGTGCCGCACGCCCTGAGAGGCGACGAGGCTGCTCAGCAAGACGATGCCGCCCCGCCCTCGCCTCACGAGCCGCTTGCCAAAGGAGTGACTCATCGCCGCGACCGCGCGGCAGTTCACGCCTGTCGACGCCGGGTAGCGCATGAGATGATACCCATCATGTCACTTGCGATTTTTCCGGCGCCACTCGAACTGAGGCGTGTCACTCCCCGGGGCCGGGAATGCGGTCTTCGCTGTCACCGGGGATCGAGGGGAATCGACCGTGCTTCCAATCGAGCCGCGCCTGCTCGAGGCGCTCCTTGCGGCTCGACACCCAGTTCCACAGCATGAAGCGCGGCCCGTCGAGCGGCTCGCCACCGATGATCGCCACGCGCGAGGTGGTGATGGCGGTGACGCACGTCGCGCCCGCATCCAACACGCCGAGCTGGTGCTTCGACAGCGAAGAGCCTTCGACGCCGACGTCTCCCGAGACGACGTAGACCGCGTGCTCCGAGGCCAGCGCAGGGAGCTCCAACTGCGCACCCGCCTCCAGCTCTGCCACGGCGTAGATCGTCGGTGACGCGAGCTGAATCGGCGAACGACGGCCGCTCCACGCACCGAGAATCACCCGCAGCGACACGCCGTCGGTTTCGAGGGTCGGCAACGCGCTCGCGTCGGCGTGCTGAAACGACGGCTCCGATTCTTCCAACGCCGTCGGCAGCGCGACCCACAGCTGCAGCCCGTGCATCGTCATCGGCTTGCCATGCCACGCGGCCGGCGTTCTCTCGGAGTGCACGATGCCGCGGCCCCCGCTCATCCAGTTCACGTCGCCGGGCCGAATGAGCTGCTCGTTGCCCAGGCTGTCTCGATGCAGGCCTTCGCCCTCGAACAGGTACGTGATGGTGGCGAGCCCGATGTGCGGGTGAGGACCGACGCCGCCCTGCGCGCTGCCGATCGAGGTCGCCGGCCCCATGTGATCGAGAAAGCAGAACGGCCCGACGAAGCGCTGCCCGACCTGCGGCAACGCCCGCACGACCTGAAAGTCACCGACCGGAGCGGCCTTTCCGCTGAGGACCTTCACTTCGGCCGGAACGAGTCGGTCGCGAGGATCAGCTCGTGCAGAATTCCCGGCTCGTGCGCGGCATGGCCCGCATCGGCGACCACGTTCAGCTTCGCCTCGGGCCACGCGCGGTGCAGCGCCCACGCAGACTCCATCGGGCACACCACGTCGTAGCGGCCCTGCACGATCACCGCGGGGATCTTGCGAATGCGATCGATGTTGGCCTTCGCGAGCAGCGCCTTGTCGGCCTCGAGCCAGCCGTGGTTCACGAAGTAGTGGCACTCGATGCGCGCGAACGCGGTGGCGAACTCGTCTTCGCCGGTCTTCGAGATGTACGCCTCGTTGGGCAGGAGGTAGCTCGTCTTGCCTTCCCACATGCTCCACGCCTTCGCGGCCTCGGTGCGCACGTGCAGATCGGGCGAGGTCAGGCGGCGGTAGTACGCGTGCAGCAGATCGCCGCGCTCGGCTTCGGGAATGTGGTGCAGGTACGGCTCCCACGCGTCGGGGAAGAGGTGGCTGGCGCCGTCCTGGTAGAACCAGTCGATCTCCCACTTGCGCAAGAGGAAGATGCCGCGCAGCACGAGCTCGGTGACGCGCTGCGGGTGGGTCTGCGCGTAGGCCAGCGCGAGCGTCGAGCCCCACGAGCCGCCGAAGACCTGCCACGTCTCGATGCCGAGGTGCGTGCGCAGCTTCTCCATGTCGGCCACGAGATCCCACGTGGTGTTCTTCTCGAGTGACGCGAACGGCGTCGACTTGCCGCAGCCGCGCTGATCGAAGAGCACGATGCGGTAGGCCTGCGGGTCGAAGAAGCGGCGCTGCTTGCCTTCGGTGCCTGCCCCGGGTCCGCCGTGCACGAAGACGACCGGCTTGCCGTGCGGGTTGCCCGACTCTTCGAAGTACAGCTCGTGGCCATCGCCGACCGGGAGACGGCCCGTGCGATAGGCCTCGATGGGCGGGTAATAGGTACGGCGCGGAGCAGGCGTCATGCGTGGGCGAGTACCACGAACGACCCCGCGATCGTCAGCTCCGACGGCGAACAGACTCGAGCAGTGCGTCGAGCAGCTCTCCGGCTTCGGCCCGCGTGCGCTTCGGCTTCGACGAGCGCGTGATCGTCATCGCGCCTTCGACGATGGCGCCCTTCACCATCGCGGCCAGCAGCTCGAGCGACAGCGGCTTGAGCAGCCCGTCTTTCTGCAGGCGCAACAGCGTCGTCACCAGCAACGCGCCCGTCTTCGACTCTTCGATGCGGCGCCACTCGTCGAGCCCGACGATCGACGGCGCCTCGTTGTAGGTGACGCGCACCTCGTCTTCGAGACAGCAGTCGAGCACGCAGTGCACGCCGGCGCGCAGCTGCTCCCAGTCGTCGTCGATGCCCTGCATCGCCTTCGCGGCCTTCGTGGCGACCGACTCGGCCACCGCTTCGACCACCGCCCGCAGCAGCCCGTTTCGATTGCCGAAGTGATGGTACAGCGCGCCAGTCGTCAGCCCGGCGGCCTCGCAGATCGGCACCACCTCGACGGCAGCGCTGCCCCCTCTCGCGAACGCAGCCCGCGCCTCGGCCAGCAACGCGGCACGTGCGCCTTCGACCTCCTGGCCCTTGATCTTTGATTTCGCCATGTCGTAAACGGATTACGTAATCGATTTACGTAATCCACTTATGGAGATCTACCATGACGAAGGTGAACGGTGGTACCCCCGCGCTGCGCCCCACGACGCTTCAGACACCGCCCTCGGGCCCGCAGCCAACCAGTGTGCCTGCCCCTCCTGCGCCGACGGGAGGCTGGGGAAGCCAGCGGGCGACCAGCCTCGAAGAGCGTCGCGCAGCCGCGACGAGCGTCACCACCAACGTCGCCAACCTGAGCGACACCGAGAAGGCAGCCGTCGTCGAGAAGAAGGCGACGTGCCCGTTCATCGGGGCCGCGGTGAAGGGTGGCGATCTGAAGGTGCGCAACGACGCCGACAAGCCGCTGGCCAGCATCGACGACGTCGCGAAGCTGGGGAACACGGGGCCGGGCAGCAACCTGGGTGAGGTGCTGAAGCTCTTCGCGCAGGGCAACCACGCGCACATGGCGGGCAAGAGCGGCAAGCTCGACACGCCGGTTCCGCTGGGCACCTTCAGCCTCGACTTCCCCGGGTCGCAGGGCTCGCACGCGGGCCACAGCGGCATTCTTCAGGGAGACCCGACGAAGCTGAACTCGGGCCGCATGAGCGAGAAGGACTTCGAGCGGCTGACGAAGTTCGCGAAGAACGGCGTGGTGTCGCGCTCCGACATCGGGCGGTTCATCGCCGAGAACGTGAAGAACGACCCGAACGCGAAGGCTCCCGGCTTTCGGACGGGCGTCGTGCTCGCGAAGGACTTCGCGAAGCTCGTCGGAGAAGTGGGCCAGAGCGTGACCGATCGCGCGCACGGCAAGGCGAACCCCGCCCAGGACCGGCAGGTGCTCGAGAAGCTCACCAAAGTGCTCGGCGACGACAACCTCATCGGCTCAGCGGGCGAGTTCGGGTTGCTGGCGACGTTTCTCGCGAACAGCCCCAAGACGAAGCAGGTCGGAGGCCAGCCCGCGTACGCCGTGGAGGATCTGAAGGCGATGTTCGTCGAGAAGCGGCTGCCCGAGGGCTGGGAGACGTGGACGAAGACGGCGGGCGACTGGGTGGCGAACACCTCGGCTCTCGCGCTGTCGGCAGAGAAGGCGTACCTGACGATGAAGTGAACGTGGGTGGCGTGAGCGGGTACGAGCGCGCGTGAGGCTCGTGCTCGCCCTGCTCTGCTGCTCTGCGTGCGTGCCGACCATCGGTGCGTCGACGGGGCCGATCGTGGCTCCGGCCGGTGCGTGGTCGTGGGTCGAGTTCGACGACACGCGCTGCGCGAACGGAACGCCGACGGGCCTGGGCATCAACACGCGCGAAGGCGCGAGCGACGTCGTCATCTCTCTCATGGGCGGCGGCGCCTGCTGGGACGCGGGCAGCTGCTTCTTCGTGAAGTCGGCGTGGAACATCGACTTCGGCTACGGCAACGCGCAGTTCAGCGGCGAGCGGTTTCGATCGATTCCGCTGTTCGATCGCGCGGTCTCTCCCTTCGCCGACGCGAGCTTCGTGTACCTGCCGTACTGCACGGGCGATCTGCACGTCGGCACCACCACGCAGACGTACGTGCAGGGCCGGCCCACGAGTCACGTCGGCGCGCAGAACCTCGACGCGTTCTTGAAGCGGCTCGCGCCGACGTTCGCGAACGCGCGACGCATCTTCGTCATCGGAACCAGCGCCGGCGGCTTCGGAGCGCAGATGAACGCGTGGCGGTTCAAGGCGGCCTTCCCGACGGCCGAGGTGCACGTGCTCGCCGACTCCGCCGCGATGGTGATGCCAGCCGGAACACGCTGGAGCGAGTGGTTCGCCGCGTGGAAACCCGAGCTGCCACCGGGATGCAGCGGCTGCTCCGAGACGACGACTGCGTGGATCGACTCCGCGCGCCGCGACCTCAAAGGCGGCCGGCTGGCGCTGGTGACGTCGACCGAAGACGGGCTGCTCTCGACCTTCACCGGAAGGTCAGGCGCCGAGTTTCACGCCGGCGTCGACGAATTGGTGAATCACTTCGCGGCTCCAGACACGCTGGTCGTGCCCGGAGCCCGTCACGTCTTCCTCGACGAGTGGACGACGACGCCCGGCTTCGTCGAGTGGTTGAAGCAGTTCCGCGACTGACTTCAGAGCACCTGAAGATCGCCGTCGTGAATGCCGACGACGGGCTTCGACGTGCCGGCCTTGAAGATGGCGCCGTAGGTGTTGTCGCCCGCGCCGTAGTCGACGGCCGTGTACGTCTCGCCGGTCTTCTTGTCCTTCACCTGGCGCACGACGAACTCGCCCTGATCGACGGCCTCGAAGGCATCGGCGAGCGTCTTCACGTCGGTGTACGACGACTGGTGGCACGCGGCGATCAGCTGCTTGGTGAGCAGCGCGTCGACGGAGCTCGCGCTGGTGACGTCGGTGCGCTTGGTGGTGGTGACCTGATCGAGGAAGTCGTTGAAGGTTCCGGCGTCGAGCGCGGTCGACTTCGCGGCGGCGGCCTTGAGTTCCTTCGCAAGCGTCACGGCGAGCTTGCCGGTGAGGCTCATCTTCTTCACTTCGCTGGGCGAGAGGCCGTTGTTGTCGAGATCGTACTTCGCGATCATCGTCGTCTTCGCGTACTTCACCGCGCGGTCGACGTCCTTCGAGGTCACCTGCGCGCCCGTCTTGAAGTCGCGGTGATCGATGAACTTGAAGAAGAAGTCGGTGAGCTTCTTCTCGGTGCCGGTCAGGCCCTTCAGGGCCGTCGTGATCTCCGCGCGGCTGACGCGACCATCGGCGCCACCTGCGTCCTTGATTCGGTTCGCGGCCATCTCGAGGGCGCGGTTCACGTCGGTCTTCGCAATGCGAGGCATGGGGGCTCCTGGGGGTGGAAAGAAGGCGCGCAGCTTCGGAGGACTGCGCGCGCTGATCAAGTCACGGCAGCGTCACTTCACGTCGGTCCCGGGCGGCACATCTCCTGGGTTGATCAGTGACAGACCTTTGCCGCTGACCGACGCGAGGATCATGCCGCGTGACTCGATGCCCTTGAGCGCGCGCGGCTTCAGGTTCGTGACGACGACCACGTTGCGGCCGACGAGCGACTCCGGAGCGAACGCCTCGGCGATGCCCGACACGATCGTGCGCGGAGCGCCTTCGCCAAGATCCACCGACAGCTTCAGCAGCTTGTCGGCCTTCTCGACCTTCTCGGCCGCGAGCACCTTGCCGGCCTTGAGCGCGATCTTCGTGAAGTCGGTGAACTCGATCTCCGCGGCAGGGCCCGCAGGCACCTCGGCCTTCTTCGGCGCCGGAGCCGCAGGCGCAGCAGCCTTCGGTCCAGGTGCGGGCTTCTCCTCAGCCGCCTGCTCCTTCGCCCACGCGTCCTTCAGCGCGACGGTGCGGTTGAACACCAGCGCGCCGGGCTTCGAGTCCTTGTCGACGCAGAAGTAGCCGAGCCGCTCGAACTGAAAGCGCGCGCCTTCCTTCTCACCAGCGAGCGACGGTTCGACCTTGCCCTTCGCGACCTCGAGCGACGTCGGGTTCAGATCGAGCAGGAACGGACGCTCGACGCCCGGCTTGTCTTCGTGCGCCTTGCCGGGGAACTCGGCCGAGAAGAGCCGATCGAACAGGCGAATCTCGGCATCGACCGCGTGCGCCGCGCTCACCCAGTGAATCGTGCCCTTCACCTTGCGCCCATCGGCCGCGTTGCCACCCTTCGTCGCGGGATCGTACATGCAGCGCAGCTCGGTGATGGTGCCGCTCGCGTCCTTCACGACCGACTCACACTTGATGAAGTACGCGCCGCGCAGTCGCACCTCGCGCCCCGGAGCCAGCCGGAAGAACTTCTTCGGCGGGTCTTCCATGAAGTCGTCGCGCTCGATGAAGAGTTCTCCCGAGAACGGCACCTGGCGAACGCCGGCCTTCTCGTCTTCGGGGTTGTTCTGCACCTCGACGTGCTCGACCTGTCCCGCGGGCCAGTTGGTGACGACGACCTTCAGCGGGCTCACCACCGCCATGCGGCGAGGGGCCGTGGCGTTCAGGTGATCTCGCACCGCGTTCTCGAGCCGCAGAATGTCGATGACGGTGTCGTTCTTGGTGACGCCGATGTCTTCGCAGAACGCGCGCAGCGCTTCGCTCGTGTAGCCGCGGCGACGCATGCCGCGAATCGTGGGCATGCGCGGGTCGTCCCAGCCACTGACGTACTTCTCCTTCACGAGGAACAGCAGGTTCCGCTTGCTGAGCACCGTGTAGTTGAGCTGCAGCTTCGCGAACTCGATCTGTTGCGGGTGGTAAATGCCGAGCTCTTTGAGGAACCAGTCGTACAGCGGCCGGTGGTTCTCGAACTCGAGCGTGCAGATCGAGTGGGTGATCTGCTCGAGCGAATCTTCGAGGCCGTGCGCCCAGTCGTACGACGGGTAGATGCACCACGCGTCGCCCTGGCGGTGATGGTGCTCCTTCACGATGCGGTACATCACCGGGTCGCGCAGGTTGATGTTGCCCGACGCCATGTCGATCTTCGCGCGCAGCGTCTTCGAGCCGGGAGCGAACTCGCCCTTCTTCATGCGGCGGAAGAGGTCGAGGTTCTCGGCGGGCGTGCGATCGCGGAACGGGCTGTTCTTGCCAGGCTCGGTCAGCGTGCCGCGGTACTCACGCATCTGCTCGGCGTTCAGATCGCAGACGTACGCCTTGCCCTTCTGAACGAGCGCTTCGGCCCACTCGTACATGCGGCCGAAGTAGTCCGACGCGTAGAAGAGCCGGTCTTCGAAGTCGCCACCGAGCCACTTCACGTCGTCGATGATGCTGTCGACGTACTCCTGCTCTTCCTTCGCGGGGTTGGTGTCGTCGAAGCGCAGGTTGAACTTGCCGCCGTAGCGTCGCGCGAGCGTCGAGTTCAGCACGATGCTCTTGGCGTGTCCGATGTGCAGGTAGCCGTTGGGTTCGGGAGGGAAGCGGGTGTGCACCCGGCCGCCCCACTTGTTGGAGGCCTTGTCGGCCTCGACGATCTCTTCGATGAAATGGAGCGAACGCGGCTCACTCATGGTCCAGCCACCCTACCGGCGGAACGGGCGCGCACAATGGATTTTCCGGGCACCCGAAGGAGACGGGTCGCCGAACGAGGGCCTGACGGGTCAGCGGCGCGCCTGCTTCGCCTCGGCACGGCGGAGCAACGTCGCGGTCGACTTCCACTTCAGGGAGTCGGCCAGCTCCGATGGGCGCAACCCGCCGGCGGTCTTCTTCAACGGGTCTGCGCCATGCCGCAGCAACGCCCGCACGATGCCCGTCGCGCCTGCAAGGGCGTAGTCATGGAGCAGCGACCAGCCCAGCGCGTTTGCGTGACGGGCCTTCACTTCGCCAGCGCCCAGCTGCCGCTCGACCATCGTGACGACGTTCTTCGCCATCGGGTGCTCCGACATGCACGCAAACGGCTCGAGCTTCGGCTTCATCGCCGGCCTTCCGAACTCGAGGCCCCACGCCGCGTCATGAGCGGCACGATCCCTCGGCGTCATACGCCGTCGCATGGCGTTCACCGTGAAGGCACCAATCGCCTTGCCGTTCCGCACCAGCATCCAGTCGGACAGTTGATCGAGCGGCAGGCTCACCCGCTCGCCCTGACGCAAGCCCCGAAGCTCGACCGGAGCGTTGAGCAACGTGCCCTCGAGTTCGACCCCATCGAAGTTCACGTCGTCGACCCACATGAACTCGATCGCCTGCTCCTTCTTCGAGGCCTTCGAGGGCCCGATGAAGGCGAGCTTCGCGGTCGCGCGATCGTACGCGGGCACGATGCGGCGACGCTCCCAGAAGGCCTCGCGCCAGAAGTACCGGAACGTCTTCTGCGCCAGCTTCGATGCCTTGAAGACGTCGGGGTCGCCCTCTTCCGTCCAGTAGACCATGCGCAACCTTGCCCTCTTCGTCATCGAGTCGTCACGAGGAACGTGAAGAAGGGCCTCGTTCGTCATCGTTTCATCAGCGCCGTTTCGGAGCGCGTTGCCGAACCCGCCTCGCTCGACGACATGCGCGGCATGACCGACCCCACGTACGGAACCGCCGACGAAGCGACCTTGCGAGCGGCCATGCGCGAAGCGCTGCCGAAAGACACGTTTCTCCCGATGCCGGCTCGCTACGCCTGGTTCGTGGTGCTGCAGGCGATTCTCTGGAGCTGCCTCGGCGTGATGCTCCTCGCGGGCCTGCCCTGGTGGGCGAACCTGATGCTCGCGCTCGTCATGGGCCACACGCTCGGGGTGCAGGGCTTCCTCGCGCACGAAGCGCTGCACGGCGCGCTCGGCGGCCCGAAGTGGGCGCAGCAATTCGTCGGCTGGCTCGGCTTCGGCCCGTTCCTCGTGCCGCCCACGTTCTGGACTCGGTGGCACAACGTCGCGCACCACGCGAACACGAACCACGGAGACCGCGACCCCGACAACTTCGGCACCGTGCGCCGCTACGAGAAGAACCCGAAGGCGCGCCGGTTCCTCAAGCTCGCTCCGGGTTCAGGCACCTGGTACTCGTATCTCTTCCTCACCTACTCGTTCGTCTTCCACGCGCAGGTCGTGCTCTGGTTCCAGACGCGCCACCGGAAGGACTTCGAGGGCTTCGATCGCCGCCGTGCGATCGTTCAGTCACTCGCCTGCGTCTCGGTGTGGTCGGCGATCGCAGCGATCTCGGGGTGGGCGCTCATCTTCACCGTCGTCATTCCGCTCGTCGCCGCGAACGTGCTCGTGCAGTCGTACATTCTGACGAACCACTTCCTGCGGCCGATGTCGGTGTCGAACAACCCGGTCGACAACTCGATGAGCCTCTCGAAGCCGGCGTGGCTCGACGCGCTGCAGTTCCGCTTCAGCCATCACGTCGAGCACCACTTGTTCCCGACGATGCCCAGCGCGCGGGCGCCGAGAGTTCGTGCGTGGCTGCAGGCGAACGTGAAGCACCGCTACGTGTGCCCGCCGCACTGGCTCGCGCTCAAGCTGCTGTACGCCACGCCCCGCGTGTACGCCGACGCCGTCACGCTGACCGACGTCGAGCAGCCGGATCGCAACGTGAACGTCGTCGCGCTCTGGCACGCAGAGGTTTCCGCTCGCTGAGCCTCGTGATGAGGTAGCGGCGATGCTGTCTCTGCTGTTGACGCTCTCGCTTGGCCAGGCCTCGCTCTCACCGCCAATCGGTTCTCCACCATGGGGGTTCGACGCACCGCTTCTGCCGATTCGGCTCGAGGGAGCGCCGTCGCTGGTGCGCGTGAACCCGAACACAGTCGCAGCGCTCTGGCTCGATCGTCGCCGCGGGCTCGATCAGGTCGATGCCGGTCTCGATGTGTGGGCAGGCTCGTACAACCTCACCGCAGGGGTGATGGGCGCCGCGCTGCTGACAGCCGACGCACGTCGGTGCACCCAGCCGCGGCTGGTCTCCGAACCGGCAAACGGCCTTTTCGCTGCGTGGGCGTGTGTCGCGCCTGATGGTGGCAGTTTCGTCGAATCCGCGACTGCGCCGACAGGAACCTTCTCACAACTTCCCGCGACGACGCTGCTGACGGAGGTTGGACCTCCGATCGTCGACCTGGCAGCCGCCGCGTCCTCGTCCACGACGATGGTCGTCGCCAGAAGAGCGGCCTCGTTCACCGTCTTGCGCACCAGACCCCCGGTGTTTTCGGTCGCGCAGGCCGGGTCGTTCGGCGTGAGCCTCGTCGAGACTCCGGACAGCGGAATCAGCCTGCTTCTCGTCGACAGCATGGGGGCCGTGACCAGCTATCACCCGGTGACAGGCCACAACGCGACTCTGCTCGCCACCGGGGTCACCTCGGCGATCGGTCTGGCCGGCCAACCCGAATGGACCTTCGGGTACCAGGACGGCGCGCGTGAAGTCAGACGACGGCTGGCCGACGGAGGTGTGAGCTCCTTCGGGACCAACGCCTTGACGCTTGCGCCGCTGATCTCGCAGGCGGGGTCGAACGCGGTCGCCATCTACCGAGGCAACGGCCAACAGCGGCATCGATCTGCGCCTCCTGGACGGGACCGCGAACGCCAGAGGGACGTCCACGCCAGACGCCGGAATTCCGCTCGCGATCACTCCCGGCAGCTTGCCCGTGATCGCCGAGCTGTTCCGCGGAGAAGTCGTGCTTCGTGAAACCAACCTGAGTGGTCCTGCTCCCGGGTTTGGAGCGGTGCATCGCGCGTTCCTTGCACCAGCCCCACAGACCTCGCCTGCCGTGATCTGGTCGCCATTCGACGGCTTCACCACCCTGTGGGACCAGCGAACGGCGACTGGCTGGGAAACGCTCTCAGGCGTGGTGAACGCGGGCGGCACGATGGTCCTCGTCACGGTCGGCAGCGAGACCACGCCGGGCAGACCGAGTGTTGCGACAGGCGCTGATGGGGGCCAGTACGTCGCGATCGACACCTCTGCAGGACGCAGCCTCTACCAGCTGGTAGCAGCCAGTCGCGGGAGTCTGATCTCTCCATCAGCGCTCGATGAGATCGTCATTGGCGAGTCGACCTTCTTCACGTGGTCGCCGGTCTCGAACCTGGGCCGCCACAGCGCGTGGTTGTTGCCTCGAGTGATCGACTCCGTGCGGCCTGGCTGCATCGCCTGGTGGCGTGGCGCCTACTGGTACGCGCCGCCAACCGGATCCTCGCTCGTGGGCTGGTCGGAGGATGGTGGTTCCGCCACGACGACAGCGACGTTGCCCTCGCCACCCATGGCATCCCAACGGTGTCTGACGATCAGTGAGACGGGCGCCATGCGGCTCACCATCACGATGCCCGATGGCCTCGAGGTGTACGATCTCGACGCCGGCAGGCTGCTGGCGCCGAAGGCACGCGTGTCGTCGATCAGCGAGCCGGCGTCGATCGTCGGTGTCGGCGACGGTGTGGTGGCAGTCGTCGCGACCGTTCCTGATGGAGGACAGCCGACCGTCCACTGGGTCTACGCAGGTCCACAAATCTCGACGGTCAACTTCCTGAGCACCGACACGCAGCCGGTCAGGAACGTTCGTGCAGCGAAGAGTGCGCAGGGGGACGTCCTGGCGGCGTGGGAGACGTTCGACCTCGATGCCGGGACCTGGCGCGTTCAGATGCGGATCATTCAGGGGCCCTACCCCACCATCGGAGGTGAGGATGGTGGCCTCGACGCGGGCGTTGGCGATGCCGGTTCTCCCGATGCCGGTTCTCCCGATGCCGGTTCTCCTGATGCCGGTTCTCCTGATGCCGGTTCTCCCGATGCCGGTCCTCCCGATGCCGGTCCCGTCGTCGATGCAGGACTCGGCGACGCGGGGGTGACCATGGACGCGGGTATGGAGCAACAGCCCACCTTCGTGCCCGTCTGCGGGTGTTCAGGCACAGGGCTGCCGTCACTGCTGTTCGCGCTCATCGTGTTGCTGCGCCGCGTTCGAGGTGGCTCATGAACGATCCAATCGAACTCGACTGGCTTGCGCGGTGGGCCGCCTACGCGCCTGAACGGATCGCGCTCGTCGACGCAGACACGAACCGGGAGTGGACGTGGCGGCAGCTCTTCTCGTCTTCGGTGCGCCTCTCACGACTGCTCGAAGCCAGCGGTGTGAAGCGCGGTGATCGGGTCGCGGTGCTGGCGGGCAACGAGGTCGGCTTCATTCCGCTCTTCTTCGCGGTGACCCGCCTCGGAGCGACGCTCGTGCCGATCAACTTCCGCCTCGCCGCGCGGGAGATCGATCACATCCTCTCGGACTCGCAGCCTGCGCTCTTCATCCACTCCAGCGCCTTCGCCGATACGGTCTCGAAGCTCGCGCCCATCGCGGCCATGAAACGCTCGTTCGAAGCACTCGAGCAGGACGCGTCGACGTTCTCCGACGCGCCCACGCCCTTCCTCGCGACGCAGAACGACGCGTGCATGGTGCTCTACACCTCGGGCACGACGGGGGCTCCGAAGGGCGCGCTCATCACGCACGCGATGGTGTTCTGGAACTCGGTGAGCACTGGCCTGCGCCTCGACCTCACCCAGCAGGACGTGACGGTCAGCTTCCTGCCGTTCTTCCACACGAGCGGCTGGCACGTGCTCAACACGCCGTTCCTCCACCGCGGCGCGCGCCTCGTGTTCCTCAAGAAGTTCGACGCCGAGCGCATTCTCTCGCTCTGCGACTCGCACGGCGTGACGGTGCTCTTCGGGGTGCCCACGACGATGGACACGATGGCCCGCGCGCCCTCGTTCGCGAAGACGTCGCTGAAGACCGTGCGCTTCGCCATCGTCGGTGGTGAGCCGATGCCGCTCGAGCTCATCAAGACCTGGCAGTCGCGCGGTGTCGCGATTCGGCAGGGCTTCGGCATGACCGAGTTCGGGCCCAACTGCTTCTCGCTGAACGCCGAAGACTCCGCGCGCAAGATGGGCAGCATCGGGTTCCCCAACTTCTATGTCGACGCGAAGATCGTTCGTGACGACGGCTCCGAGTGTGGCGTCGACGAGGTTGGCGAGCTGCTGCTTCGCGGCCCGGCCTGCACGCCCGGCTACTGGCAGAACGAAAAAGCGACGCGCGAGGCGTTTCGCGATGGCTGGTTCGTGACAGGCGACCTCTTGCGGAAGGACGCCGAGGGCTTCTTCTTCGTCGCGGGCCGCAAGAAGGAGATGTTCATCAGCGGCGGCGAGAACGTGTACCCCGTGGAGATCGAGCGCGTGTTGTCGACACACCCGAAGCTGCGAGAGGTCGCCGTCATCGGGGTGAAGGACGCGCAGTGGGGTGAGGTCGGCAAGGCGTTCGTCGCGCCGATCGATGGAGAGAGCGTCACTGCCGACGAGGTGCTCGCGTTTCTGCAGGGCAAGCTGGCCCGCTACAAGATCCCGAAGAGCGTGGTGGTGCGTGAGGCGCTGCCGAAGAGCGACTCGGGCAAGATCCTCAAACGTGCGCTGACGGAGTGACCATGCGACTGCTCGTGCTGCTGTTCGCCCTGCCTGCCTTCGCGGAGCCGACCGTCGATGAAGCCACGGCGACCCGCTTCGCCAACCTGGCGCTCGCCTGCGTCCACAAGGAGTACCCGAACAAGCTCGCGCACGTGCTGAACACGCCAGCCGACGCGAAGACGCCCGCGAAGCTCACGCCGGCTTTCTATGGCTGTTACGACTGGCACTCCGCGGTGCACGGGCACTGGCTGCTGGCACGGTTGGCTCGCACGTTTCCCAACGCGCCGTTCGCCGCGAACGCGAAGAAGGCGCTCGAGAAGAGTCTGTCGGCGAAGAACCTCGCGGCCGAGGTGGCCTACTTCGGTGCTCCGGGTCGCGTGAGCTTCGAGCGGCCGTACGGCCTCGCGTGGTTGCTGCAGCTGGCGGCTGAGCTTCGCGAATGGAAGTCACCCGAAGCCGAGCGCTGGTCGAAGAACCTCGAGCCGCTCGAGCGCGCAGCCGCCGATCGCCTGAAGGCGTGGCTTCCCAAACTCTCGCGGCCGATTCGCGTGGGTGAACACGATCAGACGGCCTTTGCGTTCGGGCTGGTGCTCGATTGGGCGCGCGTCGCGAACGACACGGCGATGACGGAGCTGCTGATCCAACGCATCGAGGTCTTCTACGCAGCCGACAAGGCGTGTCCGCTCGCGTACGAGCCGGGTGGTCAGGACTTCCTGTCACCCTGTCTCGCCGAGGCCGATCTCATGCGCCGCGTGAGGACGAAGGAGCAGTTCGCCGCCTGGCTGCGCGACTTCCTCCCGTCGATTCCCGAGAAGGGCACGTGGCTCGCGCCCGAGGTGGTGACCGATCGCAGCGACCCGAAGCTCGCGCACCTCGACGGCCTGAACCTGAGCCGCGCGTGGATGCTCGATGGCATCATCAGCGGTCTGCCCGAGAAGGACGCGCGTCGCGCCACCCTCGAAGTGACGGCTTCGTCACACCGCGCCGCCGGCCTCGAGTCAGTGACGGGCGAGCACTACGAAGGCGGCCACTGGTTGGGTAGCTTCGCGACCTACCTCGTCACCCAACGCGGCACCCCACGGTGAACCCATGGCCAAAGATCCCTCCATCGAAGCGAAGCTGATCGAGAACCCCGACGACGCGGCGCAGGCGCTCGTCTACGCCGACTTCCTGCAGTCGAAGGGCGACCCGCGCGGCACGCTGATCTCGCTGCAGCACGCGGGAAAACAGGCCGAAGCCGACGCCTTGCTCGAGCAGCACGCCGACGTCTTTCTCGGGCCGCTCACCACCTACAAGACGACGCTCGATGGGCTCGACACGAACGGGTTCGAGTGGCGCCGCGGCTTCATTCGAAAGGCGACGCTCAGCTTCGACGCCTACGCCTCGGAGGACGCCGACGTGCCTGAGGGCACCCAGCTGTCACTCGAGACGGCGCTCGCCGAGCTGCTGCAGCACCCCTCGGGAGCGCTGCTCGAAGAGCTCGTGCTGCCGATCAACATGCTCGAAGACGGCGGTTACTTCTCGCCGCTGGTGTCGACGCTCTCGAAGTTCGGCGCGCCCGCGCTGCGCAAGCTGCGCATCGGCATGTTCTCCTGCAGCGGAGGGCCCGGTGGTGAAGGCGACTACGAGTACGAGATCTCGTGGACTGGCATCGGTGACGCGGGTGGCCTGTGGAGCGCCCTGCCCCGCCTCGAGCGCCTCGTGATTCAGAGCGGTCTGGGCAACTCGTCGGTCGACAACTCGGTGCGCGACGGCCTGGGCACCATTCGCCACGACAAGCTCAAGCACTTCCAGGTCATCACGGGCGGACTCTCGATCGAGTGCCTGCAGTCGATCGCCAACGCCGACCTCCCCGCGCTCGAGTTCCTCGAGGTGTGGACAGGATCTGCCAACTACGGCGCAGGTGGAGGCGTCGACGATCTCGCGCCCCTGTTCGCCGGCACGAAGTTCCCGAAGCTCAAGTCGCTCGGGCTGTGCAACTCGGAGTTCAGCGACGACCTCGCGAAGGCGCTCACGAAGGCCCCGATCGTGGCGCAGCTCGAGACCCTGTCGCTTCGCTACGGCACCCTCTCGGACGAAGGCGCGTCGGCGCTGCTCGCGATTCCGAACCTGAAGAAGCTGACCCTCGACGTGCGCAACAACTACCTGACCGAGCCGATGGTCGAGAAGCTGAAGGCTGCGGGCGGAACGGTGCTGGCCGACTCGCAGCGCGGTGAAGCCGGCGATCGCTACGTGTCGCTCTCGGAGTAGCGCTTCACGGCCACTCGAGCAGGTACATGCAGCGGGCGCAGCCGAACTCGATTCGATTCAACGCCGTCGCCAGCTGCCGGACCGTGCAGGTGACGCACGACGCATGGAGCCCGCGCACGGCATGATCCTGCCGGGCATGGGCGCTTCATTCGGAAGAGCCCCCCACAACGAGGCGAGCCTGAAGTTGACCACCCGCTCGTGGTGGCGCACGCAACTGCAGGACGAGGTCACCCGAACGGCAAGCAGTGCTGTGCAGCGCTGCTGCCGCTGGTGCGCAGCACGACCACGGCTGGCACGCATCGAGTGCTGGGCTGGTATGGAGCGCGACTGAGGGTGGTGCACAGCCCAGGTCGAGGGGGTGCGCACGCCTGGTGGGGGTGGTCGGCAGCGCGCCCATGGGTGGTGCGCACTGCCAACCACCTGGTTCGACGGGACTTAGCCGCGCGCCTCTTTCAGCAGAACGGCGACGCGAGCGTCCTTGCGGCCCAGGGCCGAGAGGATTCCGTACACCCCGCCCCAGAGGTCGCGTTGAGTCGCAGCTGCCTCGCGCTCCCGCTCAGTCGCGTCCTTCGCGGCGCCCTTCTTCGCCGAGCGGTCGCCCAGCTTTCCGCTCAGCGCTTTCGCGTCGTCGCGAAGGGCCTGCAGTCGAGTCGCGTCGAGCTTGCGGGCAGCCAGCGCCTGCTGAACACCGGCGAAGCCCAGCAGCGCCTCTGCGTCGCGCTGAATCTCAGCTCGAATGGCCTCCTGCGAGAGCGCCTTCGAGGTGGTTCGGCTCTTCTTGCCGTCGGGCTGTTCATGAATGTCGACGGTGACCGACGCCGTGTTGGCGATGATGTCATCGAGCCGCGTGAGGAGGGCATCGTCGGCGTTCGCGCGGGCGAAGTCGCCACGCACAGCTCGAACCACAGCCATCGCCAGTGAATACTCCTTCTGAAGTGAATTGAAGGTACGAATCACCTCAGCCGTTGCAGCCTTGCCATCAGTACGAGCAGAGCCTTGTGCATGATTGAACGCCTCAGCATCACGCCCGGCTGCAGCGATCGCCTCGAGGTCGACCGCCAGGCCTCCAAGACCCACCCAGCCAGCCAGCAGATCAGGCGTGTTGGAAATTTGCAGTGCGGCACGAGTGCGAGCAGCGACGATTGAATCAAACCCCTTCCTTGCAGCAGCCATGAGGACCTCCGGTGCGGGTGAACGACGCGCAGAATTTACGCCGCCCAGCACTCAGCTGGCAAATGGTGCGGTGACAAGACTGGTGCTTGACGCCGGTTTTTTTTTTCAAGTATGGGTCCATCGCACCGACTCGTGGGGGACATCATGAATCAAGGTCTGCTGGGTGTGGTTGGAGTGCTGCTTCTCTCGTGTTCGGGAGGCGCGCGCGAGTCGGCCGAAGCGCCGGTGCTTCGCGCATGGGACCCGCTCGTCGCAGCCGAGCGGCCAGCTGTGAAGCGAGCGGCCGGAGAAGACTGCTCGGCGACCGGCCGTGATGGTTGCGGAAACGGGGTGTGCCTTCACATCGAGCCTCACGTGAATCGCGGCTACTTCTGCTCGAAGCAATGCGCGGTCGACGACGACTGTCCTGAGTCGTGGGCCTGCCGAGTCATGGTTCCTGGTGATGCCGTGTCGTTCTGCGTGCCGCCTCGCGGTTGGCGGGCTGCGGTTGCTTCGGCGAGAACAACTCGGGCGGCAGCGATCAGACCCGCGATGCTGACTCCGGCGCTTCCCGCCATGGATGGAGGTCGCCCGTGAGACTGATCGTATTTGTGCTTGCCGTGATTTCTAGTCGTGCGTTCGCAGGCAACAGCTATTTCTGCCAAAATGGAGACACCGTCCGAATCTTATCGGGCAACTGTAGCGGTCAGGTCCCCAATTGCCAACCTGATGTTCCCCAAGACGGCTGCTGCTGGATCGGCAACACTTCGTCACTAGGATGCTGTGGAGGCTACACAGCATCCTGCGGCGGCCAAACTCCATGCACACGTCCCAGCTGGGGCTCTCCAGATCAGGACAGGGGTCGCGCGGGTGGCGACTGTGAGGGGTTCAACTATCAATGCAATCGGAATCGCCCGTGTGCTGAGGGGGGCGTCTGCACCCCAATCATGGGGCCGAACGGGATCCCGGTTGGTACGGTCTGTATCCCCGCGACGTGCGAGCCAGATCCATTCGGCCAGGAACCGACCGTGTGTGGCGGTGGCGGCGGTGGCGGTGGCGATGGCGATGATCCCGACTCGAGCCGTGGCGGGCTTGGTGGAGGCACCTTCGGCGGAGGTTCCAACGGCGGCGGGAGTCGCGGTCTGGGCAGTATGCAATGTCGTGCTGGCGGCCGACGGAGCGTGCTCGACCCTGTCGGCTTCGGCGATGGCGAGAGCTCCCTATCCCAGGTCGACTTCGTCCTTCGGTCGGCTGCGAAGGACCTCGTCTTCGAGCGGTACTTCTCGTCGTACAACACGCGCTGGGTGGACACGCGGTCGCTCGGCTACCGACTGCCTGATGGTGGCTCAACTCTCGCCGATGGTGGGTTCATCACGCCGCCGTATGTCCCAGTGCCGTTCAGTCTTCCGAGCAAGTCTCAGGGCATTCACTGGACTCACTCTTTCCACTCGTTCGTGTACCTCGAGCCAGGGAGTGACTGGCAAGTGAGACTTCCCACCGGAGAGTTCGCCGCCTTCACTCCATGCACTGGTTCGTGTATCGCGCAGCCGCGCGCAGACTCAAAGGAAGCACGTGCGCTTCTCGTTCGCGATACTGGCACACAGACGTTCCGATACGTGGCGCCTGATGGGCTCGCGTACGCCTATTCAGCGCTCCTGCAGACCGCTCCGGGAGCGGGCTTCGCGCCAGTCAATCGCTACTATCTCACCTCAATTCAGCAGTCGTTTGGCAGTACGGTGCGAACACTTGCCACCATTGCCTACGCTCCGCCATCCACTACTGACTGCCCGAACCCGCCCGGCATGATGGCTGGCACCGGCGTTCCGTATATCAGCAGCGTCACCAGTGCCGAAGGACAGGTCATCACAGCTCGATACAAAGCGAACTATGCGGGCGGTGGCTGGGTGTTTGCTGACGAGTGCTTGCTCCACCAGTGGAAACTGGGTTCGCAGGTACTGGTTCAGTACGACTATGACCAGTACTCATACGGACAAATCGGAGTGGTTCGGAACTACGCGGACAACCTTGCGACCGTGCCGAGCTACGCGCTCGTTACGTCGCCCGATCTTTGGAAGCATCGCGCGTACCAGGGAAAAGCTGACGCAGGCCGCAGTGAGATCATGGCTGGAACCCCAGCGTTCGAGCACGTCATTGTGGGCAACCGAGTCATCAAGTCGACTCGTGGCGTCGCCGGGTTCCTGCCAGCGACTGCAGAGTATGAGGTTGCCGGAAGGGCGGCGCTCAGCTGTCCGCCCAACACCTCGTGTTTGCCGAACTCGGCCGTGGGTCACAGTTGGGTGACGTCCAACCTGACGACTGGCACGGGGGCAGGCACTCCAGCCGCTGTGCTTTCGACTGGGGAACAGGTCTCGCTCGCCAGTGCGTTCGGTGCGCGAACCAACCGGCTCGGCACTGACGGCGGTGAATTCGTCTCGTGGGAAATGGGCACGACAGCAAGCGGGCCATTCACGTCGAAAGTCGTCGGCTCACGCGGCGACGTTGTGATGGCGGCTGATGCGGGCATCGGGGCCAACATCGCCGTTACGTCCGTCACGCAGGGCCGCGCGGGCGGCGCTAGCGGTGCGGTCGAGACAACCAACTACACCTACACGCAGGGCACGGTGGCCGGAGCGCCTGTGCAGCTCGTTCAGACCGAGTCGCGCACGTCTCTGCTGACACCAGCGGGAACGACGACGATGAAGTACCAGTACGACGGCACTCGCGTGAAGGGCGTCGTCCGTCAGGGCACGACGCGCACGTGGAATGGCACGGCCTTCGTCGACACCACTCGCTTCATCGGCACCTTCTACCGAACAGTCGACTCGTGCGGTGCGGGGCCCGATGCGCTCCAGCACACGCTCCAGGTGGACGGACCGTGCCTCGTTGGCAGCATCGACGCCACCGCCTGCACCGAGAGCAGCTACCCGGTGGTGCGCTTCAGCTACTACGGCGCAGGCAATGGCAACAATTCGCACCGGCTGCAAACGATGACACGTCTGCGTACGGGTGTTGGCTGCGCGAGCGGACTGACGACGACGTACGCTGGCTACGACGCGCGCGGGAACGCGACCAGCGTCACCGATGAGAATAGCGTCGTCACCACTCGCACCTTCGAAGCGGACCGCATGACGTCGATGTCCGTCGCTGGGCAGACCTGGCTGTACGAGTACGACCATGGCAAGCTCACGCGGGTCCAGCACCCCGAAGGCAACTCCGAAGTCATCTGTTACCGGAAGAGCCCGAGTCTTGCTGGCGGCTGCTCGATGACGGAGCAGATGACGAACCAGCCGACGGGAATGTTCCGGTACGGCAGCGGCAGTGCTGGCGGAGCCTGGTACGAAGCGACGTTGCTCACCTACGCGAACGACGGCGAGCTGCGCGAAGAGGCCGTCTACCAGGCGGGCAACACGACCACGCCCTTCCGCAGGACGACGAGAGAGCGCAACCCACTCGGCTTCACCACCTTCGAGAAGACTGGGCCTACGCCCAGTGGGTCCGGTGAGCGCACGACGCGTCAGTTCGCGGCTGACGGACTCGTGGTTGCCCAGTCGACGCCGTACTTCGCTGCTCCCGACTTCTGCGGCACGCCCGGCGCCCCGAGCGAGCTCTGCACTCAATTTGAGTACTGGAACACAAGCCGTCTCAAACAGATGAAAGTGAAGCCGCTCACCGGGGCCGCCGATATCACGGTGTGTCTCGATTACGACGCGCATGGCAACGTCATCGGCGTGAAGCCCGGCTGCACGACGACTGGCATGCACAGCTACGTCTGGGATGACTTCGGAAATGTCGTTCAGGCCATGCCGGGGAGCGTCAGCGCGCCCATTCGACTCGAGTACGATGCGCGAGGCAATGTCACCAAGAAGGTGCTCACCGTCGATGCAAGCACTGTCGTGCTCGCATGGGACTACGACATGTTGAGTCGACCGACGCAGGCTCGCGAGAACGCCACCGTCGTCTCGAGTTGGCTCTACGACACTGACCCTGCTCAGGCGACGAACCTTCCGACTGGATGCACGGGACCCAAGACACCTGCTCGCACGATGGGGCGCATGGTGTGGGCCACCGATGCAGTCTGGAGAACCTGGTACTCCTACGATGAGTTTGGACGGGTGACCAGAGAGGCGCGTGTCAATGCGGCCGGTCTGCCTTGCACCGATGTTCGAGAGCTTGGACGCCAGCAGTACATCGAACGCACGTTCAGCCCAAGCGGGAATGAACTCACGGTGCGCTACCCCTCTGGGCGAGTCGTAACGAATGCTTTCGACAGCACGGCACGGCTGTCATCCGTTGCGATGACGACGTGGAACTTCGGTTGGTCGGCTGCCCCTGGGACGACGGTTGCCGCAAACGTGAGCTGGTTTCCCGGCGGCACGCTCAAATCCTACGAAACGCTCGCGCGCACGACGGTGGGAGGTACACCTTCGACCGTCACCATTTCGTACCGCTACGGGTCGACCGGCAACCTCGCGACCGATTCAATTCCAACCTGTCAAGCCGCTGACGTTGATGCAAACGGTACGGGGGACTCGTCGGGCAGGCTCAGGGCGCTGTATGTTACGCGCGGGACGACCAACGTGCTTCGCATCTTCTACCGATGGAAAGGCGAGCAGCTCATCGAGCAAAGTCGCTGCTACCTCAACTCGACCTCGCCTGAGTCCGAGTACTTCCTCGACCCAAGTGGCGCCGACCCTGCCTTCCAGTACGATCGTGCAGGGCGGCTGCTGGGCGGTAACCAGAACACCTTCTGGAGCACGGGCGGCTACGGGGTGAAGCGTGCCTTCAGCTATGACACGCGCGGCAATCGCACGAAGCTGCAAATCTATGGCGGCGCCGGAATGGACTTGAACTACTTCGATGCTTCCAATCCCGACCGACTGAGTGCTGCCGCTTATAATGATGGCGCGACGGGCAACCCGGTGCTGGGCGTGGCTCGGGATGGCAACGGGAATGCGACCGTTCCCGTGTACAGCGGCAAGAACCGCGGCTATTCATACGACACACTCGGCAGGACCACGGCTATCACGGGCACCAATGGCTCAACCGGCTGGAGCATGTCGCTCTACGCGGCCGGCGGGAACGTCACGGGAAGCGAGACGGTGCTCCGCTATGCGACGCTGAATGACAACTTTGGAAGCCAGAGCTTCAATTACTACTACGACACCCAGAATAGGCGCATCCGCAAGCAGTACCCTAACGGCGACCTGGAGGGGTACTTCTGGAGCGCCGACAAGCGACTGTTGATGGAGACGGCCCCTGAGTCGATTGGCTCGGCCAACCAGGCAATGGACGAGTATGTGTGGCTCGGGCAATGGCCGCTCCTCATGCTTCGGTCGAGCTATCCCGTGAGTGGGACGCTCTGGTCGAGAGACCGAGCCGACTGGGACGCTGGCTGGTGTGCGCGGCGTGGCCAGGCCGTCCAGTGTCGGCCCTATGGCATCGTCAGCGACTACCTCGGCAAGCCCGTCATGACGTTCGACTCGGCGCGGCTCGTCTCGGGAGTGCTCGAGTACGATCCATTCGGCGTGGTGAATCGAACGTCGCACTGGGGCGAAGTGGCGCCGGCCGCCAATGGCTGCTTCTGGGTCACCTACGGTATGAGCCAGGGAGCCGGCCCGCTGATGCGAGAGATGCGCACGCATGCGCCTCGCGTCGACATCTCGACTCCGGGCTGTATCGGCCAGTATTCGGGCAACCCTGCCGTTCAGCGCGACATTGTCTGCGGGCCGCGCTGGAATTACTGGGCTCCGTGGCAGTTCATTTCGAACGGCGACTCGATGCATCTGCTGTACTGCTCGAATAGCTCGACCAACTACAACCCGCAGCCCTTCGGCATCAGCGTCGATGGCTACGAGTACAAAGAGTACGAGAGCGGAGCGACGCACTACATTCCTCCGTTCAGGCTCCCGGGCCAGTACTTCGATGCTGAGACCGACCTGAACGAGAACTGGAACAGGTATTACGACCCATCGACCGGTCGCTACCTCTCTCCTGAACCCCTATTGCAGAATCCAAACTGGGTGGCTTTGCAGCTGGAGATGGGCCGTCAAGTCCCGGCCTACAGCTATGCGCTGAACAACCCCATTGCGAACGTCGACAGGAATGGCCTTGCCCCCGGTGCCGCGGCCATACCGTTCTTCACGCCTTGGAGCCCAGTCGCAGCAGCCGCAACGGCGGGTTGGGGAACCGCAGCTGCCAGTGTTGGCGCCACAGCTGCTGGAGCGGGCCTGGTTGCCGGTGTCTTCGCCGCAGCCGGCGCGGGCATTGGCATGTTCCACGACCCGCCGGCAGGCATCCCCTATCCGCCAGTTGGTGCGCCAACGCTTCCGCACCCTTCAGATGAGCCTGGAGTCGGCGACGTGCCGATTCCGGCTCCTGTTTGTATGGATGAGTCACAACCCAGCCGTCAGGAATGTAAGCGGCGCAGGCTGGCGTTCGTTCTGGGGTGCATTCGCAATAACTGTACGGACCGCCCGCAGGACCGGGAACTGTGTATATGGTGGTGCCAAGCGGAAGGTGAGGGCGTATATCGAACATGCTTGGGTCCGAACCGAGGAGGAATCTGACCTGTGTCTTTCGAGACCGAACTAGCCGAGTTTGATGCTGCGATTCTCGCCCTCGTTTCGAGATCTAGCCAAGCTCTCCGAGCTGCCCTGTTTTGGATTGAGACTTCACGAAGGGCCGGCGACACACTATTGGCAGATGCGCAACAAGGCTTGGTTGTCCAAATGCTTGCCGATGGTGGGTTTTACCTTGATGTTGGCGAAGACTTGGCTCGAGACTTGGTTGCAAGGTCATCGACCAAGACGAACCTGGAATTGCTTGCGAGCATTCTCACAGCAGCCAACAAGACTATTGAAGCCATGCAAGTCGAGACGCTGGCTAAGCAGACTGCGCCAACAAAGGAGGAGGCCGCCACCCGTAGGGACGTTGCGCGGTTGCGCCGCCACGATGGCGAGTGAGTACCTCTCTCCTGAACCCTTGTTGCAGGACCCGAGTTGGGTCGCGTCACAACTACGATCGGGTCGGCAAGTTCCCACGTACTCGTACGCCCTGAATAACCCTGTTGGGCTTACCGATCCGACCGGTCTTGATGTCTATCTCGTCAACTGTGGCGGCTATGTCGGACACACTGACGTCGTGGTGGAGAACGCCTGCTACGGCCCCGAGAGCAACGACAGCAGAGGCGTCGTAGGTGGAGGGTTCTACTGCGCCGGATGGCCAACCACCCGTCACGCACAATGCGCATTTGCCGCTCCTGGCGAGTTCCGCCGAGAGTCTTACTACTCTCAGGTTGGCGACGTGGCGGGCCGCTGCAACTCCTACGACCGTCTGACGGTCCAGCACATCCCGATGAGTTGCGAGCAAACAGCTCAAGCGTACGACCGACTTCGGTCGACCATCACCAGCCCACCAATCTACGCCCCGCTCGCCAACAACTGTCATGACGTCGCTCAGTCCATTGCGTTGGGCCCGTGGCGGCGGTGTGCGGGAATCACTTGCTCCTTCTGAGGCTCAATCATGCGACCCTCCCTACCGAGTGTGGCGCTTGGCCTGCTAATCGGGCTGGTCGTCTGGCCCGTCGTTGTGGAAAAGACACTTGCACACCTCTTCGCCGGTGATCGGCTCGTGCTTACCGACGAGCTGGTGCTCTGCCCGGAGGCGCAGGTGCCCTGCGGCAGAGGCAACGGAGGATTGTTAGCGGGGACCATCGTGCAACTCGACTCGAAGGGATTTGCAACGGTTACCTTTCGAGTTCTGCCGCCTTTGGTCGCTGGGGCCTATGAGCTGGTCCCAAACGAGAAGGTCGGCGCCGGGCTCGTGCTCTCAAAAGGATCTTCGGTTCCTCCGAAATGACCACGGGCGCCTACCTCTCTCCTGAACCTCTCCTGCAGGACCCGAAATACGTACGACGCATGGCCCAAAGTGGGCTCAGCGTTCCGACCTACGCCTACGCCCTGAACAACCCGGTTCGGTACATGGACCCGACAGGGTTAGACGCTTATCTCGTAAACTGCGGTGGTTACATCGGTCACACCGACGTCGTCGTTGAAAACGCGTGCTACGGCCCTGAGAGCAACCCGAATCGCGCGGCGAGCGGCGGCGGCTTCTATTGCGCCGGATATCTGGAGAGACAGAGAACACTTCAGTGTTTTGGGCTGGCGCCCGGAGACTTCAGAAACGACGGTTTCTACGGACGGGTCGAGGACGTTGCCGGACGGTGCAACCAGCCCGAGCGGCTCTCCGTTCAGCACATTCCCCTGAGTTGCGAGGAGACCGCACAAGCATGGGACCGCATGCAGTCAACCATGACGAGCCCGCCGTTCTACGGCGTGTTCGCCAACAACTGTCATGATGTCGGGCAGTCAATAGCCCTTGGCCCGTGGCGCCGATGCGCTGGTGTCACTTGCTCCTACGCCCGATGAAGCTCTCTTGGACCAGCTTTGTCCTGGGTGTGGTCGTTGGCGTCGTTGCCACGATGTTTGCGGCCGATGCGTTCCTGCGCGCGCCAGCGAGCGAAAGCCTCATCACGACGCAGCAACTCGTATTCTGCGTTCAGGGGTCAGTGCCATGCCAGGAAGTTGGCGGGCTCGCGCAAGGAACTCGACTGGAGCTGGACTCGAAAGAAGTCGCCACGCTTCGGTTTCGCGTTGCAGGTCCACTGGTCCACGGCGCCGTCGCCACAGCGCCCTCAACACCAGCCGCTCCCATCGAGTTGCGCCGACGCGAGCAATGAGCCTCCCGGAACCTCTCCTTCGGTCGCCCAATTGGGTCGCGTCACAACTACGATCGGCTCGGCAAGTTCCGGCCTACAACTACACGCTGAACAACATCATCGGTTGAAGCTTGACAGAACTGCTCACGACCTCCTGTTCGACGTTCGACGACATTCAAGCCGCCCTCAGCCGAGAGAGGTTGAATGCAATTCCTCGCACTCAGGCGAGGAGAGCGGCGATGAAGGAAGCCGGCGATCGCTGCGTGTCGCTCTCGGAGTAGCGCTTCACGGCCACTCGAGCAGGTACATGCAGCGGGCGCAGCCGAACTCGATTCGATTCAACGCCGTCGCCAGCTGCCGAACCGTGCAGGTGACGCCCGGCTCGTCGACGACGGTCGCGCTCGAGCCGGGCTCGCACGACGCATGGAGCCCGCCCCACCGCCCGCCATCAGCGAAGAAGTCGAAGTCACACGTCGCACCCTGCTGGTAGCGGCCGCGCAGCTGGCCCTGCTCGACGAAGGCTGCGCCGCAGCTCCGGTAGACGCGCATGGTGACGCCGTCGAGGGTGTCACAGCTGCGCATGCAGCCCGCGTCGCCACCACACCAGAGATCGCCGGACCCGGGTCGTGAGCTGCACGTGCGGCGCGCGTGGCAGTCGTAGACGCAGCGCCCGTCGACGCACGAACGCTGCGCCGGTTGGCTGCCGAACGGGCATGGAATCGAGACGCCGGTGGATCCGCAGCTCGCCTCGGTCACGCACTCCGGGCCCGCGTCGATCGAGCCGCCATCGGCCAGCCGACCACCGTCGAGCTCCTCTCCAACCGGTTCGAAGCACTGACAGCCGGCGAGACTCGCCACGATCACCAGGATGCGTCGCATGACGACGGTGTCGCCCAACGTGCACGCAAGCACAACGGCCTCATGGTCGAGCCAGCGCCTCGTTTCTCGCTGACACGCGCTCCATCACCTTGTCGCCGAGCTGATTCGACTCGAGGAACAGCTGCGTCTTCGAGAGCGCCTTCGAGCCCAGCAGCGCCTCGACGCCCGGCACGCCGATGCGGTTCGACGTGAGCCAGAGTGCCTCCAGCCTGGAGAACTGGGCGCTGCCCGCCAACGCCATCGCACCTTCGTCACCGAGCCGGTTCGACGAGAGCACGAGGCTGCGAAGCCTCTTGAAGCGCGTGCCGGCGAGCAACACTGCCGCGTCCGCGCCGAGGTCGTGATGCACGAGCACCAGCTTCTCGAGTCTCGTGAACCAGCCTGCCTGACACAGCCGCTCGAGCCCGACAGACGAGAGGCGATCGTTCGACAGCGTGAAGGCCTGGAGCGAGGGGAACGCATCACTCGCGGCCAGCGCCTCCGCGCCCTCGTCGCCGAGGTTCTGTGCGTTGAGCTCGAGCTCCCGAAGCCCTCTCAACTGGCGCGTCCCGAGCAACATGGCGAGGCGCTCCGACCGCAGCGCAGAGAACGCGTGCCGTGGCGCCTTGAAGGACAGCGCGTGAAGGTCTGTCTGCCACTCCCAGCGGAGCACCGCCACCAGGTCGACCGAGCCCGGCGCGATGAAGACGAGCCGGCGCACCAGCTCCCTCGAGAGCACGGCCTGCGCCGCGTTGACCGCCGCGACGTCGAACACCGCCACCTCGTCGACGAAGCCGCGGCGAAAGGTGACGTTCGCCACGTTCGGAGAGAGCCCGTCGAGCCAGCGCTCCCGATTCGCCGAGAGCAGCGCCGAGGCCTTGTCGAGCAGCGCACCGTCATCGGCCTTCGCCAGCGCGCACTGCACCGCGATGAACTCACCGCGTGGGTCGCCCTGCTCCATCAGGTGATCGGCGTAGACGAGCCTGGGCCCATCGTCGTCGGGTGACGCGCGAATGGCATCGAGCAACGAGGCGCGGGTCGGCTCGTACCTGATGCAGCGCCGATCGTTCGCGCGCCGCTCGGCCCAGCGCACGCACGCCAGCTCGTTGGAAGAAGGTGTCCAGAAGTCCCACGTGGGCAGATCGGCGAACACCCGCGCAGGAGACGCCGGCCCCGTTCGTGAGGCGCCGAGGCCGACCACGATGCCCTGCTTCGTCGAGACACACAGGCACAGCGTCGTGAACTGCCGCGCGTCTTGAACATCTCCACCGTGCGTCTCGACGTACGGCGCGTCGGTGTTTGCCGTTCGTTCGACCGCCGCCATCACCGTCTGCAGCTCGAGTCGCCTGGCCGTGCGTCTGCCGTTCGCGTGTGTCAGCTGCGCCTCGAGCCACGCGCGATCATCGGTCGTCCATACGACGGCTCTCGGCACTCAGCGCGCTCCACCGATCGTCCGACGGAGCAGCGAGCACGCCTGCGTCGCCGTCTCCTTCACCTCGGCGGCCTGGCGCTGGTCCTGCGCGAGGGCCTGAAGCAGCTGCATCACGGGCAGGCCGCCCACCTTCACGAGCGCGTCGATGAGCAGCTTGCGATCTTCGTTGAACCGGCCTCGGTTGAGCAGCGGCGGCTTCTCGAGCACCACCTTCTGCAGGGCCTGCATGCCGGCGGGCTCACCCCGCATCGCGACGGCCTCGAAGAGCGCCTGACGTTCGGGAGGGATGCGCTCTGAGAACCCCGGCTGCGTGAGCACGTCGACCAGCACCTGGTTCGCCTCGGGGACCTGCGTTCGTGAGAGCGCGTCGATGACGGCGAGACGCAGCTGTGGCGCTGGATCCTTCAGCGTCTTGCCGAGGAAGGCCATCGCGTCGCCCGACCCCAGCCGCGCCACCGCGTCGAGCATGCGCGCACGGGAGCGCGCCGCAGCCTTCGGCCACCAGTCGTGCACGAGCGCCATGGTGTTGCGATCGCGGGCACGGGCCAGCACGGCGATCAGCTCGACGGCGCGCGGCTCGGCCGCCTCCTGCGCCATCTTCACGAACGGCGCTGGATCAGTGCGCGCGAGCACCGCGAACGAGTCGAAGAGCGCGGCCTGGCTCGCCTCGTTCGTCACCAGATCGAGCATGCGCAGGAGCGAGGGCACCTGATCGGGCGCGAGCAACGAGAGCAGCCGGGCGAACTCGCGTGGGTCCTTCGGCGGCCCGTCGTTCAACACCTGGGTGAGCAGCGCGACGCACTCGTCGTCCGACAGGTGCTTCACGAGATCGCGCGCGAGGTTCACCTCGAACGCATCGTCCTGATTGCCGCCGAGCTGCTTGAGCGTGCGGATGAACCCATTGAGAGTGCCCAGCTCGTCCTGCATCAGCAGCACGTCGATGACGGGCAGCAGCAGCGGCAGAATGCGCTCGCGCGTCTCGAGGCCGGTGCTCACGAGCGACTGCATCAACGCGGCGAGCGGCTTCCACACGTCGTCACTCTGCTCGACGACCTTCTTCACAACGCCGGCCTGTGGCTGCCACCCGACGACGGCGGCCTCCGACCCCGGGAACAACCCCTCGGCGCGAACACTCTCGGCGTCGACGAGCGCGCGCTCGAGGGCCGCGACCGACATGCCGTCGAGGCGCAGCCGGAGGACGCCGCGCATGAGGGCCGCGATCTCCTGCGGCGTCGAGGGCTTGAGCCCAGGCCGTGGCGCGCGCAGGCCCCACCACGCGACCGCCGCGAACACCAACCTCGTCGGCACCGACGGCGCGAGCTGCAACAGCTCGCCACGGCCGAGCGACTCGTCGAGGCCGCGGCTCATCTCGCTCGACAGCTCGTAGCCGAGCACCATGCGCCGCCACACCGCCGGGCCCGCCTCGGCCTCGGACAGCGCGTCGCGAATCACGCTCACGGGCGTCTGGCGCAGCAACGAGCGCTCTTCCGTCGAGAGCTGATCGGGGTTCGAGAAGGCCAGCGGGTACACCTGAATCATGCCGACCGACGTCGACACCGCCAGGTGCGCCACGTCTCGAATGCGCGAAGGCGGGAGCCCCAGATCGAGCGCCATCGCGGCCGCCGAGAACGCCGCGTTCGCTGCCTGCGCGGCGAGGCTGTCGATGCCGCTGAAGTGCCCCGTCACGCCCATCAGGCGCCGGCCCGGGCGCTGGGCCTCAGACACGACGATGTCGGCCAGCTGCAACGCGCCAAAGCTGTCGAAGGGAAGGCCACGAGAGGCGTCTTCGATGAACGTGGCGATGCCGGTGACGACGCGCTTCCACGCCTCGAGCGGGTTGGCGGGCCTGACGATGCCCTGCCCTGCCGTCGGGCTGAAGACGACACGCATCGTCGTCAAGCCATCGAGGCCCGCGGGGTTGCCGGTGCGAAGCAGCCGGAGGAACAGCTGAATGTCAGCGGTGATCGGGGTTCGCAGCACCACCACGCCCTCGAGGCCGCGCAGCTCGAGCAGCCGCGCCAGCTGCGCCCCCAGATCGTCGTCACCAAGGCCCACTTCGACGCGCTCACCGTTGAGCCACAGCGCCTGCTGCCGCACCGCGAACGTCACCTGCCCGCGTTGCCGAACGAGCTCGGCGAGGGAGCGCTCGAGCAGCCGCGAGATGCGCTGCAGCGTGACGTGGCCGGAGTCGAAGAAGGGAGAGAGCCGCGCCGCCCAGGCGAGCACGGTGACGGCGCGAATGTCGTGCGAGGCCTGTCCCTGCAGCTGGAGCAGCAGCCTGCCTGCCCGGGGCCGGTTGATGGGCCGCAGCACCTCGTCCGTGAGCGGCTTCGCGGGGCCGGCAGCATACGAGCGCGGCTCCTCGACGAACTCGAGCATCGCCTCGGGCGACAGTGACGGCCCGGCGTCGACCTCGACGATCGGTGCGCCCTGATCGACCGGCGCGTCGACCAGCTCGCTCAAGGCACGCAACAACGCCTCGGCGTTCTCGAAGCGCGCCGAAGGATCTTTCGCGAGGCAGCGATGCACCACCTGCTCGAGCGCGTCAGGCACGCTCGGCGCGAACAACTTCACCGAAGGCGGCGGGGTGTGCATGTGCGCGTAGATCACTCGCGGCAGCTCGGGCCCTTCGAACGGCATCACGCCCGTGAGCATGCGGAAGAGCAGCACCCCGAACGCGTAGAGATCGGCACGATGATCGATGATGAGCCCGGCGATCTGTTCTGGCGCGCAGTACATCGCGGTGCCGACGAGCATTCCCGAGCTCGTCAACATGGTCAGCTGATCGACCCCGCGCGCGATGCCGAAGTCGATGAGGACCAGCCGCTCCGAGGGCGTGTCGAGACCGAGGAGCACCACGTTGTCGGCCTTCACGTCGCGATGGAGGATCTTGCGCGAGTGCACGTACCCGAGCGCCGAGCACAGGTGACGAGAGAGCATGACAGCCCGCTCCCACTCGAACCGCGGGTGCACCTGCAGGTGGTCGCCGAGCTCGACGCCCTCGAGGTGCTCCATCACCAGGAACAGCCCGTGATCGTCCTCGCCGCCATCGAGCGCCTTGACGATGTGCGGGTGCTCGAGGGTCAGCGCGGTGGTGATCTCGCGCCCAAACCGCGTGCGGTTCACCTTGTCGACGTCAGTGCCCTTGAAGCGCAGCCGCTTGACCGCGACCTTCTCGTTCGTCTCGAGGTCGAGCGCACGGTACACCTCACCCATGCCACCGCGCCCGAGCAACATCTCGAGCCGGTAGCGCTGAGCAACCAGGAGGTGGGCGTCGACGTCGTTCGCCACGGGCGCACGAACCAGACCACGCTCCGGTTTCGATCACGAGCCGTGAATCACGGGCTGAAGAAGCCCGCGTTGGCACCGGGCGCGACCTTTCCCTGACTCGCGCGAATGGCCGACTTCGACACGAGCTGAAAGGTCTTGCGCAGGCCTGACGGGGTTGCGTCTCGCTGCACGTGGACGCAGCCGGCAGGAATGCCCATGGCCGCGGCGATGAGCTCGAACTGCGTGTCTTTGCCGACGCCAACGAAGGCGAGCGTGAAGAGCTCACTGGCCAGCAGATCCTTCGAGAGCTTCGCGCAGTCGCGGCTGGTGCGCGTGCTGCCCACGTCTTCACCATCGGTCACCACCACGACGACGCTGCGAGTGGGCGTGCCGCCGTCGCGAAGGCGCTGCGCATAGGCGACGTTGGCCGTGAGGGCATCGCACCAGGTGTCGTAGAGCCGGGTGGCGCCACCAGCGCGGTAGCTCTTCGCGTCGAGCCGCGTCGCGTCTTCGACCGGCACGTACGAGTGCACGACCTTCTGATCGCCCGCGAAGGTCCACAGCGCGAGCAGCACCGAGTCCTTCTCCTTCGCGCCGCCGAACGCGTCGAGGAGCGAGTTCTGGCCATCGCGTACGGCCTGCTCGAGCCCGCGATCGGCGATCGATCCACTCGCGTCGATCAGCAGCGTCACCAGAGTCACGTCGCTCGCGGTGATGTCTTCGAGCGCCTTGCCCGCCGCGCCCGCGAGCACCATCGAGCCGAGGTTGCCGGTGATGAGGCTCGAGGTCTGCGCGCTCCAGACGCCCGTCGCGACGGCGCTGGTGAGGTTCTTCGTGAGGTCATCGTTCGTAGACATGGAGGTCTCCTGTTCCGGGCGCTTTGCCGGTTGGTTGGGTTTGACTGTTGGGGGAATCAGCTCAGAGGGTGACGGCGTCGGTCGTCTTCACGACCTTCATGCCGGCCTTCTTCCACTTCTCGAGCGCTTCGTTCGCGATGCGGGGAAAGTCGAGGTGTGCGGGCAGCGGCGAGATCGGCGGCGCAGGCACCGGGCTCATCGCGTCTTCGAGGATCCAGATCTTCTCGGCGAGCTTCGGGTCCGACTGCATCACGTGCTCCTGAATGTCGTTGAGCGTCGAGAGCACGCAGTGGCTCTTCGCCTGGCCGAACACGTACACGCGGTCGTACTCCATGAGCATCTTGAAGAAGGGCGTGTTGAACGAGCCGACGACCTGGCCGTTGAGCTCGGTCACCTCGGGCGACATCACCGAGTAGTTCTCGGTCATCGCGTGCGTGCCCTTCGTCTCGAAGTGCGTCTGGTGTTTGCGCGCGGCTGCGTGAAAGAGCGCCGCCTCCATCATCGACGGCACCAGCGCGTGCGAGAGGCCGCCGAGCAGCGTGTGGTACGGCCAGACCGTCAGCACGTACTTGCCGCTCGCCTCGAGGCGCTTCACGTACTCGAGCGACTCCTTCGGGTGGGCGACCGCGTTCCATTTTCCGGCGCGCACTTCTTCGTGGAAGATCGGCGTCAGCGGCGCAGGGTGTTTGCCTTGAGCGTCGACCCACCACGCGGGGTGGAAGATCTGGAACATGCGGTGCGTGTCCATCGAGAAGAAGAGCGACGTCACCTTGTCGAGGTTTCGGTACAGCCACTCGACGGTGCGCTGCGTGTCTTCGACGGCGCCGGGCACGAAGAGCGACGCGCCTGGCGTGCAGAAGCCGACCTGCACGTCGATGCCGAACGCCGCGACGCGGAACTTGTCGGCGCCCGACGGCTTGATGCCGTGCTTCTGCGCGTACGCTTCACCGGCATCGGCGACGAGACCCGCGCGCTCCATGAACAGCTGGGGGACCTGCTTCGACTCGTAGAAATCGGGCAACGGCAACATGGACGACCTCCTGTTCTGCAGAGTGCTTCAGGACAACGACAGTTGAACCAGCTCCTTCGAGGTGACGACGACGAGGCTTCCGTCGGACTGCGGCAGCAATTCGTCCTGGGCGCTGACGAAGGGCTGGGTGTCGGAGAAACAGGCGGCTTCGACCAGCACGCCTGAGTCGAGCTTCATGGCGACGAGGCCGTCATCGGTGCCAAGCACCACGCGCCCGCCGAGCAGTGCGGCATGACCGATTCGCCCCGACGTCGAGCTCGCAAGAACGGAGCCGTCTTCCGCGATGAGCCAGCGGTGCACGAGATCTTTGCCGTCGAGCTCGGCCGTCACCGAGAGCAGCGCGTGCTTCGCGTCGAACACCGCCTCGGCGGCGACGACCCTGCCCTTCCACGTGATGGCCGGCAGCTGCTTGAGCCCCGCGCGACCCGTGCGCAGCAGGAACGCCACCGTGAGTCCGCCCGCTCGATAGAAGCCGAGGCCGAGGCGCTCACCGGTCCACAGCCAGGTCTGTCCCTCGAGCACCTGGCCGACACGCGCGCCGGCGCCCTGCTCGATGAGCCACTCGTTCTCGGTGCGGTACGTCACCGTCGCGGCCGAGGCGAAGGTCGGCTCTGACGCGCGGTTTCCGGTCTGGGCGCGCTCGACGAGCTTTCCGAACTCGAACCGCTGCATGCCGCCACGCGCGTCGACGACCCAGGTCGAACTCCCGGAGAGGCTCACTCGCTCCTGAGGCAGCAGCGCACGGCTCAGCACGATGGAGCCGTCTTCACGTCGCACGACCCCGTTCTCTTCGAAGAGGTACTTCACGCCGCCCTGCATCGCGGCGGTGAGCACGCGACCCGACGTTTCGAAGATGATCTTCGCGGTGCAGCGGCCCTTCACGCGTACGGCAGGCTTCGTCGCGAGCGGGCCGAGCGCGTGACACATCGGACAAACGGGTCGCGCGTGCACGACACCGCACGAGCAGGTGCTCCACGACTGCTGCAGCACGGCGTCGGTCGGAGCCACGCGCTCGTCCTTCTCGAACGTTCGCGTGAACCAGTGCAGCGCCTCGTCTGACAACGTCTTCCACGACGCCGCCACGCGCGGGAGCACCACGTCGTCTCGCATGACCGGGTGACGTGCTTCGGCCCGCCGCAACATCGTCGCGAGCTTCGTGTGCGTGCCACCGAAGGGATGCACGTAGAGCAGCGACGAGAACAGCATCACCGCGAACGAGTACCAGTCGGTGCCTTCGTCGAAGCGCGGGCTCGTGGAGAGATCGACGCCATAGAGCCGCGGATCCAGAAACCGCTCGTGGCCGACCGCGCAGGCGAGGCCGTTGAACTGCATCGAGTCAGCGTCGATGAGGAACGAGTCGCTGCTCGTTGCCTGCACCAGCACGTTGCCGTCATTGAGATCGCCGACGATCACCTTGCGCGCATGCAGCTCACGCAGCGTCGCCTCGAGCTTGCGGAACACGGTCATCACGGCGGCGTTCGAGACGTGCTGTTCCCGGAACTTCCGCTGCGAGAGCCGGCCCGCGTCTTCGACGTCCCGCAGCGCGCGCATCACGAACCCGATGACGTCACCCTTCGCGTCCTTCACGAGGTCCATCGGCCCGAGCACGTTCGCGGGCAGACCGGCCGGGAACACCTTCAGCTTCTCGAGCTTCGTCGCGCGCACCCGCACCTCGGCCACGTTCGCGGCGTCGATGGGGTGGAAGATCTTCACGGCCTTGTCCTTCCAGCGAAAGACGCGCGCCTCTCCGCCTTCACCGAGCAGTTCGCTGTCCTTCAGGCGCACGCGCGTGTTGGCAAAGAAGACGTCCATGATCAGAGCTCCCGCGTGTCGAGGACGGCGAGGGTCGTGTCGTCGGTGAAGCGCTCCTGCTCGTGCAAGACGTTGAGCCTTCGCTGCAGGTGAATCGGGTTCGTCCAGACGTGCGGTTCGTCGAGCAGCAGCCGCAACGAATCGGGCGCCTTCGTCAGCAGTCCATCGAGGCCATCGGTCGCCAGCGCGATTCGTCGAGCGCCGCCCAGGTGATGCACACGTGCAGGCATCGTCTTGCCCGTGAGCCGGTAGCCCACGTACGCCGGAGCGTTGTCCTCGCCCGAGTCGAGCCGCGTCAGCTGGCCATCGACGAACACCGCGCCGTCGCCAGAACCGAAGACGACCGCCTCGTTCCCCCGCTGCACCGCACAGAGCACCGTGAACAAGCCGTACTGCTCGAGCACCGAGGTCGCGTCGTCGACCTCGACCGAGTGGATCAACCGATCGAGCCACGACGTCAGGTGATCCATCGCGACAGAAGGAAGCTCCTGCAACGCCACCTGCTCGAGCGAAGCCGTCATCGTCGCGAGGGCCCGTGCGCCCATTCGCGCTCCCACTTCAGAGAACGGCTGGCTCGAGCAGCCATCGGTCACCACCGCCACCGTCGTCTCGCCGCGCGTGCAGGCAAAGACACCGTCCTGGTTGTTGCGGCCCAGGCGAACATGCTCGCGGCCAATGACGGTCGCGGTCCGTGTGGTCGTGTGGTGACGCGAGCTCATGCAAACGCCTCCTTCTTCAAGCGGTCGATCAACGTTTCCGTCGCGGGAGAGTGGACGAGGCGCAGGTCCTGGGCGCTGACCGACCTCGCGTCGTCCAGAGCGGGCGCCTGTTTCGCCTCCGAGCCGGTGAGCAACTCGTAGCCCTCGGCCACGGCCTCGCCTTCCTGCGCGACGACGCCGAATGGGCCACTGGCCCCCGCGCGCCGCCGCCAGAGCACCGGCTTTCCAGGAACGCTCTGCTTGCCACTGCCCGCTTCGTTCCCGAACTTCATGCAGGGCCGTTTGCCGGTCTGCGTCAGCTTGTAGACGGCCGCGACGCGATCGCGCGTGAGCGGAGAGCCCGACGTCTGCGCCACGATGAAGCCGCCGTAGCCGTAGACCTGCTCCTCGGGTTTCCAGCCGACCTCTTTGCGGAGCTCTTCGAAGCGCTTCGTCTGCACCGTGTCGAAGCCGTCTTCGAGAATCTGCACGGGCCGAATGCCCAGCTCGTTCGCGAGCGAGATGGCGAAGCGGTACTGCGCTTCTTTGTCACCCGAGTCGTACCGAATGGAGTCGTGCTTGCCCTGCCGCTCCTTGATGATCGCGTACGCGGTGGGAATGCCGCTCTTGATGGTGTCGAAGGTGTCGAGCAGGAAGCTGGAGCGATTCGAGCGGCGCTCCACCATCGCGCGGAAGGCCGCCTCGTCGGAGCCGAAGCGCTGCACGTGCTCGTGACCCATCGTGCCGACCGGCGTCATGCCCAACGCGCGGGCGCCCTGAACGTGGCTGGTGCGCATCAGCCCCGCCGCCTTGCAGCCCTCGAGCGCGAGCAGGTGCTGTTCGACGCAGCTCGCTGCCCGAAGCCCGACCTCGAAGAGCCGCGAGGGAGAACCCGTGACCTGCGCGAGCTCGTTCACTCTGGCCGTCACGCGCGCCACGTACGCTTCTGAATCGACCGTGATGGGCGGAGCCTTCACGCCGACGGCATCGAGCGTCTCGAGCACCAGGCGTTTCTGCGCTTCACACGTCACCGTGCCGACCGACGCCGCGAGCTCTTCGGGGCGCAGCACTGCGACCGTCGCGACCTGAATGCGGTAGCTCCACATCAGCACCAGCGGCTCGAGCCACGAGACGACGGCAGATGGACCGGTGATGGAGAAGATCGGCTCGCGATCGTGGAAGATGGAGAAGCGCGGCAGCGCGTTCACCTTCACCTGGCTCGCGAGCGCGATCGCCGCCTTGAAGCCCGCGCTCATCTCGTAGTCGTGCTGCGCGAGGAACTCCCAGTCGCCAGGCTTCGGCACCGGAAGAATCGCCCGCACCTCTTTCTCGACGTCGAACGGCAGCACCTGCAGGCCGCCCTTGCGATGTGAGGCGTAGAACGTCTCGTCGCGCAGCGGCCATCCGGCCTCCGCCATCGAGAACTTGTAGCCGTCCGTCACCAGCAACCCCGTCATGAGCTCCACCTCGCAATGAGAGTTATACGCACCACACAAAGAGTCTGCAACACACTATCTTCAACTTAACATTGAGTCCGATACGTCAGAACGATTCCAATACTTTGGAGTGACGCCAGAAGTCCGGACTCGTGGCGCGATCTGTCCGAGCGGAATGAGTTAGTTCATCTTTATCGAGTAAAAGAACCATTCATGCACGAATCATCGCCTCTATCTCGATGAACTCTCATCGAAAACTGACTCAATTGTAATTCTTCTGATCACGCATGGAGCCCCTGGGCGCAACGGATGGAAGGTGAAGTACGAGCATGTAGGCACAAGCTCGCCGATACGGCGGCCAGACACTCAAAGGGGAGAACGTCATGAAGAAGGAACTGAGCATCGAAGCGCTGTACGGGAAGTACGGACCGACCATCTACGCACGCTGCCGTCGCCTGCTGAAGGACCCCGTGGCGGCCGAAGACGCGACGCAGGACATCTTCGTGAAGCTGATGCGCCACATCGAAGCGGCGCCGAGCGAAGACGCGGTGCTGCCCTGGATTCACCGCATCGTGACGAACCACTGCCTCAACGTCATTCGCGACAGCAAGCGCCGCGCGGCCCCCGTCGAGGAGCTGCCCGAGATGGTCGACGACGAATTCGAAGACAGCGTGGTGTCGAAGAACTTCGCGCAGAAGGTGCTCGAGTCGGCGCCCGAAGCCATCAAGGCCCCCGCAATGCTGTACCACGGCAAGGGCATGGAGCAGTCGAAGGTCGCCGAGACGCTGGGCTGCTCGCGCCGCACCGTCCTCTACCGCCTCTCGGAGTTCACCCGCCGCGCGATGAAGATGCACGAGGCTGCCGAAGCCGGCATCGCCTGAACCGATTTTGAAACCGGGTCTCTTCGTGAGGCCCTCTTCCAGAACGCCGTGGCGCTCTCCCCCGCCACGGCGTTCTTCTTTTTGCCCGTGTGGTGCGAGACAGTGACGCGCATGCGACGAACCCTCGCGCTCCTGTTTCTGTGTGCCAGCTCCAGTGCGTTCGCGATCGGCTTCGATCTCGATGCGTCGGGTGGCTACTGGTTCAATCAATCGCCGCAGTTTCAGCTGCGCCTCGGCGTGCGGCAGCACCTCGTGAAGCTGGGAGAGCGGTCGTCGCTCGTGCTCACCCTGCACAGCGGCATCTTCCTTCACACCGCTGGCTCGCGACTCGGCGTGCCCGTCGATCTCGCCATGGAGCTGCACTTCGGCCCCGTGCAGTTCGGCGTCGTCGGTGGCCCGTGGTTTCACTTCAACGATGGTGACGTGCTGCGCGCGCACATCGGCGGTGAGTTCGGCGTGCGCTTCGGGAAGATGTTTCGCCTGACGTTCGAGGCGGGCTGGCTGCAGCCGTCTCCCCTGCTGCTCGGCCGCTTCGGAGTCACCTTCTGATGATCCGGTCGTTGGCCCTGCTGCTGCTGCTGGTGAGCGCGTGCGCGTCGGAAGATCCGCCTGCGCCGAAGCCCACCGGGCCTGCGCGCGCTGACGTGACGCTGAAAGACGTGACGATGCGTCAGTACAAAGGCGCCGACCTGCGCGTGGTGGCGACGACGCCGAGGCTCGAGCTGATGCGGGGGTCGAACGACTTCACCGCGACGGATGCAGGCGTGCTTCTCAAGCGCTCGGGCGTGACGGTGCTCGCGCAGCAGGTCAGCGGCAACGGCATCGCGCAGACCGCGACCGGCTCGAACGGCGTGCTGTTCCTCGGCAACGACGGCACCGTCGGCCGAACGGAGTACGCGACCTACGATCGGGCGCTTGCCGCTGAGGGAGCGGCCTACACCGACGCTGGCGTGGCCATCGATCACCCGCGCTTCGAGCTGACGTCGCTGGGCTTCTACGCAGACTTCGCCGAACAGAAGGTCACGTTCGAGCAGCCACTGACGAAGACGAAGGAGTGACGGCTCAGCGCGCCTTCTCGACGTCGAAGAGCGTGCGGTCGATCTTCTTGCGCGTCACCTTCGTCAGCTCGTAGCCCGACAGCACCTTGCCATCGGTCGACGTCTGCTTGAGCCGCACGACGAGGCCGTACCCCTTCGCCGACCGGAGCGCTTCTTCGATGTCGGGCGCGAGGCGCTGCGCCGCCGTCACCAGGAACTCTCGCGTCGCGTCGCCGACGAAACCGGTGGCGCTGCAGTACTCCGAGACCCCTTCGGGGCCGGTGATGACGACGACCGAACAGGGAACGCCGGCCACGGCCGTCTCGCCCTTCAGCTCGGCCGTCAGCTTGCGCTTCGTCGACGCAGTCATCGGCATCTTCGAGAACCGCCGCTCTGCAGGCTGCCAGGTCCACGCCACGTCGGAATCCTTCGCGCGCACCACCACCGTCGTCTCGGTGACCTCGTTCAGGTATTTCACGCGCCCCGACGAGTGCACGCCGATGGGTGAGACCTGTGTCGTGATCGAGCCGTCTCCGCCCTGCAGCACGATCTTGAACTCGAGCACGCCCTCGAAAGGCTCGACGGGCTTCGCGGTCATCACCGTCGACATCACCAACACGAGCAAGGTCGTCATCAGTTGCACTCCGCCAGAGGCATGGCGCCACGCCCACGGTGCCACTGCGCCGAGAGCCTGCACGCCCGATCCCACATCTCGATGAAGTCGTTCGCCGAGTTGAACATGGGCCCGAGCTGCTCCCACGTGACGCCCACGTTGCGCAAGTCCTGCCAGGTGTCGGGCAGCAGGCCCTCGTTGGCGAGGCCGTCGATGTTGAAGTCCCAGCCGCGGTTCTGCGGAGACGCGTAGACCGGCGTGCGGAACTTCTTCATCGGGCGAAGCTGCGCGAGCTGGCCACCACCACCGAAGGCCACGTGCTGCGGCACGCCGAAGTTGGCGAGCGCGCGGTCGTCGCGGAACTCGCTCTCGCTCTGCGCGACGACGGTGCGCAGCTCGGGCCGGCCGGCCACCGAAGCGCCAGCCGCGCTTCGCGTCGCGTAGTCCTCGTACTCGATGGCGTTGAACTCGAGGAACTGCGTGCGCACGTTCGTCGCGCCAGGACACGTCGGGTCGAACGGGTAACGGACGCCGTCGATGGTGCGGCCTCCGACCGAGTTGAAGCGGCAGCGCGCAGCGACGCTGGGGTGGAAGTCGCGCGGCCACATGCCCGTCTCGGGAAGATCGTTGCTGCCCTTGAGCCCGGCGATCCGCTCGGGCGAGTCACCGGTGAAGCACGCCGTGTCGTTGCCGAAGCGGCTGACGACCTTCGGTGACGGGCTGTTGTTGTCGGTCGACGGCGTCACGCCACGCCCGCCGGTCAGCCGGATCATCTGCAGGTATTTGATGGCGTAGGACTTCGACGAGTAGTCGCAGTTGTTCCGCACCTGACCGCCGACGAGGTTGTCAGGGTCTTGAATGAAGCCACCGTTGATGCCGGGGGAGACCGTGCCTCCGTTCGCCGCGATGTGACCGATCTCGGCGCGCGTCTTGTCGACCTCGCTGCTGAACCCGTAGACCGACGCGTACGAATACCCCGTGCCGGCGCCAGTGAGGGGATCGAGCGGATACGCCGTGTGTTTCTGGTAGCGGCGCACGTCGGTGTGAATGCCCAGCACCGGGTACTCCTGCGTGTCGAAGGTGCCAGCGTCGGCGCGGAACGACGCGAGCTCCTGATGCAGATCGACGCGGCTGGTCTGCCCGAGGTGATCGCTGTCGACGATCATGCCCCAGCGCATCATCTCGCCGACGAACGCGCGCCCTTCGGCCGAGAGCCCGCGATCGTTCATCTGCCGCCCGGTCGACTGGTACTGCGACGCCACCTGGGGTTCGAGCTCACCGACCAGCGGCATGAACATGCCGTCGAGCGAGCAACGGCGATCACCCAGCACCAGGCCGCCGGGCCCGTTGCCGAGCAGCCAGTTCAGGTTGCTGACGCGGCTGGCGAACTTGAAGTCGGGGTTCGCGATGGGGTCGTGCTCGGTGATCGTACGGCCCTTGCCCGAGCCCTCGAGCCCCGCGCGGAAGGTGATGGCGTCGAGCTCTCCGATGAAGTCGGTCGGCGCCGTCGACGGGTGACGCACCGAGAACCAGCCGCCGGCGCGCAGGTTCCACGAGCAGCTGGCGCCGAAGCACGGCGTCACGGGCTTGAGCGTCTGCACGAGATCGCTCGACGTCATCACCGTCATGTTGCCGAGCGGCGACGGCAGATCGGAAGGCAACGTCACCGAGACCTCGATGCCCGGGCCCCAGACGCCGTCGGCGTTGCCGCGCTCGTCCTTGCTCAGGTTCGCGAAGATGGCGGCCGAGTTGTAGACGTCGTTGAAGTAGCCGGTTCCGCCCAGCGGGTTGTCGATGCCGTGAATCGGCGTGATCTTCCGGTAGCCCAGCCCGTACAGGTCGCGCACCTGCTGCTCGACGGAGTCGGTCGGTGAACGCAGCTTGCCGAGCTCCTGCGTCTCGGTGCCGAGGATCAGCGCCAGCTTGTTGCGGCGAACGATGTCGCGAGCCTGACCGGGCGTACGCGCGATCTCGGCGATGCCGAAGAGCGGCCCCTGAGCAAACCGTGGGTGCGTGGGCGAAGCGGTGAGGCGCTCCACGGCGTCGGCGGTGAGTCGAAACGCGTCCCAGTCAGTCTGGTCGTCACGCCCGTCGAGCACGTACTGCAGCGCACGGCTGTGGAGCGCGTCGATCACCATCAGCCGCAGCCCGCCCTGCCAGGCGCGTTGAATCATCGTCCAGTGGTAGCGCTGATGCAGATACGAGGCGCCGAGCCCTGAGTGGAAGCCGTCGGCCGTGTCCCAGTCCTGCAGCTCGATCATTCCGTGAATGATGGTGGAGCGAACGAGCTCGCGATCGAACAGCCCGATGAGGAAACGGATCAGCGGACCGGCGCGCAGCCCGCCCGAGGTCGGCATCGCCGCGCCGTGCAAGGTGACGGACGTGAGCGATGGAATGGCCGTCAACGCAGCCGCAGCAGTTGCCAGCGCGATGGTGCACGCAGTGAGCGTGATGGCGGCGATGGCCGGGCCGATGAAGGGAATCGCGCCGAGGTGCGCTGCCGAGATCGCACAGACGCCTGCGGCCGTACTCGTGACGAGCGCGATGACTCCCGCCGAGACGAAGCACTGCGCCTGCGTGTTCGGGCGAGCGATGGCAGGACGAACGACGGTGCCGCCGCGCTCCCGAATCGCAGGCAGCGGCCGGTTGCAGTCGTAGACGTTCTCGAGCGGATCGGCCGCGTCGCCCCAGATGTAATGGCCGCCCAGCGTGAGGTTCGCGGCGACGTGCGTGTGCGTGTCGGTGACGCCCCAGAGCGGTGGCTCCTTCACGAGCTGGCCGATGGTTGGCTTCGACACGCCACCGTCGGGTAGCGGCAACCAGGCGACGCCGGGAGCAGCCGCCTCGCAGCGGAAGTCGTCGACGTTCACGTGCGCGGCTTCTCCAGCGGTGTCGACGACGCGGAAGTACGCGGTCTGGTTCTGCAGATCCTCCACGTTCCAGAAGACGCGACGGCGCATGTACTCGTCGTCCTGCAGTGAGGTGCTGGCGCGAACGACGATGTGCTGGGGCCTTGGCTCGCGCGTGAAGGTGCCGCCAGGGGCAGACTCTTCGAGCTCGAGGCCGCGGTAGAGCGACTGCAGCACGCCGACGTTGTTGGGGTTGCCGACGATGACGAGCTCGACGCGTTGAGTGGTGCGCCGCTGCCCGCCGATGAGGAAGCTCAGGTACGGCGTCGCGATGACGAACGGCGGAGACTCGAGCGTGAGCCCAAGCGTCTCGCTGAGCCGGCCTCCTGGCCGCGTGCGCCAGCTCTGGCGGAAGTCAGACGTGCCTGCCCAGTAGCGGCCGCGGTAGTTGATGTCGCGCGAGAACTCCCAGTAGTCGCCGCCGACGTGCGTGCCCGGACCGCCATCACGCTGGTAGCCGGGCGGCAGAATGCGATCGATCGACACGTTGTTGCCGTAGACCGCGAGGTCGTTCGTCGCGGTGAGCAGCGAACCAGTCCACGGGGTGTAGCGCCCAGACTCGAAGCCCCACGCCAGGCCCGCGGTGCACGGCATGTTCGGAGTCGGCTGCGTGGGAGTCGTCGGGTCATCGAAAGGAACGAACGGCACCGTCGCGTCGGGCGCGAAGAACCACTGGTCCTGCGGTGGCGTGCCGGCCGGCGGGCAGCCCTGCTGATCACTCGCACAGCCGAGGTAGTTCTTCGGGTTCTGCCGACGAATCGCACCCGCATCGAGCCAGTCGGTCTCGACGACCGTCGTCTCGAAGCAGCCCATCAACGGCGTCACTTCGCCTGAACCGAGCTCGACCATGCGGCCATCGGAGCCCACGCCCTGCCCGCCATCGAACCGCGTCCACGGGCCGCCATCGCGCGAGAGCCCACCGTCTGGCAGGCGCACCGGCTCGGGGTACGAGAGGCACCAGTCGGGAATGTTGCGAGGCCCGGCGTCGCGCAGCCCCGCATCGTTGGCGACAGAGGCGTCAGGCGTGCCGCTGTCAGGCATGCCGGCGTCATCGAGCGGACTCGACGCATCGGGCGGAAGTCCACCATCGGGCCCAGCAGGAAGCGGACAAGCGGAAGACAGCGCGACGAGCGTCGCGATCACAGAGAGGCGGGGGTTCCCCATCATGGAACTGTCTCACAGGTGGCGGGTGGAGGTTCGACAACGAACGGGCCGCCTCAAGCGACTGCCGTGCCAGACGACCCCTGAGAGCGAGCGCGGCGACGATGGCTGCCTGCGATTGTGACAGGTGCTGTGCGATGTGACCGTGGCGGTCACTCCGTCAGGCGCGCAGCCGGCTCGAAGGTCGTCGGAGCCTGCACGAGCGACGGGAGTTCGGGCGCCTTCCGTTCGAACAGCCAGACCTGGTCCTTCGTCGACGGGGGAGGATCCCAGCCACCCCTCGAGCAGACGTCGACCATGGTGCGGATCCTCTTGCGCGGTGGAATGCTCTTCTTCGGCCCCGCGAGCGCGGGCAGCACCAGCACCACCGAGAGCATCAGCACGAATCGGTTCACGACCCTGTTTTAGCCCCGCGACCCCGGAGCCCTTCATGAAACTGACGTTCCTCGGCCTGTTCATCGCGCTGCCGGCGTTCGCAGCGAACGAAGACGAGCTCTGGGCGCAGGCGAAAGCAGCCGCGAAGGGCTTCGAGCAGTCGGTCGGCGTTCCGGTGGTGTGGCTCGAGGGCGATCCCGCAAAGGGCGTCGCGGTCACCCAGGGCATCATCGCGTTCCCTCCGACCGCGCTCGACGCCGCGACCTCGACACCGGCGCTGCTGAATGAGCTGTTGGCGTACCCAAAGGACTTCTTGAAGCGGTCGGGGCTCAAGCGGCTCCTCGTCGCGAGAGGACTGGAGCGCCAGGGACGGCCCTGGGGAGGCTTCGCGATTCGCTCGGGACCGCAGAGCGGAACGCTGGTCGTCAGCCTCGCGTCACTCTCGTGGGCCGCCATCGCGATTCACCACGAGGTCTTCCACCTCACCCAGATCACCCGGCCCGTTCAGGCGCGGCTCTCGGACTGGCGTGCGTGCAACCCGGCTGGCTTCGTCTACGCGGGCGAAGGCGAGATCGATCGCTCGCGAGCGCGGGTCGCCACCATCACCGACTACGCCCGGACGAACCTGGAAGAAGATCAAGCCGAGACCTTCGCGTGGGCGTTCGTCGACGCGGCCTTCACGGAGCAGCAGGCGAAGCAGGACGAGGGCATCGCCTGCAAGGTGAAGCTCGTGCGCGAGTTCGTGAAGCTGGTCGACCCGGCCTTCGACGCCGAGCGCTGGAGCCGCCTCACGAAGCGTCTGCGCGGTGAGCCCCTTCCCTGAATCGCTACCGGCTCCTCGCGCTGAAGAAGCCGGTGATCGATTCCACCATCCCGTCGCTCGCGGTACGGCCCACGTCGAAGCCGCTCAACGAATCGCCACCCTCAGCGTGCAGCTCCCAGTCGGCCACGAACCAGCCATCGCTGATGGCAACCACTCGCGAGCTCGGCGCATCGACGGTCGTCTTCGGGAACATTCGCTGGAACGCCTCGATGGCCGAGTCGAGACCGGGGACACCCTGCACATCGTTGGACGGGTCGACGTAACGGCTCGCGTTGCTCCACGCCTTGTTCAGGAGCGCCGTCCGCCCTGCGCTGTCATTCACGTTCCACGCGTCTTGATAGTGCTTCAGCGCGCTGGTCCGTTCGTCGTTCGTCGCGGGCGGAAACACAGCGATCACCACGACGCTGCCGTTGCGGCCCTGGACGAAGACCAGGCGGCCGTCGGGCAGCGTCACCCGCGCCACCTCGTGGTGCGCCTCGACCAGCGTGCTGTCGACGCCGAGGCTCGAGAGCATCGCGACCTGCTCGGCCGGGTTCCGCTTCACGCCCTCGAGCGTCACCAACGTCGCGCCAGCTCCGAGCAGTCGTTGAACCGCCGCCTCATCACCACGCCCCAACGCCTCGAGGAACTGCGTGCTCGTGTTCTTGCCTGACAGCGCCGGCCCGCAGGCGATCAGGATCAGGGTGGTCGAGAGCACGAGAACGCGAAGATCGAACGGCTTCATGATGGGTCCTTTCACGACGGAGCCCGCATGGTGCCTCTGCGCGAGCCCGCGATCGGCGTGCACCGACGAACGGGAGCCGTCGGCCGACGGGAGGCGCAGGTGACGACGATTCCCCACCACACGCCGCCGCGTGTAAGGAGTGCGCGTGTCGTTCCTGCTCGCCATCGCCCTCGCCGCTGCCCCTGACGCCGGGGTGTTGCTCAGCCGCCCCGTGCAGGTCAGCGCCGACAAGCTCGAGCTGCTGAACAAAGAGCAGCGCGCCGTCTACACAGGCCACGCGAAGGCCATTCGCGACACCACGACGCTCACCTGCGATCGCATCACCGTCGAGTACGGCGCCGATCGCGAGGTCAGCCGCATTCTCGCGCGCGGCAACGTCGAGGCCGTCGACGGCGAGCGCTGGGCCCGCGGTGAAGAGGCCGACTACGACAACAAGACCGGCACGCTCGTCGTGCGTGGGAATCCCCAGGCGCGGCAGGGCAAACGCGAGGTGCAGGGCGAGCTGGTGACCATCATCACCGGCTCCGATCGCGTCACCGTGCAGAAGGCACGCACGCGGGTCGAAGACGAGAAGGGGCTCGCGCGTGACGGTGGCGTCGGGGCCGGGCCGCAGAAGATCACCATCGACGCGGATCAACTGGTGCTCGACGAACAGAAGAACGTCGCCGTGTGGAAGGGCCACGTCGTCGCGAAGCGCAGCGACACGACCATCACCGCGCCAGAGCTCACCGCGCTGTACGACGATGGCGGCAACATCACGCGGCTGCAGGCGCGAGGCGGCGTCGAAGCGACCGAGAAGGATCGCTGGGCCCGCGGACAGCGCGGCGACTACGACGTCGACAAGGGCGTGCTCGTCGTCACCGGCCAGCCCCAGGCGAAGCAGGGCAACAACCGCATGAAGGGAACGAAGGTGACGTTCTTCACGGGCGCCGACTTCCTCGAGGTCGAGAACGCCACCACCGTCATCGAGGTCGAGCCGAAGAAGCCGAAGAAGAAGTAGTCACGGAATCAGGCCGCGCACCGGCTCGGGCTGCGGGTCGACAGGCACGGGAAGGTTCTCGTCCTCCCACAGCTTCGCCACGCCGCCACCCGTCACCGCGTCGAACATCGGCAGCGGCCGCCCCACGAGGTTCCATGGGGCGTCCTCGTATTCTCTGAGCCCCGAAGGGTCGACGTTGCCGGTCGCGATGCGCAGGTACCGACGCTCACCGTTCTTCTCGACGAAGTGGTCGAGCACGTCGAAAGCGAGATTCGCTCCGCAGGCGCGGCGCGCTCGAACATCGTGAGCACATTGGCAGGGGCCTGGAGGACGGCACGGAGCACAGCGCGTGCGAACCGCTTCGAGCTGGCAGTTCTTCACCAGCCCTCGCAGGGCCGCCTGAGACAGCAGCTTGCCCGCGCGCGGAGTCGGACGTGGATCGCTCCAGAACTGCAACACGAACCGCGGCGTGACTCCGGCATCGCTTCGGTCTCGCTCGAAGATCACCCGCGTCGTCGAGCGCTGCGCTTTCGTGGGGAGCGCGAGGTGGCCCAGCGCGTCCCAGTTTCGCTGCTCGAGCGCCCACGCGAGCTGATCGAACCAGGGGTCGATGGCTGCCGCGCTCACGAAGTGAGTCACCGAGTCCTTCAGGCGCGCTTCCACGAGCGGACACGGCATCGACGTCGACGAGAGGCTGATGAGCCGGCCGGTGTCATCGAGCGTCACCTTGAAGCCCGGGTTGCGCGCTTCGAGCGCTGCGATGCGCGCTGCACGTTCTGACTCCGAGGGAAGCTTCAGCATCGGCGGGTAGGTCGCGAACTTCGTCGCGCTCGTCCACGTCACCAACGAGGGGTTCGCCTTCTCGAGCAGCGTCGCGTCGATGGGCGCGGGCTCCTGACACGGCGCTGCAAGCGAGAACGACGCGAGGGCGAACACCGCGGCTGCGCAGAGACGCTTCATGGGCTGCCCCCAGACGGCAGCGCGTTCGTTTCATTCAGCCAGACCTTCAGCAGCTTGAGCTCGAGCAACGTCTGCGGTCGGCTCTTCGCGAAGAGGAACTGTGGGTTCGGCCGGCTCGTCGGAAAGGTCGTGAACGTCCCGAGGACCTCGTAGCCGATGCCCTGCTCGGTCAACTGCTCGAGCCGGCCGTCGGGCCCCATGATCGCCACCTTCGCGCGCTTCGCCTCGAGCGCCGTCTTGAGCCCATCAGGCATCAGGTACGTCGCGTCACGGCGCGCGTAGAACGAGAACGAGAACTGCGGCACCGCGAACACCACCGGCACCATCTTCGAGTCAGGGTCGAGCTGGCGAATCAGCGTGCCCAGCTCTCTCGAGGGTTGTGACTCGAGTGTCTGCGGCTGCACGTAGCCCGCGAGGAACGCCATGACGCCGCTCAGGCCGAGTGCGAGCGAGACGCGAAGCCCATCAGCCGCAGGAAGTCGGCGACCCCACGTGAGCAACACCACCAGCGGAGCGCTCGCCAGCACCGCCCACAGCGCGACCTGCCAGACAGGCGCGGGAAACGCGACGAAGAAGACCGCCGCGACGAAGAGCATTCCGCCACCGGCGAAGCCCACGAACAGCCAGCGCCACCGCGACGCCATCACGTCATCGAAGCGCTCGAGCTCCTCTGCGGCCAGCAACGCCGCGGGCGCAGTGAGCGGATAGAGGTACTGCGGCAGTTTGTAGGTCGAGAGCGAGATCACCACGAACGTCAGCGCGAACCACCAGAGCGGAATGCGCGCGAGCGATCCGGGCAGCCGACGTGCCGTCGCGAAGGTGGCCACGCGACGAACGAGGCCGACGACCAGCACGGGAGAGAACGGCAGAAACGCCCACAGCATCGTGTGCGTGAAGAAGAGCGGCGTCGTGTCATCGAGGAAGCCCGCCTGACCGAAGAGCCGCCCGAAGCCCTGGTACCAGAGCAGGTACCAGACGCCTTCATCACCCGTGGTGTCGTGCATCGCCGCGTAGAACGGCAGCGCGACGAGCGCCGTGAAGACGAGCCCGAACGGCCAGACGCTCCACAGCCTTCGCAGCAGTGAGGATGGAGTCTCGCTCCACGAGGGCCGAACGAGCTCGGGCAGCAGCGCCAGCACCGGAACGCCGAGCCCGATGGGCCCCTTCGAGAGCACCGCGAGCCCAGCGACGGCCCACGCCAGCAGTCGCAGCCACGGCACCTTTCGGCCCTCGAGCATCAGCGCGATCGCCAGCGTCGTCATCGCCGTCAGCGCCGTGTCGACCTTCGGATCGAGCACCATCAAGTGCATCGAGAGCGACGCGCCCACCAGCACTGCCGCCGTGAGCCCGCGCCGTTCATCGGCCAGCGTTCGTCCGATGAAGAACGTCGAGACCATGGTGATGACCGCGAAGAGCAGGCCGGGGAGCCGCACCGCGAAGGCGTCGACGCCGAACACCGACATGCCCGCCGCCTGCAGCCACATCGTCAACGGAGGCTTGTTCCAGAACGGCCCGTTCTGATCGCGCAGGTGCCACCAGTCACCGCTCTCGAGCATGCGCCGCGCGACGTCGGCGTATTGCGCGGGGTCGACCTCCTGCACCTCGTTCGCCAGTCCCAACACCGAGGGGCCGATCGCCAGCGTCAGCAGAATGGCCCAGGTGGTGCGCGACACGCCTGCCGATGTGCCCAGCGCTCCGAGCGAAAGCAAGCGCCGTTCATTGTGCTACGCGGCGCCTCGTGAACCCGGCGCTCAAGAGCCTCTGGCAGCTGACCAAACGGACTGGCAGTGACGCGCTCGCGAAGGCCGCTTCAGTGCCGACGATCAAGAAGCAGCTCGATCGCTTTTCACTCGAGCTCGATCGTGCGCTCACGCCAGACGTCGCGTCGACGGGCGACTTCTATGGCCAGCGCTACTTCGTCGGCGAGAAGACGACCCAGGCCGGCAAGACGAGCGGCTACGCGAACTACGCACGGCACAACTCGCACGCCGACGTGCTGGCCGGAGTGATCGCAGCGGGCGTTCCGGGGCAGCAGACGCTCGACGTCGGGTGCGCGCGCGGGTTCCTCGTCGAGGCGCTGCTCGAGCACGGACGCGACGCCATCGGCTGTGATGGAAGTCTGTATGCGGTGAACACGGCCGCGCGTGGCGCGAGAGGCCGGCTGCATCACGCCGATCTTCGCAAGCCCCTGCCCTTCGCTGATCGCTCGTTCGATCTCGTCACGGCGTTCGAGACGCTCGAGCACGTGCCGCCCGCCGACGTGCCTCACGCCGTCCGCGAGCTCGCGCGCCTCACCCGAAAGACCGTCGTCGTCACGATTCCCAGCTTCGGGCCTCGGCCGCCGCTGCCCTCAGGCTGGTTCGAAGCGAAGGTTCGCGGTGAACGGCTGGAGCACTACAAGCGCCTGCCGCCTGACTTCGACGGCCCGATTCCTCCCGAAGATCTCGCGTGCGATGCCGAAGGCCACCCGGTCGAAGGCCACATCTGCATCGCGTCGTTCGCGTGGTGGCGCCGGCAGTTCGAGGCGGCCGGGCTCGTGGCTGATCCGGCGCTCGATCAGTGGGCGCACGAGCAGCTCGAGCCGCACGGCCTTCACGTCTATCTGGACTGGATGACCTTTCGCGCCCGCACCTGAACCCCGGTAGGATCGAAGGTGCTCCGTGGCCGACCTGATCCCCGTCTCGACGTACACCCGCGCCGCTGAGCAGACGATCGCGTCGCTCAAACGCAGCCCGTGGATCGTGGCCGTTCCCATGGCGGCGCTGGGCCTCGGCACGTTGGCTGATTGGCTGCTCGCGCCGTTGCTCAACCTCGGCATCATCCTCGCGGCCCCCGTGAAGGCGTTGCTCTGGTCCGTCGCCCTGCACGTGTGGCGTCGCGCGATGGTCGAAGGAGCGGTCGATCGCGCCGAGGTCGAGGCCGAGCTCGTCGCCCGCGCGAAGAACCTGTCGATGCTGGCCGTGCCGCTGCTGTTCGGCTCCGTCGCGTTTCTCACCCTCGCGTACGGAGGCGCGCTCGCGAGCCTCTTCGTGCTGGCCGTCGTGCTCACGCCGATGCTCGAGGTGACGCTGCTGGGTTCGCAGTCGGGCTTCATCGGCTTCGAGAAACGGCACGGCAAGTCGTGGGCGGTGACGCACCTGGTGATGACGTCGGTGCTGCTCGCCGCGTGGCTCGTGGTGGTGATGGTCGCCGCGGTGTTCCACGTCTTCGCTGGAGAGGTCGCGTCCGCAGTCGTCGGTGGTCCGCTCATCGCGATCGTCTGGTTGATTCGCGGCCACGCGTTCTTCGCGCTCGACGCGCCCGAACCCGTGAAGCCCGTCGTCGCCGCCCCGAAGAAGGCGGCGCCCGCGGTGAAGAAGCCCGCGACGAAGCCGAGCACCGCCCCAGCGGCGAAGAAGCCCGAGGCTGCTGCTCCGAAGCGCCCTCCAGCGCCGAAGTAGCCCGACACCGCCACTGAAACCCGAGGGTGCGAGGCTTGAAGTGCGTTCCACCCCATGGTTTCTGTCCCGTCACAAACCCACTGGAGCCCGCATGCCCGCACGTACGACCGCCGCACAGACCGTCACGCCCCGCGCCACGACCTCGATGTCGAACGAGCGAAAGGCCTTCTGGCACTCGCCGTACACGAACGCCGACGCGCAGGTCGTGAAGCAGAAGAAGGGCCTGCCCTCGCTCGACGCGGCCAAGGAGTTCATCGGCGCGGCCATCATCAACAAGAAGGAAGGCGACCTTCAGAAGATCGGCGTCACCCGCTACCGCTTCGACGATCAGGACTGCCTCAGCCGCTTCGCGCGCTCGGGCTTCACCGACTCCGACGTGAAGCAGGCCAAGAAGTCGTTCGACTTCCTCAAGGGCGCGTCGACGAACGAGGTGAAGGGCTACCTCGGCCTCAAGCTGCGCAACGCCGAGGTTGGCTACAAGGGCGGCATCGAGATGCTGAACCAGAACGGCATCACCGAGAGCAAGTACGACAACCACGAGCAGATGGACGCGTTCAAGTCGAGCGGCATGGGCGATCGCCAGGTGCGCGACGCCAAGGCGAAGTACGACTTCCTCTCGGGCTCGAGCAACACCGAGATCAAGCAGTACCTCGGCCTCAAGGTGCTCAACGCGAAGGACGGCTCTGACTTCGCGAAGGACTTCCTGAAGAACATCGGCGCGACCAAGGGCTGGGGTCGCTGAAGCCTTCGCCGTTCTCCCGCGTGGGGCTCGAGCTCGAGCTGCTCACGCCGAAGAGCCACTCCCGCGTCTCGTTTGCCCGGGCGCTCGCTCGCCGGGTGAAGGGCCGCGTGGAGTTCGGCTTCAAGTACTTCAGTGAAGGCTCGCTGCCCGATGGGCGGCCGCTGTGCCGGTTGTCCCTGGCGACGCGCGTGCTCGAGCGAAACGGGCGCGTGCTCGCCACCCTCGTCGACGACAACACCATTCGCGACGGGCTGGCGAAGAAGCCCGAGCGTCGAACGCTCCACGCGACCGATGATCTGCGGCTGGCGTTGCTCATCGAACGGCTCGGCTGGAGCGACACCGAAGCCGCCCGCCTCGATGCCGTGCGGGAGCTGTTCGCGGGCTTCGATCATGACGGAACGCTGCACGATGCTTTCGGGCACCCTCTCGTAGTCACGATGAACGAGCCCGCCTCGTGGCATCGCGTGTGCGAAGTCGTGACGCGTCCCCTCGAGAAGGACCGCGCGCAGGTGGTGTGGCTCATTCTCCAGACGGCGGCGGAGCTCGGTTGCACCCTGCCCTCCACCGCCGCGCTGCACGCCCACTACGACGCCGAGCCGTGGAGAGACGTCGCGAAGCTGCGCCGGCTGATCGTCGATCACGCCCAGCATCGTGAGCGGTGGTGGCGAGCCCTGGAGCCGAACCCGAACTGTCTCAAGCTCGCCCCATTTCCAGCGAACGTCGTGCGCGTCGCCCAGCAGCCCGGTCGCGTCTCGTTCCCCACCTTCGCAGCGGCGCTGAAGCTCGCGGGCGCCGAGAAGGCCTGCGACCTGAACCTGCTCGGCGTGATCGATCCGCACCCGAAACAGCCGACGCTCGAGGTGCGCTGCCTGCCCATGTCGCTGGAGCCGAACCACGTCCTCGAGACGCTCCGCGCCGCTGAGCGCCTGCTCGCCAACGCGCTCGTCCCCAACAAGCCTTTGCTGAAACGCGCTCCCTCGGGCACCCTGCGCCGCCGTGTCTGACGCCACTGACAGCCTCGCTGCGACCGGGTTGATGAAGACCTACGCGAAGCGGCGCGTGGTGAACGGCGTGAGCATCAACGTGAAGCCGGGAGAGATCGTCGGCCTGCTCGGCCCCAACGGAGCCGGGAAGACGACCTCATTCAACATGGTCGTCGGCCTCGTGCAGCCCGATCAGGGCGACGTGACCCTCGCGGGGCGGTCGCTCACGGGTCTGCCGATGCACCAACGCGCGCGCGCTGGCCTTGGCTACCTCCCGCAGGAGGCGTCGATCTTCCGCAAGCTCACCGTCCGCCAGAACATGCTGGCCGTGCTCGAGCTGCAGAGCGGCACCACCCGCGCCGAACGGGAAGAGCGCGCAGCCCAGATCATCCAGGAGTTCGGGCTCACCCACGTCACCGAGAGCCTCGGCGAGACGCTCTCGGGCGGTGAACGCCGTCGCGCCGAGATCGCCCGCAGCCTGCTCCCGAAGCCCCGCTTCATGCTCTTCGACGAGCCCTTCGCCGGCGTCGACCCGATCAACGTGGGCGAGCTGCAGAAGGAGATCGCACGGCTCAAGACGAAGGGCCTGGGCGTGCTCATCACCGATCACAACGTACGCGACACCCTTCGCATCTGCGACCGCGCCTACATTCTCGCGATGGGGCAGATCCTCGAAGAGGGCACGCCCGAGGCGATCTCGCAGTCGCCACGTGCCCGTTCGGTCTACCTCGGCGAGAACTTCACCCTCGGCTGAGCGCCCCGCCTCCTGCAGGGTTCGGGCCCAACCTCGCGGAAGCACGACAGCACGCAGAATGCCAGCGTCAGAATGATGACGAAAACCTCAATGAAAGCATGGGGCTTTCGCGATGACGTTGTGTCTGGCACGCAGGTCCAATACCCTTGGCATGGCTTTTGAGGGACTTCCAGGGGACGAAACGACATGGGCATGGAGCTGAAGCAGAGCCTCAAGATGTCGCAGTCGCTCGTCATGACGCCGCAGCTGCAGCAGGCGATCAAGCTGCTGCAGCTCTCGCGCATGGAGCTCATCGAGCAGGTCCGCGAGGAGATGGAGCAGAACCCGCTCCTCGAGACGCCTGACGAGACGGTCGAAGGCGACATGGCCGACAAGGCGCCCGGCGAGGCGTCGCTCGAAGCTGACACTGCCGAGCAGCGCGCCGACTACGAGGCGCCGATTCCCGAGAAGGCCCAGGAGGTCACTCCCGAGAAGGGCCCCGGCGAAGACATCGACTGGGATCAGTACCTCAACAGCTACCAGTTCAACGAGCCGACCACGCCCTCGAACAAGGGCAACGTCGACATGGAGGACCTGCCTTCCTTCGAAGCCAACATGGTGAAGAAGGAAGATCTGGTCGATCACCTGCACGAGCAGCTCTCGGGCGTGCGGCTCAACGACGCCGAGCTGCGCATGGCCGAGCTCATCATCGGCAACCTGAGCGACGACGGCTACCTCATGCTGCCCGACGTCGAGGGCGACCCGCTCATTCGCCTCGCGAACGAAGCCGACGTGTCGGTGCAGCTCGCCGAGCGCGTGCTCAAGCGCATTCAGCAGCTCGACCCCAAGGGCTGCGCCAGCCGCGATCTGCAGGAGTGCCTGCTCGTTCAGCTGCAGGGCCTGCACGACGCCTCGGCCGCGCTGCTCGGCACCATTCTCAAGAAGCACATGAAGCTGCTCGAGTCGAAGAACTACCCGGCCATCGCGCGTGATCTCAAGGTGACGCTCGAAGAGGTGGTGACGGCCGCGAAGCTGCTCCCCCGCCTGGACCCGAAGCCGGGCCGCAACTTCTCGGGCGACGACGCGCAGTACATCACCCCCGATGTCTACGTGTACAAGATGGGCGATGAGTACACGGTGGTGCTCAACGACGACGGCCTCTCGAAGCTGCGCATCTCGGGCGCGTACGCCCAGGCCCTTCGTGGTGGCCGCCTGCCGTCGGGCCAGACCAAGGAGTTCGTGCAGGAGAAGCTGCGCTCGGCCATGTGGCTCATTCGCTCGATTCACCAGCGCCAGCGCACGATCCACAAGGTCACCGAGAGCATCGTGAAGTTCCAGCGCGAGTTCTTCGACAAGGGCATCGCGTTCTTGAAGCCGCTCATCCTCCGCGACGTCGCCGAAGACATCGGCATGCACGAGTCGACCGTGTCGCGCGTCACCACCTCGAAGTACGTGCACACGCCGCAGGGCATCTTCGAGCTGAAGTACTTCTTCAACTCGTCCATCGCGCGCACCGGCGGTGACGACATCGCCAGCGAAGCGGTCAAGAACCACATCAAACAGATCGTCGGCCAGGAGGACGCGAAGAACCCGTACTCCGACCAGAAGATCGTCGAGCTGCTCAAGGCGCAGGGCATCGAGATCGCGCGGCGCACCGTCGCCAAGTACCGCGAGGTGCTCGGGGTGTTGCCGTCGAGCAAGCGCAAGAAGTACTTCTGAAGTTGCGGATCAGTCGAGTCCGTGGGGGAGTCTGATTCATGTCCACGCCTGACGTGCTGATCGTCGACGACGATCGCCTGCTGCGCACCATGTTGAAAGACGCGCTCGCCGACGTGCCCTGCACGGTGCGCGAAGCCGACTCGGGAGACGCCGCGCTCGCCGCCGTCGCCGAGAAGAAGCCTGCCGTGATGCTGCTCGACCTGATCATGCCGGGGAAGAGCGGGCTCGATCTGCTCAAGACGTTCTCGGCGCAGAAGCTGCCCATGCGCATCGTCGTCATCTCGAGCCTCGACACCGAGTCGCTCGTGCAGCAGGCGCTCTCTGACGGCGCCCACGGCTTTCTCTCGAAGCCCTTTCACCCGCTCGACGTGCAGAACGTGGTTCGCGCAGCGCTCGAAGCGGCCGAGGCCGGCTCATGACGACGCAGTACTGGCTGGCGGACAGCGAAGCGCGCGTGCTCGGGCCCGTGAGCATCGACGTCGTGCGCGATCTCGCCATGCGCGGCAAGCTGAACGACGTGCGCGCCGTGTCGCGTGACGGCCGCCAGTTCGTGCCGCTGCGCGAGGTGCCCGAGATTCAGCAGGCGCTCGCCCCGCCGCAGGGAGACGAGGTCGCTCGCGCCCAATACGACGCGACGAGGCAGATCCGCGAGTGGCTCGAGTCGGTGAAAGAACGCCCGACGCACGAGATCCTCCGCGTGCCCTCGACCGCCTCGAAAGAAGCGGCGCGCGCGGCGTTCTTCAACCTCGTGCACCGCTACCTGCCCAGCCGCCTGCCTCCAGAGGCGACGCCCGAGCTGCGGCTCGCCTGCGAAGACGCCTTCATGATCCTCGCCGAGCGCATGGTCGAGTTCGAGAAGCGGGGCCGCAGCACGCCGCCTGCCGTCGCGCCGAAGGCCGCCCAGCCACTGCCCAACACCTCGGCCAGCGTCACCTGGCGAGGCGGCATGATTCACGTGAAGCTCTCACTCTCTCGCGGCGACGCGCGCCCCTTCACGATGGACCCCGAGTCGAACTGGAAAGGCGACGCCATCTTCGTCGTCTCGGGCGAGAAGGTCATGGTCGGTACGCCGGCCGAGGTCACGCTCTCGTTCGAGGGCCACGTCACCCAGATTCACGCCACCGGTCGCGTCATCGGCGTGACGCCCAGCGTGGGCTTCGGCGTGAAGATGCTCGACCTCGGAGAGCACCAGCGCTCCATCATTCGCACCTGGGTCGCGCGCGCTCAGGCCTGAAGCGGTCCCTGTCGCAGCGCCGCCAGCGAAATCGTCAGCGCAGGAATTTCGTGTCGACGAGAACGGGCAAATCCGACCTGTCCAGTCCGCGTCGGGCTTCGTGCGCTTTTCTTCGACGACAACACGTTGCCTTTGACGCTCGCGTGGCGTGGAATCGATTGCGAGGTCACGGGTTGCTGATCACTCTTCCCCGGACCCACAACGGAGGTAGCACCTCATGCAGATGAACATCACCTTCCGGCACGTCGACCCGATCGATTCGCTCAAGAGCTACTCGCAAGAGAAGGTGGACAAAGTGGAGCGGTACCTCGATCGAGCCAGCGAGGCGCACGTCGTCCTCTCGGTCGAGAAGCACCACCATCAGGCCGACATCACGATTCACTCCGGCCCCTACATGCTGCGTGGCAAGGAGCGCAGCCAGGACATGTACGCCTCGATCGATCTCGCGATGGACAAGATCGAGAAGCAGCTCAAGCGGTACAAGGAGCGCCTCAAGGAGAAGCACGGCCGCGATCGCGTGCACCACAATCAAGAGCTGGTCGACAAGATGAAGTGGCGTCACCAGATCTTCGAGGCCGCTGCCGACGAAGCGACCGATCAGAGCCCGCGCATCATCAAGAAGAACGAGTTCCTCGCGCGCCCGATGTCAGTCGAAGAGGCCATCATGCAGATGGACCTGGTGAACAACGACTTCTACGTGTTCACCAACAGCACGACGATGGAGATGAACGTCGTGTACCGCCGCAAGGATCACACCTTCGGGTTGATCGAAGCGTCGGCCGTCGAGCGCAAGTCGCTCGTCGGTTGATTCACTCGCCTCGGCTGGAGCTGGCGGCAGTCTTCACCGTGCCGCCGCTCCTGCTCGATCGGGTCACGGCAGGCCGGGCGAGAGCTCGGCCTGTGCCGCTTCTGGAAGTCTTCGCCCGTTGACGTCGAGCCCGAAGCCGAACGGCATCTTCGGCAGAGCCACCGGCAACCGACCTGACGGCCGCAGCTCGCCCACCAGCGCGCGCGCAGCGGCCTCTGAAGTCGATTCCCGATACGAGTACACCGTCATCACCACCGCGCTCTGCAGCTGGCTGCCCAGGTACGGCGCCCCCATCACCACCGCGATCACCGGCTTGCCCGACAGCTGCGCCACCGTCGCCAGCTCGACCTGGTGCGAGTTCACGACGCCGATGACGACGACGTCGGCTCCGTCGGCCAGCGTCTTCACCTGACGCTTCAACTCGGCCCGCGTCTTCGAGCCCGGCCAGGCAGGCACCACCAGCGACTTCACCGAGGGCAGGCGCTGCGAGAGTTCGTCGGAGAGCGACTGCTCGGCCGTGATCACCACGACCCGCTGCTTCGCCTTGATGGGGAACACCTTGCGATCGGTGCGCAGCAACGTGACGGCCGCGTTCGCGATGCGCGTCACCACTTCCGAGCCGCTCCCGAGCGCCGCCATGCGCTCTGCCCGCGGTGGAAGTGGCTCGAACACGCCGCGCGCCAGCTTCGCCCGCAGCACCCGCGTCACGGCCTCGTCGATGCGCCGCACCGAGAGCTCACCACGATCGATCGCCGCCAGAAGGGCCTCGCGCACCTCGTTCACCTTCTCGACCCGCCACGGCACCAGCACCATGTCGGCGCCCGCGTTCACCGCCAGCACCGCCGCATGACCGACACCGAAGCGGGCGTCGATCGCATCCATCTCGAGTTCGTCGGTCAGCACCAGTCCGTCGAAGCCAAGCTCGTCACGCAGGACGTCTCCGAGCACGTGACGTGACAGCGTCGCCGGCATCGAGTCACCGTTCGAGAGCGTGGGCGTCGCGATGTGCGCCGTCATCATGCCGTCGAGCCCCGCGTGCATCGCCGCCACGAAGGGCTCGAGCTGATGACGCAGCACCCGCTCGGGGGCGGTGACGATGGGCAGGCCCTTGTGCGAATCGGCCTCGACCGCGCCGTGCCCGGGGAAGTGCTTGGCCACCGTGACGATGCGCGCCGCCTGCTGCCCACGAACGAACTGCACGCCCAACTCGCTCACCAGCCGCACGTCGTCACCGAACGCCCGAATGCCGATGACGGGGTTGCGCGGGTTCGAGTTCACGTCGAGCACCGGCGCCAGGTTCATCGTGAAACCGAGCCGCCGCAGATCGTCTCCCTGCGCCCTGCCCGCCTCGTAGGCCAGCTGCGCGTCACGCGTCGCGCCCAGCACCATGTTGCCCGGCAGCACGATGTTGCGATCGGAGAGGCGCACCACGTTGCCGCCCTCCTGATCGACCGCGATGAACGGTGGAACGTGCCCCTCGAAGAGCCCGCGCACGTCGTCGTTCAGCTTCGCCACCTGCTCCGCCGACTCGATGTTGCGCTTGAAGAGGCAGATGCCCCCGACGTGGCCTCGCTGGAGCAGCTCGGCGATCGATTGATCGACCGCCATGCCCGAGAAGCCGACCATCATCACCTGGCCGATCTTCTCTTCGAGCGACATGCGCGCGAGCAGCTCGGCCTCCTTCGAGGCGGCAGGCGCAACTGGCGCAGGCGGCGGGGCCTTGGCGGCCGGCGCGACCTTCGACCCCTGCGGCTTGTCCCAGAACGGGCGATCGGCGTCGGAGTCCGGCAGCGCGACCCGCTCGTGCGCACACGACGCGAGCAGCAGCAGCAGGACACCGCAGGTGGAGAGTGACGTGCGACGACGCATCACCAAAGTCGCGCGAGGCTACACGCGCAACACCACCCACGCACGAGAATGACTGGGCCGGCCTTCAGACGCGGCTCAGCGAAGATCCGACATGGCCCGCTCTGGTGCCTTGCAGGTTACTGCTGGGCTCGGCTATCAGCCGCGCACGATGCGCATCGCGGAGTTCCTCAAAGTCGAGGCAGTCACCCCGGCGCTCACCGCTGGCGCCAAAGTCGACGTGCTTCGCCAGCTCGCCCAGGCGCTCGCTCGCGCGTGGCCGCAGGTGACCGAAGCGCGCTTCATGCAGGTGCTCGAAGAGCGCGAGAAGCTCGGCTCGACGGGCATGGAGAAAGGCGTCGCGATTCCCCACGGGCGCCTCGCCGAGCTGCCCACGCTCATCGCCTGCTTCGGCGTGTCGCGCGAAGGGGTCGACTTCGAGGCGCGCGATGGCCGGCCGTCACAGTTCTTCTTCGCGCTCGTCGCGCCTGAGAACTCCGCTGGCCTGCATCTCAAGGCGCTCTCGCGGCTGTCTCGGCTCTTCCGGTCCGATCAGCTCAAGGACAACATCCTCGCGACGACCGACGCGCGCGCCGTGCACGAGCTGCTGCTGCAGGAAGACTCGAAGGCCTGAGCCGGTGTGTGACGGCGTGCGCTGAGCGCCGCCAATCTGCGCCTCGAGATCGAAGGCGTCCACTCGTCGCATGACGTTGCGACTGGCGTTGCGTAGTCTCTGCCCGCCTCATGGAAGTCGTCCTTCGACCCATCAACGACCAGTTTCTGCGGCAGGTCGTGTTCCCGGCCTTCGAGCTCGGCGTCGTCGATGCCGTGCCTGCCATCGAACACCTGCTGCGCCACCTCAACGACGAAGGGACCCGCGTGTTGCTCGAGCTCGTGCTCGACCACAGCGCCGAGGGCAGCTTCTTCGGGCTCACCGACGAGCGCTGGAGCGAAGCCGTCTACCGGCTGCTCTTTCACGAGTGGTTCAGCGACAGCGACGGCTGGAGCATCTCGAACCAGTACATGGGCTACGCCGGCCCCTGGGAAGAGACCTTTCATCTCGCGCTCATGCTGGAGGATCAGAGCTACCCCTACGCTGAAGACGAGCGGGCCGAGCAGTTTCGGCATGCGTTCTGGGGAGCGCCCCGCAAGAAGTTCGGCCTCGCGACGCTGCTCACCGGCACGTGGGATCCCGTGCCTGCGTTTCCGCCCGATCAGGTGCTCACCACCGAAGGCAACGGCATCTACAACCCGAAGGCCGGCCTCGCCCGCGCCGACTGGGCCTGGCGCCCGATGATCACCGTGAGCGAGTGGGCCGCGCGCATGCCTTCGGCGCTCAGCAGCCTGCTCGATCGTGAGTCGAAGCGGCTTCGGCCCATCTCGGCGCCTGAGAAGCACGAGGTGCTCGACTACTGGCTCGGCCGCACGAAAGAACCGCCCCTGCTCGCCGTCTCGTTCTCGGGTCTCGGCCCGCGCGCCAACGAGTGGATTCGCGAAATCGGAGCCCTCGCCCACGTGCTCCGTGACGCCGCAGACGCCCAGCAGGGGATGACGGCCGTCATCAGCCGCAAGGGCAAGACGATGGATCACCTCGTCGACGATCGCTGATTCCCAGCAGAGCCTGATTGGCTATACGCGCTCCACCATGAAGCGCGTCTTCGACAACGTCCTCGATGCCATCGGCAACACTCCTCTCGTCAAGCTGAACGCCCTCGTCGGTCCGAACGACGCGACGGTGTACGTGAAGCTCGAGTTCATGAACCCCGGCGGCGCGGTGAAAGACCGCATGGCCGTGCACATCGTGAACAAGGCCGAGAAGGACGGCCGCCTGAAACCGGGCGGCACGATCGTCGAGAACACCTCGGGCAACACCGGCTTCGGCCTCGCGATGGTCGCCGCCGTGCGCGGCTATCGGACGATCTTCACGATGCCCGACAAGATGTCGACCGAGAAGATCAACCGCCTCAAGGGCATGGGCGCGCAGGTGGTGGTGACGCCGACGAACGTGCCCGCCGAAGATCCGCGCAGCTACTACGAGACGGCGAAGCGCATCGTGAAGGAGACGCCCAACTCGTTCTACCCAAACCAGTACCACACGCCCGACAACATCGAGGCGCACTACCTCTCGACGGGCCCCGAGATCTGGGACCAGCTCGACGGCCAGATGGACTACTTCGTCACGGGCCTCGGCACCGGCGGCACCATGAGCGGCGCGGGCAAGTACTTCAAAGAGAAGAACCCGAAGGTGCAGAACGTCGGCGTCGATCCGATCGGCTCCATCTACACGGGCTACTTCAAGACCGGAAAAGTCGGCGACTCGCACGTCTACAAGGTCGAGGGCATCGGCGAAGACATGGTGTGCGGCGCGATGGACTTCAAGGTCGTCGATCAGGTTCGCCAGGTCGACGATCGCCAGAGCTTCGTGATGGCGCGAAGGCTCGCGCGTGAAGAGGGCATCTTCGCGGGCGGCTCGTCTGGAGCCGCCGTGCACGTCGCGGTCGAGCTCGCCAAAGAGGTCGGCAAGGGCAAGACGATCGTCGTGGTGCTGCCCGACTCGGGCAACTCGTACGTGACGAAGTACTTCTCGGACGAGTGGATGCGCGACAACGGCTTCCTCGAAGAGAAGGGCCCCGGCACCGTCGGCGACATTCTCGGCAAGCGGCCGCAGACGCTCGTGACGACGAAGAAGGGCGCACAGATCGGCTCGGTCATCGACGAGATGAAGAAGCACGGCATCTCGCAGATGCCGGTGCTGAAGGACGACGGCTCGGCGCTCGGCATGATCCACGAGTACGACCTGCTCAACGGGCTCGTCGCCGGGGCGGTGAAGAAGGGCGACCTCGTCGATGGACTGGTGGCTCCGCTCGATGGCGTCGTCACGAAGGAGACGACCATTCCGCAGCTCCGCCAGGTCTTCGCGAAGGACCAGATCGCCGTCGTGCGTGAGGGTCAGAAGATCGTCGCCGTCGTCACCAAGCTCGATCTCATCGAGTTCCTCGCGGGCTGATCATGTCGACCGCGCTCGATCTCTTGAGTGATGCCTGCGTCGGGCTGCCGCACACGGTGCGGAAGATGTTCGGCGGGCATGGGTTCTTCGCGCCCAACGGCGGCATGTTCGCGGGCATCCTCTCGGAGAGCGAAGCGATGCTGAAGTTCGTCGAGGGTCCGGCGCGCACCGAGCTGATCGGGCTCGGCGGTCACCCGTGGACCTACGGCGGTCAGGCGAAGCCGATGACGATGCAGGAGTGGATCGTCGTGCCCGAGCAGTTCTTCGACGATCCCGAAGTGTTCGCGAGTTGGGCGAAGCGGGCACACGCGCAGGTGCCGCCGAAGAAGGTCGCCGCGAAGAAGAAAGACGATGTGAAGAAGGTGCCTGCGAAGGCGGCCGCCAGCAAGGTCGCTGGCAAGAAGGTCGCGACGAAGAGAGCACCGGCGAAGAAGAAGAGTCGTCCGAAGAAGTAGGTCGCGAAACCGTCACGCGAACTTCTCGCCCTCCTTCCCCGTCGAGCCGATCCAGGGTGAGGAACTCCGTCACGGTGAGGAACTCCGTCACGGCGAGGAACTCCGTCACGGCGAGGGACTCCGTCACGGCGCGACTCCCTCACCGTGAGGAACTCCGCGTCACCGCGAAGAACTCCCTCGCCGCGAAGAACTCGGTCGCGAAGAACTCGGTCGCGAAGAACTCCGGCACCGCGAAGAACTCCGGCACCGCGAAGAACTCCGTCACGGCGCGGAACTCCGTCACGGCGAGAACTCCGTCACGGCGCGGAACTCCGTCACAGCGAGGGACGCCGTCACAGCGAGGGACGCCGTCACAGCGAGGGACTCCGTCATAGCGAGGGACTCCGTCATAGCGAGGGACTCCGTCACAGCGAGACTCCGTCACAGCGAGACTCCGTCACAGCGAGACTCCGTCAC
>CALRPN020000024.1:0-159236 GCA_943370055.1 Archangium gephyra
AAGGGCGGCGTCGGCAAGTCGAACGTCGCGGCGAACCTGGCGATCCTCGCAGCGCGTGCTGGCAATCGAGTGCTGATCCTCGACGCCGATCTCGGGCTCGCGAACATCGAGATCCTCTACGGGCTCAAGCCCCGCTACCACCTGGGTCACCTGCTCGACGGCGACGTGCCCGTGAAGGACATCATCGCGGAGGGGCCCGAGGGCGTGAAGGTGTTGCCTGCGGGTCACGGCATTCAGCAGCTCACGCGGCTCGATGAAGCGCAGCGGCTGCGGCTCGTGTCGGCGATCGATCAGCTCGAAGAGGACTTCGACATTCTGTTCATCGACGTCGGCGCTGGCATTGGCGACAACGTGTTGTTCTTCATCGGCGCGGCGCAGGAGGCCCTGCTGGTGGTGAGCCCCGAGCCGACCTCGCTCACCGACGCGTACGCGACGCTCAAGGTGCTCTGCCAGGAAGGCGGCACGCGGTTCTTCAACGTCGTCGTGAACCAGGCTCCGAACGAGACGGTCGCGAAGGACATCTTCGACAAGCTGTCGTCGGTGGTGAGCCGGTTCCTCGGCGCGAAGATGCGCTGGCTGGGCTGGCTGCCGCGAGACGAGAACGTGCACCGCGCGGTGATGTCGCAGAAGCCGCTCGTCGGCCTGTTCCCGAGCTCACCCGCGACGCGCGCGCTCAACATCGTCGCTGACACGTTGTTCCACGAACCGCCCCCGGTGCAGCTCGAGGGTGGCCTCAAATTCCTTTGGAGCCGTCTGCTCCGGGAATCGAGCGTGCACTGAGAGGGAGTACGTCATGCACCGCGCCGCGATTCGTTACGAGACGACACAGCAGGGCCCACCCCTCAACGACAACGAGGTCGTACAGAAGTACGCGTTTCTGATCGACCGGGTCGCGCGACGCATCAGCGCGAAGACGGCGAACGCCGTGCAGCCGGGAGATCTCTGGTCGGTTGGAGCGCTCGGGTTGCTCGATGCGTGGAAGCGCTTCGACCCCGTGCGTGCGGTGAAGTTCGAGAGCTTCGCGGAGCACCGCATTCGCGGCGCGATGATCGATGAACTGCGCGAGATGGATCATCTGCCGCGCCGGCTGCGGGCCGATGCGGACAAGGCGCGAAAAGCGAGACACGCGCTCGAGACGCAGTTCGGCCGGGAGCCGACCCAGGAAGAGCTTGCCGCGAAGTTGGGGATCTCAATTGAAGAGGTCGACAGTCTCGAGGCGCTGTCTCAACCGGCGATGCAGCTGAATCCTGAGATTCCGGTCGTGAGTCACGAGGCGATTCAGGACGAGAAGCTCGATCACGCACAGTCGGTGCAGCGATTGACGGATGCGATCGGGAAGCTGCCGCAGCGGTTGTCGTTGTTGCTGTCGCTGCACTACGTGGAAGGACTCACGTACAAAGAGATCGCGCAGGCGCTGGAAGTCAGTGAAGCGCGCGTCTGCCAGTTGCACGGCGATGCTGTGAAGAAGCTGCGTGAGGTGATGACGCAGGCCGAGACGGATTGACGGCGAGCGACTACTCGCAGTCTGCTCACCTTCGTGGCTCAGGCACTTCCAGCAGCGGCACTGATTCCGCCCCGGAGCCGGTGGGTGTCTGCCGTTGCTGAGCGAGATCCCAGCTCGTGTCTGCTGGCCATCGGCCCCGTCGATAGCGACCTGCTGACGTCGCTTCGGGTTCGGTTGCGAACCGTCATCCACGCACGGTCGTTTGCTGAGGGGCACCGACTTGCCCGCGTCCTCAAGATCGAGACCGTGCTGCTGACGCCTGAGGCCGATGGTTCCGGTATCGAGTTGGTGCGGCTCCTGAAGTCTTCGGCAGAGCCGCAACTGCGCCTCGTTCCGTTCTTCGTGATGTCCCCGTACGCCTCGAACGATCGGAGCTACGCGGTGGTGGTCGACCCGCCTGACTTCACGTTCCTCGAAGATGGAATGAAACGCCCGATTCTCGAGACAATGCTCTCCCTCGATGTCGTGCGACTCCTCGCGAGCCGAATCGTCAGTTGATCAGAACGCGCCTCCATCGAGGACTGCCCCACAGCTCGAATCGACCGTGGGGTCGAGGCGCTGCAGTTCGGCACCGAAGAAGCGAGCCTCTGCGGCGAACGCGCCGACTCGCGAAGGCTGCTTCGCGATGGCTGCCATGGAGCAGAGCCATCGTAGCTGTTCGCGAACCACCCGCGTCCTGAACGCCTCGTCCCGATACGTCGTCAGCAAGGCGACGTTTGCCTCGTGACTCTCCGCCAGGCGCTTCTCTTCGACCGAATAGGGGTACTCACGCAGCAGCCCATGATCCCACTGCGCAAACGCCGGGCAGGACTCGAACTGATAGTTCTCGGACTGGGGTGCCCGCATGATGTCGCACTCGAATCGCAGTCCGGGAGCGCTGGCCTCGAGCAGGAGACGGTACTCGGGCCTGAAGCGGTCGAGGTTCATGGTCGCCGCTTCGACGGCTGCTGCGTCTGGATGGCCGTTTCTGGCCCAGTCGGCGCGCTGCCGTTGCGCGATCTGACAACCACGCTGCCCGAGGTCCGCGATCATGCGCTCGCGGTCTGCAGTGGGACAGGCGGCGAGCAGTCGAGAGAGTCCATCGGCCCAGGCCAGCACATCGGCGTGGTGTTCCTTTCTGACGAGCGCCTCCCGCTCGGACCGCTCTTCGGGGGTCTCGAAACCAGCAGCCAACGTGGCTTGGTCTGGTGGAGTCGGCAGCCTGCAAGCGCAGGAAGGACTCGAACCTGACGGCTGCTGTTCGGGCGCGCGCGTTGGCATGACCCAGCGAACGAGGAGCAGCACCACGACCACCACGAGACCCAGCCAGAACCACGGCCACCATCGACGCCTGAGAAGCGCCGACACGTCAGGGCCATTGCCCGACTCCGCAGCGAGCGCCAGCTTCAGCCGCTCCAACGCCGCTTCATCGGGAGACAAGCTCTCCGTCGCCTCCCGCAACGCCGCGAGCTTCGAGTCGAGATCGCTCATGAACCCACCTTCTCTCGGAGTTGGCTGCGTGCCCGCGCGATGCGCTGAGCGACGCTGGCTTCGCTACAACCGAGCGCGTCTGCTACCTCGCGCGTCGAGAGCCCCTCGAGTTCCCTCAGCACGAGCGCTGCTCGCAGGGTGACTGGCAGCTCGCCGATCAGTTGATTCAGCTCTCGGAGGGCGACGTGCGCTTCGGCACCGCCATCGAGGTTACCGAGCGGGAACGAGCTGTCACGCGCTCTTGCCCGTTCGCGACCCCGAACCCAATTCAGCGAGAGATTGGTGACGACTCGTACCAGGAGCTGCTCGGTGACCGATCCCAGCTCGAGCTGCCCGCGCAGAACCGATCGAAAACACCGGAGCATGGCCTCCTGCACCACGTCTTCCGCATCACCCGCAGAGCCAAGGATGCGCGCCGCGAGGCGAAAGAGCCGCCCATGCCATCGGCGAACCGCGTCGTGAAAGGCAGCTGACTGGTGAGCGTGCGAGTGCATCCGATGAGAAACACCGCCGTCACGAACTTCATGACATCGACCGTGTCGCTTTTTTCAGGGCTCCGAGCAGGCCTCGAGAATGCGCAGCTCGTTGAACCGGTCGCGCAGCTTCCGCTCTTCCCTCGCGCGCTCGTCCTTCAGCTGCTCGGCTCTTGGACCCTTCGCCTTCTTCAGCTCGTCATCGATCAGCCGAATGCGCCGCTCGGAGATCACCGCGCGCCGCTCGACCCGCTCTTCCACGAACCCGCTCAACAACTTCCCGCAGATGAACTTCGCCACCTGCGCGTCATCGAACGCCACTTCCACATCGAGAATCAGCGACTGCCCGCGCCGCTTCACCGTCGCTGCCTGGCGAACCACCGCGTAGCGCCGATTCGGCTCCTTCGGCATGCCACCCACCGTGTCGAGCTCACGCTCGAAGCTGAAGATCACGTTGTCGCTCATCAGCACACCGGCCTCGGTCTGCATCACGAGATCAGCCACCTGCGACGGTTGCGGCTCGAGGCTGATGATCGACTCGTCGAACACCACCGAGCCCTTGCTCACGAACCGGGCCTTCGGGTTCCCCTGCTGCGCGAGGACGGCGAGAACGATCATCAGATGCATGGGTCACTCCGGCGCGTCGGGTTCTGGCACGACGGTACACCCACCACCGCTCACTGCGTCACCCGAACTGGTCCGGCGGTCGAGTGCCGTGGCTCGAGCCCGAGGTGGCCGAACCGATTGTCGCCCCAGCACCTCACCTTTCCCGAGCGAAGCAGCGCACACGCGTGGAATGGCGTACCGACGAGGTGCACGACCGGTTCGGGCATCGTCACGAAGACAGGCAGGACCGAGCCGGCGGTGCCGTTCGCCAGCCGGCCGAATCGATTGCCTCCCCAGCACTGCACGCCGTTCGTTCCCACCAGCGCACACCCACCATCGAAGCGGCCGAAGACCTCGCGCGCCGGCAAGAGCCCCGTGATCTGCCGGGCGCCGCTCGGCGAGATGTCACAGAAGACGCGCCCGTCGACGAGCACCACACACTCGGTCGAGACGAAGCGCGCAGGCGCCGGAAGTGGAATCGCGGTCACGCTCGAGAGACTGGTCGGCAGGGCGTTCGTGACGACACCTCCGTCCGCCACCAGGAACGTGAGGCCAGCCGAGCCGATGAACGGCGGAGAGACCGCGAGCGGGTTCATCCACCAGCTCGACCAGAACCAGCCACCTGCTGTCGTGACGCCACAGACGCCACGGCGAGCGCCAGCGAACTCGGCGCAATCGAATACCTGCGCCACACCGCCGATGAAGCTCGTCGTCGTTCCTTCGAAGAGTCTGCCGCGGCGATCGAGCCACGAGATGGTGTCGGGCTGAGACTCCGAACGACGATGCACGAGCAGCCTCTTCACGCCATCGGCGGGGATGATGAGGCGTGGCGTCGCGCCGCCCCCGTCTGCGCCGTCGAGGAAGTGTGACCACCCACCCCATGCCCAGATGCCCGAAGCAGTCGCGGCGTAGCTCTGCGACTCGTAGCGATCGCCCAACGCCACGGCCACTGCTGGCTCGGGCAGCGGCACTTCGACAGGTTCGAGCGGGAGCGTCGTGAGATCCCCCAGACCGCCAGGCTGCAGCGCGAGGGCGATCTGTTCGGGCGCGTGGCAGTACACGTCTCCGTTGATCCTCAGGCCGCAGAGCACTCGCTCGTGGTTTCGCGTCAAGCGGCTGAGCCCGCCTGGGAAGGCCACCGAACGCCCGCAGTCGACCAGCCCGCCAGAAGTCCCGAGGCATGCCTGCTGGTTGAACCCGCCTACGAGCGCGCCGCCGTCACCTCGCTGACCCTCGGTCCACCCAGCCAGGCTCCGCGAGAAGCACCGCACCGCGGAGCGCGTGTGGCCACAGACCGTGCGAAAGCTCGCTGACTCGAGGCGCTCGACGGCCTCACCGAAGTCGAGCTGATCAGACGACCCGAAGGCCTGCACCCCACCATCTGCAAGGAGCAGGAACGCCGGGTCTGCGCCCACGACCGCGCGCAGACCAGCGTCCTGCACGAAGCTCGAGACGTCTTGCGAGCTCGCGAGGCCATCTCCAACGAGAAGGAGCTCTTCGCCGAGGCCTCCCGCCGACATGGTGACGGGAGCTGCATATCGCCCGCCGTCCGAGGGAACCCGACGGAACTCGCCTGACGATTCGTAGCGCCACGGCATGCCGGAAGAGTCGACGCCGTACATGGGCCCGCCGTGGTTGGGAATGAAACGAAAGCCGGCCGGCGTGGGCACCTTTCTCGGGCCGTTGACGAAGCGTGGTCCTGAGGTCCCCCAGCAGCGAACTTCGGCGCCGCGAGTCACCGCGCACACATCGAACTCACTCGAGTACAGATCGTCGTAGCTGCAATCGAGCGCGGCGTTGGGCCGGGTGCGTTGCGTGCATTGCCCGTTGAGGCAGATGTGGGCCGAGGCGCAATCTGAAGGCCCGCACGAGACGCCGTCATCGACGGCCTGCTGCTGGCACCCGGCGTCAGGGACACACAGCGCGACGGCGCAAGGCGACGTGACGGGGCACGCGACGACAGGGTGCACACAGCCGGAGGCGCCACAGGCGTCGACCGTGCAGGGGTCGCCGTCATCACACGTCGACAGCTGTCCGACGCAAACGCCAGATGAACACTCCGCCTTCGAAAAGCAGGACTCGGTGGCGGTGCACGAGGTGCCATCAGCGAGCTGCTGGGTCACGCAAACGCCGGCTTCGGGATCGAAGGTGACGGACGCACACGCGGTCGCGGGGCAATTCAGTGGCGGTTGGCCGAGGCCTCCAACGGCGATGAGCACCCGGCCGTTCGCGTCGACGACCTCGAGCGTCGACGCCGCTGCCCCTTCGACCGTCGGGCTGAACGTCACCGCCACCGAGGCTGACTCGCCGCCGCCCAGCGTGAGGACCGCAGGAGCCACGACGAACGGAGCAGACAGGGTCAACGCAACCTGTGACGAGCTGCGGTTCGGGTTCGTCACCACCACCTGGCGTTGCGGTCTCGCGCCCACGAAGACACGACCGAAGTCCAGCGCGGCAGGGTCGACGCGAAGCGCCTCGGGCTGAGTTCCCTCCACGGCCGGAGCCCGGCACGCCAGAGCGAAGAGGAGCAGCCAGGGGAGTCGTCGCTTCATCAAGCCATGACACCCCAACTGGAGACCCGATGCACTTCAGCGACTCTTGATGTGCGTCACTCCCACTCGATGGTGGCGGGCGGCTTCGACGAGATGTCGTACACGACGCGATTGATGCCACGCACCTCGTTGATGATGCGCGTGCTCATCTTCCCCAGCAGGTCGTACGGCAGGCGCGCCCAGTCGGCCGTCATGCCATCGACCGAGGTCACCGCCCGAATCGCACAGGTGTTCTCGTAGGTGCGCTCGTCGCCCATCACGCCGACCGACTGCACCGGCAGCAGCACCGCGAACGCCTGCCACAGCTCCTTGTACAGGCCTGACTCCTTCACCTCCTGCTGCACGATCAGGTCTGCCTTGCGGAGCACCTCGAGCCGCTCAGCCGTGATGTCGCTGATCACGCGAATCGCGAGGCCCGGCCCGGGGAACGGCTGCCGAGACACCATCTCGTCGGGCATGCCCAGCTCACGGCCCACCCCGCGCACTTCGTCCTTGAACAGCTCGCGCAGCGGCTCGACCAGCTTCAGGTTCATCTTCTCGGGCAGGCCGCCGACGTTGTGGTGGCTCTTGATCGTCGCCGACGGGCCCTTCACCGACACCGACTCGATCACGTCGGGGTACAGCGTGCCCTGCGCGAGGAACTTCGCGTCGGTGAACTCCTTCGCCGATTCCTCGAACACTGAGATGAACTCGTAGCCGATCGCTTTGCGCTTCTTCTCGGGGTCCGTGACGCCCTTGAGCTTCTCGAGGAACCGCGCGCGCGCGTCGATGGTCTTGAGCGGAACATGAAACCGGCCGACGAAGAGCGACTCCACCTGCTCGCGCTCACCGTGCCGCAACAACCCGTTGTCGACGAAGATGCACTGCAGCTTGTCGCCGATGGCCTTGTGCAGGAGCAGCGCCGCGACGGAGCTATCGACGCCACCCGAGAGCCCGCAGATCACGCGCCCGTCGCCGACCTTCTTGCGAATCTCGGAGATCGACTCCTCGACGAACGACTTCATCGTCCAGTCGCCCTTGCACTTGCAGTCGGTGAAGAGGAACGACTGCAGCATCTCTTTGCCCTGCGCCGTGTGAACGACCTCGGGGTGGAACTGCAGGCCGTAGATCGGCTTCGTCTCGTGCGCCGCGGCCGCGAACGGAGCGCTCGGCGTCTTCCCGATCGCCACGAAGTGCGGAGGCAGCTGCTCGACGCGATCGCCGTGACTCATCCACACCTTCAGCGAGGTCCCGCTCGCGAACGCCGCGAACGGCCCACGCGACGTCACGACCTCGACGTTCGCCGGCCCGAACTCACGGTGCGCGCTCTTGTCGACGCGCCCGCCGAGCATCTTCGAGAGCAGCTGCAGGCCGTAGCAGATGCCCAACACCGGCACGCCCTGCTCGAAGACCTCGGGCGTACACGTCGGCGCGCCCACAGCCTCGACCGACGCTGGCCCACCCGAGAGGATGATGCCCTTCGGCGCCATCGCCTTCAGGTCGGCCACACTCATGCCGGGGTGGTGAATCTCGCAATAGACGCCGAGCTCTCGCACCCGTCTCGCGATCAGCTGGGTGTACTGGCTGCCGAAGTCGAGGATGAGGATCTTCTCGTGGGCGGGGTTCATGCGCGCTCCTTCTGCGACGAGGCTTCTCGTTGACTTGGGCCTCTACCCCTTCAAGACTCCAGCCGCCAATGACAACGCGAACCCTGACGGTGTTGTGCGCGCTCACGCTCTCGACTGCATGCGTGAAGGAGATCACGTCAGACGAACGCCTCGAACGCGAGACCGCTCGCAGCGACGCGCTCAAGACGAACACCGCCGCCGAGCTCGGGAAGATCAAGTGCGACGAGCTCAATGACGATCTCGCCAAGGCCCGCGATGGCGTGCGCACCGAAGAGGAGCGCCTCACCGTCTTCGCCGACGTCTACGAGCGCCTGAAGAATCGGTCGTCGCGCTTCGACGAAGCCATGTCGCGCAACCCCGACCTCGCGTACCAGGAAGGCAGCGCGCAGCTCGTGAACGCACGTGAGGCCTGCATTCAGATGACGGCTGATACCCGGGTCGAGCTCGAGAGCCTCGTTCGCGAGATCATGCAGGTGCTCGTGGTAGAGGAGATCAAGGGCGGCCAGACGGTGAAGGCCGCGCGCCTCGACTTCGCTCCGCTGCGCGCTGCGATCGAGAAGCTCGAGCTCGACGATCGCGAAGCGCTGCAGAACAAGATCAACAACGCCGAGAAGCAGGTCGACGTGAAGGGCGAGAAGCGCTCCCGCCCCAAGTGACCTGGTGACGGGTTACTTCAGCAGGCCGCTGAGCATGCCCATCGCGCCGCCGTCCTGAGCGGGCGCGCCAGCCGCCGGAGCCGCTCCACCACCCGCCAGCATCGGCAGCGCCGTCGTGACGGTCTGCATCAGCTCGGGCGACAGCTTCGACTGCAGGAACTTGAAGAGAATCGGCGCGATCATGGCGGCCTTGCCGGCGTCGAGACCGAACTTGCCGAGCAGGCCGGTCAGCGCCGCAGCGCCACCAGCCGCCTGCATCGCCGCGCCAGCGTCTCCGCCGACCATCGACCCCACACCGCCGAGGAGCGAGCCCAGGCCCGCTGCTCCGCCCGACGACGCGCCACCGAGCAGGCCACCAATCGCCGCCATCGGATCAGCCGCCGGAGCCGCTGCGGGAGCCTCAGCGCCCTGCCACTGCGCCGCCTCAGGAACCGCCGCGTCGACCTGACCGCCCAGCGATGGACCCACCTGCTGCTTGACGAGGCCCATCAGCCCACCAGCGAGCCCCTGCGCCTGGCCCTGCGGAAGTCCCAGCTGCGATGCGAGTTGTCCGACGAGATCCATGTGTGGCTCCTGGTTGAAGGAGCCGCGTCCGTAGCACCGGAACGCCCCGCCCGGTGCCGACGCGCGTCACTCGACGCGGTAGTTCGGCGCCTCTTCCGTGATGATCACGTCGTGCACGTGGCTCTCTTTGAGTCCGGCCGAGGTGATCTGAACGAACTGCGCCTTCGTGCGGAGCTCGTCGATCGACTTGCACCCGACGTAGCCCATGCCGCTGCGCAACCCACCGAGCAGCTGGAACACGTTCATCGCGATCGTGCCCTTGTACGGAACGCGACCTTCGATGCCCTCGGGCACGAGCTTGCTGTCGTTCTGCACGCCGCCCTGGAAGTAGCGATCCTTCGAGCCGGCCTTCATCGCGCCGAGCGAGCCCATGCCCCGGTACGCTTTGTACGAACGGCCCTGGTACAGAATCACCTCGCCGGGAGCCTCTTCCGTGCCCGCGAACAGTGACCCGATCATCACCGTGTTCGCGCCAGCCGCGAGCGCCTTCACGACGTCGCCCGAGTACTTCACGCCACCGTCCGCGATGATCGTGACGCCCGAGCCATCAGCCGCGCGCGCGCAGTCGTCGATGGCCGTGATCTGGGGAACGCCGACACCAGCGACCACGCGAGTCGTGCAGATGGAGCCGGGACCGATGCCGACCTTCACTGCGTCGACTCCCGCTTCGATCAGCGCGCGCGTCGCCTCGGCCGTCGCCACGTTGCCCGCGACGAGCTCGAAGGTGCCCTTGAAGTTCCGTCGCGTGTCACGCACCGCTTCGACCACGCCCTTCGAGTGCCCGTGCGCCGTGTCGACGACGATCACGTCGACGCCCGCCTTGATGAGCGCCTCGACGCGCGCTTCGCGATCCGCTCCGACCCCGACCGCTGCCGCCGCGAGCAGCCGCTGCTTCGAGTCCATCGCCGCGTTCGGGTAGACCCGCCGCTTCTCGACGTCCTTGATCGTCATGAGCCCTTTGAGCTCGAAGGCCTCGTTCACGACGAGCAGCTTCTCGATGCGGTGCTTGTGCAGCAGGTCGATCGCCTCTTCCTGCGTCACGCCTTCACGCGCGGTGACGAGCTTCTTCGTCATCACCTGATCGACGCGCTGGTTCACGTTGCGCTCGAAGCGAACGTCGCGGCTGGTGACGATGCCGACCAGCTTCTTCCCATCGACCACGGGAATGCCGTTGATGCCGAAGCGCTGCATCAGCTCGAGGCACTTCGACAGCGGCGCGGTGGGCTCGACGGTGATGGGGTCGAGCACGATGCCGCTCTCGTGCTTCTTCACCTTCGCGACCTCGGCCGCCTGCAGCTCAGGCGAGAAGTTCTTGTGAATGATGCCGATGCCGCCCTCCTGCGCCATGCCGATGGCCATGCGCGCCTCGGTCACCGTGTCCATCGCGGACGAGAGCAGCGGAATGGGCAGCTTCAGGTTGCGGGTGAGCCGCGTCGAGAGATCGACCTGGTGCGGGAGCACGGCGCTCTCAGCGGGGACCAGCAGCACGTCGTCGAAGGTCAACCCGAGGCGAATGTTCGGAGTCAGCATGGCCGGGCACTAGCGCACCGCCCGGCGATCAACAACGGTTCACGCCCCACCCATACGCAGCAGCCCTTCGAGCGAGTCGATCGTGACGTAGACGAACGCTGCGTCGCCCAACGAGAGCACTTCGCCGTCGCTCAGAATCGCGAACTGATCACCGACCTGCGCCCCGTTGATGAAGGTGCCGTTCGTCGAGCCGAGATCACGAATCGCGATCACCTGCGGGCCCGACTGCCACGTGAACTCAGCGTGGTGCGACGAGACGGAGGGATCTTCGACGACCACGTCGTTGTCTTCGAGGCGGCCCATCGTCTCGATGCGATCGGCTCCACCACCGACCGGCCACGCCACCATCGCGTCGAAGCCGAGCACCAGCGCCAACGCGTGACGTGCCAGCTGAGGCTTGCCCGCGAGCACCACCGTCTTCGGCTGATGAAGCGCTGCTCGCCGGCGGAGCTCATCGGGAGGCTGCTGCACCAGCGCCGCGAACGGGAACGTCGTTCGAAGCTGCCCTGAGGCTCCCAGCTGGCGCAGTTCGCGAACGGTCAACCTCGGCACCATGGGAAAGAGGATAGACGTGAGGCAGGCTGTCGTCATGCTCGCACTCGCGTTGTTGGCCCCTCTCGCCGCGCTGCCCCTCGAACAGGTGGTCCAGAAGGTCGACGCCTCGGTCGTCACCGTTCGCATCGCGCAGAAGAAGACGACCTCGGGCGCGGGTGGAAAGTCCGTCTCGATCACGACGGGCACCGGCTCTGGCGTCATCGTTCACCCCGACGGGTGGATCGTCACCGCCGCGCACGTGGTCGACGAGGCCGATCTGATCGAGGTGGAGTTCGTCGACGCGCCCGCCGCCAACGCCGAGATCGTCACCCTCTCGCGCACGGAAGACCTCGCGCTGCTCAAGGTCGACAAGGTGCCGAAGAAGGTCGTCGTCGCGCCGCTCGGAGACTCCGAGGTGCTCAAGCCCGGCATGCGCCTGTTCGCCATCGGCGCCCCGCTCGGCCTCACGCACACGGTCACCTCGGGCGTCGTCAGCGCGCTCCGCACCGACACGCGAAAGGGCCCGCACCCCAGCCGCCTGCTGCAGACCGACGTGCCCATCAACCAGGGCAACTCGGGCGGGCCGCTCTTCAACGAAGACGGTGAGGTCGTCGGCATCGCGAGCTTCATCGCCTCCAAGTCGGGCGGCTCCATGGGCCTCAACTTCGCGATCCCCACGTCGACCGTGCGCAGCCGCCTCTTCGACGCCCCGCTCCCGTGGATTGGCGTCTCGGTGCGCTTCGTCTCGAAGGAGTTCGCCGAGGTCATGAACTGGCCGATCGAAGCCGGGCTGCTCGTCGAGAAGGTGAAAGACGATGGCGCCGCGGACAAAGCCGGGCTGCACGGCGGCATGATCGAGGCCGAGATCGGTGGCTCGACGATCATTCTCGGCGGCGATCTCGTGCTGCGGGTGAACGGCTTCGCGACGACCGACTCGAAGGCCATCGGCAAGTCGCTCGCGGCGATGCAGCCCGGAGACAGCATCAAGTACGACGTGCTCTGCGCAGGGACGGCGAAGACCATCGAAGTGCCGCTGCCGAAGCTGCCGAAGATTCCGACGTTGACGGCCGTGAAGTCGAAGTGAGCGCCGTGAACAAGGTCGACTCAGCCGAGCGGTGGGATTAACTCCCGACGTTCTCGTGACGAGCGCCAAGCCGATCAGCCTCTCGGTTCGCCTGCCGTTCAACACGGCCGAGGAGTTCCTTGGCGGCTACGGCTCCAACATCACGCGCGGTGGCATCTACCTGCGCGCGAGGCAGCTGCACGCTCCGGGAACACCCGTCACGCTCGAGGTGAAGCTCGCCGATGGGCAGCGGCTGCTCTACGGCAACGCGACGGTGTCGTGGGTGACGGGAACGCGCGGCGAAGGCGTCACCGGCATGGGGTTCAAGTTCATCACCCTCGACGCGCAGAGCCGGCGCTTTCTCGAAGCCGCGGCCGCCGCGATGCCGCACGCGCGCAGTCCCGAGCCGCCCGTTCCCCGCAACGTCGGACCCATCGACACGCGGCCTGACGCCGTCGCGCCGCCGCCACCACCTGCCCCGCCCCCCTCGCAGGTCCAGGCCGAGCTTCCGTCCGAAGCGAGTGGGCGTCTGCTCGTGCAGGGCGCTGCAGGCCCCGAGGTGAAGGCTCCAGAGTTCGAAGCGCCGATCACCGAGCCTCCGCGTGATGGGCCGATCATCGGCATCGATCTCGGCACCACCAACTCCTGCGCGGCCATCGTGAAAGATGGGCAGCCTGTCGTCTTGCGCAGCCGTGACGGGCAAACGCTCATTCCTTCCGTCGTCGCCCTCACCTCTCGCGGCAAGTTGATCGTCGGAGGCGCTGCGCGCAGTCAGCTCGTCACCAACCCGCGATGGACCGTCGCCGGCTTCAAGCGGCTCGTCGGGCGCGAGTACGAGTCGCCCGAGGTGCAGGAGCTGCTCCCCCGCTTCACGTGGGAAGTGGTGCCGACCGAGAGCGGCGACTGCGGCGTGAAGCTGGCCGACCGCGTGTACTCGCTCGAGCAGATGTCGGCGATGGTGCTGCGCGAGGTGAAGCAGCTCGCAGAGCAGACGCTGCAGATGCCGATCAACCGCGCGGTGATCACGGTGCCCGCCTGGTACTCGGAGAAGCAGCGCCTGACGGTGCGTGAGGCGGGCCGGCTCGCGGGCCTGCATGTCGAGCGCATCGTGAACGAGCCGACGGCTGCCGCGCTCGCCTGGGGCTATGGCCGTCGCAAGAGCCAGCGCGTGCTCGTGTACGATCTGGGCGGCGGCACCTTCGACGCGTCGGTGCTCGAGCTGTCCGACTCGGTCTACGAGGTCGTCTCGACCGGCGGAGATCCCTTCCTCGGCGGCCTCGACTTCGACCACGCGATCGTCGCCTGGCTGCTGGCCGAGTTCGAGGCGAAGTACGACGCGCTGTTCAACGATCGCGTCTCGATTCAGCGCGTTCAAGACGCGGCTGAGCGCACGAAGATCGCCCTGTCGGACAAGACCGAGTCGCGCATTCACGTGCCGTTCGTGACGTTGGTGAAGAACCAGCCGGTCGATCTCGACGTGACGATGACGCGCGCGCAGCTCGTGTCGCTCACGAGGCACCTCGTCGATCGCACCATGGAGGTCTGCCAGGAGGTGCTGCAGGCCCGTTACCTGCGCGCCGATCAGATCGACGAGATTCTGCTGGTCGGTGGTCAGGCCCGCGCGCCGCTCGTGCAGGAGCGCATCACCCTGCTCTTCGGCCGCCGCCCGCTGTTCGGCATGAACCCGGAGGAAGCTGTCGCTCAAGGCGCCGCGCTGCTCGCCCACTCGCTCGAGACCAAGGGCGGGCTGCTGCTGATCGACGTGCTCCCGATGTCGATCGGCATCGGGCTGCCGGGCGGGCGCTTCTACCCGATCATTCAGCGCAACACGGCGCTGCCCGTCACCCGCACCTACCGCGTGTCGACGACGAAGGAGAACCAGAGCGAGCTCGAGCTCTCGATCTTCCAGGGCGAGTCGGCGCTGGTGCGCAACAACCACCTGCTCGGCGTCTTCAAGATCTCGAACCTGCCGCCGGGTCCACGCGGGGCCGTGAGCGTCGAGCTCGCCTTCGAGCTGTCGAACGAGTGCATTCTGACGATCACCGCGAAGGAGGACTCGACGGGCCAGACCGTGAGCACCACCTACGCGACGCAGCAGACGCCAGACGCCGCGCGCAAGAAGGTCGCCTCGCTCGAATCAGAAGGGCCAGAGCTGACGGCCGAAGAGATCGCCGCCGCAAAGCCGACCGGCATCTTCGCGTTCTTCAAGCGCTTGTTCGGCGGGTGAACATCAATCACTGCGGGTGATTGATGGCGGCGCAACGTGTGACGGAACTTTGGGCGCGTCGGTGCGTTCCAAGCGCGCATACTCGCTGCACCAACCGAGGGGACCCCATGACCAGCCCAGCAACCGCCGCCGATTCCGTCATTCGCCAGCACGTGTACTGGAGCGTCGGAGCCGGTCTCGTGCCCGTACCCATCGCCGACTTCGTCGCGGTGACCGCCGTGCAGGTCGATCTCATTCGGCAGCTCTGCAGCCTCTACGGCTCGTCGTACGACGAAGGCACGGGGAAGATCTGGGTGGGCGCGCTCACGGGTGGAGCCGTCGCGCGCATCGGCGCCTCGGCCATCAAGGCGATCCCCGGCATTGGGACGATCCTCGGTGGCGTGTCGATGTCGATCGCCTCGGGAGCGTCGACCTACGCCGTGGGTCAGGTCGTGAAGAACCACCTCGCGAGCGGCGGCACGATGACCAACCTCGACGTCGAGGCCGCGAAGAAGAAATACGCGAGCGAGTACGAGAAGGGCAAAGAGGTCGCGAAGGAGGCGTCGCAGAAGAAGGAAACGGGCGATGTCTTCGAGAAGCTCGCGAAGCTGGGCGAGCTTCGGGACAAGGGCGTCATCACCGAGAAGGAGTTCGAGGCGAAGAAGGCCCAGCTCCTCAAGGACGTCTGATCAGAGCAGCGTGGTGTGCGGGTTCGGACCCCACGAGGCGTTCACCGGAGCTCCGGCTACGGCCGTCAGGTACGACCACAGACCCGAGTAGCCCGGCGTTCCCATCGGGAGCCGGTAGCCCGCGTTCGTGCCCGCATCGAACCGGCCCGTGGTGCCCTGCCGCACGCGCTTTCCGAAGACGGTCGCGCTGGTTCCGCCGGCGTGCTCCGAGGCGGTTGGGGTGTTGCCGCCGATGCGCGCGAAGTCTCCCCACAAGAGCGTGACGACGTTGCGGCCTTGCATCGCCAGCGTTCGCTCGAGAAAGACCTTCAGCGAGGGAAGAATGCCGGTGCGCATCATCTCGCGCGAGACGTCGCCCGTGCCGTCGCCGTGCGTGTCCCAGTTGTGAAACTCCGCGCCCAGCTTGATGCCGGGGCTCGAGATGCAGATCACGTCGGCCCCCGCTTTGATCATCAACTCCGCGCCGGCGAGCTGCGAGGTGAACGAGGTGGCGGACGTATCGGATGGCGGCAGACCGTACGCGGTCGCGATCTCGCTCCAATCGATGCCAGGCGGAGGTGGCTGCTTCAGCGCGTTGATCAACGAGTGCGTGCCCTCCCAGGTCTTCTTCAGCGCGTTGGGGCTGTGCTGGTAGCGGGTCGCGCCGTAGGCCAGCGAGGCCTCGAGGGCACGTGCGAGCTGCGGTCGACCCGGGCCCGCCGTCTGGTTCGACACCAGGGCGATGGCCGCCGAGAGATCGGGCACCGCCGTCATGGCCACGCCGTTCACTGCTCGATGGGGCGCGCCACGCGCGGGTGCCTGCCCGAAGTGCACACAGCGAAAGGGCGCCGTGCCCCGCAGCCCATCGGCGAGCAGCAACGGCACGCTCTGGCCTTTGTCGAACCACGCGTACTGCAGGGCGAAGTCGTGCCCCGACGCGCGGTGGTTCACGCCGACGGTGGCCATCTTCTGGAGCACGCCGTCGGGGAGTGCGCCGATGGTCGAGGCATCGACGACGATCCCATTGCCGACGTCCCGAACGTTCGAGGCTCCACAGCCATACAGGTTCTTCGAGACGTAGCCGTCGGCCGCGGAGAAGAACGCGTTGTACCCACCATCGAGGTACACGAGCACGATGGTCGGCTTCTCTGTCGCGGGCACGTCGGCGCGCACGGTGGAGGCCGCGAGCGCCCCTGCTCCACCCCACAACGCCTGTCGTCTCGTGATGAGCATCTGGGTTCTCAGTTCGCGAGGAAGTTGGGGGAAGCGAAGACCGACGCGCACACCAGCGCCCAGCGCTTCTTCACGTCGGGTTCATCCAGCGTCAGCGCGAGCTCGGAGCACGCCGAGAGCTCGCTCGCGTTCGGCGCCCGCAGCCAGGCGGCGCGCATGGTTCGGTTGCAGAACGCCTCGGCTCGAACGGCGGTGGGAGGAAACGCCGTGTGCTCGAACCAGCCTGACTTGAGCGAAGGCGTCGTCGTCGCGAAGGCGCGCTCGCAGACCTTCGTCGCGTATTGGATCGTCACGTAGACGGCGAAGGCGCCGACCTCGCTCTCCTCGTACCAGCCCGACGGCACGACTCCGAAGGCCGCGCCAACGCCTGCGTTCGTGGGCTCGGGATCGCCCATGGTGTTGGTGCCAAGCGACCGGGCGATCTCCGTCAGCACGCTCCAGTTCGGCGAGTTCGGGTCTTTGTTGTTCCTGAACGGACGATGGTTGTCGACGAGCGGGGCGACATCGGCCCGGCCTGCCTCGAGCGGCTCTCCCGCCAGCCCAAGATACCCACGACCCGACGAGGCGTTCATGCACACGGCGACCGACGGCAGCGGAGGAATCGGGGGCGCCTCGTGCGCAGTCGATTCAGCGGTCGGGCCCGTCACGTCCATCGGGCGCCCCACGACGATCGTTCCTTCGCAGCCCAGGAGCATCGTCAGCAGCAGCATCGCGCGAAGGCTCATGGCACTGCCTCGCAGTACTGAGGGTCTTCCAGGTACGAGGCGAGCGCGTCCTGCACCATGCCTGTCCGCGTGAAGGCCTCCATGCAGCGGTCGAAGAGGGGCGCTTCGCATGCAGACTCATGCCGGCCGTAGACGAACTCGAAGGCGAGGCGGCAGGTGCGGAAGCGGAAGGCGTCGCTCGACGTGAGCACCTCGAGCAGGTGTTCGTGATCGCGCACCTGCAAGCCGTTGAAGAGCGTCTGTGGCGTCACGGGAGCGAGCTGTGGCTTCGCGGCTCCACCGACCCCGACCTTCCGTGGCAAGAGCCGCGCGACGAGATCGAGGCCATAGGGAGAGTCGAAGTGACAGCCTCGGCACTCGGGGCGTTCGCGGCCGGTCGCGCTCGCGTCGCCTTCTCCGTTCGCGGCTGAAGGCACGAGCTTGAGGCCGATGGTGTTCTGCATGGTGCGATACGCGGCGGACAGCAGCATTCCGTCGGGTGCGTTGCCCAGGTAGCGGTACTGCCAACCGCGGCTGCCGAAGTAGCCGAGCGCCGGAGCGGCGGCGTCCTCCATGATGATGTTGTTCGTGTGGTTGATCGTGAAGCGGCCGGTGAAGAGCTCCTTCCACGGCTTCTTGTTCGACATGATGAAGCGCACCGCTGAAGGAATGCCCTCCTCAGCGAGGTTGGCGCCCGGCTGCGAGCTGAAGCGCGAGTTGACGAAGCCTCCGAAGGTCGCGATCGCGTCGCGTGACTCGAGCCACGTGCGCACCTTCGAATGTGGCGTGCCGCCCATGAGCGAGGTGAGGCTGGCGCGGTAGCCGATGCCCAGGACGTTGCTGATTCGCCGGGTGCAGCGCTGCGCGGCCTCGTCGGGCATCTGGGCCGAAGCGACCGAGGTCGTGAGCAGGATCAGCAGGATCGGCGGGCCGAAGCGCAGCACGATCGTGTATTCCGTGAACCGACCAGACCCTTCCCCACAAACCTACTCGGCGACGGCACGAGCTCGGGCGGCCTGCTTCTCACGCTCACCCAGTGCTGCCTGCAGGTACTTGCCTGCCAGCTTCCGGCCGATCAGCTCCTGCGCGAGCTCACCCGCTTCGACCAGCTTCGGCAGATCGATGCCCGTCTCCACGCCCATGCCGTGCAGCATGAACACGAGATCTTCGGTCGCGAGGTTCCCCGCGGCGCCAGGCGCGTAGGGACAGCCACCCAGGCCACCGATGCTCGAGTCGAACGTCGTCACGCCCAGCTGCAGGCCCACCAGCGCGTTCGCCAGCGCCGTTCCACGCGTGTCATGCAGGTGCAGCGCGATCTGCGGCAGCGGCACCAGCTTCGAGACCTCTTCGACAATCAGCGCCGTCTGATTCGGAGTCCCGATGCCGATCGTGTCACCCAGCGACAGTTGATACAGCCCGATGTCGGCGATCTGCTTCACGACCTCGACGACACGCGAGACCGGCACGAGGCCCTCGTAGGGGCAGCCCCACACCGTCGACAGGTAGCAGCGCACCCGCATGCCGGCTGAACGCGCGCCCTGCGCCACTTCCCGCGCCGCCGCGACCGCTTCAGCCACCGACTTGTTGATGTTCTTCTTCGAGTGCGACTCGGTGACCGAGAGGAAGACCGCCGCCTCTTTCAGCCCCGCCGCCGCCGCGCGCTCGAGCCCTTTCAGGTTCGGCACCAGCGACGTGAAGGCCACGTCCTCGCGCTTCGGCAACAGCGTCAGCAGCTTCTCGGCGTCAGCGAGCTGGGGAATCCACCGCGGCGAGACGAACGACGACACCTCGATGCGCTTCTCACCCGCCGCGATCAACGCCTCGATCAGCCGAACCTTGTCGGCGGTGGGCAACGTGCGCAGCTCGTTCTGCAAGCCGTCACGCGGGCCGACCTCGTAGACATCGACCTTCTTCGGAAGGGCACCGATCGCACTCATGCGCGAGCCGGAATGTGCTCCTGAATCCACTTCACGATGTCCTGCGTGCTCGAGCCGGGCGTGAAGATCGCCGAGACGCCGTGCTCCTTCAGGCGCGGAATGTCGTCGTCGGGAATGATGCCGCCGCCGAACACCTTGATGTCGTCGGCCTTCTGGCCCTTGAGCAGATCGATCACCGCGGGGAAGAGCGTCATGTGCGCGCCCGACATGATCGACATGCCGATGGCGTCGACGTCTTCCTGCACGGCGGCGCTGACGATCATCTCAGGCGTCTGGTGGAGGCCCGTGTAGATGACCTCCATGCCCGCGTCGCGCAGCGCCCGGGCGATGATCTTCGCCCCACGGTCGTGACCATCGAGGCCCGGCTTTGCGACGAGAATGCGGAGTTTTCGGTCAGCCACGTTTCTGCGCTCCTACGATCTGATCAACCGACGCGTCAGAGAGGGCGCTTCCATCGACTGCGCCATGCACCCACTGCACCTGGAAGCCCGCCGCGTCGAGCAGGGCCTCCCACTCGGAAACGGCATAGTAACGAATGAAGAATGATGCAGCCATGAAGCGACCATCGGGCAGGGTCAGCTCACGCTTCAGCACGTCACGGCCCTTCTTCGCGTCGAAGCGCACCTGCTCCACCAGCCTGGAGCCGTCGGGCAACACGCCGTCGTAGCTCGCCTCGGGTTGGGCCAGGGGCGGGTTGGGCGAGCTCCCGTGGATGATCAGCCACCCGCCCGACCTGACGCATCGCGCAAGCTCGGCCAGCACCACGGGCACCGCCTCGTCCGCGAACGTTCCGAGCGTGTTGTACCAGCAGTACGCCGCACCGAAGGCGTCGCCGCGGAACGGCAGCCTGAAGAAGTCTCCCCGAGTCACGGGGCCGTGGGTCTTTGCCTCCCCCAGCGAGAGCGCGTCGAAGTCGATGCCCGTCACCCGACCCGGCAGCCGTGGACCGACGCGAGCCAGGTGCCGGCCATGGCCACACCCGAGATCGAGGACGAGCCCCGTCGCGCCACCTTCGTTCAGCCGCGCCGCGAGGTACGCGCCCTCGGCGTCGGTCACGTGCTCGGGAAGGAAGGGTCTGGTGGAGCGAAGATACAGCTCACCGAAGAACCCCTTCGGGCCTTCAGTCGAGATCGTCATCCGTGTCGTCTTCGTCGAGCTCGGCGTGGGCCTTCGACGCATCGACCTTCAAGCGGCCTTCGTTGTCCCACTCGAGGCGAACGCCGGGCGGCAGCGCGAGGTAGCGAATGATCTCGGGAACGCGGTTGGCGATCTCGGCGAGCGTCATCTGCCCATCTTGTGGGCCGTCGTGGGTGGTGCGGCTGATGATGCGCCAGCCGGAGTCCTTCGACGCCGTCGGCTCTTCGCGAATCGCCGTGAGCGCCCGCAGCACGTGCACGAAGCCGCGAACCCGGGCGGTCGACGAATGAAACGGCGAGTCGCCGGTCAGGTCGTGCTCCTCGAGCACCAGCCGCTGCTCGAGCGCGCGCATCAGCGGAACGGTGAGCGGTGAACGACTCGGTGCGGGCGGGTCTTCGACGGTCTGCACCTCGAGCACACCAACGCCTGGAAAGACCTCTGGCGGGAGCAGCTTCTGAATGATCGGCGGGTGCCAGCCCCTGAACGGGCCGCCAGCGTCACCTTCGGCCGCGAAGAACGTGAGCCGATCGAAGCCATACGCCATCGACTGGCCGTGCTGCACCCGGTGGCCGTGCTCCATCGCCCAGTCCGCGAGATGCCCGCACATCAGCGCGGCATCCTCGAGCAGCTCTTTGCCTCGGAACTCGAAGCTGATCTCGCGCTGATCGAGCTTGGCGAGGCCGACCGTCTCGGCACGAAACCCGTGCTCACCCATCTCGGTGAAGCCCACGGAAAACAGATCCTCCGCGAGTGGTTCTTCGGGCAGCGCCTCCGCGGCCTGCTCGATGGGAAAAGGCCACAGGCGCAACACGTCGAAGCCAAACCCTTTGAGCCCTGCGGTCGCCTCGAGGAAGACGCGCCGCGCATCGCCAAAGAAGGACCCTGCGCCGCCCTTCACCGGCTTCGACAACGCCAGCAGGAAAGCGCGCTTCGGCGTGAACCGGCCGAACGTCTGCGCGTGAGGACCGAACAGCTCGTCGTTGCGGCCTGGAACCACGACTTCCGACAGCTCCGTCAGCAACACCTGCGTCGGGCCGTTGTTCGGCGGAGCGAAGGCGTCAGTGGGCGCGCCTCCATCGGAATAGATCACGAAGCAGCAGCGGAGCGTCGGCAAGCGCAGAGAGTGTACAGCGTTCACCTCAAAACGCGAGCAACCGCCCGCCGTTCCACGGCCCTCTGGGGTGTGAGCGCTGGTGTGGGCCAGGAGGCGCACGATCTCGATTTTGGCTGCATCTCCCAGACATGACTTCGCTCCCGCTCAACGCAGACCAGTCGAAGAAGGCCCTCGAGGCGATCGCTGGGTTCGTGAAGGCGCAGGGAGCGTCGCTGCGTGACGAGGCTGCTGCCAGCGCTGCACGGCTCGACGGGCTGAAGCGAAAGCTGGAGCAGCGGAAGGCAACCTCCACCGACGTGGCAACCCTCAGCCTCGAGCTGATGCTGTGGCAGATGGGAGCCCTGCGCGCTCAGTACGCCGGCCAGCTCGAGGCCCTTCAGACTGCGCCTTCCCATCCCGCCGTCGCCGACTCGAAGCGGGCGCTGGAAGCCCTCGTTCAGGTCCTCGACCGCGCCCTCATCCTGCTCCGCCAGAAGACCCCCTCACCTGCCGCGACACGACAGCTTCAGCTCGAGCTGGCCGAGGTCGAGCGGTGTGTGACGAAGGCGCGGGAGTCACTCTCGCGCACCACCCTCGGCGTGCAGCTCAAGCCTCTGGCGCGCCAGCCCCAGTCCACCAGTGGCGTCACGTTGCAGCCCGTACGCCCCGCTGCTGCATCGGCCCGCACGCCGACGCTGTCGAGCTTCAAGCTGCGCCCCGGCACCCTCCCTCCCTCGCGTCGCTGAAAAGAGAACCCAATGAGCCTCTCCATCTCCTCCGCCACTGCGGCGACGTCGACTGCTGTCCGCACCGAGACGCCGGCCACCACCGCAACGACCGAGACGTCCACTGCCACCCAGGCCACGTCGGCAGGAGTTGGCGCGACTCCCTCGGGCTTCGACACCGCCGCAGCGACGACTGCCGCACCGCCCCCGCCGCCCGTTCGAGGCACCGAGGTGGCGAGCCTGCTCAGCACGCCGGAGAAGCTGCCTGCTGCCGACTACGTGCGGACCGAGACCAAGCTCGACGCCATCACCCAGGCGGCGCTGCCGACCGAGCGCGAGGCCGTTCGTGCCCACTTCGAGAAGGCGAGCAGCGCCGAACGTGACGCGGCCTTCACCAGCGTGCTCACCGCGACGCAGACCGCGGGCGCGCGTGAGGTCGAGCTGGGTCCCTTCAAGGGTCATGTCACGGTCGACGGCGATGGCCGTGTGAATGGTGCGCCGCTGGCCTCGGATCGCGAGCTGGCGGTCGCCGGCACCCTGGCGAGCCTGAGCGAGGGCGACCGCCGTACGCAGCTTCGCCAGGTGGGCGTCGACGAGGCCTTCATCGCGACGGCGAGCGACGCCCAGCTCGTTCGCGCCTTCAACGAGGTCGAGCTGACCCGGCGCTTCGGCGAGGCGGGCTCCCACGGCGTGGCGCTCGAGTACGTGGTTCAGCGCAGCGATGGCTCCACTGGCGAGTCAGCGACTGGCATCACCACCCCCGAGACGGTGAAGTCGACGCTGCGCTTCGACGTCGGCGCGGGAGGCACCATCGGCGCCGCGGGTCAGGCGCTGGCACGGCCGACGAGCGAAGCGGTGCTGCGAGAGCTGAGCGCGCGGGAGCTCGCGGAGTGGCCGGCCGGCCGCCCTGAGAGCCGCACGTCGACGTTGACGGCCAACGAGTCGGTGAAGCTCGCCACCCTCACCTCGGTCCTCGAGCCCGCCAAAGCCAGCGAGGTGATGGCCAACCGCCGCTTCATCACCAACGAGAGCATCAACGCCGCCTACGACGCGATGCTCGAAGCGCGGGCCACGCCCGGCTCGAAGCCCTTCACCTTCGAGCTCGACACCAGCCGCGCGGCGCCCACCGGCGTCGAGAACGAGAGCGGCCCCGTCGTCGAGTTTGCGCCCGTTCAATCGATGAGCCTCAGCGCGACCCTCGACGTCACGGCCGACGGCAAGGTGAATGGCAAGCCGCTGCTGGCGGACGAGGTCGTTCGACTTGCGAAACAGACCGAGGCCCTGCCCGGCACCGTGAAGGATCTGCTCCTCAAGGACGCCGGTGTTCCCGAGGCGTGGCTGGGCCAGGCAGGCGGCGAGAAGGACCTGGTGCTGGCGCAGCTTCGGCTGGCAGCGAAGACGCCAGGCGAGCACGTCATCGACCTGAACTTCAGCCGCGTCGAGGGCGCTCACCTCGAGAGCGGTGGCACGGGCTTCTCGGGCACGGGCTCCATCACCGTCTCGGTGGACGCTCAGGGCAAGGTGAACGGCAAGGCGCCGCTGATCGACGCCGCCATCGCGACCCAGGCGACCTTCGACCGCCTGCCGATGGGAGAGAAGCGGCTGATGCTGTCGCAGCTCGGGCTGCCCGCTGAGGCGGTGCGGGGCATTCAGGCCGACCAGGCGACGGCGGTGCTCACCTCGGTCTCGATGCTGACGACCCAGCCCGGCCAGCATTCCTTCGACTTCGGCGTCAGCGGCAAGCCCTGGCAGCTCGGGTTGAAGATTGGCGAAGGCGGGAAGATCGAAGGCGTCGGCGCCCAGCGCATTCCAGAGCAGTCGTTCGGCCGCGAGTTCTTCGACTTCGCCTGCACCGTCGTGAGCGTCGTATTCCCAGTCGTGGCTCCCGTGGTCGGCATGGTGCGCGCGGCCGTCGCGTACGAGCAGGGCCAGCGCGGCTTCGGGCTGGTGGCCAACGTGGCGGCTGCTGTCGCTGGTGGCGCGGGCATGGCGGGCGCGAGCTGGGCGGCGACAGCGGCGAACGTCGCGAACGTGCTGGGCGCGGCAAATGGCCTGTACCAGGCCGCGAAGAGTGGCGACCCTCTCGCAGGGTTCTCGTCGATCGTCTCGCTGGCGTTCTCGGCCGGCGATCTCTCGGGCTCGCCGATCGATTCGCAGTTCGAGCTGTGGAAGACGGTGGGAAAGGTCGCAGGCGGTGCCAGCGCGCTCATCAATGGGGATCTCAACGGTCTGGCGGGCCAGGCCTTTGGCGCGATCCGGGACCATGAGGCGGGCGTCGTGCGAACCGCCGCCGAGAACGAGAACGAGTTGCAGAGACTGACGAACCGCGGCTCCGCCCAGACGACGGCAGAGACAGGAGTTGATCCCGGCACCGACTCGACGAGCCCCACAGGCACCGACTTCGGGCTTGGGACGGCGCGTCTGGGTGAGGGAGGCGCGGGGGTACGTCTCGGTACCGGCGATGACGGCAGCTCGCTCGACCCTCGGCAGACGTCGCCGGCGGGGCAGCAGATCGACAAGCTTCGCTTCGACAACGAACTCGAAAAGCTCCGTCCGCAGACTCGTGCGGACTTCAATCGTGCTCACGCCGGCGCGGTCCGAAACGGCGAGACCACGTTCCAGTTCGACATGAACGATGGCCGTGGGATGCAGCAGTACACGACCCAAACTCGGGCAGACGTCGCCGGCACGATTCCGGGTGGCTCGACCGCCGACTATCAGCGCGTCGTGCGGCAGTACTTCGGGGGAATCGACTCGGACCTGGCCCTGGCGACCTATCGAGAAGCGCTCACGGCCGCCCAGCAGCCTGTTGGCCAGACCACGCCGACCGGACCAGGCATGACTGTGAGTGGATCTGGCGTGCTTCCTGAAACTCAGTTCAACCCACTCAACTTCAAGGGTCTCAACTATTTCAAGGCCACCGACGGGGTCTTCTACGAGATGCTGCAGCATCCTGCAGTTCGCGACCAGAACGTCTTCGTGGTGATGGGCCACGGGAACTCCGAGTACGTCGCCGACCAACGCATCTTCGGCGGCCGAGTCGATGTCCTCGCGGATGACCTCACCAGGTCCATCCAGGGGAGCGCCAACTGGAATGGAAAGCCGATCGTCCTGCTCTCGTGCAACACGGGCACTGGAGGCTCCGGATCGTACGCCCAGGATCTGGCGAACAGGCTGGGCGTGCCAGTCGCGGCGCCCGACAGTTTCGTCGGCGGGAACGCGAACGGGGCCCAGGTTGGCTACACGCAGCGGCCTGACGGCACCTACGTGATGGACCAGAACCCACGTGGGCTGACCTGGTTCACGCCGAAGCGCGGGTCCTGATCAGAAGATGCCGCCCTCGCGGTACTGGCCCCAGACCTTGCGGAACACGTCAGAGACCTCACCGAGCGTCGCGTAGGCCTTCACGGCCTCGAGCACGGGCGGCATGAGGTTCAGCTTCTCGTCACGGCACGCGGCCTCGACCTTCGCGAGCGCGGTGCTGACGGCGGCCTGATCACGCGACGCTTTCACCGCGGCGAGCCGCTCCATCTGCTCGTGCGCGACCTGCTCGTCGATCTTCAGCAGCTCGATGTTGCTGTCGTCGAAGTCAGACTTGAACGCGTTGACGCCGACGATCAGCCGGTCTCCGCGCTCGACCTCGCGCTGGTACTGGTAGGCCGACTCGCCGATCTCCTTCTGCGGGTAGCCCTCTTCGACCGCGCGAATGATGCCGCCCATCTCGTCGATGCGGCGGATGTAGTCGAACGCGCGCTTCTCCATCTCGTCGGTGAGGTGCTCGACGTAGTAGCTGCCGGCGAGCGGGTCGACGACGCGATCGGCGCCCGACTCGTGCGCGATGATCTGCTGCGTGCGCAGCGCGATGGTGACCGCGTCTTCGGTCGGCAGCGCGTAGGTCTCGTCGAGCGAGTTGGTGTGCAGCGACTGGGTGCCACCGAGCACGGCCGCGAAGGCCTGCAGCGCGACGCGGGCGACGTTGTTGTACGGCTGCTGCGCGGTGAGCGACACACCGGCGGTCTGCGCGTGCGTGCGGAGCATCATCGATCGCGGATCCTGCGCGCCGAACCGATCACGCATGATCTTCGCCCACATGCGGCGGGCCGCGCGGAACTTGGCGACCTCTTCGAAGAAGTCGTTGTGCACGTCCCAGAAGAACGAGAGCCGCGGCGCGAAGTCGTCGACGTTCATTCCGCGCTTCACGCCCTCCTCCACGTAGCCGATGCCGTCGGCGATGGTGAAGGCGAGCTCTTGAACCGCCGTCGCTCCAGCCTCACGAATGTGGTACCCGCTGATCGACACCGGGTTCCACTTCGGCATGTGCTGCGCGCAGAACTCGATCATGTCGGTGACGATGCGCACCGCCGGGCGTGGACCGACGATCCACTCCTTCTGGGCGATGAACTCCTTGAGCATGTCGTTCTGAATGGTGCCGCCGAGCTTGCCCATCGGCACGCCCTGCTTCTCGGCGACGGCGATGTACATGCAGAGCGCGATGATCGCCGACGCGTTGATCGTCATCGACGTGGTGACCTGATCGAGCTTGATGCCGTCGAAGAGAATCTCGAAGTCCTTCAGGGTCGAGATGGCGACGCCTTCTTTGCCGACCTCACCCCGCGACATCGCGTGATCGGCGTCGTAGCCCATGAGCGCGGGCATATCGAAGGCGGTCGAGAGGCCGGTCATGCCCTGGCCGATGAGGTACTTGAACCGCTTGTTCGTGTCGGCGGGGCCACCGAAGCCGGCGAACTGGCGCATCGTCCACAGGCGAGAGCGGTACATCGTCGGCTGCGTGCCGCGCGTGAACGGGAACTCACCGGGAACGCCGATGTCGTCGAAGCGCTCAGCCTTGCGATCGAGGGCGGTGAAGAGATCAGGCAGGGGAATGCCGGAGTCGTTCACGAACTGCGTCTTGCGCGTCGGCATCTTCTCGAGCGACTTCGAGAGCGTCGACTTGCGCCAGCGCGAGACCTCGTTCGTCACCTGCTTGAGCGTCGTCGCGTCCCACGTGATGGCCGGCGCCTTCTTCGGAGCGGCCTTCTTCGCGGCTGCCTTCTTCACCGGCGCAGCCTTCTTCTTCGCGACCGGCTTCTTCGCCTTCGACTTCGACAGGGTGACCTTCTTCGCGCTCTTCGCCATGGGCGGCCCAATAGCATCGGGGCCACGGGCCAGCCAGACGATGGGTTTGCGGGGTGCGTCAGGCCCGCTTCGACCACGCGCCGAGGCGGGCGATGCCTTCGGTCAGCACCGGGTCGGTCTTGCAGAAGGCGAAACGCGCGAGGCCGTGAACCGACGGCGCGTGCTCGGGGCTGAAGAAGACCGAGGGTGGAATCGCGGCGACGCCCGCTTCTTCGATGAGGCGCCGGCAGAAGGCCACGTCGTCTTCACCAGCGCGGCGGAACCCCTCGGTGCCAGCCATCACGAAGTAGCTGCCATGCGGCACGAGCGGCTGAAACCCGGCAGCGCGCAGGCCATCGATCAGCAGGTCGCGGCGGCGGCGGTACTCCTGCGCGAAGGCCGTGAAGTACGAGTCGGGCAGCCGAAGCGCCGCGGCGATCGCCACTTGAAACGGGTGCGCCACGGCGAAGGTCACCCACTGATGCGCCTTCTGCGTTGCCCTCACGAGCGGAGCGGGACCGATCGCCCACCCGATCTTCCACCCCGTGAACGAGAAGCTCTTGCCTCCGCTCGACAGCGTGAGCGTCTGCTCCGGCTGCAGCGTGGAGGGGCGCAGGTGCCGCTGAGGCGCGTACACGAGGTGCTCGTAGACCTCGTCGCTGAGCAGCGTAGCGCCACGTTCGCCGACGAGCTGATGAATGAGCACCAGCTCTTCGATGGTGAACACCTTGCCCGTCGGATTGTGTGGCGTGTTGACGATGCAGACCTTCGTCTTGTCAGTGAAGGCCGCGCGCAGCTCGCGCTCGTCGAACCACCAGGCACCGTCAGGCGTCGAAGGCGCGCGCAGCTGCACGAACTTCGGCACGCCGCCGGCCAGCTGCACGCTCGCGAGGTACGAGTCGTAATAGGGCTCGAACAGCACGACCTCGTCGCCCGGGTTCACCAGCCCCATGATCGCGTCGAAGATCGCCTCCGTCGCGCCGCTCGTGACCGTCACCTCGGAGTCGGGATCGATGGTCTGCCCGTAGAACCGCTTCGAGTGATCGGCGATCGCCTGGCGCAGCGTCGGGTTGCCGGTCGTGATGCCGTACTGGTTCACGCCCGCACGAATCGCCTCGAGCGCCGCCTGCTTCACCTCGTCGGGGCCGTCGAAGTCGGGGAAGCCCTGGCCCAGGTTCACGGCCTTGCGCTGCACCGCGAGTCTGGAGATCTCGGTGAAGATCGTCGTGCCGAACGGAGCGACGCGGGAACTCTCGGGGGACATGCCCAGCTGTTTGTCACGAACCCATCGAGAGCCACAGCATCACGAGCGCGCCAAGCGTCAGCACCGCGCCGAGGATGATGCCGGCCAGGCCAAGCTGTCTGCGCCGATTGGCATCACGTTCGCGTTGCCGACGGGTGGCCTCGTCGATCGCCGATTCTTCGCGAATGGCGCGTGCTGACCGGGTGATCGGCGCGTCGATCGGCACCGAGTCATCACTCACGCCGAGCACATCGCGCACATGCTGAATGAAGCGGTCGCTGCCCTTGTACTGCTTGAGCGCGCGAGTGACGCGCTCGACGCGGGGCTGGTGCGGGCCGTCATCCCACGTGAGCCCGTCAGAGGGTCGCGGCCGTCGAGCGGCCTGCGAGTTCTCTCCCGTCTTCAGCGCGCCCTCGGCCCAGACGAGCACGTCTTCGAAGAGCAGCAGCTCCTGACGGGTGACCCGCCCGGCGCCATCGACGTCACTGACCAGCTCGGCGCCCTTGAGGCCGCGATGCCAGATCGTACGAATGCCCTGCTCGTCGGGAGGCGACTCCACCGCCCTGATTCGGAACATCGACTCGACCGCCGAGACCCGCTCTTCGTCCGTCCGCTGGGACATCGGGAGGGATTGTACGCTCAAGCCACGTCACTCCGCGCGCAGAAACCGGGAGCCCGTTGTGTGGCAGCGCAGGCCGCGCGATACCCGAGGGCGTGAAGCGACTCGCCCTGCCCTGTCTGCTGGCCCTCTGCGCCTGTCCTCCCCCGAAGCCGCGCCCACCCCCCGACCCGCCGACGCGCTGTGAGGCGAAGCTCGACGACCTGATGCTGTTCTCGAAGCTGGGAACGGGCGTGAAGGCGAAGGCGATCGAGACGGCCTCAGAGCTCATCGGCGGCGGGTATGCGCAAGGCCGCGTCGGCGACGTGTTGCTCGCCAACGACAAGGTGCGCGTCGTGATTCAGCAGCCGACCCGCACGATCTCTCCCACGCCGTACGGTGGCGCGATCATCGACGCCGATCTGGTGCGCGACGGGCAGCCCGGGCGCGACACGTTCGGGAAGATCGCTCCGCTCTACGCGTTCGGGCGCACACCGCTCGTGAACAAGGTCGAGATCCTCGAGGACGGCTCGAAGGGTGGCTACGCCGTCGTCGCAGCGACGGGCACTGACGCGGTGCTCGACTACATCAACGTCACCAACGTCTTGAGCGACTACCTCGGCGCCGTCGAGCTCAGGACAGACCCGAACGCCGAACTCCCCCTGATGATCACCACCTACTACGTGCTCTCGCCCGGAGAGACGCGCGTGCGCATGCTGACGGCGTACTGCAACCAGGGCAGCACGCCGATCACGACGATGACGGGCGACCTCATCGAGTCGGGCGGTGAGAGCGAGTTCTTCAACCCGCAGGGCTGCACCGGCGGCATGGGCGCGCTGGGGTGTCTCGTCGATCCCTCCACGTGGCTCGGCTACCAGTCGAACGGCGTCGCGTATGGGTACCGCTCGTACTCGTTCCGAGATCGCAAGGCGGTGACGACCAACGCGGTGCTGTCGATCGCGGGCGTCGTCGGCGTGATGGCGGAAGGAAAGGACCGCGACGGCCTGCTCTCGTGGACGTCGACGACGCGCGAGCCCGTGGGCGCCTTCGGCATTCTTCCGGTCGAGCCGCGGCTGTTCCTGCGCGACTTCTTCATCGAGCAGGACCTCGCGCGCGTGCAGGCGACGATGCTCTCGCTCGACGGAGCATCGCGATCTCGCCTCGACGTCACGGTGCTCGATGCTGCGGGCCAACCGGTGCCGCAGGGCCGCATCGCGGTGAACGCTGCAGAGACCGGCAAACCGATCACGATCGCCATCGCCGATGCGCAGGGCAAGGCGCGCTTCGACGTCCCCATCGGCAATTACCGCGTCTCGACCGGAGCCTTCGGAGCCGCGCTCGAGAACCCGATCGACGTCTCCGCGCCGAGCACGGGTGAAGCGCAGGTGACTCTGCGCCAGGGAGCCAGACGCACACTGACGGTCACGGTTCGTGATCCCTTCATGCAGCCGCTCGCCGCGAAGGTGATTGTGAAGTGCCCGTCGGGGATCTGCCCGAACGAGCTCTCGAAGCTGCGGCCGTTCTTCGACGTCGAGGCGACGCCGAGCGAACTGCAGGCGATCGAGTTCGTGCCTGCGTCGGGGACGATCGCGATTCCCCTGCCCCCGGGCAGCTATGAGGTCTTCGTCACGAAGGGCCCCGAGTTCTCCGCCTTCCCCGACACGTTCCCCACCCGCGGCCAAACGATCGATCTCTCGACCGCCGATGCGCGCGTCGACGCCACGCTCGCGCAGGTCGTGGATTCGACCGGGTGGATCAGCGCCGACCTGCACGTTCACGCGGTGGGCAGCCCTGACAGCTCGGTCGCGAATGCGCTTCGGGTGGCTTCCTTCGCGGCTGAAGGCGTCGACGTGATGGTCTCGACTGATCACGACGCCATCACCGACTTCGCGCCCGTCGTGCGTGATCTCGGGCTGCAGTCGTCGATGGCCACCATGATCGGGGTCGAGGTGACGCCGTTCGACTACGGCCACCAGAACGCATTTCCCGTGACAGTGCGTGACGGGCCTGGCGGCGGAGCGTTCGACTGGGCGGGCGGCGATGGGCCGTCACTGCGGCTCGATCAGCTCTACAGCGGGCTGCGCGAGGCGTACCCGAACGTGGTGGTGCAGATGAACCACCCGCGCGGTGGCCAGGGGTCCTCGCTCACGCAGCTCAAGGTCGACACCGCACGAGGGACCTCGGCTGCGAAGCCCGAGACGTACCGCATGGCACCCAACCCGGCCGCGACCGCTGATGACACGAAGCTCTTCTCGCTCGACTTCGACGCCATCGAGATCATGAACGGCACGTCGGCCAGCATCGCCGTCACCAACGACTGGATGACGTTTCTCTCGCGCGGGTGGGTGAAGACGGCGACCGGCGTCTCCGACACGCACGATCGCCACTCGACGACGGGCGGGTATGGCCGGACGTGGCTCTTCCTCGGCGCAAACGCGACGACGGCTGGCTTCACGTCTGCCGCTTTCACCTCCGCGATGAAGCAGCACCGGGCGATCGGTTCGTCGGGGCCATTCGTGACGATGACGGCGGCTCGCGCTGGCGGAATGCCCGTGTCCATTGGCGACACGCTCTCGGTTCCGGCGAACACGCCCATCGAGCTGACGGTCGACGTGCAGGCTCCGGAGTGGATGCAGTTCGACTCCATCGAGATCCTCACGCATGCCGCGGGCCGAGAGTCGGTGAACGGCGTCTCGAACAACGAGTGGCCGGCGACCCGCGTCCTGCAGAAGAAGGCGCTTCCCATCGGCACGTTGCCCATCGAGGCCGTGCCGGGGCTCAACGGATTCAACGCCCGTCGCGTTCACGTCGTCGAGAAGTTCACCGTCACGCCCACCGCCGACACCTGGTTCGTCGCGTTCGTGCGCTCGAGCAGCGCGGCGAGAACATTGGCTCCGATGGCGTGGACTGGCGTTCGCTGTACCAACGGCGTGTGCCGCGCGACCGACAACCGCGCCGACGCGTTCACCAACGCCATCCTCGTCGATGCCGATGGTTCAGGCGCCTACGACGCGTTCCCCCTGCAGCCCGGGCAGCCGCTGAAGAAGACCCAGCCTGTGGTGACGAAGCGCGAGCCTCGTGAGCCCACAGCAGCCGAGTTCGACGCGATGCTCGAGAAGGTGCTGCGGCACGATCACTCGGAGCGCTGAGTGGCATGGATCGACGAACTCGCGGACGCCGTGCGCGGTCCGCGAATGGATCAGATCGAGGCGCTGCGGCGATCGCTCCCCGATGGCCTGAGCGCTTCCGAGGTCGAGCCGATCATTCGGCGCATCGCCGAGCTGCTCGGTCGGCCAGCCGACGATCTGCGGCCTGAACGACTCGCGTGGTGGCTCGATGCGCTGCTGCTCCAGAAGGTGATTCGCATTCCCCAGTCGCGGAACCGCGTGATGCTGCCGGTGTTGTTCACGGTGGTTGCGATTCTGCTGGGCCTGCTCATCGGACGGCTCGCGGCGGCCGGCGTGATGGTGATCGGGCTCGTGATCTGGGCGATTCGCGCGGGCGGGTCAGTCCAAGAGCGTCAAGGCGACTGGCTGCGCCTGGGCGACGTGATCTTCGATCTGCGCAACGTGCGTCGCGAGAAGCTGGGGCCCGACTGGTACCTGCTCGAGGGTCACCGCGTACCGACGGCGGTGCTGATCGAGCTCGGCATCGTGAGGGAGTGACCGTCAGTCAATCGGCGCCGGCGTGTAGATCCACGCGTCGGTCAGCACGTCGCCCGTGGGGTTCGCGACCGTCTCGTTGAGGCCACCGGTCACCAGCACCGAGCCATCGAGCAGCAGCGTGCACGTGTGCAGGTACCGGCCTGTCACCAGGCTCGGAGCCATCTGCGTCGTCGGCATGCCCTGCGGATCATTGCGAACGATCACCGCGGTCGTCTCCGATCGCGACATCATGCCGTTCGCGTCTGCCGTGCGCCCGCCGACCGCGAGCACCGACTTGCCGTCCTGCAGGGTCACTGCGCAGAGCTCGCCGCGAAGACCGATGTCCGGCCCGCGCGCGACCGTCTGCACACCGGCCTGAACGATCTCGCTCGTCGGCATCGGCATCGTGACCGGCTTGAGCAGCGTGACGTCGCTGTAGCCGCCGAGCATCAGCATGTCGCTGCCGTCGCGGAACGTGACTCCAGCAGCAGCCCGTCGGCCCGGCGTCGCGATACGCGGCGGAGCCATCTGCGAGACCTGGCGAAACACCGCCGAGGTGTCGTCCCACGCGAAGAAGACGACCTCTTCCTTGAGCGCCGTGCCGTCATGCCCACCAGCGACCGCGACGAACTCGCCGGCCTTCACTGCTGCGGCCGTGGTCTCGACGCGAGGCAACGTCACGCCCGCGACGATACGAGGCGCCGCGCCATTTCGATCGAGTGGATCGAACGACTCGACCTCGTTCACTGGAACGAGCCGCGGGCCCGTGCCCGAAGTGCTGAAGCGAAGCCCTCCGACGATCAGCACCTTGCCGTTCTTGTCGACGACGGCGCGGTGCTGCGAGCGCGGAATCGCGGGTGGCGTGCTGCGCTGGGTCGCCGTGAACTTGTTCGTGTCGATGTCGTAGACGAGCACTTCGGTCAGCGGAGCGACCACGTTCACGCCGCTGATCACCTGGTACCGCTCGCCACCCCAGAAGAGCACCTGGCGGTTGTTGAGCAGCGTCGCCGTATGGAACGCCTTCACCTGCTTGTTCACCGAGCCATCGAGCGCCGCGAACGAGAGTTCCTGCGCGGGTGTGAAGAGACCGGTGGAGGGATCGAAGATCTCCGTCTGGCCGAGCGCGACACGGTTCGGGTTCGCAGGAGGGAAGAAGAAGCCGCCCGCGAGGAGCACCTTGCCGCTCGGAAGCAACGTCGCCGTGTGGGCCGCGCGCGCCGCCCGCATCGTCTGACAGCGCTCCTTCTCGTTCACGCTGACGGGCTGCGTCCACACGCCCACCTGCCGCAGGATCACCGACTTCTGCAGATCGGCCTCGGGGATCTCGCCGTCGATGACATCGGGCACCGTGAACGGCAGCGTCTTGCCGATGGACACGACGCGCCCACCCGCGGCGGGATCGTTGTCGTACGCGCGCACTTCGATCACGCGGTTTGCGCCAGCGGGAATCTCGGGAAGCACGGCGGTCTTGGTCGACGCAGGCGTCAGCGACTCGGGCGGCGTCGTGATGCCGTCTCCGGTCACGCGAATGCGCAGGTACTGAACGCCCTGAAACGGGTTCGCGCTCGCGCACCCTGACGTGACGATCGTGAGGCTGTACTTCACCTCTTTGGGCGCACACGAAGTCCACAGCGCGGCAGCCAACACTCCGAACACCAGCCGACGAATCACCACGACGCCGTCACCGTTCCCGTCACGGGCCGAGTGGCCTCGCGAATGCCGAAGTACGCGCCAACGCCCGCGCCAGCTGCTGCGACTCCGCCAACGACGACCCAGACCCAGACTGGAACCGGAGCCTTCACGGTCGGCACCGGCTCGACCGGAGCCTCGATCGGCGCCTCGGCGTCGATCACGTTCGCGGGCTTGTCGAGGACCCGATCTTTCGGCTGCAGCACGACCTTCGGCTTGCGATCGGGTGCCGCCACCGAGAGATCGTCACCGGTCGGGTCGACCTTCGTCGGCTCCTTCGCCACCACCGCGACGGTCTGCGTCTTCTTCGTCACGAGACTGAACGGCGGGTTGGTCGGCGTCCCCAGCGAGGCGGAGCGTTTGAGCACTTCGTCGGCGAGCTTGAACGACTCGGTGTTCGCGGTGAGCACGTCGACGTCGAAGGTGACGACTGCGAGCTGCGCGAAGGTGCTGCGCTTCGCGGCGAACAGCGCGGTGCCGGCCGAGAACTGGGTGTCGCTGACGCGGTAGACGACGCCGATGAGCGCGAAGTCGGCGCCCGCGGCCTTGCAGTAGGCGGTGAGGCGCTGCGGCATGCCCTCGTCGACCGACGCGGTGATGTTGGGGTTGGGCACCATGTTGACGGGCGCGCGATCGGGAGGCGCTCCGAACGAGGCCTTCACCTTCGCGGTGTTGCCCTTCACCTCGATGATCTGCCCGAACTTCTCTCCGCGGGTTCCTTCGACCTTCACGTAGTGCGTGCCGGAGGGAACGTTCTCTTCGGTCGCGGGCACCATGCCGAGATCGCGGCCGTCGAGGAACGCGGTCGCGCCCGAGGGGCCTTCGATGACGACCTGCCCGCGCGGCTGTTTGTCGAGGCGCTTCTGCGCCTTCTCGAACTCACGCTGGAAGATGGGCGGGTAGCCGGGCGGGAGCGCATAGCCGGGCGCGAGGCGGGCGAGATCGAGCAGCGAGACCTTCGCTTCCTTCTCTTCACCATTGCGGAAGTTCGCCGCGGCGACCTTCACGAGCGCGTCTTGAATCACCTCGAAGTCTGCGGTGGCGGGCTCGGCGAGCATCAGCTCGATGCCCTTCTTGAGCGCCGGAATCGCCTCGTCGAAGCGCAGATCGTCGAAGGCCTTCTTGCCCGTGTCGAGGGCGGCCAGCGTCTCGGCAGACGGGCCCTTCTTGGCCACCGTCTTCTCGGGCGCGGGCTTGGTGACTGGCGGAGCGACCACCTCGATGGCGTCGGAGCGCGTCTTGAGCTCTTCGCTCACGAGCGCGCCGAACTTGGTGGCGGCCTTGTCGGTGGCACCCTCGCCGGTCGCGAACGGCACGATGACGAGGCGCGGCTTCTCGGCCACGGCGAAGGTGGCAGTCAGCGCGATGACGATGGCGGAGATTCGGAGGAACATGCGGGGACTCGACTCCGGAAAAATGAGAGATCGCCCGGCGGCAACGTAGGCTTCTCCGACAGTGGCGGTCAATGTAGTACTCGACTGATGCGGCTCTCGCTCGCGACCAGAATTTTCCTCGGCTACGCCGTGGTGCTGGTCACCTTCGGAGCCGTGTCCTTGTTCTCGGTCACGGAGCTTCATCGGGGCCAGGTCGAGATTCGGCTGCTGAGCGAGGGCTACCTGGCCTTGAGTCAAACGGCCGCCACGCTCGAGTCGTTCCAGAAGAACCAGGCGAACGACACGGCCCGCCTGCGAGATCAGACGGACTTCGCGGTGCGGCGCATGATGATTCAGCTCGCCCGCCGGTACTTCTTCGAACAGATGGATCGGAAGCTCGAAGAGGCGCTGACGTTGACGCGGGGCCTCGAGGAGTTCGCGCCCGCCGACGAGATGTCGTTCATCGACGACGTGCAGCGACGGCTCACCGAGCTCAAGACGAAGTACGGCGAGTACCGCGCGGTCGCCGACGCGGCGTACCTGATTCTCGAGCAGCCGACGCCTGACCCTGCGTCAGCGAGCCTCGCGCTCGACCGCCTGCAGGACGCAGAGACGGCGCTGGGCGCGACGATCAAGCTGCTCCACAGCTCGCTCGAAGCGCGGACTCGACAGCGCGTGGCCCTGACGCAGGAGCGTGAGCGTCGAACGGGCGTGGCGATCATCGGGCTCTCGGTGCTCGCGATCGCGGTCGGGCTGCTGGCGACCGGCTTCGCGGCACGCTCGCTTCGTCCGGTGCGCACGCTCATCGATGGCGTCTCGCGCATCTCTCGTGGCGACTACTCGGCCAAGCTCGGCATCGCGGGTGAAGACGAGATCGCCGTGCTCGCGCGCGAGTTCGACGCCATGGCGAGATCGCTCGCCGAACGTGAAGCGCAGCTCGCGCAGAAACAGGAAGCGCTCCTTCGGGCCGAACGATTGGCGGCCGCAGGTCGCGTCTCGGCGCAGGTCGCTCACGAAGTACGCAACCCGCTCTCGAGCATCGGGCTCAACGTCGAGATGCTGGGCGATCAGCTCGCGACCGCGACGTTCCCCGACGCGCAGGACGCGCAGGAGGCAAAGCGCCTGCTCTCGGCCGTCACCCGTGAGGTCGATCGCATCACCGAGATCACCGAGGAGTACCTGAAGATGGCGCGTCTGCCCGCGCCGGCCTTGCGCGCAGAGGACCTCGTCGAAATCGTGCAGAGCGTGATCGGCTTCTCGAAAGAAGAGCTCGAGCGGGCGCAGGTGACGGTGTCCACCATGCTGCCTCCCTCTCCCCTCACCATTCAGGCCGACGAGGGACAACTGCGGCAGGTCTTCTTGAACCTCTTCCGCAACGCGCGCGAGGCGATGACGACGGGCGGAGCGCTGAGGATCTCGGTCGCGACCGAAGGCTCGGAAGCCGTCGTGCGCGTCGAAGACACGGGCCCCGGCCTGCCCAGCGAAGTGCGTGACCGCCTCTTCGAGCCGTTCTTCTCGACCAAGGCGCGCGGCACCGGAATCGGCCTCTCGTTGTCGCGACAGATCGTCGAAGCCCACGGCGGAAAGATCGGAATCGACGATTCCGTGCAGCACGGCACCACCTTCGTGATGAGGTTCCCGCTCTCGTGAGCTTCAAGGTCTTCAAAGACGTTCTGCCGTCGGGCCTCACCTGCATCACCGTCGAGACGAAGCACCTGCACAGCGCGATGTGCTCGGTCTACGTGCGCGTGGGCTCCCGTCACGAATCGACGCGCACCAACGGCGTCAGCCACCTGCTCGAGCACCTCTTCTTCCGCGGCAGCACGCGGTACCCCGACTCGGTGCGCATGAACGCAGCGGTCGAGGCCGTGGGTGGAAACCTCAACGGCGTCACCATGCGTGACTCGTCGTATTTCTACACGCCCACGCACCCCGACGGGATCGGCGTCGCGATGTCGATTCTGGGTGACATGCTCACGCAGCCCAGGCTCGTGCACCTCGCGACCGAGAAGAAGATCATCCTCGAAGAGATGCTCGACGAGGTCGACGAGAAGGGCCGCGACATCGACGTCGACAACCTCACCAAGATGAAGCTGTTCGACGATCACCCGCTCGCGTTCAAGATCGCCGGAACGCCGAAGACGGTGAAGGGCCTGCAGATGAAGGACGTGAGGGCCCACTTCGGCACGCACTACGTGACGGGCAACATGGTGGTGGGGGTGGCCGGTCCACTGCGGCACGACGAGATGCTCGAGCGCGCGCAGCGGGCGTTCAGCCGCGTACCGCGTGGTCCCCGAGTGAACGAAAAGCCGCCCCAGCTGCAGGACGAGCCGACGTTTCACTACGTGCGCCTCGAAGAATCGCAGGTCGAGTTCCGCCTCACCTTCCCCACCGTCGCCGATCACCACCCTGACGCGATGGCGCTGTCGATCTTGCGGCGCGTGCTCGACGACGGGCTCTCGTCACGCCTGCCGCACAACATCGTCGAGAAGCGCGGGCTGGCGTATTCCATCGCCGCGAGCATCGAGACGTTTCACGACACGGGCTCCTTCGAGATCGACGGCGCGTGTGCTCCCGAGCAGGCGGGCGCGGTGGTGCGCGAAGTGCTGTCCACCCTGGCCACGCTCCGTCGCGGGAAGATCGGCCTCGACGAGCTGCGACGGGCGCAGCGGCGCTTCGAGATGCACATCGACTTCATGCAGGACTCGCCCGGCGATCTGATCGGGTGGTTCGGGCACAGCGAGCTGTTCCGGCCCGCCGAGACGTTCGCCGAGAAGAAGGCGCAGGCGCGTGCGGTCACCCTGAAGCAGCTCGTGCGGGTCGCGCGTCAGTATCTCGTCGCCGACAGACTCGTGACGATCGCGGTAGGGCCAAAGACGGCGAAGACGCCCATGGAGCGCGCCGCGGCTCACGCGAAGAAGCTGCTGCGGTGAGAGGTCAGCCGGCCTTGCGGTACCAGAGCAGCGAGGCCACCTCGTCGAGCACCTTCTCTTCTCCACGCTCGATGGTGCGGCGCTCTTCTTCTCTGCGCGAATCAGCCACGCGGCGCACGACCTCGGCCTTCTGGTGCGCGGTCGTGTACAGCACGCGCACCTTCGCGACCTCGGCCTGACTCTTCTCCACATCCTTTTCTGCGCGGCGTGCATCGGACAGCGCCCGCACATGAGCGCTCTCGAGCATCTCCCACGTCGCGGCATCGCCAGCCTTGCGGGCGTCGTGCTGCGCGGCCTTCTTCAGGGCTTCGGCACGTTCCGCGGCGAGCTTCGCCTTCGTCTCGGCGTCGACGACCTGACGCAGGGCCTTGTCCTCGTCCCGCTCTCTCACCTGAACCACCGAATCGAGCCGCGTTCGCATCGTGGGCGAGGCGAATTGCAGTCCGCGGGCCTCTCTCCAAACCGCTGATTCGCCGCGCGAAGGTGCGCCGCCCACATGGGTCGAAGGCACCCGGTCGGGTCGGGAAAACCTGTCAGTTCCGCGACAGCCCGGCAGATCGAGCCCGGCAGAAATGGCCGCTGGGCGACTGCACCCGGCAGGAGTGGCCGCTGACCCATGGCACGTGTGCTGCTCAACCGTCCCGGAGGAGGCGTCACATGGCCGACGGGATTTACGTGAGCATGAATGGAGCGGCGGCGCGCATGGCGCAGCTCGATTCCATCTCCGACAACCTGGCCAACATCAACACGCCGGGCTTCAAGGCCTCCCGCCCGGCGTTCGAGGCGTTCCTCGCGAAGGCTGCCAGCAACGACCCCGATCAGGTTCACGCCGCCGCCGTCCAGACGCAGCTCGATCTCTCCACCGGCGCCGTCATTCACTCTGGCGACCCGATGGACGTGATGCCCACCGGCAACTCCTTTCTCGCCGTGAAGCTCACCGACGGCCTCGCCTTCACCCGCAACGGCCGGCTGCAGGTCGACGAGTCGGGCGCGCTTCGCGTCAGTGGTCAGCTCGTCGTCGACGACGCCGGAGCACCCATCATCGCGCCGCCGCAGTCGAGCGTTCGCGTCGAGCCCAGCGGCGCCATCTTCGCCAACAACCAGAAGATCGCGCAGCTGGGCCTCTTCGAGCTGAACGGCTCCATCGATCGCATCTCACCCACCCTGCTTCGTCCCCAATCGCCAGAAGGCTTCGCCGTCTCGAACGCGACGGTGCGCATCGGCGAGTTCGAGGTCTCGAACTCCAGCGCGCTCGAGGCCGCGGTGCAGATGGTGTCGGCGCAGCGCAACTTCGACAACTCGATGCAGGCGCTGCAGACGTACCGACGGCTCGACGAGAAGGCCGTCGAGCTGGGCCGTATTCGCTGAAAGGGACCCCACTCGTGATCCGCTCTCTCTACACCGCAGCGACCGGCATGGACGCGCAGCAGACGAAGATGGACACGATCGCCAACAACCTGGCGAACGCGAGCACCACCGGATTCAAGAAGTCGCGCGCCGACTTCGAAGATCTGATGAGCGAGACGATTCGCGCGCCGCAGCAGGTCGACCCGCGCGGAGGCACGCAACCCGCGCCGCTGCAGGTCGGCATGGGCGTTCGCACCGTCTCGACGACGCGCAGCTTCGGCCAGGGCGAGGCCGTGCAGACCGGCAACGAGCTCGACGTCTCCATCGAGGGCGCGGGCTTCTTCCGCATTCAGCGGCCGAACGGCGAGTTCGCGTACACGCGCGCCGGAGCGTTTCGCATCGACGCCGACGGCCGCCTCGTCACCCAGCGCGGCGAGCTCGTCGACCCGGCCATCAACGTTCCCCGTGAAGCGCTCGCCATCACCATCGGCACCGACGGCACCGTGACCGCGCGCGTGCCTGATCGCGTGGCGCCGACCGAGCTGGGCAAGCTCGAGCTCACCGCCTTCCAGAACCCGGCTGGCCTCGAGGCCATCGGTGGAAACCTCTTCGCCGAGACGAGCGCGAGCGGTGCCCCCGTCTTCGCCCGGCCGGGAGAGATGGGGCTGGGCACCATCAACCAGGGCTTCCTCGAGACCTCGAACGTGAAGGCCGTCGAAGAGATGGTGGCGATGATCTCCACGCAGCGCTCGTACGAGCTCAACTCGAAGGTCATTCAGACCGCCGATCAGATGCTCCAGCGCCTCTCGAGCATCCGGTGACGCCATGATCGCCCTCGCGCTCGTCACGCTGGCCGCCGTCCCCGCTCCGCTGACCGAGGCGTTGTCGCTGCACGCGCCCGAGGGCACGCGGGTCGAGGTCAGCGACTGGAGCGCGCCGAACTGCAACGCGAACCGCTTCGAGCCACAGCCCTTCGATGGCAGTGGGCGCGTGGCCGTACGCGCGACGGGAAAGAGCTGCTCGGTGTGGGGCTGGGCGACCGTGAGGCTCTTCACGACGCAGGCGGTGCTCACACGAACGATCGAGGCGGGGGAACCAGTGGAGGGGGCGTTCACTTTGGAGGAGCGGGAGTGGTCGAAGGGGGCTCCCGCTGCTCCGAAGCTGGACGGTGCGACGGCGAGCCGCCGGCTGAAGAGCGGCAGTGTGTTGCGCGAGCTCGATCTGCGCTTCGGCCCGGCGCCGGGTACGCAGATCACGGTTCGCATCGTGATCAACGCGATCAGCCTCGAGCAGCGCGGCGTGATCGTCTCGTGCGGGCAACGGGTCTGCGCGTCGCTCCCGTCGGGGAAGCGGGTGAGCGGCACTTTCCGTGACGGCGTGCTCGTCGCCACGCTGGAGGGCGGGTCATGAAGAAGCTGCTCCTCGTCACCGCCGCGCTCTTCCTCTTCTGGGGCTGCAGCGTGCCGCACATCGACGCGTACGTTCCCAAGCAGCGCAACTACGAGTTCGTCGGCGCGAAGAACGCGGCCACCGAGGCCGACCCTGCGGGCGGCTTGTGGAAGCCCGACGCGCGCAACGCCGCGCTGTATTCCGACTACCGCGCCTTCCGGGAGCAGGACCTCGTCGTGGTGCGGATCGAAGAGATGGCCGACGCGCGCCGCTCGGCCGACACCACCACCAGCCGTGACGCAGAGATCAGCGTCGCGCTGCAGGCGTTCCTCCGCGCCGCGGGCACCACCACCAACGCGAACCCGCAGCTCGACATGACGGCGAGCGCCAAGAGCGGCCTCGACTTCGCCGCCGATGGAAAGACGGGCCGCACCGAGCGCCTCACCGCCACCGTGCCCGCGATCGTGAAGAAGGTGCTGCCGAACGGGAACCTCTTCATCGAGGGCCACCGCGTCGTGCTCGTGAACAGCGAGGAGCAGCACTTCTACATCTCGGGCGTCGTGCGCCCCATCGACATCGCGCAGGACAACTCCATTCGCAGCTCGTACGTCGCCGACGCCGAGATCGAGTTCACCGGCCGAGGCGTGCTCTCCGACAACCAGAAGCCCGGGCTGCTGACGCGCTTCTTCAACTGGATCTGGCCCTTCTGATCATGCGCGCCCTCGCTCTCATCGTGCTGATCGCCCTGCCCGCCTTCGCTGGGAAAGCTCGCCTCAAGGAGCTCACCGACGTGCAGGGCTTCCGCGAGAACGCGCTCGTCGGCTACGGCCTGGTCGTCGGCCTCACCAACACCGGCGACACCGAGCAGGTGCTCTTCACCATGCAGTCGATGTCGGGCCTGCTCGGCCGGCTCGGCGTGCGCATCGACCCGCGCGACATCCGCTCGCGCAACGTGGCGGCGGTGATGGTGACGAGCAAGCTGCCCACCTTCTCGCGCACCGGTGGCACCATCGACGTGACGGTGAGCGCCATGGGCAACGCGCGCTCGCTGCAGGGTGGAACGCTGCTCTTCACGCCACTCTCTGGAGCCGATGGCGTCGTCTACGCGGTCGCGCAGGGGCCGGTGCAGGTCGGCGGCTACGACATGCAGGCCGCGTATGCGTCGGTGCGAAAGAACAGCCCCTCGAGCGGCACGGTTCCCGGCGGAGCGACGATCGAGAAGTCCGTCATTCCCAACCTGGGCAACGGCCCGCTCACGCTGCGCCTGCGCAAGCCCGACTTCACGAACGCCTCTCGCATCGCGGCGGCGATCAACACCTCGCTCGGCGGCTCAGGTGCAAAAGCGCTCGACGCCGCGGCAGTCGAAGTCACCGTTCCTGCTGGACAAGGCACGACGGAGCTCCTCGCGCAGCTCGAAGCACTCGAGGTCGACGCCGATACGCGCGCGAAGGTGGTCGTGAGTGAGCGGACTGGAACCGTGGTGCTGGGAGAGACGGTTCGTCTCCGCCCCGCCGCGGTGGCGCATGGTGGCCTGCGCGTCTCGATTCAGACCAGCTTCGGCGTCTCTCAGCCCGGAGCGCTGGCGACGAATGGCCAGACGGTCGTCGCGCCGAGTCAGCAGGTCGACGCGACCGAAGGCCAGAAGTCGGCCGTAAAAGTGCCGCAGGCCAGCACCGTCGACGAGCTCGTCACTGCGCTCAATGCCATCGGCGCCGCGCCTCGTGATCTGATCGCGATTCTTCAGGCCCTCAAAGCGGCGGGTGCGCTCGACGCCGACATCGAGGTGCTCTGATGAAGCTCAACGAGGCCGCGACGCAGCTCGAAGCCGTGATGATCAAGCAGCTGCTGCACACCTCGGGTGTGTTCAAGGGCTCCGATTCGCCCGGCAGTGCGCACGTCTACGACCTGTTCGCAGAGTCGCTCGCCGATGCCGTTGCGAAGAGCGGTGGCCTGGGCCTCGCCAGACTCATGACACAGGGCCAGGAAGACCCCGGGAGCCCGGAATCACCCGCGCCCATGACGCCCCATGACTTCGGTCAGATCTCGTCGAAGTTCGGCAAGAGAATCGACCCGCTCAACCACGGCGAATCGATGCACACGGGCGTCGACCTGCCCGCTCCCGAGGGAACTGCGATTCCTGCGGCGAAAGCAGGCGTCGTGATCTTCGCCGGCGAACGCGGCGGTTACGGCAACGCCGTCGAGCTGCAGCACGCTGATGGCACGACGACCCTGTACGCCCACGCGAGCGAGGTGCTCGTGACCCGGGGTCAAGTCGTCCCAGAGGGCGCGCCTGTCGCCCTCGTCGGCCAAACCGGCAGAAGTACGGGCCCGCACCTTCACCTCGAGGTTCGCGAAGGGGGTCATCCAACTGATCCGGTGCGAGCCCTTAAGGCGTACCGCCTTGGTGTCGAAAAGATGACTGGAGAGACGCCATGAAAGTGAACGACCAAAAAGCAGGGCAAATCGTTCCGTTGGCGGCGCAACGTGCGGCGCCTGCGGAGAAGGCCGAGGCCAGCTCGGGTCCGAAGGAGAAGGTCTCGGTGACGAAGGCCGAGACGCACATCGATCTCCCCGCGGCGCAGGCGATCGGCTCGGCGAGCCGGGCGCAGCGGGTTCAACAAGTGATCAACGCCGTGAAGAACGGCCAGTACTACCCATCGCCGCAACAGATCGCGAACCAGCTGGTCTCCGAGGCCGAGATCGAAGCCCGGTTGCGTGCACTGTTCCAGTGATGGGCGGGGAAACCGCCCATGCCACTCGAAGCCGCCATTTCGTTGTCGATTGAGCTGCGCGACGCGCTGACCGCCGAGGTGAAGCGGTCTCGTGCCGCGCGCTCGGTGCTCAAGGCGATGCAGGTCGACGCGCTGTTGCTCCAGGCATCGGAGCGCGACGCGTTCAACCATCGCTCGAGCCAGCTCTCTGACTCGCTCGCGCTGGCGCTGCAAGACGTCGCGGAAGAGCACGGAGAGAAGGACGTGACGCTGCAGCAGCTCACGGCCTGGTACCCGTTCGAAGCGGCGCAGCTCTCGTCGGTGTTCGCCGAGATTCGGGCGCTCACGGCGGCGCTCAAAGAGCTCGATGTGTTCAACCAGGCGCTGGCCGAGCGCGCGCTCACCTTCGTGCGTGCGTACGTGGCGCACCTGGCGCCGCGGCCACAGGCGTACGGGCGGCGCGGCGGCCTCGTCGCCACCGAAGCGTCCACTCACTCGGAGCACGTCTGATGAGCGGCCTCCTCTCAGTCCTCCGTCAAGGTGCGATGAGCCTGCAGGCGCAGCAGGCCTACTCGTCGACCGTTGCCCACAACCTCTCGAACGCGAACACGCCCGGCTTCGCCCGACAGCGCGCCGAGCTCGCCGCCGTCAGCCCCGCCGATCAGTTCGGCAGCGCGTACATCGGCCGCGGCGCCGTGCTGCAGGCGGTCACCCAGTCGAGAGATCGCTTCATCGAGCAGCAGATGTCGGGCGCGCTGGGCAACGGAAGCTACTCCGCCACGCAGGCCGATCTGCTGAAGGGCGTCAGCGCGCTCAACCCTGACTCCGGCCTGACCGACGCGCTCTCGAACTTCTATTCGCAGCTGCGCGCGCTCGCGCAGAACCCGGGCAGCCCGAACGTTCGTGAAGCGGCGGTCGGCGCGGCGACGAGGCTCGCGGTCAGCTTCAACCAGACGGCCGTGGCGCTCGACTCGGCTCGCACGGGCATCGACTCCCGCCTCGAAGGACAGCTGCCGGAGATCAACGAGTCGCTGCAGCAGATCGCGCGGCTCAACTCGCAGATCTCCCAGGCGTCGATCGCCGGTGGCCGGCCGAACGATCTGCTCGACGCACGCCAGAAGCTGGTCGATCGCGTGGCGGTGCTCACAGGCGCGACGGTCATCGCCAACAACGCGGGTGACGCGAACCTCACGCTGCCGTCTGGCGTCTCGCTCGTGCAGGGCGATCGCGCGGCGACGCTGTCGGTGCGGCCCGATCCCGCGAACGGCTCCCGCCTGGGCCTGTGGGTGCAGACACCTTCGGCAACCGCTCCCACGCAGATGACGCAGCCGCCCGGCGGCGAGCTCGGTGGAATGATGGAGGCCCGCGACGGCGCCATGCGGAGCGCGCAGACCCGCCTCGATCAGCTCGCCTTCGACTTCGGCAACGCGATCAACGCCGTCTCGCAGACGGGCTTCGCGCTCGACGGCTCCACCGGCCACTCCATCTTCAACGTGCAGGCGACGGTGACTGGCGCCGCCCGCAGCCTCACCGTCGACGCGGCCATCGCGGCCAACGTCTCCCTGCTGCCTGCAGCTGGGGTCGCGGGCTCTTCGGGTGACGGCACCATCGCGCAGGCCATGATCAACACGGAGTCGCAGCTGCTGACCGGCGGCCGCAGCGCAGAGGCCGAGCTCGCCAGCATCACCGCCAACTATGGCGCCACCGCCTCACGCGTCACGGCCACCAGCGAAGGTGATGCGGCGGTGCTGTCGAACTTGAACGCCCTGCGCCAGTCGGCCTCGGGCGTGTCGATCGACGAAGAGCTGGTGAACATGCAGCGCTCGCAGCGCGCGTACGAAGCGGTGACTCGAGTCATCAAGACGGCCGACGAGATGTTGGAGACGTTGTTGGCGCTGAAGTGAGGGGAACGCCATGAGGGTCAGCGACACGTACATGTTCGATCTGGCGAACAGCCGGCTGATGCGCAGCCGCACCGAGAGCACCCTCGCCGCCGATCGCGTCTCGTCGGGGAAACGCGTCGAAGCGCCGTGGGACGACTCGGCAGCTGCTGGCCTCATCACCCGCTTCGCCCAGGATCGAAGCCGCCAGGAGGCGATGATGACGGCGGCCGACCGCGCGAGCGAAGAGCTCGGCGTCGTCGATGGAGCGTTCGATCAGGTGCTCACGAGCCTCACGCGCGCGTCGGAGCTCGCGGTGCAGCTCTCGAACGACACCTACAGCGCGGCCGACCGGCTCAACGCCGCCGCCGAAGTGCAGCAGCTCTTTCAGTCCGTGCTCGGGCAGATCAACATGCGGTACGGCGATCGGTACGTCTTCGGCGGCATGAGGGACAACGCGCCCCCCTTCGATCCCGCAGGCACCTACCTGGGCGACGCCAACACGCGGCGCGTCGAGATCGCGCCTGGCATTCTGCAGGACGCCTCGGTGCGCGCAGACGTCGCGTTCAAAGGCGCGGGCGGCGGTATCGACGTGGTCGCGGCGATCTCGACTTTCGCGACCGCGCTCACGGCCAACGACACCGCCGGCATTCGCACGTCGATTCGCGCGCTCGCCGATGGAACGCAACAGGTCACGGCCTCACGCTCCCGCGCGGGGGCGATGATGAACGTGTTCGATCTCGCGTCGAGCACGGCGCGCATCAACCGCGACTCGGCGACGGCCGGGCGCTCGAAGCTGGAGGACATCGACATCATCGAGGCCAGCACCCGTTTCGCAGCTGCCGAGCAGGCGCTCCAGGCCTCGATGTCCGCCTCCGCGAAGTCCTTCAAGCTCACGCTGCTCGACGTCTTGTAACGAGGGCGGCGCCGTGAGCCGGTTGCGCACAGAGCGAGCCTGCCACCCGCTGGCGCCCTTCTTCCGGCGCCGGCTCTCGCATCTGCTGAAGCTGCTGACACACGAAGAGCGCGCGATCATTCGTCTGTTGCCGGTGCTGCTCGGCGGGCGCTTTCGCAGGCCCGGCTACGATCGCGAGCCACCCGGGGTGCAGCGAATGCCGAGGCGGAGGCGGTGGGGCCGCGCCTGCGAGGCCATCGACTTTCCACCGCCGCTGGGGTTCGCCACCACGAGACCGCTCGTCCGCTCTGCGATGCTCGTCGCCCACGGCGATCGCTGGGAGATCGTGCTCGTCACCGTCACCGAGCGTTCCCCCGAAGAGCATCGGCGCCTCGACGAGCGCGTGCAGATGCTGCAGATGTTGCTGGCTCGGTGGGCGCCGCGCTTCACGATCGTGCTCGAGACGAAGGTCACGGCCGAGCGGCTCTTCTTCGCGGGGCTCATCGCGGGTGACGTGCCGTTCCTCGAGGCGCAGGACACCATCGAGCCGACCCGCATCGCGAAGTACGCGCCGACGCCGCTCGCCCGCGCGCTGGCGCTCACGGCCACCACCGAGGAGCCATTCTCACGCCTGCTCCCCGGCCTCTCCCTCGCCTGCCCCGATCTCTTCGTGGCCGCGGCCTCGAGTGACGAGCGCCTGCTCAACCTCGTGCGGGAGCTGGGTGCTGAGCCCGGCATCGTCGAGCTGGGCCTCGCGTCGCGGGTCGTTCGCCACGCCGCGCACTTGCAGTGGAAGCGGTTGTCGGGGAAGCCCCGCCGCCAGCTCGGCCAGGAGCTCAAGCGATGGGTCATGGGCGGCCACGTCTTGCCGGCCCTGCGCCCTGCGTTCGAAGCGCTGCTCGAGAAGCACGCGCCGGTCGAGGTGAAGGACGGCAACACCTGGCGGCTCGAGCTCGATGGCCAGTCGCTCTTCCAGGCGCACTCCCTCGATGCGCTGCGGGCGCGTTCGCTCAACGAGTCGCCAAAGCTCTGCCCGAATCAACCTGAGTGGCGACGCGCGAGGGCGCTGCTGCAGGCAAAGTCTCCACGCACGCTCTTCGTCATCGAGCCCGGGTTCTTGAAACACCTCGCGCTGTCGCTGGGCCCCACGGGCAGATTGCGCGCGCGGCGGTTGACGACGGCCGACTGCATTCGACTCGCGCTGGGCATGAAGGCGGCGGGGCGGCTGCTCGAGGTGGCGCCGAGACCTGGCGCCGATCCCCTGCTCGTCTCGCGTCTCTCACAGATCGCCTCGGCCGAGGTTCCACGCGGCGTCGCCATCGGCGTCCAGCGGGGCGATCGGCTGCTGCTCGCCGCCGAGGGACGGGTGCGAAACCTGCCGCTCTCGAAGGCGCTCGGGCGGCCGCGGCGGCTGACGCTGCTGCCGGAACACGCCGACTGGGGCCCTGCGATGCGGCCTCCGCGGGGAGTCGCCAGCCGTCTCGCCGTGCACGTCACCCTCTACGCGGCAGAGCCCGACCTGGTGCGCGCGCTCTTCGTCGACGGCACCGGGCGCCTGCTGCTCGAGACGTTTCCGCGCAGCCAGATCGACACGTGGGTCGACGACACCCGCGGGCTGCTCGATCAGGTCGGCGCGTCACTCTCTCTGGGCGTCAGCCCTTCACTCGCCTCGACCATGGGCCGGCTTTCGAGTGAGAACGTCGAGCCCATCGAGCTGCAGGTGGAGCTCGACGACGCCGGCCACGCGATCGTCTCGCTCGACACCGATCGGTTCGGCGCGGGTCAGACGATGGGCTGGCGCGCGCTCGCCGAGACCGTCTTCTCTCATTGGCCACCGCGCGTGCGGGGGCGTGTGAAGATCTCGCGCGTGTCGTGGCCACGTCAGACGAATGACGCGTCAGCGCTCGAGGTGCTGTCGGTGCGTGCGCGCGTGCTGCGTCGCCTGACGGCGCAGCTCGGCTCTTTGGCACGGTACCTCGAAGCCGCTTAAGGCCGGCTTGGGTCGTGCCGAACCAATACGTGAAGGCGGCACACCAACCGCCTCACCACCCAACACCCAGGAGAGGCCATGTCCTTCACCATTCGCAGCAACCTCGCGTCACTCAATGCCCAGCGGAACTTGTTCAACACCAACACGATGCAGAACGACAGCTTCAACAAGCTGTCGAGCGGCTTCCGAATCACCCGCGCAGGTGACGACGCGGCCGGCCTCGGCATCAGCAACAACCTGCAGGCCCAGATGCGCAGCTTCAACCAGGCCAACCGCAACTCGCAGGACGCCCAGTCGCTCATCCAGACGGCTGAAGCGAACCTGAACCAGACGACCGAGCTGCTCACCCGCATGCGTGAACTCGCCATGCAGTCCGCTTCGTCCGGCGTGGGCAACACCGAGCGCGGCTACATTCAGACGGAGAACACTGCGCTCATCACTGAAATCACGCGCATCGCGAACGCGGCTGAATACAACGGAACCTCGCTGCTGAACTCGGCCACCAACCTCACGTTCCAGGTCGGCATTCGCAACGTGGCGGCCAACGACCAGATCACCGTCGCGACGGTGGACTCGACCGCGACCGCGCTCGGCGTCAACGCGCTCGACTTCACCACCCAGGGTGGCGCGCAGGCAGCCCTGACCACCATCGACGCCGCGATCAACACGGTCTCGAGCTCGCGCGCGACGTTCGGCGCCGCCGGCAACCGCCTCGCGTCCGTGGTGCAGACGATTCAGCAGTCGGCCGAGTCGCTCTCTGCTGCGAACAGCCGCATTCGCGACGTCGACGTGGCCGAAGAGACCAGCAAGCTCGCCCGCACCCAGGTGATGATGCAGGCCGGTATCTCGGTGCTCGCGCAGGCCAACCAGGCGCCGCAGGTGGCTCTCAAGCTGCTCGGCTGATTCCGCCGCCTTCTCCTGAATCACCCGCTCGGGTCGAAGCGCACTCGGTGTGAGTCGGCTCGAGCGGCTCGAGAAAAGCCAACCCGAAGTCGGGTGGCTGCGGGTTGGCAGAGGCCCCCTGACTGACTCAGGGGGCCTTTTTCGTTCGTGAGAACGGGGTTTGCACAGCAACGCGTTGGCCCCCTGTGGGGCGTCACGCATGCGACAGGAGTGATTCATGGCCTCAATTCCCAGCTTCCGCGCCTCTGGCATCGCCTCGGGCATCGACACCACGAGCATGATCGACCAGCTCGTGAAGATCGAAGGCCGCACCATCGACATGGCGAAGAGCCAGCAGGCCGCCTACCAGAGCCAGCTCAGCGCGGTCGGCGAGATCATGTCGAAGCTGACAGCGCTGAAGACGGCCGCGAGCGCGCTCTCGAGCGGCGGAGTGCTCGGCGTCACCGCCAACACCACCATGACCTCGTTCAGCGCCACGGCATCGTCGACCGCCGCGTCTGGGCGCTACTCGGTCGCCGTGAACGAGCTGGCTCAGGCCGCCCGGGCTCGCAGCGTGTCGTTCGCTTCCGCCTCGGCGCAGGTCACTGGCGGAACGCTCGACTTCACCATCGACGGAACGACGACGCAGGTCGCGCTCGATGACGGCATGACGCTCACCCAGGCCGCCGATCGCATCAACAAGTCGGGCATCGCGGTGAGCGCGACCGTGCTCGAGACCAACGGCGCCGCCTACCTGAGCATCACCCGCCGCGACACGGGCTACGTCGTCGGCCAGCCCCCGTCGAGCGCCCTGCAGATCACCGAGACCTCGACGGGCTCGCTCGGGCAGGCCATCGGGGCCACCATTCAACAACCGGCCGTCAACGCGCAGGTCACCGTCGACGGCCTGCTGTTCGAGCGCCGCAGCAACGTCGTCTCAGACGTCATTCCCGGCGCGACGCTCACCCTCAAGACGAAGCCGGGCACCGCCGAAGAACTCCTGCTCACGACGAGCACCGGCGACACGCAGAAGTCGCTGCAGAAGTTCGTCGATTCGTACAACGACGTGATGAAGCTGGTGCGGCGCAACACGAACATCGGAGAGCTCACCGATCGCAACAAGACCCTCGGCGGAGACCCATCGATCCGCGGGCTGCAGGCGGCGCTCCAGGCGATGGTGGTGAGCGAGAGCAACCCGACCAGCTCGGTCCGCACGCTCGCCGACGTCGGCATCAAGACGGGCACCGACGGCACCCTCAGCATCGACGCCGCGCGGCTCGAGAAGGCCATCGGCACCGACGCAGGCGCGGTGAACGCCCTCTTCCAGAACGCCACCACCGGCATGTCGGCGCTCACCACCACGCTCGTCGATCGCTACACCAGCGGGTCGAGCGCGATCCTCGTGGCGAGGCAGACGGGCATCAACAAGTCGATTCGCACGATGGATGACCGCATTACGAACCTGCAGCTTCGTGTCGATGCCTACCGTGAGCGGTTGGTTTCGCAGTTCGCCGCGATGGAGAAGGTGGTCGGCACCTTCAAGAGCATCGGCAACTTCCTGACGTCGCAAGAGAGCCAGGGGACGAAGAAATGAATGCAGCCCGCGCATACGCGAGAGCGACCAGCGAGACCGCGTCGAAGGAGCGGCTCATGGTGCTCCTCTTCGAAGCAGCCCTGCGCCACATGCGCGTGGCAGCCGGTCACCTCGACGCGAAGAACGTCATCGAGGCGCTGCCGCTGCTGACCAAGGCCTCCGACATCGTCACCGAGCTGGCCGCGACGCTGAACCCGCAGGTGGCCCCCGAGCTGTCGCAGACGCTGGGCGAGGTGTACCTCTTCGTCGCAGAGCGCCTGGCTGTCGGCGCGGTGTCGAAGGACGCGCGGGCGGTGCGTGAAGCCGAGCGGGCGTTCGCGCCTGTCGTCGAAGGGTTTCAGCAGGCCGTGGCAAGCCTCGCGGGCAATGCGGTGGAGGCCCGGTGAACGCCGCGACCGCCCATCTGGTGTCCCGGCTCGAGGCGATGCTCGCATCGCTCGACGCTGGTGACGCCGAAGTGGTGGCCGGTCAGATGGACGAGTTGAGCGCGGCGTTTGGTGCCGTGAAGAACCCAGGCAGCGACCCGCGGGTCGTCGAGCTGTTCAATGCGTGCCGGGGAAAAGCGAACCAGCTGCACGCGCGTCTGCACGCCGAGCTCGGTTCCCACGCGACCTCACGAAGGGCCGCGAGCGCATACGGGAGTCAGCCGTGAGCACCGTGACCATCGCGATGATCGTGAAGAACGAAGCCGAGATGGCGCCGGGCTTCCTCGAGTCGGTGCGCGGCCTCTGGGACGAGCTGCTGGTGGTCGACACGGGCTCGACCGATGGCACCGTCGAGCTCTTCGAAGCAGCGGGCGCGAAGGTGCTGCGCCACCCCTGGGCCGACGACTTTTCGGAAGCGCGCAATGTCTCGCTCGCCAACGCCACGAAGGACTGGGTGCTGGTGCTCGACGCCGACGAGCGCGTGTCTCCCGCCTTCGTTCAGGAGTTCATGGCGCGCAGCGAGGACGCTTCGATTGGGGCGCTGACGGTGCGCATGTCGAACCCCCTGCCCTACGGCCATCGGCGCGAGTCGTGGGTGCTGCGCGCGTTCCGCCGCGACGAGTCGATTCACTACCGTCACGCGATTCACGAAGACTGCTCGAGCGACGTCGCGCGCATGTTGTTCAAGACGAAGACGACCATCGAGCGCGTCGAGGCTCCCGTGGAGCACCTCGGCTACGTGCGCAGCCGCGCGGCCTCGAAAGAGAAGAAGCAGCGCGATCTGGCCTTGCTGCAGAAGTGCCTTGGGGCGAACCCGAACGACTTCTACGCGCACCTGAAGGTGCTCGAGCTCGCGCGGTTCTGGCGTGACAGCGTGCTCTGGCGTGAAGGCGCGCAGGTCGCGGTCGACCGGCTCGAGCAGGCGGGGCCAGAGGTGCTGCGCGGCATGCCGTGGGGCGGCGAGCTGATCGCCCTGATCGCGGAGGGGCTCTTCCGCACCAATGGGCCGGCCGGGCTGCTCTTCCTCGATCGCTGGGAGCCGATGGTCGTTGCCGGAGCGCCCTTCTTTCATCGCCGTGCGCAGCATCACGAAGCGAACGGCGACTACGAGCTGGCCGCGAAGGACTTCAGCCGCTGTCTCGAGCTGGGCGAGCTGCTCGGCGATCATCAGCTCACCGGTGTGCGTCCACGCCTGGGCCTCGCGCGATTGGCGTTGATGCGCAGCGCGCCGCTGGAAGCACTCGAACACGTCGACGCGGCGCTCGAAGTGCAGCCGCGGGATCCCGAAGCGCTGGTGGCCGCCGCTGCGCTGCGGTTGCAGCTCGAAGGCACGGGTGGGCTCAACGCCTGGGTCGCTGCGCACGAGCTGCGGCACGGTGATTCACCCGAACTCTCGTGGGCGGTCGGAGATGCGGCCCTCACCCTCGGTCACGTGGCGCAGTCGATCGCGCCGCTTCGGCGTGCGGCTGGTGTGCCTCCCTCGGGGCCAGCTGCACTCCGCCTTGCGCAGGCCCTGCTCGCCGACGGTCAGTTGAAGCCGGCCGAGCAGCTCACCCGCAGCCTGTTGAGCTCGGAGCCCGAAGCCGGCCTCGGCGTGCTGGTCTTCGATCTGCTGCAGGGGCAGGACACGGCGCTCGAGCTCGATCTGACGCCCGAGACCGCGCACGCGGCGATGAAGCACTGGGTCGATGCGCTGGTGAAGTCGAAGAACCTCGAGTGGCTCACGACGATGCGGCGCAACGCGATCGCCGTGGGAGAGGTCTTCCCCTGGCTCGACGACTACCTCCGCCGCGCCGGCTGATCACTTGCGGCGGTTCTTCTTCTTGTTTTCCTTCTCGCGCTTCCGACGCTCCTTGAGCGCCTTGCGCTCGGCGTCGGACTGCTTGTTCGCCGCAGGACCCATCGAGTACCCCTGCAACCGGGCCTGCGCGAGCTGCGACTTCGACATCGGCGGCGTGTAGCCCGCAGGCATTCCCGGAATCTGCATGCCCATGCCCGGCATTCCCGGCATGCCCATTCCCATGCCTGGTCCGCCCATGCCCATGGCCTGCGCCATCATCGGGTCCTTCGACATCAGCGAACCCAGGTTCATGTCCTTCAGCTTCGACATCTGCGCGAGCTGCTTGAACCCGGGGATGTTGCCGAGCAGGCCGGGGTTCTGGCCGATCGAGCCCATCATCTGCTGCATGACCGAGAACTTCTGGAGCAGCTCGGTCACGTCCTTCACCTGACGGCCCGAGCCCTTGGCGATGCGCTCGATGCGCGAGGCCTTGATGAGCGTGGGGTTCTTCCGCTCCTGCTCGGTCATCGAGTTGAAGAGCGCCTCGATCTTGTCGAGTTCCTTCTCGTCGGGGTTCATCTGCTCGGTCATGTCGCCGAACAGGGGGAACTTCTCGAGCAGGTCCTTCAGCGGGCCCATGCGGCGCACGGTCTGAATCTGCTCGACGAAGTCGCGCATGTTGAAGTTGCCCGAGAGCAGCTTCTTCGCGTCTTCTTCGGCCTTCTTCTCGTCGACGACGCCCTCGAAGTCCTTCATCAGGCCGACGATGTCGCCGAACCCGAGAATGCGGCTCGCGAGGCCGTCGGGCCGGAACTCCTCGAGCTTGTCGAGGCCTTCGCCCATGCCGAGGAACTTGATCGGCTTGCCGGTGATCTCCTTGATCGACAGCGCGGCGCCACCACGGGCGTCACCGTCGAGCTTCGTCAAGATGAAGCCGTCGATGGCGAGCCGTTTGTTGAACGCGTCGGCCGTGCGCACCGAGTCCTGGCCGATCATCGCGTCGCAGACGAGCAGGATCGCGTCGGGCGAGACGTTCGCCTTGATCGCGTCGAGCTCGGCCATGAGCGCTTCGTCGATGGCGAGGCGGCCGGCGGTGTCGATGATCACCGTGTCGAGCTTCTCGGCCTTCGCCTTCTCATAGGCCTTCTTCGCGAGCTCGGGCGGCTGGAGCCCTGCTTCGTGGAAGACCGGAATGTCGAGCTGCGCGCCGAGCACCTTGAGCTGATCGACGGCGGCGGGCCGGTAGATGTCGGCGGCCACGAGGAGCAGCTTGCGGCCCTCCTTCTTGAGCTTGTTGGCGATCTTCCCGGTCGTCGTCGTCTTCCCGGAGCCCTGCAGACCGACCATCATGATGCCGCTGACGCCCTGGCCTTTGGGCTTCATCGGAATCGACGTGTCGACCGGGCCCATCAGGGCCTCGAGCTCGTCGTGGCAGATCTTCACGAAGTGATCGCCGGGCGCGACCTTCACCTTCTTGCCCTGCTTGTCCGTGACGGTCGTCTGCACCAGCTCGCCGACGGCCTTCTCGCGAACGCGGGCGACGAACTTCTTCACGACGTCGAACGCCACGTCGGCTTCCAGCAGCGCCACACGAATGTCGCGGAGCGACTCGTCGACGACTTCCGACGTCAACTCGGCCTTGCCCATCAGGCGGTTGCGCGCGGCTTTGAATCCCTTCGTTACGGTCTCGAGCATGGGGCGTGCGGTATACCCACATGGCACGAGTGGCGAAACTGGTAGACGCAGCGGACTTAAAATCCGCAGACCCTTCAGTGGGTCATATGGGTTCGAGTCCCATCTCGTGCAAGGCGGCAAATCGGCCCGGGTGACGGTCGACCTGACGACGGCCGCCGACCCGGCGCGTACAGGACCCAATGTTCCGCGTGGATGCGGGCCGTTACCCATTCCTTCGTGGGAAAGAGCGTCGCCACCTTCATCTCGAGACCGTCGCCGGTGCCGGCGCACGCGAAGGGCGTTCACCACGAGCAGGGCCCCCGAGCGGTGCTGCCGATCACCTTCCACGAAGACACCGCTGTCGCGCGCTTCGAGGACATGGGCACGTTCGCGACGCTCTGGGCGCACGCGATCACCGACGGCTCGCTGAGGCTCGAAGTTCCCCTGCCGCGCAACCTCGAGTCGCCTGTCGGCTGCACGCTGCTGATCGCAGACGATCGTTTTCCCGCTCAGCGTCTCAAGGTGCTCGACGAGACGCGCGCCGTCGTGGAGTTGATGCCGTCTCCTGCCCTGCTCACCTGCATCGCACGTCACGCTCGCGAGCAGCACCAGGGCCGCCCCGTGCAGCGGCCTCCGGGAGTCATTCGTCTCGCCGATCGTTTCGAGACCGCGCTCGACGTGCAGTTCCTCGACGTGCCCCACCTCGCCGAGCGCTTCGCCTCGGACATTTCGCGCGGCGGGCTCTTCGTCGCGTGCACGCCACAGCCGCCGCTGAGCCAGACGCTCACGCTGCACATGAAGCTTCCTGATGGTCAGCGGCTCGACGTGCCCGTGCAGGTGATTCACCGCGTGACCCAGGGACCGACTCCGGGCGTCGGGGTTCAGTTCGTCGGCCCGCACGACCAGGTCTTCAAGCCGATCGAAGCACTGCTCTCGAAATACGAGACCAGAAAACCCAAGGTGCTGGTGATCGACGACGAGGCGATCTGGCGCTCCACGATCGCGCGCGTGCTCGAGCCGATGGGCGTCGAGGTCGTGCTCGCGAAAGACGGCCGCGAAGGCCTGAACAGGCTCACCGATCTGCTGTTCGAGCTCGATCTCGTCGTGCTCGATCTGCACATGCCGTACATGGATGGGCGAGGCCTGCTCGAGCGCGTTCGCCGTCACGGCAACGAGACTGGCTTGCGGTTGTTCCTCTTCTCGGCGGCGAACCCCGAAGAGCTGCGCGCGCTGGGTGAAGAGTCGCTCGCCAACGCGATCTTCTCGAAGCTCGACCCGCTCGAGAACCTCGTGAAGCGGCTGGCCTTCGAGCTGGGCAAGCCGCCGCCCGATCTTCGCTGACAGTCGCGCCCGCATCCGTTGGACTGGTGCCGTGAGCGACGAGTCGCCGTGGGAATACGTGCAGCGTCGTCGCCGCGAAGGCGCAAAGAACGAGGCCCTTCGCCAGGAACTGCTCGCCCGCGGAGTCGAGTTCACCGACGTTCAGATCCTGCTCGATCGGACGCCCGCGCAGACCGTGACGCCTGACACCGGCACGCCGAAGGGCGCCTCGGAGTCTGCCTGGAGCGTGCTCCAACGCATGCGCGCCGAAGGGTTCTCGCAGTCCCAGATCGAGGCCGAGCTCGCACGTCAGGGCCACGATCGAGCCGACATCGCCGCCCTCTTTGCCGACGACCCGATGCGCATCGCTCCGGGACGACGGGCCGCCGACCCGACCGCCTCGACCGTCGATGTGATCGGAATCGTGTTCGGGCTGGCGCTGATCACCGTGGGCGTGGTCGTGCTGGTCACGGGCCGCGTCGGCGTGTTCTCGTTCATGCTGATCATCTCGGGCGTCACCCGAATCGCGAACGCCGCACGCGCGCAGCAAGGCTCGCTTCCCGAAGCCACGCTCGCCCAGAGCCTGAGGCCGCTCGCCGATGAAGATCCGCGCGCACGCTGCCAGCGCCACCCCAGCTTCGCCTCGATCGGAGCCTGCCCACGCTGCGGCACCTTCTGCTGCGCCCGCTGCGTCACGAAGCCAGGACTTCGCGCCGATCACCCCTGCCTCGCCTGCCAACGACTGCCGACCCGCGTCGAGGATCAGTTGCGTCAGCTTCGAAAGCGCACGGCCCTGCGGCTGCTGATCGGCCCTGTACTGCTCGCACTCATCTTCGCGCGCGATCTCGACCAGTCTTCCGAACACTGGTTGGGCGTCGCGAACGCCGTCGCCATCGCCTCGGCTCCGTGGCTCGCGCTCGCAGCACTGCAGGCCTTGACCTCGACGTTCTGGCCGACGTGGCTGAGCGTGGGCCTCTGGACCCTCATGAGCGTCTTCTTCGCGATCATCGTCCTCGATGGTCTCACCGCCTTTGCGATGCACTCGCTGCCGTGGGTCTTCGGTTTGTGGCCGGCCATCGCAGCCCGCCGCGCGGCCTCGCGCATCGTTCAGGAGCCCGTCGCGCTCATTCCCGAGGACGAGCCGGTTCCGGACCGATGAGCAGAAAACCGCCTTCGAGCGTGCGGGTCGGCATCTTCGCCTGCCAGGTCTTCATCTCGTCGAGGAACACCGACGGATCGTATGGCAGCAGATCCATGTCTGGGTGAACGAGGGCGATCGCTCCGGGGCGATTCATGCACCCAAAGTCCGAGAGCGGCAGCATGCGCCGCGAGTACCCGAGGTGCGGGAACAGCGAGGTCTGCGTGCAGACGATCGGCGCTGCCTTCGCAGCCTCCCACGCCGCCGCGAGCTGACGGTGCTTCGCCCAGTCGACCGGCGCCGCTCTCGGGTACGAGCTTCCGAGCACTGCAAAGAGCCCCAGAGCCAGCACCACCACGCCTTCACGCCACTTCGACGTCGGCAACGCGCGCCAGACCGCCCAGGTGTCGAGCACGCCGAACAGCGCGAACCCGAGCAACGGCAACGCGTAGTACCCGCCGAGCTCGCGCATCATCGGGTAGTTCGCGCCTCCCAACAGCAGCACTGTTGGAAGCAGCCCACCCACCGCGCGCGGCGACCGAAACGGCACCAGCAGCAACGGCAGGAAGAAGGCCCACCACCGCGAGGTGATCACCTTCATGAACAGAAGGCCCGGGTGCGAGAGCATGCCGAGCACGACGCTCTTCGGCGTATCTCCGAAGTCGCTCCAGAAGCCCCAATACGGCGGCGCTGCGTGACCGGTGAGTCTCGACTGCAGCAGTCCGACGTACAGCGCCAGCCACGCCAGCGAGACCACGGTGAGGAGCAGCGCCTGTCTCCACCGCCAGCGCTCGACCACCGTCGCCACCAGCACGAAGCCCAGCACGAAGAGCACCGAGTCTTCCTTCGTGCACAGCAGCGCGACCAGCGACAGGCCGACGATCTCGTCGTTGCGCTCGATCCACCCCACGAGGAACCAGAGCGTCAGAAGCGGCAACAACAGCTCGGGTCGAAACCCCGCGTGCAGCGACCGCCCCATCCACGCGTTGCTGACCCAGAGGAGCGTCACCAGCAGCTCGAGCGCTCCGTGCGGACCGCCACAAGCCAGGCGAACAAGCCGCCGCGCCGGGAAGACGCCCATCCACACGATCAATGGCGCGCTCACCACGAGCCACAGCGGTGAAGCGATCACCTCGTGCAGCGGCACCCACAAGAGCAGGATGAAGCTCGAGTGCACACCGAAGTGGTTCACGTCGTAGATCGGCGAGTAGCCCAGGCGGCCGTGGTGGGTGCTCTCGAGCATCCAGTCGAAGATGCTGAAGTCGACGCCGTTGACGCGAAAGCCGAAGAACCACGTCAGCCCGATCACCTGCAGCCAGACGAAGCTCGCGAAGAGCAGCGCCTTCCAGGCACGTGGATCGAGCCCGAGCGCGAAGTCGGCCGGGCGCTTCCACCACGCCACCAGCAGCAGGACTGAGATGACGATCTGCGGGTAGTGAAAGGAGACGGCGTCTCCGACGAACGAGCCCAGCGCCGCAGCGACCAGCATCGCCGCCGCCGCGAGCATGGCCAGCCTGGAGGGAGACAGCCACCGTTCCACGGGCAGGCTCGTCACTGAAAACCGGAGTCAGGGCAAGCGCTTCCCGCCCACCGATGCGAACCGGGGCGAGCCGCGTTAGACCCCGAAGCCATGAAAGACGTCACCATCTACACCACCGACTACTGCCCCTACTGCCGCCAGGCCGAGCGCTTCCTCACCGAGCACCAGGTGCCCTTCAAGAGCGTCGACGTGACGGGCGATGACGAGATGCGGATGAAGCTCGTCGACATGAGCGGCGGGCGAAAGACGGTGCCGCAGATCTTCATCGGCGGAGCGGCGATTGGCGGCTACTCCGACATGATGGCGCTCCATCAAAAGGGAGAGCTGCTGCCCCTGCTGAATGGGTGAACGACGGTCGCCCACACGGCCGTACCGGGCATTTGGAGCCGCGCAACCATTCGTTCTTCCTGGCGAATTCGCGCCTCACAGATGTCACACAAGTCGACTTGTGGACCCACCGATCATCCATGTTACTCAGGTGGTGAGTGCCGGCCCGTTCGCCGTCCTCCCGACACAAGATTCGTGGTGCCGAAAGGCCCCGAGGGCGTGCTCGAGTGAGGAAAGCAGAACAGGCCGGCACTCGTTTTATTTGGTGCCGCCGAGGGGACTTGCATGCGGGTGTTGCTGGTGTCGCTGATGCTTGGAGCGTTGGGCTGTTCGGGCCTCAACCGGGTCATCAAACCGCCTCCCCAGCCTCTCGAGCTGACGACCGTCTTCGTCTACCCGGTCACCTTGAACGGCATGGAGCGCAACGCCCCGCGCGTCTTCGAGCTCTCGCAGCGGGCGCTCGATCGGGCCGTGACGGAAGGCGGCGAGAAGCTCGCGTTCTACGGACCGCTCGAGTTCAAGGTGATGAAGCCCGAGGTCGACAACGCGTGGGTCGCGACCGATGCGATCCCGGTGCTGGTGCGCTCGGGGTCGAGGCCTGATCAAGGCGCGGCGCTGCGCATCACCGTGGAGCGTCGAGTCGCCAGCTCGAGCACGCTGACCGAGACGAAGAAGGGCGCGAAGGCCACCTCGAACGAAGAGACGACGTGGCTCGTGCACGCCGAGCTGCTGCACCCGTCATCGACGACGACGCTGATCGAGCTGTCGGGTCAGGTGCTGGTGGATCCGTTCGCGACGCCGCCGCCCGAAGCCGAGTGGGATCCCGCTCCGCAGCTCAGCGTGCTGGTCGACTCCATCGTCACTGCCGCCGTGAAGCACGCGCTGGATCACGCGGCCAACCGCTCCACCCTGCCCCTCGGCGCTGCCACCTTCGCCGTCACGCCCGCCACCGCCCAGTGGTTTCCCGAAGGCGCGAGTGACGCCGAAGCCGACGCGCTCCAGCGGGAGATTCAGCTGCAGAACAAGGCGCGGCTGCTGGCTCCCGGAGTCACCGAGGCGCAGTCGGCGACGCTGGCGAAGGCGATCGCGGGCACGGCCGTGCTCTCGGGTGACGGCAAGCTGCAGCCCGGCGACGTGGTGCTGAAGGTCGATCAGGTGCCGGCGCTTCCGAACGTGCTCTCGCGCATCCGCTTCAAGCAGGCGCCGGCCGAGCTCGAGGTGAAGCGCGCTTCGGGCTCCGTCGAGCCGCTCGTCTGGCCGTGATCAGTTCAGCAGCGTGGGTTTGCCCGACGGTGGCCCCGACGTCATGCCCATGCGCGTGCGCATGTACTTCTCGATCACGCTCAGCAGGCCATCGAACGCGTCTCGCATCGCCCACGCCTGGTGATCGACGTCCGAGAGCCCGCCTGCCTTCTTGAGCCCATCACGCAGCGCGGTCTGCACGCCGGGACAGTCGGGGCGCGCATCGATCAGCTGCTTGGCGACCTGTTGATAGAGCCGGTAGCACTTCTCGATGTCGCCTTCGTTGTACGCGGGCGCTCCCTGCGAGATCACGCCGGCGATCGCCTTCGTGGTGGCCTCGAGGCCCGCCAGGTTCGAGCCCTCGAGCAACGACAGCGGGTGCTGCGGAATCTGGCGAGTCGGGCCGCGCTTGGGCCTGTTGAGCACCGAGAGCGGCAGCTGCTGGTTCATCGGCATCAACGGCTCGATGTGCTTCCAGGGAACGCCGAGCGCCACCACGCCGTCATCGCTCTCGGCCATCGTCACGATGCCCAACACCGAGCCATCGGCTCCCACCAGCGGCCCACCTGACGCGTCGGACGGAACGGGTCCCTGCATCGTGTAGACGGTGAGCCCCGGGCCGATCACCTGCGGGTTGCCGAGCACGCCTTCGACCCAGCGCACGCGATCTTCACTGGGCACCAGGCCGAACACGAACACCTTCTGGCCCTCTTCCGCGATCTTCGAGCCCGCAGGCTTCACCGGAGACGCGTCGAGCAACCCGACATCGAGGATGGCGAGATCGCGCTTCACGTCGACGGCGCAGACCGCCTGCACGGGAAGCCGGCGCCCATCCGCGAGGTGGGCGACGATCGTCTTCTCGTTCGCCACCACGTGGAAGTTGGTCACGATGCGGCCATTGGGCGCGACGAAGCCCAGCCCATAGGCGCGCTCCAGCTCGAGGACGACGATCGCCGTGGCCGCGTCCAACGGAGTCATCTGCCGCGGCTCCCTGCTGACTGATGCATCCGACACTCCACGCATGGGCCGGCCCCATGCGATACCTGACCCATGCCCGAACCGCGCCCGTGGAACCTGCTGCGAACCAGAGCCGAGCGGGACTTTCGCATTTTCACAGCCAAGACGCTCGACGTCACCGATCCCCGAACGGGTACTGAGTACGTTCGTACCGTTCTCCAGTGCCCTGACTGGGTGAATGTGGTTGCCCTCACTCCCGATGAATCGGTGATCCTCGTCCGACAGTTCCGCTTCGGCACCTGGTCGAACACCCTGGAGATCCCCGGAGGCATGGTCGACCCCCACGAGACCGACGTTCAAGCCGCCGCCCTGCGCGAGCTCGAAGAAGAGACGGGCTTCGTTCCAGGCTCAGTGGAACTGCTGGGCGTCTCGTTTCCCAACCCTGCGATTCAGACGAACCGGCTGCACAGCTACCTTGCCCGTGATTGCCGCAAGGTTCACGACGGCAAGCAGGACGGCAGCGAAGACATCGAGCTGGTGCTGGTCGAGCGCCGGCGCATTCACGAGCTGGTGAGGCGCGGAGAGATCTCGCACTCGCTGGTGCTGGCGGCCTTTCTCTTCGACAGCCTCGGGCCCCGCGCGCTCACTTCTTGAACAGCTTCACCAGGCCCATGTCGGTGGCCGCGACCCACGCGCCATCGGGAGAGATCGCCACGGCCGCCCGCTGCTGCGTCGAGAACGTCTTCACCACGGTCGCCTTCGCCACGTCCCAGACACGAACGGCCTTGTCGTTCGACGCGGTGACGAGGAACGCGCCGTCGGGGGTGAGGGCGGCCGACATGATCTCGGCGCTGACGCGCTTCTCGGGCATCGAGTTGTCCGCCTTCGGGCCCGGAAGGGTGATCGTGCGTTTGCCGGTCTTCGCGTCGAACCCCAGAACGTCGGCGTCTTTCTGGCTCCAGCTGAGCAGCACGCTGGCGTCTTTCGAGAGCAGCAGCGACCCCAGCTGGTTGTCGGTTGCGAGATCCTTCTTCTGCTTGCCGGTCTTGAGATCGATCGACTTCAGGTGGTGATCGGCCGATGACACGAGAGCCTCTTTGCCGTCCGGCATCATCACCAGCGAGTTCGCGCGCAGATCGAACAGGCGCTTGCCATCTTTCACCGAGTGCAGCGCGCCGTTGCCGTTGAAGCCCGTGACCGCCAGCCGCTCGCCCGTCGAATCGAACACCACCTGCGCGATCGCGTCGGGGTGCAGCCAGGTCTGCAGCACCTTTCCACCCGGCAGCTCGACGATGCGGACCTCGAGCGAGGAGTCTCCGATCGCGAGGCGCTTGCCATCAGCCGAGAACGCGAGCGCGATCGGCTGCTGCTTCGCGTCTGGCACGGTGAGGGTGACGGCGCCGCTGTCGAGATCCCACACGCGTACCGTCTTGTCGCGGCTGCCCGAGGCGAGCGTCTTGCCGTCAGGGCTGAAGGCGACCGAGATGACCGCATCGGTGTGGCCACGCAGCAGCGCGGGCGAGCCCGGCAGCAGGGGATCGACGGGAATGGCAGCGAGCACCAGCGTGAGCACCAACGACGTCATCACTTCCTCCTCGACTTGAGCTTCGCCTCACCGACGTCCTTGCGGGTCCACAGGCCAGAGCGCCCACCACTCTTGTGCTCGAGCTGAACGGACTCGATGACCATGCCGCGGTCGATCGACTTGAGCATGTCGTACACCGTGAGCGCCGCGGCCGAGACGGCGGTGAGCGCCTCCATCTCGACGCCGGTGCGGTCGACTGTCTTCACGGTGACTTTGATGTCGACGCCGACCGAGCCTGCCGAGAGATCGACCTCGACGCCCGACAGCCCGATCGGGTGGCAGAGCGGCACGAGATCAGGCGTACGTTTGGCGCCCATGATCGCGGCGACGCGTGCCGCGGCCAGCACGTCACCCTTCTCGACCGTTCGATCTCGAATGGCAGTGAGCGCCCCGCTCGACATGCGCACCCGCCCTTTGGCGACGGCCACGCGCTCGGTCTTCGACTTCTGACCAACATCGACCATCTTCATCGTCGCTGTGCTCCTGGTTGGTTCGCGAGGAATAGCAGTGTTGGAAAAGAAAAAAGCCCGGCGTTTCCACCGGGCTTCCTCCCCCTGATTTTCTCGCTGACGAGACTCAGGCTGCGCGAACGTTCTGTGCCTGCAGGCCCTTGGGCCCACGCGTCACATCGAACTCCACCTTCTGCCCCTCCTGGAGGGTGCGGAAGCCATCCATCTGGATGGCAGTGTGGTGGCAGAACACGTCTTCACCACCACCGTCCTGCGTGATGAAGCCGAAGCCCTTCGCGTCGTTGAACCACTTGACAGTTCCAGTCGCCATCGTTCGTCTCGTCTTTCTCTGCGTTGAGCGCTTCTCCACGGCGGAGAAGCCCCAAATTTCTACAGAATCGACGAGTTTTGCGTCTAGGCCCCCCGGTGTCTTTTCCGCACCGGGTCAACGGCGCGTCACGACGGGCTGACGGGCGTCACCAACCGCACTGCTTGCCCTTGTTCTGTTCTGTCAGCCACGCCTGGAGCGGCGCGAAGTACTCGACGAGGGCCGACGCATCCATCTGGCGCTGGCCGGTGATGGCCTCGAGCGCGTCAGGCCAGGGCTTCGACGCGCCCATGGCGAGCATGCCCTTGAGCTTCGCGCCCGCCGCCTTGTTTCCATAGATGCTGCAGGTGTGGAGCGGGCCCTGGTGACCAGCGGCCTGGCACATCGCGCGGTGGAACTGGAACTGGAGGATGCGCGCGAGGAAGTACCGCATGTACGGGACGTTCGCGGGGATGTGGTACTTCGCGCCGGGGTCGAAGAACTTCTCGTCACGCGTCGGGCCGGCCGCAGCGATGCCCTGGTACTTCAGGCGCAGCGCCCACCAGTGCTCGTTGTACTTCGTGGGCGGCACCTTTCCGCTGAACACGTCCCACCGCCACTGATCGATCATCCGGCCGAAGGGCAGGAACGCGATCTTCTCGAGCGCGTCCTTCATCTGCACGTTGATGAGGCCCTTGTCGTCTTTCGGCAGCGTCGAGATGAGGCCGAGGTTCTTCAGGTATTGCGGCGTGATCGACAGCGTGAGCGCGTCGCCGATGGCCTCGTGGAAGCCGTCGTTGGCGCCCTGCTGAAAGAGCACCGGCTTCTCGTAGTACTGCATGAAGTAGTAGTCGTGCCCGAGCTCGTGGTGCACGGTGATGAGATCCTCCTCGTCGAGCTTGATGCACATCTTGATGCGCAGATCGTTCGAGTACGTCACGTCCCACGCGCTGGCGTGACAGACGACGTCACGATCCTTCGGCTTGGTGAACTGGCTGCGCTCCCAGAACGACGCGGGCAGCGGGTCGAAGCCGATCGAGGTGAAGAACTTCTCACCGATGCGAACGAGACCGCGCTCGTCGAGCTTCTTGTCCTTCGCGAGCTTCTGCAGGCCCGCGGTGACGTCGAGGCTTGGCTGACCGGCGTAGGGCTCGACCATCGGGTACGTGTTCGACCACTCCTGCGCCCACATGTTGCCGAGCAGGTGCGCGGGAATCGGGCCGCTCGCAGGGACCTTGTCGGCGCCGTACTTCGCCGAGAGCTTGCCGCGCACGTAGCAGTGCAGCTGATCGTAGAGCGGCTTCACCTGCGTCCAGAGTCGATCGGTCTCGGTCTCGAACTCGGCGGGCGTCATGTCGTAGGCGCTGCGCCAGAGCTCGCCGAGATCGTTCGCAGCGATCTCCTTCGCGCCTTCATTCGAGAGCTCGACGAGGCGCGCATAATGCGGCCGCATGACCTTCGAGGTCTCGTGCCAGCCGCGCCAGGCCTCGAGCTGCTCGTCGTACGAGGGCGCCTTCTTGTCGGCGACGGCCGCGAGCACCTTCGAGAGGTCGCCCAGATCCTTGCAGTTCTTCTTGTCGGCCTCGGCGTCCTTGCCGGGCGTGTAGCCTTCACCGCACCACTTGCCCTTGCCGTACAGGCCCTCGAGCTTCGCAGCGGTGGCGGCCAGCTCGCCGCGCTTCGTCGCGTCGGAGGGCGCGGGCAAGGCCTGTGAGACGCGCAGCAGGTACAGGAAGCGCGCGGTCTCGGGGTCGAGCGGAACGTCCTTCCAGGCCAGCGACTGCTTGATGGCCTGGCTGGTGAACGCCATCGTGTCTTCGTTCATCGCGGCGGCGTTCCGCTCGGTGTCGTCGGTGATGTACGTGCCCTTGATCCACTCCGCGGTCGAGCTGCGCACCCAGAGCTTCTTCAGATCGCCGTTGAGCGTTGCCACGAAGGCCTTCGCCTCGGCGGCCTTGTCTTCGGCCTTCGGTGCAGGCGCTGCTGCCGCAACGGGCGTGGGGGCGGTGGCTCCCGGCTTGGGGTCGGCCGAAGGGCAGGCGCTGACGAGGAGCAAGACGAGACAGGCGGCGAGGGTACGCATGCCTCCTTCTACTTCCGTGCCCCAAGGCCTGACCATCGCGATGTTCCCAGCGACTGCAGGTCACGTCACGGGAGCTTCGGGAGCTCGTCCAGCTTCAGGTCGAGCGTGTTGGGCTTGCCGGACTCGATCACGAGGGTCAACGCCCGTGACGTGCCGTCGGCTTCCTTCAACACGACCTGATGATTGCCCGACGGAACCCAGGACTCGAGCGGCGTCTGCCCGAGCGCCTGCCCCATCATCACGACGGACACGGGCCGATCGGTCTTGATCGAGAACCGGCCCATGCCCGAGGCCTGTTGCGGCTGCTGGGCCGACATGCGGGCGTAGAAGAAGACGCCTCCACCGGCGCCCAGCACGAGCGCCAACAGCGCAGCGATGACGATGGGCAGGCTCGACGACTGGTTGCGGCGGGCGGCATTTCGAGAGGGGTCCGTCGGCACGTTCTGCAGCTGCCGCATCGACATGCGCGGCCCCTGCGTCAGCACCTTGGTGCGATCCTGCTTCTCGTCGAGATCGCCGAACAACGACTCTTCGCTGAGGTTCGGCTGCGGCGGCGGAGTGCCCTGCTTCGCCGGCTGCGGTGGCGGAGTGGTGGGCCGGGCCGGCTGAGGGTTCGGCGTCGCCTGCTTGTTGCCCACCGGCTGCAGACTCATTCGCGAGGCCCGCGCCTCGATGGGCATCGGCGGCACGCGATTGGCGATCTCGGGTGACTCCCCGGTCGGCTCCGCCTGCTCCTGCTTCTGTCGCTCGGCGAGCACCTTGCGCGCGCGCTCACGCAGCTCGGCGACCGCAGGGCCTGACTCGATCATCGTCTTGATCGGAGCATCGAAGGACAGCGGCGGCGCTGAAGGCGGCGGACCGGTCGGCCGTTGCACCATCACCGTACGGCCTTCGCCATTGGTGGAGTCCAGGCTCGCGTGCTGATCGGTCGAGCCGGCGCTGGTGTCGCGAGGCACGCGCTCGAGCAGCTTGTTCGTCTCGCGCAGCCGATCGGCGAAGCGCTCCCGCACCATCTCGGCGCAACGCTCTTTCGCCCACGACGTCGAGCCTGCAGCGAGGGCGAGATCACGAATGAGATCGACGGCGGTCTGGTAGCGCTTGTCGCGGTTGCGCTCGAGCAGCCGCATCACGACGGCGTCGACCGGCTTCGGCACGCGCCGGTTCACCTTCGACGGCAGGGGAATCTCGGACTCGTAGACCGCGGCCATCTCGGCCCCGGGGTTGCCGCGGAAGAACAGGCGCTGGCCGGTGAGCAGCTCGTGGAAGATCACGCCCAGTGAGAAGAGGTCGCTGCGCGGGTCGAGGTCTTTTCCCACGGCCTGCTCGGGCGACATGTACGCGGTCGTGCCGCGCACCATGCCCGCAACGGTGCGTCGCGTCGCGCCCATCGCGCGGGCGATACCGAAGTCGAGCATCTTCGTCGCGCCGTCGAAGCCCGTCATGATGTTGCGGGGCGTGACGTCGCGGTGAACGATCGGCTGAACCTGGCCGCGAGCGTCCTTGTGCAGGTGCGCGTGAGCGAGCCCCTGCGCGGCTTCTCGAATCGTCGCGAGTGCGTAGCCGAGCGGAACGGGCTCACCCAGCTTGGTCCACACGTCGACGACCTCTTCGACGTTCGCGCCCTGAATGAACTCGATCACCATCAGCACGTCTTCGCCCGCGCGCTCGAGATCGACGACCTGCGCGACGTTCGCGTGAGAGAGCGTCGCGGTGACGCGCGCCTCGTCGAGCAGCATCTGCAGCGCGACGGGATCTTCGCGTTGCTCGGGCAGGATGTTCTTGAGCACCACCGGTCGATTGACGAACGGCCCCGATCGGGCAAAGCCGAGGAAGATCTCTGCCATTCCGCCAACAGCCAGGCGGCAGAGAACCTCGTACTTCCCGTAGCGTTTGCCCGTAAATTCGTCGGGGGCGAGCTTCATCGGAGTGCGCCCGACTCTACTCTCCTCGACCGCCTGAGGAAGAAGACGACCGAGGCGAGCCACCAGGGAGTCAGTGTCGTCTGACACCCACCTCCGCGCGCGACCGGCGTGGGCTTCATGCCGTCACACGTTGCTACATGACCTGAAGGCAGCGCCAACTCAGCGAGCTCGACCGGCCACGCGATGCTGCAGGCGCGCGCCGCAGGACTGTCAGCCGGGCACTCGATGGGTCCACTCAGCTGGTTCCACGAGAGAATCGGAGCTCCGCTCAGGCTGGCGAGCGCGAACTGATCGGTCGCCATGCGTCCACAGACGAGGGTCTCGTCCCCTGCTCCGCCGACACAGGCGCGCTGCTTCGGGGCCTCGAGCGTCGAAAACGCGACGCCATCAATCGAAGTGAACACACGATCACCCACTGCAACCCACCACGTGCCGTTCACCTGGCGCATGCCGTTCACGCGTCCTTCGGCCTCGAGCACCAGCGAGAACGAGCGCCCCGCGTCGGTCGAACGAAGCAGCGACGTTCGCTCTGGAGTCATCGAGTCGTCGATCAGCGAGGCGAAGACCAGGTCAGGGTTGGTCGAGTCGGCGGCGTGCACGGTGAACACGTTGCCGCGCGCGACCGACGCAGGAAGATCGACGGCCGAGAACGTCTTGCCCCGATCATCGCTCACCGAGAGCCGCACCACCCTCGGGTCGAAGTACCAGCTCGAGACGTAGAGCCGCTCGGGTCGTGAGGGCGCGGCGCGGACCGCGTTGAAGAACACCTGATCGGCCCGCAGCGAGGTCCACTCGAAGGTCGCGCCGTCGTCGGTCGAGCGCGCGAGCCCGTTGGCGACCCCGAACTTTGCCGTCGTCAGCCACCACGAGCCGTCGTCGACGATCAGGTCGGCGGCCCCGGTGCTCGAGAAGAAGGGAGCCTTCGTGAATGAGCAGCCGCGATCGCGACTCACGTACAGCCCCGAGAACGCAGCCGCGACGATGGCGCCCGAGGGCGTGATCACCCACGATGGCTGCTCGCGATCGCCGATCCCCAGGTGATCGGTGCAGACCCACTGCCACGTGCAGCGGTCGGCGGTGACGAGCAGGCCGAACGTCGTGGGCGCGACCAGGCCGTTGGGGCTCCACGGGCTCTGCGACACACCAACCGTCTGCGGAGCGACTCCGTGCGCGAACGCGACGGACGCCACGAGGCAGAGCACCAGGCCCCTATGCACGCCGGCGGCTCTGCACGAGGTCTTCGATGCGCTGCACCACTTCGCTGAGCGGCAGCTCGGTGGAGTCCATCTGCACGGCATCGGCGGCCGGCTTGAGTGGAGCGACCTCGCGCTGCGAGTCCTCCCGATCGCGGCGGTTCTGTTCGTCGAGCACCTGATCGATCGGCTTCTCGGTGCCCTTCTGGAAGAGCTCTTCGAAGCGGCGCCGCGCGCGGATCTCGGGGTTCGCGAAGAGGAACACCTTCACGTCCGCGTCGGGAAAGACGACCGTGCCGATGTCGCGGCCTTCGAGGATCGCGCCGTGCGTGGCCGAGAGCGCGAGCCGTCGCTGCAGCTCGAGCAGGTGATTTCGCACCACCGGCCGGCTCGACACCTGCGAGGCCGCGAGCGAGTTCTCGGGCGTGCGGATCTCGTCCGACACGTTCTCGCCTTCGAGGAACACGTGGTTGACGTCTTCTTCGACGCGGAACGAGACGTTCACGCCCTGCAGCAGCGTCTCGAGCCTGACGTCGTCGTCGAGCGCGATGCCCTGCCGGCGGGCCTTGAGGGCGACGCAGCGGTAGATGGCGCCGGTGTCGACGAGCGTGAAGTCGAGCCGCCGGGCGAGAATCTTCGAGACGGTCGATTTGCCCGCCCCCGCGGGTCCGTCGATGGCGACGATGAGCGGGCGCGGCATCTCGTCACTTTCCCGAGAAGACGCCCATCGCGCGGAACTTGTCGTAACGCTGGTCGATGAGCTGATCGGGCTTGAGCTTCGAGAGCTCGCGCAAGTGTCTGCGGAGCGTTCCGCCGAGTGACTGCGCCGCCGTCGCGGGATCGCGGTGAGCGCCGCCAGCGGGCTCGGGGATCACCTCGTCGACCAGCCCAAGCGCCTTCAAGTCGGTCGCGACGAGCTTGAGCGCCTCGGCGGCCTTGTCGGCGCGGGTCGCGTCACGGAAGAGAATCGACGCGCAGCCCTCGGGCGAGATCACCGAGTAGATCGAGTACTGCATCATGAGCACGCGGTTGCCGACGCCGATCGCGAGCGCCCCACCCGACCCGCCTTCACCGATGACGGTGCTGATGACGGGAACGGGGAGGCCGGCCATCACCTCGAGGTTCACGGCGATCGCCTCGGCCTGACCACGCTCCTCGGCGCCGATGCCCGGGTACGCGCCCGGCGTGTCGATGAAGGTGAAGATCGGCCGGTTGAAGCGGGCGGCGAGATCGAACAAGCGGCGCGTCTTCCGGTACCCCTCGGGGCGCGGCATGCCGAAGTTGCGCAGCATGTTCTCCTTCGTGCTGCGGCCCTTCTGGTGGCCCATCACCATGACGGGCTGGCCGTCGAAGCGGGCGAAACCGCCGACGATCGAGGGGTCTTCGCCGAAGAGGCGATCACCCGCGAGCTCGCAGTAGTCGGTGAACAGCAGGTTCACGTAGTCGAGGAAGTATGGGCGGGCGTTGTGGCGCGAGAGCTGAACGACCTGCCAGCGCGAGAGATCGTTGAAGATCTCCTCTTGCAGCTTCTTCGCCTTCTTCTCGAGGCGGCCGATCTCCTGCGTCATGTCGATGGCGCCGGAGCGGGAGATCGTGCGCAGATCACCGATCTTCTTCTCGAGCTCGAGCAGCGGGCGCTCGAAGTCCAGGGAGTGGGCGGGGCTGATGGCCATGATGCGGGCCGATTTCGCCCGGAACGGGCTCTCGGGCAAGCGCTACGTCAGCTCGAAGCAGACAGAATGACGTCGCGCGCCGCTCCGCGGATCTTCGCGGCGAAGTTCGAGAGCGCACCCATCCCCTGCTCCGCCTTCGTGTCGGCAGCCTGAAGGAACAGCATCGGGTTCTTCGCGACGAAGGTGAGCATCGCGGCCTTCTCGAGCAGCGGATCGGACCGGCTGCTGGGCGCGGCAGAGCGGCCGGCCTTCTCGAGCAACGCCATCACCCCGTCGTGCGCAGCTCTCGGCATCGCGTTCAGCGTCATGAGCGCGATGCCGCTCGAGAGCGAGCTGCCCGTCGCGGGTGAGGCCATGGTTCCGAACAGGTCGGCCGTGATGGCCGTTCCCGTCGCGCCAGCCCTGCAGGCCGCGCCGACACCGGGGGCGCCGACGCGATCGAAGAAGTGACCGAAGGCGGCGAGCGAGTCAGAGGTCGTCTGCGAGAGGTACCAGCCCACCACACCCACCATCGGGGCCGGGTTGTGCGTCGTCGAGAGCATCGCTGAGGCCGGGCCCAGGGCCATGGTGAACTCCGCCGAGCGCTGAGCCATTCGCTCGGCCACCTCGCGGTTCAACGACTGGCCGGCGACCTCGACCGTGCTCGAGTCTTTCGTGATCGCCGAGAAACCACCGCCGAGCTCTGCCCGTTGGCCTGCCTTCGCGAGCAGCTCGAACGGCTCTCCACCGAAGGGCCGCACCGTCCACGAGCCTTCGGCGTTCGCCGAGACGCTGGAGCCGTTGGGCGAGACGATCGACCCGAGCTGGGCCATCAGGCCGTAGAGCGCCATGCCGTGCGCGGGGTTCGCCGACTCGAGCAGGCGATCGACGACGCGGCCTTCCCGATCGAGGCCCGTGCGATCCATGTGTTTGAAGCGGTGGCCGAGCTCCTTCACGAGGCCCGCGTCGACGCCCGCGAGCGTGAGGCGCGGCTCGATGCCCTGGAGGAAACGCACCGAGAAGCGCCGCTCCATTCCCGCGGCGGGCGTGAAGCTCGAAGACGGCAGGTTCGGCACCGGAACTGGAATGGACACCGGGGCGGCTGGCGACTTCGCCACATCGACCAGGTTCGGGACTTTGGGGAGCGACGGTGGGCCGATCTTCATGGGCGCGGAGCCTGCGCCGCCTCGCGCCAGCGCTCAATGGTCAATCAGTCGACACCGTGTCCGTGATCAATTCGCGGGTAGAGTGCGCCGCGTGCGGGCGCTCCTCGTCATTGCCGACATCGGTGGCTACACGAAGTTCATGACCGTGCACCGGATCAACCTGGCGCACGCGCAGTACGTGGTCGCGCAGCTGCTCGAGGCGGTCATCGATGCGGCGGCCCCGAAGTACGAGCTGGCGAAGCTCGAAGGTGACGCGGCGTTCTTCTACGCGAAGCTGCCTGACACGCCGAAGGAGCATGAGCTGGCCGCGTTCAGCGAGCGCATCGTGAAGATCCGCACTGCGTTCATCGATCGCCGCGCCGAGCTCGAGATCAACCGTGTCTGCTCCTGCGACGGGTGCGTGCAGGCGAGCAAGCTGACGCTCAAGTTCGTCTCGCACCTCGGCGAGGTGGCGCTGCAGAAGGTGAAGCGCTTCACCGAGCTGGCGGGGGTCGACGTGATCACGGTGCATCGGTTCCTGAAGAACTCGGTGACGGTGCCTGAGTACGTGCTGATGAGTACGCCGGTCTTCGAGCGGCTCGACGCCGAGATGAAGCTGCTGGCCGAGCCGATGAAGGAACAGCTCGAGGGACTGGGAGAGGTCGACACGTACGTGATCGACTTCCAGAAGGCCGTTCAGCGGGCCGGTCAGGCAACGCCCTCACGATTCCGGGCCTGGATCGGCTGGCTCAAGATGACGTGGCGCTCCATTCCCTTCTTTCTGGGGCTCAAGAAGTCGTGCGACGGCTTCAAGACGCTTCCAGCGATTCAGGGCCGCGACCCCTGATCACGCAGCGACCGCGAACATTCGCCGCTGCAACCAACCCGCGACCGAGACGAGACCGATCAGCACGGGCACCTCGACGAGCGGGCCGATCACCGCCGCGAAGGCCTGACCACTGCCGATGCCGAACGTCGCGACGGCCACGGCGATCGCGAGCTCGAAGTTGTTCGACGCGGCCGTGAACGAGAGCGTGGCGGTCTGCGCGTACGTCGCGCCCACCTGCTTCGACATCACGAACGACACCATGAACATGATCACGAAGTAGATGAACAACGGCAGCGCGATGCGCAGCACGTCCAACGGCAGCTGCAGCATCTGCTCGCCCTTGAGCGAGAACATCACGACGATCGTGAACAGCAGCGCGACGAGCGTGATCGGGCCGATCTTCGGGAGGAACTTCTGCGTGTACCACTCGTCTCCGCGGGCTCGACGCAGCACCAGTCGCGTGACGAAGCCCGCCACGAACGGCACGCCGAGATAGAGCGCGACCGTCTTCGCGATCTCGATCATCGAGATGTCGATCGAGGCGGCCGGAAGTCCCAGCGCGCGCGGCAGCACTTCGCCCAGCAGCCACGCGTAGACGGGGAAGAACAGCACCTGAAAGATCGAATTGAAGGCGACGAGGCCAGCGCAGTACTCGGGGTCACCACGCGCGAGCTCGTTCCACACGAGCACCATGGCGATGCAGCGCGCGATGCCGATCAGCACGAGCCCCAGCATGAAGTCCGGTCGATCGCGCAGGAAGAGCACCGCGAGGCCGAACATCAGCAGCGGCCCGACGACCCAGTTCTGAATCAACGAGAGCGCGAGCACCTTGCGGTTCTTGAAGACGCGCGGCAGCTCCTCGTAACGAACCTTGGCCAGCGGCGGGTACATCATCACGATGAGGCCGACCGCGATCGGAATCGACGTGGTGCCAATGCTGAGCTCGGAGAGTGCCTTCGCGAAGCCCGGCGCGACCGACGAGAGGAGCACCCCGAGCCCCATCGCGAGGAAGATCCACAACGTCAGGTACCGGTCGAGAAACGAGAGCTTCTTCATGGTCGCCTTTGTGAGCCGAGGCGTAGCCCAATCGATGCCAAGCTGTTCGTCGATTGAGAAACTTCACGGAAGAGGCGCGCGCGCTCGCTGAAGGACTCGAAGCGGCCGGGCTGATCGAGTCGGCGACGGCGCTGCGAGACGCCATCGACTTCTCTTCGACCGGAAGCGAGATCCTCTTCGGGCTGCGCTTCCACCTGCACCAGCTCGCCGCTCAGAAGACGGCCCCCGACTCGCTGAAGGCGACAGCGAACGAACTCGCCGCCGCGATCGATGCCGCGCTGAAGCCCTGACACGACTCGAGCGCCGTGCTCCACGAAGGAGTCACCGGCGCTCGAAGTGCTTCATGACGAAGTGACGCTTAGACCTTCATGCCCTTGCGCTTCATCGCCTCGACGAGTGTGGTGCCGAGCTCGGACGGCGACGACGCCATCACGTAGCCAGCCTCGCTCATCGCCTTCACCTTCTCTGACGCCGTGCCCTTGCCGCCCGAGATGATCGCGCCGGCGTGACCCATGCGCTTGCCCGGAGGCGCGCTGGCACCCGCGATGAAGCCCGCGATCGGCTTCTTGAAGTTCGCCTTCACCCAGGCAGCCGCTTCCTCTTCCGCGCTGCCACCGATCTCACCGATCATGATCACGGCGTCGGTCTCGGCGTCTTCGTTGAACAGCTTGAGCACGTCGATGAAGTTCGTGCCGTTGACCGGGTCTCCACCGATGCCGACGGCCGTCGACTGGCCGAGGCCGAGGCCCGTCACCTGGAACACCGCCTCGTACGTCAGCGTGCCCGAGCGCGAGACCACGCCGATGCGACCCGGCTTGTGAATGTGGCCCGGCATGATGCCGATCTTGCACTTCGCGCCCGGCGTGATGACGCCAGGACAGTTCGGGCCGATGAGGCGCGTGCCCGTGCCCTGGAGGAAGCGCTTCGCCTTCACCATGTCGTTCACCGGAATGCCTTCGGTGATGGTGATGACGAGGGGCAGCTTGGCGTCGGCGGCTTCCATGATCGAATCAGCCGCGAACGGAGGCGGCACGAAGACGACCGAGGCGTTCGCTCCAGTGGCCTTCACGGCCTGCTCGACGGTGTCGAAGATGGGAACCTTGCCCTCGAACTTCTGGCCACCTTTGCCGGGCGTGACGCCGGCGACGATGTTGGTGCCGTAGTCGAGGCACTGCTTGGCGTGGAACGAGCCGGCCGAGCCCGTGATGCCCTGAACGATGAGGCGCGTGTCTGCGTTGACGAGAATGCTCATGGTGTCGGTTCCTGTTTCAGCTCTTGAGCGCCGCGACGGCCTTCTCGGCGGCCTGGCGGAGGTTGTCGGCCGGCGTGATCTTCAGGCCGGAGTTCGCGAGGATCTGCTTGCCCAGCTCGACGTTGGTGCCTTCGAGGCGAACCACGAGCGGGATCTTGAGCTGCACTTCTTTCGCAGCCGCGATGATGCCCTCGGCGATCACGTCGCACTTCATGATGCCGCCGAAGATGTTCACCAGCACCGCCTTCACCGCGGGGTCGGCGAGGATCAGCTTGAACGCGGCCGTGACCTTCTCCTTCGTGGCGCCACCGCCGACGTCGAGGAAGTTGGCCGGCTCACCGCCGACGAGCTTGATGGTGTCCATCGTGGCCATCGCGAGGCCGGCGCCGTTCACCATGCAGCCGATGTTGCCCTCGAGGGCGATGTACGCGAGGTCGAACTCCTTGGCCTTCGCTTCACGCTCGTCTTCTTCGGCGACGTCGCGCATCTCGACGACGTCCTTCTGGCGGTAGAGCGCGTTGTCGTCGAAGGTCATCTTCGAGTCGAGCGCGAGAATCGAGCCGTCCTTCAGGCGCACGAGCGGGTTGATCTCGGCGAGCGCCGCGTCGGTCTCGATGTACGCCTTGTAGAGCGCGGTGCAGAACTTCACGAAGGAGTTCACCGAGTCGCCGGTCAGGCCGAGCCCGTAGGCGAGCTTGCGGCCCTGGTAGGCCTGGAAGCCGACGGCCGGGTCGACAGCCTCTCGGAGGATCTTCTCGGGGTGCTTGTGGGCGACCTCTTCGATCTCCACGCCGCCTTCGGTCGACGCCATGAACGTGATGCGGCTGCTGGCGCGATCGAGCGTGACGCCGAGGTAGAACTCCTTGTCGATGTCGAGGCCTTCCTCGATGTAGAGCGTCTGCACCTTCTGGCCCTCGGGGCCGGTCTGCAGCGTCTTCAGCATCATGCCGAGGATCTTCGAGGCGAGCTCCTTCGCCTCGGCGGGGCTCTTGGCGATCTTCACGCCGCCGCCCTTGCCGCGACCGCCCGCGTGAATCTGCGCCTTGACGACGGTGACCTTCGTGCCGAGCTCCTTCGCGGCCTTCTCGGCGTCATCCACGGTGCGCACGACGATGCCGCGCGGCACGGGGACTCCGTACTTCTTGAAGATCTGCTTGCCCTGATACTCGTGGATTTTCATTTCGCTCCTGCCTCGCGGTGGTGCTTCGAGATGGCGGGGCGTCGTAGCGATGAAACAGGGAATTGTCCTGCAAGATCATCGAGCGCTTGCGCGGAGTCAGCTGCGACTCGTGCACACACGATTCCCAGCTATGAGCGAAGCGTATGAGCACCAAGCGCGCTTCGATGGAGTCGATTCTCGTCTCGGCGGGCCGTGATGGGCGACCGGGAGCGCCCCTCAACCAGCCCCTGGTGCCTGCCTCGAACTTCGTGCTCGGAGCCGATCGCGCCTACTCGCGAGATGACGGCACGCCGACGTGGGAAGCGCTCGAGGCCGTCGTGGGCGCGCTCGAAGACGCGAAGACGGTGGCGTTCTCGTCGGGCATGGCGGGCGTCGCGGCGATCTTCGATCGACTGCACGTGGGCGCGAAGATCGTGCTGCCAGACGATTGCTATCAGGGCGTCGTCGGGCTGGCCGAGCTTGGGCGCAGCAAAGGCGCGTGGCAGGTGAAGCGGCTTCCCGTCGACGCCACAGCTGCGTGGGTTCACGCCTGCACCGAGGCCGATCTGCTCTGGCTCGAGTCTCCGTCGAACCCGCTGCTCACCGTTGCCGACGTGCGCACGATCTGTGCGGCGCCTCGAAAGCCTGGCGCGCTGATCGCTGTCGACAACACGTTTGCGACGTCGCTGAACCAGAAGCCGCTCGAGCTGGGTGCCGATTTCTCTTTTCAGTCAGCGACAAAGTTCATCGGTGGGCACTCCGATCTCCTCGCAGGCGTCGTGACGGTTCGAAGGCCCGAGCTCGAAGTGGCGCTGCGGCGATCGCGTGAGCTGAGCGGGGCCACGCCTGGCGCGCTCGAGGCGTTTCTGGCCGTTCGTGGTGCTCGCACGATGGCGCTGCGGCTGGAGCGAGCGCAGAGCAACGCGATGGTCCTGGCCGAGCGGCTCAGCCAGCATCGCAACGTCACCCTCACCCGCTACCCCGGGCTCCCGTCACACCCGACCCACGCCATTGCCCGGGAGCAGCTCAAGGGCTTCGGATCGATCATCTCCTTCGACGTTCGTGGCGATGCGGCAGCTGCCGACGCGGTCTGCACCCGGCTTCGCCTCATTCAACACGCGACGAGTCTCGGCGCGGTGGAGTCGACGATCGAACGCCGGGCGGCGATCCACGGGCAGGATCACCTGCCGCCGTCACTCCTCAGATTGAGTGTCGGCATCGAGCACGTCGACGATCTCTGGGCCGATCTCGACCAGGCGTTGAGTCAGGCCTGACGACGGGCGAGCACACCGAGGAGCGCGCTGATCAACTGACTGGCTCCGGCGATGACGAAGACTGCCGAGTACGCGGTCGCGCGATCACTGCCCTGCGACAGCAACGCCGTGGCGACGAGCCCGGCGATCACGTTTCCAGCGAACATGCCGAACGTACCCGCAGCGTTCAGCAGTCCCATCGCCGAGCCGCGCGCCTCTGACGGCACCGCCTGCGTCACCAGCGACAAGCTCGGCCCGTAGATCGCTGCCGACGCCAAGCCCCCCAGCGCGAGCGACACCGGAATCCACCGGGGCGAAAGCACCAGAATCGAGAAGAACATCGCTGCGTAGATGAGCGCGCCGATCACCACGAGCGTGCGCCGATCGATTCGATCTCCCACCCGCGTCAGCGGCACCGTCGCCAACGCAAACGTCACCAGGAAGATCGAGAACCAGCGGCTCACGGTTCCATCGGGCAGCCCGAGCACGTGAAACGCGAACAACTGCAGCGTCACCGTGAATGCGCCCACCGAGAACCGCTCGAGCCCGACCACCACCACCGGCAACTTCACGCCCGGAGCCGACCACACGTCACGTCCCGACAGCCGGGAGGAGGTGCCCTCGGGAATGACGACGAAGGCCGCGAGCCCCGCAAGCCCACCGAGCACTGCGCCGACGAACAGCGGCAACGAGGGCGACGACTTTCCCAGGATCGCGCCGAGCGGAATGCCGATGACGAGCGCGAGCACCACGGCGCTTCCGATCATTCCCGTCGCGGCCGAGCTCGTCGTTCGCCCGCGCGCGGCGCCCATGAGAATCGAGACGGCTCCAACGCTCGCTGCGCCCTGCACGAAGCGCAGCCCCAGCATCACCGCCAGCGGAGGCTTGAGCGCAACGAGCGCGATCATCACCGCGTCGAGCAACGCCAGGGCGCCCGCCAGCGCACGCCGCCGACCCGTGCGATCAGCCCACACCGCCAACGCAGGCCCCACGACACACGCGCCGAGCAGGTTGATGGCCATGAACGCGTGAAAGACCCACTCCTCGCCAGGCCAGCCAGCCGCCACGAAAGGACGAATGACCGGAATCACGACAGTGGCGGGCATCATCGCGCCCATCACCGTCAGCGCGATCGGCGCGGCGAAGCGCACTTCCCGACGCAGCGACACCGGCGCGGGGCACTCGAGCGGCTTGCCATCCGCTCCGACTCCGCTGGCCACCACGTCACGACTCATTCACCCGCTCTTTAAGGGGCTCACCGCTTCGTCACAACCAGCCGTGCATCACCGCTGCTCACAGATGCGCGCGATTTTGCTGTTGCTGCATGGGGCTCGCATGAAACAGGAGCGTGGCTGACGCACCCAGCCATGGGTAAGAACCCGCGTCCTTTCGTCACGAAGCAAGGAGCTGTGCATGTCGACTGCTGCTGAACTCAAACGAGACACGGGCCAGACCCTCATCGGGCACGCCGTGAACTTCCTCACGAGCTCGGTGGGCTCGAAGGTGATGATGGCCCTCACCGGCCTGGGCCTGTGGGTGTTCGTCACCGGCCACCTCGCTGGCAACCTGCTCGCCTTCGTCGGCCGTGACGCATTCAACGCGTATGCGGCGGGCCTCAAGGGCAACCCGATTCTGCTGTGGGGTGCCCGCAGCGCGTTGTTCCTCGCGATTCCCCTGCACTTCTTCTTCGCCGTTCGCAGCACTGGCGTGAACAAGGCCGCGCGCCCCGTCGCCTACGCCTACGACAACAAGACGCCCGCCCGCATGGCCGCCAAGACGATGGTGATCTCGGGTCTCGTGATCGCGGCGTTCTTCGCCTACCACATCGCCCACTTCACCCTGCGCGCCGTCAGCGTCACCGACGCGCTCGGCCCCACCGGCGTCTTCAGCCCGTACGACATGCTCGTGCAGGGCTTCAAGAACCCGCTCATCGCCGGCTTCTACGTGGTGGCGCAGCTGCTCCTCGCGCAGCACCTCTCGCACGGCATCTACTCGCTCTTCCAGCACCTCGGGCTGTGGGGCAAGCGGTGGACGCCCTTCCTCAAGAACGCGTCGCTCGTCATCGGCTACGGCCTGTGCGCGGCGTTCATCAGCATCCCCGTCTCCGTCTTCCTGGGAATCATCAAGCCATGAACCTCGACAGCAAGAGCCCCACGGGCCCCATCGAAGCGCGATGGACCAAGCACCGCTTCGACATGAAGCTGGTGAACCCGGCGAACAAGCGGAAGTACAAGATCATCGTCGTCGGCACCGGTCTCGCCGGCGCTTCGGCCTCGGCCACGCTCGCCGAGCTCGGCTACGGCGTCGACACGTTCTGCTTCCAGGACAGCCCCCGCCGCGCGCACTCCATCGCCGCGCAGGGTGGCATCAACGCCGCGAAGAACTACCGCAACGACGGCGACTCGGCCTTCCGCCTCTTCTACGACACCGTGAAGGGTGGCGAGTGGCGTGCGCGTGAGTCGAACGTGTACCGGCTCGCCGAAGTCAGCGTGAACATCATCGATCAGTGCGTCGCACAGGGCGTGCCGTTCGCCCGCGAGTACGGCGGCCTGCTCGACAACCGCTCGTTCGGCGGCGCGCAGGTCTCGCGCACGTTCTACGCGAAGGGCCAGACGGGTCAGCAGCTGCTCATCGGCGCCTACCAGGCGCTGGAGCGTCAAGTCGGCCTCGGCAACGTGAAGATGCACACGCGCCACGAGATGCTCGACGTCGTCGTCATCGACGGCCACGCCCGCGGCATCGTCACGCGCGATCTCGTCAGCGGCAAAGTCGAAGCCTGGGCAGCCGACGCGGTGGTGCTCGCGACCGGCGGCTACGGCAACGTCTTCTACCTCTCGACCAACGCCAAGGGCTGCAACGTCACCGCGGCGTATCGTGCGCACAAGAAGGGCGCCGGCTTCGGCAACCCCTGCTTCACGCAGATTCACCCCACCTGCATTCCCGTCTCGGGCGACTACCAGTCGAAGCTGACGCTGATGTCCGAGAGCCTTCGCAACGACGGCCGCGTCTGGGTGCCGAAGAAGGCAGGAGACACCCGGGCTCCCGATCAGGTGCCCGAGGCCGAGCGCGACTACATCCTCGAGCGCAAGTACCCCAGCTACGGCAACCTCGCGCCGCGTGACGTCTCGTCGCGCGCCTCGAAGGAGGCCTGCGACGCCGGCAAGGGCGTGGGCCCCGGTGGCCGCGGCGTGTTCCTCGACTTCGCCGACTCCATCAAGCGCCTGGGCAAGGGCAAGATCGCCGAGCGCTACGGCAACCTGTTCGACATGTACGCGACGATCACGGGCGAGAACCCGTACGAGCGGCCCATGCGCATCTACCCCGCCGTGCACTACACGATGGGTGGGCTGTGGGTTGACTACAACCTGATGTCGACGGTGCCGGGGCTGCACGTCATCGGTGAAGCCAACTTCTCCGATCACGGCGCCAACCGCCTCGGCGCCTCGGCGCTCATGCAGGGCCTCGCCGACGGCTACTTCGTGCTGCCGTACACGATCGGTCACTACCTCGCGAACGCGAAGCAGCCGAAGGTGACGACCGATCACGCCGAGTTCAAGAAGGCGCTCGACGACGCGAACGGCAAGCTGAACAAGCTGCTCGGCATCAACGGCAAGCGCACGGCCGACAGCTTCCACCGCGAGCTCGGCACGATGATGTGGGAAAAGTGCGGCATGGCCCGCAACGAGAAGGGCCTCAACGAGCTGCTGCAGAAGATCCCCGCGCTGCGCGAGGAGTTCTGGAGCACGGTGAAGGTGACCGGCACCAACGATCACCTGAACATCGAGCTCGAGCGCGCTGGCCGGGTCGCCGACTTCCTCGAGTTCGCCGAGCTGATGGCCCGCGACGCGCTCGATCGCGACGAGTCGTGCGGCGGTCACTTCCGCGAAGAGCACCAGGACGAAGAAGGCGAGTGCGTGCGCAACGACGAGCAGTACATGCACGCGAGCGTGTGGGAGTACCAGGGCGACGGGAAGGCCCCCGCTCGCCACAAGGAACCGCTGAAGTTCGAGTACGTGCACCCTGCGAAGCGGAGCTACAAGTGAGCAACGAGAAACTGATGAAGTTGACGCTGCACGTGTGGCGGCAGCCGAACAAGAACGCTCCCGGCGAGATGAAGCAGTACGTCGCCGAGAACGTGAACCCGCACATGTCGTTCCTCGAGATGCTCGACGTGGTGAACAACAAGCTCGTCGAGAAGGGCGAAGAGCCGATCGCGTTCGATCACGACTGCCGCGAGGGCATCTGCGGCATGTGCTCGATGGTGATCAACGGCAAGCCCCACGGCGGCCACAAGGGCGTCACCGCGTGCCAGCTGCACATGCGGCACTTCAACGACGGCGACGAGGTCTACATCGAGCCGTGGCGCGCGAAGGCGTTCCCGGTCGTGAAGGATCTCGTGGTCGATCGGTCGGCCTTCGATCGAATCATCGCGGCGGGTGGTTTCGTCTCGGTGAACACGGGCGGCACGCCCGACGCGAACGCCCTGCCGGTCGCCAAGCGTGACGCCGACCTCGCGATGGACGCGGCGGCCTGCATCGGCTGTGGCGCGTGCGTGGCGGCCTGCAAGAACGCCTCGGCGATGCTCTTCGTCTCGGCGAAGGTCTCGCACCTCGCGCACCTGCCGCAGGGTCAGCCCGAGCGGTACGAGCGGGTGAAGAACATGACCATGCAGATGGACGCCGAGGGCTTCGGCACCTGCACCAACCTCTCGCAGTGCGAGGCGGCGTGCCCGAAGGAGATCCCCACGCGGGTCATCGCCGAGCTCAACCGCGATCTGATCAAGTCGACGCTCAAGGGCAGTTGAGCTGAGTCTCCCAGTTCGACTCCGCCTGCGCTGAACCACATTCGCCGAGCCGCTGGTGGCTCGGGGACCGCAGTTGCGGCTCAGCTCATCAGGTTCAGCTTCGGCTTCGTCTCACGCGGGCCGGTCCTCTCCATTCCGATGGAGCGGTACCGGCCTTCGCCTCTCGTCAGCCCTTCACGGCTGCGCTATGGGCGGGCCGAAGTCACCTTCAAGGAATCGAACACATGCGCGTCATCGTCACCGGCAGCCTCGCTTACGACTACATCATGAACTTCCCCGGGAAGTTCTCGGACCACATCCTCCCGGACAAGGTCCACATGCTGACGGTCAGCTTCCTCGTCGACTCGATGAAGCGCATGCGCGGCGGCACGGCTGGCAACATCGCCTACAACCTCGCGCTGCTCGGCGGGAAGACCTCGATCGTCTCGGCCGCCGGCCAGGACTTCGTCGACTACCGCAACGCACTCGAGAAGCTCGGCATCGACACCCGCGGCATCAAGCTCGTCGACAACGAGTTCACCGCCAGCTGCTTCATCAACACCGACATCGCGAACAACCAGATCGTCGCCTTCTACCCGGGCGCCGTGGTGCACGCGCGTGAGGTGACGCTCGAGTCGATCGGCCTGTCGAAGGAAGACTGGGCCCTCATCTCGCCGACCGACCCCGAGTCGATGATGCGTCACATGCAGGAGTGCCGTCGCATCGGCGCCAAGTACATCTTCGACCCGGGCAAGCAGACGCCCCGCCTCGAGAAGGCGCAGATCCTTTCGGGCCTCGACGGTTGCGCCGCCCTGATCGGCAACGACTACGAGTTCGGCATGATGGCGAAGGCCACCGACATGACCGAGCAGCAGCTGATCGACTCGGCGCCGCTGACGATCATGACGCGCGGTGAGCAGGGCAGCCGGATCTTCCAGCGCGGCAAGCCCACCATCGAGATCCCCGTCGCGAAGGTCACCTCGGTCGTCGACCCGACCGGCGCCGGAGACGCGTACCTCGCCGGCCTCGCGTTCGGCCTCTCGCGCGCGCTGCCCCTCGACGTCACCGGCCGCGTCGCCGCGCTCGCTGCGACCTACGCCATCGAGAAGAAGGGCTGCCAGGAGCACGCCTTCACCCGCCAGGGCTTCCTCTCGCGGTACGCCGAGTCGTTCGGCAACGCGCCCGAGCTCGGCGCCGCGCTGATCTGACGCAACCGCACCCACTTCCCCGCACCCCGTCCCCACCAGCGTCAGTCAGACGTTGGTGGTCGTGTGCCATGGGATTCCATTAGAGTCGCAATTCTTCACTCGGCCAGCACCCGCGGTCGTCTGGGAGGCTTTCACGTGATCAACGTCTCGAGGCTCGTCCTTCTGCTGACGGGTGTGCTCGCCGTGGGTTGTACCGAGAAGCACTCCGCCGAGGTGGCGAAGGCAGCCCAGGCCATCGTCGGCCAGGATGGCGCGTTCACCGTGAACGGCGTGGTGCAGCTCAACGAGTACACGGCACTCACCGCCAACGCAGCGGCTGGAGCGACGACGCTGCAGGTCGCTGACGTGACCCAACTCGACAGCGCGACCTTCGGGCCGCTCGCTGCCGGCGATCTGATCATGATCCACCAGGCGCAGGGCGCCGCCATCGACGCCTCAGACACGGCGGCCTACGGCAGCGTCACCGCGCTCAACGGCGCCGGGCTTCACGAGATGGTCGAGGTCTCGTCGATCGCGGGCAACACGATCACCATCGGCAATGGCTGCGCGGGTCTGAGGAACGCCTACTCGTCCGCCGGCCGCACGCAGGTCGTTCGAATTCCCCAGTTCACTGCGCTGACCGTCTCGATGACTGGCACGGTGACGGCGCTTCCCTGGGACGGCCAGCGTGGTGGCATCGTCGCGATTCACGTTCGCGACACGTTGACCCTGCAGGGCACCATCGATGTCGGCGGGCTGGGCTTTCGCGGCGGAGCAACGGACAACTCGACCGCCTCGCTCGCCACTGACGTCACCAGCAACCGCGGCGCGACGGCCGATCTGGGCGGTGAGAAGGGCGAGAGCATCGCCGGCTATCAGGCGACCTACGACTCAGCGAACGGACGTTATGGCCGAGGCGCTCCCGCGAACGGAGGCGGTGGTGGCAACGCCGTGCGCGCGGGTGGCGGCGGCGGTGCGAACGCGACCAACACGAACCTGTGGAGCGGTCAGGGCGTGATGGACGCGACGGCCATCGGCTTTCAGGCGTGGCAGCTCGACCCGGGCCGTTCGCTTCCAACGAACACGGGCGGAGCTGCGGCGTTGGCGAACAACTCGGGCGGCGGGCGGGGCGGCTACAGCTTCTCGGCCACCAACCAGAACGCGGTGACGACGGGGCCTGGCGCCGTCTCGTGGGGTGGCAACACGCGGCGCGAGCGCGGTGGACTCGGCGGGCGTCCCCTCGATCCCTCGGCCACGGGCCGGCTGTTCTTCGGCGGCGGCGGCGGCGCTGGTGACGGCGATCAGAACGCCTCGGGCGCAGGCGGCCGCGGCGGCGGGCTCATCTACGTCATGGCGACGACGGTGAACGGCGCTGGAGCACTCGTGGCGAACGGCGCTCCGGGGGCGAACACGGTGGGATCACACCGCGACTCACCCGGCGGTGGTGGCGCTGGTGGAACCGTCGTCGTGCGCGCAAACGCCATCGGCGGCTTCTCGATCGCCGCCAACGGTGGCGAAGGTGGCAGTCAGTTGATCTCCTCGGGCCTCGACGAGGCGACTGGCCCGGGCGGCGGCGGCTCGGGTGGTTTCATCGCCACGGCCGGCGGTACCGTGACGCGGTCGACTGCGGGCGGTCCCGGCGGCACGACTGCCTCGAACGGCCTCACCGAGTTCCCCTCGAACGGCGCGACCCGCGGAGCGACAGGCAACCCGACCGCGGTCGTCGCCACCATCGTCGCAAACCAGGTCGTCGACATTCCCCTTTGCCTCGAGCCCGCCAACCTCGAGGTCACCATCACCAACGGCGTCACCACCTCGGTGCCTGGCACGATGACCACGTACACGCTGCGCGTGCGCAACCTCGGCCCCGGCGGTGCCAACGGAGCCCGCGTCATCGACACGATGCCAGGCGCGCTCACCGGCGTGATGTGGTCCTGCGCAGGCACTGGCGCGGCCACCTGCCCAGCTTCCGGCACCGGCAGCATCAACGCCCTCGTCAACATCCCCTCGGGCCAGGAGGTCGTCTTCACCATCACCGGCACGATCAACCCCGGGTCGGTCGGCACGCTCGTGAACCAGGCTTCCGCGTTCAGCCCGCCGATCATCAACGACCCCAACCTGCTCAACAACCTGGCCATCGACACGGACACGCTCTCGCCGCGCTCCGACTTGTCGATCGCGATCAGCGCCAACCCGTCGCCCGTCGACGAAGACTCGAACATCGTGTGGACGATCAACGTGAACAACGCGGGTGAGAGCACAGCCACCACGGTGCGCGTCACCTTCACGATTCCAGCCGAGACGACCTTCATCAGCGCGACTGGCACCAACTGGTCCTGCAGCCGTTCCGGAGTCACCGTCACCTGTAGCCGCGGCTCCCTCGCGCCAGGCATGGCCGAGCCGATCACGATCACGGCGAACGTGACGATGGCAGGCGGCATGCTCTCGGTGCCCGTGTCCGTCTCGACGGCCGTGCCCGACCCCCAGATGTCGAACGACGCCACCACGCTGGTGACCGTGGTGAACCCCGTGAACGACGCGCCGATCAACACGGTGCCGCCGAGCCAGACGATCATCGAAGACACCTCGCTGGTCTTCACCGTGGGCACGGGCAACTCGATCTCGGTCGCAGACGTCGACCTCGGCATGGGCGAGCTCACGCTGACGCTGACTGCCACCGCCGGAACCATCTCGGTCGCGGTCGTCCCCAACATCACCTTCCAGGACGGTGACGGCGTCGACGATCTCTCGATGACGTTCACCGGCCGCCTGGCGCCCGTGCTCGCCGCCCTGCAGACCGTCACCTTCCGGCCCCTGGCCAACTACGTCGGCGCCGCGTCGGTTCGCATCACCACGGGAGACAACGGAAACACGGGCAACGGTGGAGCACGGGTCGATGACGACACGGTCTCGATCAACGTCACGCCGGTGAACGATCCCCCCACGGCGGTGAACGACAACTTCACGGTCGCGGAAGACGCTGTCGGCACGTTCGACGTGATCCTCAACGACTCGTCGCTGCCTGACGGCCCCGAGACGCTCACGATCGTCGCGGTTGGCAGCGCCATGAACGGCATCGTGTCGGCAGGCGGCACGATGCTCACCTATCGACCCAACGCCAACTTCAACGGCATGGACTCGTTCACGTACACGATCAGTGATGGCAACGGCGGCCAGGCCACCGCGACCGTCTCAGTGGGTGTCACGGCCGTGAACGATCCTCCGAGCGCGGTGAACGACACCTTTGGCGTCGTCGAAGGCTCCTCGAGCAACTCGCTGGACGTGTTGGCGAACGACTCCTTCGCGCCTGACACCAATGAACTGCTGACCGTGACGATGGTGAGCACGCCGACGAACGGCACCGTCACCATCGCGCCGGGAGGCACAGCCGTTCGCTACACGCCGAACCCCGGCTACAACGGCTCGGACAGCTTCACGTACACCGTGAGTGATGGCGGCGGTCTGACCGCGACGGCGACGGTGCAGATCATCGTCGGCCCGGCGAATGACCCGCCGGTGAACGCGGTGCCGATGGCACAGACGGTCGTCGAAGACGGCACACTGGCCTTCAACGCCGCAGCGATGCGCGCGATCGCGGTCAGCGACCCCGACGCCGCCGCTCAGCAGATCCAGATCTCCCTCTCGGCCACGAATGGCACGTTGACCCTCACCACCACCACGGGGCTCGTCTTCACCGTCGGTGATGGAACGAACGATGGCTCGATGACCTTCCTCGCCACCCTCGTGCAAGCGAACGCGGCGCTCGACACCCTCGCCTTCCAGCCGACCGCCGACTTCAACGGCATGGCCTCGGTGCGCATCGTCACCAACGACCTCGGCAACACCGGCGTCGGCGGCGCACTCAGCGACACCGACTCGATCGGGATCACCGTCACTCCCGTGAACGACCCGCCCACGGCGACTGCCGACAGCGCGACCGTCGCCGAAGACTCGATGAACAACGCGATCGACGTGCTGGCGAACGACTCCATCGCCCCGGACACGGGAGAGTCGCTGCGCATCACCGCCGTCACGCAACCGACGAACGGCACCGCTCAGCTCGTCATGGGTGGCGCGAGCGTCACCTACACGCCCACTGCAGACACCTTCGGCACCGACACCTTCACGTACACGATCACCGACGGCAACGGAGGCACCGCCACAGGAACGGTCACGGTGAACGTGCTGAACCAGAACGACGCCCCAACCGCGACGCCAGACGTCTTCAGCGTGGCCCAGGACAGCGTCGACAACGTGCTCGACGTGTTGGCCAACGACACCAGCGCGCCAGACCCGATGGAGACGCTGGCGATCGTCGTCACCTCTCCTGCCGCGCACGGCCGCCTCGTCATCACGCCCAATGGGCTGCTCGTTCGCTACACGCCGACTGCCGGCTACATCGGGCCTGACTCGTTCACGTACACGGTTCGTGATTCGAACAACGGCATCGCCGCAGCCATCGTGTCGCTCACCATCGGCGCCGACACCGATCGCGACGGCCTCTCGGACAACGACGAGCTGGTCGCTGGCACGAACCCGAACGATCCCGACACCGACGACGACCTCATCTCTGACGGCGTCGAGGTGAAGATCGGCATGACCGACCCGCTCGACGACGACATGGACGACGACGGGCTGCTCGACGGAAACGAAGACATCGATCGCAACGGCGTGAAGGCCACCAACGAGACCGATCCCAAGGTCACCGACACCGATGGCGACATGTTGCCTGATGGGCTCGAGCGCGGGCTCACGATGCCGCAGGGCCGAAACACGAGGCTGACCGTCTTCAAGGCCGACGCCGATCCCACGACGACCACCAGCCCGCTGCGCCGCGACACCGACTCGGGTGGCGACAGCGATGGCACCGAAGACGCGAACTCGAACGGGCGCATCGATGCGGGTGAGACGAACCCGAACGATCCCTCCGACGACCGCCAGGACGCCGATCGCGATGGCCTCACCGATGCGGCCGAGCGCAACGCAGGCCTCGACCCCAACGACGGCGACAGCGACGACGACGGAGTGCTCGACGGCGCTGATGGCATCACCGACACCGACGGCGACGGTCGAATCGACGCCTTCGATCCCGACAGCGACAACGACGGCATCTTCGACGGCACCGAGACGGGCGCCACCGAGCAGACCCTCAAGCCCCGCGAGACCGACGTCTCGAAGGGCTTCTTCGTGGCCGACGCCGACCCGAGCAGCACCACGAACCCCAAGGTCGTCGACAGCGATGGCGACGGGCTCGATGACGGCGTGGAGGACGCGAACAAGAACGGCCGCGACGACGAGAACGAGACGGACGCCTCGAAGGCCGACACCGATGGAGACAAGATCGACGACGGCATCGAGAAGAACGGCACGAACCCGACGAACCCCGAAGTGGCCGACACCGACGAAGACGGCCTGATCGACGGCGACGAAGACACCGACCGTGACGGAAAGCTCGACGCCGGAGAGACCGACCCGAACACCGCTGACTCCGACGGCGGTGGTGCGAACGACGGCACCGAGCGCCAGCGCGGCTCCGACCCGCTCGACAAGTTCGACGATCTCGAGGCGCGTGGCGGCGGAGGGTGCACGCAGACGCCGACGGGCCTGCTCCTCGTGGGGCTTGTGGTGTTCCTTGCGCGCCGCAAACGTCAGGCCGGGCTCGTGGCGGCGGTGGTGCTCGCGCTGCCCTTCTCTGCCCTCGCGCAGAGCTCGGTCAACACGTCGATCGACGTGCAGCGGTTCAAGGCGGGATCCGGCAGCCAGGACTTCCTGAACCTCGACTCAGCGCGCGTGGCGCCGCACATGACGCCGTTCGGTGGCGTCTTCGTTGGCTACGCCGATGATCCCCTCGTGCTGGGAACGCCAGGCGGCCGTGACGCCGTGGTGCGACTGGTCGACGACCTCACCTTCTTCGATCTCTCGGTCGGCCTCGCGATGAAGGACCATTTCGAGATCGCGCTCGCGATGCCGATGTCGCTCGTGCGTGGGCAGGAGCTGACGGCGCTCGATCCCTCGCTTGGCTCTGCCATCAGCGGCTTCTCGGCGGGCGATCTGCGCATCGTGCCGAAGTACGCCATCTTTCCGCGTGACCGTGCGTTCCAGGTCGGCGTGACGATGCCGATCTCGCTCCCCACGGGGAACCGGGCCGCGTTTCGTGGAGGCGGGCCCGTGTTGATCGCTCCGCGCGCCATGGCCGAGCTGACGCTGCCGATTCTTCGCCTCGTGGCGAACGTCGGTTTCGTCTTCCGCACCGCCGAGCAGCGGCTGCTGAACCTGAAGGTGGGCCAGGAGTTCACGTGGGGCTTCGGCGGTGAGTTCCCACTGTTCGGCAACCAGAACACCCTGCTGCTCCAGGTGTCGGTGACCGGCTCGGTCGGGTTCTCGGGCTCGGGGCAGGCAGGCAACCCGGTCGATGCGCTCGCGGGCGTGAAGTACCGAATCGGCGACAGGTTCGCGATCGAGTTGGGCGCAGGTGGCGGGCTCACCCGCGGCTGGGGTGCTCCCCGGTGGACCGTGGTGGCGGGCATCTCGTACCAGCACACGCCGCTGCCCTTCTGGAAGCAGGAGCCGGTGGAGGAGACGCGGAGGGACGACAAGCCCTCGAAGACCGACGTCGACACCTGGGCAGTCGCTCCACCGAAGCGTGAGCCGGAGGTGAAGGCCACCGAGCCCTCGAAACCCGCCGTCGCTTTCGCCGACGCAGACAAAGACGGAGTCCCCGACGCTCAGGACAAGTGCCCCGCCGAGAAAGAAACCATCAACGGCAACCTGGACGACGACGGTTGTGCTGACCCTGGCGACAGCAAGGTTGCGCTCGTGAACGGCAAGCTGCAGCTCCGCGCGAAGATCGACTTCCTGACTCGAAAGGCCCAGCCAACCCCGGCGAGCGAGAGCGTGCTCAAACAGCTCGCGTTGTTGCTCAAGGCCAACCCCGGAACGCGCATCAAGTTCGACGTCTTCGTGACCGATCAGGCGACGCGCAACGAGAGCGAGTCGATGTCTGATCAGCGCGCCGAGTCGTTGCGGAACTTCTTCGAGAAAGAGGGGATCTCTGCGAATCGGGTTCAGGCGAACGGCCACGGCATGGAGCGCCCGCTCGACCCGAGCAACGTCGAAGTGAACGTGTACTGACGGCCCAGCCGAGCCTCAACGAACGAACGCCGCGAGCGCGCTCCAGACCTCGGATCGATCGGCGACGTCGTTGTGATGACCGCCATCGATCCGCACCAGGGTCGCGTTCGGCAGCAGCGTCGACAGGCGCTCGCCGAGCACGAAGGGCACCACCTCGTCCGAAGTGCCGTGGATGATCAGCGTCGGTTGCTTCACGCTCGCGGCCTTCGACGCCGAGTCGAACCGGTCACGCATGAGCAGCTTCACGGGAAGAAACGGCAGCATGCTCGCGGCGACGTCGGGCAGTGACGTGTACGGCGTGAAGAGCACCAGCTTCTGCCCGATGCCTCGGCTCGCGAGCTCGACCGCGACGCCAGAGCCGACCGACTGACCCGAGATGACGAGTCGCTCCCTCGTCACGCCCTGCCCTTCGAGCCACCCGATCGCCGCCTCTGCGGCCTTCACGATCGACGCCTCCGACGGAGCGCCCTTCTCCTTCGCGAGCCCGTAGCCCGGGTACTCGACCGCGACGAAGCCGAGGCCCTGCTGCTGCCAGGCATCGGCCATCCACTCCGTCCACGCGAGCTGTTCACCGTTGCCGTGGAAGTGCACCACCACGCGTCCTGTCGACGACGAAGGCGCACGGAACAACAACACCGTCTCGGGCAGGTCGATCACCTGCGACGACGGCGAGGGCTTCACGGCCGTCGGCGGCGCAGGAAACAGCAACTTTCGTTGCGCGACGAAGGCCAGCACCGCGATCGCGACGTACGAGGCACCCAGAATCGAAAGCACCGCCACGAGCACGCGCCGAACCCTCCGCATGGCGCTCATCGTGACATGAAAAAGCCCCGCCTCCCGCGAAGGAGACGGGGCTTCGAAAGGCGTGGATCAGAACGACGCGAACGCGGCGTCGGAGATCTCGATCGGGCTCGTGTCTTCGAACGTCACGAGCTCAGCCAGCTGCTTCACCTGCGGGAGCACGTTGCGGCCGTAGTACAGCGCCGAGTACCGCTTGCCCTCGTAGAACGAGCGATCAGCCGCGTCCTTACCGAGCTTGGCGAGCGCCTCTTCCGCACGAACGCCGGCGTCGAGCAGCACGAAGCCGACCGTCGTCTTCGCCATCATCTCGAGGAACCGGTTGGCCGAGAGCGGAACGAGCGTGACCTTGTCCGACTGGCTCCAGCCCATGAAGCCCATCGCCGTCGAGACGACTGCCTCTGACGCGCTGCCGAGCGCTTCGACCTCTTTGCCGAAGATGGGGTGGTTCTTGTGCTTCTCGACGAACGTGGCGATGTCGCTCATGAACGTCTGGAAGTTCGCTCCGCCGTTCTGCCCGAGCTTGCGGCCCACGAGATCCATCGCCTGAATGTGGTTGGTGCCCTCGTAGATGCTCAAGATCTTCGAGTCGCGCAGGTACTGCTCGACGGGCCAGTCCTTGAGGTAGCCGGCGCCGCCGTAGACCTGCACGGCGATGGCGCACAGACGGAACGACTCGTCGCTCGCGTACGCCTTCACGATGGGCGTGAGCAGGTCGACCTGGCTCTGGTGGTACGTCGACTTCTCGTCGTCCTTGCCCTGGTAGATGATCGCGAGATCGCGGTGCGCGGCGAGCTTCACGACGAGGGCACGCAGGCCTTCGACGTGGCTCTTCAGCTCGAGGAGCATGCGGCGAACGTCGGGGTGCTCGATGATCGCGACGCGCGGCTTCGACGGATCCTTCCAGTGCTTGAAGTTCGCGCCCTGCTTGCGGTCCTTCGCGTACTCGAGCGCGTTCAGGTAGGCGCTGGAGGCGACCGCGAGGCCCTGAATGCCGACCGCGATGCGCGCGCCGTTCATCATGCGGAACATCTGCGGCATGCCCTGGTGCTCGACGGTGCCGACGAGCTCACCGAAACACTCGCCGTTCTCGCCGAAGTTCAAGACACAGGTGGCCGAGCCGTTGATGCCCAGCTTGTGCTCGATGGACGCGACCTGCACGTCGTTGAGCGCGCCCGGGCTGCCGTCGGCGTTCACGCGGCGCTTGGGCACGATGAAGAGCGAGAGGCCCTTCGTGCCGGCCGGAGCGCCTTCGATGCGCGCGAGCACGAGGTGCACGATGTTGTCGGCGAGATCGTGATCACCACCCGAGATGAAGATCTTGGTGCCGCTGATCTTGAAGCGGCCGTCGGGCAGCTTCACGGCCTTCGACGCCGCCGCGCCCACGTCCGAGCCTGCGTGCGGCTCGGTGAGGCACATGGTGCCGCCCCAGTGGCCGTTGAACATCTTGTCGGCGTAGAGCTTCTTCTGGTGCTCGGTGCCGCACTGGCCGATCACCTCGGCAGCACCCCACGCGAGGCCCGGGTACATGTTGAAGGCCGTGTTCGCGCCCGAGGTGAGCTCTTCGATCAGCGCATACAGCGCGTACGGAGCGCCCTGCCCGCCGAACTCCTTGGGCACCGCGATCTGCTTGAGGCCCGCCTCGAACAGCTGCTTCCACGCGTCCTTGAAGCCCTTGGGCGTGATCACGCTGCCGTCGACGACCTTGCAGCCTTCACGATCGGCCGAGCCGTTGAGGGGCCCGAGCACCTCGCGCGCGAAGCGGTAGGTCTCCTGGAGGATCGACTTGGCCGTCTCTTGATCCCAGCCTTCGTAGGGACCCTTGCCGGCGATCTCGTCGAACCCGAACTGCTCGAACAACACGAACTGCAACTCGCGAAGATCCGCCTTGTAGCGGTTGATTCCAACGGACATGTGCGTGGCTCCAGGAAACGGCCCAACTGCCAAGTCACGAGGCACGTGACACCGTGCGTCGTAACGAGCCGAATCCTGCGCGTCACCTGATTTTCAAGTCAACGTTTTTCGACGCGGCGCGGCACAACAGCGGAACTACTTCTTCCGTTTCGCGGGTTTGGCGGCCTTGGCGGCCTTCTTCGCCTTCGCTTTTGGAGCCTTCGCGGGCTTGGCCGCCTTCTTCGCTGCCTTCTTCTCAGGCTTGCGCGAGTCCTTCGCCGACACCTTGCCCTTGGCAGCCGAGACCTTTCCCGCAGGCGACGGCGCAGGCGAGGGAGGCGCGACGAGGATCGACTCACGCGGCACGTTCACGATGAGCGGTGGCTGGCCCGTGCGGAAGCGCGTCTCGTCTTCGAACGAATAGAAGACCTTCAAGGTGACGTTGCCGCGAACGACGAGCTCACCCTTCTGGTTCTCGGCCCAGACGTCGAGCTCGACGTGGTACCTGCCGCCCTCGCCCCAGCGATCGCTCACGCGGCCTTTGCAGACGAGCGTGTCGCCGGGCCAGAGCATGCGGGTGAAGCGCGCCGCGGCCTTCTTCACCTGACCGCCGCGCGCCCAGTCGGTCACGAGCTGCCCGAGGAAGCCGAGCCCGAGCGTCGACGGAGAGACGACCGACGGCATGCCGATGGCCTTCGCCTGCAGCTCGTCGATGTTGAGCGGGTTGTAGTCGTTGGTGGCGGCGGCGTAGCGAGAGAGCTGCACGCGATCGATCGGCGACTTCGCCATCGCCGGCAGCTCGTCACCGACGCGAACGTTCTCGAAGTAGAGCTTGCGCGGAGGCATCAGGACTCCCGGGTGAGGCGAACGACGTACGAGCGGCGGGCACGGAAGACCATCTGGCCTTCTTCATCGCGGCCTTCGTCTTCGATCACGGCAACCTCGACGCGGCCTGCAGGGCCAGGGCGATCGGAGATCTCGGCGACGCGGCTGGTGACGAGCAGGCGGTCTCCCGCGACGATGGCGCGCTCGTACTCGAAGCTCACCTCGCCGAGCAGCAGGTTGCGGGCTGGAACGCCGACCAGCTCGCGCAGATCGCTCCCCGCGGCGAACGAGATCGGAAACGACGGTGGGGCGGCGACGTTGCTGAAGCCCGACGCGCGTGCGTACTCGGCGTCGAAGTAGATCGGGTTGTAGTCACCCAGCGCCTCTGCGAACCGGCGAATGGCACCCCGCTCCACTTCGTTCAGCGTGGGCGGTGTCGTGCGTCCTACGGCAGCGCGATCGAGCATCGTGATGAGTCTCCTCAACGACCGGCGGGGAGCTCGAGGACCGTCAACAACCCGGGCTCCGAGGCAGTCATACGGGGTGCAGCGTTGACGACCAGATGCGCGGTGGCGCGATCTCCAGGAATGCCACCGGGAATGACGACCTTGATCTTCGGATCAGCGTCGAGCTCGATCACGTCACCGGGCTCGTCGGCACCGAGCGCGATGGTGAGCTCGAGGCGCACGCGCTCCTGGCCGTCGTCGAGGGCGACCGCGACCTGATGCATGCCCGCGACCTGGCCCTTCTTCACGGTGAAAGCGCCGCCGGTGATCTCTTCGTCGGCGAACACGGGCGTCAGCTCTTCTTCGTAGTCGTCGCAGTCGAGCCCGAGGCCGAGCGCACAGAGTGCCGCAGACTCCACGAGGCCGACGTGACCGATGCGGCCCTGATCGACGAGCTTGAAGAACTCGTCCTCCGACAGCCCCGCGCCGACCTTGCGCTGCAGCGCCTCGCGCCGAGTGCGTGCGTCAACGGTGCGAGAGACCTTCGCGTGATGAACGGAGCCACACACCTGACCAAGGGTGGCGACGAGGCGATCGAGCACGAAGCCCGGGTTCACGCCGTTGCCGACGATCGACACGCCAGCGCGTTGAGCCGCGGCGTCGAGCTTCTCGGCGATCTCAGGGTGGTGGAACCAGGGAAAGGCGAGCTCTTCACACGTCGAGACCACGTGCAGCCCGTGCGACATCGCCTCGAGCAGCTGATCCTTCACTTGCGGAAGTCGGGAACCCGTCGCGTGCAGCAGCACCACGCCCTTGCGCCGCGCGACTGCCGCCGAGAGCGACGACTGAATCTTCATCTGGCCGACGGGCTGACCGAGCACTTCACTCAGCGGCCGGCCGGTGAGCTGCGGGCTCGTGTCGACCGCGCCGATCAGCTCGACCTCGTCATGAGCCAGCGCAGCCTTCGCGATCTCCTGCCCGATGACGCCGAGGCCCATCACGATGACAGGGACACGCCCGGTTGCCGCAGGGGTTTGAGGGACCGGAGACTTCGCGCGCGTCGGGCCTCTCGCCATAAGGTGACGCGATGGTAGACGACGGTTCAGCCTTGCGGCCAGAAAAGCGTTGCACCGACACTTTCGGGTCCGCCATGGTTGGACAGCGCTAGAGTCGGGGCCCCCGCAAAGAAAGTTCAGGAGTATCAACGACATGGAGCGTTTTCTCGTCGTCGACGACGACCCATCGATCACTGAAGTGCTGCGGCGGGTGCTGGAGTCGATGGGCCACCCCGTCACCGTTCACAACGATCCGCTCGAGGCTGCGCAGGAGACCGACTTCGATCTCGTGCTCACCGATTTCATGATGCCGAACCTCAACGGCGTCGAGCTGCTCGGTGTGTTGCGCGCGAAACGGCCCGATGCCGTTCGGTTGCTGATCACCGCAGCGAACGACTTCAGGGTGGCCATCGAAGCGGTGAATCGCGGCGAGGTGTTTCGCATCATCGGCAAGCCGTGGCAGCTGCACGACCTTCGCTTCGGCCTCCAGCAAGCAGTCGACTACTACCGGCTCGTTCAGGAGAACCGTCGGCTGACGAAGGAGCTCGCGCAGCGCAACGAGGGCCTTGCCACCTTGAACGCGATGCTCGAGCAGCAGGTCGTCGAACGAACGAACGGTCTGCTCGAAGGCATGATCCGCGCGCTCGACTATCGCGACACCGAGACGCAGTGGCACTCGTGGCGCGTGGCGAAGTTCACCAGACGCATCGCCGAGGCCGCGGGGCTCGCCGGCGACATGTTGATGCACATCGAGCAGGGCGCGTTGCTGCACGACATCGGGAAGATCGGCGTACGCGACAACATTCTGCTCAAGCCCGGCCCGCTCTCTCCCGATGAATGGGTCGAGATGCGGAAGCACCCCGAGATGGGCTACCGCATGTTGGCGAACATTCCGTACCTGCAGGACGCCGCGCAGATCGTCTACTCGCACCAGGAGCGCTTCGACGGCCGTGGCTACCCTCGCGCCCTGAAGGGCGAAGAGATCGTGATCGGCGCGCGAATCTTCTGCATCGCCGACACCTTCGACGCGATCACCTCGGACCGGCCGTATCGAAAGGGCTCGACGGCAGCGGTGGCCTTCAGCGAGATCGGGCGGCTCGGAGGCACGCAGCTCGATCCCCATCTGGTGCAGGTGTTTCTCGCGATTCCGCCGACCGAGTGGGAGCGCATTCGCGCCGACATTCGCGTGCTCGAAGAGAAGGAGAAGGGCCGCTGGTCGGACTACCTCGTCGCGCCCGCGCCGCTGTTCGGTGGGCAGACGAGCGACGCGAAGAAGGTCTGAGCGGTGCTTCCGCGCATCGGGCTCGGGTGCATGCGGCTGTCGACCGAGCCGGCTCCGGAGCCGATCGCCGTCATTCATGCCGCACTCGAGGCTGGGGTTCGACTCTTCGACACGGCGACGGCGTACTGCGCCCATGACGATCTCGGAGAGAACGAGCGGCTGCTCGCGAAGGCCCTCTCGTCGCATTCGGACGCGATCGTCGTCAGCAAAGGTGGCCTTCGTCGGCCCGGCGGCGCGTGGCGACCTGATGGACGCGCGAAGTCGATTCTCGAAGACGCGGAGCGAACGGTGGCGGCCCTGGGGCGTGCGCCCGATCTCTATCTTCTGCACGCGCCTGATCCGTCGGTGCCATTCGCGACGTCGGTGCGCGCGCTCGGCGAGGTGCTGACCCGGGGCCTGGCGAAACGAATCGGGTTGTCGAACGTGACGGTCGGGCAGATCGACGAGGCGCTGACCATCGCTCCGATCTCGGCGGTGCAGCAGAGCCTGTCGATCTTCGACGATCGCGCGCGACTGTCCGGCGTGCTGGCTCGCTGCTTTGAACGTGGGCTCGATGTGATGGCCCATTCGCCGCTGGGCGGGCCGAAGCGGCTCAGCCGGCTCACCGGGTCTTCCGTGCTTCGTGAACTCGCTGTGGCGCACGGCGTTTCGGAAGCAGCCATCGCGTTGGCTGCGGTGCTCGATCTGAATCCGCTCGTCAGCGTGATTCCGGGAGCACGACGCCCTCAGACCATCATCGACGCCGCAACCGCTGGGACGGTCGTGTTCACGGAGGTAGAGCGAGTCCGTCTTCGAGAGGCCTTCCCCGCCCTCGCAGCGCCAGCGCCTGCAGTGACGTCGGCGAGCAACACGCGCTCCGAGGTCGTGCTGCTGATGGGCATTCAGGGCTCGGGCAAGTCACGGCTCGTCGACGAGTACGTGAGCAACGGCTTCGTCCGCTTCAACCGCGATCTGCTCGGCGGAACGATGAAGGACACGGCGCTGGCGATGTCTCGCGCGCTCGCGCAGGGCGCTACGCACGCCGTGCTCGACAACACGTACACGACGCGCGCGACCCGAGCGTCGACGATCGAAGCGGCGAAGAAGCAGGCTGCGAAGGTGCGCGGCATCTGGATGGAGGTGCCCCTCCACGAAGCGCAGGTGAACGTCATTCAGCGCATGCTCGAGGCCCACGGGCGCCTGCTGGGTCCGGAGGAGTTGAAGAAGCAACGCGACAACACCGGGCTCACGCCGCTCTCGCACTTCCGCACCGTGCGTGAATTGGAGCCGCCCTCGAAGGACGAGGGCTTCGACGTGCTCGAGACGCGGCCGTTCGTTCGCGCGGTTCGTGATGGCGGGACCGGCCGGTTCGTCGCCTTGGAAGTCGCAGCGAAGCTCGAACGCACCGACGAGCCGACCTTCGTGTTCGCGTGGACCGAGACCGACAAGGCAGCCGTGGAAGCGGCTGCAGCACGACTCGGAGCCACCGCCCTCATCTGTCCACATGGTGGCGGTCCGCCGACCTGTTGGTGCCGGCCTCCCCTGCCCGGCCTGGTCCTCGAGGGTTGTCATCGCGCGAAGCTGTCACCGCAGAAGTGCGTGGTGATCGGCTCGACCGAGACGCATCAGATGCTGGCCGCCACGATCGGAGCCAACTTCGCCACGCCTTGACACTGTCATGCCCGTCGATAGACAGTGTCAACATGAACGCACGCCCCGAAGCAATCCGACGACCGCTCCGATCGAAGTTGTCGGTCGGTGAAGCGAAGGCCGAGGTGGTGGGCGCGCTGCCGGGGTGGCTCCGAGGCGAGCTCATTCGCACGTGCCCGGCGGTGTTCGAGTCAAACGGCTGGCAGGCCGAGCATTGGTTCGACGGCCTGGGCGCGCTGTTCGCTTTCTCAATCGGTGAGCAAGGCGTCGGCTTTCGTCAGCGCCTGCTCGAGACGAGTGCCGTCGTACGGCAGGCGGGCGGCGACACCACGTTGTCGACCTTCGGGACCACTTCGCGGCGGCCGATCTGGAAGCGGCTCAACCCGTTCGGCGAGATCGCCACCAACGCGAACGTGAACTGTCAGCGCTTCGGCGACGAACTCTGGGCCATGACCGAGACTCCACGGCCGGTACGCGTCGACCCGGTGACGCTCGCGGCGAAAGAAGAGATCGAGTGGAAGGACGAGCTTCCGCGTGACCTGCTGATGCTCGCCCACCCGCTGCCTGACTTCGAACGAGGCGTGATCGTGAACGTCGGGACCGCGCTCTCGAGACGATCGGAGCTCGTGGCGCTCGAATACACACCGGGATCCAGAACGAGGCGCGTGATCGCACGCTGGCCGTGTGCCCGCGCGCCGTATCAGCACGCGTTCGGGCTGAGCCCTTCTTCGGTGGTGATGGTCGCGCACCCATTCGATGTCGATCCGCTCACGATGCTCTTCAGCCAGCGCGGGTACATCGATCACTTCCGGTTCAGGCCCGAGGCTGGGACGACGATGGTGCGGGTCGATCGTGCGAGTGGCGCGATTCGCGAACACCGCGCTCCGCCCATGTTCGTCTTCCACACGATCAACACGTTCGAAGAAGGCGACGCGACCGTCATCGACCTGCTGGCCTACGACGACGCGAGCATCGTGGAGCAGGTTCGTCTCCCTGCCCTCCTGAAGACCTTCCCGCCGCTGCTTCCGCAGGCACTGCGCCTTCGCCTCGTTCCGGGCAAGGCAGAGGCCGAGGTCGAACGGCTTGGCGCCAACTTCGAGTTCCCGGGGCTCGACCTGAAGCGAGATGCAGGGAGACCGACGGGTGTGGTCTTCGGAGCGACCGGATTTCCGGGTCAGGGTGAAAAAGGTGCAGCGGTCGTACGGTTCGACGCGAAGGCCAGGGTCATGGAGCACGCCGTCTTCGCGGGTTGGGCGATGGGAGAGCCGCTGCTCGTGCGCGCGCCCGAAGGCGACGCAGACGTGCTGATCACGGTCGGCTCGCACCTCGAGGAAGATCGAACCGCGCTCTTCGTGCTCGACTCACGAAACCTCGAGACCCTCGCGCGCTGCGAAGTCCCTCTTCCGGTCCCACTCGGCTTCCACGGCACCTTCGTCAGGGCTTGATCAACACCATCGTGCTGCGCGCAGGAATCGTGAGCTGCCCTGACGATGAGATCGTCACCGAGGCTCCGCTCACGGCGTCTTTCAGCGAGACCGGGAGCCGAGACAACGCCCGCTGCAGACTCAGGTTCACCGTGCGCTCACCAGCGCGGTTGATGGCGATGATGGCGCCGTCGTCCTCGGTCGCGCGTTGGTAGACGTAGAGATCGCGCTCGATGATCAGCGTGTCGCGCACGCCACTTCGCAGCGCCTTGCTCTGCTTCCGCGCCGTGCCCACCTTGCGCATGAAGTCGAGCAGGTCGGCTTCGCGAGACGAGAGGTTGCTCCACTTCATCGGGCGGCGGTTATCGGGGTCTCCCGTGCCGGGCAGGCCGATCTCGTCGCCGTAGTAGATGAGTGGCACGCCACGCTGCGTGAGGATGAACGCGAACGCCCACTTCGTTCGCTGAAACGGTTCGTCGCTCTCGATGGTCGCCGGTGGCTTGTTGTTGCTCCACGCCTGGCCGTTCGCGTCCGAGTCGATCTGGTTCGCCGCGATCGAGATGAAGCGCGCGACGTCGTGATTCCCGAGGAACGGCGAGTTGAGCGTCTCGGGCGTGTAATAGGCCTCGCTCGCACGCACGGCCTCGTCCACCGGCACCAGCGAATCGCCACGCCCGAACGCCTGCACCACCGGCCAGTAGAGCGGGAAGTCGAACTGCCCATCGAGCTCCTGCGGGCCGATGTACGCCCGAATCTGCGAGCGACCGTCCGAGCCGACGAAGGTCTCACCAACGAGGTAGTAGTCGGTGTTGGTGATCGCGCTGATCTTCGCGAGGTGCTGGTTGATGGTGCGCCCGCCGATGTGATCGAGGTGCTTCACCGCGTCGAGGCGGAAGCCGTCGAGATCGGCTTCTTCGAGCCACCACATGGTGTCCGCCGCGAACTGGTCGCCCATGGCGGTGTTTCGCCAGTTGTAGTCAGGCAGGTACGACGTGAAGGAACACACGAGCGGCTTCTCTTCCCACCCGCAGCCGTTCATTCCGCACACGCAGCCGTTGCCGATGTTGAACCAGCCGTCGTCGCGGTGCTGGGCGACGTAGGGGTGCTGATCGTGCACGTGGTTCAGGACGAGATCAGTGAGCACGCGAATGCCACGGGCGTGAGCAGCTTTCGTCAGCGCCTTCAGGTCCGCGAGGGAGCCGAACCGTGGCTGTACGGCGCGCGGCTGACTGGGCCAGTAGCCGTGGTAGCCGGTGTATTTCTGGCCGTAGGAGCCGTCGAACGCGCCGTCGGGGTTCGCGTCTGGCGGAGAGAGCCACAACGCCCGAACGCCGAGCTTGTCGAAGTAGCCGTCTTCGATCGCCTGGGTGACGCCGCGAAAGTCTCCGCCCTGGTAGTTCGCCTGCGTGGCGACGTTGTCGGTCGTCTTGTTGAGCGAGGTGTCACCGTCACGGAACCGATCGGTGAAGACGAAATAGAGAATCGCCTCTTCCCATTTGAACGGCTCGCGCTCGATCCAGAACGGGAGCAACACCGGTTCTGCGGTCTTCCCCGCTTCGTCTTCGAGCGTGATCTTCGCGGTGTGTTTTCCCTGCGAGAGGCCAGTCGCGTCGAAGGTGAAGACGCCGGTGAGTTTGTCGAACGGAGCCGACTGCACTTCTCCATCGAGCGTGAGCCTCGGCGGCTTGAGCGGAGACTTCGCGGTGCCGAGGTACGCGGTGACCGAGACCGTCATCGAGCCTGCATTCGTCGTGAGGAAGTTCGTCACCTCGAGCGACGGCGCCGAACAATCAGGAGCGAAGAGGCGTGAGTGCTCCGTCTCTCCAAGCCAACGCGTGAAGCCGGTGGAGGGATCGAGGATCAACCCATCAGCGCCGAGATCGAAGCGGTACGCGTACCCGTTGGCGCGCGGGTCGAGCGTCTTGCGAAACTCCCAGGTGCCGTCGGTGCGCCGGGTCATCGGCTCGGGCGCGAACGCGTTCCATTCTCCGCGCACGTTCACGGCATCGAGGCTCTTCGCGGGAGCGAACTTGAGCACGCGCTCGCAGGTGCGAATCGGCCCGGTTGGCTGCTCGACGGGCCCACACGCGACAACGACGAGAACCAGAAACGAGCCGAGCGATCGCACGGGTACGCTCCTAGCTGTCTGGCGCTCCGCGCGCCACGCCCCCGCCTTTCCGATGAAACCCTTCGAACCCTTCGATACAAGAGGCCCGCCCATGTCTTCCCGCCTCGTCGCCGCCGCGTTGGTCCTCGTCGTCACCGGCTGCAACGAGGAGTGCGTCGATCAGTTCGACTGCGTGAAGATCGCGTCGAAGAGCCCGCTCACCTGCCAGGACGGCCGCTGTGTCGTGAAGACGACGCTGCCGATGCTTCCGTCGTTCGCGGTGCCTGATGCTGGCCGAACCGATGGCGGAGCGCCGGTCACCGGAGATGGCGGTGTTCAGCCAGGACGCATCGTGAACGGCGACTATCAAGCGCGGCTCTCGGGCGGGCAGTCAGTACCGCCCGTCACGACGACGGCGAGCGGCGCTGCGACGTGCACGCTCTCGACCGACGATGCCGGCGTGTCGACGCTCGCGTACTCGATGACGTTCATGAACGTGGTGCCGACGAACGCGGTGCTGATGATCGGGGCTCCCGCGGGTCGCAGTCTGTTCAACATCGTGCCGTTGAACGATGGCGGCGTGACGAGTCCCCTCTCGGGCACCGTTCGACTCTCGCGGACGCAAGCTGAAGCCGTGTCGGCGTTCCGGTCATCGTTCGTCCTCACTTCCGCGACCCAGCCGCTCGGAGAACTTCGCGGGCAGATCATTCCACGTGGAGCGTTCATCGGCTTCACGCAGTTCACGAAGACCGGCGGTGGCTACGGCGGTGGCGGGCAGCTCGTGCTCGAGGTCGATGGTGGCTTCATTCCGGTCACGGGATCGTACGAGCTGAACTGGACCGAGAGCGGAGCGGTGGCGAGCGCGTCGGTGAGCCAGGGCGGAACGGGGACTCCGATTCTGCAGCTGCCGCTCAACTCGACCGCGACCGGCTCGGCAGGATCGTTCGACCCGCTGACGCTGCTGTTCATGCTCCGCGATGCTGGTGTGTACGTGACGGGCTCGAGCGCCGACGGCGGAGAAGTCTTCCGCGGCGACTTGAGCCTCTCGCTGCGGTGAATCAGAGCGTGACGAAGATCTTCCGACGTTCGAGCGTGCTCGCGATCAGGTGCAGCACCAGCGCGTACGCCGCGAACTGAACGATCGCCTGACCGACGCTCGCCTCGAAGTGCCACCACCGTGCTTCGGGCACGAGGAACGCTCCGAGCAGCACCAAATGCGCGCAGTACATGACGAGCGGGTTCTTCCCCCACGCGAGCAAGAATGCCGGAGCACGAACGCGGCGCATGACGAGGAACACGATCACCGCTGCTCCGAACGTCACCAGCACGAACGGAATCGACATGCGGTGTTTGCTCAGCGGAATCACGAACGACAAGCCGACACCGGCGACGAGTGAGATCACTCCGCCAACGGCGACCTTCCCGCTCGGCAACACGTCACCCACCACCGTCGCGAGCATCAACAACGCTGACCACGACAACACGCCAGGCAGGCCCGCTTGCGGAGAGGCAAGCACCTGCTCGAGCCACATCGCATCCAGGCCCCACTGATACCCGACGAGGAACACCACGGCCGCCATGAGCCGCGTCGCCGGCCTCACGAACACGAACGGAGCCACCACCATCGACGCCGCGCCGATCGCCTGCAGCGTTCCCCACTGAATGCCCTTCGCGTTGAACCCGTAGCTCGTCTCTCCCAGGCTGAAGAGCGCTCCGAGGCCGATCAGCGCGAGCCCGCGACGCAGCACGTGCTCCACCGTCGCCTGCCGGCCCGATTTCTCGAACCTCCGACGTAACGAGCCCGGCATCGTCAGCCCGATCGCGAACATGAAGAACGGCGCGACGAAATCGATCACCGTCAAGCCAACATCCGGCGCGTGCTTCAGCCACGGCGGCACCACGGCGATGTGCTCCAGGTAATTCGCCGGCACCATCATCACGATGGCGAGGCCGCGGAACGCATCGATCGACTCGTCGCGCTGGGACACGGTCACGACCTACCGCTCCACCCCACACGTGGAAAGCACCGTTGCCGCGCACGAACCGATGTGGTGAGTCGCGCGCATGTCAGACGAGGCGTTGGCGCGACTGGTTTCTCTGCGACACGGAAATCCCCACTCGCTGCTCGGAGCCCACCCCACCCCAACCGACGTCTTCGTGCGCGTGTTCCGGCCCGAGGCGTTCCGTGTCGAGATCGAAGCGCTCGGCAAGAAGTTCTCGCTCAAGCCGCGCCCAGATTTCCCCGGCATCTTCGAAGGCCGCCTGCCGACGAAAGAAGTGCCGCCGTACCTCGTGCACGTCGACTACGCGGGCGGCGCTGCGTTCACGCTTCATGATCCCTACGCGTTCACGCCCACGCTCGGTGAAGCCGATCTCCACTTCGTCGGAGAAGGCACACACCGCCGCCTGTGGGATCGCCTCGGCGCGCACCCGATGCAGCACCAGGGCGTGTTCGGCACCGCGTTCGTGGTCTGGGCTCCGAACGCAGAAGGCGTCAGCGTCGTCGGCGACTTCAACGGCTGGGACGGGCGCCTCAACCCGATGCGCTCCATGGGCCAGAGCGGCTTGTGGGAGCTCTTCATTCCCGAGGTGAACGAGGGCACGCGCTACAAGTTCGAGATTCACCCGCGCGACGGAGCGCCCTTCATGAAGGCCGACCCCATGGCTTTCCGCACCGAGGTGCCGCCGCTGACCGCCTCGGTCGTTCACCACCTGCACCACTACCGGTGGAACGACGCCGCCTTCATCGACGCGCGCAAGAAGGCTGATCGCTCGAAGCAGCCGATGAGCATCTACGAAGTGCACGCAGGCTCGTGGCGCGTCGTCACCGAAGAAGGCAACCGGCCGATGACGTGGCGCGAGCTGGCCCCGAAGCTGGCCGAGCACTGCGCGCGCCTGGGCTTCACGCACGTCGAGCTGCTGCCGATCTCCGAGCACCCGTTCGGCGGCAGCTGGGGCTACCAGGTCAGCTCGTACTACGCGCCCACCTCGCGCTTCGGTCACCCCGACGACTTCCGCTTCTTCGTCGACACGCTGCACGCGGCCGGCATCGGCGTGATCGTCGACTGGGTGCCGGGTCACTTTCCTCGCGACGCGTTCGCGCTCTCACGCTTCGACGGCACCGCGCTCTACGAACACGCCGACCCGCGCAAAGGCGCTCACCCCGACTGGGGCACGCTCATCTTCAACTTCGGGCGAAACGAAGTGCGCAACTTCCTCATCGCGAACGCGCTCTTCTGGGTCGACGAGTACCACGTCGATGGGCTGCGGGTTGATGCCGTGGCCTCGATGCTCTACCTCGACTACTCGCGCGCCGCGGGCGAGTGGATTCCCAACCGCTTCGGTGGCCGCGAGAACGAAGAGGCGATCCTCTTCCTGCGCGAGCTCAATGAGACGATGCAGAAGGTCCACCCCGAGGTCGTCGTCATGGCCGAGGAGTCGACGTCGTGGCCCGCCGTCTCACGCCCGGTCGCGAGCGGCGGTCTCGGCTTCACCCACAAGTGGAACATGGGGTGGATGCACGACAGCCTGAAGTACTTCGAGAAGGAGCCGATTCACCGCAAGTGGCACCACCACCAGCTCACCTTCGGCCTGCTCTACGCGTACTCCGAAGACTTCGTTCTGCCGCTGAGCCACGACGAAGTGGTGCACGGCAAGAAGTCGCTCATCAACAAGATGCCCGGCGACGAGTGGCAGCAGTTCGCGAACCTGCGCGCGCTCTACGCGTGGATGTGGGCGCACCCCGGCAAGAAGCTGCTCTTCATGGGCGGTGAGTTCGGCCAGCGGCAGGAATGGAGCGAAGGCCGCTCCCTCGATTGGCACCTGCTCGAGCACGCGCCGCACCAGCAGCTGATGGACTTCGTGGGCGCGCTCAACGAGGGCTACCGCCGTGAAGGCGCGCTCTTCGAGACCGACTTCCACCCGCAGGGCTTCCAGTGGATTCAGGCCGACTCGTCGGAGCCGAGCGTCTACGCGTTCGTGCGGCGCGGCCGGAACCCGTGGCGTGAGATCGTCTGCATCGCGAACATGACGCCGGTCGTGCGACACGACTACCGCGTCGGAGTGCCCGCTGGTGGCTGGTGGGCCGAGACCCTCAACTCCGATGATCAGCAGTTCGGCGGCAGCGGCGTCTCGAACGCGCCGATGAAGGCCGACCGCCGCGCGTGGGATGGGCAGCCGGGATCACTCACCGTGACGCTGCCGCCGCTGGGAGTGATCTGGCTCGCGCCAGTCGATCCTCCCGGTGGAATCAAGGTTGGGTGATCACCACGTCGACCTGAGCGGCTGCGATCTGCTCGAGCCGCCAGCGGTGCCGAATGAGCGGCCACCAGTCGTACAGCAACGCCTCGAGCGGCCGCCACATCGCGACCCAGCCGGTGATCACCAGCCCCTCGCGGAGGATCTGCCGAATCGGGCCCTCGGCCAGCTTCGACACCGCCAGCTCGGCGAGGAACAGGAACAGCACGAGCACGGTGAGTCCGGTGATCAGCAGGTAGCGCGCGCGCCGCCAATGCGTCGACAGCCTCAGCCCTGCCTTCTCGATCTCGTAGCGAAGGTGCGCTGAGATCGCGTCCTTCACCACCTCGGGCGGCAACGTCGCCTCGGCCTCTTCGAACGACAGCACCAGGCTCAGCGGCTGCTTCCCGATCTCGGCCACGGAGGTGAGGACATACTCGACGGCCTCTGCGTCCAGCTCGCGCTCCCGAAACGGCGCCGGGTCGCGGTTGTCGAACAGGTGCCGAGCAGACTTGAGCTTCAGATCGATGCACCAGCGGCCGGCTTCGAACCGGTAGCGGGGCTTCGACGTGCTCAGCTGCTGCCCGACTCCCATCAGTGCAGGACCCGTTCGCGGTCGACGAGCAACATCGGGTGGTTCTCCCGCGTCTCGTAGGCGATGATGCGCAGGCCCGCGCCGCGGGTGCCTGACGTCGCAATCATCTGCTCTCCGTCGACCTGCGAGTTCGCGTAATTGAGTGCTACCTGGTACCGAACCTCGCACAGCGCCGTCATCTCGGTGCCGTCGTCTCCCGTGAACGTCACCTTGATCTGCCCGCCCAACGGCAACGCATCACGCGTCTCGACGAAAAGACCTGAGGAACTGATGTTTCTGGCAATCCCCCGCGTCATGCCCTGCTGCGTGGTGAGATAAACCGTGAAGACCTTGTCGAACCTCAGACTCTGCCGCCTATCGCTCACGTGCACCTCTGTCGTGTGGTGTGACGTGACGAAGCCTACAGAGTGCGATGGTGTAGGCAAATTAGCTACCTACTGCGACATTCAAATGGAGGAAGAATCATGCGTTGGCTCGTTCCCCTGCTGCTGATCAGCTCCCAGGCTGCGTTCGCCGATGTTGATCAGAAGTTCGCGAAGATGCGCGACTCGGCCGAGAAGCTGGGAAGCCTCTCGGAGTTCATCGACAACTACGGCGGCTCGTGCGGCCCGTTGATGACCGCGCAGTGCGAAGAGAAGCGAAAGGAATTTCGCCGCGGCGCCGACGGTCGCAAGCACTACATGATCGTCACCGAAGACTCGGCGAGCGTGCTCTCGATGGGCGACGCGAACCCGATCTCAGGCGAGTTCGTGCTGAACATGACGCCCTTCTTCGCCGCCGGAGACAGCGCGATCACGCACGGCGCGCCCTCGAAGACCGACGCCAACGGGAACGCGATTCTCCCCTACCTGCGCATCAACGCGAAGCTGCCCGATGGCTGGACGATGCAGCTGATGAACCGTCAGGTGCAGGCGCGCGCGCTGCGAATTCAGGTCGTGTTCACGCCCGAGGCCGTGTGGTCGCTGCCGAAGAAGGGCGGCGGATCGATCAAGGGCATCAAGACGCGCTTCGACGGCGTGATCGTGCAGATCGGCCGCACCGGCGAGACGATCGGCATGTGGTACGCGAAGTAACACCTTCTGCGCATGGGACTTCGTGTCGAGGACGAGACACACCTCGACCTGGAGTTCGCAATGGATCTCAAGCAAGCCATCGAGAAGCACGCCGCGTGGAAGATGAAGTTCCGGTCAGCCATCGCTGGGAAGCAGCCGATGGATCAGGCCAGCGTCGGCAAGGACAACGTCTGTGAGCTGGGGGCGTGGCTCTATGGGCCGGGCCGCAGCGAGTGCGGGCACTGCCAGTCGTTTCAGCAGCTGATCGAAAACCACCGCCAGTTCCATGCAGAGGCTGGGAAGGTGGCCGCGGCCATCAGCGCTGGCCGCTACGATGAGGCGCAGCGCCTGCTCGACGGCGCCGCCTACGCGACGGCCTCACAGAAGGCGGTCGTGACGATGATGAACGTGCAACGCGAGAAGGCTGCGAAAGCTGCCTGATCGCGCTTCACAGCCGCCGCTTCCGCGCTAGTTTCCCGGCCCACCATGGCGGCTCGCGCAAGCGGTTCAGGAACCATCAGCTTCGGTCTCGTCAACATCCCCGTGAAGCTCTACTCGGCGAACGATTCGTCCGGGAAGATCTCGTTCAATCAGCTGCACGCGGAGAAGAAAATCCGCCTCAAGCAGCAGATGATCGATCCCGAGACGGGCGAGCAGGTGCCCCGCGAGAAGATCGTCAAGGGCTACGAGTACGCGAAGGATCAGTACCTGATCATCGACGAGGAAGAGCTCGAGAAGCTCGAGCTCACCAGCTCGCGCTCGATGGACATCACCGAGTTCGTGCCGCTCGCCGCCGTCGACCCGCTCTACTTCGAGTCGGGCTCGTACCTCGCTCCCGAGAAGGGTGCCGAGCGTGCCTACGCGCTGCTCGTGCGTGGCCTCGAAGACATGAAGCACGCAGCGATCGCGAAGTACGTCGCGCGCGGCAAGATGCACCTGCTGCTCATTCGCGCGATGGGCAATGCGCTGATCATGCAGTACCTGCGCTACGCCGATGAGGTGAAGCCGCTCTCGGAGATCCCCGTCCCCGACGCGAAGATCAGCGACGCCGAGCTCGGGCTCGCGCGGCAGTTCATCACCTCGCTCGCCAAGCCGACCTTCGACATCACCCAGTACAAGGACGAGTACCGCGAACGCCTGAAGGACATGCTCGATCGCAAGGTGAAGGGCGAGTCGGTCGATCTCACGCCCGTCGCGGCGCCGCAGGCGAAGGTCGTCGATCTGATGGAGGCGCTCAAAGCCTCGCTCGCTCGCTCGGGCGCGATCCCAGCTGCTCCGGCGGCTGCTCCTGCCCCCGCAGAAGACGATCGCAAGCCGCCTCACCGCTCGCCCAAATCTGATGAAGTCGCCGACGCGGCTCCGAAGAAGAAGAAGGCGAAAGGCTGAGATTTTCCAAACGGTTGAGTGGAGGGTTCACACCCCATTCGCCGTTCACAGTGTTCACGCGAGTGCTCGCCTTTCTGGCGAGCCCCCGAGCGAGATCAGTCGGTTGACCGCAGCTAGATGTGGCACACGCTTCGCTTTGGCTCCCCGCGCCATGACCCGGTTCCAGCTCGCGGCAGCGCTCGTCGTCCTCCTCGGGTGTGAAGGCTCGATCATGGGTCCGCGGGTCGCGGGACCGGTCGGAGTCGATCCGACGACGGGCCTGCCGACCACCACCACGCCCGTCACGATGCCTGAGGGCCCAAAGCCGATCGTGACCGCCTGTACCCCGTCCCCGACGCCGGGAAGCGCTCCGATGCGGCGCCTGTCGCACGAGGAGTACCAGCACGCGATCGAGGATCTCTTCGGCAACGCCACGCTCGCCCAGCAGGTGACGGCGGGCTTCATCACCGACTCGGCGTCGCTGGGCTTCCGCAACGGCGCCCGCTTTCTCGATGTGAAGCCGGTGATGATGCAGAAGTACCAGGACGCGGCCGAGACGGTGGCGACGCAGGTCACCAGCACCGCCAACCTGCCCCGCCTCGTCACCTGCCCGACGTCGCAAGGCGAAGCCTGTGCCCGCCAGTCAATCGAGAAGCTGCTGCTGCGCGCGTATCGCCGCCCTGCCGCGGTGGCCGATGTCGATCGCTACGTCGGCGTGTGGCGCGCGGGCTCGATGGGCGCCGACTTCCGCACGGGCATGGAGTGGGTCGTCGGCACGCTGCTGCAGGCGCCGAAGTTCCTCTACCGGCTCGAGCTCGACGCCGAGGTTCCTGCGGTTCGTCCGCTCGGTTCATACGAGCTCGCGTCGCGGCTCTCGTTCCTCTTCTGGCAGTCGGGCCCTGACGATGCGCTGCTCGAGGCGGCGCGTACCGGCCGCCTCGCGACCGCCGCCGACGTCGAGCGTGAAGCGCGCCGCATGCTGACCGACCCGAAGGCCGATCGCGTCTTCAACTTCTTCGAGCAGTGGATGGACATCGACGAGCTCGATCTGCGCCGTGACGCGACGGTGTTTCCCGGGCTGTCGCCGAGCCTCGCGGGCCTGCTGCGAGAAGAGGCGCATCAGTTCGTGAAGGCCGCGGTGCTCGACGGCGACGGAAAGTTCGAGACGCTGATGACCTCGCCCGTCACCTTCGTGAACGGCGAGCTCGCGCGGCACTACGGCATGACGGGCATCACCGGCACCACGTGGCAGCGCACGACCTTCACCTCGGGCAAACGCGGCGGCCTGTTCATGAACTCGGCGGCGCTGGTGAGCCACGACAAGCAGACCCGCAGCAGCATCGTGAACCGTGGCATGCGCGTGCGCACCCAGCTCTTCTGCCAGACCGTGCCTTCTCCGCCCGACAACGTGCCGCTCAACCTCGGCGCCATCACGGGAGAGTTCAGCCAGGCCGATCGCCTCGCCCAGCATCGCACCAACCCCAACTGCAACGGCTGCCACGCCATGCTGGACCCGCTCGGCGAGCCCTTCGAGAACATCGACGCCATCGGCCGGGAGCGCACCATGGAGAACGGGCGGCCCGTGAAGACGACGGGCGCAGTCGTCGCGACGCGCGACGCCGATGGCCCGGTGCTGAGCGGAAGCGACCTCATGACGAAGCTCGCGAACAGCGACGAAGCCCGCGAGTGCATGGTGACTCAGCTCTTCCGCTTCAGCCACGGTCGCAAAGAAGAAGACTCCGACCTCTGCAGCCGCCAGCGCACGCTCGAGAAGTTCAAGGACTCGCAGTGGAACGTGCGTGAGCTCTTCGTCGCCCTCACCCAGACTGACGACTTCCTCTTCAAGCCCGGAGCCACGCCATGAGTGACTTCTCTCGCCGACGCTTGCTGAAGGCCGGCGGCGTGACGGTCGCCCTGCCCTTCCTCGAGTCGCTGCTGCCCCGCGTTGCCGGTGCTCAGGCGGCGATGCCTCCGCGCCGCGTGCTCTGGGTCTTCACGGCCAACGGCGATCAGGAAGCGCGGCGGTTCTCGACCAAGAGCGAGACGGGCTTCGTGCTCGACGAGTTCCTCGCGCCGTACCAGCCGCAGCGCGCCGACATGTTGTTCGTCGAGGGCGTCGACAAGTACCACTACCGCCTGCCCTCGGGTCAGCGGGCCGATGGCCACCAGCAGGGCGGCTCGGCGCTGGCTCCGTGGAAGTCCGGTTCGGGTTCGTTCCCCATCGGCGGAGCTCCTGGCGAGACCATCGGCTACGTGCTCGGGCCCAGCATCGATCGCGTGATCGGAGAGCGGGTTCAGTCCGCCAACCCGAACGTGCGCTTCACGCATTTCAACTTCCGCGTCGGTGATCGCGCCAACAACATCTGGAATCAGCACTCGCACCGCGGGCCCGTGGGCATGCAGAGCCCGATTCCGCCCGAGACCGATCCCCTCGCGGCGTACACGCGCATCTTCGCCGGCATCGATCCCGCGGCCCGTGACGCGGCGCTGCGCCGGTTGCGCATGCGTCAGTCGGCGCTCGACGTGGTGAAGGCCGAGCTCGCCGAGCTGGGACCGAAGCTGTCGGCCGACGACAAGCGTCGCCTCGATCAGCACACCGAGTCGGTGCGTGAGATCGAGCGTTCCCTCGGAGGCATGGCCGCGCAGGTGCCGCAGTGCACGACGCTCACCCCGGGCGCGGCCTTCGACGCCTACTCGCAGGACAGGTGGTGGGACGCGGGCCGGCTCTTCGGAAAGATCTCGGCGATGGCGTTCGCGTGCGATCTGACGCGCTCCATCAACTTCAACTGGTCGGGCAACACCTCAGACCGCGTGTACCGCGAGCTCGGCCACACCGACGGCCACCACACGATGTCGCACGACTCGAGCGCGGCCTCGTTCACGAAGATTCGGCAGGTTCACCGGCTGCTCCACCAGCGCACGATCGACGGCCTCTACAACGAGCTCAAGGCCATTCCCGAAGGAAACGGCACCAGCGTCTACGACAACACGCTCGTCATGCACTGGAGCGAGCTCTCGCAGGGCGACACGCACGGCAACTCGAACAACCTGGTCATGTTCGGTGGCGGGGCGAAGAAGCTCTTCCGCACGGGCCGCTACGTGAACCTCGCGAGCCAGAATCGGAAGAGCTTCTCGGATCTGCTCGTGTACTGCTTCCACTTCATGGGCTTCACCGACGTGCAGTCCTTCGGCGATCCGCTGCTGTCGCAGGGCGGCCTTCCGCCCGGGCTGACCTGATCAGCGGTGCTTCATGATGATGATGCCGGGCTGCTTCGGAGCGAGCGCCCGGTCGATGCGGGCCTTGAGCTTGAGGTACTCGCCGTTCTTCGGCTCACGGCGGAGCGCCTCGATGATGAGCGTCTTCGCCCGCTGCAGGTTCGCGCCGGTGTCGGTGTAGAGCTTCACGAGCTCGATCTTCTCCCGCGCGGTGGCTTCACCCATGAAGAGCAGCCGCTCGAGCGTCGACATGGCCTCGCCCGTCTCTTTTCGCTTCAGGTACAGGCCCCAGAGGCGGCTCAGTGGCGGCGCGTAGGTCGGGTCGGAGCGAATCGCGGTCTCGTAGTCGCTCACCGCCGCGTCGACGTTGCCGCCCAGCTCGAGTGAGCGCCCACGCACGTACAGCGCGGGAGCGAACTTCGCGTTCTCACCCAGCGCCTTGTCGATCAACACCTGCGCGTCGACGCCACGCTCCTGCAGCAGGCGCGTCTCAGCCAGCAGCGCGAGGAGCACTGGATTGCGGGGGTCGTCTTCGAGCAGCGGCTCGACCAGCTTGCCCGCTTCGTCGTGACGCTTGAGCGCGTTGAGCACCCGCGAGCGGAAGGTGACGACCTCGAGCGACTTCTGATCGCCGGGCTTCACGGCCAGCAGATCCTGGTCGGCGGCCTCGAGCTGCACGTTGGTGATGAAGTAGCGCGCGCGCAGAATACGAGCGGGCGTCAGATCGGGTGTCGCCGTGATGAGCGAGTCCATCAGCTTGGCGGCCTCGAGCTCCTTGCCTTCGACGAGCAGAATCTCGGCCTCGACGGTCTTCGTCGGCGGGTCATCGGGCGAGCGCCGAAGAATGGGATCGATCGTCGAGTACGCATCGGCGACGCGCCCATCGTGCGCGAGCAACAGCGCCACCATGCGCAGCTCGTCGTCCGTGAGAATGCCCATGTCGCGCAAGGCGACGAACTCGCTGATCGCGGCTTTGAACTGATGCAGCTTCAGGTGCATGTCGGCGCGCGCCCGCTTGAGGCTCGGGTCGTTGCCGCCGGCGACTTCTTCAGCCTGCTTCAGCGTGAGGATCGCGCCAGGCTCGTTGCCGGCCAGCCGGTAGGCCTCGGCGAGCTGAATGTAGGGGTCGACGTCGCCAGGAGACGTGTTGATCGCCTCCTTGAAGTACGGCACCGCGCGATCGGGCCGGTTCTTCGCGAGCTCGGCGCGGCCCTCCGAGAGGATCTGCGCCGTCGTCCGCACACGCCGCTCTTCTTCGACCTTCCGCTCTTCCGGGCAGGCCAGAATCCACACGCTGCAGAGGCCGAGGGCGAGGAGGCGGGGAGTCATGCCGCGAGGCACCGTAGCCCGCGTGTGGGGTGATGTGGAGTGATACCCTGTGGCTCCCCGCATGGACCCGTTCGTCCGCCGTCTCGTGGAGCGTCTCTTCGAGCCCGACTCGGGCCTCTCCCGCAACCGCCACTTCCACACCTTCGACAACGCCGAAGGGAAGCTGGCCATGCGCATCAGCAAGCGGCTGCGCGCGCTCGCGAAAGACATCGACGATTGTCACCGCGAGGGCGGGCGGCCGACGGTGTCACGCGCGACGGACGCGAAGGGAAAAGTTCGAATCGAGATCGGGTTGGCTCGCCTCAAGACGCATCGCACGACGACGCTGGACGAGGCCGAATACGAGCTGCTGCTGAAGCTGCCACAGGTGAAACAGGCCTTCTGACTCAGGCGACCTGCGTCTCACGCTGCGACGTCGCCCACACCGGGCCCTTCATGTGGCGTTCACGGGACTCGCGCTTGCGGGCGCGCTCCACGTTGGCCAGCGGCAGGGTGTCGGTGGAGTCGTCGTTCTTCGCGGTCATGTCGATGAGCGGCTTCATGCCCAACCTCCACTGCAGGACCGTGACCACGCCAGAACGCCGCCAAGTCACCGTTCTGACGGGGTAATTCTGAAGCGGCTGTGGGGCACCGACGACGCCTCGGGTCAGGCGAGCCCCAGGAAACGTGACACCACCGTCTCCGGGACCTCGGGCGGCGGACTCTGCAGGGCGGCCAGGAGCACCGTGCGCATGACGCTCGAGATGTCAGAGCTCACGACCGCGACCCCCATCGGAGCACCTCGCAGCGGCGGCGGCACCACGTCGGCCGAGACCATGCCGTGCGAGGCAGCCTTCGCGGCGATGACGATCGGCAGGCGCAATTCGAAGGCGCAGTAGCGGGCGAGCCGAATGGCGGTCTCGGACTCCTCGAGCAGGATCGCGCCGACCGCTCCCGAGACGAAGGGACGCCACAGCGGGCGGGCGGCCTCGGCGGTGGGCACCACGATCAGATCGACCCGCAGCACGTCGCTCACGTCGAGCCGGCCCAGCGTTCCAAAGCTGCTGCGCAGCGCTTGCGGCTCTGCGCTGACGGCGGCGACGCCCGGGAGCGCCTTGAGCAACCACCGCCCTGCCCTCGAGCCAGAACCACAGACCACTACTTTGGTGACGAGCGTCGTGCGCGCAGAGCGACCGCGCATCAGTCGGCCACGAAGCGCGTGAACCTCGGCAGCACCGAGCAGCGGGCCATCGGAGAGCTCCGCACCCGCGACGCGCTCGATGATGCCGCGCCCCAGCAGCGCGCCGATCGCCGAGAGCACCTCGAGATCAGGCGAGTCCGTGAGATCGAGCACCTCTGAGATTCGTCGCGGCGCACGCAGCAACTGCAGGACCTCGGCGGTGACGGGGTGCGGCTCCACGACGTCGGCGGCGTCGGGCGTTCGCTGCAGCAGTTGACCGATTGGCGGCAGCCCCGTGAGCAGCCGATCGCGTTCATCGCTCTGACGCATGCCCTCGAGGAGCACATCCTCCATCGCGCGGTTCACCAACGAGCGCAGCGGCGGAGGGCCCGGCGCGAACGCGAACGTGCCTTCCCGCCAGGCGATCAACCGGAACAACGCCTTCTCGCCCTCGATTTCGCCCACGCGTGCATTCACGGGCTGGCCGGCAGAGAGCTGAATCTCACCCTTCTCGGCGCCGTTCGCGACCGTGAGCCGCCCGGTGCGCCGGTTCATCGCGAGAATCTGGAGCAGATCGGGGAGCGGGAGCTGCGAGAGCCCGCCTTCGATCTCACGCGCGTCGCCTTTGAGATCCCTCGCGGCTTCGACGCGCCGGCAGAGGTGATCGATGCGCGAGAGCACCTCGTCGAGGTTGAACGGCTTCTGCAGCGCTCCATCACGGAAGGTGCGGAACCGATCGAGCTCGCGCGAGCTGGTGGTGACGACGACGGGAATGTCATCGGTGCGCGGGTTGGTGAGCAGGATCTGCACGAACGAGCGCGCTTCGATGAGCCGGCAGTTCTCGTCGAAGAGGATCACATCGGGGTGACGCAGCACCGCGACCTCGAGCGCGCGCGAGCCGTCGGGCGCGTACTGCACGTGGTAGCCCCGCGAGCGCAGCGCCTTGGTGAGCGGCCGCACCGCGTTCACGTCGGGGTCGGCGATGAGGATCTTTCGGGCCTGGGCCATGGCGATCGTTCCTCAGTACGGCTGCAGGTCGTAGGCGGCCTGCAGCTTCGAGACGAGCCCCTCGACGAGCGTGGGATCGCTGGTGTGAAAGCCCCAGGTGGCGCCGCGGCCACGACGCTGGAGCAAGGCGTAGGCGAGCCCGTCTCCGAGCCAGAGCAGGAACTCGTGGCGCGCGAGGTGTTCGTCACCTTCGAGGAACACCGGCGTGATCGTCGGGTGCGTGACGAGATCGGCGCGTTTCCCGAGCAGGTAGACGCGGGGCGCGAACTCCGAAGGCGACACGTCGAGGCCACGCACGACGGGCAGATCGGCGCGGATCAAGGGACCACCCACGTAGACCAGGCCACGCGCGCTCGGCTCACGAAGGAGCTCCCGCGCGACCTCCGACTGCAGCTCGTCGAACAACACGTCGGCCACTTTTCCGCGGCGGGCGGGCTCGCCTTGCGTCTCGGGCAGCTTCGGAGAACGCGCGTTTCCGAGCAGCAGCTCGACCTCTTCCCAGAACGGGAGCGGGTCGAGACGCAGGTGGTGATGGAGCGATCCTCGGCGCTCCTCCATGCGGCGACGGCAGCGCATGAGCAGCTCGTCGAAGTCGTCACCGTCGCGCGGGAACGTCGCGCAGCCACCCGTGAGGCCGAACGGAATTCTGGCCTCGAGCGCGCGCCCGTCGGGCTCCTCCAACAACGAGCTGAGCGCACGACGCAGGAACATGAGGCCGCCGAAGAAGTCGGTCTCGGGCAACAGCACGTGAAACTCGTGCTCCCCTGCCCTCGCCACCACGTCGGCGTCTCGTGTCACCTGCGAGATCACCCGCAAGACGATCTGCTGCGCCTGGCGGGCCGTGGGCGCGCCGAGCCGGGTGCGAATCGAGGTGAGGTTGTCGATCGAGAACGTCAGCAACGTGAACGACCGGCCGTAGCGGCGGGCCTTGTAGATCTCCTTCGTCGCGTAGTCGGTGAAGTAGCTGAGCGTGTAGGCGCCGGTCTCGCGATCGCGCAGCCCCTGACGTTGGAGCAACGCGAACCGCGCCGCCGTCTTGAGCGAAGAGGCCGCGAACGCTCCAAAGCGCTGGGTGTCGGCCACGAACGAGTCCGAGAACGTGCCGTTGAGCGAATCGCCCAGCTGAACGAGGCCCTGAATCTCACCAGCCGAGGTGACGAGCGGAACGAGAAACGAAGCGCCCGCCTGCCACGGGTTCGCCTGAACGAGCGTGGGATCGACGATGTCGGGCAGCGCGGAACGATCGATCAGTCCTCGCCAGGCGCGAAGCCGAAGACCGCTCCGTTCCCCCGCCACCCACAGCGCTCCCGACTGCGCGCCACAGTGCTCGCAGAGTTCCTGCAGAATGCGCTCCTGCAGCATCTCGATGTCGTTGAGCCCGACGATCGCGAGCGAGCGATCTTCGATGGCGACGCTCATGGCAGCGTCCCCGAGTAGACGAACCGAACCGGTCCCCGCAGCCACACCTGAGAGAGATCGCGCGCCACCTTGATGTCGAGAACGCCGCCCGGCAGCTCCACCGGCACCCACTCGTCGAACGGACTGCGACCGTCGAGAGCAGAGGCCACCACCGTCGCGCACGCGCCCGTTCCACAGGCCAGCGTGATGCCGACCCCGCGCTCCCACACGGTGACGCGCAGTCCGCCCGCTTCGCGCTTCTCGACGAACTCGACGTTGGTGCGGTTCGGAAAGAGTGAATGGTGCTCGAGGCCCGAGCCGAGGCGCGTGGCTTCCGAAGGAGGCACGTCGAGCAGCACGAGGTGGGGGTTGCCCATGCTCACCGCGGTGCCGATCAGCCCCTCGATCGGCTGCCGAAGGAACGGTCCACCGTGCGGAAGAATCGGCTCCTTCAGCCGCGCTGGGCCCATGGCCACCGTCACGCGATCGACCTGGTTCTCACGCCACTCGATGTCCGACGCGAGGAGTCCTGCACCCGTCGCGATCGAGACGCGCTGGGGATGCTGGGGCGCGTGCTCTGCGACGTGCTTGACGACACAGCGCAGGCCATTGCCGCACATCTCGGCGATGGAGCCGTCGGCGTTGTGCACCACCATGCGGCCGTCGGTGCCGGTCTCTGGCAACACGACGAGCACGCCATCGGCACCGATTCCGAAGTGCCGATCACAGAGCTTGCGGCTCAGGTCGGCATCGATGTCGAGGCCCGACGAACGGCGATCGAGGACGACGAAGTCGTTGCCGAGGCCGTGGTACTTGAAGAAGCGCTCCACGGGGGAAGCTCATAGTCAGCACCTGCCGCTGACGCGAGGAGCTTCCCCCGCCCGTCACACCGGGATCACTGAACCGTGATGGCGCGAATCGGCGACAGGTTGTTGGCCTCGCTCAGCTCGACCAGGTTCTGATTCAGGTCAGCCACCACGCCCAGGAAGAGCTGGCCGCGAGCCCCGCCCGGCGTGAAGGCTGACACGGTGTACGGCTTCGTCGCGCAGGCCCCAGCGGCCAGCGTGAAGAAGGTGTCGCCCGTCGCGGGGAGCAAGGTGTCGTTCGGAGCGATCGGGTGCCGGGTCGAGAAGGCCGTGTCCGTCGAAAGCAGGAAGGCGATCTCGCCCAGAGCCGTCACGTTGCCGCGGTTGCAGACCGTCACGTTCGAGGCGAACTGCGCTCCGAAGGCGACCGTCGTCGGCGCCGTCACGCTGCTCACCACGAGATCCGGCCCACGCCCAAGCAGGAACGAACGAACGAGGGTGTTGTTCGTCTCGCGAAGCTCGATCACCGAGTTGAAGCTGTCGGCGACCGCACCGATGAAGAAGGTGGTGGCCAGCGAACCAGGAGGCGGAGGCGGCGCGCTTGCGTTCATCGACGATTGGACGGTCTGCGTGAGGCACTGGTTGGGAGCGAGGTTGAAGAACGCTCCAGGCATCAGCTGATCGCCGGGAATGGAGATCGTCGAGTCACTCGAGAGCACCAGGTCGACCTGCGTGCTGCCGGGCGCCGTGCCGCGGTTGCACACGGTGAGGGTCGCGGTGAACGGCTCGAAGGGCGCGATGACCGACGGGACGACGATGGACGACACCGTGAAGTCCGGGGCGCTGCCGATGGCCATCGAGAGGGCTCCGCTCGTGTTGTTGGTCTCCGAGAACTCCTGCACGTTGTTGCGGGGATCGGCGACCGCGGTGAGGTTGAAGAGCAGCTGCCCCGGCATGACGGGGTTCGCGAAGCCCGGCACGCTCACGCTGACGCACTGGTTGGCGTTCAGGAGCGGGGTCGGCGCCTGCCCCACCGGCATCGAGACGGTGCCCGACGAGATGCGCAGCTCGACCTCGGTGGAGGCGGTGATCGTGCCGCGGTTGCAGACCGTCACCGTCGCGACGAACGACGTGCCCGGCAGGAGCGCGCTCGGTGCCGAGATGCCGCTCACCTGGAAGTCAGCGCTGAAGCCCACGCCCATCGTCGTGCTGGCAGCGAGCTGGTTGTTCGTCTCGTTGAACTCGACCACGCCGTTGCCGGGGTCCAGCACCACGCCCACGAAGGGAGCGGTGACGCCCGGAGGCGGGTTCGCAAAGCCAGTGAACGACTGCGAGACGCAGCGGCCCGCGATGAGGTTGACCGAGAACGAGCCGGCGGGCGAAGCCGTCGGCGAAGGGACCGTGAAGGTGCGCGACGAGGTGAGCACCACCATGCCCTGCACGAACGCGTCAACCGTGCCGTTGTTGCAGAGCACCGCGCTGCCGGTGAACGACGCGCCTGGGGTCACGCTCGCAGGGGACGAGACCGAGGTGACGGTGAGATCCGGCATGAAGCCGACGTCCATTCGGGTCGCGGGGCTCGTGTTGTTCGTCGTCACCAATTCGAAGCCGCCGCGCACCGCGACACCGCCGACGAACCAGGTTCCGTTCGGGGGAGCGAACGCAGTCACCGCCGAGGTGACGCACTGGTTCGGCGTGAGCATCGCGCGCGGAACGACGGCGAGGAAGAAGTCAGGCGGCGCCACGAGCGTCGTGTCGGTCGAAGCCAGCAGCTCGACGTCGGTCGAGGCCGTCACATTGCCGCGGTTGCACACCGTCACCGAGGCGTTGAACGAGGCTCCGGGCTGAATCGCCGTCGGCACCTTCACTGCGGTCACCACGAAGTCAGGGCCCTGGCCCACGGCGATCGACCGCACGGGGCTGGTGTTGTTGGCCTCGTTCGTCTCGATGACGTTGCCGAAGCTGTCGACCATGGCCCCGAGGAACACGGACGGCTGCGTCGCGCCTGGAGGCGTCTGGGCGTTGCCCTGAATCGAGACCGCGCGGCACTCGCCAGCGGCCAGTGAGACGGGAGCACCACCGACGAAGAGATCGGCGGGCCCGGTGCGCGGCGAGGTGATCACGTTGTCAGTCGAGAGGAAGAGCTCGACTGAGGTGGAGCCTCCCACCGTGCCCGCGTTGCAGACGTTGAGCTGCGTCGTGAAGAACTCTCCGGGCGCGACGATGGCCGGCGCGCTCGTGATCGTGACCGTGAAGTCGGGGCCGACTGACGGCGCCGTGGTGAAGGCCACCGGCGCGGAGGTGATGGTGCCCGTCGTGGTGGTTCCGACCGCCGTGAGGGTGTGCGGACCAAAAGGCAGGCTGTCGGCATTGAACGGCGCGGTGAACGGCGTCGGCACGGGCGGCGAGACGGGGTTGCCGTCGACCAGGAACTGCACCGCAGAGACATTCGTCGCCGAGGCCCTGAGCGTCACGGGGCCACGCAGCGTCGCTCCAGCAGTGGGAGACGTGATCGTCACCGACGCGGCCGCGGTCGGCACCTGGCAGAGGACGGCGAGCAACGACTCCGAACGAACGGAGAGATCGTTGAACGTGCGCGGCGTTCCCGTCACGCGATCCGGCACCACCGTGCCCGTGAGGAAGCCCGACAGCTGCGCGACCTGCCCCTGGCCACGGGGGAAGACGTGGAGGAACGGCGTGTTCGTGTCACCAGCGTGGCAGCCGTTGCAGGTGTTCACCGAGAAGTGGAAGCGAGCGTCGGGGTTGGTGATGCCGGGCGCGTTCCAGAAGTGGCCGGGGTTGGTGAGCGCAGAGCCCGCGAGGAAGGGCGTGCCGTTGAACGTCGCCGGCACCACGTGCGTGTCGGTGAGCAGCGCGGCGGTGTTCGTGTTGATGAACTGCGCGAGGGCCGGCGAGTTGTTGAGCGGCAGATCGGTCGTCTGCGCCACCGGCACCTGCACGAGCTGACCCGCCGCGTTCAGGTTGAACTCACGCATCTCCCATGGCGCGCTGAGGGCGATCTCGTTGCTGCGAACCTGGTTGATGGCGCTGCCGTTGGGACGCGCAGGCGAGGCGTTGGGGCCAGCGAAGCGGCGGGTGATTGTCTCGAGCGCGGTGTTGTACGCAGGGCTGCCCACGGGGAGCGCTCCGAGCGCGTGCCAGTCTGCGGCCCAGCGGTCGACGTCGGCCTGCGTGGTGGCGGGCAGGTTGAACTCGAGGATCACGGTGAACTGCAGCTGCGAGCCACCCGCGCCGAGCACGCCGAAGACGAAGCGGCCTTCACCGGCCGAGCCGCGCGAGAGGTTGCGCAGGTCCATACGGTTGACGATCGCGAGCAGCCGGAACGGAGCGCGCGTCAGATCGAGCCGGGTGCCACCGCTCGCCGCGAGCCACGGCTGGGTGACGACGGCGTTCATCGGGCGCGGGTTGACGTTGAGGCCATTCACGAGGCGCGGCGAGTCCCACTGCGCCAGCCAGTTGCGCACGAAGAGCTCGGGGTCGTTCGGCCCGGCCATCGTCGTCATCAGTCGGCCGAACTGCCACGCACCGTCGGAGGGGTTGGTGAGGTTGCCGGTCCAGTTCGTGCGGAGCGGATCTTCGACGACCGCCAGGTTGCGAATCATGAGCTCGGCGTCGGCGTTCACGGTGATCGGGCACTGGCCGCCGTCGGGCAACGTCAGCGCCTGCTGGGAGTGCGACCGGAACTGGTTCACCGCACCGCCCGGCGCTTCCGCGCGTTCGAGCGACGACTCTCCCGTGCACGCGAAGACCATCAGACTCGACATCACCAGCGCAGCGACTCGCATCGGCCAACCTCGGGGCAAGAGTTCGGCCTCGCCTTGAGCACGCGCAGTGCCAACGCCGCATTCTCGCGATCTGGCGCGGTTGCCCACTCGAAGTGTCAGGTGAATGGAGCACACCGCTCCGTCACAATGGGTCAACCCTTCGAGACCATTGAGTAATCGGGCGAGTCTGACGCACTCAGTGGTGAGCCTGCCAGACTCAGCGTTCGTGCTTCCGGAGCAGGCGCTTGAAGTACATGCGATCGATGCCGGCAGCGGCTGAGGCGCGCGTGAAATTGCCCTCGTGCTTCTCGAGCATGCCCTTCACGTAGGTGGCTTCGAACTGATCGACGAGGCGTTCGCGCTGTTCGACGAACGGGCGATCGAGCGAGACCGGCACTGGAATCGGAGCGGCGTGCTCGAGCTGCGCATCCGGGTGCGGGTGGCCTGAGAGGGCCAGGGCGCGCTCCACGGCGTTCCGAAGCTCACGCACGTTGCCGCGCCACGGGTGGTGCTTCGCCGTCATCCACGGCTCCATCTGCACGACGGCGAGCGCGACGCGGGCCCGGCGTTCGTCGTCTCCGGTCTGCTGACGCACGAGGTGATCGACGAGGATCGGAAGATCGTCGATTCGCTCGCGCAACGGCGGAATGCGCAGGCGAACGACGGCGAGGCGGAAGTAGAGATCTTCGCGGAAGGTGCCGGTGTTGGTTTCTCTGAGCAGATCGCGGTTCGTCGCCGCGACGATGCGAATGTCGACGGGAATGGGCTCGAAGCCACCGACGCGGCGAATGACGCGCGTCTCGAGCGCACGAAGGAGCCGGGGCTGCAGCTCGAGCGGGAGCTCACCGATCTCGTCGAGGAAGAGTGTGCCTCCATTGGCGGCCTCGAAGACGCCGATCTTCTTGTCGACCGCCCCCGTGAACGAGCCGCGTTCGTGACCGAAGAGCGCGCTCTCGATGAGGTTGGGCGCGACCGAGGCGCAGTCGAAGACGATGAACGGCGCTTCTTTTCGCGGAGACCGGTCGTGCACCGAGCGGGCGAGCAGCTCTTTGCCGCAGCCGCTCTCGGCCTCGACGAGCAGCGTGGCGTTGGTCGGGGCGACGCGCGTGAGTTCGCGGAAGAGCGCGCGCATCGGAGCGCTGGCGCCGACGAGTTCACCGAAGCGGGCCTCGGGCGCGGGGAGCAGCTCTTCTCTCGCGGCCTCGATGGTGATCGAGGTGCCTCCGAGCATGGCGGTCATGCCGGGCTCGAGGAGCGCCTCGGTGATTCGCACGCCGTTGATGCTCGTGCCGTTCGTGCTGCCGAGATCGCGCACGAGCACGCCGTGGCTGGTGGCTCGCAGCTCGGCATGTGCGCGGCTCGCAGTGGAGTCGGAGAGGAGGAGATCGCTCTCGGGGTGCGTTCCGACGCGCAGGGTCGAATCGCGCAGCTCGACGCGCCGAACGCCGCCACCGGGGTCGCGCACGACGAGCGTGATGATCTGCAGCTGAATGACGCGGACGTACTTCTGGACCTTGTCGGTTCTGCGGAAGTCGGAATCGTCGCTCGTCATCGGACGGCACGAAGGTACGCGGCTTCGTCGCAGGGCGACAACGGATTCCAGTTCGTCAGCTGTCGAGCCGGGACAGCACCTCGAGCCAGGTGATGCGCAGATCGCTCTCTTTCGAGAGTTCGCTCGCGACGAAGTCGCGAATCACGGGCTGGAGCTCGGGGACTGCGAGGTGCGCTCTCGTCGGGCCTTCGAAGCGTGGATGCACCAGCAGCAGGTGCAGGGCGCCGACGACCCGTGAGCCGAGCTTTCGCCATCGCGCGCCGAAGGCCTTCGTGAGGCCGGCTTCCATGCCCTTCACATCGTTGCCGGTCTCGAGCGTCGCTCTGAGGTTCACCCACGACGCGAGCGAGTGGGCGCGTCTCTCTGCGGCGCGCTTCGTGATGGCGACGGAGAAAGCGATCTGGACGTCGTCGATGGTCGTCTCGAAAGCAGCCAGCGACCCAGGCACGATCTCTCCTGCCGTGTCGGCGACGAGCGCGTGGAGTCCGGTGGGTCGCGAGATGTCCTCGCCATTGAAGCGCCAGCGGAGGCGCGGCGTCAGAAACGCGAGCCGCCGCACGTGATCCTCGAGGTGAACGGACTCGAAGGTCTCGCTCTCGAAGATCTGTGGATCAGGAAGCAGCCGCACCTTCGATCCACGGCGCTCGAACGAATCGATCAGCTGCAACGGCTCGACGAGCACGCCACGCTCGAACGCGGAGCTCCAACGGTCGCCGTCTCGAGAGGTCTCGACCTCGACGCGCGCAGACACCGCACAGGAAGGCCCCAGTCCAACACCCAGCCCGCTCGGGGTCGCGTGAACGTGAGTTCGATCTCCGTCTGCGGTCGGCGTGTCGTGCCGGGTCGTGAAGACTGATTCGAGAAACGGCGTCCCGCTCGCGTCGCGCTCAATCCTGATACCTGCGCCGTCGTCCGTGACCGTGAGCCATCCGTCATCGAGATCGACGGAGACGGCCGTGGCGTGACCGAGCAGATGTTGATCGATCGCGTTGCCGATCACCTCGAGCGCGAGGTGGCGCAAGCCGCCGCCTCCCGTGCTGAAGAACCACATGCCGGGACGACGTCGGATGTCCGCGAGCGACTCCGAGATGACGCGATTCGTTGCCATGGCTATCGCGAGAGCAACTGCATCCACGTGACTCGCAGATCGCTCGCCTTCGAGAGTTCATTCGCGACGAACTCACGCACGAGTGGCTCCGTCATCGGAACGGCGAGCCTCGCCTTCGTTGGCCCTTCGAACTTCGGATGAACGAGCATGAGGTGAATCGCGCCGACGAGGCGTGGTTCGAGTCCTCGCCACGCTGGGCCGAACACGTCGGTGAGACCGGCGAGCATGCCTCTCACGTGCGATCCACCCTCATCTGTCTTCGTCAGGTTGACCCAGGAGGTGATCGGATCGACCTTCTTTCGTCGGTTGCGCCGCCTGAGCGCGACAGCGAACGAGATCTCGACGTCATCGACCTCGGTCTCGAACACGCCGATCGATCCCGGCTCGATGGGTCCGTCGGCTGTATCGGTGAGGAAGGTGAGCAGACCATCGGGCTTCGAGACGTCTTCCCCCTGGAAACGCCAGGTCAGGCCGGGCGACAGATACGCAAAGCGACGGATCGTCGAAGCGAACACTTCAGTGTCGAAGGTCGCGGTCTCGAAGATCTCGGGGTCGGGGACCAACCGCAGCCGAAGTCCCTGCGTCTCACTGCTGCCGACGAGCTGGAGCGGCTCGACGATGACACCTCGCGCAAAGGCAGCGCGATGGCAGAGGCCGTCGCGACGAGACTCGACCTCGATGCGTTGGGAGAGCGCCGACACGGGCCCCAGTCCGACGCCGACCCCGTTGCGAGTGACGTGGATGTGTGCGTGCGGTCCGTCACGGGTCGGGGTGCGATGAAGACTCGTGAAGATCGACTCGAGAAAGCTGACCCCGCTGGCGTCATTCTCGATCGATATCCCTGCACCGTCGTCCGTCACCGTCAGCCAGCCGTCCGCGACATCGACCGAGATGGTGGTCGCTCGTCCGAGGAGGTGCTGATCGAAGCTGTTCCCGATGACCTCCCACGCCATGTGGTGGAGCCCGCTCAGACCGGTGCCACCGATGTACATGCCCGGCCGTTGGCGCACGGAGTCGAGCCGTTCGAACATCGTCTCGGGTTCGGGTTGGCGAGTCGCAGCCACGCCGCATTCTACCTGCTCAGCGGCGCGACTTCTTCGGCGACACGGCCTTCGCCCACACGCCGAGCGACGCCCCTTGCGGATCGACGAACACACCGATCGCACCCATGTCTCCGATGTCCTGGAAGTCGAGCACGATGGTGGCTCCGAGCTTCTTCGCCTTCGCGATCGTCTTCTTCACGTCATCGACTTCGACGTACGGCAACCAGGCGGTCGGCGCTTCGGGCATCGGCTTCTGCTGCATCGCTCCGCTGGTCGCGGTCTTGCCGAGGTTGATGCCGAGATAGTCAGGCGAGCCTGGGTACGGAGCCACCTTCCACTTGAACAGCGAGCCGTAGAACTTCCGCGCGCGCTTCAGGTCGTCGGTGTTGAGTTCGATGTGGGCGAAGGGGTTCGGCATGGTGACTCCAGGTGAGGGTTTGCACCTGGACTGACCGAGCGCCGAAAACTCATCGGTCAGCCGGCTGAGAGCGCCTGGAGCCACGAAATTCGCAGATCTGACTCCTTGCGGAGCTCGCGCGTGACGGCGTTCGAGACCGCGCGGAAGACGACGTCATCGTGGAGCACCGTTCGGCTCACGCCCTCGAAGCGGGGGTGCGGCCAACCGACGTGAACCGCGAGCACCAGCCTGCGATGCACGGCCGCCACGTCGCCCTCGAACGCCTTCGTGATGCCGTCGAGCACGCCGCGAACATGGGAGCCGTTGTTCGACGCAGCGAAGTTCACGAAACCTACGCGTTTGCCTCGCACTCCCGACGCCACGCCTGCAACGAGTTCGAGCTGCACTCCGTCGATGGTCTCGGCGACGGTGATGATCGACCCCGGGATCATCGGCGACGGAGCGACGCTGACCGCGAGCCCGAGCAGCCCATCGGCGTGCTCCACTGCCCTGCCCTGAAACGACCAGTGCAGCTTCGGGGTCAACCACGCGAGCTCGTCGATTCGTGCTGCGACCGCGGAGAGATCGAGCTGCGCCGCTCCGAAGATCTGCGGATCAGGCCGGCAGCGAACCGTCGTGCCGTGCTCGGCGCTCGCTCCGATTCGCGTGAGTGGCTCGACGAGCTTTCCCCGAGCGCACGCGATGCCCCAGTGTCCCCCGTCGCGGTGAATCTCGAGCTCGAGCCGTTCACTCAGCGCGTTCACGACCGCCAACCCAGCTCCGACCAGGCCACCAGCAAATGAGCCTGGCTGGATTCTGGTGAGGAGTTCCTCGACGGGCGGTCGTCGATCCTGCGCCACGGGCTCGACAGCAAGTCCTCTTCCGTCGTCGCGAACGCAGATGCTCCCACCCTCGATATCGAGCGCGATGGATCTGCCGCGACCAGCGAGGTGTTCATCAAGACTGTTCCCGACGAGTTCAGACACGAGGTGGAGCAGCCCGGCTTCGTCGGTCGACCCGATGTACATGGCGGGACGAACGCGAACGGGCGCGAGGGTCTCGACGCCGTCTGTCAGGTCACTCGCCAGAACGAACGCCTTCTACCGGACCGCCGCGAGCCACGACACCCGCACCTCAGACTCGCGGCGCAGTCCTCACCGAAGCGAGGCGAACTGCGGGTGCTCCAGCACCATGCGCTCGACGTCGGGAGTGAACGCTTCGCCGTGCGCGCCGCGTGCCGACGATCTCCGCCAGCGCTGCACCCAGCGCTCACCGATCGGGGTCGCCAGACTCTCCAGCTGCGTCGCGGCGTTCGTCGTCTCCGTGCGCGTTCCGGTCGACACGCCCTGCCCCACGAAGAACCCGGCCAACAGCAACGACACGCGCGTCGGAGTCGCCGAGCTGTACGTCACCAGCAACCCGCCCTCGTCGTTCGTGTGCCAGCGGACCTTTCGCAGGAAGTCGACCGTCCACAACGTCGGGTTCGCCTCGGGCGAGAACGGGTCGAAGAAGACGAGATCACACCAGCCCGGCACGCCGTCGATCGTCTCGCGCGCGTCTCCCACGAGCGTACGCCAGGTGATGCCGGGACCTTCCCAATGCCCCTGCTGCAGAATCGCTTCGCACGCGGTCTTCCACGGCTGCAGAAACGGAAAACCCTCGGGCGTCTGCAGCGCGAGCTCGAACGCGTTCATGTCGGACTCGAGGCTGATGATCTCGATCTCCCGCTTCCGCGCCTGCCCCATCGCCTGCACCTTCGTCAGCGCCGCGATCGCGTTGGCACCGGCACCGAGTCCGACGTCGAGAATGCGCAGCGGCTCTTCGTTGAAGACCCCCAGCCGCGCCTCGAGCTTCGTCTGCTCGACATACAGCCCGTTCGCCTCTTCCCACGGGCCGACAGGGTGCATCACCTCGCCGTGTTCCGTGTGACGAACGGCGTGCGCTCCACCGCGCGTCGAGACGACCTCGAAGGCACCGTGCTTCTGACCAGTCGGCTTCGGCTTCGTCGTCTTCGGAGACAGCCGCTCCACCAGCTCGCGATACTCCGCGTCCCACCGGTTCTCGATGATCGCCGTGCGCATGCGCGTCGTGAGCTGTTGGAAGTGACGCAGGTTGTGAATCGCCAGCAGCCGCGAGCCGAGGTGATGCCCGCCCTGCATGAGGTGCCGAATGTACGCGCGCGTGTAGCGCTTGCAGACGAAGCAGTCGCAGGTGGCGTCGAGCGGCTTGTCTTCGAAACGGTACTCGTGCCGGCTGATGCGAATGCGCCCCTCGAACGTGTAGCCGTAGCCCTGCTGCGCCATCTTCGGAGGGATGATGCAGTCGAACATGTCGATGCCGCGGTGCACGCACTCGACGAGATCGATCGGCGTGCCGACGCCCATGAGGTAGCGCGGGCGATCGGTCGGCAACTGCGGCGCCGTGTGGCCGGTCATCGAATAGAGCAGGTCGCGCGATTCACCGACCGCGAGCCCACCGATCGCGAAACCGTCGAACGGGTGCTGCGTGAGAAACTGCGCGCTCTCGCTGCGCATGTCGGGAAACACGCCGCCCTGGACGATCGCGAACAGCGCCTGGCCGGTCGGCTTCGAGTCGCGCGCGGCGAGGCTGCGCAGGGCCCAGCGGTGGGTGCGCTCCATCGCCTCGCGCGTGACGGCCTCGTTCGACGTCGACGGCGGGCACACGTCGAGCACCATCATGATGTCGCTGTTGATCGCGTTCTGCATCGCGATGGACGTCTCGGGCGAGATCAGGTGCCGGTGGTTGTCGTAGGGGCTGCGAAAGCGCGCGCCCTCTTCGGTGATCTCGCGCTCACCCGGCAGGCTGAAGATCTGAAAGCCACCCGAGTCGGTCAGCACGCCGTGCGGCCACTGCATGAAGGGGTGAATGCCGCCCGACTTCTCGAACAGCTCGGCGCCCGGCCTCAGCAGCAGGTGGTACGTGTTCGCGAGACAGAAGCGCGCGCCCGTCTCGGCGACGTCGTCCATCGTGAGGAAGCGCACGTGGGCGTGGGTGGCGACGGGCATGAACGCCGGCGTCTCGAGCACGCCGCGCCGCGTGTGCAGCCGCCCTGCCCTCGCGCCCGACGACGAAGTACCGAGCAGCTCGAAACGAATGGGCGAGTTGGTGGGAGCAGCCATGATCGCGCGGCCTCTACCACGAGCGCTGCCCTGCGATAGACGTGGCTGATGGGGTTCCTGCTCAGGCTGCTGGGGTTGACCGACGAGCCGACGCCCACCCAGCTCGCGCGTGAGCGGCTGACCGATCGCCCCGAGGCCTTCATCGTGGTCGCCGAGGCGTTCTACCAGCCGCACGGAGGCCGGGATCGAGTCGTCCTCACCTTCGACAACGACGCCGCCACGATCGAACGCCGTCGCACCCGCAAGTCGTCGTGGAACGCCCGCAGACGCCTGGGCTCAGCCGAAGCAGCCGAACTCCGAGCCGCCATCGAGGCGTGGCAGCCATGGAGCTGGGAGCCTCCACAGCCTGTCGGCAAGGACGGCCTCCAGTGCACGTTCGTCTTCGCCAAAGAAGGCCTGGTGCACGAGGTGCGCTGCCAGGGCGCGGCTCCTGCGGAGGTGGGCGCACGGCTCGAACAGCTGACGCGACTGATTCCGCACGTCACCTGATCTGTGCCTCGCAAGAATCGCGAGGCTCTCTTGACGAGAGGTGGCCCGCGCGATCCCAGCAGCCCGGCTCCGACGCTCACGGGCAGGGATGACGACCACGTCGCGACCGCGCCACCCTCATCGTCAGGCGACGGGAACAGAGGCCGTAGCGCGCAGCGCGGAGTGATTCGGACCGTCGCGGTGGCGCGGCACCACGCGGCTTTGAGGCATGACGCGATCGTGAGTCCCGCGCGGCGCACGGTCGCAGGGCACGACGAAGAGTTCGTCTTGCCGGCGACGAGCACGTCGCATGACGCCGTCGTGCGTCCCGCGTGGTGCGACGCGCAGGCCAGATGGACGAGCAGTTCGACGAAGAGTTCGTTGCCGGCAACGAGCCGACCAGAGGCCCAAAACGACTCGAGGGCACCCTCCGTGAAGAGAGCGCCCCCGAAGTCACTTCAGTTCACGACGCTTCAGGCGGCGCCGGTCTCGCTGCGGGTCGAACCACCCGACGTCGAGATCACCGCAGGGTCGCTGTGCGTGGCCGAGAGCGAGTCTTCCATGTTCTGGATCTCGTCCGCGGGGCTGTCGACCTGGATGTCGAGGTGCTTGTAGTTCGGCAGACCCGTGCCGGCAGGCACCAGGCGACCCATGATGACGTTCTCCTTGAGGCCGCGGAGGTAGTCCACCTTGCCCGAGATGGCGGCTTCGGTGAGCACCTTAGTGGTCTCCTGGAACGACGAGGCCGAGATGAACGACTCGGTCGAGAGCGAGGCCTTGGTGATGCCAAGGAGCAGCGGCTCACCGACGGCAGGACGACGGCCGTTGTTGAGCGCCTTCTCGTTCTCTTCCTCGAACACCCACTTCTCGACCTGCTCGTCGACGAGGAACTCGGTGTCGCCCACGTCGGTGACGCGCACGCGGCGGAGCATCTGCCGCACGATCACCTCGATGTGCTTGTCGTTGATCTTCACGCCCTGGAGTCGGTAGACCTCCTGGATTTCGTCCACGAGGAAGCGGGCGAGTTCCTTCTCGCCGAGCACCTTGAGGATGTCGTGCGGGTTCGCCGCGCCGTCCATGAGGGGCTCACCAGCGCGCACGCGGTCACCCGAGTGCACCGTGATGTGCTTCGACTTGGCGATCAGGTACTCCTTCGCCAGGTCGCTACGCAGCTCGCCGTTCACCTCGGGCGTGATGATCAGCTTGCGCTTGCCCTTGGTGTCCTTGCCGAACGACACGACGCCGTCGATCTCGGCGATGACCGCGTGGTCCTTCGGCTTGCGGGCCTCGAAGAGCTCGGCGACTCGCGGCAGACCGCCCGTGATGTCCTTCGTCTTCGTGGTCTCGCGGGGAACGCGGGCCACCACTTCGCCCGGCGTGATCTCGGCGCCGTCGTCGACCGCGAGCGCCGCGCCCTGCGGCAGGAAGTAGCTGGCGGGCTGACCGCTCGACAGCGTCTTCACCTCGCCCTTGGCGTCACGAACCGTGATGCGCGGGCGAGCCTCGGGATCCTTCGACTCGATGATCGTGCGGCGGCTGAGGCCAGTGACCTCGTCCGTCGACTCGTTCATCGTCACGCCTTCGATGATGTCTTCGAACTTCACGACACCGCCGACCTCCGAGAGGAGCGGCATGGCGAACGGTTCCCACTCGGCCAGCTTCGCGTTGGCCTCGACCTTCTGGCCTTCCTTCACGAAGAGGCGGGCGCCGTAGACGATCTTGTGGCGCTCGCGCTCACGGCCCGAGTCATCGACGATGATGAGCTCGCCGTTGCGGTTGATGACGGCCCACTCGCCGCCATCGCGCTTCACGGGCGACAGGCTCGAGAACTTCACCGTACCGGCGAACCGCGCGGTCAGCTCGGACTGCTGCGACCGGTTCATGGCCGCGCCACCGACGTGGAACGTGCGCATCGTCAGCTGCGTGCCGGGCTCACCGATGGACTGGGCGGCGATGACGCCGACCGCCTCACCGACCGAGACCTTGCGGCCGCGGGCCAGGTCACGGCCGTAGCACTCGACGCAGACGCCGCGCTTGGTCTGGCAGGTCAGCGCCGTGCGAATCTTCACGCGGTCGAGACCGGCGTTGACGACCTTCGCCGTGCGGGCTTCGTCGATCTCTTCGTTGGCGCGAACGAGCACTTCGCCGTTCACCGGGTCGTGAATGTCATCGAGGGCCACGCGGCCGAGAATGCGCTCGGCGAGCGGCTCGATCTCTTCACCACCCTCGACGAGGGCGATCATCTGAATGCCGTCGAGCGTGCCGCAATCGTACTCGGTGATGATCGCGTCCTGCGCGACGTCGACGAGACGACGGGTGAGGTAGCCCGAGTTGGCGGTCTTGAGCGCCGTGTCGGCCAGACCCTTGCGGGCACCGTGCGTCGAGATGAAGTACTGGTGCACCGTGAGGCCTTCACGGAAGTTGGCCGTGATGGGCTGCTCGATGATTTCGCCTGACGGCTTGGCCATGAGGCCACGCATACCGGCGAGCTGACGAATCTGCTGCGTCGAGCCGCGGGCGCCGGAGTCGGCCATGATGTAGACGGCGTTGAAGGACTTCTGCTTGCGCGACTCGCGCTTGCCGTCCTTGTTCGTGCCGCTGATCTCTTCTTCAGAGATCATCTTCATCATCTCGATGGTGATCTTCTCAGTCGTCTGCGCCCAGATGTCGATGACCTTGTTGTAGCGCTCGCCGACCGTGATGAGGCCTTCGAGGTACTGGTTCTCGACTTCGGCGACTTCCTTCGACGCGCTGTCGATCAGCGTGTGCTTCGCGGGCGGAATCACCATGTCCTTGAGGGCGATGGAGATGCCGGCGCGGGTCGCGTTGGTGTAGCCGAACGAACGAATGCGATCGGCGAGGAGCACCGTCTCCTTCTCGCCCGTGAGGCGGTAGCAGGAGTCGATCAGGTTGCCGAGCTGCTTCTTGTCGAGCACCTTGTTCACGTCGTCGAACGACATCTTCTTGGGCACGATGTCCCAGAGGAGCGTGCGGCCGACCGTCGTGTCGTAGCGCTTGCCGTCGATGCGGCACTTGACCTTGGCCTGGAGCGCGACGGCGCCCTGGTCGTAGGCCGCGCGGGCCTCGGCGGGCGACGCGAACACCATGCCTTCGCCGAGCGCGAACTCGCGCGGGCGGGTCATGTAATAGATGCCGAGAACCATGTCCTGCGTGGGGACGATGATCGGCTTGCCGCTCGCGGGGCTGAGGATGTTGTTCGTCGACATCATCAACACGCGCGCTTCCATCTGAGCCTCGATGGAGAGCGGCACGTGCACGGCCATCTGGTCACCGTCGAAGTCGGCGTTGAAGGCCGTGCAGACGAGCGGGTGAAGCTGAATGGCCTTGCCTTCGATGAGCACGGGCTCGAACGCCTGAATGCCGAGGCGGTGCAGCGTCGGAGCGCGGTTCAGGAGCACCGGGTGCTCGCGGATCACGTCATCGAGGATGTCCCAAACCTCGGGGCGCTCCTTCTCGACCATCTTCTTGGCCGACTTGATGGTGGTGACGTAGCCCTTCTCTTCGAGCTTGTTGTAGATGAACGGCTTGAAGAGCTCGAGGGCCATGATCTTCGGCAGGCCGCACTGGTGCAGCTTGAGCTCGGGGCCGACGACGATGACGGAACGGCCCGAGTAGTCGACGCGCTTGCCGAGCAGGTTCTGGCGGAAACGACCCTGCTTGCCCTTGAGCATGTCCGACAGCGACTTGAGCGGGCGCTTGTTGGGGCCGGTGATCGTCTTGCCGCGACGGCCGTTGTCGAAGAGGGCGTCGACGGCCTCCTGCAGCATTCGCTTCTCGTTGCGAATGATGATGTCGGGGGCGTTGAGCTCCTGGAGCTTCTTCAGACGGTTGTTGCGGTTGATGACGCGGCGGTAGAGGTCGTTGAGATCCGACGTCGCGAAGCGGCCACCGTCGAGGGGCACGAGCGGACGGAGATCGGGCGGCAGCACGGGGATGACGTCGAGCATCATCCACTCGGGCTGGTTGCGCTGACCGGCCGGGCCCGACACGCGGAACGACTCGAGCACCTTGAGGCGCTTGGCGATCTTCTTCCGCTTCGCCTCAGACGTCGTGACCTTCATCTCTTCGCGCAGCTGCTCGGAGAGCTGGTCGACGTTGATCGTCTTGAGGATCTCGCGAACGGCCTCGCCACCCATGGCCGCCGTGAAGCCTTCGTCGCCGAACTTCTGCGCGAGCTTCTGGAAGCGCTCCTCGGTGATGAGCTCGCCCTTCTGCAGATCGGTGGGCGGAATGCTCTTCGCGTCGAGAACGATGTAGGCCTCGCAGTACAGCACCTTCTCGAGGTCCTTCAGGGTCATGTCGAGCAGCGCGCCGATGCGCGACGGCAGCGACTTGAGGAACCAGATGTGCGCGACGGGCGTGGCGAGCGTGATGTGGCCGAGGCGCTCACGACGCACCTTCGACTGAATCACTTCGACGCCGCACTTCTCGCACACGACGCCACGGTGCTTCATGCGCTTGTACTTGCCGCAGTTGCACTCGTAGTCCTTCACGGGCCCGAAGATGCGGGCGCAGAAGAGGCCGTCACGCTCGGGCTTGAACGTGCGGTAGTTGATGGTCTCGGGCTTCTTCACCTCGCCGTGCGACCACTGACGAATCTTGTCCGGCGACGCGAGCGCGATGCGAATCGCCTGGAACGAGAGTGGATCCTTCGGCTTCTCGAAGAAGTTGAAGATGTCCTTCACGGGTTCACCTTGTCGGTTGGAAAAACGGTTTCAGAAAGCTGGTTTGGCGAGAGCGACCCCTCTACTCCGGGGCCGCCCACTGTGCGACTGGCTGACCGGTTACCTGGTCAGGCGTCGGTGCCCGTCTTGATGGAGTCGTCGCTGACCACCATGATCGAAGCGCGACGGCGCTCCGGCGGGGCCTGCTCGAGCAGCTCGACGTCGAGCGCGAGAGCCTGGAGCTCCTTGAGGAGCACGTTGAACGACTCCGGCAGACCGGACTCGAGGGTGTAGTCGCCCTTGACGATCGACTCGTACATGCGCGTGCGGCCGACCACGTCGTCGGACTTCACGGTCAGGAACTCCTGGAGGCTGTAGGCCGCGCCGTAGGCCTCCATCGCCCAGACTTCCATTTCGCCGAGACGCTGACCGCCGAACTGCGCCTTGCCGCCGAGGGGCTGCTGGGTGACCAGCGAGTAGGGCCCGATGGAGCGCGCGTGGATCTTCTCGTCCACGAGGTGGTGCAGCTTCAGCATGTACATGACGCCGACGGTGACGTTCTGGTCGAACGGCTCACCGGTGCGGCCGTCGAAGAGCACCATCTGACCCGTCTTGGGCAGATCGGCCTTCTCGAGCAACCCGTGAATCTCGCCTTCGTTCGCGCCTTCGAACACCGGCGACGCCACGTGAATACCGGGGCGCAGACGGCGGCAGAGGTCGACGACTTCCTTGTCCGAGAGCTTCTCGAGGAACTCCTGGAACTTCTCGTCGTCGTAGACACCCTTGAGCTGCTTGCGCAGGGCGTCGCCCGAGAAGTTCTTCTCGACGTACTGCTGCAGCTTCTCGCCCATTCCGCGAGCGGCCCACCCGAGGTGAACCTCGAGGATCTGGCCGATGTTCATGCGGCTGGGAACGCCGAGGGGGTTGAGCACGATGTCGACCGGGCGCCCGTCCTCGAGGTACGGCATGTCTTCGATGGGGAGGATGCGCGAGACGACGCCCTTGTTACCGTGGCGGCCTGCCATCTTGTCGCCGACCTGCAGCTTGCGCTTGATGGCGACGTACACCTTCACCATCTTGATCACGCCAGGGGGCAGCTCGTCGCCCTTCTTGATGCGCGCGATCTTCTCGCCGAAGGCCAGCTTCACGGCCTCCTTGTTCTCCTCGAGGTTCTTGAGGAGCTCACGCACCTTCACGTCGACCTGCTCGCCGACCGAGATCTCGCCCCAGTACTTGTAGGGAATCTTCGAGAGCAGCTCTTCGGACAGCTTCTCGCCCTTCTTGAAGTAGACCGTGCCCTTCTCGTCTTCGAGCTTGGAGCTGGCCTCCTTGTTGACGATGAGCTTGCGAATGCGGCCGAACGCCGAGTCCTGGAGGATCTTGATCTCGTCGTTCTGATCCTTGAGCAGGCGGGCCTCGTCCATCGACTCGATGGCCTTGGCGCGCTCGTCCTTCTCGACGCCCTTCCGGCTGAAGACCTTGGCGCCGATGATCGTGCCAGTGACTCCCGGAGGAACGCGGAGCGAGGTGTCGCGCACGTCGCCGGCCTTCTCGCCGAAGATCGCGCGGAGCAGCTTCTCTTCGGGCGAGAGCTGGGTCTCACCCTTCGGCGTGATCTTGCCGACGAGAATGTCGCCCTGCTTCACCTCGGCGCCGATGCGGATGATGCCCGACTCGTCGAGGTCCTTGAGGGCCTCTTCGCCGACGTTCGGAATGTCGCGCGTGATCTCTTCCTTGCCGAGCTTGGTGTCACGGGCGATGCACTCGAACTCTTCGATGTGAATCGACGTGAAGACATCGTTCTTCACGATGTTCTCGCTCATCAGGATCGAGTCTTCGAAGTTGTAACCCTGCCAGGGCATGAACGCGACGACCACGTTCTGGCCGAGCGCCAGCTCACCGGTCTCGCACGAAGGGCCGTCGGCGATGACGTCGCCCTTCCTCACCTTGTCGCCCTTCTTCACGATGGGCTTCTGGTTGAGGCAGGTGCTCTGGTTCGAGCGCTGGAACTTCACCAGGTTGTAGATGTCGACTTCGCTGGCGACGTCGCTGAACGCGGCCGGCACTTCGGCGCGAACGACGATGCGGCCACCGTCGACCGACTCGATGACGCCGTCACGGCGCGCCACCACGCAGACGCCGGAGTCACGCGCCACCACCGACTCGATGCCGGTGCCGACGAGCGGAGCCGCCGTGCGGATGAGCGGCACGGCCTGGCGCTGCATGTTCGAACCCATGAGGGCGCGGTTCGCGTCGTCGTTCTCGAGGAACGGAACGAGCGAGGCAGCGACCGACACGAGCTGGTTCGGCGACACGTCGACGAGATCGACATCCTCGGGCTTGGCCGAGACGAACTCGCCACCACGGCGCGAGAGCACCGAGTCACCGAGCAGCTTGTTCTTCTTGTCGTACGGGGCGCTGGCCTGGGCGATCGTGTGCTTCTCTTCTTCGAGCGCCGAGTAGAACGCAACGTCAGGCTGCAGCGAGCCCTGATCGACCTTGCGGTACGGGGTCTCGATGAAGCCGAACTCGTTCACGCGGGCGTACGACGAGAGCGACGAGATCAGGCCGATGTTCGGGCCTTCCGGCGTCTCGATCGGGCAGATGCGGCCGTAGTGCGTCGGGTGCACGTCACGCACTTCGAAGCCGGCGCGCTCGCGGGTCAGACCGCCGGGCCCGAGGGCCGAGAGGCGACGCTTGTGCGTCACTTCCGAGAGCGGGTTCGTCTGATCCATGAACTGCGAGAGCTGGCTCGAGCCGAAGAACTCCTTGATCACCGCGGTGACGGGCTTCGCGTTGATCAGGTCGTGCGGCATGAGCGTCTCGATCTCCTGGAGGCTCATGCGCTCCTTGATCGCGCGCTCCATGCGGACGAGACCGATGCGGTACTGGTTCTCGAGCAGCTCGCCCACCGCGCGAACGCGACGGTTGCCGAGGTGATCGATGTCGTCGATCGTGCCCTTGCCGTTCTTGAGATCGATGAGGTACCGAATCGTCTCGAGAATGTCGCGCTTGGTCAGCACCTGGTTGTCCAGGGGCTCCTCGACGCCGAACTTGGAGTTCAGCTTGAGGCGGCCGACCTTCGAGAGGTCGTAGCGCTCGGGGTTGAAGAACAGCACGTTGGTGAAGAGGTTCGTCGCCGTCTCAGGCGTCGGAGGATCGCCCGGGCGAACGCGGCGGTAGATCTCCATCACCGCTTCTTCGGGGTTGTCGAGCTTGTCCATCAACAACGTGTCGCGCAGGTACGGGCCGACGTTCAGGTTGTCGATGAAGAGAACCTTGAGCTCCTTCAGGTTCCGCTTGAGCAGCTCTTCGATGTGCTGGGGGCTGATCTCCTCGTTGCACTCGAGGATCACTTCGCCGGTGCTCTCGTCGATCACGTCGTACGCAGAGACCTTCGTGAAGAGCTCGTCGGCGTCGATGGGCAGGCGCGTCAGCTTCGACTGCTCGAGCTTCTTGAGGGCGGCGCGCGTGAACTTGCGGTTCTTCTTGACGATGATCTCGCCCGACTTCGACTTCACGTCGCGGGTCGCGCGCTGGTTGTAGAGCAGCTCGAAGTCGACCGACTTCTCGAACTCGGTGTCCGAGTGGATGAAGAGCGTCTCGGTCGCGTAGAAGTAGTTGAGGATCTCTTCCGTCGTGCCCTTGAACTCGATGGGGTTCTTGCGGGCCGTGTCGGGCACCGCGCCGAGGGCGCGGATGAGCACCGTCACCGGCAGCTTGCGGCGGCGATCGATGCGCACGTACAGCAGGTCTTTGTGGTCGAACTCGAAGTCGAGCCACGAGCCGCGCGAAGGAATGATGCGCGCGTTGTAGAGCAGCTTGCCAGACGAGTGGCTCTTGCCCTTGTCGTGATCGAAGAACGCGCCAGGCGAGCGGTGCAGCTGGCTGACGACGACACGCTCGGTGCCGTTGATGATGAACGTCCCGTGCTCGGTCATGAGCGGGATTTCACCGAAATAGACTTCCTGCTCCTTCACGTCGCGAATCGACTGCGCGCCGGTCTCTTCGTCCTTGTCCCACACCACGAGACGGACGACGACCTTGATGGGCGCCGCGAACGTCATGCCGCGCTGGCGGCACTCGTCGACGTCGTACTTGGGCTTCTCGAGGTTGTAGCTCACGAACTCGAGCGAGCTCGTCTCGTTGAAGTCCCTGATGGGGAAGACGCTCTTGAACACCGCCTGAAGGCCGACGTCCTCGCGCTTTTCCGGCGCGACGTCTGCCTGGAGGAACTTCTCGTAGGACAGCTTCTGGATGTTGATGAGATTGGGGATCTCGATGACCTTGTTGATCTTCGCGAAGCTCTTCCGCGTCCGGAAGTTGTTCTGCAGGGTCGGCATTCGCTTCTCTCAGTCGGGCGATGAGGGGGAACCGGTTGAACCGGTGGATCAGCGATTGAGTTGTCTTTGGGGAGTGCTGCATTTCGACCCGGGACTGCGGTCGGCTGCCCTTGATGGCACAGCTGTCTCAAGCGGCAAAGCCGGTGACCCTCCCCAGAGGATCACCGGCTGCCAGATGCGTACGACGAAGGCGATTACTTGAGCTCCACCGTCGCGCCGACGGCCGTGAGCTTCTCCTTCATCTTGTTGGCGTCGTCCTTGTTCGCGCCTTCCTTCACCGTCTTGGGCGCGCCCTCGACGAGGTCCTTGGCCTCCTTGAGGCCCAGGCCCGTGATCTCACGGATGACCTTGATGACGTCGATCTTCTTGTCACCGGCCTTCGCGAGAACGACCGTGAACTCCGTCTTCTCCTCGACAGGGGCCGCCGGGCCCGCCGCCGCAGGGCCAGCAACGGCAACGGCCGCCGCCGAGACGCCCCACTTGGTCTCGAGCTGCTTCACGAGGTCGGCCGCCTCCATGACGGTCAGCGACGAGAGCGACTCCACGATTGCATTGATGTCTGCCATGGTTCTGATTCCTTCTGTGATTGATGACTACGAATGGTTGATGGTTGAAAAACAGGTCACTGCTTGTCGGCCTTGGCCTTGAGAACACGGGCCAACGCGTTGGCGGGCTCTGCGATGGTGCGAACCAACTTGCCGGCAGGCATGTTGATGACACCGAGGATCTTCGCGCGCAGCTCGGGCAGACCCGGCAACTTCGCCAGCGCCTGAACGCCCTTCGCGTCGATCTTCTGACCCTGGACCACACCGCTCTTGATGGTGATGGTCTGCAGGTCCTTGGCGAACTCGGAGAGGATCTTCGCCGGCGCGATCACGTCGTCGTAGCTGATGGCAGCAGCCACCGGCCCGACGAAGTCATCAGACACCAGCTCAACCGAGGTTCCCTTGGCGGCACGGCGGGCGATGGTGTTCTTCAACACCTTCCACTCGACCTTGCCTTCGCGCAGTTTCCTCCGCAGCTTGTTGACGGTCTCGACGTCGAGCTTCTTGAACTCGGCGACCACGACCGACTTGGCGCGGGTGAACTTGTCGTTCAGCTCCTTCGACAGCACTTCTTTCTCGCTCTTGAGCACTTCGACACCTCCTTCCGTTACGTGTTTCCTGGTGCAAAGTGCGAGAGCGAGAACTGCAAAGTGACCTACAACCATCACCTTTCGGCGCTCCCCGTCTCGGCAGGGCAGCCTCGTACCGACGGTGCCGTTTAAGTGTTCTGACTCGTTTCGCCCTCTTCCCCCGACCACTTCGGTCAGGTTCCCAAGAAGCGGGCTCACGACTCAGAGCACCCCTGCTGTCTTCGACCAGGGTGCTGCTATTCATCTGTGTGAAGCCGACGTGACTGCCATCGGGTTCGAATTTCCTTCGTGCCCCCTTGACGCCTTCGGAGAGTCTTCCCCTGTGCGACAGTGGAGCAGGCGTCGGGCCCTTACCCGAGCGCGGTGCCAGCTGTCAACTCGCTGAAAACCGAAGCGCCGCGGGGGCTTGAGGCCCATCACGCGGCGCGGCGGAACTTCGCAGCGGCTTACTTGTACTTGGCGGCCATCTCCGACGTGTCGAGCTTGATGCCCGGACCCATCGTGGAGCTGATGGCGATGCCCTTCAGGTACACGCCCTTCGCGGTCGCAGGCTTCATCTTCATGACGAGTTCCATCAGCGTCAGGAAGTTCTCCTGCAGCTTCTCGACCGCGAACGACGCCTTGCCGACGGGCGCGTGCACGATGCCGGCCTTCTCGGCGCGGAACTCGATCTTGCCGCCCTTGGCTTCCTTGACGGCGCGCGTGAGATCCATCGTGACGGTGCCGACCTTCGGGTTCGGCATGAGGCCACGGGGACCGAGCACCTTACCGAGACGGCCGACGACACCCATCATGTCGGGCGTGGCGATGACCGTGTCGAAGTCCATGAAGCCTTCCTCGATCTTCTTCGCGAGGTCAGCCTCACCGACGATGTCGGCGCCAGCGGCCGTGGCTTCAGCCTGCTTCTCGCCCTTGGCGAAGACCGCGACGCGCGAGGTCTTGCCGGTGCCGTGAGGCAGCACGATGGCGCCACGAACCATCTGGTCCGCGTGCTTGGGGTCGATGCCCAGGTTGATGGCGACGTCGATGGTCTGATCGAACTTCGTGGTGACGGTCGCTTCCTTGAGAAGCTTGAACGCGTCGGCGACGAGGTAACGCTTGTTGCGGTCCACCTTGGCTGCGGCGGCCTTGAATTTCTTTCCAGGCATTGGGGAATTCCTCTTCGAAAAAGGTTGGGGTGAGAAAGGTGGTTACTTGATCTGAATGCCCATCGAACGTGCGGTGCCGGCGATGGTACGCATCGCGGCCTCGACCGTCGCAGCCGTGGTATCGCTCATCTTCTGAACGGCGATTTCCTGCAGCTGCTTCGTGGTGATCGAGCCGACCACTTCCTTGCCCGACTTCTTCGCGCCCGAGCCCTTCTTCTTCTCGGTGTGAAGTCCAGCGGCCTTCTTGAGCAGCACTGACGCGGGCGGCGTCTTGAGCTCGAAGGAGAAGGAGCGGTCGGCATACACCGTGATGATCACGGGGATGATGAGCGCTTCCTTCATCTGCGCCTGGGTCTTGGCGTTGAACTGCTTGCAGAACTCCATGATGTTGACGCCGGCCTGACCGAGCGCGGGGCCAATCGGAGGTGCCGGGTTCGCCTTACCGGCAGGAATCTGCAGCTTGACGTAGCCTGTGATCTTCTTCATTTCGTACTTCTCCCGTGGTTCGAACGGCGCGGAGTCAGTCTCCCCGCCTCCCACAAGTGCCTCGGGCGGAATTGCCCTCGGACCACTTCACGGCTCCCGAACGCCAGGAGCCAACAGTCACTACCCTGCCGTCTTCTCGACCTGCATGAAGTCGAGCTCGACCGGCGTCGAGCGGCCGAAGATGCTCACGAGCACCTTCACGCGGCCCTTCTCGGGGTTCACCTCTTCGACGGTGCCGTTGAAGTTCGCGAACGGGCCGTCGATCACGCGCACGGTGTCGCCTTCGTCGAAGTGCACCTTCGGCTTGGGCTTCATCGCGCCTTCGCTCATCGCGGTCGTGATGCGCTGCACTTCCGACTCGCGGAGCGGCGGTGGATCGTCCTGGCCCTGGGCGCCGAGGAAGCCGGTCACCTTGGGCGTGTTCTTCACGAGCGACTTGGTGATGGGGGTCATCTCCATCTGAACCAGGATGTAGCCCGGCATCGTCTTGCGGCGCGTCTGGCGCTTCTGGCCATCGCGCATCTCGACGACCTGCTCGACGGGAATGAAGATCTGCCCGAAGGACTCCTCGAGCGCGCGCTGCTTGATGAGGTCTTCGAGGCTCTTCTTCACCTTGTTCTCGAAGCCCGAGTACGTGTGAACCACGTACCACTTCTTGTCTGCAGCGGTCATAGCCACTCCCAGAACACGGGCAGCCAGTCGACCATCAGGCGCAGACTGAAAGCGTCGATCGCGGCCAACACGAGCGAGGCGACGAGCGAGGCGAAGACGACCGCGAAGGTCGAGACACGCGTCTCTTCCCACGACGGCCACGTCACGCGCTTGAGCTCGGTGGCGACCTCGAGCGAGAGCCCGTGAATGCGAGCGTTCGTCCAGCAGTAGATGCCGGTGCCAATCGCGAGCACGAAGCCGATCAGATACGGCGGCGACGAGAACTCGATGCCCGAGATCAGCTGCTTCTGGCTCACGCCGATCTCGACGAAGAGCCTGGTGAGAATGTTGGCGAAGAAGAACGCCAGTACCAACCCCAGCAGCAGGTACGAGATGACGACGAACCGCTTGGGGTCAAGCTCAGCGCGGTTCGCTTGTTCGGAGGCCTCTGAAGCCATGCGGCACCTTCCGACTGCGGAAAGAGGACGACGCCGATCGACACGAGGCCGCTCGGCGTCAGAAAAAGTTGGCAGGCGAGGAGGGATTCGAACCCCCAACAGGCGGTTTTGGAGACCGCTGCTCTACCATTGGAGCTACTCGCCTACGAAAAACGAAGGTTCAGCTGACCTTGCCTTCTTTGTGTGCCGTGTGCTTGCGGCAGCGCGAGCAGTACTTGCTCAGCTCGAGCTTGTCCTGCTGCTTCCGGCGGTTCTTGGTCGTGGTGTAGTTGCGCTCTTTGCACACCGTGCACTCGAGCGAGATCAGGCTGCGGTTGCCCTTGGGCATTTGACAAACTCCTTGATGCGTAAGACGACAGAAGGGAAGGCCCTCTGACAGAGCCCTCCCTTCATGTCAAGCGGTGTGCGTCAGCGACGCACCCCAACGAATGCACTGATTTCTCAGGCGACTTTAGGCAACGACTTCGGCAACGACGCCGGAGCCGACCGTGCGACCACCCTCACGAATGGCGAAACGGAGTTCCTTCTCCATCGCGACAGGCGTGATGAGCTCGACCTCGATGCCGATGTTGTCACCGGGCATCACCATCTCGACGCCGTCGGGCAGCTTCACCGAGCCCGTCACGTCCGTGGTGCGGAAGTAGAACTGGGGACGGTAGCCCTTGAAGAACGGCGTGTGGCGGCCGCCCTCTTCCTTCGTGAGGACGTACACCTGGGCCTTGAACTTCGTGTGAGGAAGAACCGAGCCGGGCTTCGAGAGAACCTGGCCACGCTCGATCTCTTCACGCTTGAGGCCACGAACGAGGGCGCCGATGTTGTCGCCAGCGCGGCCTTCGTCGAGCAGCTTCTTGAACATTTCGACGCCCGTGACGACCGTCTTCGCGGTGGGGCGAATGCCGACGACTTCGACTTCGTCGCCGACCTTCACGATGCCACGCTCGACGCGGCCGGTGGCGACCGTGCCACGGCCTTCGATCGAGAACACGTCTTCGACCGGCATCAGGAAGGGCTTGTCAGTCGCACGCGCAGGCGTGGGAATGTACGAGTCGACCGCCTCCATGAGCTTGAGCACGGACTTCTCGCCGATGTCCGACGAGTCACCCTCGAGCGCCTTGAGGGCCGAGCCGGGGATGATGGGCGTCTTGTCGCCCGGGAAGTCGTACTTCTTGAGCAGGTCGCGAACTTCGACTTCGACGAGCTCACGGAGCTCGGGGTCGTCGAGCATGTCGACCTTGTTCAGGAAGACGACGATGTAGGGAACGCCGACCTGGCGAGCGAGCAGGATGTGCTCACGCGTCTGGGGCATCGGGCCGTCGGCGGCCGAGACGACGAGGATCGCGCCGTCCATCTGCGCGGCGCCCGTGATCATGTTCTTCACGTAGTCGGCGTGGCCGGGGCAGTCGACGTGCGCGTAGTGACGGTTCGCCGTCTGGTACTCGACGTGCGCGGTCGAGATCGTGATGCCGCGGGCGCGCTCCTCGGGGGCCTTGTCGATCTGGTCGTACGCCAGGAACGTGGCGCCGCCGGTCTTGGCGAGCACCTTCGTGATGGCGGCGGTCAGCGTCGTCTTACCGTGGTCGACGTGCCCGATGGTGCCGATGTTGACGTGCGGCTTGTTTCTCTCGAACTTCTCCTTCGACATGTTGCCTTCCTTTGTGCGTGAGCCCGGCTGAGCTGTCTGAACTTGGAACTTCGAACCCGAAACTTCGAAATGGAGCCCAGAACCGGGATTGAACCGGTGACCTCATCCTTACCAAGGATGTGCTCTACCAACTGAGCTATCTGGGCACTGCCTGCTGCTGCTGCTCTTCACCTGCACCTGCACTGCGCGCTGCACCTTCGACGACGACTTCGAAAACTGCGCCCCCTACTTCGTTCTGCGAGAGCGGGGAACGGGATTCGAACCCGCGACATTCAGCTTGGAAGGCTGACGCTCTACCAGCTGAGCTATCCCCGCATGCTGGAGTGGAGGGGGGTGGATTCGAACCACCGAAGGTCGAGGACCGACAGATTTACAGTCTGTTGCCGTTGGCCACTTGGCTACCCCTCCGAACGAAGGCGTCTATTCACTTGTCTTGCCCATCTGGCCGGCGGCGGGATTCGAACCCGCGACCTACTGATTACAAATCAGGTGCTCTACCAGCTGAGCTACACCGGCAAGGCTCCAGAACTTCTCGGGAAACCCAGCACCCAGGGCCTGCTTTGGGCGGCGCTCCTTATTCATGTGCGAAAGAGCAAGTCAAGCGTTGAAGACGAGAGGTCTTCGTTCAACTGACGCCTGACCCGCGATTCGCTCATGCAGCGGGCTGTCGACGGCGCGTGATCTCCGAGAGCAGGACGGCCGCAGAGACCGAGGCGTTGAGCGACGCGACCTGCCCGATCATCGGAATGCGCACGAGGAAATCACAGTGCTCGAGGATGCCGCGACGCACGCCTGCTCCTTCGGCGCCGACGACGATCACCAGCGGGCCGTCGAGCTTCGCCGTCCACAACGTCTGCTCGCCCGTGGGTTCGGCCGCGACCGACCAGTAGCCCGCCGTCTTCAGCTCCTCGAGGGTGCGCGCGAGGTTGGTGACGCGTGCGATCTTGGTGTGGGCCGTGGCTCCAGCAGAGGCCTTCGCGACGACGCCCGTGACCGCGGCTGCGCGATCCTTCGCGATGACGATGCCATCGGCTCCGAACGCGTGCGCAGAGCGGATGATGGCGCCGAGGTTCATCGGGTCTTGAATGCCGTCGAGGATCACGATGAGCCCGGGCCTGCCAGCCTTCTTCGCGACCGAGATGATCTCTTCGACCGACGAGTAGTCGAACTGGCGCACCTCGGCGACGACGCCCTGGTGCACCGACTTCGGAGCCATCGCGTCGAGCCGCTCGCGATCGACCTGATCGACTCGAATGCCGTGGGCCTTCGCGCGGCTGAAGATCTCACCGGCCACCGACTCCTTCAGGCCCTGCGACTGAACGCTCAGGCGATCGATCTGGCCCGGCTTCGCGCGCAGCAGTTCGAGCACGGGGTTCACGCCGTAGATGTAGCGATCGTCACCGTACGAGCGCGGCCCTTCGTTGTCGTCACGCTGATACGGCGCAGGCCGCTCTGCAGGGGCACGCTCGAAGCGCGGCCGGGGCTGCTCGTCACGCTCGAAACGTCGCGGCGGGCGCGCATCACGAGACGGAGGACGTGCGTCGCGTGAAGGCGGCCGACGGTCGTCACGGCCACGGCGATCTCCACCGCGGTCATCACGAGCTCCACGTGCGGGGCGTTCGTCGCGTCCCCCACGTGCGGGGCGTTCGTCGCGTCCACCACGAGCTGGGCGTTCATCACGTCCACCACGCGCAGGACCACGACCTGCGCCACCGGAGCGAGGACCTCGCGGCCCCGGGCCAGCACGTTTGCCGAACCGCGCGCCACCACCACCACCACCACCCTTCCCGAAGCGGCTCAATTGACCGTCACCGGGAACGACAGGTTCTTCGTCTGGCGAGCGCAGACCTTCTCGGTGCAGATGAAGAAGGTCATCTTCGCGTCGACCGAGGCCTTGCCGGCGCCAGCGGGCGTGAAGCCCACCTCGAACTTCGGATCAGGGAACTCCGTCGAGCCCTCGGCCTTCTTCACGAGGGAGTCGGCGAGCGTGACCTTCTCTTTGTCGAGCTTCGCTTCTTTGCTCGACAGCTCGATGCGCAGTGGGGCTTCGTCAGAGACGTGTGCGCCGTTCTTCGCCTTGATGACGATGACGACCTTCCCCTTCTCGCCAGCCTTCAGAGCGGTCGAGGTGCCGTCGGTGCGCACTTCGTAGAGAGACGTCACGTCCGGATCGGCGGCGAACGCAGCGCTCGCGATCAGGCTCAGCATCAGAATCAGGCTTCGCTTCATGGTTGGCTCCTCTTTGTCACGACTTCGACTTCGGTGCTCGCGCGGCGACCAGCTGTTCGCCTCGTTCGATGATCTCGGTGGCGAGATCGCGCTCGCAGGCGATCTCCAGCTCGGGGAGCGATGGCATCGCGTTCACGTCGGCCACCCTCGCCCACTTGCCTTCGATGACGTCGACCGAGCACAGCTCGAGGCCACACGCCTTCGCCGCACGCTCCGCGAGAGCTCGCACCTCGTCCGAAGGGGTCGCCCGCTCGATGCGATCGAACTGACCGAGGTTGCGCGCGGCCTTGCCAGGCTGCGCGATGCGATGCACCGCCGCGGTCACCCGGCCTCCGACGACCAGCAGCTGCAGATCTTTCTGCGAGGGCCGAATCGACTCCTGCATCACGACGTCGTGCCCGAGCCCCAGCACTGCCTCGAGCGCGGCTTCGAGCGACTGCATCGACTCGCACAACATCACGCGGCGCTGCTCACTCGCCGCCAGCAGCTTCACGACGACTGGCAGCCCACCGACGCGCGAGACGAGCGACTTGAGCGCCTTCGAATCGCGCGCCAGCACCGTGCGTGGCACTGGCACGCCGCGGCTCGACAGACGCTGCAGACATCGCAGCAGATTGCGGCTCACGCCGATCGCGTCGGCCGGGTTCATCACCACCGAGCCCTGCGCCTCGAGCTGATCGACCATCGGCAACGCGAACGCCGCCACGTTTCCAGCGAAGCGGGGAATCACGAGATCGGGGGTGCGCATCAGCTTGTACGAACGCACCAGCCGCCCGCGACGTGCTCCGAGCTGAAGCTGCAGCGAGGTCGGGTCCACGCAGCGAACCAGGTGCCCGCGCGCGCGCGCCGCCTCCATCAACCGACCGGTCGACGCAATCCGACTCGAGCGAGAGAGCACCACCACGCGCATGCATCACGTCCCTTACACGCTTGCGACGCAGAGGCGGTCACCGAATTTGAGGGCTTGTGCGCGCCCCCGCGATTTCGATGTCAGCACCGATGACACTGGAGCATCGACGAACCATCTGGATTCACTGAACTTCGGACGCATGTAGGCCTTGCGGCGCGAGTGGTCGCTCACGGACACTTCGCGCACTTTCAAGGGAGCCCGAATGAAGCGTCTGCTGCCGCTGCTGATGGTCGCGATGAGCTGCCAGTCGTACCAGTTCGAGCCTGTGGTGCCGGTGACGATCTCCGTGAGCGAAGAGGTCTTCGAGCTCACGCCTGTGCTCAAGCCGAACATCATGCTGACAGTCGATCGGTCGGGGTCGATGGGCGCCAAGATCGACGCTGCCTGTCAGGGCGCTGCGTGCGCCACGCGAATCGGCGATCTCAAGCAGGCCGTGTCGACGTTCACGGCACTCGCGGACACGCAGGTGCGGTTGGGGCTCACCGCGTTCCCGCGCGATGCGACGACCCAGACGGGCGCCGAGGCCTCGTGTCTGGCGGCGAATTCCGTCGCGGTGCCGCTCCCACCCACCGCGCGCGCTGACGACGTGCAGGCCGATCAGGCCAACCGCGCCACCGCGTTGCAGGTGAACGCTGCGGTACAGACACTCAACCCGTCGGGAGGAACTCCGACTGGAGCGACGCTCGGGTTTCTCGGAGCGCACACGGGACTCAACGCCAACGACTTCCGCAACGACTTCGTGCTGCTGCTGACCGACGGCCTTCCGAACTGCAACGCCGAGAACCCGAACGACTTCGTGCAGAACGCCGCGGTGTGCCGGTGCCAGACTGGCGGAGGTGACTGCAGCGGCCTCGACGTGCGGCGCCGTGGCTGTCTCGATGCCGACGCCACCGTGCAGCAGGTCGAGCAGCTCAAGGCGAAGGGCATTCGCACGATCGTGGTTGGCTTCGGAGCCGACACCAATCAGGCCGACGCCCGTGACGTGCTCGAGCGCATGGCGAAGGCGGGCGGCGTGGCGAGAACCTGCACTGCGGACGCGGCGTGTGGTGCGGGCAACACCTGCGTCAACGGCGAGTGCAGCCGTTGGTCGTTCCAGGCTGGCAACCGCGCCGAGCTCGAGCAGGTGCTTGCGACGGTGTTGAACGAGGTGAACCCGGTGACGTGTCTGCGTGACCTGCCCCAGAAGCCCTTCGTCTCTGGAGCCGTCTCGCTGCTCGTCGACGATCAACCTGTCACCCGCGGCCCCGACACCTGGCAGCTCGTCTCGAACGATCGGCAGATTCAGCTCGCGCCGGCGTTCTGCGAGGCGAATCACGGAGCGACCCTGAAGCTGCGTGTGGCCGGTTCTCCTTGAGCGATGTGGCAACCTGAGCGACTCTCGCCGTCCTTCGCAGCAACGTCTTTCCCGAGGCACTCTTCGATGACCCGATTCATCTTCCCCGCCCTGCTGTTCGCGACCGCCTGTCAGGTCTACGACTTCGAGCCGGTGACGCCGATCGCGATCACGCAGACGACGCAGACGAAGAACGTCGTGGCGAGGAACCTGAAGCCGAACCTGATGATCCTGGTGGACAAGTCGGGTTCGATGAACACGCCGCTCAATCCGTCCTCGCCGGCGTGCGGCGGGTGTTCCGGCGCTTCCTGCCCTGCGACCTGCCCGACCCGCATCAGCGAGCTGCGCACCGCCATGGGACAGTTTCTGACCACCTCGTCGACGGTCGCGCGCATGGGCCTCGCGTTCTTCCCGAACGAAGATGCTGCGTTTCAACCCTCGGGCTGCGCTCCCACGCGTGACATCTCGGTGCAGCTGCCCGCCGCGAACTCGAACGACACCGACACCACGCCGCTCACGATGACCGCTGGCCAGGTGAACATGCGCATTCAGTCGCTTGGGTCGACGATCCCCGTCGTCGGCGGAACTCCCACCGCGCCGTCGCTCTCGTTCCTCGGCTCGTACGCCGGGCTGCTCGATGACAAGGACAACCGCCAGGACTTCGTGCTGCTCCTCACTGACGGTCTCCCAAACTGCAACGCGGCCAATCCGCTCGCGTGCAACTCGATGCCAGTGCCGCCCGCGAACCTCTGCACGCTGGGTGCGAACTGCGTGGGCCCGTACTGCCGCGCTGGCTATCTCGACAAAGACGGCGTGGTCACTTCGGTCAAGCAGCTCCGCTCGCGCAACGTCAACACCATCGTCGTCGGCTTCGGCGCGGACTTCGCGAGCCCCGAGGCGCTCGACGTTCTCAACTCTATGGCAGCCGAAGGTGGCTTCGGTCGCAAGTGCCCGATGGGCACCAACGCCGAGTGCGGCAGCAACAACACCTGTCTGCCCTCGAAGTTCTGTCAGAAGCAGTTCTACGCAGCAGCGAACGCGACCGAACTTGCGCAGGCCCTCGCCGACATTCAGAACCTCATCGGCAACGGAGACCCCTGCCTCTTCGATCTCTCCGACAAGCCGACCGACGACCGTTTCCTCGCGGTGATCATCAACGGCCAGACCACGGTGAAGGGACCCAACACGTGGTCTCTGCTGCCGTCGGGCGGTGTGCAGTTCGCCGGTCAGCTCTGCGATCGCGTGAAGACCTCGACGACCGCCGAGCCGCTGAAGGTCGAGTTCCGCATCGTCAGCACGCTCTGAACGAGCTCAGAACGACAACAAGCGCGCGCCCTGAGTGAGCTTCCAGATGTCTGGAAGCCCCGTCACCTCGTCGAGCTGTCGAGCGTGGAGCAGCTCCACCGCATCGAGCCCGCAGAGCTTCACCGTGGTATCGCACGCGATGGCGCGCGCTCCGAGCTGACGTGCATCGCTGAGCATGCTCGCTGCGAGTGGCGCGCCCAGCCCCTGCCCTCGCGTCGCTTCCGACGACTCGCGCTCGGTGAGTGGCTTGCCGAAGGTGCCTCGCGAGACTGCCCGCAGCGCATCGAACGCGAAGACGTAGACGACCTCGTCGCCCATCGCGGCGGCGGTCAGTCCCAGCGACATCGACTGCCAGGCTGCCTCGTAGCCACCGTTCGAGACGAAGATGACCAGGCGAGACATGGGGTCAATCTACCGACGCGGGCCCGCTGCGTCACGACGAGACACACGAGGCCCCCAAGCCGCTACACTCGGCGTCGACTCGTCATCAGGCCCCGGCCGGGGGCCACGAAGGTCTTCCTCACGATGCGCACGCTCCGCTCCGTCGCTGCCCTCGCCGTGTTGATCGCGGCTCCCGCCCTCGCCACCGTCGTCATGGCGCTCACCATGGAAGAGATGACGGCCATGGCGCCGGTCGTCGTTCACGGCACCGTTCGCCGCACCGAGACGAACTGGGACGACGGCAAACGGAAGATCTGGACGTGGGCCGAGATCGACGTGCGCGAGACGCTCAAGGGAGCACCCGTCCGAACGGTGCTGGTGAAGCAGCCCGGCGGCGTCGTCGGAGGCATCGGGCAGAGCGTGTCGGGAGCCGCCACGTTCGAGAGTGGTGAAGAGGTCGTGCTCTTCCTCGAGCCCGCCGTCGACGAAAAGGGCGCGTTCGTCGTGCTGGCCATGTCGGCAGGCAAGGTGACGTTCGAAGGCACGGTCGGGCCAAAGGTGGCGCGACGCAATCTCTCGGGCCTCAGCTTCGCGACCAGCGGCAAACGCGGCGTCGCAGGGCCGATCGTCGATCGCGAGAACCTCGGCGCGGCCGAAGCGTTCCTCACGCGCATTCGTGCGGCCGTGAAGGGCGGTGCGCGATGAGAGCGATGCTGTTGCTCGCGAGCACCGTCGCCGCCACGAGCCTCGCCACGCCCAGCGGCAACCGGTGGTTCCTCGACAACTGCTCGTCGACCTGCACGCTCCAGAGTGGTCTGGCCAACGGCAACCGCGTCTGTGCGCGCCCTGCCGGAGCTGCGGCCAGCACGCCGCTGCGCTGCCTGCCCGAGGTGCGGTTCGCCGCGTCGATCGACAACGCCGGTGGCACCACGATTCCTGGGCAGCAGGCGATCTCGTACAGCGCGGTGCTCTCCACGATGCGCGTCGCCTTCGATCGGTGGACGCTCACCAACACGACCTGCGCCCCCACCATCGCCTTCGCCTTCGAGACACAGAACTTCACGACTCCGGTCGCCACTGCCGCGGTCGCGGCGCTCGACGACAACAACAACGTCATCTGGCTCTCAGGCACCAACTGGCGCTACTCGAACGCGACGCTCGGTCTCACCACCAACACCTGGTACCCGAACGGCGAGCTGAGCGACTCCGACATGGAGATGAACGCCTCGACCGTCACCTGGGGCGCGGGGAATCCGATCTCCTCGGGTGACTACGACTACGAGAGCGTCGTCACGCACGAGGCAGGCCACTACATCGGCATCGCGCACACGCCCAACTCGGTGGCGGTGATGTTCGCGAACATCGGAACCGGCGAGATCAAACGCAACCTGCAGGGCCCGGACATGTCCGACGTCTGCGCGATCTACCCGCCCGGAAGTGGCGCCCAGGGCTCGGTCTGTACTGGCTCGGGCTGCACCAACCCCCTCGTCTGCGAAGGTCCGACCGGGTCATCGACCCGCATCTGCACGAAGGACTGCACCAACCTCACCGACCCCTGCCCTGCCGGGTTCTCCTGCCAGGCCTCGACAAACGGCAACGCGTGCCTTCCGCAGATCGGCGCGCCCGACATGTGCAAATTCTGTACGGCGGGCCAGGACTGTTCGACCGGGCAATGTCTCACCGACGGTGCGGGCAAGAACTGGTGCTCGATGTCGTGCAACCCGAACGTCGCGGGGCAATGCGGCGCTGGGTACATGTGCACGACGACGGCGGCCGGCAGCTACTGCTTCCCGACGAGCGCGTGCACCAACCAGTGCACCATGGCGAACGTGGCGACGAACTGCGCGCCCGGGTACTCGTGCGTCTCAGGAACGTGCACGCCGACGGGCAACACGGGCGATCGCTGCGAGGTCTCGGACTTCTGCAAGTCGTGCAGCGCCTGCGCGACCGACGAGGTCAACGCGTCGATCGCGTTCTGCCGCGCGTGCTGCAACAACGGCGCGCCGCTGTGCACCGGTTGCTCGACCACCACCTGTAGCCCGGTCGGTGGAGCGATGACGCAGTGTCTCCCCATCAACGGGCGCGCCGAGCAGCTCTGTTACCCAAGCAGTGGCTCGGCGACGTGTCAGGCCTGCAGCGCGGCGATGCCCTGCGCCGGCGGAGCGCAGTGTCTGGGTGGGTTCTGCCGCGCCACCTGCAACCCGGGGAGCCCCGGTTCGTGCCCAGCGTGCCAGTCGACGGCGAACGGCGGCATCTGTGCGTGCGCTGCGACGGAGATCAGCGACGCGAACCAGCCCTGCAGCGCGACGGGAACGATGCTCGCCATCTGCCGAAACGGGCTCTCGTGCATCAGCAACTTCTGCCGGCGCCGGTGCACCATGAACGATCCCAGCTCGTGTCCTGTCGACGCGACCTGCCAGCTCGTCGGCCTCGAGCAGGTCTGCATTCCGGGTAACGCTGGCCAACGTTGCGCCATGTGCGGCAACGGAGGGCAGTGCGAAGCGGGCCTCATCTGCTACTCGAACCGCTGCTACCCACCCTGCACGACGACGCTGCAGAACCAGTGCGCCACGTGCGTACAGGTCGAGCCTGATCCACCCGCGGGCAGTGGCGCTGGGGTGTGCGCGTGCCCTGACCAGATCGTCGGCCCCGGAGCGAGCTGTCTGTTGCCGAACATCTCGAGCTGCCAGCCCGGTACGCGGTGCATCAGCGGGGTCTGTCAGGGCCGCTGCGATCCCGCGAACCCGAACTCGTGTCCTGCGGGCCATCTGTGTCAGCCAGTCGGACCGGAGTTCTACTGCGCCGTCGACAACAGCGGTCAGGGCGGTGGCGGCGCGGGTGGAGGCGGCGGGACTCCGAACGGTGGCGGGCGGACGGGCACTGGCGGCGGCGTCGCGATCACCGGCGGCGGGTCTGCTGGCGGAAACGTGATGGTGACGAACATGGGCTGCAACTGTCAGGGCGCTGATGGCGGGCTCTCGCTTCTGGCGCTGCTGGGGCTTGCGTTGCTTCGTCGGCGGGCGTGAGCAGGCTCGCGATCGTGCTGGCGCTGCTCTCGACGCCTGCGAGCGCAGACGATTGGTGGGGCAGCGACAAGGCGCTCCATCTCGGCGTGAGTGCCGGGCTGGGAGCAGCGGGCTATTCGGTCGGAGCGTTGCTGAGTGAGCGCCCGATCGATCGAGTTGCGGCAGGCGTGCTCGGAGCGCTGACGGCCGGCGTGCTGAAGGAACTCGCTGATGGCCTCGGGCTCGGCCAGCCGTCGTTGAAGGATCTCACGTGGGATCTGATCGGCTCGATGACTGGAGCGCTCGTCGGATGGGTCGTCGATCGATTCGTCGTCACGCCGCTGCTCGAGTCGTTCGCACCGCGCTTCGCCGGCTAACGCGCAGTCATGGATGCCGTCACGCCTTGTCGAGAACGCTGCTGCGAGGCGGTGATGGAGTTGCTGCATGAGCGCTCACGTCCGCTTCTTCGCACCACCGATCGTCCTGCTCGCAAGTGCGCTGCTGTTGGCCGCACGATTCGAACTCGGGAGACTCCCGACGCACCTCATCGGCGTGGGCGCGGCGTACCCGCCTCCACGCCAACAGTGGCTTCGTCGGAGAGGGAGCGTTCATCACAGGCGCAGCGCTGGCCCTCGTAGCCGTGTGGTGGACGGCTGGAGCGATCGTCAGCTCGTTTCTCTTCGCGGTCTGCGGCACCGAGGCTCGCCACGTCATCTGGATTCACCTGGTCGCCTGGCCGAGCCCGGTGATCACGTCGTGGATGATCGACTGGTGGCTCAGCGCGCGCTGATGAACTCAGACGAAGGCGACTTCGACGACCTCAGGTTCAGAGCGGGTCTTCATCCGCCGGCTTGGCAGGAGTGGGTGCCGACTCGAGGTTCGCTGGCGCAGTGTCCTGCTGAGCCGTGCGTGTGGCTGGCGAGAGATCGAGGGCGATCTGATGCGCGATCGCCTGCAGCATCGACTTCACGCGGTTCGCGAAGAGGGTCGGCGACTTCGCGACGTCGAACGGATCGAGGTGTTCGAGCCCCGCGTTGAGTTCGTCACTGAAGAACGCGCGCCGATAGAGCGTGCCGCCCTTCACTTTGTAGAGCTGCGCGTACCCATACAGATAGATGCCAGCCTTCCCGCCTTTGCTGCGCATGCCGTAGTCCTCGATCACGATCTCGAGAATCGAGTCGACGCCGAGTGGCTCGAGGCGGGTCACGTCGGGCGCGTTGGCCGGCACTTCATCGACGAGGAACGACTCGAGCACCGTCGCCACCTGCGCGGGCGGCAACATGCGCGTCCACGGGCGCGTCCTCGGCAACTCAGAGACGACCTGCGCGCGCAGCGAATCGGCGACCTGATAGCGGTTGATCGACCGCTCCTTGTCGGTGCCCTTCTCGAGTTTCAGCGTCAGACGGCGGTCTGCCTCGCGTGCATCGAGCGTCTTGAGCCGCTTCGCATAGCTGGCTGCGTCATCACGAAAGACGACCGACTTCGGCCCCGCGCCCTCTTCGATTCTGGCGATGAAGGCCGGCCGCTCCAGTGAATCGAGCGCCGAAGCGGACACCGGCGTGTGCGCACAGCCTACGGCGACGAGTCCCAGAACCCCGAGCGTGCAGCGCATGACGCGAGGTGTACCGCGAAGCTGCTGGACCAGCGAGTCCGTTTCCGCTAACTCCGCGCAGCCTTTCAACCTTTACGCCTGAACGAGGGGACTTCTCATGTTGAGCCGGCTGTCGAAGGCAACGGTGCTGGTGAGCGCGCTGACGCTCCTGGCCTGCCCCGAGAAGAAGACCGAACCACCCAAGCCGCCGCCTGAGCCACCGAAGGTGGTTGCTCCTGCGGTTCCTCCTGCCACGCCGAAGCCGCCCGCGGAGCGCGCCGAGAAGGAGTGCGCTGCTCCGATCGATCCCGGCCCCACGGCTGACGTGAAGATCGGCGAGCGCGCCGCGAAGCTGTCGGGCGCCAAGCTGACGTTCACCGACAAGGATGCCGACGGCGAGCTCGTCATCGGCCTGCTCGGCCCGGTGAACGAAGACTCGGGCGAGAACATTCTCGCGCTCAAGCGCTACGTGAAGTTCTTCCAGGACGAGAAGGTCGACGCGGTCGTCGTCACGGGCGACATCGGCGACATCGCGGCCGGCATCACGCGCGTGCTGAAGGAAGTCTCGGCCGCCAAGGTTCCGGTGCTCGCGTTCTCGGGCAACCAGGAGTGCCGCGCGGAGTTCACCGACGGCGTCACGGCGGCCCAGAAGGACGCCACCAACGTCGTCAACATGAACGCCGTTCGCGTGGTCGAGTTCCCCGAGTTCGCCCTCGTCTCGCTGCCCGGCTACCACGACGCGAACTACATCAAGTGCAGCACGGGCTGCCGGTACTTCCAGACGACGCTCGACGAGGTCGTTCGTGAAGCGAAGGAGGCGAAGGTTCCCGTCGCCCTCGTCTCGCACGGCCCGCCGCACGGCAGCGGCAACCAGGCGCTCGACTTCGCTGGCGCGGCCGGCAACGTCGGTGACGAAGCCATCGCCAAGGCCATCGCCGAGGCGAAGATCAACTTCGCGTTCGCCTCGAACATCAAAGAGGCAGGCGGTCGCGCGACGTCCGATGCGGCAGGCACCAACCTGGTCAAGGAGGGCACGCCGTCGAAGTCGCTCTTCGTGAACCCCGGCCCCGCCGACACCTTCGGCTGGGAGATGAACGACGGCACCAAGAGCGTCGGCATGGCCGCGGTCGTGAAGGTGAAGGGCACCGACGCGCAGTGGAAGGCCTTCCGCATGAAGCCGCTCACCGCCGCCGAGAAGGCCGAAGCCAAGAAGCTCGCGCCTCCTGCGCGGGCCCCTGCCGAGAACAAAGAAGGCACGAAGTAACAGCCTCTCGTTGGTGAGAGAAAACGCCGGCGCTCCCTCGAGGATCGCCGGCGTTTTTCATTCGGCGGGTCCGTTGCAACCGCACTTGATTCTTCGCATGCCAGCAGCGTCGGGATGTTGCCCGCCTCGTTCGCGCTGGTACCCTGCCCGGCGGTGACTGCGCGTACGCCCAATCGTCTTCGTCGTCGGCTTGGAGAGCTGCTCATCGAAGCGGGCGTGCTCGACGAGTCCAGGCTGAAGGCGGCGCTCGCCGAGCAGCGCAAGTGGGGCGGCCGCCTGGGTCGCACCGTCGTCGAGATGGGCTTCGTCGACGAGTCTGCAATGTGTCGCGTGTTGGCCCAGCAGCTGAGGCTGGCCACGATCGCGCTCGACAGCGATCACCTGCCCGACCGCATCACCGAGCACCTGCGCCTCGATCTCGCCGAGCGCTACGGCGTCTTTCCCGTGGGCTACGACCCGCAGGCGCGCACGTTGTCGATCGCCACCTCAGATCCCACGAACGTCGAAGCCCTGCAGGAGATCGAGTTCGCGACGAGCCTGAAGATCACTCCCGTGGTGGCGACGGCGTCGTCGATCGACCGGGCCGTACGCCGCTACTACTTCGGTGAGAGCGTCTCTTCGACGAAGGCAGCCACGCCGGGCGAGCTGGGCATGACGGAGACCGCGTTCGAGCTCGATCAGCTCCTGTCAGCGCCCGCCGCGTCTCCAAGACCCGCAACCCCACGGCCTCCGCCGCAGCAGGCACCTCCTCCACCTCCCGCAGACTCGCGCCCCGAGGTCGATGCGCTGCGGAAGGAGATCGCCATTCTGCGCGAGCAGGTCGACGGCATGGAGGGGATCATCAGCAGTCAGGTGCGGGCCCTGCGCAGCCTGCTCGAGATTCTGATCGAGTCTGGGCTGATCACGCGCGACGAATATCTCGAGCGGATTCACCGGCACGAGTAGCCGCCCCATCGTTCGCCGCAGCTGCTTCGCCGCCCTCGGTGGAGAGTCGACGGCACCCGCAGAGACACCCGCTCCGTTTGTGGAACGCGTCGGAGCTCAACGTTCTTCGCTGGATCGAAACCCAAGTGGCGATCGCGGAGGTGCGACGACGCGCTCAGCGCCCGCTCACTCAGACCATCGAAGCGGTCGCATCGGGGCGCACCTGCAGCGCGGCGTTCTGCTTGCGACGCTCGTCGGTGAGCTCGGCGACCTGCTCGAGGATCTGCGGGTGGCTCATGATGAGCTGATCGAAGTCCTCCCGCGGCAGCCGGAGGAAGGACGTGCGTCGGGTCGTCTTCACCGTCGCGCTGGTGGGCGAGCGCGTGAGCAGCGACATCTCTCCGAACACCTGCCCTTCCTTCAGCGTCGCGACCTGCCGGCCTCCAACCACCACCGAGACCTCTCCCGTGAGCACCACGTAGAGCCCATCGGAAGGCTGGCCCTCGCGAATCAGCACCTCGCCCGGCACGGCGTCACGCGCACGGAAGCGCTGCACGAGATCACGCCGCTCGGACTTGGTGAACGGCTTGAAGAGCGCGGCGCTGTTCATCAGGTTCGCGAGCAGACGCTGGCGACAGAACTTCTTGAGCGCGGTTGCGACCGTCGGAAACTGGGTCGACAGGTCGGTGAGCACGATCGCCGGAATCTCGAGCAGCTGCGTGTCTTCCGAGGCGGCTTCGACGCTGGCGCTGCGCGGCGCATCCGAGAGGAGCGCCATCTCTCCGAAGAATGCGCCTTCGTCGAGGGTCGCCAGCTCGCGCGTCGCGTCTCCATCGGTTCGAAGCACGCGCACCTTGCCGGCGCAGATGACGAAGAAGCTCGTGCCCTGGCTGCCCTGCTCGATGATTCGATCGCCCGGCTCGGCGCGACGCAGTGGGCAGCGCTCGAACAGCGCGATGAAGGCGTCTTCGGGAAGATCGGAGAAGAGTGGGATCTTCGGCAGCGCTCCGGGATCTGGCTTCAGATCGTCAGGCGCCTCCATGACCTCTTCGACGTTGATCTGAACCGAGGGCGAGCTGCGCGGAACGTCCGCACCGATGGCGGCTGCGGCCTCGACGGCCTGGAGCAGCGAGTCGCCCTCGAGCTCGAGCTCGGTGAAGCTCGCGACCGTTGGCACCTGGCGTGGTGGCGGTGCTGGAGGCGGCGGAGGTGGAGGTGGCTTCGTGGCCGCAGCCGGCTTTGGAGCATCGACGTCGAACTGGGCGAAGACCTCGAGGCTGCGCTCCAGCTCGGTCTGGGCGGAGGTGGGCTCGAGGGTGGGTGCTGAGGGCGCGCTCGCATTGGGCACCGTTGCCGCTGCGGATGCTGGAGCCTGGAAGGCAGGCGGCAACCAGATTCGCGCACCGCTCGGCGAGCTCTGCGGAGTCGGGGGTGAGGCGGCCGGCATGCGCGGCTTGAGGCCCGGAGGCGCCTCGGATTTCGACGGACTGCTCGTGAACGGTGCGGGCTCGCGCTTCCTGGTCAGCACGACGATGTCGTCGTCTGGCAGGGGATCGAGCGCGGCACTCGGCGGCGGCGGAGCCACGACAGCTGGCGGCGAAGCCACGACAGCGGGCGCCTGCGGGACTTCTTCGATCACCTGCTCCAGCTCGACGACCGGTTCGGGCGGCGCCTCGGGCTCCGACGGAGACTCGAC
>CALRPN020000025.1:0-141863 GCA_943370055.1 Archangium gephyra
GGCTCGACTGCGGGCGGTTCGACTGCGGGCGGCTCGACTGCGGGCGGCTCGACTGCGGGCGGCTCGACTGCGGGCGGCTCGACTGCGGGCGGCTTGACGGCCGGCGGCTCGGCTGCGGGTGGTTCGACGGCTGGAGGCTTGACGGCCGGCGGCTCGGCTGCGGGTGGTTCGACGGCGGGCGGCTCCTCAGCGGGTTCCGATGGTGGTGCTCCTGGGAGCGTTCCGGCAATCCTGTGGAGCACTTCTGAAGTTCGAAGAGATGAGACTGCTGTTGCTCTGGTGATTAGCGATGAGCCAATCTTGAGTTCTCAAGCCAGTGTCTGGGTTGGCTTCTTTCCGACAGCACCCACTCCAATCACAGCCTGCTCAAGTGCAGGTTTGGCTTGCCCAAACGGTCGCCACTGTCAGTGCTTTGAACTCGACGCCAGCTCCCTTCCCGTACAAGGGCTGACAGCGACATGGGAGACCTCCTTCATTGTAACGAGGGATGGGGGAGTTGAGCAGCGGGACGGTGGACCCTTGTCTGCCACGCGAATCCGATGGCGAATCGATGCAGGGATTCAGTCGCAGTTCCAGTCGACAAAATCACCCGCGCTTGGCGCGGATGGCACAATTTACGTTCCACGCCATGCTGCAGTGCGGGTCGTTTCATCCACGGGTGCGGTCCTTGGGAGTGTGACGAGCGGCGGGCGCTATGGCCATGTCGCACTCGCTAGAAACTCGAACCAGGAGGTCTTCTGTTCTGTCTGGGGCGGAGGAGCGTCAGGATCAATCGAGTGCTACTCCACGACAACACGACAGTTGGTTGGAACGGCAGATGCCTTCGGCACTCGAGGCCAACCTATTGCGCCTGTCATCGCGATGCTCGACGGCGGCACCTCGGTGGTTGCCACTGCCTTCGCCGAAGAGAACTTCGCTACCAGCGTTCCTGCTCATCTACTCGTCTATTCGTTTGACGGTGTCAGAAGATACGACGGAGCCGTGACCTCGAGTTCTGCCAACTTTGTTGGACAGGGAAGCGACGTCTGGATTCCTTCCAGGCAAGGAAACGAGCTGGCCGTGATCTCAACCAACCTCCACAATCCAACCTTCACCAACATTTCGTCGGCTCCAGACGCCGGGCCCATCAATGGAATGGCCCTCACCGGTTCTGGGCCGATCATCTCGGCTGACTATCTCTGGAGGTATGGCCCGTCCGCCGTCAATACACAGGTGGTTCGTCCAACTGTTCCAGTCATTCGTGCCTCGGGTGAACTCATCCTCGGGGCGGGAACCAGTCTGTTCTCTCTTGCCACTGCCACTGCGACCCCCGTCACCATTCACACCGCGGCTGGTCAGTTCTCTACCAGTCCTGTGCTCGGTCGTGCCCGTGGCTCCTCCCTGGTAAGTCTTGGTTACGCAGTGACCGACACTGCTGAGGTGGTCGTCTTCCGGGATACGGGCTACCTCTACTCCATGCAACTCCCGCAGTTCGGGAGGCCAAGTCACCCAGTTCTCGATTGCAATCGGGCCAATCCAAATTCGGGAACCGGAATTCTCTACATCGCCTTCGAGAGCGGTGCAGTCGTCGCGTTGATCGTCGACTCTCCTGGGCTCGACCCAACTTCCCCTTGGCCGAAGTACCAGCGAACCGCTGGCAACCACGGCAACGCGGCCGCCGTCTTCCCGCTCAACGACGGTTGCCCTCCGTAGCGAAAATGAAGCTGCGCGTTCTGGTCTTGCTGCTCACGGCAGCCGCTTCGTTCGCTGCGCCCGTCGATGATCCACGCGGGTTTCACTTCGACCTTCCTGAGGGGTTCGAAGCCATCGCTCCTGGCTCGAGCACCTGGCAGCGCGGAGCTCAGCAGAGCCCTTCGTTCGCCGTACTCACGCTGAGCGGGCTCGGTGCAACCATCGCGCAGGTGCCCACCGACCACGCCATCGTCGAGTCGAGCGCGCGAAGAACTGCCGCTCCAGCCAACATCGTCATCGAGTCCTTCGCCTACCGCACGCTCGTATGGAAGGACCTCGAGTTCGAGGTGCTCGAGACACGTGCCAACGCGAACGGAGTCACCGTGTTTCAGCTCACCACGCAACTGCCGTTCGAGAACGAGGCGATGCAGGTGGGCATTCTCGGCATGGCCTCGAACGAAACGAACCTGCGCACCGAGTTCGACACGTTCGTCCGCTCCTTCGATGGCCCGGTGACGTGGAAGACCGCTGATCAGCGACGCGACCGTCAGCTCGGACAGCTGCTTGGCGCTGGCTGCGGTCTGCTGCTGGTGCTCGCGTTTCCCCTCGGAGCCTGGCTGCTCTTCCGCAAGTCAAAGCCACGCTGATCAGAGCGCGAGGCGTTTGACCGTCACGCCGTCAGCGACGATGTCGACCTCGATGACCGCGTCGATGCCCTCTTCGGCGTTCTGCAACCGCAGCCGCTGAGACCCCGCAGGCAGTGGCACCTCGAGCAGCGGCGTCTCTCCCAGCAAGCGCTTGCCGAGGTAGACCTTCGTCCACGGCTCCGTCTCGAGGCTCAGCTTCCCCTTGCGGACCACCTTCGCGGTCCCCACTTCTTCTCGAGCCACGACTGTCGGGCCCGGAGCACCTGCATCGATGGGAGTCGAACCCACCACGACGCGTTCCCCTGCATCGACAGGCTCCACCACGACGCGTTCACCCGCATCGTCAGGCGCGACGGCTCCCGCATCGACCAGCGGGGCCAGAACGACGGGCGCGAGTGGCACTGGCGTCGTCTGGGCCACCACCGTCTCGTGCTCGCCAGTCGCCCTCACCCCGACCGCGACCAGCGCCGCAAGAGCGAGAACGCCCATCGCCGCGCCGGCCCAGAGCATCGTTCGCCGTGGCGGGGTCTCGGGTGGCGCCCGTCTGCTGGGCAACGACTCACTCGACGGCTGAGACGGCGTGACCTGCGTGACGCGCTGAAAGACCGGCAGCTGATCAATCTCCACCGCGAACGCGTCGCGCATGGCCATTCGGAGCGGCACGGTGCGGTGCTCGGCAGGAAGGGCCTGGCGGTAGTCGTCGAGCGCCTCGGCCATCACCTCGCCGTCAGAGAACCGGTCGAGCGGGTCCCACGCCATGGCGGTCGCGATGAGCTCGTCGAGCTTCGGGTCGAGCTGCTGCACCCGTTGGCGTGCTCGAGGCAGCGCGTCACCCGAGACGAGCTTTCGCAGAATCGCGATGTCGTCGCCGCCTTCGTAGAGGCGCGAGTTCGTCACCAGCTCGAACAGCATCACGCCGAGCGCGAAGACGTCGACCTGCGGACCCAACGCCTGACCCAGCGCCTGCTCCGGGCTCATGTAGGCGACCTTGCCCTTGAGAATGCCCGTCGCCGTTCTGGTGCCACGCCCCGCAGCGGACGCGATGCCGAAGTCGAGCACCTTCGTGTGCCCCTCGTACGTCACGAAGATGTTCTGCGGAGACACGTCACGGTGGACGATCTCCAACGCCCGCCCGTCAGATGCCTTGCGCCGATGGGCGTACCCCAGCCCTCGCGCCGCGTCGGCCACCACCTCGAGCGCGAGTGACACCGGCATCAGGAAGCCACGCTCCCGCAGCCGTCGCGCGACCCGGCCCAGCGTCTGACCCGCGAGGTACTCCATCACCAGGTAGTACGAGGTGCCGTCCTGCCCCAGCTCGGTCACCTGCACGACGTTGGGGTGGTGCAGCTGCGAGACGATGCGCGCCTCGTCGAGGAACATCGACAGCATCGCCGGGTCGTCGTCGGGGCTCGTGATGATGCGTTTGAGCACCACCAGCCGCTCGAAGCCGGCCGGCCCCTGATGGTGGGCGAGCCAGATCTCTCCCATGCCGCCACGAGCGATCTCCCGAAGCAGGAGGTACCGCCCGATCGAAACGCCACCAGCCCAGGTCGTCGGTGGCTTCGCGCCTTGCGTCGGCTCCACTACACTCGAGCGTATGCGATTCGTCTGGTGGGTGGGGCTCTTCTGCGCGGCTCCATGCTGGGCTCTGCCGGCACTGGATCAGGCGAGAGCTGAGCTGAAGGCGCTCCGCTACCCTGCAGCAGAGAAATCACTGAAGGCTGCCGCGACCGCCACCGGTCTCTCGCGCGCCGAGGTGCTCGAGTTCTACGAGCTGAAGGCGCTGACCGCCGCGGGCTCGAACCGCGTTCCGGAAGCACGTGCGGCGTTCACGACGCTGCTCACGCTCGACCCCACCTTCAAGCTGAAGGGCAAGCCGGCGCCGCGAATCACCACCACGTTCTTCGAGGCACGCTCGGCCGCACGGGAGCAGGGCGCGCTCGAAGTGCACCTCGCTGCGCAGCCGACGAGTGGCCGGGTTGGTCCGGTGCGGATCACGGTCTTCGATGCCGCGAAGCTCGTTCGAACCGTGGTCGCCGAGCTCGAGACCCAGGCCGGCACCCGCTCCGTCTCAGTGCCGTCTACTGGAGGCTCCTTCGAGGTCGCTGAAGGAACCGTCGCCGTGCGCGTGACCGTGAAGGGCGAACAGGACTGGGTGCTGCTGGTGCTCGAGCCCACCCGCTACGAGGCACCGGCCGCTCCCGTGGCTGCGGTGGCCGCCGCTCCAGAGCCCGCCACCGTCACGAAACAGGCCGCCACCGTCGAGCCCCGCTTTCGACCGCTCGCCTACGCGCTGGCAGGCACCGGGGCTGCGGCGCTCGCGACGGGCCTCGTCTTCGGGCTGCTGGCCCAGAACGCCCGCACCGAGCTGATGCGTGTCGACCTGACCCGCGCCCAGGCACTGACGCTGGCGCCCGAGGCCGTGGCCAAAGCGACCATCGCGAACGTGCTCTTCATCTCCGGTGGAACGCTGCTCGCGGCTGGCGTGGTGACGTTTCTGCTGGGCTTGCCGCCTCCACCAGTCGCGGTCGTTCCAGTTCGCGGCGGAGTCGTCATCACTGGGGGTGTCTCGTGGTGAACAGGCGCCTTGGGTTGGTGCTGGTGCTCTCGTCAGTGGTGGCCTGCGACCTGCGCTCGGTCGACGTCGATAGCCGCACGTACCCGTGTGCGAGTGACGCGGACTGCGGCGTGGGGTGGCTCTGTCAGGCCTCGGTCTGTGTCTCGGCTGCAGCTTCCGCAGGAGGGCGCGCAGACAGTGGCGTTGGTGGCAGTGCTGGTGGTGGTGGCGCAGGGAACAGCGCCGGGGGCTCGGGCTCGAACGACTCGGGTTCGCCGGATTCGGGGCTCGACGCTGGAAATCCGAACGATCTGCTCGATGGTGGAGTCGACGCCGGCCAGCTCGACGACGCCGGGATCGGAGTCGACGCCGGGAGCGAAGTCGACGCGGGGAGCGAAGTCGACGCGGGGAGTGGAGTCGACGCGGGGAGTGGAGTCGACGCGGGGAGCGGAGTCGACGCAGGGAGTGGAGTCGACGCGGGGAGCGGAGTCGACGCCGGGAGTGGCATCGACGCGGGGAGTGGCATCGACGCCGGAAGAACTGACGCTGGCACCATCGACGCGGGACCACCGGTGCTGTGTGGGAACACCGTGTGCTGGATCGATCCTCGGGCGCCAGGGCCGATCGACTCGTTCGCGATGGTCAGGCCGCTCACGGCGGTGCTCTCGAACGACTCCTTCATCATCATCGTCTCTGATGCTGGCACCGTCTCGCTCAGGCACGACGCGGGCTCCTGCTACGACATCGGAGGGGGACCCAACGGCGAGGTGTGGCTCTCGTGCACGAACCAGATCACGAGGCTGCAGCTCTCACCGACTCCGCACCTCATTCCCCCGCTCAGCGTCACGGGCAACCTCTCCTACACGACGGACGGTGGAGTCTGGCGGCGCTCGGGCGACACGTTGAGCCGGTATCTCGGGTTTGGCTGGGTGAACACGTTGCCGCTCTGCGTTCCGCCCGAGTTCATGTCGTCTTTCTCCGCCGTCACCCCTGACCTCGCCCTCGCGTCGTGCGAGTCCTCTGGGCCGTCTGGGCCAGCGACGACGGTCCGCCTCGCGCAGGCCAGTCAGGTGAGCACGTTGCTCTGGCTCGATGGCGGGCCGTCCATGGTCTGGGGCTCCAACGACTTCCTCCTGGCCTCCAACATGGGCCCGAGGCCGTTCACCCTCGAGATGTTCCTGGACGGTGGCAGTCGGCTCTTCCCGCTCCCCGACTCGAATGCCACGTCGGCCTTCATCGGAAGCGACGGACGCCCTGGCGTGACGAGCGGCTCGACCACCTTCAGGCTCGACGAGACCCTGTTCTGGCAGCCGCTCACGCAAGTCTCGGGCACGGTGGACTTCTGGGGAACGAGCGGTCTGGTGGCCCCGTATCTAGGACCCGTCACGTTCTTCGGAGACATGATCAGTCCTCCCATTCCCACCTACGACTCGACCGTCACCTCGAGGACCCGCGGCACCTTCGTCGATGGGCCCAGGCCGTTGGTCGTCATGGGCGGTCGCGCGTACGAGGTCGAGCCGACGGGCCTGCGGTTCGTTCAGACCACCATCGGAAGCGGCGTAGCGGGCCTGCGTGACGGTGGCTTCGTGTCGTTCGGCTTCAGCGGGGGCAGCTATCAGTTCGCACGCTCGATTGGTCGCCCGCCCACTTCGATTCCGGTGCCGTCGCCGTACAACTCCGCCGGTCAGCCCGTGCTGTTGAAGACTGGTGAGGTGCTGGCGCTGCTCAGCGGCGCGAGTGACGGCGGCCACCTCTTTCAGGTCGAGCTCGATGGAGGGCTGACGAGGCGGGTGCTGCCGATGGTGAGCCCCAACTTCCTCGCGCCGTTTGGCCAGTCGGTGATCGTGGGCCGGTACTTCCCGCCGGCGCTCGTCGATCTCGATGGGGGTATGAGAACCCTCACTCCGCCTCCTGGCACCTCGCTCTACAGCCTGTGCACCGACGGCAACCGCATCTTTGCCAGCTCAGCGCCGGGGCTCTCCGTCTCGGAAGATGGGGCTCAGACCTGGCGGTTGGTCGACTCGAGCTACATGGCCCCGCTGTCGTGCGGACCCGGTCTGGTCGTCGGGGCCTCGGGCGCCACGCTCTACATCAGCGATGGCGGCTCGCCCCTGCGCGTGTCGATTCCGAACAGCCTGGCGAACGGCTCCATCTACGTCGACCCCGAGACCGGGCGAATCTGGCTGTCTTCGACCTCCGGGAGCACGGCGTACCTGCGCTGATCAGTGCGCCGCGGACCGCTGATTGAACTCGTCGAGCGACAACGGAGCCGCCGCCGGAGCCGCATCCATCGCGGCGCCCTTCGGCTTCGCCTTCGTCGAGTACGCCTCTTCGTAGGTCTTCTGGTGCTTCTTCCATTCCTGCTGGTTCACCGGCGCCTTCAACTCCTGCTCGGTCAACGTGCGGCCCTGCGCGGTCGCGTCCCGCACGCGCTCCTCACGAATCTGGGCCACCACCTCGAGCACCGCGTCGTCGATGGCGAAGAGGCCACCAGCAGGTGAGTAGTCTGCACCGCACGCGCTCGCGCCACCCATCGTCGAGAGCCCACGCGACCCGCGCACCGAGAACAACCCATGGCCGGGCGTCAGGCCCTTCACGGCGCCAGCGTCGAGCCGGCCTTCGAAGACGACTTTGCCGGTCGTCGCGTCCTTCACGGTGATGTCGTTGCCGTCGTAGTAGCTGAACATCCACAGCTCGCCCGAGGTGGTGACGAGGAACTCGTTGTCGATTTGCGTGCCCTCGAGCCCGGCCGCGAAGTGGTGCTCGGCGTAGCCCGTCTTGTAGTGCTCGAGCGCGGCGACGACGACGTTCACTGGCACGTCGGACTCCACGCGCACGTACTTGTCGGTCAGCGTCAGCGTCTTCGCGCCGCCGCCCTTCACCACGCCCTGGAACAGCACCTTCTTCTCGACGAGGTCGGTGATGACGACCTTCGCGTCGAGGCGCGGGGCGAGCACGTTCAGGTCGTTCACGCCGTTGGTGATGCTGCCGACGAAGGTGTGAAACGACTTGCCGCCCGCCGAGCCGTTGTCGGACGGCACCGTGAAGCCCTCGTCCCAGTACGCCTGCGCAGTGAAGGTGCCGGCGGAGGCGACCAGCTCGAGCGTCGCGCCCACCGCCACGTCGAGCTCACGAATCAGCGTGAGTGACTCGCCCTTCTTCAGCGTCGCCTTCTTGATCAGCTTCTCCTGCTTCGGCGCGCGCACCTCGAGCGAGAGGTCCTCCATGGCCCAGACGACGACGCGCTCCTTGCCGGTGCTCGAGAGCGGAGGCGTCTGCAGGAACATGTGGTTGCTGCGGAACGAGCCGGTCTCGTCTTTGCCGAAGTAGCCGACGCAGGTGCAGCTCTGCGGCGTGCCGACGAGAATGGCGGCCTTCTTGTCGGAGAGAAAGCCGAAGGTGCCCTGGCCGGTGCGCACCACGGTCGCGTCGCCGCGGTGCACGGTGCCTTCCCACAGCGTGCCCTTCTTGCCCGCGAGGCTGATGATGCGCACGTGCGTGTCTGCCTCGTAGCCCTGCACGATGGCCTCACCGGCCGTGTAGAAATACGTCGTGTAGAGCTGCTTTGGAGCCTCGGTCTTCGCAGTGGGCGGCGGCTTCGCCTTCGCGCCATCGACGAGCGCGGGAGCGGCAGTCAACAAGGTGGCCATTGCGAGGAAGAGCGTGCTGGGCATGGTGCCCCTTCAACGCACCACCTCGCGCGGCGATCTGGCCTCACTGAATATTCAGCGATTCAAGGCGCTTGAAGGGCGCTCAGAGGGCGCGGCGAACGAGCGTCTCGAGCCCATGACGCAGGACCTTCACCTGCGGCCTGAGCTCCAGGGTGCGCGGCCTCCACGCGAGGAGGAGCGGCGTCGAGACGCGGTCGAGGCTCGGCGTCTTCTGCATTCCGAACTCGGCCGCAGGAAGCACGCTGCGCGCGAACGTCGGCAGCACCCCGCAGAAGAGGCCCGACCTCACGGCCTGCGCCACCTGAGGAAAGGTCTCGCACCGCAGCCCCACCGGCCCCACCTGCGCGCCGTCGAGTCCGCGCTCGGTGGTGGGAATGGCGAGCGGCCTTCGAGCAGCACCGAGGCGGTGAAAGACGGCGTACTCCACCCGTCCCAGCCGCACCGACTGGAGCGTGTCGGCCGTGCTGGTCGTGCGCAGCAAGCCGAGGTCGGCCCGATGCTCGCGAAGCGCCGTCACCGTCTCGTCTGCGCCAGCGGCTTTGACCTCGAGCTCGATGCCCACGAGCGACCGCTCGAGCGTCGCCAGCCTCGGCAGCAGCAACCATTGCAGCACGCTGTCACCCGCCGCGAGCGAGACCTTCACCACCCCACGCTCGGCGGCCGCCACGTCGTCGAGCCCCTGCGCGAGGGAGCGCACCACCCGGGAGAGCTCGGTTCCGGCCACCGTGAGCGTCAGCCCCCTCCCCGTGCGAACGAAGAGCTGACGGCCCAGCGCGCTCTCGAGGTCCTTGAGCTGTCGACTCCATTGGCTCTGCCGAACGGGGTCTCCGGGCGCAGCACGGGCGAGTCCTCCTGCGTCTGCGATGGCGAGGAAGGCGGCGAAGCGATCGAGCGAGAGTCCGCGAACGTTGAGCACGACTTGACTCTAGCGTCATGACTCCTGCGATTCGCTGCATGGCTCGTCAGGTCTTCCAGCGTCATGGTGCCGCACATGAAAGCGATTCCGGTCTTCTTCACCGAGGCGATGAGCGCTGACGCAGGCGGCTTCTCTCCGAGCGCCGGCAAGCCGCGGCAGGTGGTGGCGTCGTGGCAGCGGCTCGGCCTTCCCCTCGCCGTGTGCGAGCCCGTGCCCGCGTCGGTGGAGGAGCTCACGCTCGCCCACGACGTGGAGTTCGTTCGGGGCGTGTTGTCGGGCTCGGTGCTGAACGGCTTCGGGAATCGCTCGCTCGACGTGGCGGCTTCGTTGCCGTGGACGAGCGGGGCGATGCGGTCGGCGGCCCTGCACGCGTGGAAGCACGGAGGCGTGGCGGTGGCTCCGTGTTCGGGCTTTCACCACGCAGGCTGGGCCGAGGCCGCCGGGTTCTGCACGTTCAACGGGTTGATGGTGACCGCGGCCTCACTGCACGCGCAGGGCGCAAAGCACATCGGCATTCTCGACTGTGACCATCACTTCGGCGACGGCACCGAAGACATCATCGACCACCTCGACGCTTCGAGCTGGGTCACGCACTTCACGGCCGGTCTGCGCTTCTCGCAGCCTCGTCACGCGCAGGCGTTCTTTTCAGAGCTGCCCTCGGTGCTGCGCTCGATGCGCGACTGCGACGTGGTGCTCTACCAGGCCGGAGCAGACCCGCACGTCGACGACCCGCTCGGGGGCTGGCTCACCACGCAGCAGTTGGCCGAGCGGGATCGCCTCGTGTTCGAAGGGCTCGCAGCGCTCAGCGTGCCCGTCGCGTGGAACCTCGCGGGCGGCTACCAGCGCTCGGCAGACGGCTCGATTCCGAAGGTGCTCGAGCTTCACGACAACACGATGCGGGCGTGCGCGCAGGTGCACGCGGGCTGATCAGCTCACATCAAATCGTCGCACGGGGTGCCGAGCTTCTCGCCCGAGTACGGCCCCAGCTCGACGTAGACCATGCGCGCGTTGCGGAACGTGTCGAGGTCGACCTCGGTGAGCTTCACCTCGGCCTTGCCCTTCACCCACTTCTTCTCTCCGGTGCCGGTGACGAGGCGCAGCGAGCCGTCCTTCGTCGCGAAAATCTGGCCCTGGTCGTCGTCCACCACGTCCTTCAACGAGGCGAGCTTCATCTTGCCGCGCGGGCCCACGAAGACGCGCCAGTCACGGCGGTCGCTGTCGTCATCGGTGCGCAGGCGGTCGACGAGGTAGTAGGTGCCGGTGTCATCGCGGAAGAGGCTCGAGGGGCGGCGAGTCCACTTCGAGCCGCGGAACTCGGCCGCGCCCAGCATCTTCGCGACCTCGTCCTTCGCGACCTTCGTCAGCTTCGTCGTGATGTCGGCGCAGGTGACCTGAAACGCGCGGCCGTCGTCCTTCATGTCGAACGACGCGTAGCTGTTCTCAGCACGGTACACGCGCGGGTCCCAGTAGCTCAGGCTGAACGACTCGGTGCCGCTCGCGCCCCCGCCGATGGTGCGCATGAGGTGAAACACCTTGCCGTCGCCGTAGAGCGTCGGGCCCGAGAGCGGCTCCTTCGCGTTGTAGATGACGTAGTGGCCCTTGCCGTCGGTGACGGCCCCCATCGAGTCCTTCTTGTCGGTGAGGTCGACCTTCTTGTCCGGCCCGGTCTGCGCGAGGACGGCGAGAGCGATGACGATGGCGTGCATGGCGGCGTTCTACCTCGAAAAGTGGCTGATCCACTCCTGATGGAGCGTGTCGTGGTGACCGATGCACCGGGACGCCAGCGCGTGCGCGCCATTCAGGCAGCGCTTCACGTTCGTCGACGACGCCCTCGTAACCCCTCAAGTCCGTTCTGTTCTTCATGTGGTGTGTCAGAGTGCGCCCCGCGATGGCTGACGCGTTGAGCCCGGGAGTGGTGGTGGCGGGCACGTTCGAGGTCGAGCGGCTGCTCGGTCGCGGCGGCATGGGTGAGGTGTGGCTCGGGCGGCATCAGCGGCTCGCGGGCAAGCAGGTCGCCATCAAGGTGCTGCACACCCAGGGCGCGCTGCCGGCCGAAGCCCTCGCGCGGTTTCGTCGTGAGGCCGAAATCGCCGTGCGCCTCGAGCACCCGAACATCGTGCAGGTGCTCGACTTCAACAGCCTCGAGTCGGGCCAGCCCTTCATCGTGATGGAGCTGCTCAAAGGCGAGAGCCTGGCCGCGCGCCTCAAGCGTGGGCAGATGTCTCCCGACGAGACGTCGATGGTGATGCGGCAGGTGGGCAGCGCGCTCCATGCCGCGCACTCGGCCGGCGTCGTGCACCGCGACCTGAAGCCCGAGAACATCTTCCTCGTGCCGACGGGCCTGGGCGACCAGGTGAAGGTGCTCGACTTCGGCATCTCGAAGCTGTCCGACGGCGGCACCATGCAGACCACCGACTCGGTGCTCATGGGCACGCCGCTGTACATGTCGCCCGAGCAGGCGCTGGGCCACAACCGCGACGTCACGCCGCAGAGCGACGTCTTCTCGCTCGGCTCCATCGCGTACGAATGTCTCGCGGGCAAAGCGCCGTTCGAGGCCGACAACATCGCGAAGGTCGTCTTCCGCATCGCGTACGAGCCGCACCGGCCGCTGCTCGAGCTCGCGCCGCACGTGCCCGACGTGATGGCGAAGGCCGTCGAGCATGCGCTGCAGAAGGACCGCGCGAACCGCACCATCAACGTCGCCGCCTTCGTGCTCGAGCTCACCGGTCAGGTGTTGTCGAGCACGGGCCAGCATCCAGCGTTTCAACCGTCGACGGCGCCGAGTGGACCAGCAGGGGTGCTGAAGCCGGGAGCGTCGGTCGACGAGGGCATGATGGCCGACGCCACGGTCGCGCCGCCGTCGAACATTCTGCCCAAGGCGCCAGTGCTCGCGACGCCGGGCCCGGGCGCGGTGAAGGCTCCCGTCATTGCGCCACCGAAGCCGGTGGAGACGCCTGCTCCAGCGCCCTCGCGTTCACCCGCGATGCTCGTCGGCGCCGGAGCCATCGTGCTCGCCATCGCCGGAGCCACCTTCGTCATCGCGTCGAAGCTCGACAGCGGCTCCACGAAGACGCTCGAGGTCGACGCTGGTGCAGCCGTCGTGGTGCCGGTTCCGCCGGTCGTCATCGACGCTGGAGCGCCGCCGCTCGTCGTCGAGGTCGATGCTGGCGTGGATGCCGGTGTCAGCGACATCGTCGACGCAGGTGTGGTGAAGCAGCCGTCGAAGGGCCTGCTTCCGCCGAGCGCCGCCGACCTTCTCGAGCTCAAGGCCATCGACGAGCAGATCAAGACCGGCGCGTGGGAAGAAGCGTGGGCCCGCCGTGGCTCGACGCGCTCACGCTTCACCTCGAACGAGGGCCTGCGCGAGTTCTTCGTGCGCATGGTCGAGATCTCCTGCCAGCGCGGCGACTTGAGCAACGCGAACAGCTACATGCGGCAGCTCGCCGACTTCGGGAACGCCGCGAAGGACCTCGCGAAGAAGCGCTGCAAGAAGCACCGCGACTGGGATTTGTAGACATGCCCATCGATGAACGGCTGGCCGAGCGGGTGCGCTCGCTCCTCGATTCGAAGGGTGACGTCGTCGAGAAGCCGATGATGGGCGGGCTCGCCTTCATGGTGAACGGCGCCATGTGCTGCTCGGTCGGCGCCACGGGGCTGCTCGTTCGGGTGACGGCAGAGGAGCGCGACGAGGTCCTCGCGCTCGAGCACGTGCAGCCGATGAAGCTCGGTGGGCGAACGATGCGCGGCTTCGTCCGGGTGACGATGGCTGGGCTGCGCACTCGCGCTGCACTGCAGAAGTGGCTCGCGCGTGGCCTTGGTGGAAAACACCCGCCCGGTCGAAAGCACCCCAGCACACGTCGAGGCTGATCAACCCCTTCGCGGCGGCAAGGCGCTTGAATCAGCGTCGGCGCGGAGGGCCCATGGCCGAGACCATCATCTACAAAAACGACAGCGCCGTTCTGAAGTACCACTCCGAGGGCATCGTTCATCACGAGTTCCTCACCCGCATGGTGGGGAAGGACTTTCGCGACCTTCTCGAGCGCGGCTACGAGCAGATGAAGAAGAGCGGCGCGAAGAAGTGGCTGTCCGACGACCGGAAGAACACGGTGCTCGACGAGGCCGACACGAAGTGGGCGCAGACGGAGTGGTTCCCGAAGGCGCACGCGACGGGTTGGAAGTTCTGGGCCATCGTGAACCCGGAGCGCGCCGTCGGTCAGCTGCAGATGAAGTCCTCGGCGAAGCAGTTCGAGATGATGGGCGGCGTCGAGGTGCGCTTCTTCTCGAACCCCGCCGACGCGCTCGCGTGGCTCAAGTCGGCGAAGCCGCAGGAGCTGAAGAAGGCGGGCTGAGCAGTCAGACGCATCGCCTGTGACGCGTCGGCGCGAGCGCTCCACTTGGGGAGCCTCGAGCCGGCTGGTTCGTCATGGGTGCAGCTCCTCTCGTCGCGCGCTTCGGTCAGGCCGGCTTGCCGTTGCTGGTGCTCGACGCGCCGCTCTTCGGTGGCCGCGGTCAGGGTCGCGACATCGTGCAGCTCGACATCGTTCGCCGGCCGCGCGCGGGCGTGACCGAGAGCTTTCGACTCTGGCCGGGCGCCGAGGAGAACCGGGTCGTCGTCACCACGGTCGACAAGGGTCGTCAGCAGCTCATCGTGATGGTGCACGAGCCTCGTCGCCGGTTCGAGTTCGAGGTGGGCAAGCACGCTCCGGCACCGCGTGATGGCGCTCGCCTGGTGGGCACCACGAAGCGGGGCACGCGCGTCTACGAGCGCTTCACCGATGAGCGAAAGCGCCACTTCCTCGCGGGCATGGACGAGCAGCACCTGTTCATCGCCCAGCTGCCTCGCGCCGCACCGACGGTGTGGGCAGCTCACGTGGCGCTCAAGGGTGACGACGTCGTGCAGGCCGAGCGGCGCAGCGCGGGCAAGACGGTTCGGCAGGGTGAGTGGTTCTTCCTGCAGCCGACCGACACCGAGCTGTGCGAGGTCGAGACGCTCTGTCGCAGCAGCCCCACGAGCGTCGCACGCAACGTGGGCATCGCGCAGGCAGCACAGCTGCGCCGGGCTGGCCGTCCACACGAGGCCGACGAGGTCATCGTCATCAAAGGTCGCATCTACGTGCGCGGTCACGTGAAGCACCCCGACCACGCGACGCTGTTCCTTCGCACGTGGCGCCGCACCTTCGGCAACACCGAGGCCTCGCAGCCCGAGGGCGTGTTCTGGGTCGATTGAGGCAAGCGCCAGCCCGCAGGGAGTCGACCGTCAATCGGCACCTGCGGGCTGGGGTTTGTCGGGTACTGTCGAGCCGTCATGGCACCCACCATCGAAGAACGACTCGCAGCACTCGAAGGCGAAGTCCGTCTGCACCGACGGCGCGCGCGGGCTGTGCGACTCGGAGCGCTCTCCATCGCCGGGCTCGTGCTCGCGGTGGGTGGGCTGCGGGCCTTCGCCGACCCGGCGTCTCCGCAGGCGTGTGATGGGCGCTTCAGCTCGTTGTTGTATTGCTTTGGCGCTGACACGCCGGCGCGCGCGAGTGAGGTGAACAGCAACTTCAACGCGCTCGCGGCGTGGGTCGACACGAAGGTCGGCGCGGCGAACACGAACCCGGTGGCTGGTCCGACGACTGGCGGCACCGTGGTGATTGGCGACCAGGGCGCGGCGAACCTCGGCCTCGACGGCGACGACATCTATGCGCGGGTCGACGGCGGCGTGGGCACGCTGTTCCTGCAACGCACCGGCGCGGGCACAGTGGCGGTCGGCAGCCCAGGGCCCAACCCGAACGCGAAGCTGCAGGTGAACGGCACGTTGAGCGCCACGCGGGTCGAGACGAATGAGCTCGTGGTGGGCAGCGGCGGCTCGGTGATGCGCAAGGTGGTGACGGGCACCATCGGCAACTGCAGCATTCCCAACAGTGCGACGGCCGGCTCGGTGGTGTCGTACGGCACGACGTTCTTGAGCACGCCCATCGTCTTCGCCATGCCCGAAGAACCAGACTCCTCGGGCTGCACCAGCGTGCGCATCAGGAACCGCACCAACACCTTCTTCGAGTTCCAGGCGTGGACGGGGAACGTCCCGACGGCGTGCGACTGTATTCACTGGATTGCCATCGGCCAGTGACCGGGCCACGGTGCGGGCATGGCCCGCCTCGACCCGCACTCCTTCGCTGACGACAGCCACCCGCGCACCCGCGCCTTCGACTGGAAAGCGAGCGTCGACTTCGAGCGCCACACGCTCTCGGCAGAGGTGACGCTGCACTTCACCGCGCCGGCGAAGGGTGGCTCACTCGACCTCGACACGCGGGCGCTGAGCATCGAGAGCGTGACGACGGTTTCGGGAGCGGCACTGCCGTTCGTGGTGCATCTGGCCGACGCCATTCTCGGGAGCCGACTCGAGGTGACGGTCCCCGCGGGCACGGAGTCGATTCGCGTGAAGTACCGGACTGCGCCTGATGCATCGGCGCTGCAATGGTTGTCACCCGAGCAGACGATGGGCGGCGCGCAGCCGTTTCTGTTTTCACAATGCCAGGCCATTCACGCACGCAGTGTGTTGCCCTGTCAGGACACGCCGTCGATTCGGCAGACGTACACGGCCTCGCTCGAAGTGCCCGTCGCGTTGCGGGCGGTGATGGCGGCGGCGTCGGTGGGTCGCGAGGTGAAGGGCGCTCGCGCGGTTGAGCGGTTCGAGATGCCGCAGCCGATTCCGCCGTACCTCTTCGCGTTCGCGGTGGGCGACCTCACGTCGAAGGACCTCTCGCCGCGTTCGCGCGTGTGGGCCGAGCCTGCGCAGGTGGAAGGTGCGGCGTGGGAGTTCGCCGACGTGGAGTCTCACCTGAAGGCCGCCGAGGCGTTGTTCGGGCCGTACGACTGGGAGCGGTTCGATTTGCTCGTGATGCCTCCGTCGTTTCCGTACGGCGGCATGGAGAACCCGCGGCTCACGTTCCTCACGCCGACGCTGCTCGCGGGAGACAAGAGCCTGGTGAACGTGGTGGCGCACGAACTGGCCCATTCGTGGACGGGGAACCTCGTCACCAACACGAACGCCGAGCACTTCTGGTTGAACGAGGGCTTCACGGTGTTCGCCGAGCGGCGAATTCTCGAGGCCCTCGAGGGCGAGCCGATGGCCGCGTTGCATGCGGCGGTCGGGTTTCAATCATTGCAACAGGCGTTCGAGCAGCACTCGGCGCATCCCGAGCTGACGAAGCTGCGCACGCACCTCATCGGCGTCGACCCAGACGAGGCGTTCAGTCAGGTGCCGTACGAGAAGGGGTTTCTGTTCCTGAAGACCCTCGAGGCCGAGGCAGGGCGCGCGACGTTCGACCGACTGCTGAAGGGGTGGCTCTCGACGTTCCGGTTCAAGGCGGCCTCGACCGAGGACTTCGTCGCGTTCTTCGAGAAGGAAGCGCCAGGGCTGCTGGCGAAGGTCGACGCGACGGCGTGGATCGACGGGCCGGGGTTGCCGGCGAAGTACTGGAAGCCGCACTCGACGCGGCTCGAGGCGGTGCAACGAATTGGCGCGCGCGTGCCGTCGGCGAGCGAGGTGGCGACATGGGGCGCGACGGAGTGGCAGCTGTACCTCGACGCGTTGCCGAAGCCGGTGACGGTGGCGCAGTGCCGCGCGCTCGATGAGGCGTTTCAGCTGACGGCCTCGAAGAACTCCGAGGTGCTGGTGACGTGGTTGGCGGTCGCGGCCGAGGCCGGTGATTCGACCGTGCTGCCGCGCGTGGAAGAGGTGCTCGGGCGCGTGGGCCGAATGAAGTACCTCAAGCCGCTCTACCGGGCGCTGGGCAAGCGGGCCGAGACGAAGGCGCTGGCGCAGTCGCTCTTCGCGAAGTTCAAGCCGAGGTATCACCCGATTGCGCAGCAGGTGCTGGGCCGGCTCGTCGGCTAGCCCCGGAGGGGAAGGAAAGCCGACGTTCGCTTCACAGAGTCGGCATAGCCGGGCCGGCGCGCGATGCTGCGCTTGTCGGCCCATGGAAATGCTGGCCCGAGCATCGAAAGCCAACCGGCAGCGGCCCAGCACGGAGCACTGCAGAAGGAGTTCGGGTGACGGGACCACTTCCACAAGCCGACGTTGCAGAAGCCGTCAGCGCCCGAGCGACGGGAGCGGCGCAGTTGCTCGTCAGCGCCCCACTCGATGAGGACAGCAGGGATGGTGATGAACGCTCCCAGGACGTCGAGCGGCCGGAACGCGTGGCCTGCGGAGAGCGGCAGACAGCCAGCCGACGACGAGCGCCAGCGGGAAGAGATGAAACGCGAGCAGGCTCACGGGCCAGAAGGCCTTCTCCTGGAAGTCCGTGTATTGCCAATCTTCGTGTTTGAGGCCCGCCCAGCTGCGCAGGCAGGGCGAAGGCCGTAGAAGGAGACACCGCTAAGTACGAGGAGCTGGCGTGTATCGAATTGTCGAGCGGCGCCGGGGCCGAGCGTGAGCCAGGGCGATGGGCAGTGGCGTTGAAGATGGTTGTGTTGTCGAAGACGAAGGCGAAGAGCAGTCACTGGGTGACGCCCGTCGCGTCAGGCGGGGCGTCGCGCTCTGGGTGCTCGGGAAACTCGACCTGACAGGCGCGCAGCCCTTCGTGAACCGCGTCATGAGCGGCGAGAAGTCGGCTGATCAGCTGCTGCGCATGCTCGGGCTGCTGAATGACGCCGACACGGTGTTGCGGGTCCTCGTCGAGTGGACGGCCGACGCCGAGCGAGCAGTGCTGTTCGCGGCCATCGACGCGCTCCGCAGCTTGAAGCTGCCGGGCCTCGAGCCGAAGGTGGAGCAGGCCGAAGCGGGAGCCCGTTCGGAGCACGCCGTCATCGAGTTCGAGTTCCACGCTTGCGCTCGCGAGCGGCGGAGCAGGGTGCCACTCGGCGGGACTTTCGTCTCCTTCGTGCCGTCTTCGGACTTCACCAGGCGCGCTTGGGGCGGGACAACTCGGAGTGGGTCAGGCGTCCGTGGGTGCGGGTGGTCGATTTGGGGTTGTCTATTAGAGTTGCACGATTTGAAGTTTCGCCATGGAATACACCCGGGCGTACCATATGGCGCCTGCTGCGCCAAAACGGTGCGAAAGCTCAATTCTTGCAACCCTAATAGAACACCCGAAAAATGAGACCTCCGCCCCTGCTCCGGCTGTTGGAATCGAGAGGAATCGAGTCGTTCACGACTGCGGAGGCAGAGGGCTGGTTCGAAGCGCACGGGCGAGCGCGGGTTGGTGCGGAGTTGCGGCGACTGAAGTCACAGGGGCTGTTGGCGACACCGGTGCGGGGGTTCCACGTGATGATCCACGGTCACCGGGTGAGGGTGCTTCGGGTGTTGGACGCGATGTTGGCGCACCTGGGGCTGCGGTACTCGGTGGGAGGACGCACAGCGGCGAGGCTGCATGGGGTGGCTGTGGAGGAGGACGGCGTGGTTCGGGTGCGGTTGGAGGAGGCGCGGCGGTCGATTGACCTGGGTGACGAGCGGGTGGAGTTCTTTCAGCTGGGAGCGTTGCGCGAGGAGGATCGCGAGCGAAGGGATGGCCGCTGGGTGAGCAGTCCGCATGCGGTGCTGTGGGAGTTGGTGGTGCAGGGCTCTTTGCGGGGAGGGCTCGAGCTGGTGGTGCCGCTGATCCGGGAGCTGGCTCCACGAGCGGACGTGATGGAGTTGACGCTCTCGGCTGCAGCAGTACCGCTCACGTGTGTCGCGCGGCTGGGCTTCATCCTCGAGAGGCTGGGCTACCGCTCAGAAGGGGCGATGCTGAGACCGTTGGTGAAGGAGTTCTTCAACACGCGAGTTCCGCTCGACCCGCATCGTGACGTGCAGGGAGCGCGTGTGGATGACCGTTGGCGTCTCATGGTGAACCTCGACTGGTGAGCCCGGATCGAGGCCTCGCGCCGTTCCTCGGAACCTGAGTTCACTTCGAGCTTCGGAGCGCCCTCGACCAGTCCTCATTCCCTTTGGAGCGCCGTTGCAGAACATTCAGCGCGCCATGACTCCCGCACAGGCGCTCTTCGCGCGAATCGACAGCAAGCTCACCGACTGGCAGCGCCACTTCATTCGCCCGATGGCGGTGATGTGGATTCGTTTCAACGGCAAAGGTCTGCCGCACGTGGGCAAGTCGGCGCTCGCGGCGTTGAACCTGGTGCTGAAGCGCGCGCCATCGACGGCCCGCTGGCGCGGCTTCCTCGTGAAGGGGAAGAAGACGACCCGGGTCGCGACACCCCGGGCCCTCTCGGCGTTCACGCCCGTGACGACCGCGCTGGAGTCCTTGAAGACGTCTCCACCGGGAGCGTTCGAGCTCTACGTGAAGGACGGCACCGACGAGCACCTCGCCCCCGACACGTTCGCGGCGTGGCTCAGCCTCGCGCGCACGGGAGACGACACCTTCGCCACCTCGGGAGGCCTGTTGTCCTTCGCGCTCCCGTTGCAGGCCCTCGAGTCGACACCGTCGCTGCTCGCGCTGGGAGACGAGCTCGTCGAGCGCCTGCACGCCGACAGCGCAGGCCTGAGTCCGGGGGTCTGGCTCGCGCCGCACTGTCTCTTCAACTCGGCATCGAACGAGGTGCCCGACCACCCACGCTGGCTCATCGAGCTCTTCGGCGTCGACCCGCAGCTCGACGCGCCGCACCTGCTGGCCAGCCGCTGGCCGCACACGGCAGACGAGACGACACCCGACCTCTTCAGTGGCCTGCTCGCGCCAGCCTGGGCGATGTGGCTCGACGCGCGGCTGGCAAAGAAGGTGAAGTCCTTCCCCGGTCATCGCGAGCGCCTCGCGAACGCGACCCGCTACCACTCGAGCGACACCCTGCCCTTCGAAATGACCGAGATCATGTACCGCGATTGGCGTGCTGCATGGCAGGCATTGAGCCCCATTCACCTTCGCTCGAAGGACACCAGCCCGACCGGCCGGTTCTATCGTTCGCGCTTCTCGGGCGAGACCTGGACCGGCCAGTTGACCGCCTGGCGTGACGCCGAAGCGACCCGTCAGAAGCAGGTCGACGCGGCGAACGCGATGAGCCGGCGGCTTCACGACGCCGAGAAGGAGGGCATTCACGCGCTGCTCGAGGTCTCACTCGAAGCCCGAGGCATCGTCGAAGCGAGCTCGCTCTGTTGGCGGCTCATTCCCGCGCTCCGCGACGCCATCGAGGCCGGCACCGTCGAGCCGTCGGTCGGTCAGGTGTGGCTCGACTACGGCGACGAGCACGACACCTGGCGGAGCGTTCTGAACAGCACCCAGGCAACACTCGACGCGGCGGCGCTGGCCACCATCACCGGCGAACACGACCGCGCCCTCACCCTCGTCAAAGACGCGCACCACCGGGGAAGGCTCGACGCCACCTCGAAGCGAAAGCTCCAGAAAGACACCCGCTTCAAGCGACTCCGCCCGCTTCAGGGCTGGAAGAAGCTCGTCACCTGAGTCAGCGAATATCGCCCGCGAGCACCTGATAATTCTGTCCAGACGCCCAGCTGAACGTCTCCATGCCGCCGTCGCGCCACTCGATGGAGAAGCGGCCCAGCCCCCACCCGTGGTCCCGAAAGTCATACCGCGCGAGCTCGGCTCTGCCGTCTCCATCGAAGTCGCCGTTGAACCAGGACGGGCCGAACGCCAGTGCGCGCTCGTTCTCGCGGACGAAGGTCGGGCCGAACCGCGAGTGCAGCACCCCGCCATCGGCCTGGTCGGCGAGCGCCACGTCAGTCTGGCCATCTCCATCGAAGTCACCGGCCAGCGGCTCGAGCTGGGCTCCCGCGGTCCAGGTGAGCGACTTCTCCGGTGCCTCGGGAATCGGGCGGCGCCACGCGATGACGCCCGACGGCGCGTGCCGAACGGCAATCTCGCAGAACCCGTCGCCATCGAAGTCGCCGGCCAGTGCGCGGTACTCGGGCCCAGTCTTCGCGTCCCACCTGAACGACCACTCACTCTCGAACTTGAAGCCGGGGCCTCGCTTGAAGTGCCAGGCGCCGCGACCGCTCGCGCTCGAGTCACGCAAGCCGAGGTCCTGCACACCGTCGCCGTCGAAGTCGCACAGCACCGGCTCGTAGTGAGCCCCTGCGACCCACGGAATCGTCGTCTCCACCGTGAAGCCTGGCGGCGAGCGGAAGTACCAGATGCCCGTCTTCGTATCTCGCAGCACCGCATGACTTCGGCGCAGGCGCGCGACGCTGGCGCTGCGGACCAGCACCTCGAGGTTCGTGCTCGTCCGTCGCTGCTGCGCCCAGCCGTGCAACGTGACGACGGCGGGGTCGACATCGAGCGCTCTGCGCCACTGCTCGTCGAGCCCTCGTTCGAGCGAGATGCCCACGTGCTCGGGGAGCGCGTGCGAGGCTTGATAGGCCCACGACGGCAGCCCGTTCTCCTGCCGACTCCACCACCCTCGAGCCCGCCCAAACGCGTCGGCGATGCCCGGCTGCTCGTTCAGGAACGCGCTCACGAACCGAATCGTGAAGCGACTCTGCCCGCGGTCATTCCAGGCCGCATGCCCGACACAGCCAGCCGCGCACGAGCCGTCGATGGCGGGCACCGAGACGAGCAGCAACGGCCGCCCGTACAGGTGTTGATAGTGATTGGCGAACTTCGAGCTGTTGGCGTACTCGCGCCAGACCTCGTCCGCCTGTTGCTGAAGTGAGGCGTGCTCGACCTCGACGCCTGCGTCACGAGGCGCCTCGAACGCGAGCACGACCCGCAACCCGGCCCTGGTGCTGGCCAGTGCGTCGAAGACGGCACGGGCACCCCGCTCTGCCTCGCGGCGGCTGGCGTCACCCGGCGCCCCGAGGTCCACCCAGAGGAAATCGACACCTCCATCTCGAAGGGCGACGAACTCCTGTCCGGCGAGGCCCGCGTCACCGTCGAGCACCGGCGCGTAGTTCAGCCCGACGACGCCATGCGTCGTTGGAGGACGCAGCAGCTTCACCGCGCGCGACTCTTGCCGCGAGCACGCAGCCATGAGAACCAGCAGGAGCACCGCGGACCGCATCAGGGTCACTCTTTGCGAAGTATCGAGACCTTCCAAGCAGTTTGACGGGGATTGAATGCGGGTCGCCTCACCCACGACGAGCCTGGAGCGGCGCTCGAGCGCGTCGACGCTCGACCTCGCGGGGAGTGCTGCGACCGTCGCGTCGGTGCTGCTTGCCGTTGCGCCAATCGTTGCCATGACGTGGTGGGTGCTCGAGGCGGGCACCGAGGCCCACTCGAACGACTACGTGTTGTGGGCGCCGCTGATGAAGAAGCTCTTCGACGGCACCCTGCCGTGGACCAGCTACTTCCGCGCCACGTTCCTCGGGGGCTGCCATTCGTTTGCGCTGCCGGTGCTCGTCACTGCAGCCATCGCGGCGCTCACGCACTGGAGCATTCGCGCGACGCTCCTGTTCGCCATCGGGTTGTCCGTCGTGAAGGTCGGCCTGTTCACCTCGGCCTTCACGGTGGGCGCGCCGCGCTGGCAGCGGCTGCTCGCGCTGCCTGTCATCTCGTGGCTGTTGTTCTCACCCGCGCACGTCGAGGTCTTCACCTTCGGCTTCACGGCCACGCACGTCGGCCTCGCCGAGGTGATGTTCGCGCTGAGCATCTGGGCCATCGCGCGGTTTCCCGACAGCAGTCGCGGCTGGGCGGTGAGCATCGTCGGCGCGACGCTGGCGACCTGGTCGTGGGGCAGCGGGCTGGTGGTGTGGCCCGTGCTCGGCGTCGCGTGGCTTCTGCATCGACGCCGCGCGCGTGCAGAGGTCATCGCGTTCGCGCTCTGGGCATCGTTGGCCCTCGCGCCCTACGTGCTCTTCTCGGACCTCGCCGAGACGGCTCCGACGAAGCACGACTGGTGGCTCGCGCTCGAGGCCTTCGGCTGGCCGTTCAGCGGCAACTTCAACCACGTGCGCGCGCGCTGGGTCGGCGTCATCGGCGTGCTGCTGCTGGGCCTGAGCGTGGCCGGGCTCTGGCGAAGGCGCCGCCAGCTCGGCCCTGCCATTCCTGCCATCGCATGCATGGCCTACTCGCTCGGCCTCATGGTGCTGCTCGCGGTGTTCCGCGGCCAGCTCAACCCCTGGTACTCGACGACGTGCGGCCTGTTCTGGGTCGGCGTGTTCGGCCTTTTCCTGCTGGCGGGGCGCGAGCTGGTGACACCGGTGCTGGCCCTCACGGCGGTGGTCGCGCTGCTGCTCGCCACCAACGGTGGCTACGAATCGAAGGCGCGGTACCTGCGCTCTCGTGGCTTCACGGCGGCGGCGTGCCTGCGAAACTTCCGTACGGCGCCGGCGGTCTGCGAGGCGGCGCTCTTTCAGTGGAAGCGCGGCAACCCGCAGGACATCTGGGTGCTGGGCGAGGCGCTCGAGAAGCATGGCTGGGGTGTCTTCGCTCCCCACCAGGTGTGGACGCTGCAGGGCGACTACGCACTCGAGAACGTCGACGTCGAGGCGCCGCCCGCCGCGCCAGAGCCGATGTGGCGCGCGCCAGATGGAGCGTCAGCGTCGCAGCCCATCGACTACCGCCAGCTCGACTTCGTCATCGCCGAAGGGTCCAGAGTGCACTGGCAGGTGCGGCTTCCCCGGTTGCTGAAGGAAGCGCGGTTTCGAACCCGGCTCCGCGCGGACGGTGGCGCGCGCGTGCGCCTGTGGGCCTCTGCCGCTGCGGGCCGAACGCTGCTGATGGCTGATTGGCTGGCGCCCGGCGTCGCGACGGAGATCGACCTCTCACTCCTCGCCTGGCAGGACGCGCAGGTTCGGCTGAGCCTCGAGACGGATGGCACCGATGGTGACCTCTCGTCACTGCTCGTGTTGTCGGCCCCGCGAATCGAGCTCGACCTCACCGACACCCCGCCCAGACAGCTCAGCTACGCGGTGCCCTTCGCCAGGGGTTCGGCAGCCGACGTGGTGCTCGCGCCGCAGCAGGGGTGGGCGCTGGGTGATGCCCGTCGCGTCAGCCCCACCCGCTTCGCAGGAGGACGCGCCGCAACGCTCCGGTGGCAGAGCCCGCTCGAGGTCTGCCTCGCCGACCTGCGCGCCATCTCGGTCACGGGCGCTCCGTCGGCCGACGTTCGGTATCGCGAGCTGCACGTCTACTACCTGCTCGATGGAGAGCAGGTCATGACGGAGGCGCACTCCTTCTATCTCTCGATGTACTCGGGGCCGCCCAGGCCCTACTCGGTGAGCGTTCCGCTGCTGGGCCAGCCTCGCAGCGCACGGCTGACTGGACTGGCGGTGCGATTCCCCGCCGGGCCCTCGGGGTCGGGAGAGTTCGAGCTGTCAGAGGTACGCCTCGAACGGCGCGAAGGACCGACGCGCTGTCGCGAGCGCCGCTGAGCCCGGCTACGCCGAGTCACGCAGCGCGCGCACGAGGTCTTCCAGCGTCTCCTGCAGCTCGGGCGCCCGCACCTTCCTCGACGACCACACCACGCGCACCAGCAACCGCAGCTCGTCGTGCAGCCGTTTCCAGTCGTCGCCGCCGCGCAGCCGGTCGGCCTGTCTCGCGACGGGAATGAGGCCGCCCAGCACGAGCGGTGCACGCTCCACCGCCTTCGGCAGTTCGCCCAGCGCGGCTGCGAGCTCGAACAACCCTTCGCGAGGCTCGTCCTTCAGCACGGGCTTGGCGGGCAGGTTGTGCTCGCGATGCCACAGCCACCGCAGCAACTGAAAGCGCTCCGACTCTCTCCACTCGATGGGCGAGAGCTTCTCGTCGAGCACCTGGTCCATTCGTGCAATCGCCATGGAGCGCCAGAATTCGCAATACAACAACAGCTCTGGCCCGGTCTTCGGCGGCGAGGTGAGGCTGCGGCGCGCGCGCTTTCGCAGAAACCGAACCATCGCGCCGGTCGCGTCGATGCGAATGAGGCGCTGCCACACGGCATCGAGTGAGGCATTGCCGTCGCTCCACGACTCGACGAAGTCGTCGAGCTCCTCCAGCGACATCGGCAGCCGCGCAGGCCCGTTCGAGGGTCGACCGAAGAGCACCTCGGCCCGGCGCGCGAACCACACGGCGCGCTGCAGCTCGGGCACGTTGGCGGGCAGCACCTGGTGCGCCGTCGACCACCGCTGCCCGGGCAACACGAGCCGCGGCGCCGTCAGCACCTGGGTCTCGAGCGCCTCGATGCCGGGCCGGAGCGACTCGTTGGGCAGGGGGCGGTCGAGCCGTTTGCAGATGAGCGTGAGCAGGTCGCCACGCAGGGCCTCGACCTTCTCGCGCGTCGACATCACCGGCACCGAGCGGTCCCACCCCTCGATGCGGCCGCGCTTGAGCACGTGCTCGAGCGCCTCGTCGACGTCGTCCTGCACCCGCGCGACCTCTTGAATGAGCGCGGCGTTCGCCCGCAGGCGCGCCTTCCAGCGCCAGGCCTTCAGCGCATTCACCAACACCCGGTAGCGCAGCAGCGTCGCGTCGAGCAGCTCGGCCCGGCCCTCGAGGCGTACCCGCACTGACGCGTCGTCGACCACGAGGACACCCTACACCGCTCACGCACCATCGAGTTCTCGAACGCGCGCTCGACGCCGTGGGGTTCGTCGCCGAACCTGCAACGCCTTCGGCGCGCTGTCGTTCAGGGAGGCGTGGGCTTCGGTCGCTCCGTCGGCTGGAGCAACCCCACCACGGCCGAGCGCATGGCATCGGGAATCGTCGCCACCGTCATCACCACGAGCGTGACGACCCCGCCCGCACCCGACGCGCCACGAAAGCCTGTCACCGTCATCGAGCCCAGGTCGACGCTCACCGTGCGGCACACGCGGCCCGCCATCTGGTCGAGCTGCCCGAACGCGACCACCAGACGCGAGCCCATGCCTTCGGCGTCATCGCGCTCGACCCCCGAGCCGGCCACCAGCAGCCCGCTCTCGTCGATGAGGAAGGCCCCGCGCGCGTGGGTGAGCGAGATGACGTCGGCGAGCAGACGTTTCCACCCTTCGGCGCCGACGCTCATCACGCGCGGGCCGTGCGGGGCGACCCCAAACCGGGCCCACGGCGTCGCGCCGGGCGGTGGCGTCATCGACGCGACAGGCGCTGGTGCTGCAGCAGGCGCGGCTGACAACGAACGCGACAAGCGGCGCGCGAGGTCGAGGTCGTCCTGCGTGGTGACGGAGCGCTTCTCAGAGGAGGTGGCGTTCGGCGCGCGGGGCGTCATGGGCGGCTCCGTGGGTGACGAGGTGGGTCTCGAGTTCGGCCGCGAGCTGGTCGAAGCGTCTCGCCTCGGGCGTCATCGGCCCACCCAGGAAGGCGAGTGGCACGCCGCGCTGGCTGGCGAGGGCGAAGACGTCGGCGCGCGGAATCATCGTGTCGAGCACGCCGGCGAAGCCAGTCCACAGCTCATCCATCACCACGCGCGAGCTGTCCTTCTTCAAGTCGACGAAGGTAGGCAGGAAGCCCAGCACCTTCAGCCCCGGGTTCTGGGTCTGCTTGACGTGCTCGAGCACTCGCATCAGCTGACTCATCGAGCGCAGCGCGAGGGCCTCGGCCTGCGTGACGATGAGCGTCCACTCGGAGACGGCCAGCGCCGCCCGCGTCGCCATGCCCAGGCCGGCCGGAGTATCGAACAGCACGACGTCGAAGCGCGACTCGAGCGCCTTCACCACGCCCAGCAACGCGTCGGGTGAAAACAGCGCCTGCTCCCAGGCGGGAACGTCGGCGGGGTCGAGGCGGCCGCGCGAGAGGAGCGTGAGGCCACCCAGCTTCGTCGTCGTCAGCGCGTCTTCGGGTCGCGCGCGGCCCGTCAGCACCTCGGCGAGCCCCACGAGGGCCGCGTCACCCTTCGCGAGCGACAGCCCGATGGCGCCCTGCGGGTCGAGGTCTGCCAGCAACACCTTCTTCCCCCGCTCGGCGAACGCGACGGCGAGGTTCAGCGCCACCGTCGTCTTGCCCACGCCGCCCTTCTGGCTCACCACCGCGATGCGCTGACTCATGACGAACCTTGTCTTTCTTTGAGCAACGTCTGCAGCCTCGACAGATTGGCCAACACACGCCGGTCATCGGGCCGCAATTGATTGCATCGGTCGAAGGCCAGCAGCGCCTCGTCGTAGTTCCGATGAAGCAGCGCCTCGACGCCCTGGTCCCACAGGCTGTCGAACTCCTCCTGGCCGGGGACGGGCGTCGGCCTCACCTCGGTTGGCGCGGGCGTGACGCGTGGCTCTGGGGTGATGGCCGCGGTGACACGCGGGGTCGGCGCCGCAGCAGGGACTGGCGTCACGCGTGGCGCAGCGACGGGTGCCGGTGGGCGTGGAGGCGCGCTGGCCCCTTCTTCGAGCTCGAGCTCGGTGAAGCCCCCGAAAGCGTCGGCGACGGCTGGAGCAGCTTTGGCTCCGGCGGCCTCGTCGGAGCGTCGGGCGGCCTCGAGCAGCAGTTCCTCGGCGCCACCCTTCATCGTGCGTGGGCCCGGGTCCTCCTGGAGCGCCTGACAGGTCACGTCGGTGTGCAGCAGCGCCAGGCGGTAGAACGCCGCTTCACCCTGGCTGTGCTCGTCACGCGCAGACCACAACACACCGTCCTTCACGACGATGACGCCGCGCCCGCGCACTTCGATGATGACCGAGTGGCGACCCATGCCCGCGAGCTGCAGGTAGTCGGCGACGCCGAAGGGCGTGATGCCCGAGGCAGACGAGGTGATGGAGAGGTGGCGCTTCACCACCTCACGCAGCTCCTCGATGCCGACGGGCTTCTCGAGCACCTCGACGTTCGCGTGCCGGGGAATCTGCGCGCGGTACGCCGTGAGGTACGCCGAGATGTACACGATGGGAATGCGCAGGCTCCTTCGGCCCAGCTCGCCGATGAGCTCGAGGCCCGAGCGATCTGGCAGGTCGATGTCCGAGAGGATGAGCGCGGGCGGAGTCATGTCGATGACCGCCAGCCCTTCACCCAGCGTCGAGGCCGTGAGCACCTCGACGTTCGTCACGCGGCTCAAGCTGCGCGCCATCGACGAACGAAGCATCGCCTCGTCTTCGATGATGAGCACGCGGCTGGCCAGCGCCGGAGTCATGGCTGGCCGTACCACTTCGCGGCGAGGTCCACCCCGCACTGCAGGGCGTCACACCAGTCGATGAACCGGTTCACCATCGCCTTGCCACGGAAATACGCGCCGTGCTGCGGGGCGATGAGCTCGATGTCGAGGGTGCGCACGCGCTTCGCCCAGGCCCGCATCGCGGCGTTGCCTGACATGTAGCGCTGGTGGAACCCTTCCATGTATTGCAGGTGCGCGTCGAAGTCGGGCACCTCGAGATAATTCTGACCAAGCGACGCGCCGAGGTCGCCGCTGTACAGGATTTTCGAGACCGGGTCGTAAACCTGGAAGTTGCCTGGCGAGTGGAGGAAGTGTGCAGGAATGACCTGCAGCTTGATGCTGCCCAGCTCGAGCACGCCGCCGGAGTCGGGCAGGCCCTTGAGGCGCTCCACCACCAGCTTGTCGACGCCGAAGTGGGGAATGAAGCGCGTCCACAAGGCGCTGCACCAGGCGGTGACGTCGGTCGTCATCAACCAGCCGTTGACGGCCGCGACGATGTCCGGGTCCTGGTGCGAGAGGAAGAGGTGCCTCAGCTTGCCGCCGCCGAGCTGCGCGAACGTCTCGTTGAGCACCTTCGCGTAGACCTTGTGGCCTCCGGGGTCGAGCACCATGCCCTCGCCGGAGTCGATGATGAGGTGTTGGTTGGCTTGAACGGCGGCGCCTTCTCCAAACTCGGGGAGGAGCACGTTTCGATGGGTGGGGCTCGAGAAGAGAACGGTGCTTGGCATGGGAGTTCCTCTGCGCTCAGAGCACGCGCGCGATGTCTTTCACGGTCTTCGTCATGTCGAGGAAGATGAGGCCCAGCTTCGCCTCGCGGTTGGCCAGCACGAGCAGCATCGTCCCCGAGGCCGCGGCCATCAGCACCACGTAGCCCTGGGGCCCGCGCACCAGCACCTGGTCGAGGCCGCCGCGTTGAAGCTCGATGGCGGCGCGCGTGCCGAGGCTCACCAGCGTCGAGCTCATGCCGGCGATGCGCATCTCGTCGATGTGCTGCGGCAGCGCTGACGCAATCATCAACCCGTCTTCAGAGACGAGCGCGCTCGCCTCGACCTCGGGCGTGCCTGACTGCAGTTGCCGCAAGATGCGGTTCAGTTCTTCGGTTCGCGACATGGCTCTCTTCCTACGCCGGGAGTGGGAGTCGCACCGAGATGGCGGTTCCCTGGCTCGGCAGTGATTCGATGTGAAGCTGCCCGTTCGCTGACGACGTCAGGTCTTGAACCAGAGCAAGTCCGATGCCCGAGCCGCGCGGCTTGGTGGTGAAGAACAACTCGGTACATCGCACCTTCACCTCGGGGGTCATTCCTGAACCGGTGTCTCTGATTTCCATCAAGAGCGTTGGTCCCTCGCGCTTGAGGGTGAGGCCGATGGTGTCTCCGGAGCGACAGGCATGAATGGCGTTGGTGACGAGGTTGAAGACGATGGCGCGCATGGCGCTCGCGTCGAAGGCCAGCAGCGGGAGCGTCTCGATGGATGCTGACGTTCGAATGCCGCGGCCCTGCGCCTGAGGCACCAGCACTGCGAACGCCTCTCGCACCGCCTGGTCGATGGCGAAGTGACGTGTGCTGGGCAGCTCGTGCTTCATGCGGCCGACGCCGTCGAGCACCAGGCCCATGCGCCGAATCTCGTTGAGCACCGCGTGCAGCTGCTCGGCGAGCTCTCCGTTGGGGTGGTCTTCGATGAGGACTTCGACGGCGGTGCGCACGGCCGCGAGCGGGTTCTTGAGCTCGTGGAGGACCGAAGGGAGAACGTCGCCGACCGCCGCCAGTTGCATGAGCCGGTCGCGCTCGGTGCGCAGCTTCTGAAAGCCGGTGATGTTCTGGAAGACGACGATGAGTTCGTCGTCGAGCTCGGAGACCTGGTAGCCGAACTCGAGGTCACCCGCTGGCGTCTGGCGGCGAACTTCGTTGCGGCTGCCGGAGCGGGCGGTCGACTCGAGCGCTGCGAGCGGCGCGAACACCGACTCCACCGGCTGACCGCTCACCTCTCCGAGCACGGCTTGAGCGCGAGCATTGGACCACTGAACCACGCCATCTCGACCCACCCGAAGACACGCTGTGGGCAACTGCGCGAGCACTGCTTCTGCTGAAGTCGACATCAGGGAGCCGCCGCTCTGCAATTGCGGGGCGCGGCGGATCAGGAGCGTCCCCCCACGAGCCACCGACGTCGACGCACTGGCTGCGCATGGGAGAAATGGCCATGCACCGTTTGCAGGCTCCTGACAGGTCCTGACACCCGCCGATGAAAGGGTGTCGACATGAACGAAAGAAAGCGAATGTGGGTTGGCGTGATTTCCCGCACGCATGTGCTTCGAGGCGTGGCGGGCGGCTTCACTCAGGTGTGTCACGGCAAACGTGCGCCGCTCGCACGAATGAAGCCGGGAGACTTCTTCTTCGCGTACTCACCGACGACGGACCTGCGCGGCGGTGAAGTGCTGCGCGGTTTCACTGCGGTCGGCGTGATTCACGATGACGTGGTCGTTCAGTTCGACATGGGCGGCGGGTTCGTACCGTTTCGTCGCGCAGTCGACTGGGAGCGGCAGGTGAACGAGGTGCCGCTCGAGCAACTGCGCTCTCAGCTCGAGTTCGTGAAGGACGCGGGCTGGGGGCTGAAAGCGCGCTCGGGGCACTTCGAAATCTCGGCCGCCGATGGAGCGGTGCTGCTCGACGCGATGGGCGCCGGGCTGATCAGCGTGCGACGCGCCGCCGGGTGACGACGACACGACGGGTGAGCCCCGAACCGTCGCGCACCTCGACGACGACGTTGGTGTCTTCGGAGCCGCGAAGCCGCTCGATGCTGCCGGCGAACCCGAGCGAGACGACGCTGGCGCCGTCGATGGAGACGATTCGTTCTCCTGCGGCGAGACCTGCGCGCTCCGCTCCTCCACCAGGCACGAGCTGGTCGATGACGAGCAGGTCGCCGTCGGCTTTGAGCACCGCGCCGATGCCCACGAGCTCGAGCTGCGGCGCTCCACCATCGGGAATCGGCGCGAGGTCGATGACGAGGCCGGTGGCTCCTGAAGCCGAGACCTCGAGCGAGAGCAGGCGCGCGTCGTGTCCTTCGGCTTCTGCGAAGAGTGAGCGCCGGCCTGGCGTCAGCCCGCCCAGCGAGAACCGGCCGTTCTCATCGGTGCGCGCGACCGGGAGTGCGGTGTCGTCGGCCGAGCGTTCGAGCGACACCTGGGCGCCGCGCAGGGGAGCACGCGAGGCGCGCGACACGATGGAGCCCTGCACCTGCACGCCACGCCCGAGCGTGAACTCCGCAGAGCGCGTTTCACCAGGCGCGAGCTCGACGACCTGCGGAGTCGACGGTGCGAGACCTGGTGCGGCGATGACGACCTCGTACGAGCCCGGCGACAAGTTGCCGAAGAGGAACGCTCCATCGGCGTCGACGACGTGCAGCGGCTCGACGGCGTTCAGCTCGAGCGCGCCCTGCTTGGACTGCAACAGCACCGAGAACATCGGCACCGGCGCTCCCTGCTCGTCGCGCACCGTGCCCTGCAGCGTCGCGTCGCGCTGCACACGCAACGTGACGTCGCCACCCGAGCTGCGAACGGTGGGAGAGCCGTCAGTGCCGTGCCGCGCGAGCAGCAGAAACACGCCCTGCGCCGCGGTGAACGTGAAGGAGCCATCTGCCGACGTCTCCACGGTGTTCTCCGCCGCGCGCGCCGAACCGAACTCGCGCCAGATGACGACAACCGCCTCGACGCCAGCGTCGCGCTCATCGAGCACCACGCCGCGAATCGTCGTCGTGGCGTTCCCTGCATCGGGCGGCAGTCTCTCGAGCCGCAGCACGAGCGAGCGTGTGGCGCGCACCTTGAAGTCGACCTCTGCCCGACGCGTGAGGAACCCCGGCTGGGTCGCGGTGACGATGGCGCCCTCGGGAGCCAGGAAGCGGAACTGCCCGCGCGCGTCGGTCACGAGCGGCTGGAGCGACGGCTCACGCTGGGTGGCGATGGTGACGTGCGCGCCGATGATGGGCTCGTCTTCGGGGCCGAGCACCTCTCCGAGGTATTCGACCCGCGGCGACAGCGTGAGCGTGAGGCTCGAGACACAGACCCCGTCGACGAGGTGCAGCTCGGTGTTCGGCGTGAGGTCGAGATAGCCGTCTCCGCGAACGTGGGAGAGGCGCACCGTGCCTTCCGTCAGCCCGCGCAGCTCGAAGCGGCCCGAGGAATCCGTCGTCGTCGAACGCTGGCCCGCGAACGTCGTGAGCGTGATGCCCGCGTCAGCGACGACGAGCCCGCTCAGCGCATCGACGACGTTTCCGGTGACGCACGCCTGGCCGAGCGTGGGCGTGACGACGGCCGTGGGAAACGCGGTGCCCGAGGTCGAGAAGCCCGAGCGCGGTGGCACGATGGCGACCGTGCCTGCGTCGGGAAGGCGCAGCCGGGGCCGCTCGGGGGTCGGCGCCGTCGACTCGAACAACACGATGGCCGCGACGCCCGCCGCGACGAGAAACACCGCGATGCCGAGCCAGCGACGGTTCAGCATGCGTCTACTTTCCCAGGTTGCGAATCGGGTCGATGAGGGAGACCGGCTCCCACTGGGCCGAGTCCGAGCGGGCCCGCAGCGCGAGTGACGGTCCGTCGTCGGGCACGAGCTGAAGCGCCGCGTCGAGCAGCCTCGTCGCTTCGGCTGGCTTCCGTTGGCGCCACTGCTCGAGCGCCTCGGCGTAGAGGGCGCGCAGTCGCTCCTGCTGCGGCGTCAGCTGACCCGCCAGCGCCATCACCTCGAAGACGGGAATCACCTGCTGCTTGCCGGCGACGCGCACCGAGTCGAGCTCGCGCACTTCGATTTTGCCGGCGACGCGCCGCGCGGTCTCGGGCCCGACGAGAATGGAGGTTCCAAACGCCTTGTTGGCTGCCTCGAGCCGCGCCGCGAGGTTCATGCCGTCGCCGATGGCCGTGTAGTCGGTGAGCTGCTCGGAGCCGAAGTTGCCCACCAGCAACGCGTCGGTGTTGAGGCCGATGCGGGTGGTGATGTCGGGCAGGCCTTCCTGAGCGAACTCCGCGCCGAGGAGCTTCAGCTCGCTCTGCACCCGCAGCGCTGCCCGGCACGCGCGCACCGCGTGTTCTTGAATTGGAAGCGGTGCACCGAACAACGCCACCACCGCGTCGCCGATGTACTTGTCGATACAGGCGCCCTCTTCGAAGAGCACCTTCGTCACCCGCGTGAGGTAGACGTTCAACACGCGCTTGAGCACCTCTGGTTTGTCGCGGAGCTTCTCCGAGAAACCCGAGAAGCCTTTGATGTCGGAAAAGAAGACGGTGATGTCTTCGACCTTCGCGTCGAGGGAGCGCAGGTCTTTTCCGGCGACGAGCTGGTCGACGAGCTGGCGCTCCATGTACCGGCCGAAGGTGTCGCGGAGCAGTTGTTTGTCTTTGGTGGCAGTGACGCGATTGGCGATGGTGGCGAGGGCTCCAGCGAGCAGCGGCGCGAACACGGGCGCGGCGGGCGCGATGAGCAGGGCCGTCTGACCGAGGACGAGGCCGAGCAGCAGCCAGGTGCCGAGCGCGAGCGAGAGGGGAACGCCCACCTCGACGATGGCGCGCGGCGTTCGGGTGACGAAGAAGACGGTGAGGGCGGCGAGCACCATCGCCAGCAGCAGCGACACGGCGCGCGGGGCCGGGTGCAGGAAGCGGCCGGCGCCCAGCAGCGCTTCGAGCTCGGTGGCATGTTTGACGACGCCGGGCGTCTGCCGCTCGAAGGGCGTGGCGCGAACGTCGGACGTGCCGAGCGCAAAGCCAGCCAGAATGACGACGCGGTTGGTGAAGCGCGAGGTGTCGTGGGCCGCGCCGGGCTTCGAGAGGTCGTCGATGAGCGAGACGAGGCTGACGGTGTCGAAGCGCGCCTGCAGCGGACCTGCGAAGTCGAGCCTCGCGGCGCCGTCTTCGTCGACAGGTATCGTGCGGTCACCGAGGCGCAGCGTCGAGCCCTCGAAGGTGGGCGTCGACTTCGTGAGCGCGCTGGCGACGGCGAGGGACAGCGAGGGCCAGGGCCCCTGCTCATCCGAGGCGGTGAAGTGCGTGCGGCGCAACAGGCCGTCGTCGTCGGCTTCCGCGTTCAGCAAGCCCCAGCGGGTGACCGCGCTCTGGAGCAGCGGCGATGGCGGCTGGGGACGAAGCGGGAGTTGCTGGGTGACGGCTCCGGAGGCGTCGTGACGGTCGAGGCGCGTGAGCGGCGGAGCGACGTGCGTGCCGAGCGAGAGCGGACCGCGGAGCGGAGCGCGGGCCTCGGTGACGGGCGCGGTGGCAGTGGCAGAGAGGCCGGCGAAGAAGGGCAGCGCGCCCGGCGCGGTGAGCACGTCAGCGAGGTTCTGGTCTCCGGCGCCGTCGTCGCGACGGCCTTCGAGGGTTCCATCGAGCACGACCGCGCGTGCGCCGAGCGTCTGCAGGTGCGCCACGACGCGGGCCCACAACGAGCGGTCGTACGGCCAGTCACCGAAGTTGAGCCGGTACGACTCGTTCGCCGCGACCTGCTCGAGCGTGAGGTCGTCGATGGCGACGATGGTGATGGCGGTGGAACGGGGAGCGCTGCCGCGGAAGGTTCGCAACAGCCCGTCTTCGAGCCGCGCGTCGAGGTGCACGAACGAGATGCCCGCCGAGAGCACGGCCGCGAGCACGACGAAACCCAGGCGCTGGGGGAGCGTCATGGTGGCGTCCTATCGCGTTCGCGTGCGGCGCGGCGGTCGACTCAAGGAGCGCCGTAGATCCACATCTGGTTGTCTTCAGTGCTCGAGTTCAGGGTCGTGTAGCCACCGAACAACAGCACCCGATGGTGAATCGGCGACCACGCGAGGCTGGTGTACGCCCGCGCCGAGGGAGACATGAGCGGCACCTGGCCATTCACACCCGCCCGCCAACTCTGGGTCGAGGGCGAGAAGACCCAGGTGTCACTGACTTGAACGCCTCCCGAGGTGCCAGCTGCCGTGTTGCCGCCGAACATCACGAACACGCGACGGTCTTCATCATACGCAACCGAGGCGGCCCATCGGCCGGGAGTGTAGGTAGCTCCGCCCAATTGCTGCCATTGAACGGTCCCCGTCCCCAACCCTGTCAGCGCCCAGGTATCCGTCCGTCCTGTCGCCGTGCCGTCGGTCGTGTTGAAGCCGCCCGAGATATAGGCAACGCCGGCCACGGGGTCGAAGAAGGCAACGTGAGCCTCGCGACTGGTCGGGAAGGCCGAGCCGCCGACCGTGACTGCCGTCCAGGAGACACCATTGAACTCCCACACATCGTTGTTGGGTGCGTTCGCGGGGCCGCGGCCACCAAAGAGCAGCATGACGTTTCGGGTCGAGTCGAACGTCATGGCGGCTCCGCTTCTCGATGGGCCTGTCGTGGTGACGGTCGTCCAGGTCGAGGTCGCGACGTCGAAGGTCCAGGTCGTGCTATCGGGCGTCGCCCCGTTGGCGCCGCCGTGGACGACGAGCTTGCGACGAGCGGAGTCGTACCCGACGGCCTGACTGCCGCGCCCAGGCGGTGGCGTCCCGCTCACCAACACCTGAGTCCACGTGAGTTGATTGCCGGTGTTCGTGAGCTTCCAGGTGTCGGTGACGTAGTTGCTGGCGCGAACTCCACCGAAGAGCACCATCGAGTTCGAGGTCGAGTCACCCGCCAGCGCCCCCTGCCCGCGTGCCGTGATGGTTCCGCTCGGAGTGAGGCGAGTCCAGGTGTTGACGAATGAGCCTGCGTCGGGGGTTCCTCCCGCTGCGCTTCCTCCTGCGGCGCTTCCTCCTGCGGCGCTTCCTCCTGCGGCGTTTCCTCCTGCGGCGTTTCCTCCCGCGGCACTTCCTCCGGCAGTTGCGCCTCCAGCAGTCGCGCCGCCGGCTGCCGAACCTCCGGTCGGGCCAGCATCCGAAACGGAGACACAACGCTGCAGTTCATTACAGCGAAAGCCGACTGCGCAGACATTGTCGGAGCACGGTTGGTTCTCCCTGGGCATTGGTTCGGAGCCGATCAGCAGGCCGCACCCGGAGAACACCAACAACATGGAGAACCATCGCATCAGAACTTCACCACCAGCGAACCACCGGAGACGTCGCCGAGCATGGCGCTGATGGCAGCCTGCGGCGAAGGCGAGAGCAACACCAACACGATTCCCGCAATCGCGCTCACGCCCGCCGTCACGTAGCCAATGTCAGCCAGCGTCGCGAGAGTCCTGGCCTGTTGGAAGAGCGGGCCGACTTGCGTCTGAGGTGTCGTGGCGTCACGAGAGCGGTTCGCCGTGTCGAGCGCGACGAAGCCAGTGATGCCGGCCGCTGCGGCGATGGCGGCTCCAGCGCCGAAAATCACCCAACCCGCAGTTCGCCGTCCACTCCCCGAGTCGGTCGCGGCGGTTGTGGCGATGGACGTCGCCGCAGGTTTTGCCTTTGCCCGCTCGACGAACTCCTGGTCGGTGGGCCCCACCTCGCCGAGGCTCGGAGCGAGCTGCACGTCGTCACCCTGCAACTCCGGTCGCTGATTGCGATCGGTGATGGCGACGGCCATGACCCGATTCGTGTAGTCGATGACCTCTCGTGACGTGACGACGCCATCGACGTTCTTGTCGGCCCAACCCTTCAGCGCACCGAGCGCGAGGAAGCTGAACGCGGGCCGGTCGTAGCCGGGGAGCGGCCCTGCGAACTGGTCGCTCGCGCCCGCGCTCAACTGAACGACTCGCGCGACGGCCTTCGACCTCAGCGCCAGCAATGGCTGCAGCCCCGGGGCAAGGGAGCCACGAGACGTCCTTCCACTGAAACAGGCGTCGATGATGGCCACGGTCTCTCGCTGCGCGCCGGCATTCAACACCTCGAAGAGCTTCGGCAACGCGACACTGCGAGCCTCGAGACTCGCTGCGGACTGCTGCGCATCGACGCCGATGAGCCCGCCCTCGGGCTCCAACAGCTTTCCATCGACCGTTCTCACGAGCGGAGCGCCGTGCCCAACATAGACGAGCCACAACCGGCCACCTTGCTGAACCGCCGCCGCCGCGCGCTTCGCCTGCTCGATGATGTTCTCGGCTGTGGCTTCCCTGTCGTACAGGGCAAACACCCGGCTCGCGGGCACGCCGACTCTTCCAGTCAGATGCAGATACCAGTCGCGCGCGTTGTCCGTCGCACCCGGCACCTTCTCGACGAAGACGTAGTCATTGATGCCAATGACCAGCGCGGCGTCGTCTACGCCTGGTGTCAGAGGAGCCTGAGTCAACAACACGGCAACAAGAAGCATCATGGAGTGCTCACTCAAAGCGAGAATTCAGCTAGGGAACGACGAGTTTCTCGATGAGTTGCCCAGTCGGCGTACCGCCAGTGACCACGAGCATGCCGCCGTCGACGAAGACAGCCTCGAGATATCCCCGTGGCAAGGCCATCGGCGGGCCTGCAGTCCAGGCTGCGTTGGTCCTCAACTCGGTTTGTGCCAAAGATGAATTGCCAGTTGCGAATCCGCCAACGGCAACCACCGTTCCCGATGGACTCACTGCGAGCACAAAGCCACCGCGAGCGACGTTCATTGGAGACGCCGCTGACCAATTGCTACCTCCAGTATAGGTTTCGCAGGTCGTCGTGACGCCGCTACTATTCGGATATCCGCCACACAGCAGCACGCCTCCGTCGAGCAACCGCGCTGCTCCAAAGTCGTTGCGACCATCCTGGATCGAACCTGCACTCACCCATTGCCCAGAGCCCGGTTGAAACCGCTCGCAAGTCGGCGTTCGTGCCCCTGGGGCGCTCGAGTTGTAACCACTCATCGCGAGAACGTCGCCAGACACGAGTGTCACGGCTGAGAAACTATGCCTGGCTGTCGACAGGTTGTTCGCGGGAGCCCAGACATTATTGAGTGGTGAATAGATACTGACGGCGCTGCTCGCGCCGGGAACAGAGCCGCCGGCAATGATCACGCGCCCGTCGGCGAGTCGGGAGGCAGTGTGGTGCGAGCGAGCGGTCGAGACATCTCCACCAATCGACCAGCCACCTGTCGCGGGGTTGAACAACTCCGACGAGGAGACTGGGACATCGAGTTGGTTCTGGCCGCCCGCGACTAGCACCCGGCCATCAACCAACAGTGTGGCTGAGTGAAAAGACCGAGCAGTCGTCATGGACTGCACGGCAACGGAGGCTTCGGTGACCGGGTCATAGATCTCAGCGGTTGCTGTTGATACCCCTCCGACGAGACCACCAACCAGGAGAATTCGGCCGTCTGTCAGGACCGTCGCAGTGTGGCCGGATCGGTCGGCGAGTGAGCGCCCTGCGGCAAACCAGGTGCCCGGAGAGATCGTCGAAAGCGAGACGCCTCCGTCGACACGGGCTCCTGCGCTGTCGGAAAGAGAAACCCACAATTGTACCGGCGCAGTCGTCGTGCCGCGAAATGCGACCTGGCCGGCATCGGCGACGCCAGTGATGACACCATTGCTGATACTCCACGAATAGAAGGTGCCCTCTCCCTGGGGCGCGACGGTGGCCGTTCCAGCATCGCCGAGGACGACGAAGGCGGGCGCCGTCAGTTGTGGCGCTGTGAAGCCTGCAGTCACCTGGGCAGACGATGAAGTCACCGAGGCAAACGTTCCATTCAACTCATTCGAGACAACCACGGAGTACTGGCCATTCTGCGCTGGCGTGAGGGGCGTCAACGAGAGACTCGGCGTCGTGGCTCCGGCGACAGCGACCCCGTTACGATTCCACTGATAGCGCAGCACGCCCGCGTCGCTGGCAGCAATCACCTCAACTGATGCGCTCGAGCCCGCTGCTCGGGTGAGGGATTGAGGCTGAGACACGATGACTGGCGGCTCATTCACCACCAACTGCGTCTCAGGCGACGTCGCGCTCAGCGTGCTGCCAAGGTACACACTCGTCACCGACGCCTGGTAGCGCCCCTCGGCCGCCTTCTGGAGATTCGGCAAGGTCAACTGAGGCCCGCTGGAGAGCGGCTGGCCATTCTTCGTCCATGCATAGGTCAGCACCCCGGAGCCCGCCGCGAGCGTCTGCAAAACGACGGTGGAACCAGCCACGACGGTTCCTGCATCGGGTATCACCAGGAACTGGGGAGCCGAATGCAGGTGAACAACGACAGGAGTCGACTCGACGGAGGAAACTGCTCTGTCTGGACCCACGCCTTTGGCGTTGCTGACCAGCACACTGTATTGACCTTCGTCGGCGGCCGAGAAGCTCGGGAGAGTCAATGTCGAGCTCGTCGCAGCCAGCGGAACCAGGTTCTTCTTCCACTGATAGGTCAGGTCGCCGCTCGCCACGGCCACCACCACCAGCGAACCGTTGGTCCCCGCGGCAAGAGCCGTCTCCTGAGGCACAACGAGCAGGCGCGGTTTCTCGACGACATCGACCGTGACGTGGTTCGAGGCCTTCTGCGTCGTGCGTGACCTGCCGGCGAAGTTCACTGTGTTCGTCGCCTCGACCCAGTATTCACCACTGCCGCCAACGCCTCCATCGACGACCGTTGTCGCGCGAAGGACAGGTTGCGTCTGGCCAACCAACGCAGTGCCGTTGCGGATCCACTGGTAACTGATGGTGCCGCTGGCCGTTGCGTCGGCGCGAAGTGTCAGCAACTCACCCTCGGGAATGAAGCCGGCATCGGGTTGTCGTGCGAACTCCGGCGCATCAGCAACGAAGTCACAGAACCCACCGTCGGCCGAACCGATACCGTTGCAGATGGCGCCACCGTCCTGTCCAGGAGGCTGCTCACAGACTGAGCAACCGACACCACACGCGGTCACGTTCTCCGCGAGGCAGGCATTCGCACCTGCGCAGTACCGGGTGCCGGCAGGGCAGGTCAGCTCGCAACGCCCAGAGGTGCAGGCGGCGTCACCACCAGTCGGGCGCGGACACATCGAACACGACGGGCCACACGAGTCCTTCGACTCCAGCACACAGGCGCCCGAGCAGACCCGCGACCCCAGTGGGCAGCTCGCGCGGCACGAACCCATCACACACTCCGATAGACCACCCGGAATGGCCTGACACGAGCCGCAGTCGAGCACCTGGCCACAGCCGTCTGAGAGCTGCCCACAGCTTGCCTGCTCGACCGCACAGGTGGTCGCAAGACACGTCCCATCGGTTCCGCGACCGCGGCAGAAGCCGCCCTTGCACTCACGCCCCTGGGTGCAGTCGTCGCTCGTCGTACAGGCAAAGAGCTCTCGGCCCACGTTTGGATTGCACGCAGCGGACAGACCGCACAGTCCTGACAGAATTAGAATTCGAGTCATGGAAGGGTACCGCCAATTCCGGCGACTGCGCCGTTCGTCGTCGGAGTGACGAAGAGGCCAACGACACCGCCAGCGGCGACGACGCCTCCTGAGATGAAAAGCACATTCGAGATGACACCAAGGGTGACGGCAGCGGCTGCCTGCTTCTCGGTCAGGCTGTTGGTCTTCAACATCGAGGCGGTCTCGAGGCCCTGCATGTTTCCGCTGACAGCCAGAAAGGCGAGCACGCGCAACATGGCACCGACCCCAATGGCGGCGAGACCCGTGCCAAGCGCGACCCACGAGAGCGCGCGCGGCACCGGAATGGAGTCAGCCGCCTTCACGTCGCCAACCATTCGCGCAAAGAAGGGACTGGCTTTGGTGGCGAAGTCACGGCGCAGGTCCTTCGTCGTCGTGCCTTCGAGCTGCAGCTCACCGCGCTGAGCCAGCGAGCTGACGTCGCGGAGAAGCAGGTAGACCATCAACGAGCCGTCATCGAGCGTGACGTTGCCCGTGATGAAGTGCGTCGCGCCGATGGCACGCGCAGCGTCGGAGGCGCACCTATCGTCACAAGGGCCCCGAGTCGAAAGGGTCACTGGCTCGACGGCGTAACCTATCTCGTTCAACCGCGCGCCTGACTCCTGCTTGATGAGCAGGTTGAACGAAGTCACCTGGTCGTTGGTCCACTTCGAGCTGCCGAGGTCGAGCGGGAGCAACGCCACGCGACCTCGAAGGCCCGACTGGCCGAGCGCGACGGTGACCGGAGCGTCTGCACCGGCCGCGAGCGGCGAGAACGCGAGGCTCTCTGAGAAGCGCCCATCAGTGGTGGAGAGGTCGACCGAGAGGTCGAGTCGCTCTTCTTTGCTGCGACCGTACATGCGGCCTTCCAGTCTGTTCGGCGACGCGTCACCACCGAGCTTTGCCCCGGCGGCCGTCAGCGCCTTCTCGAGCTGGTCCTTCATCCACCGTGAGCGGGCGACAGGCGCGCCCGGCATGTCTTCGACGCTCGCGACCCTCACCGAGAGCGGCTGCGCAGCCGTGTGGCCCGCCTTCTCGAGCAGACTGCGAACCTTCGGAGCCAGCTGCTCCTCGAACTCGGTGACGGCTCGCGCGGCCCGCCAACGCAGCAAGCGGGAACGCTCGATGTAGACGACTGTGCACGCGCCCTTCTCGTTGCTGCCCGAGGCGCCGCTCGAGATTTCACTTCGCAAGGTGCGAAGACAGTCTTCTCCGAACTGAGGGCAGAGCTTTCGGTTCAGCTGGGAGATGCCCTCGAGCTTCGCCTGCTCGACGAGGTTCTGGCTCGAGCCATTCGCCGCGAAGCCGACCTCGAACTCAACCAGCTCGCCAGGAGGCAACGGAGCCTGTCCCTGACACGACCACACGACGGGCTCCTGCCCGAGAACGAGCAACACCACCGCAACTGACACCATTGCCTCTACTCACTTTCGCTCATGTCAGCGCTGTTCAGTACAAACAATCACAGACAACTCATCAAGTAAGCCCCAACGAAAGCTGACTAGGGAACGAGGCCGCCGACGACACAGAGCCCACCATCAGGCGTGCAAGCGCGCTGAATCGACTCGAAGCCATCGTCGACCACTCGAATCCCACCATCGCCAATAGCGGAGCCGGACACCGAGCGCAGGCCGCCAATGACAATCACCGTCGCCGCGGTCCCACCGGCCGATGCCGAGCCTCCACCCGTCGCGCTGCCACCGCCAGAGGCAACACCGCCACCCGTCGCGCTGCCGCCACCACTCGAACCGTTCCCACCACCGACTGCAGAACCACCTCCAGCGCTCCCCGTCAGCCTGCACACGCCATTCACGCACTGGCCGCCACCACACTCGGACGACGCGGTGCAGGTCTTTCCTTCGAGCGATGGCTTCTCGAGCAGAAACGAACACCCACTCAACACCAGACCCCCGACGCACAGCACCTCGAGCGCGCGCATCAGAAGGTCCCCGTGATGGCAGCGCCGGTCATCGACGGCGTCACCACCGGAGCCACGGTCACCGGACCCGAAGAGCTCGACGTCAACACGAGGACGAGCCCCGTCACGACAGACGCGATGGCTGCTCCAGAGCTGATGTCCGAGAAGAGCGCCGCCATCTTCGCGCCCTCGTACAGGCTCGTCGCCTTCGCCGCAGAAGGCTCGGCCGCGGCCGTCCTCGCATCGCCAGCGGCGACTTGACCGAGCACGAGCCCCAGCACGCCGAAGGCGCCGCCCATGCCGACCACCACCCACCCCGCCGTGCGCTTGCCCGTGTCGACGACGGTTCCATCGACGCTGGCCGCAACGGCCGCCGCCTCACGCGCCTTCGTCTGGAACTCGTCGAGCGTGGGGCCCTTCTCTCCGAGGCTCTGGCCCAGCTGCACGTTCTCACCGACGAGCTCGGGCGTCTGGCTCCGGTCGGTCAGCACCCGCTGCAACACCCCACGCGCGTACTCGACGGCCTCGCCACTCGTCACCACGCCGTCGGTGTTCTGATCAGCCCAGCCCTTGAGCCCGCCGAGCACGAGGTGGCTGAAGGCGGGCCGCCCATAGCCGGGCAGCGGACCTGCGAACTCGTCGCTGCGACCGGCAGACAGCTGCACCACCCGAGCCTTCGGCACCGAGCGAAGCGCGATGAGCGGCTGCAAGCCGGGCGCGAGCGACCCACGCGATGTCTTGCCGCTGAAGCACGCATCGATGACGGCGACGGTCTCGCGCTGCGCGCCCTTGCTCAGCTCGGCGAGCAGCATCGGCAACGGCAGGCTGCGGCTCTGAAGGCTCTTCGCGTCCTGCTGCGCATCGACTCCGACCAGCCCAGATTCTCCTTCACCAAGGCGGCCCTCGGCGTCGACCTTCGGCGGCATCGGTGCGCCGTGGCCGATGAAGACGAGCCACACGCGCCCGCCAGCGGCCGAGTCGGCGACCACCTTCTTCGCCGCGTCGAGAATGCGCTCTCCAGTCGCCTCGTTGTCGAGCAACAGGTACGTCGTGACGCCGCGCTGCTTGAGGTAGTCCTTCCAGTCGAGCGCGCTCTGCTTCGCCCCCGGGACCTTCTCGACGAAGGCGTACTTCTCGATGCCGACGATGAGGGCGACGTCTTTCGGTGCGGGCGGCGCGACTGGCGCTGGCGCTTCCTGGGCCACGGCGATGGACGCGATGAGCACTGCGGGGAACACGATGCGGAGCATCAGGGAATCTCCTTTGCCTTGCACACCGGCAAGTTCTTCTGGTCCTGCTCAGCCTGTTTGAAGAGGTCGCTTGGTGGCTGCTGCACACTGTCGCAGTTGGGGTCGCTCGCCCGCAGCACGCGGAAGGACTGCTCCGCGCGGTCTGCGACCAGGGCCTTGTCCTTGATGAGGGCAATCTGGGCCTTCGTCAGGGCGCACGAGCCCGAGAGCCGCTTCAGCGCCGGCGGCAACTCTCCACGGCTCGGAGCGGCGATGACGATGAAGCGCTCGGTCTCGAACTTCGGGTCGAGCATCACCCCGAACCCCTCGTCTCCCGCGGCCTTCAGCTTCTCTCCCTTGCGCACCATGCAGTCCTGGCGCACCTCGTTCGGGAAGATGAGCGAGCCCTTCTCGGCGTTCAGCTCTCCATAGACATCGAAAATCAACACACAGCGGTCTTCTTTTGCAGAGATATACAATTGCGTCTTCTGACCGTTGCACATCGCGCCGTGGTGGGTGGCCTGGTCCTCGAGCTCGACGGTGACGACGTTGGTCGTGTCGACCTTCTCGACCGGCTGGGGACCCTTCGGAGCGATGGAGGCGAGCATCGACACGTACGTCGACGTCTTCGAGCGGCCGTCGGGGAAGAACGCCGTCCACGTGACGTCGACGTACTTGCGGCCCTGCTCCTCGCGGGTCAGCACGTCGCCGTAGAGCGCAGAGGTCGCGTTCGGTGGAACACCGTTACCCGACCACCCCTGAGGCGCCGTGACCTGCACGATGTTCGCGGCCGAGAGCGCGGCCTCCATCTTCTTCGCAATCCACAGCGCGCGCTGGCTGCCGAGCGCGCCTTCGTCCTTCACGTTGCCGACGATGACCGCGACCTTGAGCTCTTCCTTCGGTTTGCCCTTTGGCTTCTTCACCACCACGCCAGCGTCAGCGGTCGGCGCTGGAAAGAGCTCGCGCACGACGGCCTTGAACTGGTCGTCGACGCGCGCCGAGGTGAACTCGCTCTGCCAGACCTTCAGCTCGGCCTCTTCGATGACGACGGTGGCGCAGGCCTTGTCGTCCTGCTCGGCGATGACCCAGTCGCGAATGCGTTGGTCGAGGCCTTCACAGTCACTGCCGGTGCACAGGTTCTCGCGAAGCTGACGGCGGGCCTCGAGCTTGGCGGCCTCGAGCGCGTCGGCACCACCGCGCGGCATCAACACCGTCTTCTGACGGTAGCCGATGGGCGGCACCTGCTTGCCGACGCACTGGGCGGGGTCGGCGGCGAGCAGGCTGATGATGACGAGCGTGAACATCGACTCACTTCACTTCAGCGATGGACTTGTTGAACTGCGCCTCGAGCGCCGGCGTGAGCTTGCCCTTGGCCTTCAACACATCCATCAAGGTCTGCAGCTGCACGCGCGCGGCGGCCGCACGCTCGGAGTTCGGGAAGAACGCGAGCACCTTCATCGTCTGCATCATGCCCTTGGGCGTCTCCTCCTTCTGCGGGCCACACCACTTCTCGTCCTTCACGAGCTTGGCGACGCCGTTGGCGATGGCGTCGACCGTCGAGGTCTGCTCCATCTCACCGCCGACGGCTCCGAGCGCGCCCTTGAGGTTGGTGCTCGAGGAGGTCGACTGCTCGAGGTACTCGCCGATGTACTTCACGACCTGCTGGCGGGCTTCGCGCATGGCCATGTCGCGCGCGACGCGCTCGGAGGGCAGTGGCTCGGACACGCCGACGAAGTACTGGCCGTCGAGGCTCTTCGGAATGGAGTTCACCCAGGCGCAGGCATCGGCCGCGGGCGCGATGGGGTCGAGGCGCGCGCGGGAGAGCGAGAAGGCGAAGTGCTGGGCCTTGAACTCGGTGGTGCGCTCCCACTTCACGCCGTCTTTGTAGAAGGCGTCACCCGAGATGGGGATGGTCTTGAGCGTGCCCTCGGCTTCCACGCCGATGCTGTTCTGGGTCTCGGTGGCGACGAAGATGCGGCCGTCTCCGGCGATGGTCTGGCTGATGTACCGGCCTGAGCACTGGTCGGGCGCGACGGAGCAGCACTCGGCGAGGCCCTTCGTGTCGACGTCTGCGATGTATTTCTCGCTGGCGTTGTATTTGATTCGAACGGCGTTGGTATTGTTCCGCTCGCCCTTGATCTGAGCGACGCCCTTGACGCCAATCTTCCCACCGACGCCGGCGGAAGCAGCGAAGACGTCTTCGACTTCTCCCGAGGCGGCGATCTTCTTCGCCTTGATGAAGTCGGAGCACCGCGTGCGGGCGCCCTGGGTCTCGTCGATCTGGTCGTCGGGCACCGAGTCGGCGATGAACTGACCGATGAGGTTCGAGCCGTCGGAGTCGAAGGCCGCGCGGACGAAGACCGCGGCCTTCATGGGCATCACCATGATGCCGCCGGTGTTGGAGGGGGGAACGTTCTTGGGTGCGCAGGAGACGAGACAGACGATGCTGGTCAGCAGCAGGCGACGAACGGACATGGCGTGAAGGACCCCTCAGAAAGGAATGCAGCCCATGGTGCGGAACAGGTCTGACGAAGGCAAGTCAAAGATCGAGAAGCTGACCGGCGACATTCAGCGAACCACCAGGGCAGTCGCCATGGGAGGATTCACGACATGAACCGATTCCTTCTCGTGGCGACCATCGCACTCTCGCAGCTGGCCAGTGCGGACGGAATTCCGACGACCGATGCGCTGGTCTACTCGGGTGTTGCGTTCGGAACGGGCGGAGCCGTGCTCGCCGCTGTTCCCGTCAACGTGTCGCTGTGGGACGTCGAGACTGGCGGAACGACGAGCACGAACAAGAAGTGTGAGGCTGCGACTCCGGCACAGACCGACGCGCAGGGCCGCTTCCGGGTTTCGCTCGCGGGGTGTGTCACGGCGGTGAGCCAGAACGCGAATCTCTTCGCCGAGGTCAGCGTCAGTGGCGTGCCGCTCGCGCGCACGAGGCTGGGAGCATCGCCCTACGCGGTCGAGGCGCTGCGCTCTGCGACGACTTCACAGATTCTGACGGGGAATACGACGCTTGAGGTCGGGGCTGGTCGGCAGTTTGCGACGCTCGGCGCGGCCCTTCGATGGCTCGACGACCGCGTCGTCAGAGGCAGGCTGACAATTCGAATCTTCGACGGGAACTATGCAGAGCCGAACACGCTCACGTTCGACCACCCCGATGGTGCACGGGTGAGCATCGTCGGGAACCCCAGCAACGCCTCGGCAGTCACCATCACATTTTCCTCGAACGTCGGGCTAGCGATTGGTCCGAACACGGCGCTTGCGGGACTCGAAGGCTTGACACTCCGTCGCGCCGCCACTCTCGGAGACCAGTACATCGGTATCAAGCTCGACGGGTCGAGCCATGCCAGCCTCGGGCCTCGCCTTCGTGTCGAGGGTTTTGCGAACGGCGTACTGGCGGAGACGAATTCGTCGTTCTCGGCGAACGATGTTGTCGTCGTTGGCGCGGGCACGTCGATGTTTGGAATGGGCTTCGGTGCCTCCCGAAGCAGCGGCGCGTTCATCAACAACTGCTCCGCTTCTCAGGTTTCAAATGGGTACTTCTCTGGTGGCGCCAGCGCCATCGACACCTTCTTGAGCAGCGTCTCCACTGTCACCGAAGGCTGGCGTTCCTCCGACAATGCCTATCTGGGCGCGGCTTCAGCCAACTTCACTGCGACAGGCACGACCTTTACGGCGGCAGGAGCGGGCGTCTTGCGCGCACCCACACCACTGCCTGCCGGCGCGACGGTCTTTCCTGCTCTCGGCTCAGTCGGCGGTCAGAACGCCTACGTTTTTCAATAGTGAATCGACCGATGCACTATTTCGCCAACAGGCTTGGCTTCACGCCACCTGACTTCGGCAGGGTGTTCGACTTCGAGATGGCCTCTTCGACGAACTTCACCCGCTCATCCGTGGGCGGGTGCTTTCCGATGACGCCCGACCTCGGCAGCTTCGCGAGCAGCTTCTTGTACTCAGCCACGTCGTAGCCCGCGTTCGCCATCAGCCGCGCCGCCTCGGCATCGGCCTCGAGCTCGGCCTCGCGCGAGAACGCGTTCGTCATCAACTCATCGGCCTGCTGGTCGGCCAACGTCACCAGCGCGTCGACGTTCACGCCCTTCTCTCCGAAGTCGATGAACCCGTTCGAGCTCTTCGACAACAACCCCTCGAACGCCTTCGCCGTCGACTCCAGCCGGCTGCGTGCCATCGACGACAAGCCCGTCTCGTCACCGAGCGCCTTGATGAACGACTGCGCGCACTCCTTCATCTTCTTCGCGCGGTACCCGTGAATCGCGTGCCGGCCCGTCACGTGGGAAATCTCGTGCGCGAGCACCCCCGCCAGCTGCGCCTCGTTCTCGCACTGCGCCAGCATGCCCTTCGAGACCAGCACGATGCCGCCCGGTGCGGCGTACGCGTTCGGCTGCTCGTTCTTCAGCACCGCGAACGTCCACGGCAGCGACGGCCGGCTCGACTGCGCGGCCAGGTTCTTCCCCACCGTGTTCACGTACGCCGTCAGCTTCGCGCCATCATCGCCAAGCGACGCTCCATCCAACCCCGGCAGGTCATCGGTCTTCGCCCCGGGCGGCGTCTGCACCACCAGCCCACCCAATTGTTGTACCCAGCGAATCGCCGTCGCTCCACCGATGGCGCGCTCTTCGTCCCACACCACCTCGGCCTTCTCGATGGCTTCACACGACGCCTGGCGCTTCTCCAATTCCTGCAATCGCGAGGCGAGGTCTTTCCCATCACGTGCCAACGCAAACCAGTCATCGAGGTTCTTCGGCAGCGTCTTGCAGCCGGCCAACACCAGACAACCCACGACCAGCGCGCGCCTCACGGAGCACCTCCCACCACGACCTCGAGCCCGGCATCACGCGCGTGCGCCGCCACCTTCGCGTCCGTCACCGAGCGCGCGATGGCTTCACTCACCAACAACTGGTCGTACGCCGAGAAATAGACCTTCTCGCGCGAGTACGCCGTCGCCTCCTCGGTGAAGGCCCGTACACCGGCGCCCGAGCTCACGAACGCCTCGACGTCGACGGCCGTGCCACCGTCTCGGCTGGTCAGCTCCTTCTGCGGAGCGGTCTCCGACAACGCCGCCCGCAACACGAAGCCTTCACCCTTCTCGGTCGTCACCTTGTGCCACTTTGGGTTCGCCGAGTCGGGCCCCTGCCAGGTCACCTTCGCGCCAGGCTGCAGAATGACCAACACTTCTCCGGTCGGCCCGGGCGTTTTCTGAACACGCGCATTTCTGGTGCGAATGAAGAACGACGGCTCAGCCGCCAGCGCTGTCGTCGAAACGAGTACGAGAAGCCAACGTGTCATGGGCGCGACCATGATTCGCAGGTCATCGAACTGCAACTGGTGCGTGCCGCATGGGTGCGGTTTATGTGCACGGCGTGCCGTTCTTGAATCGATACATCTGGCTCTCTCTCGTCCTCGCTGGAGGCAGCGCATTGGCAGAGGGGCAGACCGCTCCGCCGGCTCGCCGCTGCGTTCGAGAGTGGGTTCGCGTCGAAGGCGGTCAGCCGAAAGTGCGCTGGTGCGGGCGTGAGCTCGAGGCAGAGCAATTGCTGGTGCCAGAGGCGAGGCCGCTGTTCGCGCGTGGGGGCGCTGGAGCGACCTTCGACCTTGCGCTCGCAGCGGACACCCGCTCGAAGGTGGCAGGTGGAGTGGCCGTCGGCCTCTTCGGACTCTCGCTCGTGGTGCTCATCCACACGACTCCGCCAGGTGGCACTGGCGCTGTCGGTGATTGGGTCCTGGGCATCACGACCATTCTGACGGCGTTCGGCGGAGCGGTCGGCTCACTCATTCTTCACGGCCTGTTCTCGAACGAAGCCATCGAGCACCTGCACCACGCGATGGATGTGCTCGAGCAGAACTCACCGAGAGAGTGAGTCGACGATGTCGAGCACCTGCGCGTAGTTCGACAACGCGCGGCTCGGCGTCACGGTCTGCGCGCCCTGCTCGAACACCGACGCCGCGTGCCGGCGCGTAATCGCGTTCGACGACACGATGTCGAGGCGCTCTCGATATTCGGTCGGCACGTACGTTCCGTACTCGGCCCACGCGTCGTGGCAGCCCAATTCCTTCGCGATGGCGATGTCCTTCTTCACCGAGTCGCCGACCACCAGCACCTCGTCGGGCCGCATGCCGTAGGTCGACAGAATCTTCTTGAGGCCCGCCGAGTTCGGCTTCTCGTAGTCACGCGGCAGCTCGACGACGGGGCACGCAGGTTTGTACGCGCCCTTCTCCTGCTTCTGAAGAATGTCGGGAGCCACCAGCGCCGCGCCATCGGGCCCCGCAGGAAACGTGAAGCCCGGCATCGTGTACATCGACGTGAGCAGCACATCGAACCCCAGCCGCTTCGCGCGCTGCTCCGCCGGGTTCTTCGGCGCGTCAGTCAACGCCACCACAGGAATGCGGCGCTCCTTGAGCGTCGTCAGCGTCTCGGTCACGCCCTTGTACGGCTTCAAGTACTTCCGGCGCGCCTCGGAGAACGCCGCGCGTGCGGGCTCGATGACCAGCTTGTCGAAGCTGCCGAAGTCGGGGAACTCCTGGAACAGCGACGACTCCTGCAGGGCGAACGGGTACTCGTTCGATTCGTACTTCGTGTACACGGCCTTCAGCGACTGCACGACGCGCAGCCGGGGAAGACTCGTCGCGCGCACCACCGCGTCGACCATCGCCTCCACCGCGGGAACGACGTAGTCGATCCACGAGTACAGCGTGTTGTCCATGTCGGTGACGACGAGTCGAATGGCCATGCACGCGCGTAAACCGCAGTCGGCGAGCGATGTCGACTTCCCCAGTTCGACTCCGCCGTCGCGAGCCAACGTCGCCGCGGCATGGTTCGGCAGTGATGATGGAGCCGCCGCTCCTCAGGCTCGCTTTGGGCTTCGTCTCACGCTTCCCCAGTTCGACTCCGCCGTCGCGAGCCAACGTCGCCGCGGCATGGTTCGGCTGTGATGATGGAGCCGCCGCTCCTCGGGCCTTCGTCTCACCAGCCGCGACGCCACTCCCGCGGAACCGACTCGAGCGAGGCCCGGCGGTCGAGCTGCTCGAGGTCGTTCTCGGCGTCCTTCACCTCGACGCGCTTCTGCTCGATCTGCAGCTTGATGCGGTCGTGCATCGTGTTCGGCATGCAGCGCGTGACCACCTGCTGCTGCGCGACCTGTCCGTTGACGGCGGGAGCGACCCGGGGCTGCGGCACACAGTCGACCTTGTTGGGAAGGCTCGCCTCGAGGGCGCTCAGCTCCTGCTTCTTCGTCACGATGGCCCGGTTCAGTTGAATGAAGCGGTCTCTCCACTCCCGCTCGACGGTCGGGTTCGCGGGAGAGGAAGGCGACGACGCAGGCCTCGGAGCCGCTGCGACTTCGATGGAAGGCCGTGGCTGCACCGGGTCGCTGACGTCCTCCGCCACCTTCGTCACCTTCGCGCCCTTCGGCACGGCCGCGACGTCGTTCGTGTAGTGAACGCCGTCTTTGTCCTCCCACGAGAAGACCTGGGCGAAGGCGGGAGCGCTGATCAGCACGGCAAGGAGCAGGTGGCGCATGGTGGGCCCCGGACGAAACGAATTCGACGATATTCACGGTGAGCCATCGCGCGGCGTCACTTTTCCGGGTTTGGTGTGGGCATGCGCCGTCTTCCAGTTCTTCTGCTCACCCTCGCCAGCTGCGCTCCGACCACCATCGAGGTGAAGGACCGCAAGCTGAACACCACTACACCGGTGGGCATCGACTCGACGAAGGCCTGCAACGGCGAGCCCTTCGGCTCGGCGGTCATCGACATCGGCAAGGACCTCAAGGAAGCCGGCATCGACCTGTCGCAGGGTTGCATTCAGTCGGGCACGTTCGAGCTCGTGGCCGAGTACGGCGATGTCGCAGCCGGTCCCGGGTGCGCCATGCCTCGGGGCACCATCACGCTGAGCGGAATCATCGTCGAAGCGACCTGCACCGTCGGCCTCGAGAAGCAGTCGCTGCGCACGTCGTGTACGTCGAACCGCCTCGAGGTGGCCGACGGCACGCAGGTCTTCAACGCGCTCAACGCCTGTCTCGACGAGGTCGAGCGCACGCAGGTGGAGCCGTTTCGCAGGCTCATCAACTCCTGCAAACCCACGAAGCTGAAGGTCGTGGCCGAGGGCAGCTGCTCAGCCGACCTCTGCTTCACCGCGAACGTGCTCTTCGGGCTGCAGACGAAGAACGTCGTCGCGCAGCTCGGCGGCACCTGCCCCTGATCAGCGCTTCTTCTTCTTCTTCGGCGCCGGCTTCTTCGCGGCTTGCTTCTTCACCTCGGGCTCGGCACTGCTGGGCGCGAGGTCGTCGGCACCCAAGTGGTCCCACTCGCCGTGCCCGCCGATGGCGAGCCACTCGCGGCCCGAGGGCAGCGCGACGAGCCTCGCGAAGTCGGTGTCGTGTTCAATCGACTCGAGCTCGTTCAAGTCGCAATCGACGACGCTGAAGCGCTTCTCGGCACCGTGAAAGAGCACGAAGCCGTCGGCGAGCGAGGTGGAGCCCCTGGTCAAGAGCGTCTTGCGGGCGCGCTCGCGATTGGAGGCATCGAAGACGATGACGTGGTCGGGCGCTCCAGAGACGGGACCGGCCGCGGGCTCTTCGAACACGCACCAGCAGCCATTGAGGGCGACGGTCGGCGTGTTGAAGGCTCGTCCTGCAGGAGGCTTCACCTGGCGAACGGGCTTTCTCGTCGAGAGGTCGACCTGAACGACGGCGCCTCCGTCGATGAACCACACCGTCGCGCCATCGCGTGGGTCGAAGACGTGCGAGTTGTAGAGCCTGGTGCCGTAGCGGTCAGAGCCCTGCATCCACTCCAGCCGACCCGTCGGAGCGCCCGTCGCGCGGTCGATGCACAACCACGGCTGCCGGCCATCGGCCTCGAGCAACAGCACCGAGTTCGTCATCGCCTTGAAGGTGACTGACAGCCCGTCGATGCCGGTGACGGGAACGCTGTCGCCACCCGCGACGATCTCGAGCCGCATGTTGCCGTCGGCTTGTTTCTTCCATTCGAGCCACGCACCATCGGGCGCGAAGCCAAACCCACGCGCGCGCTCACCCTTCTCACCAGTGCGCAGGTCGTAGAGCGCTCCCTTGAAACAGACGGTGTGTTCGCCGACGACCTCGACCGTCTGCAGCTCGTGAGCTCGTTTGGGCTGGGCGTAGCGACGGAGCAGGCGCATGCGCCGAGTATGAATCAGGGCAACGACCACACCGACAGCGAATCGACGGTGAGCACCGCGTTTGGCGTCGACTGCTCGAGGCGTACGCGAACTGACGTCACGGTCGCAGGAATGGTGAACACCACCGAGCGCGTCTCGGTGGCGCCGGCGGGCACGAGCAGGTCGCCGGTGAAGACCTCGGCGTTCGCGCCATCAAAGCCGATGAGCTTGAGGTTCGCGGCTGCGGTGGCTCCGACGTCTGCGCGCAGCACCACCTGGCGATGCCCGCTCGTGAGCGTGATGGCAGGAGAGAGCGCGTAGCCTCCGGGGTACTGGCACATGCCGGTGCAGGGCAGGTCGTTGGTCGAGACGCGCACGGCGAAGCGGGGACCGACGGCGACGCGCGAGAACGTGGACGGCGTACAGGCCGAGCAGTTCGTCCAGCTGAGCCATGACGTCTCACTGCCAGCGAGCTCGAGGTCGATGGTGCCGTCGACGATGGGCCGGCACGTTCCTGCTGAGCAGCGCCCGGTCGCGCACGCGAGCCCATCGGGTTGCCCACGACACTGGAGCGCCGCGCGTTCGGCCGTGGAGAGGAAGCTCGCGAGCGGTGTGTTCGCCTCGACGCCGTAGCAGGTGGGCGTCGCTGCACAGAACTGGTGGAAGTCGAAGGCCCACAACGCCGAGAGCGCGACGTCGAACTGCACGAGCCCCAGTGCCATCAACTTCGTCGAGGCCGAGTTCGCGTCACCGTTGCACGCCTCGGTGCCGTTGCAGGTGATGGAGCCGGCGCGCGGCTCCCCATACTCACCGACGTAGAGGCGCTTGCCGAGCGAGGTCGCGGCGGTCTGCGTGCGCTGAAGGAGCGTGAAGCCTGTCGCATCGGTGTCTCCGAAGCGCTTCGCGTCGTCGCCCGGGTAGGCGTGTACCGAGATGAAGTCGATGGGCGATGGATGCAATTGACCGAGCGTCTGGGTGAACTCGGTCTCGGAGTCGACGGTCCAATTGCACGACGGACAGGGTGAGCGCGCGAGGTGCCACGCCGAGGGACGTGGGTACGCGTGACCGGTGCTCACGGGGCGCTGGAGTGTGTCGTGTTGTTTGATCAGCTGCGCCATCGACTGCGCCCACTGGCCGAGGTCCTGGGTGGTGGTCGAGACGCCGCGACACGAATTGCAGGAATACACGGTGTCGGCCGCAGAGCGACTGCAGGCGGTTCCGAGCGAGGGCGCCAGCGAGCCGCAGTTGTTCATGGCGCTCCCTGCGCAGACCGTGCAGGTCGAGAAATCGAGATCGGCGAGCAGGTTCCATTCATTGCCAATCTCCCAGACGGCGACGGCGGGCTCGTTGGCGTAGCGCTGGACGAACTCGCGTACGTATTGATCAACCATCGTCCGGGTCGCGGAGCCGGGCGTGAACATCGCGTTCAAGGGTTGGTTGTTGAGGTCGGGGAAGAGCCACGCGTTCCACAACAGACTGGGCACGAGGCGCAGTTGGCGGGAGCGCGCATCGACCATGAGCTGGTCGACCGCCTGCCAGTACGCGGTGGCGTTCGTTCTCCAGCCGTTTGCGCGCGTCATGTCGGCCGGCCAGTAGCCCGAGGCGATGAAGCGGGCGTGCGTGAAGCCGGCGGCGCGGGCGCGGTCCATCTGAGCGCGTGCCTGCACGGGGCCTTCGGGAGCGATGCCCAGATACATGTGCAGCAGGTTCGGCATGTTCACACCGAGCGGGCGCGCGATTCCCGCATCAACCGGTCCAGCGGATCCACCGGCACTCGCGGATCCACCGGCACTCGCGATTCCACCGGCACTCGCGATTCCACCGGCACTCGCGGATCCACCGGCACTCGCGGATCCACCGGCACTCGCGGATCCACCGGCACTCGCGGATCCACCGGCACTCGCGGATCCACCAGCACTCACGGATCCACCAGCGCTCGCGAGTCCACCAGCGCTCGCGACTCCACCAGCACTCGCGATTCCACCAGCACTCGCAGTTCCACCAGCAGTCGCGGATCCACCTGCGGTCGCGGCTCCACCCGCGCTCGCGCTTCCGCCGCCAGTCGCGATTCCACCAGCAGTCGCAGCTCCACCTGCGCGGGCGCCACCATCACCCGTTCCGGTAACGACGGCCGTTCCACCACCGCAGCCCCACGCCAGCACTCCGGCAACGACGAGCACCCGTGTCGACATGCGCCAAGCCTACGGCTTTCACCCGAACGTGGATGTGCCTTCGTGCACTCCAATGACCTCGTTGGAAACAGTGACTCATCGCTCCACTCTTCGCGGCGTGGCCACTCTCGAAGCAGCCCAGGTCATCGTGAATGGCGATGCGGTCACTCTGATGGTGACACGCCAGGTCCTCGCCTGAGCCTGTGCGCATGATCCTTGCTCGCTGCGCCCTCATGACTCGTGAACTGCAAGACAAGGTCGCAATCGTCACCGGTGGTGCTGGCGGAATCGGCTCAGCGGCGGTGACGAAGTTCCTCGCTGCTGGAGCCCGTGTGTTGCTCGTGGACCTGAAGCAGGCCGAGGTCGACGCCGTGGTGACGCGCCTCGACTCCAGTCGCCTGCGAGGCTTCGCGGCTGACGTCTCGAGCGCTGACGGCGCGAAGGCGTACGTCAAAGCAGCCATCGACGCGTTCGAGGGCATCGACGTGCTCTTCGCGAACGCGGGCGTCGAGGGCCAGGTGAAGCCGCTGCTCGAGTACCCCGAAGCCGAGTTCGACCGGGTGCTCGCGGTGAACCTCAAAGGTGCGCTCTTCGCGATTCAGAACGCCGCGCCGCACCTCATCAAGCGTCGCGGCAGCATCGTCGTCACCGCCTCCATCGCGGGGCTCGTCGGCTCTCCGGGAATGGTGGCGTACATCGCGAGCAAACACGCCGTGCTGGGCCTCGTGAAGGTCGCCGCCATCGAGCTCGGCCCGCTCGGGGTGCGCGTCAACGCCATCGCGCCGGGCCCCGTCGACAACCGCATGATGCGCTCGCTCGAGGAGCAGTCGTCACCCGGTCACGCCGAGCAGGTGAAGGCCGCGTTCACCGCGCAGGTGCCGCTCGGCCGCTACGCTACCAACGAGGACATCGCCGAGCTGGCGCTCTTCCTCGCGAGCTCGCGCAGCAACTCGTCGAGCGGCGCGGTGTTTCTCGCTGACGGCGGCTTCGTCGCGCACTGAGGCAGCGCGGCCCGGCACCTTCAGCGCGCGTACCAGGCGACGACCTTCGGGTGCGCCTTCACCGCAGCGACGAGCGCGAGCAGCTTCGGGAACGCGTCGAACGTCGAAGGCGGAATGAAGTCGACGACGCCCTTCAGAATCGACGACGTCGCCACGAAGAGCTTGAGGTCGGCGACGCTCAGCGTGGCGCCTCCGACGAAGGGGCCGACAATCTGCTTCTCCATCTGGCCCGCCCACTCGGGAAGGAAGCCCGTCGCCAGCGCCGTTCGCGCGGCCTTCTTCTCGACCTCGTCCTTGATGCGCAGCGTGGGGCCAAGCTTCCCGCGCAGCTCTTCGACTGAGCACATCACGCCCTCGTGACGCGCCGACTCCCACGCATCGGCGGGGAGCAGGCCATGCTGGCTGCCGAGCATTCGCAGAATCGCGTTCGACTGGGCGAGCACCGGCTTCCCCTCCATCGAGAAGATGGGCAGCGCACCGTAGGGAGTCGACGCCTTGCGCGCGGCCCACTGCTCGTGGTTCAGCCGCTCATCGGTGAACGGAACGCCGGCGATGAAGAGGGCCAGGCGGCACTCCTCGCCGCGGCTGGTGGGAATGTCGAAGTAGGTGAGCGTCGGCTTGGTCATTCGCGCTGCGTAGCGCACCTGACGTGAGTCGAGCGACGGCTCTGCGCACGCCCGCACGAAGAGGTGGGCTCAGGGCCACGAACCAGACTTCGTCGCCGTCTCGCACCAGGTCCAGAAGCGCCTGGCGTCTTCGACGTTCCTCGACTGTGGGCTCGAGTCGAACGGCTTCTTCTCGGCCCAGAAGTCTCCTGTCGTGTGGTCGAGCGATGGGTCGAGCGCGGTGAAGCACAACGAGTCGATGGCGTCGTCGAGCCGCGTCGCGAACGGCATGTAGGGCATCACGTGCGCCATCACGAAGTGCATCACGCCCTTCGTCGAGGCCTGCGCCGTCTCGGGCACGAAGCCGGGACACATCGCGTGCACGGTGGCGCGCGCTTTGGGAACGCGGCGCGCGAGCTCGTTCACGAACCACACGAGGGCGAGCTTGGAGTTCTTGTACGCGCGCTCAGGGTCGTAGCCGTGCTCGAGGTTCGGGTCGTCGAAGTCGAAGTGCACGGGCGCTCCGCGCGAATCTGGCAGGTGCAGGCGCGACGACACGCAGACGATGCGCCCACCGGGGTTGAGGCGCGGCAGCAGGCCCTTCGTGAGCAAGAACGGCGCGAGCACGTTGACCGCAAGCGTCTCTTCGAAGCCGTCGGCGCTGAGTCTTCGCGTCGGGCTCTGCTGCATCACTCCCGCGACGTGCATCACGACGTCGAAGCGCAAGGCGCCGGGGAGCGACGCGAGACACTGCTCGATGGACACGAAGGACGAGAGGTCGGCCTGGAAGCTCTCGAGGTTGGGAGCGACGGACACCGCTCGCGCTTCACGCACGGTGGCTTCAGCCGAGGCAGAGTCCCGAGTCGTCAGAACGACGTGGTGTCCACGCGCGGCCAGCGCCAGCACGACGCCCTTTCCAAGGCCGCGACCACCACCAGTGACGAGCACCGTCTTCGTCTGTTGTTGGAGCACGTGTTGCATTTCATGCCTGCGCCGTGCCGCTCACGGAGCCGTCACCTGGCCGAACTGAGCCCAGTCGCGCGGTGAACCCACGGCGCCGGTGACGACGACCTGCAGCCGCCCGGGTGGAAAGGCGAGGACGAACAAGTCGGCGAGATGATGCGCGCGCACCTCGTCGAGCTGCCGCGCCCATGGTCGCTCATCGAAGCCCGCACCGTCCCGAAGCTGCCGCTCGGCGCTCTTCAGTGTCTGCGTGCTCACCAGCCCACGCGCGGCGGCGTTCGAGAGCGCGTGCCGGGCCGACTCGACCACCTGAGGGCTGACGGGCCAGTTCGTCCACCAGCGGCTCAGCTCGGCCAGCACGCGACGAACCGACTCGAGGGCCTTCTCTGCGCGCGTCGAGAACTTCACGTACACGATGCCGAAGCCGGGCCCTGTCTCGACGTCTGCAGACACCGAGTACACGTGGCCCACCGTCTCGCGCAGGTCGTAGTGCACGAGCGAGACGAGAATCGTCGCGAGCATCGCGCCGGTGATTCGGTCTCTCGGCGCCAGCGCGGGCGTGCGACCGACGAGGATGATGTCGACTCGCGAGCCGTGCAGCTCGGGGCTCAGCCAGACCTTCTGCGTCGTGGGCGCAGGTGATGGAGCGGGGTGAACGACACGAACGCCTCGTGGCCGGGCGGACAGGCTGCTGAGCGCCTCGCGAACGGCTGCAGCGTCGAGGTCTCCGGTGAGGGCGACGACGAGGTTGGCGGGCTGAAGGCAGCGGCTGGCCTGCGCGCGAACGGCCTCGAGGGACATGGCTCTGATGGCGGCGGGACTCTCGCTCTGGCCCAGCCCAGAGGTCTTCGAGGTCACCGCCTGGCGCATCAGACTCACCAGCCCGAACTCGGGTTGAGTGACCCTTCCCTCGATGCCGAGGGCCAGCTTCTCGCGGCGCTGCTCGAAGGTCGTGGCGTCGAAGCGTGGAGTGCTCAGCGAGTCGTTCAGCAACTGCATGGCGGCGGCGAGGTTCGCGCGCGGCACCACGAGGTGAAGCGCCGAGTCACCATCATCGACGGACACCGAGAGGTCGACGCCGAGCCGCTCGAACGCGACCTGCTGCTCGGTGGCCGTGAGCGTCGGCGTACCGACGGAGAGTGCCGAGCGCAGCGCGAGCCACGTCAGCTCGGGCGAGCCCACGGGGTCGTCGGTGCGGCCACAGCCCACGAGCAGCGAGACGTCGACGAGCGGGTCGGCCGGCGTCGCCGTCCACAGCACCTCGACGCCGTTCGCGAGGACGAGCTTCGAGGGCGCGGGAGGCTCGCGCTCCATGCGAGGGCCAGCGAAGGAGGCAGGGTCGTACTGGAGCGCAGGCGGCAGCACGCGTGAGGTCCCTGCGATGAGAGGCGCACAGGCGCTGCACAGCAGGAGCGTCACCGTCAGCGCTCTCACGGGCCCTCCTGAGTGACGACCCACGCCCGGTCTCTCGTGAAGCTGCGAAGCACCCGCTCGACGTCGGCCCGGCTCGTGGCGCGGTAGCGAGGCCCAAGCGCAGGTTGCGGGCCTGCGCTGAAGAGGAGCGACCTCGCGAGGACCTGCCCGACGCCCTTGCGGGAGCGCAGCTCGGTGGCGCGCGTCACCTCGGAGAGAGCGCGCGCCCGTTGAAAGACCTCTTCATCGACGACGACACTCGAGAGCTGCGCGAAGAACGCATCGAGCACCGCAGCGCTCGATTGGCCGGGAGCGAGGTCGATGCTGACGCCGATGAGGTGCGCGCGCGCGAAGCCCGGCCCCGTCGCGCTGTCGACGCGGGTACAAGGCCCACAGGCGCGTGCGACGACGCCATCGCCGAGCCACAGCACCTGCTCTGCGAGCTCATGGGCTGGCGAGTCGTCATGCGTGGTCGGAGGCGCCGCGAAGCCGATGAGCACCCTGCGCTCTCGTCCTCCGATGGTGCGACTCGCTGGAGGTCCGGTGACGACCTCGACCGCCGAGTCGACCTGCCGCGAAGGAATCACGCCGAAGGTCTCGTGGAGCCAGCGCGTCGCCGCCGTCAGCTCGAAGTTGCCGACGAGCACACCCACGGCATTCGAGGGCGCGTAGAGCCGTGCGTAGAAAGCCTCGACCGTCGAGGGCACCGCTGCACGCACCTCGGCCTCGGTGCCGGTGAGCACCCACGAGCGGTCTCCTCCGAGCGCGAGCTGCCAGAGGGTGCTGGTGGCTCTGGTGGAGGAGCGGTAGCGGTCGATGGACTCCTGCAGCACGACGGCGCGCTCGCGCCGGAAGTCGCGGAACACGGGCGCGGCGAAGCGCTGAGCCTCGGCGGCGAGCCACAGGTGCAGCTGCTCGGGCGGGAAGTCACCCCAGTACGTCGTGTCGTCCCACGTCGTCCACGCGTTGTGCTCGATGTCGTTCACCGAATAGAGCGCGTCGAAGCGGTGGCTGTCTCCCTGCTCTTCCCAGTCACGCTGCGCGACGAGCAGCTTCGTCTCGAGCTGCATGGCGGCGGGGCTCGTGGGGCCGGACTCGAGCTCGACGCGGGTGAGCTTCTCGGTGAGCTTGAGCACGTCGTCGAGCAGCGGGGCTTCGAGGCGCCACTCGGTGCGGGCGCCGACGATGGGCGTGCCGGAGAAGGCGAGGTGCTCGAGCAGGTGCGCGACGCCAGCCTCTCCTTTGCGTTCGTGCACACCGCCGACGTTCACCACGACGAGACCCGAGACGCGGGGCTCCGAGCTTCGCGGGAGCAGCACCCAGCGCATGCCGTTGGGCAGGTCCACCATGGTGACGGCCGGCGCTTGCGAGACGAGGGAGACGACGAGCAGCTGCAGCAGCATGGAGCTCGTCTACTCCGTGCGGGCGCTCGTTCGAATCAGGTTGTCAGCTGCGCTACCGTCCCCAGGGCTCATGGCGCTCGAACTCCCGCTGAAGCAGGCCGACCGCGTCTTGGCACTGATCCGCTCAAGCCTCGACTCGCAGACTCGAGCTGAGGCGATTCGCGCCACCGTCGCCTGGTTTCCGAGTGTGCAGCCGCACGTGCTGGGCCCGATCGTCGAGGCCTGGGCGAGTCTGCCGCACGAGCCCCTGGTCGGAGACGCCGTCTTCGAGCTCATGCGCGCGCCCCGGCTGTCGGAGTCTCTGCGCAGGGCGCTCTTCTCAGCGCTCGAGGTTCACCATCACCAGGGCCTCGCGCCGCAGGTCGCCACGTGGATCGCCAGGAATGGCCTCGACGGGTGGCCGGCGGGGTTGAAGCGGTTCGGCAGTGTCAGCTCCCTGCTCCAACCGGGCGCGGAGACGCCGATTGCACCGCCTCGCAACACCGTTCCAGACAAGAGCGAAGCCGAGTTCATCGACTCCATCGTCTCCAACCCCGAGGACGACTCGGTGAGGCACGTCTTCGCCGATTGGCTCTCCGAACGCGGGCGGGTTCAGGGGGAGTTCATCTCGCTCCAGCTCAAAGCTGCCACGACGAAGCTCTCGGCCGTGGAGAAGGCGCGCGAGAAGGAGCTGCTGGTGGCACATCTGGCGGAGCTGATGGGCCCCTTCGCCGGACATGTGCAGTCGACGGGGCTTCGGTTCTCGCGTGGCTTCGTGAGCGCGATGAGGCCAAAGCACGTGCCGCATCACCCGCTGACTCGACTCGTCGAGCGGCTCAACGGGTTGGTGTGGCTGCCGCGAGACCCCGCACCCGTTGCGTTCGATTCGCTCGAGGTCGTCGAGCGGCTCCCAAAAAGGAATCTCCTGATTGTGACGACGCTCGCACCGCGCCTCACAGACCTCGAGCTCGACGGATACGATCCGTACCTGGCGTGGGAGCAGGACCTGGCCGCCGTGCAGCGTTCGGTGGCGACGCTCCGCCTGACTCGATTCCTGAATCTCCCCGAGGCCCTCAGGCAGCTCGCGAAGTCGCGGCTCATCGAAACGTGCTCGACCATCCACATCACGGCCTTCAACGTGCCACCGGATGTCGTCGACCTGATTCCGCCCTCCATCACCAATGTCGTCGTCGAACGTGATGGTGAGACGTACCGGCTTCGAGGTTGAACTCCGAAGTCACTCACCGACGGCGCAGTAGCGGTACTCACCATCATCATCGTCGCGCTGCTCGTCCACGATGGCGTTGGGAAGCGCGGTCTTCAGCCGCTCGACGTCGTCGATCAGGTTCTCCGACAGGTCGAGCCGCTCGAGGTGCTTCAGCCGGTCGGCGTTCTTCAGCAACACGTCGACATCGGCGTCACCCAGAATGCCCTTCGAGAAGTCGAGCACCTTCAACTTCGGCAACACCTTCGACTGCAGCGTCGCGACGAGCAGCTCGCTCGAGAACTCGCAGTTCACGAACCCGAGATGCGTCACACGCTCGATGCCGCGACCGTCGAGGAGCGGCTGCACCAATTCGACACTTCCCTCGGCGCCGTACCCGTCACTGCCAAACCAGACATCGAGCCGCTCGAGCTTCGGCCACTTCGCGTTGATGATGCTCTGAAGCTCGCCCTCCGACAGGCCGCCCGACTCACGAATGAACGTCTTCAGGTTCGGCAAATGGAGGACGTCACCCTTCTGTCTGGGGCCGAGCGTGCCACCGGCTCCCGAGCGGATGTGCAACCACTCGAGCGAGGGCAACTTCGACCAGAAGGGAGAGAAATCACCGAACGGGGTCCACGAAATCTCACAGTCCTCGGACGTGTAGTCGTCGAACTCCAGCCGCGTGATGGCCGGCCCTCGAGGCGAGTTCGCGACGGCGGCCAACGTCTCCGTCCAATCATTGTCACTCTCGAAGCTGGCGAGGCCGAACCGCAGCTCGGTGACGAAGCGGGCGACAGGCAGTGCGAGGAATTGGGCGGTCAACGTCGCGAGGTCGCTGGTCGACTCGAAGTGCGAGAGCTTCAACGTCGCGCCGACGAGAAACCCGTGCGACCACTTCAGGTCCCGCAGCTCACCGCCGAGCGTGTGGTCGACTTCACCCAGCAGCGCGCTCGCGTGGGCTTCGAGGAAGGCGGGGCCGTGCGCTGCCAGTTCTCCACGAAGGTCGCCCTGGCCCAGCAGCCAGTCGGCATAGACCTGGGCGGCCGCTCCACGGGTCGACGGATTGGCCTGCTCGAACGCCGCCTCGAGCTCAGGGTTGCTGACGTGCTTCGCCTGCCCCTCGAGCTGAGGCAGGAACGACGCGGTGGTCGTGTGCGATTTGAAGTTCTGCTGATCCATCGAGAGCTGCCGCTCGAACGCCGCGCGCGCCTCCTCCGCAGTGGCGTACTTCTCGCCGCTTTGCTGGAAGGTCTGTTCGACGAGCTGAGGCGTCTTCTCCGACGAGCGCCCACCGACGATGCGCACCACGCGCCCGTCCCACGTGACTTCGCGGAAGAAGATGAGCCCGTCGCGCGTGTTCTCGAAGCGGGTCGTGACCACCTTGCGCTCCCCGGGCGGCACGGGAGTGTCGAGCTCGGGCAGCTTCAGCGGGACGGGTGGAGCCGATGGCGGTCTCGTCACGGCCGGAGCCACCGGGCTCGTCGCGGGCCGTTGTCGTTCGAACTGGGCGTTGGTCTCGGCGAAGCGCGCCGCATAGGTCGCCTCGTCCGACACCAGGCGGATGTTCAGCGCGCGCAGGCCTCCCAGCGGATGTGGATCGAGACCGTTCACCTCGACCTCGACGCCAATCGCCGGTTGCCACCCTCGGCAGGCTGTCGCGCCAAACCGATACGTGGCGCCGTCCGCGTGCGTGAGCGTACCGACACCATCAGGAGTGAGCGTCGTCACCATCGCGCGAAACGGAAGCGAGCGCGGAGCCTCGGGCGGCTTCACCTTCTTCTTCAGGAAATCGAAGAACCCCATGACGTGCCTCTCCTATTGGGCGCCGAACCGGTCGAACACGACGTCACAGAACCGGAGAAACGCCGTCTCGTGCAAGCCGGCCAGGTGCTGTGCGCCATCGAGCACGCGGGCGCGATGGGCAGCGCTCCACCGCGTCGACGCCCCGCCGCGCCGATGAATCTCGCCAACCAGAAACCCGAGGTAGCGCGCGTACGACAGCACCGCCTCAGCCGGCAGCTCGTCGACGCCAAGCTTGTCCTCCTTCGCGCCGAGCTTCGTGATGACGACCGGCAGCCGGCCCAGCCGTGACGCGCCGAAACACGCGGGCGGCTTCGGCAACACGCGCTGCATCACCGACACGAGCTGATCAGCCGACGCCACCTTCGACGAGAAGGCCGAGCCACGAACCTCTTTCACCTCGAGCAACCACGGCGCTTCGTCGCCCTTCACCAGCACCAGCAGCCGCTCCACGCCGAGCGAGCCGGTGCCCGCGATGCGCCGCGTGACGTCGAGCACCTCGAGCGCGCCTTCGGGAGTCGGCATCGACGGCCTCCACGCCGCCAGCGCCGCGCCCACCTGCCTGCGCACCGCGAGGGGAGCCTCGGGCGTCTTCTCCCGATTGCGAACGATCCGCCCTGCCTCGTCGACCTTCTTCCGCAGCACCGCCGCCGCAGGCAGCGCGTTCACCTCGGCCACCAAGTCCTTCACGAACGCGGGAGGGCGCACCACCCCGTTCCGCAACCCCACGTCGTGCCCATCGAGCATCGCCCAGCCCAGCTCGAGCACCTTCACGCCTGACACCTGCAGCTCCGCGCGCGCCAGCAGTGTCGACGTGAGCAGCCGCACCACGTCGAACGCGATGGGCCCGTCGAACGTCTCGTCGAAGTCGTTCACGTGAAACGTCACGCCGCGCGCCGTACGGAAGACGCCGACGTTCTCGAGATGCAGGTCCCCCACGAGCGACGCCACGCCGGGCAGGCCGCGCAGCAGCTTCGGCTCACGAGAGAGCGCCTTCGCCCACAACGCCGAGGCTCCCCGCAGGAACGCGAACGGAGACCTCGCCATGCGTTGCCACTTCCGCTCCAGCAGCTCCGGCCGCTTCCCCAGCCGCGCCTCGTCTGCCCCGAGCTGCACCGCCGCGAGCGTCGTCATGCCGTCGACATACCCCGGGGATTGCGCAACGGCGGGCTGGTCTGCACAGATGGCACGTCTCCTGTGTCTCCTCGCAGGAACATTCCCCACGGCCGGGATTTCCGTCATGAGGACCTGATGCGTTTCGACTCCCGCTCCTTCCGCGTTCACGCCATCGGCGTCGCGCTGCTCGTCGCCATCGTCGCAGGCGCCTGCACCTGCTCCCCGAAGAAGCCGGTCATGGAGACCCTCAAGAAAGAGGGCGAGGCCTGCATGGCCGACGACCGCTGCGAGACCGGCCTGTGTGATGGCACGCCGCCCGTCTGCGTGCGCAAGTGCTCCATCGGCTGCAAGACGGAAGAGGTCTGTACCCAGCTCACGCCGGGCCGCTTCTCGTGTCAGCCTGATCAACGCCGCCTCTGCCAGGCCTGTCAGCTCGACAGCGACTGCCCGTACCCGGCCGACAAGTGCATCGTCGTGAACAGCGAGAAGGTGTGCGGCCGCGACTGCGCCTTCGACCAGTCGTGCCCGACCGGCTACGTCTGCGTGAACGGCCGCGGCTCGGACGGCATGACGAAGGTGCAGCAGTGCTCTCCGATGGTGGCGAGCTGTGCGTGCCTCGCGCGTGGAGAGCTGCTGCAGGGCTGCTCCATCTCGAACGACGCCGGCACGTGCATGGGCCAGAAGACCTGCGACCTCGTGAACAACGGCATCACCTGCAACGCGAAGACGCCGAAGCTCGAGGCGTGCAACGGCCAGGACGACGACTGCGACGGGCGCATCGACGAAGACGGCATGATGGTCTCGTGCGGCGTCGGAGCCTGCATGCGCACCGTCAACGCCTGCGCCGACGGCGGCATCGCGCTCTGCACGCCGGGCATGCCCATCACCGAGCTCTGCAACAACATCGACGACGACTGTGACGGCAACGTCGACAACGGCTTCCCCATCGACAACGACCGCGACAACTGCGGCGGCTGCGGCGTGCGCTGCATGCTCCCCCACGCGACGCCGACGTGCAGCTCGCGCATGTGTCAGGTCTCATCGTGCGATCCGGGCTGGGAGAACTGCGACACGCTCCACCCCAACGGCTGCGAAGTCGAGACGGCCACCAACGCGATGAACTGCGGGCGCTGCGGCAACTCGTGCATGCGGCCGAACTCCACCGCGATGTGCGTGGCCGGCACGTGCCAGTTCCAGTGCGCCGCCGGCTTCATCGACCTCAACATGGACCCGATGGATGGCTGTGAGTACGCGTGCACCGCGACCTCGCCCACTGACATCCCCGACCTCGCCTTCACCGACGCGAACTGCGACGGCATCGACGGAGAGCTGACCAACGGCGTCTTCGTCTCGCCCACTGGCCTCGACACCGCGGCGGGAACGAGGGCAGCGCCCAAGCGCACGCTGACGGCGGCTGTCACCGCGGCAACCACCACCGGCAAGCGCGACATCTACATCGCGGCGGGCACGTACGCGGGCTCGCTCACCATCGCGGGCGCATCCGGCATCAACGTCGCCGGCGGCTATCACGCCACCACCTGGCAACGCGCGACGACGAATCAGGTCATCGTGCAGGGTGGGCCGAAGGCGCTCGACCTCGACTTCGCGAACGACGTGCTGGTGCAGTCGATTCGCTTCGAAGGCGGCCTCGGTACGCCCAACGCCTACGGCGCCTTCATCAAGGACTCGATGAACGTGCAGCTGCAGGCGCTCGAGCTGCGCGCTGGCAATGGTGCTCCCGGCGCGAACGGCGCAATCCAGATGAGTGGCACGCCAGGCAGCCCGGGCGGCAACGGCGGCGTCGGCTGCGGAGACAACGGGGTGCCGGGCAACTCGCTCAGCTGCGCCATCTGGTCGTGCTCGCTGCCGTCACCAGGCTCGGCAGGCGCCGCTGGCTGCGGAGGCACTTCCAACAACGGCGGTCAGGGTGGCTCGGCGACGTACGGCGCGACGAGCGGACCCGGCACCGGCGGGCAGGCGGCTCCAGGCGGAGCGGGCGCGGGCCAGGGTGTCGGAGGCCAGAGCGGCTCCATCACGCCTTCGGCGGTCGCGAACGGCCAGAACGGCAATGACGGCTCAGGCGGCGCCAACGGCGCTGGTGGCGCGATGGGCACGTTCTCGGCCGCGGGCTTCACACCGGCGAACGGCCAGGTGGGCGTGGCGGGGACGAACGGGCGCGGCGGCGGTGGCGGCGGTGGTGGGTGCGGCGGCATCGAATCGGTCTCGGGGTGCATCAGCTACGGCAGCGCGGGTGGCGGTGGCGGCGGCGGCGCTTGCGGTGGGCCAGCGGGACAGCCGGGCCTCGGCGGCGGAGCCTCCATCGGCGTCTTCTTGTCGAACTCGCAGGTCGCGGCGCGCAACGTCTCGGTGACGGCTGGCACGGGTGGCCGCGGAGGCTCTGGCAGCGCGGGTGGTGGCGGCGGCATGGGCGGCTCGGGCGGAACGTCTCCCTACGGCGGGAATGATCCGCTCGGCGACGGAACGGGACAGGGCACGGCGTGTCGAGGCGGCGCTGGTGGCAACGGCGGCAACGGTGGCCCTGGTGGACATGGTGGTGGTGGCTCCGGCGGGCCCTCGTACGGCCTCGTTCGCAACATGAACGGCTCGTCGTGGACCTCGACTGGCTCGTCGCTCATCACCGTCGGCACTGGTGGCATCGCTGGCACCTCGCCCGCCAACCCGGGGCAGGCCGGCCCGACGAGCACCCAGCTGCTGTACTGAGCTTCACCCCGTTCAGCGCCGCTTCAGGCACGATGGCTCGATGCGTGGTCTTCGAGCGTCGTTCCTGCTGGTGCTGGTTGGTTGTGGCAGCGCCTCTTCTTCTGCTGATGGTGGGCCCGTCGTCAGCACCGGCGCCGGGCACTTCACCTACAGCTTCGACGATACGGTCTTCCGCATCGACGCGCGCGCGGGAGCGACGCCCGAGAACGTCAGCACCGCGCTGGCCCGTTTCGGCGCCGGCACGCGTGACCGCTGGTTGATTCCATCACTCGACGGTGCGTGGCTGGTGTTGTCGACCGACCGGCTCTCGTGCTCGCTCGGAGAGTGTCTGGCCATCGCGCCCAGAGACCTCTCGTCGCTGTCGCTCGTCTCGCCGGGCGGCATGGAGCAGTCCATCGAAGGCACGCCTGCGGTCGACACGACTGGCTCCCTCATCGTCTACCCATCGCGTGAAGGCCCGCACGAGAACGACCTGTGGGTGACGCGCAAGACGGGCTCGACGTGGGGCGCGCCGGTGTTGATTACCGGAAGCTCCACCGCGCAGTGGAACAACATGCCCGCGCTCTCGTTCGACCAGCAGCGCGTGCTCTTCGACTGCGGCGCCGACACGTACCCGGAGTCGGGCAACAACGACGCGTGTGAGGTGAAGCTCGACGGCTCGGGCTTTCGCGTGCTCGCGCGACCCTCGACGTTGCCGAACACGCGAGAGAACTTCGTGCAGTTCCCCCACGACTCGCTCGACGGCGTGCTGCTTCAGGGCAGCTGGCCCATCATGGGCAGTTCTCCCGAGACCATCTGGCTGTTGCCGGCCACCGGAGCGCCCACGCCCATCGCGCGCACCTTCGAGAACGCGGTCTCTCCCTGCGGGTTGCGTGACGGTCGCTTCGGCCTGTTGTGGCTCGGCCGCATGGGCAACGCCGCGGGTAAACACGAGCTGACGCTCGCGGGCCGTGACGGAGCGTTGATCAGCGTGCTGACCCCGAACGTCGACGTCTCCGACATCGGCATCGGCTGCTCCGACTGAGCGGCCTTCAGGGAAGCGAGATGACGGGCCGCAGGGCGTGACTGCTCCAGGCCTTAGGCTTCGTGGGTTCGGGAACGATGGCGGCGGTGATGAAGCCCGCCCATTCTCCGCACGCCTGCCACGGGTAGCACTCGCCGGCGCCACCGTGCCAGGCCAGCCCACCGTCGAGGACCCAGTGGCTCGTGACGAGGGCGTCGATGAGCCCGAACCCGTTGGCGGATGACCAGTCTGCGGCTCCGCTCTCGTAGCTCATGCGAAAGTGCTCCTCGAAAGACCCTTCGCCAGCTCCGTCGTCGTCCTCTTCGAAGTCCTCTTCATCGAACGCTCCGCCTTCGACGCCGCTCATCCAGCGGGGAATCTCGTCACCCCATGGAAAGAGGGAGCCTCCTGCGCCGCACATCCACTCTGATTCGCGCGCGCTGGGCAGGCGCCAACCGCGCGGCTCGAGAATCTGCGGCAGTTCATCATCGTGAACGCTGAACACACTCGCTTCCCCGTCGGTCAGGGGCAGCAGCCGCGAGCGCTCGGGGCCCAGGCCGGACAGCCTGACCGCGCTGGTGAGAGGCATGGCGGTGGTGAGGAATGGCGCGACCGGCGCAGCCGAGCGGAACATGCTGTCGAACTTGAAAGTGGGCGCGTCGTAGGGGCGAATCGAGCCGAGCTCGAGCACCTCGCCGCGCTCCTCGCGGAACGACTCCATGGCCGCGAGCGCGGTGCGCAGCAACCTCCGCTCCCGGTCGCCCCACGCACGAACACGCCCGCCTGGCACCAGCACCCAGTCGAGCTGGTGCTGGGTATCGAAGAAGGTCGCAATCGTTCGCGTTTCGGGTTCGACGCCTGCGTCGTGCAGGAAGGGAGTCAGCGTGCGGAGCCCGCGGAACTCGAGGGGTCGGTCGGCGGCGAGCAACGCGTCACTCAGAACGCGCGCAGCAGCCTCCTGGTCTCGAGCGCTCAGCGTGGACCAGGCCTCGAGGCTGAGACTGTGGGTCAGGTCACTCACGACGCGCTTTTCAGTCCGGGAAGGCGTCGAGCACAAGTGCGCCTGGCACCGGGGCTTCCTTCGGGCGGGCCAACGGACCTACCGTTCGTCGGCCAAGGGAGCCACATGCTCGCACTCATTCTTCCGCTCGTGATCAGTCAGGCCCAGGTCGTGAACGGAGCACCCCTGAAGAACCCCGACGTCGGCCTGCACGTCGTCGAGCAGAAGCCGGTCAGCGACTCGGGCCGGCTCGAGTTCACGCTGTACCCGGCAGTGCCGCAGCTCAACGGGCTGTACACGCAGCACGTCGGCACCATGGGGCAGCTCACCTGGCACCTGCGCGAGCACTTCGGCCTCACGCTCTCGGGTGGCGGCAACTGGCACAACCAGGAGTCCCGGCTCAACGGCGAGCTGCTCAACAAGGCGAGAATCGAGGCGCAGTCGGCGGCGTCGCTCTTGTGGACGTGGACGGCCATGGCAGGCGTCGAGGTGGCTCCGTTCTACGGAAAGTTCGCGCTCTTCGATTCGGGGCTTGCGCAGTTCAGCGTCGTCATCAACGCGGGCGCCGGCATGGGTGGCACGCGGCACCTGCTCAAGCCCGAGACGAGCACCGCGGCGACGTACGGCGACACCGGCGTTCGCTTCATGGGCGCGGTCGGAGCCGGCTTCCGCCTGACGCTCGGCCAGCACGTCGCGATTCGGCTCGAGGTCCGCGACGTCGTCTACACGGCGCGCGTCGACCAGGTGAACGGCTGCTCCGAGCGCGACTTTCCCCGCGACTTCACCTTCGGCAACCCCATTCAGCCGGTGACGTCGACGTGCAAGGCGACGGCGTTGAGCCCGTCCGACGCTGCGCTCGCGAGGGGGCTGATCAAAGAGCGCTCGTCGGAAGTGTTGAACTCCCTCGGCGCTTGGGCCGGTGTGTCGTTTCTCTACTGAAGCGGCCGACCTCCGATGACACGCATGCACGTGAAGCTCGGAACGGTTGTCGCCAGTCGGACTCCGACCGAGCTGTTCCCGCCCCTCAGTGAGGTGTTCGAAGCCGACGTGCTGCCACTGGCCGACCGCGTCAGCCCGGTGGTGTCGTTCGAGCTTGGTCTGGCCAACCCTGCCTGGCGGGGCCGCGGCGTCTTCCTCTTCACCGAAGACCCCGCGCCGGGCTTCCTCTCGTGGCGCATGACCGAGGCGGGGCGTGTCACGAAGCTCACCTTCGACCTGCCCCCGACCGAGCCGCTTCGCCTGGAGCAGAGCCTGAACGCGCTGAGCGGGCGCTTCGTCTCGTTCGATGATCACGACGTCGAGGTCGACCTCGAGCGGGTGGTCGACGACTGGTCGGTCTTCACCAAGGCCATCGACCCCGACTACCGCAAGCAGGTCCTCCGGAGGCTGCGCTTCGGCGGCGTTCCGTGTTGGATGCAGCGAAAGACCACCGAGCTCGAAGGCGACTTCGTCGGCGAATTCCCCGGCGCCTTCGCGAAGCTCGACAGCCGAACGCTGTACCTTTTCTCGGTGGACGGCGTGGAGTTTCAGCAGTTCGTCGAGATGACCTGATCAGCGCAGGCGCTCACTCCTTCGGGAGCGCGCGCAGCACCGCTTTGCCGTCTTTGATGACGACCTTGAACTCGACGCTCTTCGCGTTGTGCTGCTTCATCAGCGTCGGCACCTGCGAACGCAGCGTCGTCGCCACCGAGTCGAGCGACAGCCTCGAGGTGTCTTCTCCGCAGCGCCGCTTCGCCATCACGTACGCGTCGTAGATGGCTTTGATCTTCTGTTCGTTGAGCCCACCATCCGAGCCCACCGGCGCTGCTGGCCGTGCCGCCGGCGGCTTCAGCGCGGGGTTCGAGCCCGTCGCGCCAGGCGGCTTGAGGGCGGGGTTCGAGCCAGTGGCTCCAGCAGGCTTGAACGCGGGGGTCGACCCGGTCGCGCCAGCCGGTTTGAAGGCCGGGTTGGAGCCCGTCGCGCCGGGGTGCACGGCGGTGATGGCCGGAATGCCAGACGAGGTGACGGGGCGGGCCGCGGGCGCCACGCCAGGCACCAGCGGGGCAATCGTCGGAACGGAAGGCGCGATGGGCGGCGCGACCGCTGGAGGCTTCGCCTTCGCCACCGCCTCGGCCGCAGCAGTCATCGCGCTGTCGAGATCGTCGCCACCGCTGTCGAGATCAGACAGGTCGAGATCCTCGTCGATGTGCAGATCATCGAGCCCATCGGAGGCCGTGCCGTTCTTCTTCTTGCTGTGCCGCTGGTCGATGTGGCGCTTGGCCTTGAAGAGGTCGCGGCGATAGGTGCCGTTCTCCATCTCGAGCAGCGAGCGCTCCCACAGCCGCTCGAACGTCGTCACGCGCTGCTGCAGGTTCTGAATTCGGAACTTCACCGGCGTGGAGTTCACGAAGGTGTTCCGCAGGGCCTGCACACGCTTCTTCAAGTCGGAGTGGAGCTGGGCCGGCGGACGGCGCTCCTGGCCGAGGAAGTACTGCTCGTAGGCCGCCTTCAGCTCCATGAGGTCGGCTTCGACGAGCGTGCACTCCTTGTTCGCGCTCTCGGCGTCGCCGAGCTTCGTCCCAGAAGTGCGCCCTCCCGGGCCACCGTTGTTCAGCGAAGCCGGCACGTGATGAAGCCTAACCCAAGCCGACGCGCTTCACGCGAGATCAAGCAGCGTCGGTCACGGTATGTCGGTGCGGGTCGGCGCCTACCGCCCGACGGGGGAGGACTCATGGGCTGGAACGCGGGCGCCTTCGGTTCGATGCGGTTTCCCGATGAAGCCGCGCGCGACGGGTGGCTCGAGACGACCGTCTCGCACACCGGGTGGGATGATTGGTTCAACGAGCTCGAGGGCGCCTGGGCGGCCGACCAGCTGGTCGCCGAACGCCTGGCCCGCATCGCCAAAGGGCACGACCCGGCCGGCTATTGCATTCAGGCGGTGACGGTCGACGGGCTCGAGGTCTCGCTGCGCTGGGACGATGGAGAAGATGGCTTTCGCGACAACGCGGGTGACTTCGCCGCCCTCTTCCGCTGCGCCGAGGCCGTCGGAGCGACCGGCCGCTTCTGGTTCCTCGGAACCGGGGGCGCCGAGGGTGCCTTCACCTACGAGCTCGCGCTGAACGGAGCGAAACCCTCGACCGTCAAGGAGCTCGACCGCAAGGCAAGGGCCGCCGTGTACGCAGGCGACGGCTACCGCTCGTTCATGGAGCGCAACTTCGCCGAAATGGAGGACGGGAACCCGGCCCTCAAGCAGCAGATGACCCGGGTCCGCGAAGGGGCTCCGACGGGCAAGGCCGGCGCGAGCGTGCACGACGAGGTGATGCTGCAGCTGAAGCGCTTCGACGATGCCCAGCTGCTGAAAGCCGCCCACTCGTTCCCTTCGTACCTGCCAGACGGCACAGGGCAGGTCCCCGCGTCGAAGCTGTTCACGAAGGCGAAGGTGCGGGCACAGCTGCAGCAGGCGAGCAACGAGGAGCTGCGGGGCGTCGCGCTCTGGGTGCTCGGGAAACTCGACCTGACAGGCGCGCGGCCGTTCGTGAACCGGGTGATGAATGACGGCAAGTCGGCTGATCAGCTGCGCGCCGGAGCGGTGCGCGTGCTCGGGCTGCTGAACGACGCCGACACGGTGTTGCGGGTCCTCGTCGAGTGGACGGCCGACGCCGAGCTGGCAGTGCTGTTCGCGGCCATCGACGCGCTCCGCAGCTTGAAGCTGCCGGGCCTCGAGCCGAAGGTGGAGCAGGCGCTCCAGGCGCTCAGCAAGAAGAAGCGCACGAACGTGGATCCCGCCGCCAGCGTGGTGACGTTCGCAGCCCAGAAGCACCTGGCCACGGGCGCGCTCGCCCGATTCGCCGTGTCGAAGGCCCACGCCCAGGCCCGCATCGCAGCGGCCGAAGCGGTCGTGGCCCGGGGAGACGAGACCCAGCGCCGGTTGCTGCTGACGAAGCTGAAGGAGGAGTACGGAATCGGCGTTCAGGCCGCGAAGGCCTGGCTGCTGGTCGACCCCGAGGCGGCGCTGAAGTTCGTGAAGATGGCCGGCGCGCGCAAGAAGCGGAGCTCGGTCGATGACCGCATCGTCGGTGACGTGATGGAGGCCCTCGAACAGCAGCTGAAGTCGAACAAGAAGGCGTTGCTGCTCACCGACTCGCGCTGGGTCGACGCCTGCCTCGCCTTCATCGAGCTGAAGGACTTCTTCCTCGCCCACCGCGCGCTGGGACTGCTGGGGAAGACGAAGCGCTCGCTGGCGCTCCAGAAGCGGCTCGTCGCCCTGCTCGCGAGCGGCAAACAGTCGCCGCTGCCCATCGTCGAGGCGCTGAAGGGTCAGGGCGTGAAGAACGTGAAGGCGCTCGTGAAGCAGCGCCACGCGGCCTCGAAGGACAAACGCGAAAAGGAGCTGCTCGCGCTCTTCCTCTAGATGCTCTCGACCGAGGCGCCAAAGTACCGCCGAATCTCATCGCCGAAGTACGTGATGGTCGCCACCGAGGCGATGAGGAAGAGGATGATGCCGAGGAAGACACGTTCGAAGGTCCGGCTCGGCTTTGGAACGAACTCGACCGCTCTGGCCAACAACGGCCGTGGGCATTCCTTCGCCTTCACGGTGCCGTCCTGGCGCAGCCACAGCCGTGCGGCCTGGGCGCTCTTCACGAGCGCCGTCGTCTCCTCCACCGAGAGCGCTTCAGCAGAATGAACCTCGTGGCAGCACCTCGTGCAGAACCTCGTCTTCTCGGTGCCCTTCATCTCGCTCCAGCGCGTCCCGCACCGCTGCGGCACGACGTGGGCAAACAGCTCGAGCTCGTCTCGGTTCATGAGCCGACGATTTCAGGGCCGGAGTGTGGCCGCCATCCGCTCCACGACCGTCGGACGACCGACCGATGACTCCGAGTGGACACGGTGATGACTCCGCGTCGACACGGCCGGTGAGGGTTGAGGGCCTCGGCTGATCAGCTCCATCAGAGGGAAGCACTCGGTGGCACCGCAGCTGCACTCCCGCGCGACGCCGCCGCTCGCGGCACTTCTCGGGAGCCCACACTCATGACGCGCATCGCCCTGCCCTTCCTCTTCCTCGCCTCCGTCGCCGTTGCTCAGACGTCTCCCCTCACCCGGTATCGCGCGGCGGCCGCGTCACTCACCGACGCGAAGGCCGCGGTCGCGTCGGCCCAGACGGAGTTCGCCACGTGCAAGAACGGCAGGCTGCAGCTCGCCTTCGGCCCTTCGCTGCCCAGGCTCGAGAGCGCACGACGCAACTTCGAGAAGAGCCGCAAGCAGGCCGAGCGCGCCCGGCAAGACCTCGAGGCCACGCGCCGTCGCATCGAAGCGGCCCGCAGCGCGAAGCACGGGAGCGTGGCCGAGCGTGAAGCCGCCGAGGCCCGCTACTCGACGCGCCTGGTGGAGGAATACGAAACGCCGATGGCCACGGTCGCCGCCGCCGTGGAGGACTACCGCAACGGCATGGTCGAGTACGCGGGCCTGATGAAGCGCTACGCCACGTTCTGCTCGACCACTGGCATCACCGACGCCTCGGCCCGCACCTTCGTGAAGGAGCTCGACCCGCTCATCGACGCGCTGGCCACGCATGCCGAGAAGAGCCGGGGTGAGACGAAGGCTCCGGCGCGCGACGTGTCTGCACGAGAGTGAGCGGCACGCACCTTCGTGAAGCGGTTGCCACTCGAGCCGAGCGTCCTCGGTCCTCTCCTTCGTAAAGAACTCGACACGCTGAGCCGGGGCGCGACGTCTCTGCGAAAGAGTGACGCCTCAGTAGAAGAGGAACGGCCACCAGTTCTTCATGGGCCGGAACAGCCGCACGGAGTCGATCAGGCAGCAGCGGTCAGCGCCGCGAGGTCGGCCTTCGGCTGCGCTGCGCGATACCGGAGCCCGATGATGACGATGCTCGCGCCCAGCGAGAACATCACGATGGAGATGAACTGGCTGATCGAGATGTTGTACCAGGCCGTGTCGGGCACCACGCTCGCGAGCGCGTCGAGGCCGTTCGACTTGAGCAGGCCGTTCAACGTGCCGCGCTCACGGTCACCACGGAAGAGCTCGACCGAGGTGCGCAACACCGCATAGCCCATCAGCCACATGCCGAAGATCTGCCCATGGAACTTGCGCCAACGGCGCGCCGTCAGCAGCAGCGCGAACATGAGCATCTGACCGAACGACTCGTAGAGCTGCGTCGGGTGCAGGCCCAGCGTGTGGTCGTGACCGCGCACCCACTCGCTGATCTGCACCGAGTCGGGCACCATCTGCTGGAAGACCTCTCCCGTGCGCTCGACGACGTAGCGGGTGTCGTCGGCCATCGAGCTCCACGCGAGGCTGGCCGTGTCGCTGTGCGTGCCGAAGAGCGTCTGGGTCGTACGCGCGCCAGGGAAGTGCGCCTGGAACGGAGCGTTCGGCCCGGCCGGCTTTCCCCAACAGCAGCCTGCGGAGAAGCAGCCGAGGCGGCCGAAGGCCTGACCGAGTGAGACGGTGGGAATCGCGAGGTCGGCCAGGCGCATGAACTGAATGTCGTTCTTCACGCAGTACCAGACCGAGGCGAGCGAGGCGCCGATGAGGCCGCCGTAGAAGACGAGGCCACCGCCCAGCATGTCGGTGAGGCCCGTGAGCCCACCACCCATCAGCATCGAGAGCGCGAGCCGCCCGCCGACCATCACGTACACGAACCACTGGCCTGCGTTCTCGACGACCTTCGCGGCGAACTCCTTCGAGAGCCTGCTGCGAAAGGCGATTGCGAGCGCCAGCGCCGCCAGCACGATGAGGTCGAGCACCGTCGCGTACGCCTCGGCCGGCTTGCGCGAGATGTAGTCCTTCCAGTTCACGAGCACGAAGAGCTCACGGCTGCCGACGATGCCGCCGACGAAGACCGAGAACGCGAGGTCCATGATCTGATCACGCCGCTTGAGCCCGACTTCTCCGGGCCACTCACGCCGCGCGAGGAAGGCCGCCACCGTCACGGCCGAGAGAAAGCCGGCGCCGAGCAGAATGCCGTACGTGTGAAGCGGAATGCCCTCGTTCTTGCCTTTGCCGAGGAAGGGAACCGTGAGGTCGGTCGCGTAGTAGACGCCGAAGGCCGCGAGCACCGTACCGATGACGCCGTACCAGAGGGCACGGTCACGCTTCTGATTCGGCGTCGCGGGAATGACCTTGCCTTTGTCATCGACGCTGTCGGCGTTCCGGTAGCCGGACCAGGCCGAGTAGGCGACGAGCGCGAGGGCGATGGCGTAGAGCAGCGGGCGCGAACCGTCGCCGTCGAAGCGGAACTTGTAGAGGACAGGCAGCATGACGGCGGTGCGTAGCATCAGCCCCGCGTCGAGACGAGGAAGTCCCCACCCTGCCGGTCGGGTCGGCGCATTTGCACGTCGGCCCGGTTTTCGGTGTCACGTCGACATGGTTCATGCCTCCATCGAGAAGAAGGACCTCAGCGCCCTGAAGGCAGCGCTCGCCGCGGGCGGAGACGCGAATGAGCTCGACCCCTCGGGCTTCTCCGCGCTCGAGAAGGCCGCTGGCGTCGGCACGGACGAGATGGTGCAGGTGCTGCTCGACGCCGGCGCAGACCCGCACCGCGCGAAGTTCTCGGTCCTCGGCACGGCCGTTCGCCGGCGCATGTCGAAGATGGTGGCGCTGCTGTTGGCGCGCAAGGTCGACCCCAATCACACGAACCACGCTGACCTGCTCCCGATGCGGTGGGCGCTGCGCTGGTCGGCGCAGATGGCGCTCACCCTGCTCGAGCACGGCGCGACCTTGCCTGGAGACCTCGCCGCGTGGACGGTTGGCGTCGAGGGCAGTGCTGCCGAGAAGGAGCGCCTGATCAGCCTCGCCCTCGAGCGGACGACGGACCCGTCGGCGATGCTCGAAGCGCTGGTGCAGTCGACCGCGCGTGCCTTGCCCGAGTGGGTGAAGCAGCTCGTCGACAAGGGAGCAGACCTGCGGCCCCAGACCCGCATCGCTCCGCTGCACCTCGCCGCGCATGGAACCAACGCGCACGCCGTTCGCGCGCTGCTCGCCGCAGGCGCTTCGGTCGATGAGCCGTTGGCGGTGACGTGGTCGGCGCCTTCGGACGAAGGTGACGAGCTCATCGCAGCGGCGGGCACGACGGTTCGGCAGTTCTTCACTGACTTCTATCGGCGTGAAGTGGCGTCGCTTGCGCGCAATCCACACCCCGCGCGCCAGACCCGCCTCGACCAGACCCTCGCGGCGCTGGGCCTTGATGCGCCAGCTGTGCCCACGAGTCCATTCGGCCAGTGGGTCGAGGTGAAACGCGAGTCCGTTACGGCCGACGAAGAGGATGGCCGCAGCTCCCGCGCGGTGAAGGGCGGCACGTTCGATTGGTCGAAGGACGGCACCTGGTCGGTGTCGGGCGCGCTCGGGTGTGGCCTCTCTGGCAAGGGCCGGCTCGAGTTGGTGGGCGAGAGGCTCACGCTTCGTCGGACGAAGGCTCCGGCGCTCACCGGCTCGTACACGGGCGCGACCGTGCGAATCGAGAGTGAACCCGACGACGAGCACGGGCTGGTCGTCACCTCGGTCTTCGAGCTGGCGGTTCCTGCTGTGAGCGACGGAAAGAAGGCAGCGCCCACGAAGCCCGTGCCCACGAAGCCCGTGCCCACGAAGCCCGTGCCCACGAAGCCCGTGCCCACGAAGCCCGCGCCCACGAAGCCCGCGCCCACGAAGAAGCCCGCGCCCACGAAGCCCGTGCCCACGAAGCCCGCGCCCACGAAGAAGCCCGCGCCCACGAAGAAGCCCGCGCCCACGAAGCCTGCACCCACGAAGCCTGCGCCCACGAAGCCTGCGCCCACGAAGAAGCCCGCGCCCGCGCCGAAGAAGAGCGCGCCGAAGAAGAGCTGACGCTCAGGTCAGCCGCTGCGTCAGGAAGTCGCGCAGCGCCCTGACGCGGGCGGGCAGGTGCCGTCCCGCGGGGTGCACCAGAAAGATGGGCACCGCATCGTCGAGCGCGTGTTTGAGCACGGGCACCAGCTTTCCCTCGGCGATGGCGGCGTCACAGACGAAGCCGGGCAGCATCGCGATGCCGAGGCCGTCGATGGCCCACGCCTCGAGCACCTTGAAGTCATCTGCGGCGAGCCGCGCCTTCACCTTCACGTTTCGCGCACCCTTCGCGCTCGAGAGGCGCCACGTCGCGACGCCGTTGCTGGTGCGGTACCCGAGGCACGCGTGGCGGTCGAGGTCGTCGAGGCTGCGAGGCCTTCCGTGGGCAGCGAGATAGCCCGGGCTCGCGACGAGGCGCCTCGAGCCCTTCCCCACCCGCCTCGCGACGAGTGACGAGTCAGGCAACGGCCCGCTGCGGATGGCCAGGTCGACCCGCTCGTCGATGAGGTCGACGAGGCGCGTGGTGAGCACCAGCTCGACGTGCACGAGGGGAAACACCTTCGAGAACTGGCCGATGAGCGGCGCGAGGAACACCTGCGCGAAGTCGGGCATGGCCGTCAGCCGCACGAGCCCGGCCGGCTGCTCCACCGGAGCGACGTCACCCTCTGCCGCGTCGAGCAACCGCAGCCCCTCGGCGCAGCGCTCGTGAAAGGCGCGGCCGCTCTCGGTCACCGACAGCTGCCGGCTCGTCCGCACCAGCAGGCGCACGCCCAGGCGGTCCTCCAGCCGCGCCACCATGCGGCTCACCGTCGACTTCTGCATGCCCAACGCCTTCGCCGCCGGCGTGAACCCGCCGTTCCGGACCACGGCCGCGAAGACGGCGACCTCGTTCAAATCATTCATGGTTCCAATGGTGGAACGATTCGTTTCAATTCACCAGATTGTTGCACCACCGCACCGACACTACGAATGGGCCTCACTCTTTGGAGGACCCACCATGAAGCCCACCATCATCGTCACCGGCGCCACCGGCCAGCAGGGCAGCGCCGTCATCAGCCACCTGCCGCGCCGATTTCACGTGAAGGCCCTCACCCGCGACCCGAACAAGCCCGAGGCGAAGGCGCTCTCGGCCCAGGGCATCGAGGTCGTCGCCGCAGACCTGCTCGACAGAGCCTCGCTCGAGCGAGCCTTCGCGGGAGCCCATGGCGTGTTCGCCATCACCAACTTCTGGGACGGCATGGCGAGCGGCAAACCGCTCGGCGCCGACGGCGAGGTGAAGCAGGGCAAGAACCTGGTCGACGCGGCGAAGACGGCGAAGGTGAAGCACTTCGTGTTCTCGTCGTCGGGCCAGAACTTCGCGTACCCCAGCGCCGTGCCGCACGCGCGCTCGAAGCAGGAGGTCGAGCGGTACCTGCTCGACTCGAAGCTGCCCGCCACCGTGCTGCGGCCCGCGTTCTTCATGGAGAACTACAACTCGCCGATGATGGACTTCGGCTCGAAGGCCCGCGCTGGCACCATCGAGCTGCCGATTCGGGCGCACCAGCGGCTGCAGATGGTGAGCACGACCGACATCGGGCACTTCGCTGCGCTCGCGTTTTCGCAGCCCGAGGCGTTCGTGGGAGCAGCGTTCGACCTCGCTGGCGACGCGCTCACGCCCGGTGACGTCGCCGAGGTGTTCTCGCGCGTGACGGGCAAGCCCGTGAAGTCGGTCGCCGACGAGAAGGCGATTCCCACCATCAAGCAGTACAGCCAGGAGTTCGGCCTCATGTGGGAGGCGTTCGACTCGCTGGGCGGCGACGCCTTCATTCCCGGGCTGCGCGCCCTGCACCCGGCCCTCGAGAACCTCGAGACCTTCCTGCGTCGCACGGGCTGGGCGACGTGAACCGGCGCCGCCTCGCGCTCGGCGTCGGAGGAGCCCTCGCGGTGACTGTCGGGGCGCTGAGCTTCTCGTCTTTCGAGGTTCGCGAAGAGGTCATCATCGACGCTCCGCCCGACAAGGTGTGGGCGGTCATCATCGACTTCTCCTCCTACGCCGAGTGGAACAGTCAGCTCGCGTGGCTGGGCGGCACCGCGGCACCCGAGGCGACGCTGAAGCTACGGCTCTCGGCCGAAGGCGCCGACCCGTACGAGTTCCAACCGGTGGTGAGTCACTTCGAGCCGAACGTTCGGTTCGCCTGGCTCGCGAGAACCGGCGCGCCCCGCGTCTTCGATGGTGAGCACTTCTTCGAGCTCGAGCCGCTCGCTGGAGGGAAGACGCGCGTGGTGAACCGCGAGCACTACTCGGGGCTGCTGGCGCCCATCATTCAGCGGCAGCCGATGATGCAGGGCGCTCCGAAGGGCTTCGTGAAGATGAACGACGAGCTCAAGCGCCGGGCCGAGCGCTGATCAATCGTTGGGCGCGCCGAGCCGAATCCACGTGCCGATGGCGACGACCTGATTCGGTGGAGACGGCGGAATCGCCGAGGTGCCCCGCGGCATCACGTCTCCGCACGCGGCCGGCTGCACGCCTGCCATCTTCAAGTAGAGCAACGAGCGCTGCTTGTCGTTCGGCACCACGAGCGAGGGCACGCCGGCGTTGCGGCAGGCCGCGCCGTGGTTGTGCCCCACGTTCACCAGCCGCAGCCACGCCGAGTTCGACGTCGCGCCCACCGTGTAGCTGCCCATCGAGCCGTGACAGCCCGTGCACTGCCCTCCCGAGAGCACGCCCAGGCCGAGCATCGACGAGTAGATCTCCGAGAAGCGCGGCGGCCGCACCATCACCGTCACCTCGCGCACCTCGGGCGGCGAACGGCCATCGGTCACGCTCACGCGCAGCACGAACGTCGTCGGTGTCAGCGTCTCGGGAGCGAACCAGCGCTGTGCGTTCGCGCTCCCGTTCTCGATGAAGGTGCCCTGCTCGCCCGAAGGAGAGACCTGAGACCAGGTGAACGACAGCAGGTCTTGATTCGCATCGGTGGCCGAGATGCTGAACGGAAAGAGCTGACCCGCCCAGCCCGAGAGCATCGGCGCGACGATGGCAGCGCCGACGACGGGCGGAACGTTGGGGCCGGGAATTCCACCGCCCGTGGTCCCACCACCAGCACCTCCTCCGCCGCGACCCGCGTCCGCCACACCGGAGTCGCGTCGAAGCACGCCTGCATCGCTGCGACCTGCGTCGACCGTCGGCATCGTCGCCGGCAGCTCGCCGCAGGCGAAACACGTCAGCAACGCGAAGGCGACGGAGCGGGGGCGAAGCACGACGAGCCCGAGACTACTCTTTCGTCCGCCGTCGTCGCGCTGGTCCGGTTTGACTCGACGTTCGGCCGCTCCTATTCCGCGAGCCATGACGACGCCTGCTCCTGATGCACCTGCCTCAGCCGCCGTCGCGCCCGCCTCGAGCCCCGTCACCATCACGCCCGTCTCGAGCGCCGCCGAGAAGCGCGCGTTCATTCTCTTTCAGTACGAGGTCTACAAAGCCGAGCCGAACTTCGTGCCACCGCTCGTGATGGAGCGTGAGCTGGTGCTCGACCCGAAGAAGAACCCCTGGTTCCAGTTCGGCACGATGCAGCTCTTCCTCGCGCGAAGGGACGGCAAGGTGGTGGGCCGCATCGCCGCCATCGACGACCCCCGCTACAACGAGTTTCACGGCACCCGCGTCGGTTGGTTCGGCTTCTTCGAGTGCCTCGATGACGTCGAGGCGGCGAAGGCCCTGTTCGGAGCGGCAGAGGCGTGGGTGAAGGCGCGCGGGCTGGCCGAGATTCTCGGGCCCGCCAGCCCGTCGTCGAACAGCGAGTGGGGGTTTCTGCTCGAGGGGTTCGAGCACCCGCCCGCCATCCTCATGCCGTGGACGCCGAGCTACTACCTCACGCTCAGCGAGGCCGCCGGGTACACGAAGGCGAAGGACCTCTACGCGTGGAGAATCGACCTCGCGGGCGAGCTTCCACCCAAGGTCGCGCGCGTCGCCGAGAAGGTGAAACAACGCGAGGGCATCACGATGCGCTCGGCCGACCTCAAGGAGTGGGACCGCGAGGTGCGCATCATCAAGGACATCTACAACTCGGCCTTCGAGCGCAACTGGGGCTTCGTGCCGATGACCGACGCCGAGTTCGACCAGCTCGGCAAAGACCTGAAGATGATCCTGAACACCGACCTCGTGCTCTTCGCCGAGGTGAACAAGGAGCCCGTCGCGTTCTGCATCACGGTGCCCGACGCGAATCAGGCCATCAAGAAGGCGAACGGCCGGCTCACCACCTTCGGCCTGCCCATCGGGCTCGTGAAGATGATGCTCGAGCTCAAGCGCATCAAGCACGGCCGCCTCATCGCGCTCGGCATCAAGAAGGAGTACCGCAAACGCGGCCTCGACTCGGTGCTGATGAAAGAGACCTTCGAGGTCGGCAAACGGCTCGGGTGGACCGGCGGTGAAATCGGGTGGACGCTCGAGGACAACGACCTGGTGAACCGGCCCATCGAGCTGTTCGGCTGCACCCGCCACAAGCGCTACCGCATCTACGGCAAGCAGCTCGCGGCGAAGAACTGATCAGCTCGGCGCAGGTTCCTTCCACGCGACCTGATACTGAACCGTGGCTCCGTGCGGCGCATGGAAGGTCTGCTTGATCTCGCCCGGCGCGCTCACCTCGAAGACGAACCGCAGCACGCCCTGCCACGACTTGATGACGTGGGCTGCGACTGGCCGCGGGTAGCTCACCTGCAGAATGCCGCCCGTGGTGCCTTCCGGCTGGAACATGATCTCGACGCCGCGAATGGCGACCTTCACGAGGTCGTTCAGTTTTCGCAGCACCGCGCCCGGGTTGTGCTTCGCGAGGGAGCTCTTGATCATCGGCAGCACGATGGGGCCGAAGCGCTCCTTCATCGCGCCGTAGGTGAGGTTGTCGAACGCCTGCTCGCCCATGATGGCGACGGCGGCTTCGCCAATCTCTTCCAGCAGCTTCGCCGGCTGCCACGTCTCGCCGAACGGGTCCTTCCAGAGGGTCTGCGCGGCGGGAGAGACCTTCGCGAGAATCTCGTCCTGGTGACCGGTGCGGCGCAGGCCGCGCACGATGGATTCGACGTACGCCGAAGCGAATTCGTAGTCGTTCACCACCGTGGTCGTAGCACGTGCTGCTCCCGGCGCCGAAGTGTGCTCGGCTTCGCGTTCTCGGGGGTCGTCGATGTCGAAGAAGGTTCTGCCGCTGCTGTTGTTGTCGGGCTGTCTCGATCTCGTGCTGCCTCAGCCGCCGCCTGACCCGGGGCCGGGCACGCTGCAGGGTTCGCTCGTCTATTCAGAGCCGGGGCAGTCGACGCTGCGGCCCGCCGTTGGAGCGACCATCGAGCTCGTCGGCTCGGGCGTTCGCACGACGTCGGTGAGTGACACGGGCTTCTTCACGCTTTCTCCCGTCGACACGAACGTCGGAGCGGTGCTGATTCGGTTCGACTCGAACGGCGACGGCACGCCCGACCGTCAACGACTTCTGCAGCTCGAGCCCCTGCACACCGGGCGCGGAAAGGTCGTGAATGTCGGCCAGGTGGTGGTGGGCAGCAACGCGACGGTGAAGGGCAAGGCGCTGCGTGCAGACCTCGCTCCGGCGACGTCGGGCCATGGCGGCACTGCGGTCTTCGTGCCCGAAGGTCCCTTCTTCTCGTACACGGCGGATGACGGCTCGTTCCTCTTCGAGAACCTGCCCGAGGGGCGCGTGACGGTGGCCGTGTTCCGTGATGGGTATCGCTCCATCTCCGAGAGCATCGAGCTTCGTGCCTCTGAGATTTTCCCGCTCCGTGAGCTGACGCTGATTCGCGAGACGGGTACGGCAACCGCTGACGTTCGCGGTCGCGTGCTGTTGCCAGAAGGAGGCCCCGCTGCCGAGGTGAAGGTGACGCTGTCGGGCGGGCGCTCGGCCACCACCGACGCACAGGGCGCGTACTCGTTCTCGCGCGTGCCGCACGGTGTGTATTCGGTCGGCTTCGTGAAGGACGGGTACAAGACCGCTGAGCTGATCAACATCGTCATCGGAGCGGTGGTCGTCACGCTTCGAGACATCACCCTCGCACCTGGCACTTCAACCAATCCCCTGCTTGATGGCGGAATCACACCGTACGACGCGGGTGTCGACGCGGGCGTGGACGCAGGCATCGACGCGGGTGTGGACGCAGGTGTCGACGCGGGCGTGGACGCAGGTTTCGACGCGGGCGTGGACGCAGGTTTCGACGCGGGCGTGGACGCAGGTTTCGACGCGGGCGTGGACGCAGGCATCGACGCGGGTGTGGACGCAGGCGTGGACGCAGGCATCGACGCGGGTGTGGACGCAGGCATCGACGCGGGTGTGGACGCAGGCATCGACGCAGGCTTCGACGCAGGCGTGGACGCAGGCATCGACGCGGGTATGGACGCAGGCATCGACGCGGGTGTGGACGCGGGCATCGACGCAGGTCCGTGGCCGGTCGCCATCATCGACCCACCGCCGGCCTTCGTGCTGCGCAACACGAGCTTCCAGCTCAACGCCCAACGGTCGACCGGCAACCGACCGCTCATCTTCAACTGGTCGCAAGACGCCGGGCTGCCGGCAACGTTCCAGCAGAACAACTCCATCGGCGCCGCGACACCCAACATCACCGCGCCGGGAAATGTCTCGCTGCTCAAGCTGAACCTCTCGGTGCGCGACCTTTCGGGGCGCGACAGCGAGACCGTCAGCGTGTTCGTGCCCGTCGCCATCGGGCCGCCGCTCGCGGCCATCACTGGCACGCCATCCATTCCAGTGTTGGGCGGACAACGCGTGGTCCTCAACGGAGCGACCAGCACCGACCCCAACACCTCTGGCCTCATCTCGTGGGAATGGTCGGTCAATCCCCAGGGCGTGGTGACGGCGACTCCGCTCAACGGAGGGCAACAGCTTCAGCTCGACATGCCAACGTCCGTGGCGACGCCGCTCGTGATGTCGGTGCAGCTCGTCGTCACCAACGGCCTCACCATGCGCAGCGCTCCAGCCACAGCCACCTTCCAGCTCGGCCTCGGCACCCTGCCGCAGTGGTCCCTCGACGCCGGCCAGTCACAGACGGTGCAGGGCGGCAGCGTCGTGACGCTCGGCGGCAGGGCCTTCGCGCCTTCGGGCACCGGTACCTTCACCTACGCGTGGACACCGCAGCGTGAGCCCGACGACGGCGGCGTCGCAGACTTCATCCTCACCGACCCGACGTCACCCACCACGACCTTCGTCGCGCCGCGGCACGATGGGCCCGTACCTCGCCTCGTCACCTTCACCCTCACCGCGACCGACACCTCGGGCACGTTGACGCCTTCGGTGCGCACCGCGCAGACCTTCGTGAACATCATCGACCGTCGTCCACCAGTGCTCCTCGGCACCAGCATCTCGGCGGGGTCTGGACCCATCGGCACGGCGTGGGTCGACTTCGACGAAGACGTCGACCCCGCGTTCCTCAACAGCGTCAACGTCAGCGGCTCTCCTGCGGTGACGGCCGTGAACCGAATCGTCGTCGGGAAACGCCGAGTCCAGCTCGCGCTGCGGCCACCCGCGACACCAGGCTTTCTGTACACGTTCAACGTCGGAAGCGTCTTCGACCTCGCCGGGAACTCCAGCAGCGCAGCGTCGTTCGTCTTCCTCGCCCAGAACTCCTGGTCGCCAGTGTTCGAGTCGGCGAGCGTCTCGACGACAGAGCCCTGGCCTGGCCTGTCCGTGAGGCGCACGGTGCAGGGCACGTACGAGGCATTTCCCTTCGCCCGCAAGGACTCGGCTGCGTGGTTCTTCGCGCCGGTCGACCCGTTCAGCTGCGTGACAGGCCCCTGCCCTCTGGTGGACGAAGCCGGCCCTGTCGTCGCGCTGAACGGCCCACGCCCACGCGGCCACAAGGGGTGGCTCGTCAACGACGACCCCATCGCGACGTTCCAGGTCGCCGACCTGCAGGGAACGCCGGCCGCCATCTACCGCCACACCGACGCCGGCTGGAGCCCCGTACCCGCACCGCCCAGTGCAATCTTCAGCGACAACAAGCAGCTGAGCAGCGTGCTCTTCGATGACGGCGGCGTACGCCAGGTGGTGCTCGATGGCGGCGGGTGGACGGTGACGAGCACCATCACCACCAACCTCGCCGAGTTCCCAACCGACTCCGCGTCAGACCCGTTCGTCTTCGGCAACGCGTCGCTCAACGCCCGCCCCATGGTGATTCTGAAGTCGAGCAAGAGCGACACCATACGTGCCTCGATGGCGGACCCCGGCTGGGCCGCGCCGACGCTGCTCGGCAGCGCGATCGAGTCTCGGGTCGTGACGATGGTTCCCGAGTACCCGTCGACGAGCTTCAACCTCATGCTGCGCCCGACGGGCGCCCTCGACATGGCGTGCATCGGCCTCAACTGCGGCGCCAGCTTCCTGAGCGGCGTGTCGTCCTTCGACGCGCTCTCGAACTACGCCAGCTATTGGTTCGCGACCGTCATCGCGGGGCAGCTCGAGCTTCGCTACCAGCAGCACGGCGTTGGGCCGATCGCCTTCAGAATGGCAGGGCCGCTGCGCGGAGGCATGCCGTCGTTCTCGCTCAACAACGACACCTCGTGTGAAGCCGCCAGACCCGAGCTGGCCGTTGCCGACAACTACCTCCTCATCGCCTGGCAGGAGCGGTGCGGCGCAGGGCCCTGGCGTGTGTACCTGCGGGCGCTGCAGTGACAGTGATGGAGCCACTTCGTGACGCCGGTTTTTCCCAGGCGCCCTCACGAAGTGACTCGCTGCTGCGACGGTTCGTCACCATGACGAACGAGACGATGGACGCGCGCCTCGACCGGCTCGAGGCGATGTTGGTGGGGCTGGTGGACCAGGTCGAACGACTGAAGGACCAGGTCGTCGTGCCGCTGTGCCTTCAAGAGGCGACGCTGCGCCGACTCGAGCAGGCCGTCGACGAGCTGCGAACGACGCGTGTTCGGGTGCCGCCTCCGCCGAGGCTCGAGAACCCGGCGGAAGACAGTCAGTACTCGTAGCTCAGCCTTTCAGCACCACCAGCGGCTCGAGCCGGAGCTCACGCGTGACGAGGTCGGCTTCGTCCTCCAGCACCTCGACGACGTCGCGATAGGCCGACGGCGCCTCTTCCACGAGGTGAGGCCGCGACCGGTCCCAGGTGACGCCTCGCAGCTGTCGCTCGAAGTGCGCACGGGAGATGCGTTGGCGCGCTTCCGTTCTCGTCATCACCCGGCCCGCGCCGTGCGAGGCAGAGGAGAACGCTCGTGGCTCCCCGAGGCCCCGCACGAGGTACGAGGCCGTGCCCATCGAGCCGGGGATGAGGCCGAGCGCTCCTTCTGCTGCGTGAATCGCGCCTTTGCGGTGCACGACGCAGCGACCGCCGAAGTGCTCCTCGAGGCTGGCGAAGTTGTGGTGCAGGTCGACGAGGCTGTCGTGCACGGGCCTGAGGCCGAGCACCGTGTGAACCGCGGCGAGCGCTTCGTGCAACAACGCGCGGCGGTTCTCCTTCGCGAACGTGAGCGCCCACTGCGTGTCGTTCCAGCAGGCTGCTCCGAGCGGGGTGTCGAGTTGAAGCGCTTTGAGCGGACCGCCCGCGACGCGCACGTGATGGTCGCCGATGGCACCACCGAGCCCGCGCGAGCCCGAGTGCACGAGCAGCCAGGTCGAGCCGTCATGCGCGCGGTCGAGCTCGATGAAGTGATTGCCACCGCCCAGCGTGCCGAGGTGCCGCGGCAGCAATCGGGTTCGTGCGCGCTCGAGCTCGTGCGTCGCGAGCGGCGTCTCGAGCAGACAGCCCACGTCAACCGGTTGACGTCGCTGTTCGTCGCCGGTGGGAATGGTCCGGGTCCATTCACGCAGCAGGGCCTCGAGCTGCTCAGCCTCGAAGTCGCCGGGTGAATCGAACCGAATCGCCGACACGCCGCAGCCGAGGTCGGTGCCCAGCGCGCCGGGAACGATGACGTCTTTCGTCGCGAAGACGGTGCCGATGGCGACCCGGTCAGACACGTGTGCATCGGGCATGGCGGCGACGTGATGGAGCGCCCACGGCTTCTCCGCGAGCTTCACCAACTGCGCGCGGGTGTCTTTGCCGAGCGCCGAGCTCCACACGAGCACGGGCACGCCCCGCGTCTCGATGACGAGAGGCAGCTTCATGGCGTGTCCTCCGCGAGGACCCCGAGTGAGACGAAGCGCAGTTTGGGAATGCGCTTCCACCCGAGGGCCTCGGCCAGCCGCGCGCGAAGGAACGGCGCGGCACGCTCCAGCGCGAGCGCCACCGAGGTGTCTTCCCGACGGCTGAGCCACGCGACTCGCGCAGCGCTCCCGTCTTCGGACAACTCGGCCGCGACGATGATGAGTGAAGCCAGCCGCTCGTCGGCGAGCTCGAGCCTGAAGATGGCGCGCAGCTCTTCGAGCAGCAGGTGTTGGTGTTGATGGTGATGGGTTTCTGGGTCAGCAGACGGCAAGCGCTCGCGAGAGCGCCGGGTGTGTTTGGGCAAGACAGGTCTTCCAGAAGGAACGCAGGGAACCGGCGAACACCCCTCCCCGCGGCCGTGAAGACTCAGCGCGCGAGGAGCGGTGCAACGAAGCGGAAGAGACCTGTTGGCACACGATCCACGGCACACCTCCCGAAACGCAGTGCGCGACTGACGAGGCAGGCAGCGCCGTCTGACCACCCCTCGGTTGCTCTATGCTGAGGTCGGCCGTTCGACGCCTTCGAGCTCGAGCTCGGTGCACTCTGGGAGCGATGAAGCGAAGTTCCGGGTAGCATCGCGGCGCCCGTGACCGCACCAGCTCCCAAGACGCTCTCGGACGAACTCGCCGCCGCCTTCCACGAGCGCATGAAGGAACAGCGCTCGGCCCTGGCGCTCCCCATCGCCGTGCTGCGGGTGATGGCGGTCGCCGCGTGGCTCGTGCTGGGCGTCACCCGGGTGTGGACCGTCGCCGTCACGCCAGTCGCGGCCTATCTGGGGCTCGCCGTCATCATCCTCGTCGCGCTCCAGGCGTGGCCGGCGGTGCGTGAACGCGCCCACTGGACGGTCGCGCTCCTCGACGTGCCGATGGTGTTCCTCGCGCAGTACATGGCGCTGCAGTGGGAGGCGATTCCCGGCATCGCGGCTGCGTTGTCGAATTCGGTCTTCCTGACCGCGCTGCTTCTCGCGCTGCTCACCTTCGACCGTCGCGTGCTCCTCACCACCGCTGTGCTGTCCATCGCCGCCGAGAGCATCGTCGTCATCAAGAGCGACCAGGAGGTCTGGCATTCGCTGCCAACGGGTCTGCTCGTCATCTTGACCTGCACCTCCGCCGGCTGGTTTGGCATCGGGCTCGTGCAACGAATGGTGCAGCAATTGACGCTCGACCAGACGCGCAAGCAACGGCTCAATCGTTACTTCTCGCCTCAGGTCGCAGAGCGATTGGAGTCGCTCGACTCCTCACGCCCAGAGCACCGCGACGTCAGCATTCTCTTCAGCGACATTCGCGGCTTCACGAGCATCTCGGAGAAGTACGACAGTGAGCTCGTGGTGCGCTGGTTGAACGAATACCTCACCGTGATGGTGTCGGTGGTGTTCAAGCATGGCGGCACGCTCGACAAGTTCATGGGTGATGGAATTCTCGCGTACTTCGGCGCGCCGCTGTCACAGCCCGACCACCCCGAGCGTGCGGTCGCGTGCGGCCTCGAGATGATTCAGGAACTGAAGGCGCTCAACGAGCGTCGCGTGCAGCGCGGAGACGCCGAGCTGAAGATTGGCATCGGCATTCACACCGGCCGGGCGGTCGTTGGCGATGTCGGCAGTGATCAGCGGCGTGAGTTCACCGTCATCGGAGACGCAGTGAACACGGCGTCACGCATCGAAGGGCTCACGAAGCAGGTCGGCACTGCGCTGTTGATCAGCGCTGACACGAAGGCGCGGCTCGCAGGTGGCGCGTGGAAGGCGTCAGAGCCGCTCGCCGTGAAGGGCAAAGCCGAGCCGGTCAGCACGTTCATGCCTGAGTGACCAATTCATTCCATCGGGCTGATCATTCCGCCCACGCCTTTGCCATCGAATTGACCCACACGGTCATCTTGAGGCGACGGTTTCTGACTCAACCACGAGCAATGACGGCCAATCACGAATGGCGCAGTCCGTGAACGAGGCGCGCTCCCCAACAGGCCGGCATCTCGCCAGCCACAGGAGCCACACCATGCCGAACATCGTCGAGACCGCAGTCGCTGCAGGCAACTTCAAGACGCTCGCCGCCGCCCTCACCTCTGCCAACCTCGTCAGCACCCTCAGCGGCCCCGGGCCCTTCACCGTCTTCGCGCCCACCGACGAGGCGTTCGCCAAGGTTCCCAAGGCCGACCTCGACGCGCTGCTCGCGAACAAGGAGAAGCTCATCAAGGTGCTCAACTTTCACGTCGTGACCGGCAAGGTCATGGCGTCGGACGTGGCCAAGATGAGGGACGGCGCCAAGGTGAAGACCGTCGAAGGCCACGAGCTCACCCTGCACAACACGGGCGGCGCGACGAAGCTCAACGACTCGACCCTCACCAAGACCGACCTCAACGCGTCGAATGGCGTCATTCACACCATCGACACCGTCATGATGCCGAGCTGATTTCCCCGAGGGCGGCGTCAGCTCCCCGAGAGCTGCGCCGCCGTCGTCGTCAGGACGTCGACCTTCGCGCGGTGCCGCTCGAGCGCCAGGGAGTCGAGCGCCAGCGACAGCGCGCCCATCAGCAACAGGCCAAGCCCGGCACCGCGGAGCCGTTCCTTCCTGGTGACGAGCACCAGCCCTGCGAGCAGCAACCCGGCGTCGACGACCTGCGCCACCTGACCCGCCAACACCTCGTCTGCCGCGACGGGCGTGAGCTGTGTCTCGAGTTGATGCGGTGCCTCACGCACGAGGTCGGGCAGCACCTGCAGCTCGGACGACGCCTTCACGAAGTGCGTCACGCCCGCGACGCCTTGAATCAAGCCCAGCACCCCGAGCGGAATCGCTGCACCGACGCCGAGCGGCTTCGCCCAGACGAGCCAGCACGCGAGCGCGAGCAACACGGCGAACGCTCCAGACGACGCGGCCACGATGGCCCAGGTCCGCTCCTGCCCCGCCGCCGAGACGAGCGCGTCGAGCACCGCCACCTGTGCCTCTGCTGTCGTCAGGCCCGCCATCAGATGCCTGTGAAAACGATGTCGAGCGCACCGATGATCTCAGTGCGTCTGGCCTCGAGGTTCGCGACGGGCCGTTTCAGCGTTGAGGAAGCAACGGCGCCGAGCATCTGGGTGAGCATCACCATTGGCGTCCCGTCGACCTCGAAGACGGGGTTGAGGCGCTTCACGGGGCGTTCACCAAACGCACGTTGGGGCGTCAGCGGAACGACGACTCTCACCGGAAGACCCTCGAGCAGGTCGTGCTGAACGACGAGCAGGAGCGGGAAGCGTGTCTTGTCACGCGGGTTCCGAAACACGTCGAACTGTCGAATCACCACTCGCGGTCGTCCTCATTGAAGATGCCGTTCTTCTCGACGAAGCGCTCGAACGCCGCAAAGCCAGCCCGGTTCTCCTCCAGCCAGCGCCGGGCCCGCTCAGCTTGAACGACTTCACGCAGCCGGTCCTCCACGATCCGCGAGAGGTTGAGCTCCAGCGCTCGCGCTTCTTCCACCAGGCCCTCGTCCAACGAGAGGTTCGTGGCTCGTCGCCGGGCCACCACCGAAGTATGCGCACGTTTCATGCGCACATCATGACAGACCCGAGGTGCGCGAACAAACCGCAGGGTGCGGATCAGCGCGCCCTCACCGGTACCTGTCGCGCTTCGCATGTTCGTGGCTTGAGGCTATGCGGTGACCCGAATGCTCTCTCTCGCCTTCGCCGTGGTGGTCGCTGCCGCTGATGCCGGGTCGAACGACGCTCCCGCCGAGTTCATCGACGACGTGCGGCTCGTCTACCAGGTCGTCACCTGCCAGCCCGGCGAAGTGCCTGCACCGCTCGATGCGAAGACCGTCGAGGCGTACTGCAAACAGATGAACCCGAAGTTCGAGCGCTTTCGCACGCACTGGGGCGTCACCGCGAAGGAGTTCATCGCCGCGCAGCGCCCCGCGAACCTGCCTGCCGAGCTCGTGTACCCGTTCGGCGGTGGCGACCTCATGATGGCGCTCACCTCATTCCCCGACGCAACGGTGCTCACGACGATGTCACTCGAGCTCGCCGGCGACCCGCGCCGCCTCAAGACGCTCTCTGACAAGAAGTCGCTCGACCAATCCCTCAAGGCGTTGAACGAGGCCGCGACCACCACGCTGATGTCGAATGATTCGAAGAGCGTGAACTTGTCGAAGATTCAACGCGGCGACCTGCCGGGCCAACTGTCGATGCACCTGATGGGCCTCGCGCTGCACGACCAGGAGCCCGTCTCGGTGCGCTTCTTCAAAATCGAAGACGACGGTGCCTTGCACTACTTCAGCCGCGCCGAAATCGACGCGCTCGAAGGCGCGAAGGCCTCGAAGCTGAAGGAGACGTGGAAGGCTCCAGATTTTTCGCCAGCCTTCGCGAACGTCGAGGTGCAGTTCGTACCGAAAGGCCAGCCGCAGGCGCAGCGCCGCATTCACCGTCACATCGGTGCAAACCTGTCGGACGACGGCCTCACGAAGATGCCGGGGCTCCTCAAACACCTCGACCAGAAGGGCCGCGTCGCCGCGATGACGAAGGCCGCGAGCTATCTGTTGTGGAACCCGTCGTTCGGCGTGATTCGTGACTGGCTCGTCGCACACGCGGTGTTCATGATTTCCGACTCCACCGGCGTGCCGCCGCGCTACTGGAAGAAGGCGGGCTGCTCGGTCGAGACGTTCGGCAGCTTCCAGAAGTCGTTCCTGGGGACGTGGGAGGGCTTTCAGCAGGAGCTGCGCGACGAGTTCGCCACCGCGAAGAAGCTGCCCATGCGCTTCGGCTACCCCGACGGCAGCCCCGAGAAGCGCAGCCACTGCATGGTCGTGAAGTGCGCAGCAGAGGCCGCGGTCAAGGCGCCGTCAAAGTGACCAGGGCCACCTCGGGTGGCACGCGAAACCGCACGGGCATCACGCTCGTGCCAACCCCAGACGTGACGAACAACGTCCGCCCCTCTTCGACCACGACGCCGCGCGCGTAACGTTGTTTGTATTTCGAAGGCACCACGAGCGCTCCGACGAGCGGGAACTTCACCTGCCCACCGTGCGTGTGGCCCGCGAAGAACACGTCGAAGCGCGCCGGCATCTCGGGAAACACGTCAGGGTTGTGGGTGAACGCGATGACGGGCGCCTCGTCAGTCACCTGCGCGAGCGCCTTCGCGGCGTCGGTTTTTCTCGTCCACACGTCGGCGAGGCCAGCGAGCCAGACACGGCCACCGCGCGCGTCGAGCGGCACGGCCTGATTCTCGAGCACCCGAATGCCATTCGCCTCGAGCGCGCGCGTCGTGCCTTCGCCGTCGACCCACCAGTCGTGATTGCCCAGCACCGCCCACACGCCCAGCGGAGCGCTCCAACCCTTCAACATCGCCGCGGCGTCATCGGGCGGAACGAAGGTGGCTCCGGGCTCATGGCCGACGAGCAGGTCACCTGCGATGAGCACGAGGTCTGGTTTCCACGCATCGATGGTGTCGCGCATGCGCGTGATGGCCTTCGCGTCGATGAAGGGCGCGCCGATGTGCAAATCCGAGACGACCGCCACCTTCAGCCCCGACTGGGCTCTCGGCCACGTGCGCGGCGTCAGCGTCACCTCGACCGTCTCGAGGTGTGACGGCTCGATGAAGAAGCCCCAGGCGCCCATGCCGAGCCCGAGCGCCAGCACGAAGATGAACAGCCGGAGCAGCCTGCGTTTCACCCGCGCATCGTCGTCGATTCCCCGCCCGTGAGAGGTAAAGAAGCGCGCATGGTGGCGATTCTGGTTCACGGTGGCGCAGGCCTGCATCGACCTGACGACGACGTCGAAGGCGCGAAGCGTGGCTGTCTGCTCGGGGCGCGTGCAGGGTACGCAGTGCTGCAACGGGGCGGGAGCGCGGTCGACGCGGTGGAGGCTGCCGTACGCGTGCTCGAAGACGACCCCGTGTTCAACGCTGGCATCGGCTCGGCGCTCACGCGCGATGGCCGCGCAGAGCTCGACGCCTCTGTCATGAATGGCGCGACGCTGGACGCAGGGGCGGTCGCGGGCGTGACGTGCTTTCAGAACCCCATCACACTCGCTCGCAAGGTCATGGAGCGCTCGGGGCACATCATGCTCGTGGGGCCCGGCGCTGAGGCCTTCGGCCGGGAGCAGGGGCTACCCACCGTGCCAAATGAAGTCCTCGTGACCGCCTCGGCACAGCGGGAGCTGGAGCAACACCGCACCTCGAACGGCACGGTCGGCGCGGTCGCCATCGACTCGGCAGGTCACCTGGCTGCGGCCACCTCGACGGGCGGCACCACGGGAAAGCTGCCGGGCCGGGTGGGTGACTCTCCACTCATCGGCTGCGGCACCTTCGCCGATGACAGAAAAGCCGCCGTGTCCTGTACCGGGCTGGGTGAAGCCATCATTCGTGTCACGCTCGCCAGGGCCGCCGCCGACCTCGTGGAGTCTGGGCTCGATGGCTTCGAAGCCGCCCGCCGGGCCGTCGCCACGCTCTCGCAGGCCCGGGGAGACGCCGGGCTCATTCTGGTGACACCCAAAGGCCAGCTGGCGTGGGCATTTTCGACCCAGCGCATGTCTCGCGGCTGGGTTGATTCGCGTGGTGAGGGTTGCGGCTTTGGTGCTGACAGTTGACGCTCCTGCTGAAGAAAAACATGTGACGGTTTCGTTCCTTCGATTAGACCGTCGCGCGCAACAACTGTCTGTGTCGTCGAATTTTCAACCAGACGTGCGCCCCCGCACGCCAACAGGAGTGACAATGTCTTCATTCGATCAACTCATTCGCAGCGTGATTCAGGCCGAAGTGGCGAACGCCATCGCGCCTCTCGCCGACGCGCTCCAGCAGCAGGGTGAGGTTCTCGCCCGCTTCGCGGCAGCCTTCGGAGCCCCCATCAAGCGCGGCCCGGGTCGTCCCCGCAAGCTCGCCTTCGGCCCCGTCGCGGCCCCTGCTGCGAAGAAGGGCGCCGTGAAGGTTCGTGCCGCCGCTGGTGAAGAGGCCTGTGCTGTCATCGGCTGCAAGCGCCCCGCTCGTGCGAAGGGCTACTGCGCGGCCCACTACCAGAAGTATCGCAACCTGAAGGCCACCGGCCGCCTGCCCTCCGACTGGAAGGACGGCGCCGCGCCCCAGTCCGTCGAAGACATCAAGCTGCCCCGCGGCCGTGCTGGCGCGAAGGCCCTCGCCGAGGCGAAGAAGAAGAGCCGTTGACGAACTGCGTCGCCGTCCCCAGCGGACGAGCGGCGGCATCACCGGGGGGAGCATGGTACTGGCGGTCGTCCCTGTCACAGGGGACGGCCGTCTTTCATTTTCCAGTCAGAGGACCCGCCTCATGAAGCCCAACTCGCGCGAGCTCGAGAAGTCCATTCACGTCGACCTCTCCAGACAGGAGACCTACGGCGGCTATCTGCAGCTCGACCGCCTTCTGAATTCACAGACACCACGCACCGCCGTGCACGACGAGATGTTGTTCATCGTTCAGCACCAGACGAGCGAGCTGTGGATGAAGTTGATGCTGCACGAGCTCGACGCCGCGCTCGAGTTCGTCAAACGCGACCAGCTCGAGGCGAGCTTCAAGATTTTCTCCCGCGTCGCGCACATTCAACGAATGCTCTTCGAGCAGTGGGCCGTGCTCGAGACGATGACGCCGAGCGAATACCTTCAATTCCGCGACGCGCTGGGCCGCTCCTCGGGGTTTCAGTCATACCAGTACCGCGCGCTCGAGTTCATGCTGGGCAACAAGGATGCAAACCTGCTGCTGCCACACCGGCAGGACGAAGCCGTGCACGCCTCGCTCTCGAAGCGCCTCGCGCAGCCCAGCCTCTATGACGAGTTCCTGCGCTACCTGAGCCGCCACGGCTTCCCGGTGCCGAAGGAGTGCGTCGAGCGCGACTTCACGCTGCCGTACAAGAAGCACGAGGCCATCGTGGCCATCTTCCGCGACGTCTATGAGCAGCCCGAGAAGTACTGGGACGCGTACGAGATGGCCGAGAAGCTGGTCGACGTGGAGGAGCGCTTTCAGCTCTGGCGCTTCCGTCACATGAAGACCGTGCACCGCATCATCGGCCACAAGCAGGGCACCGGCGGCTCGTCTGGCGTCACCTTTCTGCAGCGCGCGCTCGAGCTCACCTTCTTCCCCGAGCTGTGGGACGTGCGTACCGAGCTGCGCTCCGTCGGCGCGCGCGGCTGAGCAGAGAGCGCGATTCGACGACTTCGCTCTGACGGCGCCGGCGAGCTCCGACAGCGCTTCGACCAGTACGCCAACGACCATCCCCTCGCGCTTTGGGTGGCATCGGCTACGCTTTCGCCATGCCTCGTGACTCTACGTTCGCCGGTGCCGGTGGTGGCTCCGACGACGACGCTGACCGCCCCCGCCCTTCGTCTCCCGCGAACGGGCCCCGGCCGTCAGTGACGCAGAACATTCCCCAACGGCGTGGCACGGGTGTGTCGTCGCAGGGATGGGCCGGTGGCCCACCTGGAACGCCTCGACCGAGCACTGGCCCGGCTCCACGTGCTCCCGGTTCAGGCAGTGGCGGCGCTGGTGCAGGTGGAGGCGCACGAGCGCCTGGTGGCTCGGGGCGTCGCAATGCCGGCGGAGACACGCGCTTCTTCCCGCCTCAGCCCCGGTCGATTCTCGAGACCGGCCTCTCGGCCACCATGGTCGAAGAGCTGGTGCTCAAGGCGCTCTTCTTTGCAGGCGAGCTGCGCGGCTCCGACATCGCAGGCCGCATCAAGCTGCCGCAGCTCATCATCGACGAGGTCATCGAGGGGCTGCGCAAATCGAAGTACATCGACTTGAAGGGTGGCGCCGGCATGGGCGTCGGCAAGTCGGGCATGATTTACACGCTCACGACCTACGCGACCGACCTGATCCGTCAGATCCTCGACCGCAATCGCTACAACGGCCCCGCGCCAGTGCGCCTCGAAGACTGGTTCGAAGCGGTCAACGTTCAGACCGTGCGCGGCATGCGGGTCAATCGCGCGAAGATGGAGCAGCACTTCGGCGAGCTCGTCGTGAAGGACTACGTGTTCGACGGCCTCGGCCCTGCCATCAACTCGGGCAAGGCGGTCTTCTTCTACGGCCCTCCCGGCAACGGCAAGACAGCCCTCTGTCAGGCACTCGTCGAGTGTTACGACGGCGACATCTGGGTGCCGCACGCCCTGCTCGTCGACGACTTCATCATTCGCGTCTACGACTCCACGTTGCACAAACCGTCACCCGAGGACCCGAACGCACCCGCTGCCGACTCGCGCTGGGTGCGCTGCCGCCGCCCCCTCGTCGTCGTCGGTGGTGAGCTCACGCTCGAGACGCTCGACCTCATCTATTCGCCCGACGTGAAGTTCTACGAAGCGCCGTTTCAGCTCAAAGCCACCAACGGCATGCTGCTCATCGACGACTTCGGCCGGCAGAAGGTCTCGCCCATCGACCTGCTCAACCGGTGGATCGTGCCCCTCGAGAGCGAGGTCGACTTCCTCACGCTGCACACCGGCAAGAAGCTGCAGGTGCCCTTCAACGTCTTCGTCGCCTTCTCGACCAACCTCGACCCCGGAGACCTCGTCGACGACGCGTTCCTCCGGCGCGTTCGTTACAAGCTCGAGGTCAAGCCGCCCGACCAGGAGCAGTTCCACCACATCTGGGAAGGCGTCTGTCAGAAGCGCGGCATCGCCTACGACGCCGAGATGATCGATTGGCTCATCGAGGCGCACTACAAACCGCACAACCGCACCTTCGCCGCCTGCCAGCCGCGAGACCTCATCGACCAGGTCATCGACATCGCGCACTACCGCGGAGAGATTCCCCACCTCTCGGGAGACCTGCTCGAGGCGGCCGTGAAGAACTACTTCGTGAAGTTCAAGAAGAAGGGTTGAGCAGCTGATCAGAACGAGCGACGGAGCCTTCGGTGTCGAAGGTGCTCGTCGACCCGCTGAAGTTCGACGGCCGGCCAGTGGCGGATTCGCAACCCGCGCCACGGGCTGCCCTGTGAGCAGCGCACTGTCCTCTTTCGGCGACATCGCCTCACGGCCGAGGTCCGACTCGATGGGCGGCACCAGTCCGAGCGCGTGCGTTCCATGCCGCCGAGGGTGTGTCTTCTTTGGGAGACACCAATCCCCCGGCCGAGGAGAGGGGGCTCGCTCAGACGTTCGTCGACGATGCCCGGGGAAGAAGGGCTGATCTCACGACGGCGAGGCGCTAGACAGGCGACCGATGGCGGCCGCCCCTGACAGCGCGAAGCTTCATGAGCTGCTGAAGTCTGCGGCGCGCGAGCTGAAGGCGACCCAGCAGGAGCTGGCCGACGAGCGCGACCTGCACGGGCAGGCCCGAAAGGCCCTCGACACCGAGCGCGCGAAGAACAAGGAGCTGCAACAGCAGCTGCTCGACGCCCAGCAGGCCCTGCGCAAGGCCCAGAGCGAGTTCGCGACCGCCGCCATTCCACGCGAAGCCCTCACCGCCGCCGCAGGCGACCGCACCGGCCGCATCGCGCTCAACGTCGAAGGGCTCGACGCGCAGATGACGTTGCCCCCCATCTCGCGCCCACAAGAGGACAACACCAACGTCTCGAGGCTCGACCCCGAGCTTCTCGAGAAGCGCATGAAGGCGCTCGACCAGTCACTGGCCGAAGCCGAGGCCGAGGTGAAGCAGCACAAGCAGCGCGTCTCGTCGCTCGAAGCCGAGCTCGAAGCGATGAAGGAGGTCGCCCGTCCGAAGACGGCCCAGGTGCCCGCGCTCGACCCCGGGCTGCAGAAGGAGGCCGACGAGTCTCGCGCTCGCGCAGAGGTGGCCGAGGAGCGTGTCACCGCGCTCGAGACCGAACTCAACGAAGCCCGGCAGGCCGCTGTTCGCGTGCAGGACCTCGAGGCCGAGCTCGATGACGCGAAGAAGGCCTTGTCCGCTGCCGAGCAGCAGCTGTCGACGGAGCAGGCCGCGGCGCGCGATGTGCTGGCGAAGTTCGCAGCCGTCGACGCCGAGCTCGCCTCCGTTCGCGAGACCGCCAACAAGGCCGCCGAGCTCGAAGGCCAGCTCGCGTCGTCGAAGGCCCGCGTGTGGGAGCTCGAGCAGCTCAAGACCGAGGGCGACACGAAGCTCACCCAGCAGCTGGCCGTCGCCGAGAGCGCCCAGGCCCGCGTGTCAGAGCTCACCAACCGCGTCGCGCAGCTCGAGAACGACCTCGCCGGTATCCGCTCGAGGCGCGACGAGCTGAACGTCGAGCTGGCCCGCGCCGAGAACGACCGCAAGAAGCTCACCGTGCGCGTCGCCGACCTCGAGTCGGCCATTCACACCGTGAAGGACGAAGAAGCGAAGGCCCGCGCGACGCTCGAGGCACAGCACCAGCAGGCCGTCGCCGCCGTCGAGGCAAAGCGTGCCGAGGCTGATGGCCTGTTCCAGAAAGAGAAGGAGAAGCACCAGCACACGGCCCAGCGGCTCATCGAGGCCCGGCAGAAGACACGTGAGGTCGAGACGCAGCTCGCCGACGCGCAGGCGCAGCTCACCGCCGCCGCGACGAAGTTCGCCGAGGCCGAGAACGCCGCGCGCGTGAAGCTGGCGGCCCTCGAGGCCGAACACGCCAACGCCGTCGCGCTCGAGCGGGAGTCGCACGTCGCCACCACCGCCACCCTCCAGGCCCACGTCGCGCAGGTGGAGAAGGACCTCGCCCACGCGACCGAGGAGTGGCAGCACACGAACCGCCAGTACGAGCAGCTGCACCGCGAGATGATCGTGCTGCTCGACCAACGCGACGAAGCGCGGCGTCAGCTCGAAGCGCTGCGGTAGCAGCTCATCGGTTCGTCTCCCACGAACACGGCACCACCACGCCATCGACCCTGACGACGCGGCGACGCAGCGAGAGCCCCTTCTCCAGGTGCACGACGACTCCGGGGAACGTGAGCGCCTCACCGACGGGGCCCAGCGGCAACTCGTGATGCACGTCGAAGACGATGGCGTCGTCGACGAGGGTGATGCGCTCCATCGTGACGCGATGCCCGGTCGTGCCTTGCTGGCCCACCGCCACCACCACCACGTCGAACTTCGACCAGTCGGGCGGCGTGAGTGGCAGGCCGCGCTTCACCAGGTCGTCCTCGCTTCGAAGCCAGACACCGTGCGGGCGCGTCGACCCTGCATCGACACTCTGAAGCGACACGGCGCCGGAGAAGGGAACGTGAACCGTCGCACGGCACCCGAGCCCAAGCACCAGCACGAGCCAGAGATGCCTCACGTCGGCGTCGACGCGGGCTGGGTGTGGGGCGCGCCCTTCGCAGCCGCCAGGCGGTCCAGCACGTCTTCGAGGTGACGGTACACCTGCACCTCATGGTGGAAGACGTCCTCCACCTTGCCGTCGAGGCCGATGACGAACGTCGCGCGGCGGTCGAGACGCAGCACCGGCCACATCACGCCATAGAGCCCGCTGATGGTGCGCGACTCGTCACCGATGAGCCGAAACTGCAGGCCCTCTTCCGTCGCGAAGCGGCAGTTGCGCTCGGCCTTGTCGACCGACACGCCGATGAGCTCGGCGTCGAGCTGCGTGATGCGCTGGTAGTTGTCGCGGAAGTTGCGCACCTCGAGCGTGCACGCGGGCGAGAACGCCTTCGGGAAGAAGAAGAGCACCACCTTGCGCTGCCCGCGGAAGCTCGAGAGCTGTAGCCGCTCTCCACGGCAGTCGACCGTGTCGAAGTCGGGCGCGATGTCTCCAACGCTCACCATGCGACCGACCGTTCATCACGACTTTGCGCGACCTGCCAGTGCCCAGACCTTCGACAGGCCTTGAACGAACGCGTGACCGTGCGACCCTTCGCTGCATGTTGAAGTTCGCCGTCGTGCGAGAAGACTTCGCGGTCGAGGCCGCGCTCGTCGAGACCGTGAGGCCGGCAGCCTGTCTCACCGTCGCGTCGGGAGGCTGTACCGCGCTCGCGCTCAAGCACGCCTTTCCTTCGCTCGACGTGCACGCGTTCGACCTCAACCCCGACCAGCTCGCGCACGCGCGGCGAAAGGCCGACGCCATCGCTGATGGAGCACTCGCCCGCCTCAACGTGAACGCCACCGACGAGGCCGGCCTCTCGCAGTGTGGCGAGTTCGAGAAGCTGTTCCGCGTGTTGCGCTTTGGGTGGCAGCAGTTCGTCGCGCCCGGTGACGAGCTCGAGACCTTCTTCTCCAGCGACGACGCGACGCGCGGGCGGCTGCGCTCGAAGTGGCTCTCGTCTCCGTCCTGGCCTGCCATCTTCGAGGTCGCCTTCGCGGAGGGGCTGCTGCACGCCATGTTCGGGCCAGACGCCACGAGGCACGCGGTTCGCGGCTCGTACCCCTCGTACTTTCAGCGCGTCTTCGAGCGCGGGCTTCAGCGAGAGGATGCGGCCTCCAACCCGTGGCTGCAGCACGTGCTCTTGCAGCGCTACCTCACGCCGCCGGTGTTTCTGATCAGCCAGAGCCGCCTCGACGTCTCGTGGCACCTCGGCAGTCTCGGCGACGTCCCCTCGCTCGAGCGCTTCGGCGTGGTCAGCCTCTCGAACATCTTCGACTGGTCCGACGCGTCGCTCGTCGAGGCGTGGGCGAAGGCGCTGGCGGTCACGCGGCCCGGCACGCTGGTGGTGTGGCGGCAGTTGAACAACCAGCGTGACTGGCGGCCGCTCTTTCAGGGCTTCGAAGAAGACGAAGCGCTCTCGGCGCGCTGCACGTCGATGGAGCGTGCCCTCTTCTACGAGCGCCTCACCGTGATGAGACGCCGATGAGCCTCGAGCTGCGGCATGTCGAAGCCCACGCACTCGCACCGTTCGTCGAAGACCTGCGCGCGCTCGAGCGTGACGTCTCGTACCCCATCGACGACGGCCGAGACCGCTTCGTCTTGTCGCACGGCGAGGCCTACCACCCGTTCTTCTCGAGCATGGGCGAAGCGCACTTCGTGGTGGCGCTCGAGAAGGGCCGCGTCGTCGGCTGCATCGCGGCGGTGCGAAAGCCGGTGCGGGCTGCTGATGGCGCGGTGGACGGCGTGTACCTCGGGGACCTGAAGGTGGCGAAGGCCTGGCGCGGGCAAGGTGTTCCTGCGCGCATGTTGTTCTTCGCGCTCGGCGTCTGGGCGCGCTCGCCGCGTCGACTCTCGTGGCGCTTCGCCTTCGGAGCCGCCATGCGTGGGGAACGCGGTGACGTGATGAACGCCGCGAAGGGCGTGACGCCGATGAAGCTGGGTGCTCCGTTCGCGCTCCTGAACGTCTACTTCGTCGAGCCGCGCAAGCTGGCGGCGTTGAGCGTCGAGGGAGCTCCACCAACTCCGACGAGCGCTGGGCTCGACTTGAGTCCTTCCGTCGACGCTGACGTGCTTTCGACGCTGGGGAAGAAGGACTTCGTGCTCCAGTCGACGAAGCAGCCCTGGCCGCTCGTGCATCTTCCACGTGGCCCGGCAGGGTGGGGCCACTCGCACGCGGACTTCCTGCGCCGTGGTGGGCAGCAGCTCGTCGAGCAGGGAGCGCAGGGACCTGCGTGCTTCGCGCTCGATAGGCGGCTGAGCAACGAGCACGACTTCCTGCGCACGCGCGGTCTGGAGCCGGGAGCGGTGGCGACCGTCTACGCGTTCTCGACGACGGGTCGAACGCGTGGTGCCGCCTGGGTTCATCTGGCCACGAGCGACATCTGAGGCCCAAACGCCGAGAGGGCCACCCGGTGACGGGCGACCCTCTCGCGACTTCGTGAGGCTGTTCGGCTTAGCGGAGGTTGCGGACCGCGTTGTTCGCCGTGTCACCCATCGACTTCAGGGTGTTCTGCATCATCTGCCAGAACATGTTCATGTTCTGCGAGGCCTGCTGGAAGGCGAACATGTCTTCCTGGAACTTGTTCTGGCCGGCGAGGTCCTTCGGGTCCTTCGGAGGCGTGGGGTAGGTGGGGAAGCTGCCGTTGTAGCTGGGGCCGCCCGTCGAGCCAGTGCCGCCCGTTGAACCCGTGCCGCCGGTGCCCCCCGTGCCGCCCGTCGAACCCGTGCCGCCAGTGCCCGTCGAGCCAGAGCCGCCCGTGGTGGGGGCCGGAGGAGGCGTGGTGGTGGCAGGCGGAGGAGGCGTGGTCGTCGTGGGAGGAGGCGTCGTGGTGCCGCCCGGGGGAGGAGGCGTGCCGGTGGTGGGCGGACGGGGGAAGGTGGGGAAGCCGGGGATGTGGCGCGGCCACTTCGGGCGAACGAGAATGCCATCACCCGTGAAGCGCGAGCCGGGCAGCATCGAGAGGATGAGGCGAATGTCCTTCTTCGCCTGTGCGCTCACCGCCGGGTCCTTCAGCTTCGACTGCAGGTAGCTGCGCTCCTGCGGCGAGATGTTCCCGTCCTTGAAGACGTTCTTGAGGATGCTGCGCATCTCGCCCTGCCCGATGCGGCCGTCGTCCTTCTTGAAGTGCTTGTCGAGGGCAGCGAGGCGCGCCTTGTCGAACACGCCGCCGAAGATGCCGAAGCGCTGCGGAAGGCTCGCCTCGGGAGGCAGGCGGCCCGACGCGAACGAGCGGTCAGCGCTGTTGCCCAGGAAGTTGTTGAGAGCAGCCTTGGCGCCGGCGTCGAACTTGTTGTTGTTCTTCGACTCCAGAGCGAGCTGGCGGAGGGCCTGGAGTTCGGAGGGCTGAACACCGCCGGCCTTCGCACGAGCGATGAGCGCGTTGGCTTCGGTGGTGGTGACCTTGCCGTCCGACTTCGCGCCCGCAATCTGACCGCGGATGACAGCGCCCTGGATGACGTTGTTCAGGTTCTTGTTGATGAACATGTTCGTTTGCCTCAGTGAACTGCGAGTATGGGGTGAAGACTCGCCGGTCGAATTTCGTGGGACATTCGCTCGCCGGAACTTGAGAAAACCAGAGAATCAGAGGGTTTCCAAGGCCGCCCGGCGCCTTTTCTGGAGTTTGATCCACCATTTCCAGCTGTCAGGTGAGGTGGGCGAGGCCTGATTCTGGTGGGTTGTTCTGGTGGATCAGAACCAGCGGGCGAGTGCTCCTGCGACCGTGATGATCGAGCGGCCACCGACTCGTTGAGCCAGCGACGCAGGCGCAGCACGGTCCCAATCGAACGATGCAAACCGCGCGAGCACCTGCTGGGCAACGCAGCCTTCGAGGCTGAAGACGAAGAGGTGAGGCGCGTGAGCTGCGGCGGTGAGCAGGTCTCGTTCGAGCTCGGCCCACGAGAGTTTGGGGAGCGGGTCGATGCCTCCGCCTGTACTGCCGACGGCGATGGCGCGGCAGTGCGGCGCGTAGTGCGAGAGCAGCCCGTGACCTGCAGGGAGCAGGCTCGAGTACAGCATCACGACCTCGCGATCTGCTTCGAGGGCGAGCGCGCCGAGCGTGCGTTGCCAGAAGCGTGAAGCGAAGCGTCGGTCGTCGACGACGAAAGGGAACTGGTAGGTCTCGACCTTCCACCGCGCTGCGCGGAGCGTGTCGATGAGCGCCTGGTAGCGACGGGCCGCGGCGTCGAGCACAGGAAGTCTGCCCCGACGGAACATCCACCGGCCGACGGTACGCAGCGGCTTCACCATCAGCTGGTCGAGGTCGCGCAGGTCGGGCTCGAAGTCGAGTCCGATGCTCGAGAGCGCGAGGCGATGAGTGGTGCTCCACTCGAGCAGTCGCTCGCACGCGGCCTCGATGCTGGGCGCGTTGTCGTGCGTGGCGAAGTAACCCTCCTCGCGGGGCAGCAGCACCCAGGCCGTGACGGGAACTCCTGCTTCTTCGAGCGTTCGAATCGTCGCCGCCCGCACGTCGGAGAGGTCGCGCATGCCCATCGCGACGCCTGCTTCGAGCGCGACGAGCTGCTGCACCACCTCGGGAGTGAACGTCGCAGCCAGCTCGGGCGAGTCCTGCTCGTTGAAGAAGACCAGCGACGACGGGCGAGGCATGCGGAGAGCAAGTGTGCGGGCTGCGCCCGGCCAGTGACGAGAGGAATCTGCTCGCTTCCACCCTGCCCGTCCCGCGAGGCTGTGGTCATGGCCCAACGACGCGCTGTGAAGAAGTCCGCGAAGAAGACTGCGCCCGCGAAGAAGACTGCGCCCGCGAAGAAGGCTGCGCCCGCGAACAAGACTGCGCCCGCGAAGAAGACTGCTCCCGCGAAGAAGGCTGCGCCCGCGAACAAGACTGCGCTCGCGAACAAGACTGCGCTGGTGGGTCCTGAGTCACACCCGGCGTTCGCCACCCTCACGAAGCGGCTCAAGCCCGGCTCGTACGCGGGCGGGCTCATCGTCATCACGGCTCCCGGGGCGCTCGACGACGAGATGCACGACTGGTTGATGGGGAACGTCGATGGGCGGCGGTCCATCGGGCGCACGGCGTTCGGGGAGCTGCTCGTCTTCCGTGACCTGCGGGAGCGCGCGCGAGAACTCGGCGTGGGAGACCCCGACAATGAGGCCGACATCGCCCTCATCGACGTGCACTTCAAGAAGATGACGGTGCTCGGCACCTCGGTCGACACCTTCCTCGAAGGGCTCGACGACCGTGACTTCCAGGAGGCGTTCCTGCGGCTGTCGCTGTTCGACGAAGTGAAGCAGCGCCTCGGTCCGTGCGAGCCGAACGAGTGTTACGGCTTCGTGCCCGCGCTCGCGCTCGGCGGGAGTGAAGAGCCCGAGACCGTGCAGCGGCTCGACTGGCAGGTACACCAGTCGATTCTGCTGCAGAGCTGAACGTCGCTGGCGCGTTGCGCTGCCCGCGTTTTCCGACACCGTCTACGAGGTGTCCCTCTCGAGTCCGGGTGTCGGTGTCGAGCAGCGCCTTCACGCCTCGTGTGAGCGTGCGTAGCTCCTGTTCGAGCACCACGAAACTGGCGTGCGACCCGCCGCAGAGCGCTGAACGATCTGGGGATGATCAGAAAGCAGTTTCCGCTCGGCCTCAATGAGCGCCTCGTCGATCAGGGAGAATGGCGCAATTTGAACCTGGCGTTGTCGGACGTCGGCTATCGATAGCGCGAGCCACTCACGCCTGCGTCCCGAGCGCGACCGCGAGAGCGGCCAACAACGTCGGAACACCGAGGCTGACGGGCCAGAGCCACGAAGCTGCTCCGCGCCGACGAACGCGGGTCGTTGCGACCAGCAGCACGATGGCGCTGATCAACGCCGCCACGGCTCCCACCAGCAGAATCAGCGCCGCGAGCCCTGCCGCCCCCTGGCCATCACGAGCGCCGAACGCGTGTGGCTTCAGGAACGCGCCGATGAAGAGCGAGGTGACGAGCAGGCTGCCCGTGGTGCTCAGCAAGCCCACGGCCCAGACAGCCCACCACCACTTCGCCGGCTGCGGGTCGCTCACACCGTGGAGTGTAAGACGGGCAGCGCGACGAGGTCACCGAACGTCGCGCCGCCCGAGCCATGACCAGCTGCTTCACGGCGCCCGCCGATGAAGGCGGGCACGGCCGAGAGCCAGTCAACGCTCTGTTCGATTCAGTCCTGCCTACGGGCAGGTCACTCCCCACGGTTTCTGCGCGGCTCCTGCGTAGAGTTCGCACAGCGGCAGCTTCGGGGTCGCGCTGTGGCAGTCGGTGCAGGCACCCGAGGCTCCGAGCGCCAGGTTCTTCGGCGCCACCTCGTGGTTGAGGTCGAGATACAGCTTCGTGTTGCGCCAGTCCCACCCGCGCCCCGTGCCGGGGTCGAACTTCGCGAGGGTCGTGCCCGTGGCCACCTGCCCGGCGGCTGCTGCGCCGCGGCTGAACACCGAGGTCCACAGCGTGTCCATCGTCGCCTGGCTGGTGAAGGTGTAGCCCGGGGCCTGCAAGACGCCCCAGAGGCTGTTCGGGCCGAAGACGTTCTGGGCGAGCACGTAGCTGTCAGGCCCGTCGACGTAGACGCCCTGGCGGCCGCGCATCAGCTTGTAGGGAGCAATCTTCGACGTCGGGTCCGTCCTCGCGCCGAGGGGCGAACCCAGGTTGATGCGTGAGGCATCGTCGTTGCCGAGCCCCAACATCGTGAGGTCGAGCTTGTCACCCGTCGTCATGTGCACCGTGGTGCCGTTCGACCACGCGTAGGCGGGGGCGATGTTGCGCTGCCAGACGAAGGTGCCCTTGATGTAGTCGTACGTCGTGACCGCCGTGCCTGCCGGGTCCGCCACGCCGAGGTCGTTCACCTTGGTCGACACGACGCCTGCGACTCCGAGCCCGTTGTTACCGGTCGTCGACCAGTCCCAGCTCGTCTTGCCGAACTGGCCGCGGCTGAAGCGCGGAATGTGGCAGGTCTGGCAGGCGAGCTTCGCGGTGTGCGTGTCGAGCTGCTCTCCGGTCGACTGCACCCGGCCCGTGTGCGGCGAAGCGCCGTGGCAGTCGGTGCATTGGACGCGACCGTTGTTCGTGGGCACGTGCACGCCGGCGCCCCTGAAGCGGTGGCCAGTCTGCGCGTGGCAGTCGGAGCACTCCATGCCTCGGCCCATGTGCACGTCGACGCTGACGGGCGGGTTCTTCAGCGAGCTGCCCATCAGCTTCACGTTGTCGCCGCCGCCCGCGAAGAAGTGGCAGGCGCCGCAGTTGGTGCGGGTGGGCTTGATGATCATCTGCGCTGCGAGCGCGAGGTTCGAGGTGGCGGCGGGGTTGCCGAAGTTCTTCGGGTCCTTCGCGTAGCCAGCCGTCGGGTCGCTGTGACAGACGAGACAGTCGACGCGGTTGGCGAGCGGAATCGAGGAGTCGGCGCCGGCGTCAGTGGCGTCGAACATCGTGTACGCGCGCGCAGACTTCTGTGGCCGCACCGGGTCGGGGTCTCCGCCGTAGCCTGCGTGGCACTGGTCGCAGCGCTTGTCGTTGCTGGCGGTGGCGACACAGAAGTTGTTGATGAGCGTGCCCTTGCCGATGGTGCCGGGGTTCCTGGCCTGCGACGGGTTGGTGATGGAGAAGAGCTGCGGCGTCGGGCCCTTCCACGTCCAGTGAACGGTCGTCATGAAGTCGGCCGTCTGGCGCTGGTGGCACGAGACGCACTGGGCGGTGACCGCGTAGCCCGTCGCGAACGGCCCTCGCAGCTGCGCCGCGTTGGCGTGCAGCTCGGCGATGGAGACGCAGAGGTTTCTCGTGGTGTCACAGGCAGAGCCCGACCCGCAGGTGGACTGACAGACTGGCGCCGCGCCCATGGTGTTGCACACCTGACAGGGACCACAGACCGGGCTGCACTGAATTTGAGGCACTGGAGTGCACACTCCGTTCTGACAGGCGGTGCCCGGGCCGCACGCAGGCGTGCACTGCAGCGGAGGAACGGGAACACACACGCCACTCTGACAGGCGGTGCCCGGCCCGCACGCAGGCGTGCACTGCAACGGAGGCACGGGTGTACACACGCCACCCAGGCAGGCGGTGCCCGGCCCGCACGCAGGCTCACACGCCCTCGGCTCGCAGCGCTTCGTCGCCGCGTTGCAGGTCGTGCCGGTACCGCACAGGTCGACGCAAACCGGTGCTGCGCCGGTCGAATCGCAGGTCGAACACGGGCCACACACAGGGTTGCAGGTGATGGCTGGCACTGGCCTGCAGCTGCCGTTCTCGCACGCTTGTCCCGCGCCGCAGGCGGGCTCGCACTTCAGCGGCACACAGCTGCCGTCCACGCAGGCAGCGCCCACTCCGCAGAAGTCGGCGCACTTCTTTTCAGGTGTGGTGGTGGAAGGTGAACAGGCCTGCAAGACGACAGTCGAGGCGAGAAGTATCCAAATCCGCATGGTGGTCCCTCCGAGGGTGTGCGGGATTCGGGAGCCAAACTTCGACTTATTCGATTCAAACCTCGAATCAGCGCAACTGATTCACAAACACCATGACCCACGTCATCGAAGCGACAGGGATGCGCGGGTGGCGTTCGTGCGAGCATCGGCGCATGCGGCTGCTTCTGGCGGTGGTGACGGTGATGGGCTGCTCACCGATGGTCCCGGCCAACGACGGTGGAACGGGAGGCGGTCGCGCTGGAGGAGCAGGCGGAGGTTCGGCTGGCGCCTTCACCATCGTCGAGCTCGACCCTGCCGCGCGCGGGCTCTTCCCCATGGCCATGGCCGTCGACGCAGCCGATGACCGCGTCGTCGTCGCCTACTACACGCCGAAGGGTACGCAGACGGTTCAGGGCATCGACGACCTGAACCTCAACGTCGTCGAGTGGAAGAGCGGCGTGGTGAGCGCCATTCAGACGATTCGGTTCATGCAGCGGACGGCGGGGCTCGCGGTGGCGCTGCACCCGACGACGAAGGAGCCGACGGTCGCGTTCCTCGGCGGGCCCGACCGCCTGTTGCCCAACGCCCCCTCGGTGTTCTGGTTTCAACACGACGCATCGCTGGCGACACGCAGCGGCTCGACGTGGACCGAAGTGGCGGCGGCGACGCTGGGTGACGTCTGCGCTCCTCCGGGCTCTCCGATGGGCGCTTCCATCGTGGGGCTGTGGCCGGCGCTGCGCTTCGATGCGACCGGCCGCGCCATCTTCGCGTACCGCGACATTCACTTTGCGCAGAACAACACCGACTACACCGGCAGCGACCTCGAATCGATGGAGGGCACTCTCGGAGCCCTCGCGCCCCGCTGCATCTTCGCCGGCTTCGACACCAAGCCCGGCCGCGGCGCTCGCCTGATGATGACTGCGGGGCCGAACGACGAGACGGTGCTCGTCTACGACCAGAACGTGAAGACGTCGGACGGCGCTGGCGCAGACGCGGTGCTGCAACGTCGAACCGCGACCGGGTGGACGCCGCCACAGGTGGTGCTCGCCAGCCCGAACACGATGACTGGTCCTCAGGTGGCCTGGGACGCGGTCGAGGGCTACGCCGTCGCGGCGGTCCGGGGCAGCGTGCTGGGCTATCGACGCTCTCCCGACGCCGTGACGTGGGACGAAGAGGAGACGGTCGTCTCGTCGGGCTCGGGCGGCTGGTACCCGTCGCTCGCGATGGATCTGATCAACCATGAGCCCTCCATCGCCTTCTACGACTGCAGCCTCACCAGCAACGTCGCCGTCGCCGAGTGCCAGACCTCGCAGGACTCGCTGAAGGTCACCCGCAAAGGCGGAGGCCGGTGGCAGACGCCCATCACCGTCGACGCCGAGGGCGGAGTGCCGAAGCTCGGGTTGCTCTCCAACGGCCGGCGCGTCATCGCGTACCGCGTGGCCAACACCATGGACGACAGCTCGCGCACGGGGCTGCTCAAGCTCGCCATCGAACGGTGAGTTGATTCAGGTCAGCAGTCCGCTCCGACTCGCTGACATCAGGCGGCGGCACGGCTACAGCAATAGCTGAGGTCTCTCGTGCTGCCTCGCTGGACGCGCCTTCTCACCTGGAGCTCGCCGAAGGACGCTCCAGCGGCTGATCAGCCACGCGCGCAGGTGTTCGCCATCATCGTCTGGTTGGCGCTGGTGCTGAGCGCGGTCTCGGCAGTGCTGGCGGCGTTCTCGGGTGTCTGGCTGCTGTCGGCCGCAAACGTCGTCGACACGCTCACGGCGGGCGCCACGCTCTGGTGGTACCGCACCCACGCGTGGGCCAGCGCACGAAGAACGGTGCAGGTGTTTCTGTGGGCGTTCCTCGGGCCGCTCTGCCTGGGCACGCTCGCCACCACGCCGGCCGACCTGACGAACCTCGGGTATCTGCTGCTGCTGCCGCTCGTCTCGGCAGCGGTGCTCGACGCAGCCGAGACACGACGCTGGTTCGTTCGCACCATCATCGCAGGCACTGCGGTGAGCCTCGCCGGGCACCTGGGCGTCGTCGCGCCACAGGTCGACCCGATGCCAGTCGTCACCCACGTCATGAACTTCATCTCCATCGTGACGGCGTCGATGGCGCTGATGCACGCCGTGGCCAACGAGCGGGAGCGCTCTCTCGAGCGCGTGCGCGAAGCCGAGCGCGCGAAGTCGGCCTTCTTCGCCAACGTGGGCCACGAGATTCGAACTCCGCTCAACGGGGTGCTGGGCATGGCCGACGCGCTGCTCACGCACCCGCTCGGCGCCGACCAACGCGAGATGGTGCAGATCATTCGCAGCAGCGGCGCCCTGCTCCACGCCCTCATCGACGACGTGCTCGACCTCTCGAAGCTCGAGGCCAGGCAGCTCGAGCTGCACCCGACGGCCGAGTCTCTTCGGGTGCTGTCCGATGAGCTGCGGGGCCTGTGGGCACCCATGGCGCATCAGAAGGGCCTCTCACTCGAGGTGAAGGTCGACGAGGGCCTGCCTGCCGCTGTGAAGGTCGATGGGCTGCGCTTGCGGCAGGTGCTGAACAACCTCATCAACAACGCGGTGAAGTTCACCGAGCGCGGGAGCGTCACGCTGCACGTCTCGCAGCAGAACGGCGTGCTCCGGTTTCAGGTGCGTGACACTGGCATCGGCATCACGGTGGAGCAGCAACAGCGGCTCTTCCGGCGCTTCGTGCAAGCCGACGACACGCGGGTCCGCACTCGGCAGGGCACGGGCCTGGGGCTCGCGCTGTCGAAGCAGCTGACCGAGCTGATGGGAGGCGCGCTGACGCTCGAGTCCAGCGCTGGAGCTGGAAGCGCCTTCACGTGTCTGATTCCCCTCGAGGCGACCGAGCCACCGGTGATTGCGCCGTCGATGGCGATGGCCCACCTCGAGCGCCTGCGCGTGCTGGTGGTCGACGACAACGCAGTGAACCGGCTGGTGGCGCAGCGGCTGCTCGACAAGAGCGGGTGCGAGGTGACGGTGGCGGCCGACGGGCCCTCGGCGCTCGCGGCGGTCGCGAAGCAGTCCTTCGACGTGGTGTTGATGGACGTGCACATGCCCGAGATGGACGGGCTCGAGGTGACGCGCCGCATTCGCGCGAGCCTGAACGCTGCGACACGCATCATCGGGCTCTCGGCGTCGGCTGACCGTGAAGACGTCGAGGCCTGTCGCAGCGCGGGCATGAACGACTTCCTCGCGAAGCCACTCACGCAAGCGCGGCTCGTCGCTGCCCTCGGCCGTCGCGCCGCCTGACGCCTACTCTGGAGCGCAGAGCTGCGCGTCACTTCTCCGGCAGGTGGGTGAGAAGCCCGTGCCGCACGAGCACCCCGAAGGACAGCCGCCATCGGCCGAGCACGGCACGGCGCAGTGCATTCGAAACGACGCCACCTCGGGCTCGGTGCGCAGACAGTCGAGCTTCTCGGGGCAGTACGTCACCCGCATCACGACGCCGTTGGTGCCATCACCGCAGACATCACCGAGGCTCATCGGCTTGAGCGGGCTGCACGCGACCAACCCCACCCACCACCACCTCATCGTGGCCCGGGCGCGAGCGCGTAACCGACGGCAGCGCCTCCGACGATGACGGCGCCGGTGATGGCCCACACCCACGGCGACTGGTACCAGGGCCGCTGGTCGACGACGACGAGCTGCGCTGGAGCATCGGCTCCACCAGCGCGCGCGATGGTGGCCTGCGACGCGTCGAGCGCCTCGATGAAGTAGTACGCGGTGAAGCTCGGGTCTCCCGTCGGTGAGGGCAACGCGGCGTTGCACTGGTTGGCCTCACACGTCATCTCGGCCGACGCGAACGGGCCGACGGACTTCGCGGAGAAGCGGATCAGCACGCGCGCCACCTTCTGCTCGGGGTCGGACACCTCGACGCGAACCAGCGACGCCGCGTCGGAGCCTTCACGGTCCTTCACCTCGAGGCGGGCGCGGGCCAGCCACGTCTTGCGGGTGCGGTTGACGAAGTCGACCTGCTTCTGCGGCGTGCCCGGCGGCAACGACAGCTTCGGGTCGAGCTCGAGCGCTTCGATGGCGCGGGCCTGTGCGGTCGCATCGTCTCCGAGCACGAGGTGCAGAAAGCCCAGCTCGAAGAGGGCGAGCGAGCGCTCCTTCACGGGCCGCTCGGGCGTCGACAGGTAGCGCTGGAACTCGACGACGGCCTCTTCGTAGCGCAGCGCCTCGGCGAGCTTGCGGGCGTCGAGCAGGCTCTGGGGCGTGCTGGCGTTCGACGCGGCGAGGGCGCTGCCCGAGACGTCGGGCATCACCAGCAGCCGCGGCGCATCACCCGGAGCCACCGCCACCACGAGCGCGAGCAGGACGTTCACCGGCACCGTTCTCCTACGGACTTCGCGTGCAGGGAAGCGTCAGCTCAGCTTCCACGTCACGTGAAACCAGACGGCCTCGTCGTCGAAGCGGGCCACCTCGACCTTCGGCTCGGGCGTGCCCATCTCACGGAGCGCCGCGAGGACGATGCCCTGGCAGACGTAGCGCGTCGGCCCGCGCTCGTTCATCCACAACTCGTGCACACCGTTCTCGAGCTTCGTCACGGTGGCGTCGGAGTAGTTGTTGCCCGAGCGGAAGTTCTGCCGCGCTCTCGCCAGGGCACGGTTGGGGCCCAACACCCGCACCACGCCAAACAGCGCGCGTCCGAGGAAGCCGTTCGCGAAGCCTTCGACGACCGACTCACCGAGCAGCCGCAGACCGACCTCGACGGGCTCCTGCGGGTGAAGGTGCTTCGCCGCGGTGAGACAGCACTTCGTCCACACCTCGGTGGGGTAGGCGGGCCTGAGCTTCTGCGTGACGTCGAGGCCCTCGGCCTTCAGCGCGGCCACGAGGGCTGGTGACATGCGGGCGCGAAGGCCGGTGATGAAGAGACCCTCGAAGGTCTGCTCGAAGACGACACGCTCGGTGGGAGTCGACGGGGGTGCCACGGAGCGATGACTGTAGTGAGGACAATGGTCGACGCGAGTCTTTGTGCGGACACGCAGTTGTTCCGCTCGTTCGTTCCAGAAAATGAAACACCCGGGCGCGTGGGCGTCCGGGTGATTCAGCTCAAGCCTTCGACTGATCAGCTCAGACCTTGCGGCGGCGGAGCATCGCGAGGGCGGCGAGACCGAAGGCGGCGAGCGAGGCATCGACCGGCACCGCGTTGCAGCTGGTCGGAGCGTTGGCGCCACCGTCAGGCGTCGCGGTCATCTTCAGGGCCGAGACCGAGTCCTTCTTCTCGGGGTACGCGCGGTCGGGGAACGCGAGCTTCGCCTGCAGCTGGATGTCGTACTGGCCGTCGACGTCGCTGGTGAAGCTGGGCACGCTCTGGTCGGTGTACGCGTACTGGAAGTTGTTCGACATGGTGACGGCGCCCGTGGGGTTCTCGACGGCGGCGCGGCTGCCCGTGGGGCGCGAGACGACGGTCCACGTGTACTCGATGGCGGCGCCGTTGCGGTTGGCGAAGATGGGCAGGCGGAACTTGTCTCCGCGCTTCAGGGTGACGGCGCCACCACCGTGCACCTTGAACGGGCCGTTCGGGTCGAGGCAGTCGGACTTGTTGGCGGGGTCGATGACGAGACAGAACTTCGCGTCGCACGCATCGCCTTCACCGTCGAAGTCGTTGTCGAGCTGGTTGCGGTTGCGCACGCCCACGCAGTTGTCCTGAGCCGAGGGGGTGAGGTCGGGCAGCTTGTCGTTGAGGCCGTCGCCGTCGACGTCGAGGTCGCACACGTCACCGAGGCCGTCACGGTCGAGGTCCTGGTTGTTCGGGTTCGCGTTGCCGATGCAGTTGTCGAGGTGGTCGAAGATGCCGTCCGTGTCCGTGTCGCGCTTGCACTGCGCGTTGCCGGGCAGGTCGATGTTCTGCGCGGTGCCGACGAAGGGGCAGAGGTCGAGCGCGTTGTCGAAGCCGTCGCCGTCGAGGTCGAGGTCGCAGACGTCGCCGAACGCGTCACCGTCGAGGTTCGACTGCACGCCGTTCGCGGGCCGGTTGGGAATCGAGGCGCAGTTGTCGACGAGGTTGGCCACGGTGTCACCGTCGAGGTCGCCGTCGCAGCTGTCGCCCATGCCGTCGCCATCGGCGTCGAGCTGGCTGAAGTTCGAGAGCGCCGAGCAGTTGTCGCAGGTGTTACCGACGCCATCGCCGTCAGCGTCGATCTGATCGCGGTTCGACGAGAAGGGGCAGTTGTCGGCGTCGTCGGCCTTGCCGTCGCCGTCGGAGTCGTCGGTGTACGCGAGCGTCTTGCCGTCATCGGTGTACGCGACCCAGACCGAGCAGCCGCAGCCGCCGTTGCAGACGCCGTTGGTGCAGGGCGAGCTGCCGCCACCCTCCTCCTTGGGCTTGCCGCACGAGGGGTCGAGACACTCGGGGTTGGTGCCATTGCCAAGCTGCGCGAACGCGCTGCCAGACAACAGACACACGAGGACTGCACACGACGAGATTGCGTGTTTCATCGGCGAACTCCGGCAAGAGTGGGTTTCAAAGTCAGATGCCGTGACCTCGAAAATCCCTTCCCGACTTTCGCCATACATCTGCGCCTGAGCCCAGACAGGCCTTGCGCCGCGTCAGGGCCGGGCGCTGAGCACCTGTGGTTCTGCAGAGATGAGCGGGCGCATGCGACGCGAGAGCACGAGGGTTCCGACGCCGCGAACCGAGGGTTGTTCGGTGGTGGCGCCCGGTGTTTCGACGGTGATCGGGCCTTCGAGCGCAAAGCCGAGAATGAACGTGTCGGCGCGCTGCACCTCGAGCGTTCCCGTCAGCGCGTAGTCCATCTGCACGGGCCCCGAGGTCGTCGTCGCGTCGAGCGTGGTGGTGAAGATGGCGACTGACTCGGTGGCGCCGGTGAGCTGCACGGTGGCGCTGCGCACTTCGACGTTCTGGCCGAGCGACTGACGCGCGAGCGACGCGAACGTGTGCTCGAGGCGCGCGACTCGGCGGTTCAAGAACGTGGGCACGCGCATCAGCTCGACCTGGAGCGCATCGGGGCCGGCGAGCGGCTGCGTGAGGCTGCGCGCGAAGAGCGCGGTCTCTGTCGCCACGGGCTGATCATCGTCGGTGGTGAAGACGTTCGTGCGCGTCACCTTCACGCCGCGGCCTTCGAGGTTCGAGTTCTTCCACTCGAGGATGCGCAGCGTGGCGCCGTCATCGGCCCGCTCGACCCGCACGCGCGTGCGCCCGGCTTCGCTCTGGTGTTGCGCCTCGACGTCGTCACCGACGCCGATGGTGAGCGCGAGGTCGAGGGCGTGAATCGAGGTCGTCTCGAGCTGCGTGAGCGGCGTGGGCGCTCCGAAGGTGATGCCGGTGGGACGTTCACTGCACCCGACGAGCACGCTGATCGACACCGCCGCGAAGACGCGCATGCCCGAGACATCGCATGGAGAAACGCGTCGCTCCCGAAAACGGCCGCAGCGCTACAGGTGGTGACATGTCCAAATCTGGCCACGGGGTGCCCGACGTCGAACACCGGTGCCGTGCGGCTCGCGTACTGGCCCGACGTTTCTCTTCGCCTGTGTCGCCGACCCACCGTTGCCGATGAACGGCGCCGATGGAGAGAGCGCGGTCGTCACGGCCGAGCCCGCGGGAGCGAATTGTCCGAGCGGTGGCGTCAAGGTGCAGGTCGGCGCGAAGAGCCCGAGCTACGTGTGCAACGGCAGCGCTGGCGCGAGCTCGGACGCGGGCGTCACTCCCGGTCTCTCGGTGCCCGCAGCCTCCATCGTCACGAACTGCCTTCGCGGTGGTGTTCGGTTGCAGGTCGGCTCCGACGCGCCCTTCGTGTGCAGGTGGTCGAAGAGGTGAGGCGAGCGCTCGAGAGTGGCGTGGTGCTCAGCGGCGGGTGATGACGAGCACCGCGGCGTCGGCCGTCTTGCCCGGCTTCACCTCGGCGCGAAACGCCGACAGCTGCGAGTTGATCTGCTTCGCGAAGTTCTCGGCGATGACCTTGCCCGTCTCACCGCCGCGGGGGCTGGTGACCATCGAGCGCTTGTTCACTTCCGTGTAGTTCGTGCGGCCGAGCGAGTCCTTGGTGGGGGCTTCCTTCACCGCGACGTCGAGCGAGACCGGGTGGTACTTGACGTACGAGGGCAGCGCGCCGCCGTACACGTCGTGGGTGCTCGGTCCCTTCGCCTTGCCGCTGAAGCTGATTTCGGTCTGCCCACCGACCTGCTTCGTCGAGGTCTTGATGCCCGAGTTGGTGCTCTTCACCTCGACCGGAATCGGCGTGCCCTTCGCCACCCGCGTGCGGCCCAGGTCTGCCGACGTCACGCTGCTCGACCACGCGTTGAAGTACGACATCGGGTTGAACGGGTTGAAGACGAGCGGCATGGTGGACTCCGGCGAGATGGGTTTCTGTGCTGCAGACACCTACATTCTCTGACCTGCGCCGAAGAAGTTTCGCCCAATTTGTTTTGAGCGAAATGGCGAATAAATCCGTCTAGTTATCGACGCAGCTCCCTTCGGAGTCGCAGCGCTGATCGGTCGGACAGGGGTGGGTGGCGTCGCAGTCGCGGAAGCACACGCCGAAGCTGCTCTGCACCTTCACGCAGCGGTAGCCCTGGTTGCAGCCGCCGGTCGAGATGTAGCTCGAGGACGCCGGGCAGTACTGAATGCAGCGGCCGATGTTGGTGCCCGTGCCGGCGTTGCAGACGAGCTCGCTCGAGGTGCAGGTGCCCTGGGCCATGCCGTTGTCGGTCATGCAGGAGCCCGAGTGCGTGTTGGCCGCAGGCGTGCCGGTGCGGAAGCCGCCGTTGCAGCCGAGCGTCGAGAGCGGCGTGGCGGCGAGACACTGGTCGGGGCCTGTGCCGGCGTCGAGCGGACCGACACCCGCGTCGATGCCCGAGCCCAGCCACGTGCCGGCGATGCTGAACGATGGAAGCTCGAGGCACTCACCGCCCTGCACTTGCGTGTCACTGGCGCGGCTCCATTCGCGGAACGAGAGCCGCTGGCCTTCGATGAGCAGCGCTCCGGCGTCGATGGAGCGGTCGGCCTTGAGCACCTGCACTGCACCGGACTGCGCGAGGAACGTCTTCTGGCAGCGGCTCGGCGACGAGCAGCCCTCGCCGACGGTGACGCACAGGTTGCAGACCGAGAAGGAAGTGCTGGCCAGCGTCGCGCGGTACGGAATCGTCGCGGCGACCTGATTGCCCTGCCACCAGAACTCCACGCCGAGCGCGTCGACGTTGCTCCCGTTCGGCAGACCGACCGCGCCGTAGTGCAGCGGAGGCTCCGTCATCGAGAGCAGGTAGTGCGCCTCGAGCAACCGGCCCTGCGAGAAGTTCACGATGCGGCAGCCGGCGTCCGACCGAAGCACCACCCCTGCATCGACGCCTGCATCGACACCACTGTCCGTCGCGACCGAGACGCTGCCACCGCCTGCGCCTCCACCGACCACCTCGGCCCCGCCATCACGAACACCGGGAAGCGGACCACACGCACTGACGACACACCCCAGCACCAGCACACTTCGACGCATCAGAACTCCATCGAGAAGAGAACGTTTCCGGCGGGTGACACCGCAGGCAGGGCATAGATGCAACGACTTCGAAAAAGAGCGCGCCCCTCGTCACCTTGAGTGAAGGTGCGGCCCTCTCGGGAGGGCTGCTTCATGGTGCTCAGTCTCGTCGTCGTCTCATTCCTGTCCGCGGGTCCGACGGTCGTCTCCACGCGCTACCACCGTGACGAACGGGGCGGCGCCTTCGTCACCGAGCTGCGCGTGCCGGGCTTCATGGCTGGCTACGAGCGCATCGCTGCGGTGCCCAAAGACGACCGCTCGTTCCTGCTCTACACGACCTTCGACAACGGCTTCGAGCGCGACAAGCCGACGCCTGATCAACTGGCTGATCAGCTCGCCTCGAGGGAGCGCGCTGCCACAGAGCTGAAGGAACAGCTCGTGGCGTTCGACAAGGCCGTCGCCGCGGCGAAGGCGAAGAAGGCGAAGACGTTCACCACGAAGATGCGCTGGGGAGACCAGACGCACCAGCTCAAGCGCGCCGCAGAGGAGCGCGAGTACCTCGTCGAGGAGCAGCAGCGCACCGCAGCGCAGCTCGTCGAGGCCCGCAAAGAGCTCGAGCGCGCGAAGGCCGAGGCGACCTCGGGCTCCACCGTCTTCGTCGCGGGGCGCTTCACAGAGACAGGCACCGCGAAGGTCGACGTGCTGCGAGGTCCGGCGCGCGGAGCCTGGGTGCCACAGCTCGTCACCACGCTCACCCTCGAGTTGCCGAAGAGCGGCGCGCAACCCGAGGTCCTCTCCAGCTGGGCCGAGGCGCAGGGCCAGACGCTCGGACTCGCCGCGCTGCGCACCCAGGCAGGCACCGGCTTCGCGGACTACGTCACCCAGGTCTCTGAAGGCGCGTGGGGCGCGCAGCGTGGCAGCTCGGGTCGTCGCAGCGACCGGGTCCCCGACCTCTACGGCATGATGACGGGCCTCACGGCGGTGCAGGAGGCGCTGCAGCTCGACGCGTGGCGCGACCGCGAGGAACAGCCGGGCCCGAAGGTGAAGCTCTCGACGCTCGAGGGGCCGCACGTGGCGTCGCACGACTACGACGCGCTCCGAAAGGGCGTGGAGCCGCGCGTCTTCGAGTCGGCCAGCGTCATCCCCGCCGACACCTTCGCGCTCCACTTCTCCTCGGCCGAGGCTGTCTTCACCGTCGTCGACCTGCTCGACGCGTGGGGCACCGACCTCTCGCACGCGCTCGAAGGCTTCGCGCGAGACCGCGGCACGAAGGAGCGCTTCTTCTCGCAGCTCGCCCTGCCCCGCGACGACTTCTCCCGGCTCTACGCGTCGCGCGCCGTCGAAGCCGTGAGCATCATCGGCCACGACCCGTTCGTGCGCGAAGGCACCGACCTCACCGTCGTGCTCACCGTGAAGGACGCGGGCGCCGTGAAGCTGGCCGCGATGGCGTCACGCGCGCAGGCGAAGTCGAAGCGGCCCGACGCGGTGGAGTCGACCGAGAAGTACCAGGGCGTCGAGCTCACCACGCTGAAGACGGCCGACCGCGCGCTGTCGACGACGTTCGCCGAGAGCGGGCGCTTCGTCTTCGTGGGCAACTCCGCGGCGGGCGTGAAGGCTGCGCTCGATGCCCAGGCGGGACGAGTGCCCTCGATGGCGAAGTCACCCGACTTTCGCTACCTGCGCACGCTGTACGCCGACGGAGAAGATGCGTTCGTCTTCCTCTCTGACGCGTTCGTTCGCTCGGTGGTGGGCCCGCGGTGGAAGATTGGCGCGCGCCGCCGCATGGAGTGCGCCTCGAACCTGCAGCTCATCGAGTACGCGCGGCTCGTCGCCCAGCGTGAACGTGTTCCCGCCACGACGCTCGACGCGCTGAAGACCCGCGGGCTGTTGCCGAAGACGCTCAGCTGCCCACACGGAGGCACCTACGCGCTGTTGGCTGAAGGCGCGTCCTGTTCGGCGCATGGCCGGCTCTCGTTCCTCACGCCGCTCGTCGAGCTGCCCTTCGTCGAAGCGACGGCGACCGAAGCCGAGGAGTACCGCGACTTCACCGAGAGCTACCGCCAGTACTGGCGCACCTTCATCGACCCGGTCGGCGTGCGCGTGAAGCTCAGCCCTGCCATCGACCTCGAGACCATCATTCTGCCGCTCGTCGACAACACCATCTACTCGCAGCTCAAGGAGCTCTACGCCGGCGCGCCCGCGACGCTGCAGCGGCAGGGCGACACGTCGAAGGCCATCGCTGCCGTCTCGTCGACGTTCTCTCCCTCGAAGAAGGTGCAGGGCGAGGTCCGCGACTTCATGCGTGAAGCGCACGTGCAGGGGCAGGACCCGTGGCGGTGGCTCGGCGACCAGGTCAGCTTCGTCGTCTACGACGGTGACCCGCTGCTCACCATCGGTGGAGACGTGCCGCTGGGCATGATGGGACGGCGCGACGCGGACTTCGCCGCGGTGACGTCGGTGGTGCTGACGTCGCTCACGTTGCCGACGGCGCTGGTGGTGAAGGTGAAAGACCCGGTCGCGGCGCGCGCGGCGGTGGAGCGGCTCATCGACTCGCTCGAGCTGAGCGCGTTGAACCATGGCAGGCGGCGCGACAGCACCTCCATCTCGGGCTACCGCATCTCGGAGCCCTCGGGCCAGGACCCGGTCGGCGTGCTCTCGCTCTCGTTCTTCGGCGTGACGCTGCGGCTCTATTACGCGGTCGTCGGCGACCAGCTCTACATCGCGTCACGCAAGTGGCTGGCCGATGAGGTCGTCGGGCGCGGCTTCGTGGTGCCGAAGGACAGTCAGACCGAGCCGGGCCACGTGCGGGTGCGGCTCGACCACGCGCGGCTCAAGGCGGCGCTCACGGCAGTGCAGGCGGGCTGGGGCGAGAACATGCGCGAGGCGTGCTTCAGGAATCTGCTCGACCTCGAGCTCGTGTCGCAGGCGAGCCGCTCGACGAACGAGCTGGTGACGCCGGTGCAGCGCGCGCTCGGGTACAGCCCGTATTGTCCCGCGGGCGGCGCGTACAAGCTCGACTCGCTCTCCGAGGCGACCTGCTCGGTGCATGGCAAGACGAACGCGCCGAAGCAGCCGAAGGAGCTCGCCGACTCCACGTCGACCGCGAAGTGGCTCGGAAAGATCGAGTCGATGGACTTCTCGCTGACGTTCACGCCCGAGGGCCTGCGCACGCACGTGGTGCTGCAGCCGAAGAAATGACGGCGCTCCTGCTGACCTTGCTGGTGGGCGCTGAGCCATCGCCTCCGGCCTGGCCTGCCCGCGAGCAGCTCGTGGTGGGCACGTGGCAGCTCGTCTTCGATGCTCCGCCGACGACGGAAGCCGAGCTCCTTCGCCGCCAGGGCCGCTACGGCTTCGAGCTGCGCTGGCACGCGGTGAGCGGGGTGAGCAGCTGGCGCGTGTTCCGGGAGAAGCAGTTGGTCGCGACACTCGGCGCAGAGGCGCGCTCGTTCCAGTCAGAGACGAAGGGCGAAGCCCGCTACTCGGTCGAGGGTTGCAACGAGCAGCAACGGTGCACGAGCCGCCTCACGGCGATGGTGGCGTTCGACGAGCCCGGACCTCCCGAGGATGAAGGCGGTGTGGTCGCCACCGTTCTCGGAGACGTCATCCCAGTCCCACCACCCGAGCCCGACGAGCCGGCGCGCGTGGCGTGGACGGTCTCGTTGGGCGCGTGGGTGAAGCAACGCTTCGAGGCGCAGCTGAAAGCCGGTCCGCCGGTCGAAGCAGGCACGGTCCTGGTTCAGCTGACGGTGAAGCGCGATGGCACCATCAGCTCGGCGCGGCTCCTCAACCAGGGCTCGCCGACTCGTGATGCGTTCACGAAGAAGCTGTTCGAGGGCGCGAAGGCACCGCCGCTGCCATCGGCCAGCACGCGTGATCAACTCTCGACCACCATCAAGCTCGTGTTCCCATGACGCCAGAACCCTTCAAACCGTGGACTGACGCCGCTGGTGTGCCGCACTACCTGCACGGCACGAAGGCAGACCTGAAACCGGGCGACCTCATCGAGGCTGGCCGGGCGTCGAACTACGGCGAGCGAACGGTGGCGGCCTTCGTCTACCTGACGGGCACGCTCGACGCCGCAACGTGGGGCGCAGAGCTCGCGCTGGGCGAAGGACGCGGCCGCATCTACCTCGTCGAGCCGACGGGGCCCATCGAGGACGACCCGAACCTCACCGACAAGAAGTTCCCCGGGAACCCGACGCGGTCGTTCCGCACGCGAGCGCCGCTTCGTGTGACGGGCGAGCTCGTCGACTGGGTGGGCCACGCGCCCGAGCAGGTGCAGGCGATGAAGGACGGACTCGCGCGGCTTGCGGCCCAGGGCATCAAGGCCATCGAAGACTGATCAGTCCTTCAAGACGGTCGGCAGCGCCTGCTGCATGCGCGCTCGCAACGAGGCTGGTGCGCCGAACAGTCCGTCACGATGAAACGCCGACGCGATGGAGCGCATCGCCTTGAGCTCGGCCTGGGCGGTCAGGACGTTCAAAGGAATGTCTCCCGACGAGAGCACCGTGAAGCGCGGCTTCAGGCCCAGCGCCTTCTTCGCAGGCAACTGCTTCTCGCACCGACACGCAGCCGCCTCATTCACCTCGCCGCACGCGCGCTGCAGAAACGCCGAGAGCTTCGTTCGCGCACGAGAGACCCGCTGCCGAAACGCGTCGTGAGACGTCTCGACGATGTCTGCCGCTTCGGCGCCGTCGAAGCCGAGCAGGTCGACGAGCACCAACGAGAGCCGCTCCTCGCGCGACAGGCTCAGCAGCATGCCCTGCGTGCACGAGAGCCTGACCTCGTTGATCAACGCACGGTCTTCCGGTGTGGGCGGCGGTTGGGTGGCCGAGAACGCGAGGCCCTGCTCCAACAACTCGAGGAACGCGTCGTCGTCGATGGCTCGTTCTTCAGCGCGGCTCTTCTTCATCGCGAGCACGTGTCGCACGGCCACCTGATTCACCCAGGTCGTCAGCGCGCTGCGGCCCTCGAAGCGCGAGAGGTTCGTGATGACCTTCACCAGCACGTCCTGCGCCGCGTCTTCGGCGTCACGCACGTCACCCAGCATGCGCAGACAGAGGCGAAAGACGGGGGCTTCGAGCGCTCGACACAGGGCCGACAACGCTGCGGCGTCTCCGGCAACAGCACTTCGCGCGAGGGCATCGAGGTCACTCATCGGGTCTCACCGTGCCAGTCGAGCAGCCAGGCCGCGAAGCGTCGCGGGTCTTCGAGGTCGGGGCAATGGCCGCAGTCGTCGAAGCCGACGACGGTGGCGTTGGGGAACGCGCTGGCCGGCGTCGAGCGACGGTGGGTTCGGTCCTTCGCGCCCCATGGCACCGCGACGGGAATCGAGAGCGGCGTGCGTGATGGTGTGGTGCTGCGCTCGAAGCCCTGCATGAGCGAGGCGAGACAAAAGCAGCCTCCGACGAAGAACGCTTCGTTCGCGGCCGCGAGGAACGGCTCACGAAAGCGACGGTCTGAGGTGCTGGCGCGATACCAGCTCGCCGCGATGGAGCGACGACGCAGCGCCATGAGCGCCTGCCCGAGGACGGGCGTTCGCACCAGCCGTCGGCGGTCGACACCGTCAGCCCACGTCGTCATGTCGGACCACGCGGGTGTCTGTGGCGTCACGAGGCGAGTGACCTGATCAGCCATCTCCCGCGCGAGCTGTTGCCCCACGAACCCGAGGTAGCAGGGAAAGACGAGCGTGCGCGGACCGAACTGCGCGAGCACGTCGCCGCACGCGCGCACGAAGGCAGCGAGCGTGAAGTCGAAGCCGCTCGCGGGCTCTGAGGCTCCGGTGCCGGGTGGCTCGAACACCACGACATCAGCGCGGCCATCGAGCTCACGCAGCAGCGCATCGGTGTGCTCGATGACGTTGGGTCCATCGGTCGCGAGCAGCAGGCGCGGCCCGCGAGCAGACGGCGCATGACGCACACGAACCCGGCCACCAGACGTGTCGAGGAACGAGAGGCCTGGTCGAGAGGCCAGCGCACGACGTTCATCGACGCGCCCGGCTTGTCCAAAGAAGCGGCTCGAGTCCATCCACGTCGCGTTCACGGTGAGTCCTTCTTTCCAGGCAACGCGGGGAGCAGGCCGATGGTCGAGCTCACGGTGACTCCTGCTTCGCGAGCGCTGCGTCGAGCACCACGGGCGCGTCGAAGGTCGAGAGCGTGTGCGGACCAATGACGGAGCTCACGGCCGCGCGACGCTCTGCCGTCCAATACGCCTGCGCTGCAGCGCTCGAGCTCCACACCGAGACGACTCCCAGCCTGCCGTCCTGCTCGGTGCCGAAGCTGACCCGCACGAGTCCCGGTGATTGGGGCAGCACGGTCGCGAGCAGCTCGAGCTTCGAGGATTCTGTCGAGGGCTCTGACGACACCCACGTGATGACCGCGTCGGTGCGGAGGGCGTGTCGAGGCAGCTCTTTGCCCGTGAAGTTCGCCGTGCCGGGAACCGTGTACTTCGCGTCGAGCATGCGCACGTTGCCCTCGACGCCACGCTGTTTGCGCACGCGCTCGTGCCACGCCTCGTTGAACCAGGCCTCGGCCGTCTGCCGTGACTTCCACAGGTACACGCCGCCGAACTCGCGCTGCTCACTGAACGTGTACGACTTGTGCAGCAGCCCGGGTGCCTTCGCGTACTCGGGGATCGAGTCGATGAACCGGCCGGTGATGAGGAAGTTCGGCGCCCACCATGGAGCAGGGACTCGCACGATGACGACGGCGTTCGACTGTGGGGCGGGCAGCGACATGGGAACCTCGGGGGTGGGCGGAAGTGGCTTCACTGCGGAGCAGGCAGCGAGAAGGAGACCGAAAAATGCGCGCATGCCTCTTTGGAGCGCCGAGCCCACCGAAGTGTGACAGCGCTCGTGTCGGCTTCGGGAAGAGCGGAGCGGGTTCGGTGTTCTGGGCCTGTGCGCATGCTCGTCGGTGCAGCCGTGGGTGTGGCCGTGCTGGGTGCAGCGGTCCTCTTCTTTGGCCGCGGCCACGTGACGGTACCGGCGGCCGAATCACGCAGGCAGCTGGCGACGACCGCCGCCGAGCTGCAGGCCCACGCGCGCGTCATTCTCGTCACGCTCGATGGAGCCCGTTGGCAGGACGTGCTCGACCAGCCTGGCGCACTTCGGAACAGTGACGAGCCACCCGCGATGCCGAAGTTGCTCAAGCTGATCCGCGCGCGCGGAGTCGCCCTGCCCGCCACGACCTCCTCCGCATTGCCGCTCTCCTTGCCGGGCTATCAAGCCATCGCCGCTGGCCACCAGACGCGCTGTGACGACAATGACTGCGCCCGCATCGCCGAAGAGACGCTGGCGGAAGAGCTCGCGCGCAGACTCCATGTCCCTCCTGATCAGGTCGCAATCTTCGCCTCATGGGCCAGGCTCGCGAACGCCGCGACCTCACGCGATGGAGCCGTGCTCGTCGATGCTCCACCGCTCGGGCCGCCGTACGCTGGCGGGCCGCCGTGGGAAGACGCCCGATGGGACGCGGACACTGCCGCTCGCGCTCTCGCCCATTGGACCGAGAAGAAGCCGCGCTTCATGCACCTCGCGCTCCTCGACATGGACGAGCAGGCGCACCGAAGAGACGCGGCCGCGACGGTGGCAGCGCTTCGTTCGGCTGACGACGTCGTCACGAAGCTGATCACCGAGTTCGACCAACTGCCCGAAGCCGAGCGTCGACTCACCACGCTCTTGATCACCGCTGATCACGGCCGCGGGCCCGGCCGGCTCTGGCCTTCCCACACCGCGTACGCATCCAGCCGAGACATCTTCCTCGTCGCACTCGGGCTCCTGGTGCAGCCAGACGTGCTCACCACCTCGCAGGCCGAACTCCGGCCGATGGTGGAGCGGCTGTTCGGCCTGTGCTCCAGCTCGCCAGTGAAGGCCGTGGTGGGCGGCCTGCCCTGTTCGCTGGCAGCACTCGACGCGATGTGAAACGAGTGGAGCGTGCTCGGCAAGTTGCCAACCGCGCTCTTCGCAGCGCTCTTCTTCGGCGGGCTGCCGCTCTGGTGGTTCTCGACGCTCGATGGTCCCATGACGTTCTCGTGCGCGGGAACGCCCTGGCGGTGCGAGGTGAAGCGCTGGGTCTTCTTCGAGACGAAGACTGCGACGTACGAGCCCGCCCGAATCAGCGCAGAGTCACGGCGACAACGCCGCCGCAGCTCGGCCGACTGGCGCATCGTCTTCACTCTCCCTGCGGGCACGCCTGTCTCTCCCACCGACTGGGGCCTCGAGGACGAGCGCACGGCGGCGGATCAACTCGAAGCCGCTCGCGTGAAGGGCGTGCCACTGGTGCTCGAGCGGCCTGCGAGTGCCGTCTTCTGGCTCGCGGTGGTGCTGTGCGTCGTGTTCATCGGCGCTGGACTGTTCATCGTGCTCGGTCGCTCCGACCCTGCGTCCATCGGGCGTGGCCGGCCTGACGCGTGAACACTCACACACGCCGAATGAACGGCTCGCCACCGAAGAGCACCACGTCACGGGCGAGCAGAATGTCCCCTTCGACGACCAGTCATGGCCCACCGGACTGCGGCGCTGAATCGAGCTGAAACGCGCCAACCGCTCGTCTCGAGCACCGCACCAGCCGCCGCGAGTGGAGCGCTCATGGATCAGGGCACACGGAAGGCTGGCAACGTCATCACCTGCGGCGTCAGCATCACCGTGCGGTTCGGCTGACCCGGCGCACGCAGCTCGAGCGAACCACCGCGCGTCGTCTCGCCGAAGCGCACCGTGAACGCGGAGCCATTCGCGAGCGTCACGTCGACCCCGCGCTGGCCCGTCATGTCGGCAGCGACCGCGTTGGTGACCGCGCCCTCCATCGAGAGCACCACGAGAAACGGAGCCCCCGACGCGTTCGTCCACGCGAGGCGATGACCCTCGGTCGTGTCCGTCGAAAGGCTGGGCCATGTCGCCACCGTCGTGGTCGCCGTCGTCGGGTGAATGCGCCGCGCGACGAGCGTCGTCTGCGTTCCGGTGAAGGTGACGGTCGCTCCGCCGTTCGACTGCACGGGCGCCAGCGGGCTCGAGAACAACCATTCCGCAGTCGAGGCCGGCGTCGTCGTCACGCGGTCGAACACCACCACCACGTTCGGCTTCACGAAGACGACCTCGCGCTCGAGCGACGAGACGCCATCTCCCGCGTTGTAGGCCGGAGCCAGGTTGCCCGCCGTCCACAGGAACGCGGCGTCATCGACGAGCCCGTAGAGCTGCGACGGCCCCGCGCCTTCACGCTGGCGAAGCACGGTGGTGTTCCGACGCAGGCGCACCAGGTTGTGAAACTCCTCTTCCTGGTTGATGCCGCTGCGGCTCACCATGTTGGCGTCGAAGCCGAGCCACTCGCGCTTGAAGAGCAGCAGCTGCCCCTGGTCGTGGTGCGCGTGGCTCTCGGTGTACGGGCCGGCGGTGAAGTGCAGCCAGGTGGCGTCGCTCGTCCACCCGCTGCGGGCGAAGACGTGGCCGGTGCCGACGCCATGGTACGTGTTCCACAAGTCGCCCAGCGGCTTCGCGGGCTGCGAGGGCTGGTACATGAAGTCGACCCAGCGCTGAAACAGCTGGCCCACCTGCGGCACCGAGCAGCGGTTGGTGAAGTCGACCAGCACACCAGCCTCGGCCGTGCCGCGGTACAGCTTCGCGAGGTTGAGCGCGTAGGCGCGGTGGTAGTCGAACAACGCAGCCGTGGAGTCGCGCGCGTGGTCGCCGATGGGCGCGAGGCGGTCGAGCGTCGGGGTGACGGAGTGAATCAGATACAGCGACGACTGCCGCGCGTGCGGCGTGAGCTCGGTGATGCGCTCGCCGGTCGTCGACTCCCAGAGGTCGTAGAGCTCGAAGAGGCTGCGCATGGCCGTGCCGTACCCGGTGCCTTCACGCGAGCCGCCGCCCTGCAGGTCCCGCTGGAACGTTGGCACGAGCTCGGCCTGAATCTTCGCGTCGCGAAACTGGTTGAGCCACCGCGCGGCCTCGGTGTTCTCACCGTACGTCGCGAGGCCGAGCAGCATCGTCGCCCGCAGGAACGAGTAGTAATAGTTGTTCACCGGGTTGTTCACCGACCAGCCGCTCCACATGAAGACGGTGTTCCCCCAACGCGCCTGCATGTGGTTCCACACGTTCCACACGGCCTGGTTCGCGTAGGTGACCCACCGCGTGCGCTGCGCCGGCGTCGTCTGCGCGTGGCACCAGTCGTAGACGAGCGCGAGGTTTCCGATGAAGTCGCCGACCTCCAGGTAGCTGTCTCCCGCGACGGTGGCGCGCATGTTCTGGACGATGAGGGCCTCTTCGCTGGCCACGTATGCGTCGACGTCGGCCACCGCCCAGGTGCAGTACGAGGTCGTGCCGCTCACGTGACGCCACAGCGCCGCGTTCCACGACGAGAAGGCATAGACGTTTCCTCCTGCGACCGCTGAGTCGACCGTCTGACGGAACCGCGTGACGGCCGTGCCCCCGTCAGCGGCGAAGGCCTGCAGCTCGGTGAGGCGCGCGCCGTTGATGAGAATGCGCGGGTGCGTCGGTGGAATCGTGTAGCCGCCGTCGAGCACGACAGTTCCCCCACCGAAACCACCCGCGGTCGCGGATCCACCGGCCGTCGCGGATCCACCAGCGATCGCGGCTCCACCAGCGGTCGCGGATCCACCAGCGGTCGCGGATCCACCAGCGGTCGCGGATCCACCAGCGGTCGCGGATCCACCAGCGGTCGCGGATCCACCGGCGGTCGCGGATCCACCGGCGGTCGCGGATCCACCAGCCGTCGCAGCGCCACCCCCACCTCCACCGTCTTCAGTGGAAGAGACGACACCGGAGCACGCCGCCAGAAGACTCGCGGCAAAGACGAGTGAACGATGGGCCATGGCGCGAGAAGACCACACTCCGGCGCCCTCTACCGTCGAAGTCAGCACCCGACGAACGGCGTCAGAACGACTCCTGATCAGCGCTCAGCCTGGGAGCGCCCACGTCGACCGCCCAATTCCGATGGTAAGGCTCGAACTCACCCGAGAGGCGAAGCGCCCACGCGGCCTCGGTGAGACACTCCGACATCGCTGGCGAAGCGCCCGTCACGGTCACGTCGACGACTTCGTCGCCCGTCGCTTCGACGTTCACCCGACCCTCCGCGGCTTCAGCCAGCTTCGACTCGCATGCTGCCACGCCGGGCTGGAGCAACTGCCGAAGCGCCGCGGTCAGGTCTGGCGACACGCGCCCGACGCGAAGACCGCAGGTGCTCCTCACCGAGCAGCCGCCACAGTGCGAGCCCACGCCGTAGCTGGCGCCCACGTACGCGCCACCAGCGGTCGACGGTGCCGCGCTCGAAGGCGCTGCGAGATACGACGTGAAGGGCGACACCGCCTGCGAGAGGAACGCAGCGGAGCGCACTTCGTCGTCCGTCAGAAGGGACCGAAGGTCGCGCTCACCGACCGCGAGACCGGGCAGCCGCTGTGAGAGCACTGGGTCGACTGGCACCACACGACGAAACTCGCGTGCCCAGATCTTCCCGGTGACGGTCACGAACTCCGGCGGCCGCGCCTCGAGGCCGTGAAGCCGCAGCGTGGTGCCTTCGTTCAGCACGTCGTCGACGATGCGGTCCATGCCCTCGGCTTCGACCTTGAAAGCGTCGACGCGTATCGGCCGCACGAGGTGACGAAGCGTGACCACTGCGTCGTCGTCTGACTCGTGTCCCGCAGCGCTGACGAAGATGCCGCCAGTCGCCGTGGCGATGGGCGCGAGCGGAGCCTCATCGTTGCGCACGAGGACGAGCGAGCCCGACGTCTTCCCGGTTCTGCTCACCACGTGCACCACGGTGTCGCGCGGGGCGCCCGCCAGCTTCTCGATGGTGGCCTCGGTGGAGAAGGCGCCGCGCAGCCGTTCGTCGGTGAAGAGCACCACACGCGCAGGCCCACCGACCTCCGAGAGCGCGCGAGCGGCGAGCGCTGAACCTTCATCGAGGTTGGAGCCGTTGCCCGCCCCGAGCCGCGCGGCGTTCGTCTGGAGCAACGCGGCGACGTCTGCGGCGGGAACGAACCGGCCGAAGAGGCGCTCGGCGAAGCGGCGGGTGACGACGACCTCGACCTGCGCGTCGGGCGTGTTGGCGAGATAGGGCGTGAGCAGCTCCACCTGCGCAGCGATGCCCTCGGGCCCTTCGCTGTGCGACGCGTCGATGACGAAGACGATGCGCGGGTTCACCGGAGCAGGCTCGAGCTGCGGCGCGGCGTCGACCTCGAGGCGCCACACGGTGCGGTCGGTCTCGAGCGGTGAAGTCGCCCAGCGCACATCGGCCACCGGCTGGGTGAAGTGCTGACGGTGCACGATGAAGCCATCGACCGTCTCCTCGGCGTCAGCGCGCTCGAACCGCGGCTGGAGCGCGTCCGTTTGATGGGGAAAGTGAAACGCGAGCACGCCGGCCTCGTAGGTGGGCGCGAGCATCAGGTCGTAGCCAACGGTGACCGTCTCGTGTGGTGGCAAACCGAAGAGCGCGAGGGACAGCTCGCCGTCGTACGCCCACTCGAGCTTGCCGACTGGCACGGGCTCGGCGTCTCCAGGACTGGTGAGCAGGTCCCACGTGGCGTCGACCTGTTCCTGGGTCGACAGGGGCGCGGGCAGCACGGCGGCTCCACGACCGAGCCGGAGCGAGGTCGCGATGGCGCCGTCGGGAACGGTCACATGCTGTGAGAAGGACCTGACGAAGTTCGAGTCATTGCGCAGCTCACGCGTCACCTCGAGACGCACCCCACCCTCGACGAAGTGCACCTCGATGACGTGGCTCAGCTCGGTGACTCCGCTGTGGGCCTGCTGCACACCCGCGAGGTCCTCCGGCGAGCACGCGAGCAGCGAGACGAGCGCGGCGACGACGGTGGGCTGACGCATGGAGCGCCTGACACCACCTCGCCGGTTCGGGTTTCAGTCGGAGTTGATCAACGTGGCGATGCGTTCGACGAGGGTCGTCAAAGCCCGCTCTTCGAGCCGCGGCGTGCAGGCGAGCGAGAGCCCGACGATGGGCATGCCGGTCTCTCGAGACTGCGCGTTCGACGAGAAGTTCCGGTCGGCTGGCGCGAGAAAGGAGTGGCCGCGGGTCTCGAGCTCGTCGAGCACCACCTCGATGGCTGGCGTCACCGCGTCGATGCGCGCGAGGAAGCCACGCTCCTCTTCCTGGTGGTGGCGCATGCCGGCGTCGAAAGAGTCGCTCTCCCACTCGATGTTCATGCCCGAGTCCATCGTGATGACGCAGCGGCTGAGTCTGCGTTCGGCGCGCGAGCTTCCACTCATGGCCTCGAGTCTCTCACGAGCGTGACGACCTGAGCTTCCAGGGGTCAGGGCCCGACGGTGCTCTGATTGCGGAAGATCAGAATGCTGTTGGCGAGCCCCTGGGGAACCACGAGGTCGAGCAGGCCATCGCCGTCGAGGTCGGCCAGCGTGACGCTCTCGTGCGTTCCAGTGGCGAGCAACGTCTCGCGCGTGAAGCGGCCACCTTCGTTCGGGTAGACGACGAGCCGACCGCCTGGGCCTGCGACGACGAGGTCGGGGGCCTGGTCGGCGTTGAGGTCACCGACAGCCAACCAATTCGAGGGCGCGCCCACGCTCTGCGAGAGCAGCTGCGTCGCATTGGGCCCGGTGGTCGACACCCCGAAGCTGACCAACGCTCCACCCGCGACAGAGCAGGCGACGAGGTCAGGTGAGCCGTCGTCATCGAGGTCGGCGAGGCCCGCCGCCCGGGCGGCAGACTCTCGCAGGGGCGCTGTCGAAACGTCTGGGCTCGTCGTCAGCAGAGCGCGGGCCACCACCAGGCCTCCGCCGACCATGGCGCCTGCGACCGTCAAGCGTTGGTCCATGCCAACCCGCCCGAGGAAGGGCCACGCGGTCGGGGTGAGTGTCTGGACGGGCGACTGAACGGCGAAGGTGCCGTCACCAGCGCCTGCGAGCACCATGAGGCCATTGGTGGTGCGGCTGCCGACGACGAGGTCGAGCGTTCCGTTCGCGTCGAGGTCTGCCACGACCACGCCTGCGGCCGGTCCGGGGAGCGTGAGGGTGGTGGTGTTGAAACCAACGCCTGAGTTCAGCAGCACCGAGAGCCGACCGTCGTCGCGCGCCGCGACCGCGACGTCCATGCGGCCATCGCCGTTGAAGTCACCCGACGCCGGGAAGAAGGAGGGGACACTGGTAATCACACTCGAGACGGTACTCAGGCCCGAGGGCGCGTTTCGGATGACATCCACCGAGCTGCTCGTGGGGCGTGGGCCCATCAAGTCGACTCGGCCATCGGCGTCGATGTCGAGCGCCGCCACGTGGAAGATGGCGCTGCCCACGACCTGGGTCGTTGGTGCAGCGAACGAGGTCGTGACGGCGCGCACGGTGAGCACGCTCGTCGAGATGACGCCCAGCCCATCGTCGTTGAGCACCTCGACGCGCACCGGCCCGGCATCGAGCCCGAGGTGAGGAGCCCGCACCGTCAGCTCGGTGGGCGCGACGTTGAGCACGCTCGCGGGTGAGCCGTTGAAGCGCACCGCCACGCCCGCGCGAAAGTTCGTGCCCTGCAGGCGCACTTCCGTGCGGCGCGCTCCGAAGACCCTGGCCGGCACGGCGGCGGTCAGCGTCGGCGGCGCGGCGCAGGCGCCAGCGACACAGCGAAGCGGCCCGCACGAGGTGCCGCACGCTCCGCAGTGGAGGCTGCTCGTCTGGGTGTCGACGCAGGCCGCTCCGCAGGCGCTCTGTCCCATCGGGCACACCCCACACTGGCCTGCCGTGCAGGACGCAGACATGCCCATCGGCGCAGGGCAGACCCGACCGCAGCGCCCGCAGCTCGTGACCGAGGTGCGCGTGTCGGCCTCACAGCCGTTCTCGGTGTCGCCATCACAGTCGAGGAAGCCCGTGAGGCAGGCCGTGGCGCATCGCCCACTGGCGCACACGGCGCTCGTGTTGGCCGCAGCGGAACAGGCCCGGCCACAGGCGCCGCAGCTCGTGACGCTGCTCTGCGGGTCGACGCAGCGGCCGTCACAGTTGAGCTGGTCAGCGGCACACGACGCGGGCGAGGCCGCCCCGCCCGCGGTGACGACTGGCTGGCCACCGTCGGCGACAGGCGTGGGCTCGGAACATCGGCACGACGAGAGCACCAGGGCGAAGACGAAACCGGGCACCAGGGAGCGGGAGCGCAGCGTCATGGCCGCTTCTTTCTCCCGTCATTGCGCACTTGTCACGTTCAGCGCTCGATCGCGCTCGGAGGCATCGGCTGCGCACTCGTCTCAGACGCTCGAGTCTCTCACGGCGCCGAGCACTTCGAGCATGGCGACCCGTGCGAGCTCGCGTTGCTCGTCACGCTTGATGAGCGCGTCGAGGTGTTCATCGCGCCACCCCGCCACTGCGGCATCTTCCGCCGCCAGCTCGTCCCAGTCCCACAGCCCTTCGGCTTCCACCAGGCGCCCCACCAGCGTCACAAAGTCGTCTGGAGCGACAGGTCCGTACCGCGCGCCGTCCAGGGCCTCCATCACGCGCTCGACGCCTTGCTGAGACGCCCAGTCAGACACGTTGCGCTCGCTCCAGAGTTGCCACGCGCGCGCCGCAGCATCGTCGAACGTGGAGAGGTCCTGGCCTGAGAGCGCGGCGTCGCGCAGCACGTCGAGCACGCTCAGGAGCGCCCCGAACTCGGGAGGGACACGCTCACCAAGCCGCGTCGCAAGCCGCTGCACGGTCCACGTCACGCCCTCGAGCAGCACGGCCGCCTGATCAGCAGGTGGAAGTGCACCGGCCAGCGCCTGGAGCTCACTCTCGAGGGCTGTCGGTGACGGCGCGTAGAGGCGCTGGGCCAGTTGGTCCCACGCGGCGTCCGGGCCACGCAGCGGCTGGGCGAGCGGTGGAAGCGCGGCGCCCGGCGCGTACAGGACACTGCGTGGCGGTTCGCGCGATGAGCCCGAGACTTGCGTCACCGCGTCGTCGCCCACCACGCGCAGCAGCACGAACGAGAACGCACGACCCGTGGCGGTCGCGTGGGCCCGCAGCTCGAGCGCGCGCGTCACCAATGGCCGTTCACGCTGACAGAGGCGCTCGACGACCGCGGCATCGAGGGCGAGGAGCTGCGGACTCATCAGAAAGAGCTCATCGCCGTGATGCACCTGAAGTGACGAGCGCTCAGGCACCGAGTCCCCTGAGCCGAACGCACGCGTGGGGAACGCGCCAACCTGCGCAGCAGCGAACCCCTCTTGATGCGAGAGGTCGTGGGGAACGGTGAGCGGCTGCAGCCGGCCGTCGGTGATTCGTGAGACCTGACAGCGGCCGATGTGCGCGAGGTGGAGCGTCTGATCAATCAACTGCACCGCGGCCAGCATCGCGACGGGAGGCTCTCGGAAGGTCCAGCCGGCCGTCAATCTGGCCACCGCCGCCTGCGCCCGAGAGAGCCCACGCGAGAACGCACCGTCACCACCAGCGCGGACTTCGCCGACGAGGCTCCACAAGGCGAGTACGGCTGCGGCTCGACCGTGATGGGAGCGCCCCACGTACCCGCACGAGACGACGGCGAGCCCGAGGCCAGTATCGAGGCGTTGATCAGCGACGTCGTCTTCGACGTCTTCCCGCTGACTGGCGCCGATTCCGTACAGCTTCATGCCGAATCAGGCGACCCGCACGAGGCAGTTGTCCTTCTTGCCGCGCGAGAGCAGCAGGTACCGGTCTGACAAGAGCGCCGAGGTGTCGATGAGCTTCATCGGGTCGCTCACCTTCTCTTTGTTCAGCGCCAGGCCGTTCTGCTCGATGAGCTTTCGCGCAGCGCCCTTCGACTCCACGAAGCCGGTCTTCGTCGTCACCAGCTCGACGAAGGGAATGCCCTTCACCAGCTCGTCACGCGAGACGTCCTTCTGCGGCACGTCCTTGAAGATGGAGCCGATCTGCTGCTCCGTCAGACTCTTCAGCGTCTCGATGGTGGCCTTGCCGAACAACACATCGGCCGCCTTGATGGCGAAGTCGACGTCGCCCTTCGAGTGCACGCGCTCGGTCACGTCGCTGGCGAGGGTGCGCTGCAGATGACGCGCCGACGGCTCCTTCGTGTGCGCGGCCTCGAGCGCGTCGATCTCTTCCTTCGTGCGCAGGGTGAAGATGCGAATCCAGCCGGCGGCGTCGGCGTCCGAGGCGTTGAGCCAGAACTGGTAGAATTCGTACGGCGACGTGCGCGCGGGGTCGAGCCACACGTTGCCGCTCTCGGTCTTGCCGAACTTCGTGCCGTCGGACTTGGTGATGAGGTTCGTGGTGAGCGCCCACGCCTGGCCCTGCGCGCGCCGGCGGATCAGCTCGGTGCCGGTGAGAATGTTGCCCCACTGGTCGCTGCCGCCCATCTGCAGTTGCACGCCGTGCTCCTTCCAGAGGTGGAAGAAGTCGTGGCCCTGCACGAGCTGGTACGTGAACTCGGTGAAGCTCATGCCTTCGCCTTCACCCTCGATGCGCTTCTTCACCGAGTCCTTCGCGAGCATGTAGTTGACGGTGAGGTGCTTGCCGATGTCGCGAATGAAGTCGAGGAACCGCATCGAGCGGAACCAGTCGGCGTTGTTCACCAGCGTCGCGCGGCCGCCGTCGAAGTCGATGAACTTCTCGAGCTGCTTCCGAATGCCCGACAGGTTGTGCTCGAGCGTCTCTTCGGTGAGCAGGTTGCGCTCGGCCGACTTGCCAGACGGGTCGCCGACGAGGCCGGTCGCTCCGCCGACGAGCGCCATCGGGTGGTGCCCGGCGCGCTGGAAGTGCAGCAGCGTCATCACCTGCACGAGGTGGCCGACGCCGAGCGAGTCAGCGGTCGGGTCGAAGCCGATGTAGCCCTTGATGGACTCGCCCTTGCCCAGCAGGGCCTCGGTGCCCGGCATCGCGTCATGCAGCATTCGGCGCCAACGGAGTTCTTCGACGAAGTTCGTGCTCACGAAGCGTCGATTGCGGGCAACCGCCGTCGGAGTCAAGCGCTCACGGCGTTGGCTTCGACTCCGTGAACGACCAGCCGGCCTGCACGTAGGCAGTGATGGCTGAGGCAATCTCGGCGACGCCGTGGCGCGCGTTGTTGAAGACGGCGTCGTAGCGCAGCAGCTCGGTGGGGTCGGCGCTGAGCTGGCTCTTCACGAAGTCGTCGCGGCGCTGGCTGTTCGCGCGCACGAAGTCTTCTGCTTCTGCGCGAGGCAGCTGGAGCCGGCTCGCCAGGCTGCTCACCCGCCACTCGAACGGCGCGTCGATGCGGAAGTGGAAACAGTTCTTGAGCGCCTGACAGAGCACCGCGCCGCCGCGCCCGACGATGATGGCGTTTCCTCCAGTCGCGACCTGCACGATGTGCTGCCGCATGCGGTCGAAGGCGCGCACCTGCTCGTAGTACTCGGCCGGAGCCAACCCCAACCGCTCGAGCCTGCTCGCGGTGAGCCCGAGGTTCTGCATCACGCGGAGCGAGACGCCCTCTTCCTGCTTCACCGCTTCGAGCAGCGTCTTGTCGTAGATGTTCCACGGCTCGCCGCTGAGCTTCTCGAGGTCGGCCTTCACGCGCTCGGCGATGGGGAAGCCCTCACACCCGAACGAGCGAGAGAGCGTCACCGTCGGCCGCGGCTTCACCGCCGTTTCGTGGTGCAGGCGAGACTGAATGTCCTCCCAGGCCTGAAGGCGTGGCGCGACACCGGGAATCAGCACGTGAAAAGGGCGTGGCATGACGTTGCGCCTCCTCAAGGAAACGCACGTTCTTCACGTGCGCGTCAGCCCGTGAAGGGAGTGCATTCCACATGCCCCAGCGTGGATCGCTGGAACCGCTGGAGCCGTGTGTCGCAGGTCACGAAAGACGTGCGGCCCGCCGAGTTCGCTCAGAGCCAGGTCATGAACGAGTTGATCATCTTGCGCAGCTTCTCGGGGAACGGGCCGGGAGCGAACAACATCGGTGCGAGCTTCAGCTGCGTCTTCACCACCGCGCGCTCGTGACTGAACGCCTTGAACCCGAAGTGGCCGTGCGCGTTGCCGATGCCCGAGTTGTTCACGCCACCGAACGGCAGGTTTCCATGAAGGAACTGCACCAGCGCATGGTTCACGCACGCGCCGCCGGAGGACGTCTGCGAGAGCACGCGATCCACGGCGTCGTCGTTGCGGCTGTAGATGTAGAGGGCCAGCGGCTTGGGCTCGGCGTTGATCTTCGCAATCACCTCGTCGAGCGACGTGAACTCGAAGATGGGCAGCAGCGGGCCGAAGATCTCCTCCTGCATGATCTTCGAATCGGGCGAGATGCCCTCGAGCAGCGTCGGCGCGATGTAGTGGTCCTTCTCGTCGATCTGCCCGCCCACGAGCGTGCGCGCGCCCTTCTCTTTCGCGTCGTCGAGCAGCGCCTTGAGCCGCGTCGTGTGCCGCGCGTTCACCACGTGCGCGAAGTGCTCACTCGGCGGAGCGCCGTCTTTTCCATAACCCTTCTCGAGCACCGCCTTCGCCTTCGAGACGAACGCTTCCTTCACCGAGCGATGCACGAAGACGTGGTCGGGCGCGATGCAGGTCTGGCCGGCGTTGGCGAACTTGCCCCACATGATGTTCTGCGCGGCGAGGTCGAGGTCGGCGGACTCGTCGATGATGGTCGGGCTCTTGCCGCCGAGCTCGAGCGTCACGCTCGCGAGGTGCTTCGCCGCCGCCGTCATCACGACCTTCCCGATGGCGGGGCTGCCGGTGAAGAAGATGTGGTCGAACGGCAGGTCGAGCAGCGCCTGCGAGACGGCCGCTTCACCTTCGAAGATGGCGACCTCGTCTTCGGGGAAGAGCTCTCCGACGAGCTTCGTCATCGCGGCCGAGAGATTGGGCGTCAGCTCCGACGGCTTGAGAATGGCCGTGTTGCCCGCGGCGATGGCCGAGACGAGCGGCCCGAAGGTGAGGTTCACCGGGTAGTTCCACGGAGAGATGATCAGACACCGCCCGCGCGGCTCATAGCGAACGGACGACGAGGTCCCCGCCATCAGCAGCGTCGGCATCACGCTGGTCGGCTTCATCCACGACGACAGATGCGCGATGGCGTCGTTGGCTTCGGTGACGACGGGCAGAATCTCGGCGAGGTCGACCTCGGCCTTCGGCTTCTTGAAGTCAGCCCAGCCGGCCTTGTGCCAGGTCTCGGCGTTCGCGAGCACCGCGTCACGCAAGCGGCGGAGCTTGCCGATGCGCTCATTCGCCGTCGACGTGCGCAGCCTCAACGCAGTGGCGCGCTGTTTCTCGAAGACCTCTCGAATGCGGGCGGTGTTCGGGAGGTGGCTGACGACGGCGGCGGTGGACATGGGTGACTCCTTCGCGGGGCCATCATGATGCTCCCGTCGCGCGCCGGCAGCCAGTGTCAGGGGTGAGGAGCGGGCGCCGGAGACGTCGGTGGCTCGCCTGGCGACGCGCCAAAGGGCTCTGAGGGGCCTGCTACGCTGCGCGCATGTCGCTCGCGCGCGCCTCGCTCTTTGCCGCCTTCCCGTACGCAGCGGTCGTCGCCCTCCTGCTCGGCCAGTGGCTCGCCTTGCCGCTGGCGGTGCTGGGGTGGTTCATCGCCCTGGTCGCCCTCGACGAGCCGCAGCCGACCTCGCGCTTCGGGCGCCACGCCGACGTCGCCTGGTTTCAGCGCACGCGCCTTGGCGACGCGCTGACGTACCGGCGCGGCTGGGTGCCGACGCACTCGCGCGCGTGGGTCTGGCCGGCGGTGCTCACGCTGCTGTTCGCGCCCGGCCTCGTCATCGCGTGGCGCAGCGTGGGTGGTGTCCCCGCTGACGGCAGCGCGGTGCGTGTTTTCGCCGGCGCCCTGGTGGCGTCGCCCGTCGTCGTGCTGAGCATCGGCTTCTTCGCCGAGAACCTCGTCGTGCAGCCGCTCATCGCGCCCTTCCTCGCGCTCGGCGCGGTTGGGGCGCTCGTGGCGTACGGCGCCAAAGGGCACCCCTCGTTCTGGTACGCGCTCGCGGGCATTGCCGGCTTCGTCGCAGTGCTGTGGGCGGTCGACCTCGCCCGGGTGCTGCGGCGGGCGTTCTGACGGTGGTGTTCTTCTTCTCTCCGGTTTCAGCGCGCTTCACCTCGTTGAGGTTGCACGTCACCCCACCCGTCGCGGCTTCACGGGAGCCGTCAGCCCCGCCTCGACGAACGCCACCACCTCATCGAGGAAGCCGTCGAGGTCGGGCGTGTCTTCCCACACGACGAAGCGCTGCCCGACGAAGTCGGCGATGCCCATCAACACCCACGCGAGCACCTGCGGCTTGAAGCGCGCCACCGAGCCCTCGGCCATCGACTGCTCCAGCGCCCGCCCGTACGACGCCGCCAGCCGCTCGTAGTAGGCGCGGTAGACGCCTTCGTCGACGAAGTCGGCCTGACGAACCATGCGGTACAGCGACGGCGTCTTGGCCGCGAACTCGAAGAAGGCCCTGAAGGCGACGCGCTGCCGCTCGAGGCCGTGACCGACCGAGGCCGTGCGCTCCGAGACGAAGCGCTGCAACCGCGACCCCAGCTCGTCCACCAGCTCGAGGAAGAGCGCCTCTTTGTTCGGGTAGTAGATGTAGAAGGTGCCCAGCGCGACGCCCGCCCGCTGGGTGATTTCCTGAACCGAGGCGTGCGCGAAGCCCTTCTGCGCGAAGACCTGCTCCGCCGCCGTCAGCAGGTGCTGCCTCGTCAGCTGTCCGCGCACCGTTGTAGGCCGCCGGCGCCCTTCTGAACGCATCGCGTCACACCATGCTGCACTGCAACACAAAACGCAAGAAACACTGAGGTTCCAGACTCTTACAACGCTAGAACATGACAATTGCATGCCTCATGTTGGGGCTCGCGAGGTTGTCGGAGCGACCGTATTGACGCACGACGTCACGCATGAACGCACGAGCCTGGGTGGTGGTGTTGGCGGTGGGGTGTGGAGCTGAGCCGGTCACGACGGAGCCCGTTGCCTCGGCGCTCGAGGGCGCGGTGGAGGTGAAGGACGTCGGCTCGAATCCGGGTGGGCTGCGGTTCTTCCTGGTGAAGCCGGCGAGCGTCACGACGCCGACGGGCCTGGTGGTGGCGCTTCATGGTTGCGCGCAGCGGGCGGCCGACTTTCAGCAAGTGGGCCTCGACCGCCTCGCCGAGCGTGACGGTTTTCTCGTGCTGTACCCGCAGACGAGCGCCGCGACGGGCTGCTTCCGGTGGTTCGACCCGAACGACACGACGCGTGGCCGTGGAGAGCTCGCCAGCCTCGAGAACGCGATTGCGCGCGTGGTGCAACGCGAGGGCGTTCCACCCGGCCGTGTCTTCATCACAGGGCTCTCTGCAGGTGCTGCGATGGCGGCCGCGGCAATGGCGGCGGCTCCCGAGCTGTTCGAAGCCGGAGCAGTCTTTGCCGGCGTTCCAGGGGGCTGCGCCAAGACGATGAGCGAGGGCCTGCGCTGTCAGGTGGGCGTCGACGAGACGCCTCAGACGTGGGCGCGCGCGGTGATGCCTGGCTCCCGCCTGCCTCGGGTTCAGGTGTGGACCGGCACGCTCGACACGACCGTCAGCCCCTCGATGGCGAAGGAGTTGGTCGAGCAATGGACTGCTGCGCACGGCCTCGACGTGATGCCCGAGCACCGCGAGTCGTTCGGGCGAATCAGCAGCGAGGAGCATCATCGCGATGGCGGCCTGGTCGTGCAGCAGGTGCTCGTCGAGGGCATGGGCCACGCGGTTCCGGTCGCGCCGGGGAAGCGGTGTGGTCGAAGCGCTCCCTTCATCTCGGACGTCGATGTCTGCGCAGCGGAGCAGGTCGTTCGCTTCTTCGGGCTCTCGTCAGACGTCACCATCGAGCCGGCAGCGCCGCTCGATGCGGGCACGGCCATCGACGCTGGTGTTCCGGCCGACGCGGGCGTGGCCTGCACTTCGGAGACGGCGCTGCCGTGGTTTCATCTCGTCGCCGGCCGGGGAACGCGCTGCGGCTTCTGGAGCACCCTCGTCTGCGCGAAGGGCTCCGGCGAGCTGCTCGGCGCTTCGGCTTCTTCTCTTCCAGTGACCGCGTCGTCATTCGACGGCGTCACATGGAGCGCCGGCCCCTGTCCACGCTGATCAGTTCTCACTGCGGCTCGAGTTCGAGTCGGGTGAGAGCGTCCTACTCGCCACAGCAGACCGCGACGCGAGAGAACTCGCCCTTCGCGAGCGCTGCACGCGAGACGTAGAAGTACAGCTGGTCGAGGTCGCCCCACTCCATCTTTGCGCGATGGTCCGAGGCGCACTGAAAGAGGAGCGCGTCACGAGGACTCTGCTCTCCGTCGTACGAGAGGTCGCGCCACCCGAGCAGTTGGTGGTGGTCTGACGCCATCGCGGCGTTGCAGAGCTCTTCGTAGACGCCCTTCTCACCCTCGCCCCACTTCAGCTTCTTCAGCACCTGATTCGACGGGTGCACGAGCCTGCGCGCGGGCTCGAACTCGACCGCGCACGCCGGGTGGCCATGGTCGAGCAGCTCGCCCGAGGCCATTCTCCGGAATGAGGGAGGCGGCTTCGTCGTGACGAGCTTCGACTCGGTGAGGTGCAGCACCACGGCCTTCTCGAGGAACGTGTCAGCGCCCTCGTCGACGAAGAACGAGAGCAGACCTTTTCGCGGCAGCGCGGGCACGTGCTTCGCGACTTCAGCGAGGTCGAACTGCGCGATGAACGAGAGTGGGCCGCTCTTGCCGACGGGCCACTTCGCGCCGACGGGGAGATCAGGATCTCCGCCGATTCGCGACGCACTCGCCTTGCCCTTCACCGTCCGCACCATCACCGCGTTCGCGCGCAGCTTCTCGAGCGCAGCCCTCGTCACCTTCGAGAGCGGAGCGTCTGCCAGGAGCCGCTCCACATACGCGTCGTGGGTCTCGTTCTTCTTTCGTTTCGCTGGCGGCTTCGGCGGAGGCGG
>CALRPN020000026.1:0-139401 GCA_943370055.1 Archangium gephyra
CCGCTCGCCGAACTCACGCTCCGCTCGCCGAACTCACGCTCCGCTCGCCGAACTCACGCGCCGCTCGCCGAACTCACGCGCCGCTCGCCGAACTCACGCGCCGCTCGCCGAACTCACGCGCCGCTCGCCGAACTCACGTCGCGTCGTGCATTGTGAACGGACCCTCTTCAGGCCCATGCGCAGCGATGTCAGTTCAACAGGCCTTCTGGTTTTCGCGGCGGCTTGATGCGACTGGCGAGCTCCATCAGGTCACTCGTCACTGCACTCAGGCGCGAGGGCACGTCGAGCTGCGAGAGCACTTCGAAGCGACGCTCGGGGTCTGACACGAGACTGCCCACGATGATGTCGGCCAGGGCTCCGCCACGTGCTCCGGTCGTCACCTGCGCGATGCGCTGACCGACCTCGTTGGGAACTCGCGCCATCAACTCGAAGATGGCCGACCGCAACGCCGTCTCTTCTTCGCCCTCGTACGGAGCGTCGGGCAGCACCTCGGCCACGACCTCGCGGTAGGGCTTGGTCTGCGAGAGCTCCTTCACGATTCGCGCGCGGCACACGCCGGTGAGCACCATGTTCGAGCGCCCATCTTCGAGATGCTCGTGCACCGAGACCAGGCCCACGCACAGCATCGGGTCGAGCTCGGGCTTTCCAGCGAGGTGGTCTTCCTGCCCCGGCACTACCTGCGCCATCGCGAAGACGCTGTCCGACTCCATCGCGTCCTTCAGCATCGCCTTGTAGCGAGGCTCGAAGATGTGCAGCGGCATGATGCCGCCAGGCAACAGCACCGCCGACGGGAGCGGGAAGACCTTCAGCCGTTGGGCCGCTGCCTTCACCCGCTCGAGCGCGTCTCGCACGAGGTGCTCCGTAACTGCTGAAGGGGCTTCGGTGCCACCCCATCGGTCGACAATCGACCGGTCAGGCGGCCTTGGGGGCTTCGGCAGGAGGCACCGCTGGCGGCGGCGTCTTGTCGCGGCGGAAGTAGCTGATGATGCCGGGCAGAATCGAGAGGAAGACCACCACGATGATCACCTTCTCGACGTGCTTGCCGATGTTCGGCACGAGCTGGCCCAGCACGTAGCCCATCACCGTCATCGACATCACCCATGCCGCGCCGCCCACGATGTTGAAGGTCGCGAAGCGGCGGTACGGCATCTTCGCGGCGCCAGCCACCACGGGCACGAAGGTGCGAACGAGCGGCATGAAGCGGGCAATGATGATCGCCTTGCCACCATGCTTCTCGTAGAACGCGCGCGCCGCCTCGAGGTGCGCCTTCTTGAAGAAGCGCGAGTCCGGCCGATTGTAGAGCGCCGAGCCCAGTCGGGAGCCGATGAAGTACGAGGTCGCGTCGCCGATGATGGCCGCAGGCACGAGGCACAGGTTCAACAGCAGCAGGCTGATCTGCAGCTTGGCGTCGGGGTTGTTCGCGGCCGCAGCGGCGTAGGTGCCGGCGACGACGAGCAACGAGTCTCCGGGCAGGAAGGCCACCAGCGCGCCCGTCTCGAGAAACACCACCAGCGACAGAATGCCGTACGCGTAGAGGGTCGAGTGCCCCTCGATGAGGGTCCCGGGGTCGCGCAGCCAGCCCAGCATGGTGTGAAAAAGGTCGACGATGGAGTCCATGTGCGAGCGCGCGCATAGCACCGAGCCACCCGGAAACGAAACAGGCGCCCCCGTTTCCAGGAGCGCCCGTTCGATGGACGACGATGCGTCGTCCTATTCGCGCGAGGCGGTCGGCTCGGAGCCCGCCTTGCTGGGCGCCATCGTCGCGAACGCGATGTTGCCGTAGCCAGCCGCAGCGCACGAGAACATCACGCGCTTGATGATGCGGAACTGCACCTTCTTGTCGGCCTGAATGTTCACGTCTCCTTTGAAGGAGCCCGAGTCGTTCGCGGCGTTGTGAAGGTCTTCGAACTGCTTCTTCATGTCGCGCAGCTTCTCTTCGAGCGCGGGAATGTTGAGGTAGTCCTCGCGGGTGAGGTCGTCGACGCGACCGACCGACGTGCCCGAGACGATGACCTGATCTTTCGAGACCTGCACGACGGGCGCGAGCTGCAGCTCGTCCGTGTTGGAGGCCTCGGGAAGCTCGATGTCCTTCGACATCGAGAGGATCTCGCCCGTCGCCGAGAAGTTCGCGACGAGGAAGAGCACGAGAATGACGAACATGTCGACGAGCGGCGTCACGTTCAGGTCGGCGTTGGTGCTCTTGGGGCCGTGCAGGCCGTGCCCGAAGATCTTCGAGTGCTGCAGGCGCTTACCGTACCGCTTACCGGGGGCTTCGATGGCCATGGTCGTTGTCTTTCTTCAGCTGCTGGAGGCCGGCGAGACCGACACGCTGGGGAACTGAGCGCCGATGACGGCGTCGATGATGCGGACGAGGTCGTCGTACAGCACGCCGTCTTCCGTCTGGAGAGTGATGGAGACCTGGTCAGGCTGCTCTGCCTTCACCTTGCCGAGGTTCTCGATGAGCTTCTTGAGCTCGATGCGGCCCTTCTCGTCCTTGATGACGGGAATCGGGTCGTACTGAAGACCACCGACCGAGAGCTTCAGCTCTTTCTCGGTGATGAGCAGCGACGGCGGAGGCGGCTTGTTTTCCTGCGGCTGCTCTTCCTGCGCCGACTGCCCCGACTGCGACACCTGCAGACGCCCAAGCTGCGTCCACACGGCCGTCATGATGAGAAACACGATCGTCACGGCCATCAGGTCGATGAACGGGACGAGGTTGATGCTGGTGTCGAGGGGCTTCTTGCCGCCTTTTCCACCACCGCCAAGGTCCATACCGCCGGCCATGGTCAACTCCTTCAAGTCACCGGCATCTCTGCGGTGACATCGACTGCATGAAAGTCAGAACGGGCTTCAAGACAGTGACGGCCGGGAATGGTTCCTCCCGGCCGTCTGGGGACACTGCCCTTTCGGGGCAGCGAACGACTTACTCTTCGGCCTGAGCCGGGACCGTCAGGTTCTTGAACTTGTCCTTGTTCTGGACGATCAGGTTCAGGACCGCGACCGAGGTCTCGTTGATGTCGTTGATCAGCGACTGGGTGCGGCCGTTGAGCACCGAGAAGAAGATCAGGAGCGGGATGGCGGCGATGAGGCCGAAGCGGGTGCAGTTCATCGCTTCACCGATCGAGCCGGCGAGGATCGTCGCGCGGTCGGCAGGAGCAGCGTGAGCGACGGCCTTGAACGAGCCGATGAGACCATCGACCGTGCCGAGCAGACCGGCGAGCATGGCCGCGTTGCCGAGCATGGCGAGGTAGCCCGAGCGAGCCTCGAGCTTCGGGTTCTCACGGAGCGCCGCTTCGTCGAGCGCCGCCTGAACTTCCTCTTCACCCTTCGGAACGTTCATCAGGCCCGACTTCACGACGTTCGTGAGCGGCGTGGGCTTCTGACCAGCGACGTAGTTGATCGCCTTGTCGAGGTCCCCCGCGTAGATGTGCTTCTTCAGGCCGCGAAGAAAGCCGTCCTTGTTGATGGCGGCGCCGAAGAACAACACGATCACGCGCTCAACCGTGATGGCGAGGCCGATCACGAAGAAGAAAGCGATGGGGTACATACCCCAGCCACCTTCAACCCATGCGTCAGCGATACGGGCGAAAAGGCTGGCGTCTCCACCTTCACCAGCGGCCTCATTTGCGAGCGGAATCAGCGATGCGAGAGTCATTGCGGGAAAGCCTCCAACCAGTGTCCAGTGTCCCCTGTTGATTGACTGTCTTCGGATCAGGACCTGTCCGAAAATCGCGCGCACCATAAGCGCCTGCTGAAAAGGGTGTCAAGGCAGGATAAATGCCGATGAAAGCTGGGCTTCACCCACCCGACGCGCGCATCGGTTTTCGCGAAAGCTGAGAGAGAAAAACGACCCGGGGTGGATCAGCTCGCCCGGAAATGCGAGACGTTGGCGCATGTCGCGCAAGCGAATCGGCGAACTGCTCCTCGAAAGAAAAGTGATCAGCAAAGAGCAGCTCGAGTCGGGGCTGCTCGCGCAGAAGCGCACGCGGCAGCGTCTGGGCATCACGCTCATCCAGCAAGGGGTGCTCACCGAGACGCAGCTCGCAGGCGCGCTCGCCGTGTCACTCGGCCTTCCCGCGGTCGACTTGTCGAAGGTGCAGGTCGACTGGAGCGCAGTGCACATGCTCCGCACGCGCTTCTGCGAAAACCACGAGGTGTTTCCCTTCGGCATCGACGGCAAGGGCACCACGACGAAGCGCATCGTGCTCGCGATGAGCGACCCGCTGAACCAGGCCGCGCTCGACGAGGTGGAGTTCACCACGGGCCTCAAGCCTTCGCCGTGCGTCGCGACGCACTCGCAGGTTCGCGAGGCGATCCTCCGCTACTACCACAAGGTCACCGCGAGCGCGGCGTCACCTGCGCCCGGTGGAAAGCCCGGCGCTGCGACGGTGCGCCTCATTCCTTCTCCCGTCGAAGACGACGAGCCGGTGGTGATGGGCGAAGAGATCATCTCGCTTCAGAATCAGCTGCCGCCCGACGTGCAGTTGCCCGTGCAGCCGGCTGCGCCCGCGCCGAAGAGGCGCCTCGACGCCGCCGTCTCGAAGGACCTCGACTTTCTCTTCGGCATCAAGGGCGAAGAAGACGTCGAGACGATGGAGCGGCGCTTCTGGGCGCTGCTGCGCCTGTTGCAGAAGAAGGGCCTGCTCACGCGCGAAGAGTTCATCGCCGAGCTCGGCGAAGAGTGACGGCTCACGCCGCGGGCCGCACGACCGAACGTTCGAGCAGCTGCTGCCAGCCACGCGCGACCTCGGGCGAGGCGGCGTAGAGCGAGCACTCGAGATCGAAGAGCTCTCCGAGTTTTCTCGCGCGCTGCACCACGGCCCACACCTTCATCGATGCGCCGACGACCTCGAACTCGAGCAAGCGGTTGGGCTCGAGCGCTTCTCTCGACAAGCCCGAGAAGGTGGTCGCGTCGGCTCGGCACACGTCGATGTGCATCGGCTTGTTGGCGCGCTTCGTCTCCACACTGAAGGCCACTGCCCGCAGGCCCGTCTTCGGCGCCATCGACGGGAGCGGCGTGGTGAAGGCGCCCGTCGAGGTGGGCTCGGGCTCGATCGACTCGGCTTCGAAGGCAGTGATGGTGGCGGGAATGCCGGGCAGCATCTGGGCGAGGGCGTCGCACGCAGCCGCCGTGAGTCCCGTGAGCGCCGCGAGGTCGTTCGCCGTCAGGGTCGCCTGCTGCTCCAGGGCGTCGACGATGCGATCGGCGAGCGCCACCCGCTTCGTCAGCGCATCAGGGAGCGGCTCTTCATGGTGGCGCGTGATGACGGTGACGAGCGCTTCGGGCAGCTGCCACCGCGCTGCCAGCACACGGCCCAGGGCGAGATGCTGGGTCTCGAGCGCGCGTGTGATGGCCGCCGAGTCGGGTGAGAGCTTCTGCTTCGCGATGACGTCTTCGATGCTGCCGACGACGAGCAGCTTGCCGACGTCGTGCAGCAGCCCCGCGACGAACCCTTCACCGCCGTCGGCCCCGTCGACCTTCGAGAGCGCCTCGGTGACGAGCGCAGCGCTCAGCGACTGCCGCCACAGGCCACGGCGCAGCTGGACGAGCGGGCCCACGCCACTCGACGCCTGGGTGACGGTGGCGGCCATGGCGAGGCGCGTGAGCTCCTTCGCGCCGATGCGCCCGACCGCGACCTGCAACGAGGTGACGGCCTCACCACGGCGATAGAAGGGAGAGTTCGCCAGGCGCAGCAGGTTGCCGGTGAAGACCGCGTCGGTGCGCATGGCGCTCACGAGGTCTCCCTGCGCGTAGTCGGGCTTCGACAGCACCTGCTGCAGCTTCATGGCCGTCATCGGGTACGGCGGAACCCGGATCGAGTCCTTTCGGACTGCCTCCGCCAGCATGTCTCCGAGCTCCATACGCCCACCTCTCGCGGCCTTGCAGCGTGCCGCCAATCGATGCGCCTCAGGAGAGCAAGGGCCTGGCCAGCCTCACTCCGCCATGCAGATGGCGGGGCCCTGGGGAGCGCCCTTCTGGGAGGTGCACGAGAAGGTCTTCCCCTGACACGTCAGCTTCCACATGAAGGGGTTGGCGTCCGCGGCCAGCGTCATCTGATCAGGCTCACAGCCCGTCGAGCCCGCCGAGAGGTTCGTGTACATCGCGTCGGCGTTCTTTGCGCAGCCAGCGCCCACGGCGACTGCCAGACACAGCCAGAGTCGTTTGGTCATACCAGCGACATACGAACGACCGCTCGTCCAGACCAGCCCCCCCCAAAGCAAACGGGCCGCCCGGTTCCCCGGACGACCCGTTGCGACTTCGGCCCTTCAGCAGGCGGTTTAGATCTTCGCGCCGGGCGTCTTCTGGAAGCCGGCGTTGAACTCGGTCATCGCCTTGTTCAGGTCGGCCTTGATGGCGTCGGTGAGCTGCTTCTCGGCGGCGATGTTCTGCTCGATCTGCGGGTACTTCGCGGCGGCGAACTCGAGGAACTCCTTCGCCCAGCGGGTGACGTCCGAGACGGGGATGTCGCGCAGCCAGCCACGCTTCGCCGCGTCTTCCTTGTTGGTGCCTGCGTACAGCTGCATGACCTGCTTCGAGACCGTGAGCGGCTCGTACTGGGGCTGCTTGAGCAGCTCGGTGAGGCGCGCGCCACGGGCGAGCACTTCCTGGGTGGCCTTGTCGAGGTCGGAGCCGAACTGCGCGAAGGCGGCGAGCTCGCGGTACTGCGCGAGGTCGAGCTTCAGCGAGCCTGCGACCTGCTTCATGGCCTTGATCTGCGCGGCGCCACCGACGCGGGACACCGAGAGGCCGACGTTGATGGCCGGGCGAACGCCGGCGAAGAACAGGTCGGTCTCGAGGAAGATCTGCCCGTCGGTGATGCTGATGACGTTGGTGGGAATGTACGCCGACACGTCGCCGGCCTGCGTCTCGATGATGGGCAGCGCGGTGAGCGAGCCGGCACCCTCGTTGTCCGAGAGCTTGGCCGCGCGCTCGAGCAGGCGGGAGTGGATGTAGAAGACGTCGCCCGGGTACGCCTCACGACCAGGCGGGCGGCGCAGCAGCAGCGAGAGCTGGCGGTACGCGACGGCCTGCTTCGAGAGGTCGTCGTAGATGATGACCGCGTGCATCTTGTTGTCGCGGAAGTACTCGCCGATCGCGCAGCCCGTGTAGGGCGCGAAGAACTGCATCGGCGCGGGGTCGGCAGCGCTGGCGGCGACGATCACCGTGTAGTCGAGCGCGCCGTAGCGGGCGAGCTTGTCGACGACCTGTGCGACCGTCGACTGCTTCTGGCCGATGGCGACGTAGATGCAGAAGACGTTCTGGCCCTTCTGGTTGATGATCGTGTCGATGGCGACGGCGGTCTTGCCCGTCTGGCGGTCACCGATGATCAGCTCGCGCTGGCCGCGGCCGACGGGGACGAGGGCGTCGAGGGCCTTGATGCCCGTCTGCATGGGCTCGTGCACGCCCTTGCGCTTGACGATGCCGGGCGCCTTCAGCTCGATGCGGCGCATCTCGGTCGAAGCGATCGGCCCCTTGCCGTCGATGGGGTTGCCGAGAGCGTCGACGACGCGGCCGAGCAGGCCCTTGCCGACGGGAACCTGGGCGATCTGGCCCGTGCGCTTGACGATGTCGCCTTCACGAATCGTCTTGAAGTCACCCATGATGGCGACGCCGACGTTGTCTTCCTCGAGGTTCATCACGAGGCCGCGGGTGCCGTTGGGGAACTCGACGAGCTCGCCCGACTGCGCGGAGTCGAGGCCGTGAACGCGAGCGATGCCGTCACCGACGGCGAGAATGGTGCCGGTCTCGGCAACCGTCATCTGCTTGCCGTAGTCCTGAATCTGCTCCTTGAGGATGCGGCTGATTTCGTCGGCTCGGATCTGCATGGTGTCGAGGCTTCCTGAAGGTGAGTGGAGACGCGCGCGCCGTACCATGGGCCAACGCGGCATGTCAGGTGTTTTTCACTGTCGCGCCCAGAAGCAACGCTTCACAGGTTTTCAGTTCGACTTCGCCGTCGCGAGCCACGCTGCCGAGGCACCAGTGAGCGAAGGAATGGAGGTGCCTCAGCTCATCAGGCTCGGCTCCGGCTGCGTCTCACGCAGGCAGTGCCAGCAACACCAGCTTCCACCCTCGGCGATCCGCGATGGCGCGATCAGCGGCAGAGGCCTCCTGGTTGACGACCAGGAGCCCGGTGGGTGTCGCAGGAACCCAGCTCATCACGCGCTCGACGTGACCGCTGCGCGCGCACACGACGTCGGGCCCGAGGCGATGCAGCTCTTCGTCGGTGAGGCCCACGTGCAGCTCGCAGCCGAGCGAGAGGCCCAGCCAGGCCGCGCACAGGCCAGAGGGTTCCCACCATGGCGCCTCTGAGGTCAGCCTCGCGCCCGCGCGAACCTGGTGGTGCTCGCCGAGCTGCGCCGTCACGCCGTCGAGGGCATCGAGGGTCCACGTGCGGCCTTCGCGAAAGCTCACCGCGCCCGGGCCCTCGAGCCGCGGTGGTGCATCGGTCGACAGCGTGAAGTTGCCGCTCTCGTCGATGAGCGCCCGCAGGCCGAGACCGGGCTTCTGCCCCGGAGGAATCGGCGCGAAGACGACGCCACGCATGAGGCAGGCGATGAAGGTCTGCGCCCAGCGAATGCCCGGCGGCAGGGAGCAGCCGAAGCGATCTCCGCGGCCGAGGCCCATCGAGGACAACGACGAGGCGATGCGTTCGGCGCCGCTCCACAGCGTCATCGCGGGAGCGACGTGATCAGCCGCGCCTGCGAAGTGCTCGACGACCGTCGGGCTCACGCCGCGAGGCCACGAGGCGTGGAATCGGTCGAGCGCGCTCATGCAGCCGCTTTCACGATGCGCTGCTGGGGAGCGGGCTCGTGACCGACGAGCGGCCCGACGAGATCGATGAGGTGCCCGAGGAACGCGCGGCGGCACACGAGCTCTTCGTCGATGTGGCCCTGCGAGAGCCAGCCTGCGGCGACGCCCGAGTGCACGGCGCGGAACTCACGGCGCACCGACTCGAGCGCATCACGGTACCCGGCGAGACCAGCGTGCGCAGGGTGAACGACGCGCTCGATCATCGAGTGCGCCCAGACATCGAACGAGCGGCGCTGATCGTCCGAGAGCTCGGCGTGGTGCGAGAGCCGTTCGAGCACGGGCTCGAGGCGAGCCGCGTTCAACTGCTCCGACAGTCTTTCGGTTTCGCCAGCCATGTGTGACTCCACGGGGCGGGGGAGGGGCCGCCCAACGAAAGGTCGTCACTGCAAGGTGGGATCCACGCGCAACCCACGACGTGATCGTGGCTGTTCACGGGTCGGGAATTTGGTGCGGGTCGCTCATCACCCGCGCGGGCTCACTCTTCGCCGGCGAGCGCTCCACCAAGGCCCTGCATCACGTTCTCGAGCTGCTTGCCCTGCTTCTCGACGTGCTTCTTCTGCTCGGCGCGCTGCTTCTCGGCCTTCTCTTTCTCGTCCTTCTCTTCTTCCTGCTTCTTGCGCAGGGCTTCTTCGCGCTCGGCGAGCTCTGCCTCTTTTCGGCGCAGCGCCTCTTCTTTCGCCGAGAGGTCCTTCGATTTCGCGTCAGGCGAGGCGCCATCACACGCCGCAGGGTCGTCAGCGCAGCGCAGCTTCAGGTCTTCGGCGCGGGCCTCGGCGTCGAGCTCGGCTTGCGTCTTCGCGGCGACGGACTTCACCGCGCGGTTCGATTTGATCACCTTCACGTCTTTGGTCGCGGGCTTCTGGGGGGCCTGCGCGAGGACGGCGGCGAGTGCGAGCGGGAGCAGCATGGCCTCACCGTAGCGAGGCTGGCGGCGTGGAGCGAGTCGGTCAGGTGGACGGACTGATCAGAGCGAGACCGTGAAGCGGGAGTTCAGGGCACCCGCGAGGTTCGTTGGAAGCGTGCTCGAGCGGGGAAGGGTGACTTCGCGCAGGCGCCATGAGGCAGGCAGGGCCAGCAGCAGCTCGGCGAGCCTCGCGACGTCGGCCTGGGGCCAGACCTTCTCGTCGTAGTTGCCGACCACGAGGCGCTCGAGCTGCGTGAGGTGCTGTGAGGCGAGCAGGGCCTCGACGCCCTCGAGGCCGATGTTGGCGTTGTGGGTGTGCAGCACGCGCAGGGCGCTCGAGTGCGGCGACGCCGCGATGGCCCGTGCAGTGACATCGGTGAGGGGAGCACCGGTGACTGACAGATGCTCCAGCCGCACGACCGAGCGCCCATCGAAGAACGGCGTCACGGCGGCATCGGTGACGCCTGCCCGCTGCGAGGTCTCGAGACGCTTCAACGACGGCCGGTGGCGGGCGAGCGCGGTGAAGGCCTCGATGGTCTTGCCGACGGAGTCCTCGCCGTCGAGGTTTTGAAACTGGTATTCCTGAATCGTGCGCAGTTCGTTCAGCGCGGGGTTCGTCGCGAGGGCGCGGTACAGCTCGGCGCTGCCGTGGTTGTAGTGCAGGTGCACGGCCTCGAGCTTCGGCGCCTGGAGCGCTCCGAACAGCGCGGCCCAGTCGCCGGGAGATTGGCCGCAGAAGTCGAGCGCCAGCCTTCGGAGCGCGCTGAACCTGGTGCCCTTCGCGAGCACGGCGAGCGGGCGTCGTGGCTTCGCGTCAGGGTTGAGCTGGGAGAGCTCGAGCTCGCGAACGCGCTCCATCGCAGGCGCGGTCCCGAGTCGCTCGAGATCGCGATCGGAGAACTTCGGGTTGTCGACGCGCAGGCCGCGGATCGGCTCGTTGGAGAACAGCGCCTCTCCGTGTTTGAGGAACGCGGCGACGGTCATCTGAACGCGATCGACGAAGCCACGGTCGAACCAGGTTTGTTGCGTCCACGGCGCGCTCGCTCCAGCGAGGGTCGTCCAGTTCGCGGACAGCAGCTCGCTGATGCGAATACGTGTCTCGGACGATGGCTTCGCGCACTGCAGACGAATCAACTCGCCGCGAACGTCACCGCGCTCCATCAACCAGTCTGCGTAGACGAGCCGGGGTTCATCGGCGTCAGGGTCGGCGATGATGGCCGCGCGCAGCTTTGGTTCGTCGTCAGCGCCCGGAACCGCTTCCACCGGGCGCGCGTTCACGGTGACCGTGGCTCCCGAAGGCGCGCGCGCCCAGGCGTTCAGTCGCTCACGGTTCTTGTCGAGTGTTCGTGACCAGGGCTCGAGCTCGGGCCACGCGTCGGTGAGTGATCGCGCGTACGTCTTCGCGATGCCGATGGTGACCTTCGTGGTGCCGCCATCGTTCCAGCGAACGAAGAGGTGATGCACCAGCGCCTTGCGAAGCTCGCGTCGCTCGTAGAGCAGGTCGTCGGTCGAGTGCGCGAACCGTGAGAGCAGCGAGAGCACGACGCCGAGCCCCACCGCCTCGTCGTCGTGTTGTTTGGCGAGCCGTCGCAGCACTGAGAAGTGATGCGCCTGCAGTTCGATGCCGAACGCTCGTTCGACCTCTTCGCGTGCCGAGGCGTCTCCTCGAATCAGCCGCTTGGCCAACCCGCTCGTGTCGATGGTCGGCACGACGCCTACCTTTCCACCTTCGGGAAGTGAGCCTGGTTACTTGAACGCCTGGAGTTGGTCGGGACCGGCGACGTAGACCACGCCGCGATCGGGAACGACCGAGCTCGTGAGGCCTCCGTTGAGCGGTGTGCCAGTCACGCCAAGCGACCAGACCAACGCGCCGCTCGCGGTGTCGAGCGCGAACAGCTTCTTGCGCGACCCGATGTAGAGCACGCCACCGGCCACCACCGCGCTGCCACGCAGTTCGCCGCCGACCTTGCCGTTGAAGCTCCACACCGCGCTGCCGGAGTTGGCGTCGACGGCGAAGACGGTGCCCTTCACGTTGCCGAAGAAGACGCGGCCATCTGCGACGGCGGGAGCGCTCCAGACGTTGGCTCCAGCGTCGAAGCTCCACCGTTGTTGGCCGGTCTTCAGGTCGCGGGCCACGAGGGCGTTGTCGAAGCCGGTCGGGGAGAAGACGAGGCCTGACGCGATGGCGTGCGAGGCGAAGCTCGGGTCTCCCTGCGGCACGGACCAGAGGACGCTGCCCGTCGCGAGCTCGAGCGCGTGCAGCTGTCCGCGACCACCGCGCCGTGCCGTGCTGACGACGACCACGCCTTCGTCGATCGAGGCCGAAGCGTCGATCCAGTCGCCGAGGGTGTCTGACCGCCACACGAGGCTGCCGTCAGCGGCCGAGACTGCGTAGACGCGTCCGTCGCCGCCTCCCACGATGACACGACCATCGACGACCGCCGGGCTGGTGCGAAACCAGGTCGCTTCCTGCTTGAAGGCCCAGCGTTCACGTCCCGTGGCGAGGTCGAGCGCGAGCACGCCCCGGGCACAGCAGATGTAGACGACGTCGCCGACGATGGAGGGCGAGCTGTAGGTCTCGGGGTCGACCGCGTTCGACCAGACGAGCTGACCCTTCTCGCGATCGACTGCGAAGATGGCGCCGTACCGCGCGGCACAGACGACGAAGGTGGCGGTCACGGCCGGCGACGGAAACGCGGGATCGCACGGGTGAGCCCAGACGGACTTCGGCTTCTTCTTCGGCCCTTCGCCCTCGTAGCAGCCCGTGCGGGCGAGGTTGGCGCGGTACAGCTCGGTCGACGACGTCATGAGGTCCCCCAGGTTCAGGTCGTGTGCATGATGGATTGCTCCACGGCCCGCAACAGCAACTCAGCCTCGGCGACGGTGAGCGACAGCGGCGGCATCAAGACGATGACGTTGCCGAGCGGGCGAACCCACACGCCGTGCTTTCTCGCTTCGAGACAGACCTTGAAGCCCATGCGCTCGTCGAACGCGTACGCCTGCTTCGTGGCGCGGTCTTTCACCAGTTCGATGCCCACCATCATGCCGCGGCGGCGCACGTCGCCCACGTGAGGCAGTTGGGCAATTCGTGACAGGCCACGCTCCAACGTGTCCATCACGGGCTTCACGCGGTCGAGGGTCGCGTCGTGCTCGAACACCTCCAACGACGCGATGGCGGCGGCGCAGGCGAGCGGGTTTCCCGTGTACGTGTGGCCGTGGAAGAAGGTCTTCGCTTCACCGAACGAGCCGAGGAACGCCTGGTACACGCGCTCGGTGGCCAACGTCGCGGCGAGCGGCAGGTAGCCGCCGGTGAGGCCCTTCGCGAGACAGAGGAAGTCGGGCCGCACGTCTTCCTGCTCGACGGCGAACATCGTTCCGGTTCGGCCGAAGCCTGTCGCGACCTCGTCGCAGATGAGCAGCACGTCGTACCTGCGGCAGAGCGTCTCGAGGCCTTTGAGATAGCCCTTCGGCTGCATCAGCATTCCCGCTGCGCCCTGCACGAGCGGCTCGACGACGAGACCTGCGAGCTCTTCGTGTTTCTCGCGCAGCACCTTCTCTGCCGCGGCGAGTGACTCGGCGAGCACGTCACTGCCGTTCCATCGATACGCGTGCGGCGTGGGAATGCGCTCGACGGGGAAGAGCAGGTTGCGGAAGCGCTCGTGGAACAGATCCATGCCGCCGACCGAGACCGAGCCGATGGTGTCTCCGTGGTACGCCTCGGCGAGCGCGACGAAGCGCTGCTTCTTCGGCCGGCCCGCGAGCTGCCAGTACTGGTACGCCATCTTCACCGCGACCTCGACGGCGGTGCTGCCGGAGTCGGAATAGAAGACGCGTTTCAGTCCTTCAGGCGCGATGGCGACGAGCTTCTTCGCGAGCTCGATGCTGGGCACCGAGGCGAGCCCGAGCAGCGTGGAGTGCGCGACCTTGTCGAGCTGTGCCTTCACGGCGGCGTCGAGCTCCACGCGGCGGTGGCCGTGAACGGTGACCCACAGCGAGGAGATGGCGTCGAGGTAGCGGCGGCCTTCGGTGTCGATGAGCCAGTTGCCTTCGGCGCGCTCGATGACGAGCGGCGAGTCGTCAGGCCACACCTGCATCTGCGTGAAGGGGTGCCACACGTGCGCGACGTCGTCGGCGAGCAGGCGCTTTGTGTCCGTCGTCTTTTGGGAAGGTGGAGTGCGGCGCTCCTTCGGCAACGACTCGAGCGCGTTGAGGAGCGTGTCGATCTGCTGCGTCGAGTGCGCGGCCGAGAGCGAAACGCGCAGGCGGCTGGTTCCGTCAGGGACCGTCGGTGGACGAATGGCCTTCACGAGCAGGCCGGCGTCGCGCAGGTTTTCACTCGAACGGAGCGCAGCGTCAGGACTGCCGATGACGAGCGAGAAGATGGCGGAGTCGGGCGCGACGTCGAAGCCGAGCGTGCGGGCGCCTTTGGCGAAACGTTCGATGTGTTGCCAGAGCTTCGCGCGGAGCGTCGGCTCTTTCGCTCTCACCAGCGCCGCTCGAGCCGCAGCCACCACCATCGCGGGGAGCGCGGTCGAGAAGATGAGTGGACGCGCGGAGGACACCAGCAACGCGCGGAGCACCTTCGAGCCGGCCACGTACGCACCACTCGCCCCGAGCGCTTTCGAGAGCGTGCCCATGCGGACGTCGGGCTTCACGTCGGCGAGCTCGCACAGTCCGGCACCGGTCGCGCCAATCACTCCCGTCGCGTGCGCTTCGTCGACGTAGAGGCCGGCGTCGTGGGTCTTCGCGAGGCGGGCGAGCTCCTTCAACGGCGCGCGGTCACCATCCATCGAGAAGATGGTGTCGGTGACGATCATTCGCCGACGGCCGCGGTGCACCTCGAGCAGCCGTTCCAGCTCGGCGACGTCGTTGTGGGGATAGACGATGACGCGCGCCTTCGACAGCCGACAGCCATCGATGAGCGAGGCGTGGTTGAGCGCATCGGAGAAGACGAGGTCGTGCGCCCCAAGCAGTGATGGGAGCACTGCCGTGTTCGCCGCGTAGCCGGTGTTGAAGAGCAGCGCGGCCTCGGTGCCTTCGAAGCGCGCCAGCTCTGCCTCGAGCGACTGATGCTCCGTCGTGTCGCCAACGACGAGCCGTGACGCTCCGGAGCCGACGCCGAACTTCTCGAGCGCCACCCGCGCCGCGTTGCGCACCGGCTCGTCGTTCGCGAGCCCAAGGTAGTCGTTCGACGAGAAGTTGATGAGAGATTGCCCATCGATGCGAACGACGGGGCCCTGCGCCGACTCGAGCGGTTCGAGCCGACGCGCGAGTCCCTTCGCCTGGAGCGCGCTCAATTCCTGTGCGCTCCACTCGTCGACGAGGCCCATGATTACTGCTGTACCGGTTTGTCGGTGGACGGTTCGAGCGGCTTCACGCCGGCCTTCTCGAGCAGCGCCATGTCGGCGGCGAACTCGGGGTTCGAGGTCGTGAGCAGGCGGTCGCCGAAGAAGATGCTGTTGGCGCCAGCGAGCATGCAGAGCAGCTGCGCCTCTTCGCTCATCTGCAGCCGGCCAGCCGACAGACGAACCATCGACGCGGGCATCAGAATTCGCGCGGTGGCAATCATTCGCACCATCTCGGTGGTCTCGACGCGCTTCTGCTTCTCGAGCGGCGTGCCTTCGACGGCGACGAGCGCGTTCACGGGAACGGACTCGGGGTGTTTGACCTGGTTCGCGAGCGTGGCCAGCATCTCGCAGCGCTGCTCGACCGACTCGCCCATGCCGATGATGCCGCCCGAGCAGACCTCGATACCAGCGTCGCGCACGAACGAGAGGGTGCGCAGGCGGTCCTGGTAGGTGCGCGTGGAGATGATGTCGGCGTAGTGGCTCTCACCGGTGTCGAGGTTGTGGTTGTACGCGTCGAGTCCGGCCGCCTTCAGCCGCTTCGCCTGCGTCTCGGAGATCATGCCGAGCGTGCAGCACGCCTCCATGCCGAGCGCTTTGACGCCCTTCACCATCTCGAGCACCGAGTCGAACTGCGGGCCGTCCTTCACTTCACGCCAGGCGGCGCCCATGCAGAAGCGCGTGGCTCCGGCCTCGCGGGCTTCCTTCGCCGAGGTCAGCACCTCGTTCACCTGCATCAGCTTCTCGGCCTTCACGCCGGTGTCGTGACGCGCGGCCTGCGGGCAGTACGCGCAGTCTTCAGGGCAGCCACCAGTCTTGATGGAGAGAAGGCTGCAGAGCTGAACCTTGTTCTCCTTCCACACCGCGCGGTGGACCGATTGCGCGCGATAGACGAGGTCCATCAGCGGGAGCTCGTAGAGGGCCTTCACCTCGGCGACGGACCAGTCGTGGCGAAGCGGAATTTCGGTGGGCGGGGTGGGGCGCTCATGGCCGGTGTGGCCGTGGCCGGTGAAGGTCGTCATGGTGGCGAGGCTCCAGAGAGACGAGGAATTCCGGCGCGATAGGGCCGGATCGGAGCCTTGTCAACCAGTCGCGGAGAGTTGGTTGACGAGTCTTGCGGGCTTGCGTGAGACGACGTGGAGCTCGCGACGAAGGCGGAGCAATCGGCCCAACTTCGAGGTGACCCAGTACATCGCAAACCGCGGCCACTCGACGATCGGGTTCGCGTTCGGCCGGAACACCGCCTTGTCTTCGTGCATCACCTCGAAGCCGCACCGCTCGAGCGCGAGCTTCAGCGTGCTGCTCGAGAAATACACATGGTGTTGCCACCCACGCAGCTCGGGTCGCAGGTCTCTTCCCAGCCTCGGCATCAGGGCGATCTTCCACTTGTCCGCGTCGGGCACGACGATCAGCACCGAGCCGCCCGGCCGCAGAATGCGGAAGAGCTCCTTCAGCCCCGCGAGCGGATCCGGCACGTGCTCGAGCGTGTGCTTCAGCGTCACGATGCAGACCGAGTCATCGGCCAGCGGAATCTTCGACAGGCTGCCCAGCTCGGCGCGGAAACCCTTCTCGCGGCACAGGCCCACCGCGAACTCAGAGATGTCGACGCCGATCGGCTGGAGCCCCAGGCGTCTCCCCGCCTCGAGCACGTACCCGGCAGAGCAGCCCACGTCGACGACCACCTTCGCGTCGGGCGTCACCACCAGACAATCTCTCAACTGTCGCATGCATTTTCGAACACGATGCGCCCATCGCTTCAGAAACCCGGCGCGGTTGTATTTGAAATACTCGTCTTCGTAGCCAACGCCCAGCCGCTCCACCTGCTCCGACTTGTAGATGAGCCCGCACCCACCGCAGCGCACGTAGACGAGCTCGGGGAACTCGATGAGCAACGAGCGCTCCGTGCGCTCGCACACCGGGCAGGCCGTGAAGAAGGGGCGTCTCGACATGAACCGCGCCGTTAGCACGCCCCGTGCCGCGCGCCTTCGCGCCGAGGGCGTGACATCACTGTCGCAAGTCGAACCCGTCGAAGCAGGGCACAGGCGTCAGGGCGCGGAGTAAGAAGCCGCTCCATGCAGACCGTGCCCATCACCCATGTGCTTCACCGTGACACCCTCGCGATGATCGTCGGAGGCAAGACCTTCGCGCGTGGCGAAGAGTGCTTCGGCGAAGGCCGCGTGCTCGGCGTGCAATCAGCGGGAGGCGAGCTCGCGGGCATCGTGAAGCCCGCCGAGACCGGCCGCAAACCGTACGAGGTTCGCATCTGGGTGCGCGAAGACGGCCTCTCGTTCGACTGCACCTGCCCCATCGGCAACACCCGACAGATCTGCAAACACACCGTGGCCGTCACCCTCGCGCACCTCGACCAGGAGCGCCGCCGCGCCGAGACCGAGCTCTCTCACCTCAAGGAGAAGCTCATGGACCTCTCGCTGCGTGAGCTGATGGAAGGCCTGCTCTCCCGTGCGCGCACCGAGCCGGCGTTGCTGGCCGCGCTCCATGAACTCACCGCTGGTTGAGCTGCGTCACCTGCGCTCGATCTCCATGGCCATCCGCTGGTCGCCCTGCTCTGGTCCACACTCCTTCCACTGAGGTCCTCATGCCCCCTCGCATCGACTCCGCCCGCGTCGCTACACCCTCCATCACCGCTGCCCGTCCCGCTGCCACCACGGCCGCCGACGCCGCGCTCTCGAAGAAGGCCCAGGCGTGGATCACCGCCAACGCAGGTGACGGCTGGGGCAAGCAGCTGCCCGGCATCGACTCGGGAAACCTCGGGCTGTCGGCCTTCACGCCCTCTGCCGCGCAGGCGAAGGCGCTGCTGGCCGAGGCGAAAGAGACCAACCCCGGTGAGAACTCACTGCAGGCCGCGAAGCTCGACCCCGCCAAGAACCAGCTCGTCGTCGTCTTGACGAGCGATGACGAGCCGCACCTGCACCTGATGCTTCAGGACAAGAAGACCGGCGCCATGAAGCGCATCAGCGAGGTCAACGTCATCGACATGCCGTCGAACACGGGCGACTTCTCCGACGTGCTCACGCGCGTGTCGAAGGGCGCGAAGTGGCTCCCGCTCGGTGAAGGCAGCGCCCCCGCGAACTGGTGGAAGTGATCTCGGACAAGGCCCTCGCGCCACGAAGCTTGTGACGCGCAGCCGCCGGTGGAACCGTGCCTTCGCCAGGAGGCACCCATGACTCGACTCGCCGCTGCGCTGCTGTTCACCCTCGCCATGCCCTCGGTCGCTGAAGAGCGCGACTTCGAGGGCAGCAAGGACCACCCGCTCCTCACCCGCATGCCCGGGTATTACATCTCGAGCTACGAGCAGAAGGAGTGGGACTCCGTCGACATCGCGTACTGCAACGGCGCCGACGCAAAGTGGGAAGGGAAGCTCACCCGCATCGGCTACACGGTACAGCCCAACGGCCGGCAGCTCTCGATGGTGCAGATCGCGCGCAACTACGAAGGCGCGCTGAAGAAGGCTGGCGCGAAGATCCTCTACAACGAGGGCAACATCACCGTCGCGAAGGTCGAGAAGGGCGGCGCGAAGACATACGTGCAGGCCGGCGCGTTCAACGAAGGCAACATCTACGAGCTGCTCATCGTCGAGACGAAGGCGATGGAGCAGGAGGTCGTGGCCGACGCCACCGCGCTCAAGCAGGGCCTCGCCGCCGAGGGAAAGATCGCGCTGTACGGAATCTACTTCGACACCGGCAAGGCCATCGTGAAGCCCGAGTCAGAGCCGACGCTCGTGCAGGTGACGAAGCTGCTGAAGGACAACCCGACGCTGAAGCTCTTCGTCATCGGCCACACCGACAGCACCAGCACGCTCGAGGTGAACCTGAAGCTCTCGGCCGATCGTGCTGCAGCCGTCGTCGTTGCGCTCGTCGGCCGTGGCATCGACGCGGGCCGGCTCAAAGCGGCAGGGGTCGGGCCGTACAGTCCTGTCATGACGAATCGTGACGAAGCAGGTCGCGCGAAGAACCGTCGCGTCGAGCTCGTCGAACGCCCCTGACGTCAGGGCGGGCTCGCGCGCCGGGCCTTCTCGCGCACCGGCCGCATGAACTCGTCGAACGCCTCGGCTTCTTTGCGGTGCTTCGAGAACCAGGTGTCGGCCGCGGGGTCGCTCGCGGCGCGGCGCAGCTCCCACAACGCCGCCTCGAGCACACCGGCCTTCTTCGCCTCGAGGAAGATCGACGACGCCGATTTCAACAAGGGACGCTTCGGGTCTTCCGCAGCGAACGCGACGAGGCCATTCATCGCGTCGACCAGCTGCTCGCTCTCGTTCAGGTCGTCCTTCGTCACGCTCGCAGCCATCAGCAGCCCGACCACCATGTCGTCCTTGTTCGAGGCGTTGATGGTCACCTGTTTGCCGTCGACGCGGACGCTGCGACGGAGCAGCTCCTCGAGCGAGCGCGCGGCTGCTTGACCCCGCTCCGAGCGTGACTCGAGCAGCACGAAGCGCATCTTGGTGAGAATCGCATCGGTGAGCCGGTTCAGGTCGAGGCAGAGAATCGAGAGCGTTCGCCAGACCCCGGGTCGATTGGGCTCGGCCTCGGCGCAGCGGAGCAGCTCCTTCTCGGCATCGGCGTTCTTCCGCTGCATCGCCAGGTTGATGCCGAGGTTGAAGCGCAGCTCACCGCTCTTCGGGAACGCGGCCACGCCCTTGCGGAACCAGGCTTCGCCTTTGGCGAGCTCGCGCTTCGCGTCCCAGAGGGAGCCCAGCATCGAGTACAGCTCGGCGTTGGGCTTCTTCATCACCTTCAGCTCGCTCTCGACGAAGGTGATGAGCTCGTCAGGGTTGGTGCCCGCCGCGTTCATCGACAACGAGAGCTCGTAGACGATGAGCGGTTCGTGCGGCCACGTCGCGAGCATCGATCGGTACACCGTCATCGCGCCCGCGTAGTCACCGCCATCGTGACGCCGGATTCCTTCGGTGAGCTGTTCTTTGTATTCGGGTGAGTCGACTGCAGGAGCTGCGAGCAGCACGAGGGCGACGCCGAGCGAGAACATGGCCGCCAGCTTCTCCTGTTCGCGCGCCGAATGTCAGTACATGCGGCGAAGGCGCGCGGCGAAGAACCCGTCGAAGCCCTCGGGCCCGGGCAGCGTGCGCAGATAGCCCTGCACGAGCGGAAGGCCCGTCACGCGTGGCGGCTCGGCGGTGAAGTCGGGGTGGCTGCGAAGGAAGAGCTCGATCTGATCAGCGCCTTCGGTCGGGTCTGTCGTGCAGACCGCGTAGACGAGCAGGCCACCCGGCGCGACGTGCTTCTGACACGACTCGAGAATCTCGCGCTGGAGCGTCGCGAGGCCCGCGAAGTCCTTCTCGGTGCGGCGGTAGCGCAGCTCGGGGTGACGGCGCAGCGTTCCCAATCCCGAACATGGAGCGTCGACCATCACCACGTCGAACTCGCCCAGGTCGTCGGGCAGCTTCGAGGCGTCGAGCGCGCGACTCGAGAGGCGCTCCTTGAGGCCGAGGCGGCGCGCTTCACTCTCGATCTTCGGCAGCTTGTTCGCGTGAACGTCGATGGCGAGCACCTGGTTTCGCTCAGCCGCGTGACACGCCTTGCCACCCGGCGCCGCGCACGCATCGAGCACCTTCGCGCCTTCGGGCAGCTGTGCGTACACGCCGACGAGCTGCGCCGCTTCGTCCTGCACCTGCCACAGCCCTTCCGCGTAGCCGAACAGGTCCTCCATGCGGCCGGGGTTCTCGAGCACGATGCCCACGGGAGAGGTCGTCGCCGCCTGCGCCTTCACGCCCACGTCGAGCAGCTGCGCGAGCAACTCGTCACGCGTCGTCTTCGAGGTGTTCGCGCGAATGACGACGTTCGGCGGGTCGTTGTCGGCCTTCACCATCGAGGCCGCGCGTTCAGGGCCAAACTGCCGCTGCCACCGGCGCACGAGCCACTCGGGGTGACTCTCGGCGATGGACAGCTTCAGCGCGTCGTCACCCGCGGGCAGGGGAGGCGCCTCCATTGCGGACAGCTTGCGCAGAATCGCGTTCACGAAGCCGGTGGCGCGCTCGAGGCCGAGTGACTTGAGCGCGTCGACGGTCTCTCCGACGGCCGCGTGCTTCGGCACCCGCATGTAGAAGAGCTGGTACGCGCCCAGCCGCAGCGCCGCGAGCACCTTGTCTTCGATGGACTCGAGCTTGCGATCGGCCACCGTCGTGAGCGCGTAGTCGAGCGCCAGCTGCCGTCGTGTCGCGCCGTAACAGAGCTCGGTCACCAGCCCCGCGTCGCGGGGGTCCTTCGGCTGGAACTCGTCGAGCACCGTGTCGAGCACCACGTTCAGGTACGCGTCGGTCGCGGCCACGCGAGACATCACCTGAATCGCGAGCCCACGCGCCGAGAGCGGCGCCTTCTTCTTTGGTGGCACCAGCGGCGCGCGCGTCTTCTTCTTCGCAGGAGGCGTCATGACTCGAGCTTCGCCGCGTAGGAGAGGATGACGTGGTCGCTCGCCTTCGCGCTCGTCGACAAGAGCAGCAGCACGTCTTCGAGCCGCGGGTCTTCGGCCGGTACGCCGCGCTGAATCGCCGCCCACTGCGAGCGGGCCCACTGCGCGAACTCGTCGGGGCTGAGCGTCTTCTTGAGGCGTGCGGTGATCTGATCGCGCACCAGCGCGCGGGTGATGGCTCCAGCCGCAACCGTCTTCGCAGGCGCGTTCTCGGCCTTGCCGATGGACTTTCCGGGCACCTTGCCGATGGTCTTCCCCTTCGCGGCAGGGTCGCTCGGCGCTGCCTTCTGCCGGCCGATCGTCTTTCCCCGCGGAGGCGCGCTCGGCGTCGCAGCTGCTTCTTCTCCGGTCGGTTCTTCTTCCTTCGTCTCGACAGGGGCGGCTTCCTGCTGCTTCGCCAGTGACGAAAGCGCCTTGAAGTACCCGTCGACGCCGTGGCCGTGGAACTGCTTCTCGACGACCCGCTTGAGCGCGCTGCGGCCACGCGACTTCGCGTCGTGCTTCAGCTGCACCTCGATGCACGGCAGCGCGAGCGCCTCCACCGCGTCGGCGATCGAGAAACACACCGGCCCGATGGAGGCCGGGTTCACGATGACGCCGAAGAGCCCTTCACGTCGCTCGAGCAGCGCGTCGAGCAGCGCGTCGAGCAGCGCCGCTTCGCCGCTCGCCTGAAACGTCTCGACCGTCAGGCCGAGCGCTTCACCCTTCGTCACCAGCTCTTCGTCGAGGGACGACAGGGGCCGGCCGAGCACGGCCTCGAGGTTCAGCGTCGGTCCATGAAGCACGATCACGCGGCGGGGCATTCGCGCGCTCTATCCGCTTCCCTGAGGTCACTCCACCTTCTGCAACGGGATGAACGTCGTCGGTCGCCGGCGGATCTGGCTTCAGGGTCTGCAGGAAGTACTTCTGCAGGTGGTACGCGGTGCGCTCCCACGCGAGCTTCGCTTCGTCGGTGAACTCTTCGGGCGCCGCTTCCCACGTGCTCACGGCGAGCGGCTCACCGGGCGCGAAGGCCACCAGCTCCTTCACGTTGTCGACGAGCGCGCGGCCTTCCTTGATGACGTTCACGGCCTCGAGCTCGGTCAGCTCGTCCTTCGCGACCAGCAGCAGCACGCCGCAGACGTAGCGGGAGCACGTGGCCGGACGATCGTCGTACGCGGAGCAGCCCTTGCCGGTGTGCAGCACGCACGGCTCGTTGAAGGTGCCCTGGCCGTTGCGCTCCTTGAAGCGCAGCTGCGGGTACTTCTCGAGCTTCGCCATGTCGTCAGGCATGAGCGTGACGTAGTTGAACAACGTTCCGTTGCAGCACATGCCGCAGCCTTCACAGAGATCGATCAGAACAGGCTCCGGACGAAAGAGACGCCACCAGGGAGCCCCGACTCATCCCCTAGCCTGAGTGGTGGGCTGACCGCTACTCCACCTTCTGCACCACGAGGTGGTTGAAGGGCGCCCAGTACTCTTCCCAGGCGACGTACAGCGCGTTCTCGGTCGCGAAGGACTCGGGGTTCGTGCTGGGTTGGCCGGGAGTGCTCCACCCTGCGACCCCTGTCGGCCCGTTCAAGAACGACACGCTCAGCGCGCCGTTGGTGCCAACTCGCAGCCACTTCACCTGAATGCTCCCGCCGGCTGCGAAGGCCAGCCAGGTGATGGGCCCTCGCGTGAAGACATCGAGGTTCTCGACGGCGCCGGGCGCAAGGTCGGTGACGTGATTCCAATCGGAGGAGCCGTTCCACGAAGAGCAGCTGAGCTGTCTGCCGCTGACGGGAACGTGCGCGTAGCAGAGCAGCGGCGTCGTGCCATTGAAGGTCGATCGCACCTCGCGCACTTGTGGCAGGAGCGCTGCGACGGCCGTGAGGTGCTGCCAGGCGCCGGTCCCTTGCCTCAGGTAGGCCCTCAGGCTTCGGCCGGTGGTGGGACTGGCGACGAACTGTCTGGTCCCCGAGACGGCCAGCGTGAATCCGCTCTCCTGCTGGCTCGGGTTCAGCCCCGCCCAGGGCGGGCTCGCGTTGAAGTACGTGTCGACCTGTTCGACCAGCGGCGCCGTCGATGGGCTCGTGAACGTCAACCAGATCGGGCCGTAGTTCTCGGTCAGCCCAACGAGCCGAACCCCATCGGTCGCGATGACGACCTCTCCACCTGAAGCGATGTGGCCCCAGGAGGTGGCGCTCGTTCGTGCCAGCGTTCGAGAGCCGCTGCTGGGGCTCAAGACATGCGGCACGTCGTTGACCACCAGTCCTCGTCGAGTCCCGACCGGAACCGGGTTCGCGCCCGGGAGCACCAGACGCTGGGTCACGCCTCCGTCCGCGAAGTTGGGCTCGAACACGCAGGGGGCATGGCCCGTTCCGATCCAGTCTCTGCCGAGCACCCACACCTGCGTCGACGAGACCGCGAGCCCGGGAAGAACGGGCACTGCGAGGGGGGTCCCCGTGACGTAGGACCAACGGGTGAACCTCGGAGGTCTCGCGTTGAACGGCAGCGCGCGGCCAGCGAACGGGTTTCGGCGTGGCGAGGCGTCCGTCACCGCGCCGAGGTCGAGCGTGTAGGCCGCTCCAGGAATCAGCGGAACCTGCGGCGTGACGCGAATGGTCCGCGCGCTGTTCTCGAGCCGCAGCTCCACTGGCACCGGCGTCGTCATGCCTTCCCGCAGTGACACGTTCATCGTGTTCACCGAGCCCGGGTCGAGCGCTTCGCTGAAGGTTGCCGTCAAGGAATACCAGCCTCCCGAGGCACCAGGCGCGTCGGTGGGATCGCTCGACACCAGCACCGGTCGTACGTCGTCTTCGACGTCCACGGTCGCGACTGCCATTCCAACGGCGCCGGCGTCTCCGGTTGCGGTGACGGTGAGGGTCAGCCGGCCAGCGACGTTCGGAGCGGTGAATCCGACGGTGGGCGACGCGGGGCCGATCAACACGAGGGGGCCGCCACCGCTCGTCTGTGACCAGTTGAACGAGAAGCCTTCGGTGGCGTTCGTTGAGGCCGCGCTCGCGGTGATGGTGACGTTCGCGCCCAGGCCGACGACCTGCGGGGGGCCGACGTTGACCGTGGCGACAGGCGTGGCCGAGGTCGAGACGACGATCGGAATGATCAGCGGGTCGGCGCTCACTGCGGCGTTCGAGACCACGAGCCTGACCTGCGCGGCCTCAGGCAGCGAGGGCGCCGTCACGGTGACGCTCGGGCCGGTCGTCGACGAGAGCTGCACGTTGCCGGCGACGACGCTCCAGCTGAAGGTGAGGGGCGCTCCGGTCGGGTCAGAGCTGGCAGCTGCTGAGAACACGGAGCTGGTTCCCGTGCGCATCACGATGGTCGTCGGGCTCACTCGCGCAATCGGCGGCGCGAGGACTTCGACGATCGTCGACGCGACTGGAGAAAGTGTGCCGGTCTGGCTGGTGACGGAGAGGTCGAACGCGAGCAGGCGAGGCGTGGCAGGCGCGAGGAAGGTGGGGGCTCCGGCGAGCACCGAGTCGTTCACGCTCAACGTCACGCCAGCGTCGCTACGCTCGATCCATCGATAGGAGAGCGCCCCAGCGTCGGAGGGGTCGAAGCTGCGCGTGCCGTCGAGGCTCGCCATGGCGCCTGTGCGCACTGCCGTCCGTGCGGAGACGACAGCAACGGGCAGCGGCGGAGTCGTCGTGCCTCCAGCGTCTCCACCGGCAGCGTTTCCACCGGCAGTGCTTCCACCGGCAGTGCTTCCACCGGCAGTGCTTCCACCAGCAGCGCTTCCACCAGCAGCGCTTCCACCGGCAGTGTTTCCACCGGCAGTGTTTCCACCGGCAGTGTTTCCACCAGCAGTATTTCCACCGGCAGTGTTTCCGCCGGCAGTGTTTCCGCCGGCAGTGTTTCCACCGGCAGTGTTTCCACCGGCAGTGTTTCCACCAGCAGTGTTTCCACCAGCAGTGTTTCCACCGGCAGTGTTTCCACCGGCAGTGTTTCCGCCAGCAGCGCCTCCACCTGTTCCGCCAACGGTGCCGCTGCCGCTGGTGATGACGATCGATCCGAGCTCGCGGTCCACACCCTGGACGACCACGTTCGAGAGCACCGCCGTCCGATATCCCGAGAGGCGAATGGTGACGGTGTAGAGGCCCTGACCGGTGGTGAACGAGAACTCGCCATTCGAGGAGACGGTCGTCGTGCGTGGTGCAGCGGTTCCATCGGCGAGCTCGACCGAAGCGCTACTCGCGTCGGCATCAGGGAGTGGAACGACCCGGCCCGACAGGCGCACCGAGCGCACCTCGGAGGCATCGAGCGGCAGGAGCGTCACGTCTCTGAGCGTGAGCGTCTGACCTGACGAGAGCTGCACCTCACCAATCTCCCTCGCGCGGTAGCCAGCTCGAAACAGACTGATGGTCGCGATGCCCTCAGGCAGTTCGTTGAAGACGAAGGTGCCGTCGTCTGCAGAGAGCGCGCTGAACGGGCCCTCCGGCACGAACGCGAGCGAGCCTGCGTGACCGCGGCAGCCGCTTGCGTCGGCGCGCAGCACCTTGCCCTCGAGCCGGGCGTTGTCGCTCAACAGCACCTCACCCAGGCTGATGGCCTTTCCGGGACCAGCCTTCAACGCCTCGAGCGAGAGCAGCCGCTGCTTCTCGAAGGTGCCATTGCGATCGACGTCAGCGCGGAGCAGCACCTTGCCGGCTTGTTTCGTGATGCCCGAGAGCAGGAACGCTCCCGAGGAGTCGCTCGTCGTCGCCAGGCCGCTGCCGAGCAGTACGATCTCTGCGTCTCTCAGCGGCACACGATCGCTTCGGCCCGGCTGCGCGATGACGACACGGCCACTCAGACTGCCGGGCTGCGCTGGCCCTGGGGGGGCGGGCAACTTCAGATCGATGCATCCCGCTGCGAACAGCACGACCCCCACCAGACATGCGCGCATGGCCGCGCAGCTTGTCAGGCGCCGCAGCGCTCGAACAACGCCCCGTCGGGGGATTGTCAGGGCATGACGAACGCCAGCGACTCGTGGCGCTTCAAACGAACGGCCGAGTGCCAGCGACCAGCTTCTTGCCGGTGAGGAATTCCTGCGCAGTCATCACGCGTTTGCCTTCGAGCTGCACCGAGGTCAGCAGCAGTGAACCTTCTGCGCACGCGACCTCGATGCCTGCGTTCGTCGCGGCGAGAATGGAGCCGGGCTCGCCTCTTCCGTTCGAGACCGAAGCACCGTGCACCTTGAAGAGGGCTCCTTCGAGTTTGGTGAAAGCCCCCGGCCACGGCGTGAAGGCGCGCAGCCGGCGCTCGAGCTCGGCGGCGCTCTTCGTGAAGTCGAGCGCGCCGTCTTCCTTCTTGATCATCGGCGCCATCACCACGCCCTCGGTCGGCTGCGCGACGGGCTGCAGTGCTCCCGCGAGATAGCGGGGCAGGGCGCGGCGGAGCACGTCTCCCCCGAGCAGCGCGAGCGAGTCGTGCAGCGTGGCAGACGTGTCGGTCGGACCAATGGGCAGCTCGGCGCGATCGATGACCGGCCCCGTGTCCATGCCTTCGTCCATGCGCATCAGACAGACGCCAGTCTTCGCGTCACCCGAGGCGACGGCCCACTGAATCGGAGCGGCTCCACGAAACCGGGGCAGCAGCGACGCATGCACGTTCACGCAGCCATGCTTCGGAGCGTCGAGCACGTCCTTCGGCAGGATCTTTCCGTATGCCGTGACGACCGCGACGTCGGCGTTCAACGCGCGCAGCTGCTCGGCGAAGTCGGTGCCACGAATCTTCACGGGCTGCAGCACCGGCAGGTTCTTCTCGAGCGCGAACGTCTTCACCGCCGAGAACGCCATTTCCTGCCCGCGGCCCTTCGGCTTGTCGGGCTGGGTGACGACGGCGATGACTTCTCCGAGACCCAGACAGGCCTCGAGCGACTTCACGGCGAAGGGCGGCGTGCCCATGAACACGATGCGCGGCATGCGCACGCCTTACACCAGCTTCAGAGCCAGAAGACCGGGCGCTTCGTGTCGTCCATGAAGCCGCTCGCACGCTCTTCCTTCGAGAGCTTCTTGTCGTCGGGCTCGAGCCCTGCGCCCACCATCTTCTGCTTCATCAGCTCGACCGCGCTCGACACGTCTTTGCGAATCGTCGACGCCATGCCCTGCAGCTTCGCGAGGTCGGCCTCGAGCTCGGCCTGGTTCGCGGGCGGCGGTGTCGCGGCGAGCTTCTGCGAGATGCTCTTCATCGCCTTCTCGAATGGATCCGACGACGCGGTGTCCCACTCGGCTTCGAGGTGCAGGCCACGACCCACGCGACCACCTTCGTCGTCGATGTCGTTGGGCTGTGCCTTGCGCGCCGACGGGTCGTACACGGAGTAGCGATCAGCCGAGATGATGAAGCCGTCGGTGTTCGACGGCATGTAATTGCCGTGCTTGCTCAACAGCGCGCTCGCCTCGTCGAGGAAGGCGATCTGCTGGTCGAGCTTGTCGGCGTACTTCTGCAGCGCCTCGGGGATCGGTTGGTTCGCGGCCTTGCGGGTGTCGATCTCCTTCTGCACCTCGGAGCGCGTCGCCTTCACCGCCGACACGTTCTCGAACACCATGTGCGAGCGGCGCCGCTTCTGCAGCACGATCGTCTTGGGCTCGAGCCGCAGGTTCTCGTCGGCCGGCAGCGTGCCTTTGTCCTTCGCGAGCTTGTAGAGCATCTGCGCCACTTTGAGCGGGCTCGTGCCGTCGGTGTCCTTGCCGGTCTTGAGCAGCTCCTGCGCCTTCATCTCGTCGGCCGACCAGGTGCCCTCGAAGCGCTTCTCGAACTTGTGCACCGCCGACGACTCACCGGTCACCTCACGGCCCTCCTTCGCCTGAATCAGCACGCGGCGAACGGGGAACGGCTCCTTGTCGTCGAAACGAACGCGCGCCCGCACCGAGGCGCCGGCCTTGCCCAGGGCGCCGCTGCGATCGTCGAAGTACGTCTCGCGGAACATCTCGTCCTTGTCCTGGAACACCGCGGTGCCGTCGGGCTTCGTCTCGGAGATCTCGAGGTGCATCGGCATCGTGAAGGCATCGACGAGCGCCATCGCCTCGGGGTCTTCCCACTTCGGCTTGTGCAGCTTGTTGAAGACCTCGCTGCCGTTGGTGGTGCGGAAGATCTTGTTCGAGCCGTCCTTCACCTTGAAGTCCGCCCACGCCTCCTGCTCGGTGCGGTCGCGCTCCCAGTCGCTGCCGATGGGCGTGTTCAGAATGTCGGGTCCGATGGTGGCCGTGCCCGCGACCTCGGCGACGTCGGTGACGCCTCCTTCTCCAGTGAGGTTCAGCTTCGTCCCAGCCGCGGCCTTCGTGGCGTAGTCCCCGTCGATGCTGTCGAGCGAGAGCGCCTTCGCGAGCTCACTCGTCGGCCGCAGGTCGAGCGTCAGCCCCTTCGCATCCGAAGCCGCCGCGTCGTCGAGGGCGTTGACGAAGTCATGGAACGTGATGCCGAAGGTGTCGGCGAACTTGCTGGTCTGCTCCGAAGTCCCAGCGTGCTCCGCGAGGAACTTCGTCCAGTCATCGGCGGTGGCGAGCTTCACCGAGCCAGCCGGACCTTCGAGCTGAACCTGAAGCTGCTGCGCGACGAGCTTCGCCGAGGCCTGCGCGAGATACGTGCCCGCCTTGCCCTTCTGGTCGAAGAGCTGCGTCGCGACTTCACCGGCCAGGAACTGCCGCCCACGCTGGATCTTGATGGTCATGGCTGATCAGAGTGTCGGACGATGTGGGGAAAGGTTGCGCACATTTCCTACATCCCGACGCGGTTTGTCATTTCGCGGGCTTGAGTCAGGTGTTCGTTGACCCGGCCAGATGGCGGGCATACGAGGCGCGCAGCTTCTCACACCCGTCTGGGGGTTCTCATGCGTTCGTTGCTCGCAGTGGCAGGCCTGGGGCTGATGCTGGTTTTCACGGGCTGCAAAGCCGACCCGTCGACGCCGGAGTATTGGGCCAAGCGCATCGAAGGCGCCAAGGGGAAGAAGGAGAAGCTCAAGGCCATCGAGGACCTCCGCTCGGGCAAGAACATGAGCCCGGCGATGCTGCCGATGCTGCACGAGCGCCTCAACGCCGAGAAGTCGGCTGAAGTTCGCCGCGACATCGCGCGCGTGCTCGGAGAGGCGAAGAGCGACACCAGCATCGAGCCGCTCACCAACGCCATCGTCTTCGCCCCCGGTGACACCGACGAGAAGGGCCTCGACAAGGAGATCGCCAACTCGCTCGGCAACATCGGCAGCCCGAAGGCCGCCGCCACGCTCGTGAAGCTGCTCGGCGTGAAGGACAACTACACGGTGCTCGCGGCCATCGACGGCCTCGGCGACATCAAGGCGCCCGAGGGGTTCGAGGCGCTCGACAAGATTGCCTCCGACGACACGCAGGAGACCTTCGTCACCAAGAAGGCCATCATCGCCCTCGGCAACATCGGCGACAAACGCGCGGTGCCCACGCTGGTGAAGGCGATGTTCAAGGAGCGCAAGGGCGTCAGCTTCTACCTCGAGGCCTCGTTCGCGCTGTACCAGATGGGCACGCCCGCGGCCGACGCGCTGCTGCCCGTGCTCGATGGCACCGACAAAGAGAGCTACGCGTGGGCGGCGAAGAACAACATCAAGGACGTCGCGCTGCAGGCGAAGTCGGCCCAGGTGCTCGGCGACCTTCACGACATGCGCGCCGAGAAGGCGCTGCTCGGCATGTTGAACCCGAAGACCGACTACGACGACATTCGCGCGATTCTGCAGGGTCGCGCCGCCGACGCGCTCGGGCGCATGCGCTCGAAGAACGCCGTCAAGCCGCTCTCGGCCCTGGTGACCGACGCGAAGACCGACGCCGGCGTGGTGCGTGAGTGCGTCTTCGCCCTCGTTCGCATCGGCAACCCCGAAGGCGTGCCCGCCCTCATCACCTTCCTCGGCAAGGCCCCGTACTGGGACGCCCGCGACGAGATCATGCGTGGCATCACCATGATGGGCACCGACAAGGACATCGCCGCGTTCGACAAGGCGACGGCCGAAGAGGGCAAAAAGACCGAGGTCGGCTGCAAGGGTGAAGAAGAGAACCACCCCGACTGCAAGAACGGCGTCGAGGGCGCCATCAAGCGTCACGTCGAGCGCGTCGCGCAGCACAAGGCGCGGCTCCAGGCCTCGGGCGAGTGCAAGACCGACGCGGCCTGCTGGGCCAAGAAGCTCGACGACAAGAACGACACCGTGCGTGAGCGCGCTGCCGCCGAAGTGGGTCGCGGCAACAACGCGGCGTTCGCGCCCGAGCTCTTCAAGCGCCTCAAGGAGCAGAACCTCGACGCCCGCCTGTCGATCATTCAGGCCACCGACTGGCTCGTGAACGACAACGCCGACGCCATGAAGGCTGCGCAGGGCATTCTTCCCGACCTCGAGAAGCAGCTGAAGGACGAGAAGGGCAAGACCGACTTCGTGAAGATCAACGAAGACCTGCGCCGCCTGTACGTGCGCATTCAGCGCGGTTGATCAGTCGGTTCTCGAAGTGACGAAAGGCTGGGAACTCTCGGGTTCCCGGCCGTTTTCGTTTTGGCTCGGGCTCGCTGGCGAGCGCATCAACCACATCACGTTCGTGTGCAACACGCGGCAGGTGTTGTTCCGGGCTGCTCGGCGCGATGCCGTCGCCCATCGTCATCACCGAGACGAGGGCATCGCGCGAACGTGTGTGCGTGCACCGGCCGGCTTCTCATCGTGCTCACGTCCGATGCGGCCGGAGGATCTCAGCGAAAACTGGCGGAGGGCCTGGAGGGCAACTCGAAGCCGCTGGAAGGAACCCTGTCAGGTGCGCCCAGCGTGGAACGAGTTCGCGTGACGCCGGGCGCTCGCGGTTGATGGCTCGAGCGCTCTGCAGGTGATGCGCACGTCGAAGTCGTCGCTCAAGAAGTTCGTCGCGTCTTCAGCGTGAAAGCGAATCGTCTTGGGCGCTCTGGCCCGCGGTACTCGCCGCTCCGTGCAGGTGCCAATCAGGCTGGCAGCACGCCGTCGAGCTTTCGCGCGGCTGACTCCGGAACGTCGTCATCAGAGAGGCGCGCGCGCAAGGCCTTGACCACTGCGCCGAACTCTCCGCCGAACCGGGTGCACTCGGCACAGCCCGCGAGGTGCGCTTCGATCTTCGCCTTGTCGCCCTCGTTCAGCTCGCCGTCGAGGTAGTCCGACAGCTGGGCGAGCACTTCGAAGCAATCGAGCCCGGCGACGGTCTTTGGTGCGCTCATCGTTCAGGCTCCTTTCTTCACGGCGGCGACCAGTCGAAGACGGGCGCGGTGGAGTCGACTCTTCATCGCCGCGAGCGTCAAGCCGAGGGCCGCGGCCGTCTCTTCGCCAGACAACCCTTCGACGTCGCGCAGCATCAGCACCTCGCGCTCTTCCTGGTCCATCGAGGCCAGCGCATGCTCGAACAACGTGTGCTGCTCGAGGCGCTCGGTGAGCAGCTGCGGGTCCATCTGCTGGCCCCAGCCCGCTTCGGCGCCGAGCTCGGTCAGCGACTCCATGGGCTCGTACGTCTTCGGCTCTCCCACGCGTCGCCGCTGCTGCATCAGCACGTGGCTGCGGGCGACCGCGAACAACCAGCTCTTGAACGAGCCTTCGCCACGCCACGTCGAGAGCCGCTGGTGCGCGGTGAGGAAGGTGTCTTGCAGCACGTCTTCGGCGGCAGCGTCGTCGTGCAACAGCCGCCGCGCGAACCGGAACACCGGAGCCCGCCACATCGTCACGAGCGCAGAAAAGGCCGCAGCGTCACCAGCCACGGCCTGCTGTACGAGAACCGCCTCGTCGCGCATGGGGACGACCATGGTCGAGTTCGCAGCGCAGGGCGAGCCTCAGCTGCGCCCGATTTTCGTCACTTCTTGCCGGCAGTGCTGAAGCCGAGCGCCGTGTAGATGGGGCAGCTGCCGATGAGGCCGGTCGCCAGGGGAATGAGGCCGAGGAGGCCCCAGTTCGTCTGCGGGCCCACGAAGACGGTGCTGAGGGCGCCGAGGCCAATCACGACGCGCAGCGCGCGCTCGATGACGTGTTCGTTGTTGGGGAGGATCTTGGTCAGCATGGGGTTTCTCCTTCGGGTTCGGCGCCCGCGACATGCGGTGCGCGTTCGTTGGAGAGGATGCAGATCGCCCGGCGAGGATTCCGACGATTTTTCAGAGGGCTTTTCCGTCGGCCTCAGGTCTCGAGGGAGGTGCGGCGACGAGGCAGCTCAGCGGCCGGCGTCGGCTGCTGGCTGCACCGTCAGCTGATCATCGAGCGCGAACCGGCCGAGCGAGCGCTTGAGCACTTCCCACAACACCTTGCGGTACTCTGCCTCGCTGACGGTGCCACTGAGCACGAGTCCCGCGCCCACGTACTTCGCGGCGACCTTGCCCTTCGCGACCTGCTCGAACGCCTTCTGCAGGTCCTTGAGCTGCGACTGCAGCGCGTCTTGCGACCAGGTCAGCTCGATGGCGCGCGCTTCGACGGCGTCGGTCTGAAACAGCGCCAGCAGCGCCTGCCGGCACGCCTCGTTGTGCACCGTCACGGTGAGCTTCACGTCTTCGAGCGGCGTCCACTTGAGGTCGGGGCAGGCCTTCTGCGCCGCCGCGCTCGCCTTCTCGTCCTGCACTGGCTTGCCACCGACGCGCAGTCGCCAGGCGGCCACCTTTCCCTGGGCTCCGAGGAGCACCACGGTTCGGCCCGCTTTGAGGCCCGAGAGCAGCAGCTCGTTCGAGTCGGCGAGCCACTCGACGCTGGCGACTTTGGGGTCCTCGACCTGCCACCAGTCGACCGTCGGGAGCTTCACGAAGCGCTCCTTGCCGGTCTCGACGTCGTGCACCCAGTCGACGGGCCACGCGAACGCTGAAGACGCCATCGTCAGCAACAGGGTGAGGGCGAGTCGCACCAGCTCCTCTTAGCGTCTGTTTTCAGCCCCTTCCATGGCTGCCGAGTTGGCGAGTGGGGAGGGCGGGACAACTCAGTTAGATTGAGGGTCGCGATGTCGACCTGGGCCATGTGGGTGGTGTTGGCGGTGCTGTTGACCGCCCGTGGCCTGTTGGCTGCCGTCGAGGCGGCGCTGCAGTCACTGTCAGATGTTCGCGTGAAGGCGCTCTCGAAGGAGCACCCGCGCCGTGGCGGCCGGTTGCTGAAGCTGAAGTCAGACGTCGAGGCGACCGCGGCGGCGCTCCGCTCGGGCATGGTGCTGCTGGGCTTCATGGGCGCGGCCATCGGCGTGCTGGTGCCGCCGAAGATGCTCGACCTGGTCTTCAGCCCTGCCGATGCCGGCGCGTGGGTGATGCTGACGCCGCTCGTGTCCGCGCTGTTGGTGGCGATGTTCGCGACCGTCATCGACGTCTCGTTCCGCTCCTTCGCGATTCAGAACCCCGAGTCGTGGGCGCTGGGCTTCTCGTGGCTCGCGCTCGGCGTGTCGGCGGTGCTGGCGCCGATGGTGCGCGTGCTGGTGCTGCCCGTGAACGTGGTGCTCGGCCTCTTCAACGCGAAGGTCACCTTCGTACCGCCGCCGCCGCCGCTGGAAGAGCTCGAGAAGCAGCTCATTCGTCAGGCGCAGAACGAAGAGGTCGATCGCGGCGCGCCGCAGCTGATCCGCTCCATCTTCCGCCTCTCGGACAAGACCTGTCGTGACGTGATGGTGCCGCGCACCGACGTGGTGTCCATCGAAGCGTCGACGCCGATGACCGAGATCTTCCAGTCCATCGCCGAGCAGGGTCACTCGCGCATTCCCGTGTATCGCGAGAGCATCGACAGCATCGTCGGCATTCTCCACGTGCGCGACATCGTGCCGCTGATGCAGAACCCCGACCTGATTCTGCTGCAGGACCTGCTGCGCCCCGCCGTGTACGTGCCGTGGGTGAAGCCCATCGGCGACCTGCTGCGTGACATGCAGAAGCAGCGCATTCACATGGCCGTCGTCGTCGACGAGTACGGCGGCTTCTCGGGCATCGTGACGCTCGAGGACATTCTGCGGGAGATCGTCGGCGACATCGGCGACGAGTTCGACGAGGCCAAGAGCCCGTTCGAGAAGCAGCCCGACGGCAGCGTGCTGGTCGACGCGATGCTCGAGCGCAACGAGTTCGCCAAGGCGTTCAACTTCACCTTCCCTGAGGGCGAGTTCGAGACGCTCGGCGGGTTCGTCTCTCAGCTGGCCGGCGTCATTCCCGAAGCAGGAGACCGCTTCACGCACGCTGGCTTCACCTTCGTCGTGCACTCGAAGGACGGCCCGCGGCTCGAGCGCATCAAGGTGTGGAAGCCGAAGTCGACGACCGCCACCTCACAGGGAAATCTGGGGCCGACGAGCACGAGCCACCCGACACTCGAGCCAGTGCCCGAACGAAAGCCGAGCCGCGAGATCGAGCTGGTCACGACCCGGACGAGCTGATGCGCCTCAGCGCTTCCGGCGGCGCTTCTCGAGCAAGGGCTTGAGTCGCTCGACGTCGAGAAGATCCTGAGGGCGGGCGACCCGTCGCTTGTTCTCGACCAGATCGCGCGCCGACAACACGTTGACGGCGGTCTTGCCCCACTTTGTCGTCGTGCGGCGCTCCCAACAGACATCGAAGTCCAGACCAACGAGGCTGGTGAGAATGTCGACACGAACCGGCTCGATTCCCATCTGGTAGACGATCTCTTCGTTCATCAGGTCGGAGACGCGCAGGTTCTGGAGCGGAGCGCCGAATCGCTCGGTCGAGCCTTCTCGAGGTAACGCTGTGAGGGTTTACCGGGCGCTCAGGTCCTTCGTGTAGCGGGGCTCAGTGTGCTCGATGACTGCCATTCCGCCGACGACGAGGTATCGCGCCCCCTCTGATGACAAGGCGTTCACGATGTCTCTGAAGTCGGAGTTCACTCGAGTCGCCACCGCACACCTCGACGTAGTGCTTCACCAGGTCCCACGCTGCGGCCATGCGCGCTTCGGAGCCGGCACGTCTCCAGAATTCGAGATCGAACGTGCGGGCGCCATGCTCCTCGTGCGTCGAGAGTCGCGCCATCACCACCCGCTTTCGCCGTCGCGCCATGTCGGCGAGTCTTCGCGCGCACTTGCCGAAAAGACAACGGGCTTCGTCCCACCGAAGGAACGAAGCCCGTGACTTCGACGACGAGGTGACGGCTTAGGCCGCGGCCTTCGCGGTGCTCGCCGGCACGTCTTCGCTCTTCACGCCCGTCTCGATGCGCATTCCGTAGAACGACCGGTACACGAAGAAGGCCGAGATGGCGAAGAAGATGGCCGACAGCGCCAGCGTGATGGTGTTGCCCGACTCGTTCGACTTGCGCAGCTCGATGGCGAGCTCGACCGCGAGCAGACCGAAGAGCGTCGTGAACTTGATGACGGGGTTCAGCGCGACCGACGACGTGTCCTTGAACGGGTCGCCGACGGTGTCGCCGACGACGGTGGCCGCGTGCAGGTCGGTGCCCTTGGCCTTCAGCTCGGTCTCGACGAGCTTCTTGGCGTTGTCCCAGGCACCGCCGGCGTTCGCCATGAAGACGGCCTGGTAGAGACCGAAGAGCGCGCTCGAGATGAGGTAGCCGATGAAGAAGTACGTCTCGAAGCAGGCGAAGGCGAGCGTGCCGAAGAAGATCGCGAGGAAGATGTTGAACATGCCCTTCTGCGCGTACTGCGTGCAGATCTCGACGACCTTGCGGCTGTCGGCGACCGACGCCTTGGTCACGCCCTCGAGCTTGATGTTCTTCTTGATGAACTCGACGGCACGGTAGGCGCCCGTGGAGACGGCCTGCATCGACGCGCCCGTGAACCAGTAGATCATCGCGCCGCCCATGATGAGGCCGAGCAGGAACGGAGCGTGGAGGATCGAGAGCAGGTTCAGGTCGGTCTTCAGGCCGCCCGTGATGGAGAAGATGATGGCGAAGATCATCGTGGTCGCGCCGACGACGGCGGTTCCGATGAGTACCGGCTTGGCAGTGGCCTTGAACGTGTTGCCCGCGCCGTCGTTCTCCTCGAGGTACTCCTTGCCCTTCTCGAAGTTGGGCTCGAAGCCGAAGTCCTTCTTCACCTCTTCTTTGATGTTCGGGATCGTCTCGATGAGCGAGAGCTCGTAGACCGACTGCGCGTTGTCCGTCACGGGACCGTACGAGTCGACCGCGATGGTGACCGGGCCCATGCCGAGGAAGCCGAAGGCCACGAGGCCGAAGGCGAAGACGGGCGAGGGGTCGACACCACCCTGCACGAAGAGCTGACCGAGGCCCTGCATCGACACCCAGTACGCCGCGCCCATGAGGCCGACGAGGACGACGCCCATCCAGTAGCCAGAGAAGTTACCGGCGACGAGACCCGAGATGACGTTGAGCGAGGCTCCACCTTCCTTCGACGCCGTGACGACTTCGCGCACGTGGCGCGACTCGGTCGACGTGAACGCCTTCACCAGCTCGGGAATCAGCGCACCAGCCGCCGTGCCGCACGTGATGATGGCCGACAGCTTCCACCACATCGTGGAGTCGCCGTTGAGGTTGGGGATGAGCAGGTACGAAGCGGCGAAGGTGACGGCGATCGAGAGCACCGAGGTGAGGATCACCAGCTGCGTCAGCGGGTGCTCGAAGTTCATCTTCGTCACGTTGGCGTAGCGGCCCTTCTGGACCATGTCGTTGACCGTGTACGAGAGGAAGCTGGTGACGACCATCATCACGCGCATCGCGAAGATCCACACCAGCAGCTGAACCTGCACGGCCGCGCTGGGCGCCGCGAGCAGGATGAAGGTGATGAGCGCCACGCCCGTCACGCCGTAGGTCTCGAAGCCGTCGGCCGAAGGACCAACCGAGTCACCGGCGTTGTCGCCCGTGCAGTCGGCGATCACGCCAGGGTTACGCGCGTCGTCTTCCTTGATCTTGAAGACGATCTTCATGAGGTCGGAGCCGATGTCGGCGATCTTGGTGAAGATGCCGCCAGCGATGCGCAGCGCCGAGGCGCCGAGCGACTCACCGACCGCGAAGCCGATGAAGCACGAGCCCGCGAGCTCGGGCGGCACGAACACGAGGATCATGAGCATCAGCAGCAGCTCGACCGAGATGAGCATCATGCCGATCGACATGCCGGCCTTGAGGGGGATCTGGTACGTCGGGAACGGCTTGCCCATGAGCGAGGCGAAGGCCGCGCGCGAGTTCGCGAAGGTGTTCACGCGAATGCCGTACCAGGCGACGCCATAGCTGCCCGCGATGCCGATGAGCGAGAACGCGAGGATGATCGCCACGCGAACCGGCGTCGGCCACTCGGCGGCCTTGCCCTCGACGTGCGCCATCGAGAAGTACGCCGCGATCACCGCGCCGATGAACAGCTCGAGGATGAGGATGAACTTGCCCTGCGTCACCATGTACTGCTTGCAGGTTTCGTAGATGAGCTCGCTGATCTCGAGCATCGACTTGTGAACGGGCAGGTTCTTCAGCTGGGTGTACTGCACCGCGCCGAAGACGAGGCCGAGGGCCGAGACGACGATGCCGATCATCAGCAGCGTCTTGCCGTCGATGCCAAGGAACTGCTGGCTGGCGAGATCGGGGAGGACGAGGTTGGCCTCGCTGGCGAGAGCGAGCGCCGGCAGGAACAACCCGGCAAGACCCGCAAGTCTTGAGAGTTTCATGAGCTTCATTCCTCAGGGGTTAAGAGAGCGCGCGGCCCATAGCACACAAGGCGCGCATGCACGCAAGGTCTTCGCGCGCTCGTGGAGAGCCGTTTGCAGAGAGCCTTGCTCGTCATGAATCAGACCGCTTCCGTCGACGAGCTCATCGATGCGCTGAGCGGCGTGCTCCGAGACTTCGGGCGCTATGCGTTCGATCTCTCACGCCAGGACGCGCGCCGCACCGAGGCCTTGTTCGATCAGTGGGCGCAGCACGTGATCGTGGGAGTCGAAGCTCCAGGTGGGGCGGGGAAGACCGCCGGCCGTCGCGACTACCCTGGCCTGCGCCGCGCCTTCAGCCAGCACCGCCAGTCGGAACAGTCCGAGATGACTCAGGTGCAGGACTCGTTGCGCGAGGTCGTCTGGGCCTTCGTCGGCGGGCTCAATCGCCTGGTGGTCGACGACGCGGCTGACGACGCCAAGGTGACAGCCACGCTCTCGCAGCTGGCCTTCAAGCTGGGCAAGTCGTCGCCGATCGAGATCCGCTCCGTCGCCCTCGAAGCAGTGGCGCAGGTGCAGGCCGTCTTCGAGGCGCGCAGAGCCCGGCAGCAGACGCAGATGCAGTCGCTCGCCGAGAAGCTCGAGACGCTGGGCACCCAGCTCGAGACGGCGCGAAAAGAGAGCACCACCGACGCGCTCACCCACCTCTACAACAGGCGGGCGTTCGACGAGCAGCTCGCACGAACGGTCGAGCTGGCGGCGCTGAGGGCGGGTGGCGCAGCGCTCGTGATGATCGATCTCGATCACTTCAAGCTGGTCAACGACACCTACGGCCACCCGGCTGGAGATGCCGTGCTCGCGGCGGTAGCGCAGGCCTGTGTGCGGGTCTTCAAGCGCAAGGGTGACTTCGTGGCGCGCTACGGCGGCGAAGAGCTGGTGGTGTTGATGCGGGACGTCGACCAGCACGAGCTCGAGACGCTGGCCGAGAAGGCCCGTGGTGCGATCGCCGAGCTGCAGGTGCCTTTCGACAAGAAGACGCTGCGCATCACCGCGTCGCTCGGCGCGGCGTTCTGGAAGCGGGGCGAGAGCGCCGAAGGGTGGATCAAGCGCTCCGACGCTGCGCTCTATTCCGCCAAGAGCGCAGGTCGGAACCGCGTCGTCACGGCCTGAAGATCGGGCTGACGACGAATGAGATCGCCAGCGGGACCGCACGCGAGCCGTAGTCAACGCGGGCGTTGTAGCTGCCGTTGTAGGCGGCGACTTGAACGAGATACGGCTGATTGGCGATGAGTCGATCTGCCGGCAGCACGAGGCTGGCGTTGGCCGTCGAGATCTCGAAGGACTCGGCCTGCGTCGTTGCTGCGCCGCTCGCGGTCGTCAGCCGTGCGATGGTGACGTAGTAGGTCGTCACGGTTCCGGTCGAAGGTGCCGTCCAGCCAAGCGTGACGGTCGTGCCCACCGAGCTGCGCTCAGCGGTGAACGGTGTTCCGTTGAGCGTGAGATTCGTGACGGGCCCGAGACGTGGAGTGATCGGGCTCGAGGTCATCGCAGCCATCGTGTCGTAGTGCCCAAACCCTGAGGTCAGTGCCAGTGGGCCCGTCGTGCCAGCAACCTGCCTGGGCGTGTCGATGGTGAAGAGCGTGCGACCCACGATCGACCAACCAGAGGGGAACGGTGTGACGAGGGTGAAGGACGAAGGAGGGAGTTGACTGGCTGGAAGCTGCACGAACCACGAGTCGACGACGGTGGTGATGTTGGGCGCGACGGAAGGCACCGGCGAGAGCGCCAGAATCCCGCGCGGGTTCGTTCCCGGAGGAAGGCTCGTCTGGAGCGCCGCAAAGGCGTTCAGGTTCCAGACGAACGACTGCGTGACGCTCGGTACGTTGGGCGGAGCCAGCATGGCCGCATTGAGATTGGTGCTCTGGCCGTTGAGCTGGGTGAAGGGCGCAAGTTGAGCAGCTGCGACGGTGGTGCCGCCCAGGAAGCCGCCATCCGCCACCACGCGGTACTGAAGCAACCAGGTGTCGTCCCCCTGCGCCTGGTCGACGAGCTTGGCTCCATTGAAGTTTGCGCCCGCCGTTGCTGTCGTCGCGCCAGCCGTGGGAGCAGGGCTGACAGGGAAATTGACGAACCTGTTTCCAAGGTTGGGTGAGACCCAGATGAGCTGATCCTGTCCTGCAACCCACGGTTGAAGTCCGGTGACCGCGACGGTGGTGGTCGTGGGGTTCACCGTGGCAGTCGTCGCGTTGGGCCGGCCGAGGTTGAAGTTGACGAAGTTGGCCTGCCGGGTCGCCGTCTCGAGGTAGAGATTGTCCACCCGGATCAGCACCGTCCCCCCTGCCACGGAGGGAATCGTGAAGGTTCCGTTCACCTGTCCCGTACCCGAAATGGTGGTGTAGCCGCTCCCGTTTGGCACCAGGGCCTGGATGATGGAAGTGGTGAGGTTGAGGGGCGTCGTCGAGGTGGTTCCGTTGGCGAGGTAGTTGAGGCGCGTTGCAGTGCCAGTGATGTCCGACGCGTTGCCACCACCAGTCGCCGTGCCGCCAGCTGTTGCGGAGCCGCCAGCCGTTGCGGAGCCGCCAGCCGTTGCGGAGCCGCCAGCCGTCGCGGAGCCGCCAGCCGTTGCGGAGCCGCCAGCCGTCGCGGTGCCGCCAGCCGTCGTGGTGCCGCCAGCCGCTGCGGAGCCGCCAGCCGTCGCGGTGCCGCCTGCTGTTGCGGTGCCGCCTGCATCACCACCTGCCGTTGCGGAGCCGCCAGCCGTTCCGGAGCCGCCAGCCGTTGAGCCGCCAGCCGTCGCAGCGCCGCCAGCCGTCGCAGTGCCGCCAGCCGTCGCAGTTCCACCGCCACTGACGAAGCCTCCGCCTGTTCCTGTCGAAGTCGGCATGCATGCTCCGGCGTTGCAGACGTTGCCGATGGTGCAGCTGCTGCACGTCGCCCCGCCCTTGCCACAGGCCGAAGACGAAGAGCCCGTCTCACACAGCCCAGTGGCTGAGCAGCAGCCCGTCGAGCAGGTCGCCGCGCTGCACTTCGGAGGTGGCGGCGTGCACGAGAAGACGGACAAGCCAAAGGCGGCGACGGCGATCGCGAGTGTGCGTTGGTTCATGAGTGTTTGCTCCCCAACGGGCGACCATAGCTGACGAGCCCCACGAGGCGAGCGTCTCTCATCAACTGGCGAGCGCGTCGATTCGCTGTAGCGTCGCGACCTGCATGGCGAAGAGCGAGACCCGCATTCTCATCGTTGACGCTGATCAGGACGCTGCCCAGCGGGTCGGGCTCGCCATCGACAACGGCGGTTTTCAGGTCGCGTGGTGCACGTTCGCTCCCAGCGAGTTTCAGGCGATGTCGCGCGACTTCACGCCGACGCTGCTACTGGTGCACGCCGACCTGGGCAGTCCACAATTGGCGACGCTCCTCGCGCGGCTCGACAGCGCTGGCGCGGCGAGCGTTCCTGTCGCGCTGCTGTGCAAGGACACGCAGGACGACGTCTTCGTGCGGCCCATGCGCACAGGCGTCGTCGAGGTGCTCCAGGAGCCCTTCAACGCGCGCCTTCACCTCTCCCGGTTGCGCATGCTGTTGGCCGAGCTGCCCGATCGCACTGGCATCGTGCGTGGGCGCGGCGGGCCGAACGAGATCAGCGGGCTGCTCCAGCACCTCATGCGCGCTCGCCGCACCGGCGGCCTCGTGGTCGGCAGTCACGAAGAGGGCCGGGCGTTCTTCGTGCGCGGGGTGCTGAAGAGCGCGCGGTACCTTCAGCAGACGATGCAGAGCGCGCTCGCGGCGATGTCGCGGCTGCAGGTCTCGTGGACCTTCACCGAAGGCGCCGAGGGCACCTCCGGCGTCGTCGACTTCGAGAGCGACTCGGGCAGCGACCCGTACATGATGACGTACCGCGAGAACACGGTGCCCACGCGCACGACGACGGGAGAAGTGCCCATCGTGCAGGCGTTGCCCGAGCCGCCGATCTTCGCGGGCACACCGCTGCCACCGCCGGCTCCGCCTCCGCCGCCCGTGGTCGACCTCGAAGCAGGCCGCACGCCGATTCTCTTCGTCGACGACGACCCGGCGGTCGTGACGATGCTGGCGAGCTACTTCACCAAGAAGGGCTACCCCGTGAAGACGGCGGGTGATGGCGTCGAGGCGTTGAGCCTGCTCGCGGCGCAGAGCTTCGACGTGGTGGTCGCCGACCTCAACATGCCGAGGCTCGATGGCTGGGGGCTGTTGCGGCTCATTCGTGAAGACGTGCGCACGCACGAGGTGCCGGTCGCGCTCTTCTCGGCGCAGGACGACTACCGCGAGTCGTTGCGGCTCTTGCACGCAGGCGCGCAGGCCTATTTCCCGAAGACCCTGCGACTGACCGCACTCGAGGCGCAGGTGAAGGAGCTGGTGGAGCCGCGGCGTCGCTTCCTCCGCAACCTGCCTCCCGAAGGCGGGCTCGCGTTCATGTTCGGCGCGCTCGGCCCGCAGTGGGTGCTCAAGGCGCTCTCGGCAGCGCGGTTCTCTGGCCAGCTCGACGCGCGCGACACCTGGGGCATCTGGCGCGCGTGGTTCGAAGGCGGTCGGCTGGCACAGATGACGGCGAAAATGGGCAGCTCGTCGATGAACGGCGATCGCGCGCTCTGTACGTTCCTCATGGCGCGGCAGTCTGAAGGGTCACTCGCTCGGGATGGGCGGGCGCCCGAGGAAGGGTTCGCGCGGCACTCCACCGACGCGACGCTCGCCCGCCTGGTGCCGTGGCTCAACGACGAGCAGAAGCGCGCCCGGGAAGATCAGCTCTCGAAGGCGAAGTCACTCGTGCCCGACGAAGAGCTCTATCGGCTGTACCTGACCGTCGGCCCGCCTGCCTGGCTGCCCGTGGCGCGGCTGTTGTGCGAGCAGCGGCTCACGCCGGTCGAGGTGATCAACCGCCTGCAGGTGACGCCGATGGAGGTCGCGGCAGTGGTGAAGGACCTTCTGCGGCGCGGCGTGGTCGTGCTGCAATCGTGAGCCATGGGAACGCGGGTCACCTTTCCAGCCGGCACGCTCACGTCGACCGACTCGCCCGGCGTCACCGTCGAGAGTGACGAAGCGTCGAACCACGCACTCATTCGGCGACTCACCGCCAACGGCAGCTCACCGCTGTACCCCTCGGTCGACGATCGCGTGACCTGGCCGAAGCAGGCTCCGTACCTCGCGACCCTGCGCCCGGCGCTCTACGTCATCGAGACCCTGCCCGCGCGGGGCGGCTTCGTGAGAAGCGTGGGTCTTCGTGTCGCGCGCCTGCGCTGTGACCGACGCAACCGCCGCGTGGATCGACGAGGTGACCTCGCTGCGAAAACTCGGCGCCGTCGAAGCCCTGCAAGCGCTCGGGCTCGACGACGCGGCCGTCTCACTCACGATGGGCGACCTGGACGCCGCCCGTGTGCAGTGGCTTCGCTGGAAAGACGGCGTCTAATCAGAGCACTTCGAACTTGATCGTCTGCTTGCCGGTCTTGTTCTTGTCGAACCAGCCATCGAGCTCGAGCGAGCCTTCCTTCTTGCGCAACGCGCTCGCGAGCCGGCTGAGCACCTTCTCGAGATCTTCGCCCTTCTTCACCGGCACCGAGATGTCGCGCGAGCCGTAGCTGAAGGCGATGGTGCCGTCCTTCGAGGCGGTCTTGCCCGAGACCGTCACGTCGAGCGTGCGCGCCAGGTGCGAGCCCCAGTCTTCGATCTCGAACTCCTTGGGTGCGCTGAGCTTCACCGAGATCTCGGGAATCGAAGTGGCCACGTTCAGCTTCGCGGTGGCGAGCTCGAGGGTTCCATCGATCCACCGCTTCGGGTCGGCCTTCACGGTGACGCCGTCTTCGGGATCGTACGGGTTGGGAATGTACTCGTCGCGCTTCTCGAAGCGGCTCTTCGGCAACGAGGCGAGACGCTCGAGCTGCTTCACCTCGGCGGCCGAGAACTTCTTGTCCTTCTTCACCACCTCGAGCACTTCGCGGGCGTCGTCGGGGGTGATCTTCGGCTGGGCGAGCTTCGCGTCGACGAGCTTCTTCAGGTTCACGGGCGGCATGCAGGCTCCGGTGACTGCGAGAGGCGTCGGACCCTAGCCAAGGGCGTCGGGCTGATCACGTCACGAAGGTGTCGCCCCGCGTCAGCGAGTGGTGAGCGTCACGTTGAGTGGATGGCTCGGGTCGGGCTCGTAGCGGCTGGCTTCACGATTCCACCAGTGCCTCGTCACGGCGACTCGGCGGGCGGCGACGTCGATGTCGTAGACGTTGTAGCCGCAGCGCATGTGCAGATCCGTCGCGCTGCCGGCGTTGATGATGTGGCGCTGCTTCGTGCGAATGGTGAACGGCCGGTGCAGGTGCCCGTGGAGCACGAGATCGACCGAGACGTCGGCGCGGTCGAGCAGGTGCATCACCTCGACGTCGTCACGCAGCCCGTGTGGCCGCGAGTCCCGTTTCCCCGTCATGCGCAGGAGCCCGTAGTGCAGGGCGACGATGACGAAGCGATCTTTCAGAGACGGGTCGCTGAGAATCGAGAGCGCCTTCGAGCGCTGCGCCTCACCGATGAGTCCCGACGAGTCGATGAGCGAGGTCGGCCGCGCGGCATCGAGGAGCACGAGCGTCACGCCCGAGGGCAGGTGCTTCACCGCGGGGAAGGCCGCTCCTTCACAGAGCGTGGCGAAGTGCTTCTCGAAGAGCCCGGCGGCGCTGGTGACGTAGCGGTCGTGGTTGCCGGGAATGACGGTGTAGCGCTCGGGCTCACGCAGCCTGTCGCCGAAGAGCTCGGCGGCGCGGTCCAGCTCGTGCTCCGTCGCGACGCCGGTGAGATCGCCCGTGCAGATGGCGTGGTCGACGTTCTGTGACTCGACGTGCGCGAGCAACGCGGCGATGCGCTGGTCACTGCCCTCGAAGTGTTTGCCGCGCCCAGCCAGCGAGTAGCTCGTCACAGCCGCCAGCCGCTTCAGCGCGAAGCCGCCCGAGAGGGGAAAGTGGGTGACGTGAATGTCGGAGAAGTGGGCGAGCTTCATGGGTCGTTGACCGTCGCGCGGAAGAGGGTGCCGTGGCCCGAGAGCTTCAGGGGGCCATCGGAGAATGGGGCGAAGGCCGAGGCGCCGTGATCGAGCACCAGTCCGTTCACGGCGACGCTGCCCTCGGTGCAGAGCACGATGTCGGGACCGAGCCGCGGCAGCTCGAGCGGTGCGTTCACGTCGAGGCGCGAGAGCCTGAAGTCGGGGAACGCCGTTGCGTAGACGGCCTCGGGTCCTGCCGTTGGGGTCACGACCCGCGCCGGGCCATTCGTGAAGTCGAGCACGCGAAGCAGCTCGGGCACGTCGACGTGTTTCGGGGTCAGCCCGCCACGCAGCACGTTGTCCGAGCTCGCCATCAGCTCGATGCCGGTGCCTTCGAGGTACGCGTGCAGGTTGCCAGCGCCCAGCGCGAGCGCTTCGCCGGGCTTCAGCTCGACGAGGTTCAGCAGCAGCGCCCCGATGACACCGACGTCTCCGGGGTACGCCTTCTCGAGCGCCACCGCGTTGAGGCACTCGGCTTCGCGGCCCGGCACCGGCGTGCGCCCGCACGCGAGCACGACCGCCTTCACCAGTGGTTCACGCGCCTGCATCGGTAGCGTCATCACCTGCTCGAAGAGGCCCGCGAGGCCCTTCCGGTCGAGCATCTGAAGCAACGGTGCGAGCGCAGCGACCTCGAGCCCGGCCAACAACGCCCGCGTCTGCGCCACGTCACGGAAACCGCACAGCGCCCGAAACGGCGTCAGCGCGCAGATGAGCTCGGGCTTGTGGTTCGTGTCCTTGTAGTTGCGGTGATTCGCCGTGCGCGGAACGTGCGAGGCCTCTTCACGCGCGAAGCCCGACCTGGCCTGCGCGAGGCTCGGGTGGGCTTGAAGCGAGAGCGGCTTCGCGGCGGCGAGCACCTTCAGCAGAAACGGGAGCCTGTCTCCGAAGCGCTGCTGCACCACGCTGCCGAGCATCGCCGTCGGCGCCTCGGCGATGAGGGCCTCGAGCGAACGGCCCTCGACCTTCGACGGTGCCGAGGGGTGTGCGCCCAGCCAGAGCTCGGCCTGTGGGCTCTTCGCTTCAGGAAGTCCGAGCAGCTTCGCAATCGCGATGGTGCTGCCCCACGCGTAGGGCTGAATCGTGTTGTCGAGCCGGAGCACGGCGTCGGTATGCCTCAGGCCAGCAGGCTGCGCAGCATCCACGCGGTCTTCTCGTGGGTCTGCAGGCGCTGCGTGAGCACGTCGACGGTCGACTGGTCGTCGGCCTTCTCGGCGACGGTGAAGACCCTTCGAGCGGTGCGCGAGGCGGCCTGGTGGCCTTCGACGAGCAGCTTCACCATCTCGGTCGCGGCGGGCACGCCAGGCGACTCGGGAATCGTCGAGAGCTTCGCGAGCTCGGAGTACGTCGCGCGCACCGGAAACCCCAGGGAGCGGATTCGCTCGGCGATGAGGTCGGTCGCCAGCCACAGCTCGTTGTAGTGGGTCTCGAACATGAGGTGCAGCGTCTGGAACATCGGGCCCTCGACGTTCCAGTGGAAGGCGTGGGTCTTCTGGTACAGCGCGTAGGTGTCGGCGAGGAGCGCGTTGAGGCCCTCGGCGATGGCGCGGCGATCGGTGGTCGAGATGCCGATGTCGACGATGGGTGCTGCGGTCACTGCGGCTTTGCTGGTCTTCGCCATGTGCGTTGCTCCGTTCGGTGAGGTGCCACTTCGATGCAGCGCGAGGGAACCGGTTGCGGCTCTTTTGTGGTTGCGCCTGTCAAACTCTGGATTAAGTCTAAAGCCGAAATGAGTCCAGACCTTCCCCAGCGGCTGAAAGATGCAGGCATTCAGCCTTCGGCACAGCGCCTCGCGGTGGCCGAGTACGTCTTGTCGACCGAGGAGCACCCGTCGGCTGATCAGGTGCTCGCGCGCGTGCAGTCGCTGGTGCCGATGCTGTCGCGGGCGACGGTCTACAACACGCTCAACCTGTTCGTGGAGAAGGGCCTCTTGCGTCAGCTCGTGCTGGCCGAGGGCAAGGTGGTGTTCGACCCCAAGCTCGAGCGTCACCACCACTTCATCGACGACGACACCGGCCACATTCAGGACATTCCCTGGGAGTCGGTGCGCGTCGGCGACGTTTCACGGCTCGAAGGTTTCGAAGTCACCGAGTACATGGTCGTCATGCGAGGTCGAAGGCTCAGCGGGCCCCGCAAGACTGGCAGCAGGAAACGCTGAGCCGTCCTCCAACCGCAGCACCTCTTGAAAGCGAGCATCACATGTTGGTTCCTGGTTCGAAGGCCCCCGAGTTCAACGTTCCTGCCGTCGTCAGCATCGAGAAGGGCAAGGAGTTCAAGAACGTCTCGTTGAAGGACAACGCAGGCAAGTGGGTGGTCCTCTACACGTACCCGAAGGACTTCACGTTCGTCTGCCCGACCGAGATCGTCGAGTTCGACAAGAAGCTGAAGGACTTCTCGGATCGCGGCGCGGTCGTGCTTGGTGGCTCGACCGACAACGAGCACTCGCACCTCGCGTGGCGCAACAACCACGCTGACCTGAAGGGCCTCAAGCACCCGCTGCTCTTCATCAACGCGTCGATGGCGCAGGCGTACGGTCTGCTCCACCCGACGGCCGAGGTCGCGCTGCGTGCGACGTTCATCATCGACCCGAACGGCGTCGTCCGTTACGCGACGGCGAATGACCTCTCGGTCGGCCGCAACGTCGACGAGGTGCTCCGCGTCCTCGACGGACTCCAGACGGAAGAGCTCTGCGCCTGCAACTGGAAGAAGGGCGAAGAGACGCTGTCGTCGAAGATCAAGAAGGCCGGCTGATCAGCCTGTGAGACGGAGCCGGAGCTGAACCTGATGAGCAGAGGGAAGCGGAACCCGAGCTGAACTGGTCCCTCGGCGAATGTGGTTCAGCGAAGGCGAGAGTCGAACTGGCAACACGGGCGTGGTGGGCCGCTCCTGCCACGCCCGTGGTGTTTCGAGAGCGGACAAGAGGACCCCATGGAAAACACCGACAAGCTGCGTGACTCGTTTCCCGACGCCGCGCGCGACATCAAGATCAACCTCCAGAACGTGCTGCAGCCGGGCACGCTGAACCTCGAGCAGACGTGGGGCGTCGCCATCGCGAGCGCCTGGGCCGCGCGCAACCGTCAGCTCACCGACGCGCTCGTCGCCGACGCGAAGGCGAAGGGGGTCTCCGACGCGGTGCTCGAAGACGCGAAGGCGGCCGCGGTGATGATGGGCATGAACAACGTCTACTACCGGTTCCGCCACGTCATGGGGAAGGAGTCGTACGAGCAGAAGCCCGCGCGCCTGCGCATGCTGCGGCTCAAGCAGGTCGCCTCGAACCAGGTCGACTTCGAGCTCTTCTCGGCGGCCGTCTCGGCCATCAACTTCTGCGAGGCGTGCCTCAAGTCGCACGAGCACGTGGTGCTCGAGGGCGGGCTCACCGAAGACCAGGTGCACGACGCGATTCGTATCGCCGCGACCATCAACGCTGCGGCCGTCGCGCTCGAAGCCATCTGACGGAAGCGCTGGCGAGTTACTGAGTGGGCAGTTAGGAACCAGTCATGGCTCGTCCACGACTGGTCTCTGACGAAGAACTCGAGGCGGGAGCGCGTGAGGCGTTCCTCGAGCTCGGCCCTGCAGCGCCCGTGTCCGACATCGCGCGTCGGCTCGGCGTGACGCAGGCGGCGCTGTTTCATCGCGCGGGCTCGAAGGAGGCGCTGATGTTGCGGGCGCTCACGCCGGGCGCTCCGGAGGCAATGGCCGTCTTCCTCGCGGGCCCGACGGAGGAGCCGCTTCACGAACAGCTGACGCCGGTGCTGCGATCGCTGCTGCAGTTCCTCGACGTGGCGATCCCCGGCTTGATGGTGCTGCGTGGCGCTGGTGTCGCGATGGAAGGCGCTGGACCGCCTCCGCCACTCGCGCTTCGTGCAGCGTTGACGCGCTACCTCACGATGGCTGTCGCGCGACGCCTCGTGACCCTTCCCAAACCTGCCGCGACCGCCGACGCGCTGCTCTCGTCGCTCGAGGCACGTGCGCTCAACCGGTATCTCGGTGGTCCTTCGTTCGTGGGCGGTACCGACCACGCTTTCATCAAGAGCCTGCTCGAGGCGGTGCTGTCGTGACAGCTCGCGTGTTGGTGACGGGCGCGCTGGGAAACGTCGGTCAAGAGGTCGTGCGCGCATGCCTCGGCGCCGGCTTCGTCGTTCGTGCTGCGGGAGCTTCGGCGAAGGTGCACGCGCGTTGGCCGACTGCCGAAGCCGTCGACTTCGACTTCACCGATCGCGCGACGTGGGCAGGCGCGCTCGACGCGATCGACTTCGTGTTCCTGCTGCGGCCGCCTCCGCTCGGCGACATGTCGACGACCCTCAACCCGTTCGTCGATGCGGCGTACGCGGCGAAGGTGAAGCACGTCGTGTTCCTCTCGGTGGCGGGCGCCGAGACGAAGACCTGGGTGCCGCACCGCAAGGTGGAAGATCACCTGAAGACGACCGGCACCGCGTGGACGATTCTTCGCCCCGGCTTCTTCGCGCAGAACCTGGGCGACGCGTACCTGAGAGACCTCGTCGAAGACGATCAGCTCTTCGTGCCTGCCGCGCAGGGCAGGGTGGCGTTCCTCGACGTCGTCGACGTGGGCGACGTCGTGGCGAAGCTGCTCGAGAACCCGGCGGCGCATCGCGGGCGGGCGTACCGGCTCGCAGGCCCCCAGGCGGTGACGTTCGGTCAGCTCGCGAGTCAGCTCAGCGACTCCCTCGGTCGCCGCATCAGCTACCGGCCAGCCAGCATCGCTTCGTACGTCTGGCACCTGTGGCGTCATCGTCGCCTGCCGCTGATGCAGGTCGTCGTGCAGACCGTGCTCCACGTCGGGTTGCGGTCGGGTGACGCGGAAGCGGTCGACGACGTGCAGCGCTCGTTGCTCGGCCGAGAGGCGACGCCGCTGAGCGCGTACCTTGGCCGCTCGACGCAACGGTGGACGCGCGCTCCCCAAAGCGCGTAGTGCCGCTGGCCCGTGCGTCGTCACCTTCGCGCAGCCGCGCTCAGCCTCGTCTTCCGCTACGCCTGCTACGGCGTGATGGTGTGGCTCGCGCTGTGGGCCGAGGCGCGGCCGGCGCCGACGCTGCCTGACGTGGTGCTCGAGCACGTGCCGTACGTCGCGTGGGTCGATCGCTGGAACTACATCGTGTGGATCGTCGCCTACGTGCCGGTCGCGGTGCTCTTCTTCGTCACCGATGGCGCGCGCTTCGTTCGCTACATGATCTCGTCTGGCCTGGTCGCGCTGGTGCGGGGCGTGTGCATCGCGGTCACGGGGCTCGGCCCCATCAGCGGCCCAGACCTGCACACGGGTATGGACTTCGACGCGCGGCTGGCCGCCTTCAAAGGGCTGATGACGCCGGCGTTCTTTGCTCCCGATTCGGGCGCGCGCGTGTACCTCACGAAAGACCTCTTCTTCTCGGGTCACACGGCCACGACGTTGCTGTTGTTGCTCTATGTCTGGCCGAACCCGAAGCTGCGCTGGCCGATGCTGGTGGCGCACGTGCTGGTGGTGGCGAGCGTGTTCCTCTCGCATCTGCACTACACCATCGACGTCATCGGGGCGTACGCCATCACCTTCAGCCTGTTCGTGTTGCGTGAAGGCTGGCCGAAGCGGGCGGCGGTGTGACGGTGCTGGAGCGGCTTCGAAACTCCTGGCTGGTGCGTGGCCTCGGCGCCGGAGCGGTGACGTCGGTGCTCGATCACCTCGTCGGGGTGACGCTGGCGTTCTTCGGAGTGCCCACGCGGGTGGCAGCCGGCGGCGGCAAGTTGGTGGGCGCGATCTTCAGCTACTTCGCCCATCGGACCTTCACGTTCAAAGATCACGCGCAGCCAGTGGCGGCCTCGAGTGTCAAATACGTCACGTTCGTCGTGTTGATTGGCGCCGGTCATGGCCAGGTCGTGGTGTGGCTGCGTGATGGCCTGGGCTGGCCGTACCTCGTCGCGGCGGTGCTGGCCGACGTCGTGCTCGTCTCTCCCGCGTGGATGCTGGCCCTTCGCTACGTCATCTTTCCGAAAGCCCCCGGGAAGACGTGAGCCGGTCGATCGGTTTCGACGCCCGCGGCAACAGCAAAACGCACCAGCGAGCTTTCCGTTTCGAGGCCGGAACGGGTCTGTTTCTCCGCGCAAAGGTTGGCCAAGTGGCGGCTGTGACGCTACACGGCTGACAGTCGTTCGAGGTTCCGATGGCTCACCGCACCCGGAGGGGAGTCCACTGATGTCTGGTCCGCTGCGAGTGGTTTTCGCGTCCGTACACGCCGGTGGCGGGCACAACACGGTTCGTGACGCGCTCGTGCGCAGTGTCACGCGGCAAGACCCCCAGCAGCAGCGCATCGTGCCCATCGCGTGGACGGCGGCGAACGGCTTCGACACGTTCTACCGGTTCTGTGTGGAGTGGCACCTGCAGGGCCTCGTGTTCTGGCTGACGAACTTCTCGTTGTCGGCGTGGTTCGCGACGGTACTGAACCCACGGCTGATGATGGAGCTGTTCGCGCTGCTCAAGGCGCAGAAGCCCGACATCGTGGTGTCGACGCACGTGCAGCTGACGGCGTGTTTCCAGCTCGCGCGGTGGTTGCTCAAGAGCAAGACGCGCATCATCAACGTGATTCCCGACTACGGGCCGCCGACGCCGACGTTCTTTCCGTCGATTCGAACCTTCAGGGCTGACGCGACGCTGGTGAACGGGCCCGACACGTTCGAGGTGGTGAGCGCGAAGGCGGCGCCGAACGAGGTGTTCCGCATCGGCACGCTGGTGAGCGAGGCGTTCGACGAGCTGGGGGTCGAGACGCGGAGCGCTGCGCACAAGGACCAGTGGCGGCGGGAGCTCGCAGAGGCCATTCCCGACCTGCTGCGGCTCGATGCCTCGAAGCCCATCGTGACGTTCTTCGGAGGCTCGGGCTTCGCGTCAGGGTGCCGGCCGGTGATCGATCGACTGATTCACCACCCCGATCTGGGCACGAAGTTCTCGATGGTGGTGCTCGCGGGCCGAGACGCGCAGTTCGAGACCGAGCTGCTGACGTTGCACGGCGGCAAGCCGGGGTTCTTCGTGCTCGGGTTCATTCCGCACCCGCTGTTGGCAAGACTGTACGCGCTGACCGACGTGCCGGTGATGGGCAGCATCGCGCACTCGACGTTGCAAGAGATGCTCGAGATGCGGTGCGGGCCGCTGCTGGTGCACCGCGTGATTCCGGGCACCGAGCCGCCCTACCTGCACTTCATCGAGCGCGAGCGCCTGGGCCTGTACGAGCCGAACCCCGAGGCCATGTCGGCCGTGGTGCTCGAAGCCGCTGGGGTGACGTCGGCGTCGTTGACGTTGCGATCGTTGAAGCAGGGCTACGCGAGCCGGGCGAAGAAGCTGCGTGAGGAGCACAAGGCGATCGCTCCGAAGCTGTTGCACCAGCTCGAGTTGGCCGCGGGTCGTGAGCCGCGGCATCTGCCCGATTCGATCGCGGTCGGTGACGAGATGCCGTCTGCCGACTGAGCCTGCCTCTCGAACGAGCTAGGGACAGATCGGGTCGCACTGATTGCCGTCACAGGCTCCGTTGACGCAGAAGCCTGGCACACACGTTTCACACGCCGCTCCGAACGATCCGCACCGCCCGCGGGTCGTCCCCGGGTAGCAAGTTCCCGTCAGGATGCAGCCGGTGCAGCAGTTGCCCGATGCGCACGCGCCCCCTGGGCAGAACGTGAAATCCGGCTCGTTCGCTCCGTCGACGCAGACGGGGCTGCCTGTGGCGCATGACACGACGCCTTGCTTGCATCGGTTGGGGTTGCCGCTGCAGCCCGCGCCAGCACTGCAGGCGACGCACGAGCCTCCGTAGCAGGCGCCACCGGGGCACGAGGTTCCATCTCCGACGTTGCCTGATTCGTTGCACACGCCCGTACCTGAGCTGCAATCAATGCTGCCTGTCTTGCACGGGTTCGCGGGACTGCAGCTCGCCCCGGCGCTGCACGGGTTGCACGAGCCTGCGTTGCAGACGCCTCCGGGACATGCGGTGCCGTTCATCTTGTTCGACCCGTTCACGCACACGCCGCTGCCAGAGCTGCAATCAATGGCGCCGTTCTGACAGGCCTGGTTCGAATTGGTCGTGCATCCACTTCCGGCGTTGCAGGGGTTGCACGTTCCTCCGTTGCACACGCCACCCGCGCAGGCCGTGCCGTTGCCCTTGTTGCTGCCGTCGACACACACCGCGCTCCCCGTGCTGCAATCGATGACGCCGTTCCGGCAGGCAGCGTTCGGGTTCGACGTACAGCCGCTGCCCGCTGAGCACGCGCTGCAGAATCCACCGCTGCACACGCCGCCCGGGCACGCCGTGCCATTGCCCTTGTTGCTGCCGTCGACGCACACGGGACTGCCCGTGGAGCAACTGATGGTTCCATTTCGGCAGGCCGAGTTCGGGTTCGTCGTGCACGCTGCTCCCGAGTTGCAGGCCGCGCAGGCGCCCGCGTTGCACACGCCCGTCGGGCACGTCGTTCCATTGGCTTTGTTGCTGCCATCGACACACACCGCGCTGCCAGACGCGCAGCTGATGACACCGTTGCGGCAGGCGCTGCCCGGGTTCGTCGTGCACGCCGCGCCGTCGTTGCAGGCATTGCACGAGCCGGCGTTGCACACGCCGCCCGCGCACACCGTGCCGTTCGTCTTGCTGCTTCCGTCGACGCAGGTGGGCGTGCCGCTGCCACACTCGACGGTGCCATTCCGACACGCTGCTCCCGGGTTCGTCGTGCACGATGCGCCCTGGGTGCATGCCACGCACTGGTCCAGAGCGTTGCAGACCTGATTCACACCACACGTCGCGCCGTTGCCCTTGCGTGCTCCGTTGGTGCAGACCGGAAGACCCGTCGTGCAGGACAGGGAGCCGTTGAAGCACGGGTTCGCCGGCGTACACGAGCTGCCTGCCGCGCAGTTGGTGCAAGCGCCGGTCGGGTCGCAGACCTGACCCGACCCACAGCTCGTTCCAGGCGTCTTGTTGCCACCGTCGATACACCGCAGCGCGCCCGTGGAGCAGTCCGTCACGCCATTCTTGCACACGCCCGTATTGGTGCCGCAGCTGCTGCCCGCGCTGCATGCGATGCAGGCACCCGCGCCATTGCAGACCTGGCCCGCACCGCACGAGAGCCCCGCGGCGGCGTTGGTGGAGTCGTTGCACACCGTGCTCCCCGTCGTGCAGTCGGTGCGGCCCGTCTTGCACGGCGCACTCGGGTTCGACGTACAGACCTGGTTCGCGACGCACGCACCGCAGTTGCCGTTCGAATCACAGACCTGACCTGAGCCACAGTTCGTGCCCGGCGTCTTGTTGCTGCCATCGACACACCGCTGCGACCCCGTGCTGCACTCGGTGATGCCATTGCGGCAGCCCGGATTCGGGTTGGTCGTGCAGGCGATGTTGGCCGAGCAGGTGACGCACGCTCCGTTCGCGTTGCAGACCAGGTTCGTTCCACACGAGGTGCCCGGCGCCCTGTTGCCCGAGTCGACGCACGTCTGCGCGCCCGTGGTGCACGAGGTGAGGCCCGTCTTGCAACCGGGGTTCGGGTTCGTGGAGCACGCCGTCGAGGCGACGCACGCGACACAGCTGCCGCTCGAGTTGCAGACCTGGTCGGGGCCGCACGAGGTGCCCGCCGTCACGTTGGTCGAATCGACACATCGGGTCGCGCCAGTGCTGCAATCGATGACACCGCTCTTGCACGGCGCTCCAGGATTCGAAGCACAGGCATTGCCCGCCGTGCAGACGCCGCAGAACCCGTTGGCGTCACAGACCTGCCCCGCGCCGCAGTTGGTGCCGGCCGACTTCGGAGCGCCATCGATACACGCCTGTGCTCCCGTCGAACACGAGAGCACTCCCTGGCGGCACGCGGAGCCCGGGTTGGTGGTGCACATGCCACCTGCAGTACAGGCCACGCACATGCCGGTGGCTGTACAGACTTGATTGGTTCCGCACGTGGTGCCCGCCGGCTTCAAGACATCGTCGACACAGACGGGAGCGCCACTCGCGCACTCGATGACGCCACGTCGGCACGCGCTGCCCGGGTTCGTGGTGCACGAGGCTCCAGCAGTACACGCGACACAGGTCCCGGTCGTGCTGCAGACCTGGTTGCTGCCGCATGAACTGCCAGCAGGCGCGTTGGTTCCGTCGATGCAGCCGGGCGTCGCGCCGCAGGTCGTGAGTCCGCGTCGGCACGGTGCTCCCGGGTTCGACGTGCACGCCGCGTTGGCCTGGCACTGCAGACAGTTTCCGCCGACGCACACTCGATCGACCCCGCACGCGATGCCCGTCGGCGCCGCCGGTCCATCGACACAGCTCGCGGCGCCCGACCCACAGCGCACGATGCCCTGCACGCACGGCGAGCTCGGGTTGCCAGAGCACATCGCGCCTTCGTCACACGTGATGCACGTTCCCGCGCTGGTGCAGACCTGGCCGGTTCCGCACGACGAGCCGGCGGGCCGAGTTCGTGTCGAGTTTGCACACGACGAGGCCGCTCCGCACACCGTCTCGCCCTCGACGCACTGGTCGCTGTTGGTGGAGCAAGGCGTTCCCGGCGTGCACGTGACGCAGAGGCCACCGCGACAGACGAGGTTGTTGCCGCAGCTCACGCCGGCAGCCGACGCCGGCCCATCGATGCACGACGGCATGCCGTTCTGGCAGAAGGTGACGCCATTTCGACAGGGCGCTCCGGTATTTCCTGTACACGGTTGGTTGTCCTGGCAACCCGCTGCACCACCGGCGCCGCCTCCTGCCGCATTCCCGCCACCAGCCGCAAGACCACCGCCCATCGTCGCGCCACCACCGGCCGTAGTCGAGCCGCCACCCCCTCCACTGGACCCTCCGCCGTTCGCCGTACAGCTCACCCGACAGACGCCCTCACAACATTGAAGACCTTCGCCACAGGCCTCGCCTTCGCCACACCTGAACGTGCTGACCTTCGTTGGGTCGACGCACACGCAGCCAACGATGGCCATGAGCGTGACGGAGAGCAGCAGGCGGTTCATGGGGCGACTCCAGGAGACGAACGTGTCGAGTGTGTCACACGTCCTTCAGCCTCACGTCTTCGTGACGGGTAGGGTCCGCGCGCACACTTCAGCTGGTGGGAATGATGGGGCCCTTGAAGTGCCGGCGAACGCCGCCGAACCAGGCCACCACCAGAACCACCGCCATCGCGCCCATCGTCACACCGACCTCGCCCGTCGGCGGAACCGACATCAGCACCGACATGAAGACGATCCACACGATGGCCGCGACGTTGAGGGCCGCTCCGAACCGGCCCAGCGTCCACGGGCCCTTCCTCGGCCAGCCACGTTTGCGCGCGAGCAGCGCCATGAGAATCGGCAATCCATAACTCGAGTACAGCGCGACCGTGCTGACGGCGGTGACGGTGCTGAGGGCAGAAGACGTCGTCGTCTTCAGGAAAGAGCCGAGGCCGACGGCGAGAAACGCGACGCCGAGCGCGCAGACGACCGACACCCAGATGGCCACGTGCGGTGTCTGCCACTTCGGAGAGACCTTCGAGAGCTGGGCGGAACCGGGAAGCCCGCCATCACGCGCGAACGCCCAGAGCATGCGCGAGTTGCTGGTGACGCTCGCGAGCCCGCAGAACCACATTGCTCCGACGCAGACCCAGACGAGCACCGTGCCGAAGCGGCCGAGGCTGTGCTCGAGCACGAAGAGAAACGCGTTTGGCGCGTCGAGCGCCTGCGGGAGCGACGGAATCGCCAGCGTCACGCCGATGATGAGCACCCACCCTGCGATGGCGCTCGCGATGACGGCAGTGAGAATGCCGCGCGGGGCGTTGATGGCGGCATCGTGGGTCTCTTCCGACGCGTGGGCCGAGGCGTCGTAGCCGGTGAACGTCCAGCCGGCCTGGAGCAGCGCCACGAAGAACCCGGGCAGCCACGCTCCCGTCGGCGGTTTCACCGTCTCGAAGAGAAACGACACCGGCTGCTTCGGCGCGAGCAGCAACACGGCTCCCGCGAGCACCACCACGCCTGCCACGTGGTACCAGGCCGAGACGACGTTGAAGAACGCCACCACCTTGATGCCGACGTGGTTGAGCACCGCGTGCGAGGTGAGCAGCAGCACGAACAATGGCAATACATGGGAGAGGTCGGCCTCCATGCCCAGCAGCGGCGCGAGGAACTCGGCGAGCCCGTAGTCGATGCCCGCGGTGATCGCGAACTGGCCCAGCGTGTTGAGCCAGGCCGTTCCCCAACCCGCCCCCGTGCCGCCGAGAATCGAGGCCCAGTGGTACAGCGCTCCGGCCGTTGGAAAGGCCGATGCTAATTCTGCCAGCGACGACGCGATGCACAGCGTTCCCAACACCACCAGCGGCCAGCCCACCGTCATCGCGAACGGCCCGCCCCACGTGAGGCCGTGATCGTAGAGCGTCACCGCTCCCGTCAGCACCGAGATGACCGAGAACGAGAGCGCGAAGTTCTGAAACGCGCTGACGTCTCGTTTGAGCTCCTGCTTGTACCCAAGTGACGCGAGATCGTTCGCTTCGGTCGCGTCAGACATCGAGCACCCGCCAGAGGTACCAGGCCGCCACCGAGCGGTACGGCTTCCACTTCTCGGACTCGAACAGCAACGCCTTCGGCGCGATGAGCCCGGCCTGCTTCGTCAGCACCGAGTAGCCCTTTCGCACGCCGAGATCGTCGACCGGCATCACGTCGAGCCGCCCCAGCCGGAACATCAGCATCATCTCGACCGTCCACTGGCCGATGCCCTTCACCTCGGTGATGCGCTCGATGATGACGTCGTTCTCGAGCCGGTGAAGCTCACGCGCCGTTGGCACCGTTCCATTCAGCGTCTTCGCCGCGAGGTCCTTCACCGCCAGCGCCTTCGCCTGTGACAGCCCGCAGCTGCGGAGCGTCGGTACGCGCACCGAGAGCACCTGCTTCGGCGTGGGAAAGTCACCGTCGTTCAGCGTGTCCTTCACGCGCCCGAGGATTGTGGCCGCGGCTTTGCCTGACAATTGCTGGTGGGTGATCGACGTCAACAATGCCTCGAAGGGCACGAACCTCTCGGAGCGCTCGAGCCCGCACGGCCCCGCGCGTTTCACGATGGACGAGAAGCGTGGGTCGGCGCGCACCAGCGCCCGCTCAGCGGCGCGCAAGGAAGAAGCGAACGTGTCTTTCGGCACGACGGCACTGTAGCCGCCTGACGCACCCCCACAGAGGGAATCAGGCACACCCTTGCGCGGCACGAGGTACAGTCGCCGCCGCATGAGCGCCCCGGTAGCTCCGAAGGTCCCCGGTCGAATTCTCGTCATCGATGACGACCGGTCGGCGCGCATGCTGCTCGAGCGCGTGTTGACCCGTGCCGGCCACAGCGTCTCGCTCGTCGACACCGCGGAAGAGGGCCTGCTCCGCCTGAAGGCCGAGCCGTTCGATCTGCTCGTCACCGACAAGAACCTGCCCGGCATCGACGGCCTCGAGGTGCTCAAGCAGGCCCGCTCGGTGCGGCCCACCCTGCGCGCGCTGCTCATCACCGGCTTTCCCACGCCTGAGACGCAGCTCGCCGCGAACGACCTTGGCGTGCACGCGTATGTGACCAAGCCCTTCGGCGTTCACGACATTCTCGACATCTGCGAGGCGGCCATTCGCGCGTCGCGTGGAGCCGCTGCGTGACGTCGCGCCGCGTGCTCGTCGTCGATGACGAGGCCGAGGTCTGTGTGCTGGTCGCGCGCACCCTCACTCGCGCGGGCTACGAGGTGCTGACCGCGCAGTCGGGCGAAGCCGCGCTCTCGTTGCTCGACGCTGGACCCGTCGATTGTCTCGTCGTCGACAAGATGCTGCCGGGCATGCACGGCGGAGAGGTGATGATCGAGGCCCGACGTCGGCTGCCGGCGCTGCCCGTCGTGCTCATCACCGGTCACCCCGAGCCGTTCTCGTTCGGCGAAGAGCGGCCCGAGGTCACGCTGGGAAAACCGTTCAAGTCGCTTCAGGCCATCGAAGAGGCCGTGGCCATGGCCATCGCGAGCGCGCAGGAATCGTCTGCAGTCGACACCCTTCGAGAGACCATCAACCAGGTCGTCGCCGAGATCGCCCCGCTGCGGCGGAAGCGTGAGTGACGACCGTGGCCGAGACGCGCTCGTACCGTGACGTCGTGGTGGCTGGAGTCGGTGCGCTCATCGCGGTCGTCGCCCTTACCGCTGCCCTCAAGCCGACAACCGCACGCGTTCGCACCACCAACACCGTCGCCGGGCACATTCAGCTTGCGGTGGGCGCGCTCCAGGTCCGGCCTGCCGAGACGCTGGGCTGGGTGACGGCTACGCGCGGTGACGACGTGCACGAGTCCGACGCCGTCTATGTGCCGCCCGGCAGTGAAGCGCGTGTGGAGTTCCTCGACGGCACGGTGCTCGAGCTCGATGAGCGCAGCCTCGTCGTCATCGAGCCCCAGCGCGGGCAGGGCCGGTCGGTGACGCTGCGTCAGGGCTCCGTCGCCGGAGTCGCAGGCCAGGTGCCGCTCACGCTCGCCACGAAAGACGGAACCGCCACGTTGCCGCCCGCCGCGTCTGCGCGCGTCGACGTCTCGAAGGGCCAGCTCGACGTGAACGTCACGAAGGGCACCGCGCAGGTCTCGGCCAGGGGCAAGACGACCGGGCTCGATGCCGGTTCGCGCGCGCGGGTGATGGACGAGATGGTGCTGATGCCCTCGTGGCCGGTGACGCTGCTCGCGCCCGAGGCGCAGCACCGCCAGTTGTTCCACGGCGCGCCGCCGACCATGACGCTCAGCTGGAGCGAGGCTCCGAAAGGCGCCCGGCTGCAGATCGCCCGCGACCGGCTGTTCGCGTTCCTCTCGAGTGACCTGCTGGTCGACGGCTCGCAGAAAGAGCTCTCCGCTCCCTCGGGGGGCGTGACGTGGTGGCGCATCGTCGACTCGGCCGGTGTTCCGCTGTCCGAGGCGCGCCGCTTCTCGCTGGTGGAAGACCTCTCGCCCGCGAACCGAATGCCGCGCCCGGGAGAAGTGGTGCTCGCGCCCCCTGGAACACGCCTCGAGTACGCGTGGACGCCGCTGCCCGGCGTGGGCCGCTACCTGCTCGAGGTCAGCGCGTCGCAGAGCTTCGAGCCGCTCGCCGTCTCAGAGACCGTGTCGGGCACGCAGGTGAAGCTCGTCTCGTCACTCGCCGAGGGCAGCTGGTTCTGGCGGGTGCGCGCGGCCGACGATGCGCTCGGTGAAGCGCTGCCGTCAGAAGCGTCGCGCTTTCGCATCATTCACAAGGCCATTCCCGAAGCGCCTGAGCTGCTCAACCCCGAGATCGAGGTGACGCCAGCCCGTGGGAAGTGACGCGCGCCGGCTCGCCGTGCTGGGGCTGTTGCTCCTCACGCCGTTGATGGGCTTCGCCCAGAGCGCCCGCATCGTGCTGCGGTGGAAAGACGTGCCCGGCGCGAAGGGCTACGAGCTGCAGATCGCCAAAGACCCCGCCTTCGTCGAGGTGGTGCTGCAGACGCGGGTGCCGACGCCTGCCTACCGCTGGGAGCAGCTGCCCTCGGTGACGCATTGGTGGCGAGTACGCAGCTTCGACGCCGAAGGTCGCGCGAGCGAGTGGAGTCAGCCCCGCACCGTGGCGCTCGAGTCGACGGTGCCGATTCCGAAGCTGCCGCTCGATGAGGCGCTGCTTCCGTGCGCGCAACCGGTGGAGCTGTCCTTCGAGGCGTCGCCGCTCATCACCGAGTTCGTCGTCGAGGTCTCGCAGTCGAAAGACTTCACGCCCGCGCGGCAGCTCACGTCGAAGTCGCCGAGCGTCTCACTCGGGCAGGTGTCGGCCGGTACCTGGTACTGGCGCGCGAAGGCCGTCGACGTGCGCGGCCGAACCGGAGAGTCCACCGGCGTGCGGCGCTTCACGATTCGTCCGGGCGCTCCGAAGGTGAAGGCGGCTGGCGACGTGCTGCTCGGCACGCCCACGGTGACGCTCGCGTGGAGTGACGTCGCCTGCGCCGCCTCCTGGGTGCTCGAGGCCTCGACCGACACGAAAGAGAAGGTGTCGCTCACCTCGACGACGACGACGCTCGCCTTCAAGCCGAACGCTGCAGGTGAGTACCGCTGGCGCGTCGCGGCCATCGACGAGCGCGGCACGCCTGGCGACTGGAGTCAGGAGAGCGTCTTCAAGGTTCGTCTCGGCACGCCCGTGCCGCGCGGAGACTCCTCGACGCCGCTCAAGCTCGATCTCGCGTGGACGCCAGTCGTCGGTGCCTCGCAGTACCGCGTCGAGATCGCCACCGAGCGCGACTTCAAGGTCGTCGTCTCGTCAGGGGTCGTCAACGCCTCGCAGTTCCGCGCGACCGACGTGGCGCCCGGCAAGGTGTGGTGGCGCGTGCAGGCCCGTGACGACAAGGGCCATACGTCGCTCTTCAGCGAACCCAGAGCCGTCGAGGTCGTGGCACCTGATCCGCTCGCGAACGTGATCTGGATCGCTCCCGAGCAGGACGTCGTCGTGAAGCCAGGTGAGCCCGTCGAGATCGCGTGGAGCCGGGTCGACAAGGCCGTCTTCTACGAACTCGAGGTCGACGGTCAGATTCTGCAGGTGCCGTCGGCGCCGAAGACGCTGAACGATCTCACCGAGGGGGCCCACGCCGTCCGAATTCGGGCGAAGGGCAACGCGAGCCGCGTCTCGTCGTGGACCGAGCCGAGGGAGATCTTCGTCGGCGTTCCGCCCGTCGCGCGCGCCGAGGTCACGCTGGTCGGTGACGAGGTTCGGCTGGTGATGAAAGACGGCAAGGGCCGGCCGGTGATGGACATCTCGCCGCGGCTGTCCGTTCAGAAGGGCCTCATCGACGCGGCCGTGCCCCGTGACGGCTTCTTCTCGGCGAAGTGGTCGCCACCGGGAGATGGCGAAGACGTGCTGCGCATCGAGGAGCGCGAGTTCACCTCCGAGCTCGATCTCGTCCGACCGCTGCCGCCAGTCGTCTCCATCGCCGCGCGCGCGGGTGGGTTGTTCAACTTCTCGTCGGTCTCGTCTCCCACCGCCACGCTCGGGGTCACCGTTCGGCTGCCCGTGTTGTCGCGTCGGCTCGGCGTCGAGGCGCGCGCGGGGGTGTACTCGGCGTCGCGCTCGGTCGACTTCGGGCCTGAGAAGATCGACGCGCGAGCCTGGGTGTTTCCCTTCAGCCTGCTGGTCGGCTGGCATCAGCCCGTCGGCGCGTTCGTGCTGCACGGCGGAATCGGCCCGGCGTTTCAGCTCGCGCTGCTCACCGTTGGCTCCTCACGAGAGACGCGCGTGGTGGGCGATCTCGAGCTGGCGTTCGCCATCGGTCGCAAGGTGGGCCCGGGGTACCTCGAGGTCGAGCTCTCGGGCCTGTTCGGAAATCTCGATGGGCAGCTCGCGAAGGTCTCGACGAGCGGGTTGGGGTTGCGGGTGGGGTATTCGTTCGAGCTGGGAGGTCCCTGAATGACTCGACTGTCGATTCGCGCCCAGGTGGTGCTGCTCATCAGCCTGCTGCTGATGGCCGCGATGGCGCTGTACCTCACGCTCGCCACCCGCATCGTCACGCGCGACAAGGAGGCGACCGTCTATGACGTGAACGCGCTGGTCGCGGGGGCCGTGGCCGACCAGGTCGAGACCACCGTCGATGGCTTCACCGACAAGCTCCGCTACTTCGGGCAGGAGTACGCCACCACGCCGGGTGACGCCGAGCGCCGCGCGAAGTCGTTGTTCTCGGCCGATGACGAAGTGCTCTCGCTCGAGGTCGACACCGTCTCGGAAGCCGGCGTGGAGCGCGCGTTCCTCTTCGTCGACGCAGATCGTCTGTCGACCCTCAACATCGAGCGCGAAGACATTCTGCTCGCCCGCAAACAGACGCCGGTGCCGTTCGACGTGGTGCGGAAATCGGGCGTGCTGCTGCAGAACGCCAGCCTCGCCCCCGACCTCGCGCTGCTGCGGCTCTCGGTCGTCACCGCCGACGGAAAGGCCATCATCACCGCCGACCTGCGGCCTGAACGGCTGCTGCGCACCGTCAACACCGGCAGTGTGACGCGCGTGTTCCTCGTCGACTCCATCGGCCGGGTGCTCGCCCATCGAGATGCGTCGAAGGTCATCGCGCATGAAGACTTCTCGGGCCTCGCTCCGGTGAAGAGCGCGCTCGGTGGCAAGGCGGCGCGTGGCGCCGAGCAGTACGACGGTGAAGGCGAGCAGCGCCTCGCAAGCTACGCGCGGGTGGGGCAGGGGCTCGCGGCCGTCGTGGCCGAGGTGCCGGTCGCCGAGGTGTTCGGTGCGACGCGCGAACTCTCGAGCCGCTCCCTGCTCTTCGCGGTCGGCATCGTGGCGCTGGCGCTCGTGCTCGCGGTGTTCCTCTCTCGTGCGCTCACTGCGCCGCTGCGGCGGCTCAGCGACACCATGGCCGTCATCTCGAAGGGCGAGTACGGCGTCGAAGTGCCCGTCGAGGGCGCGCCCGAGATTCGCTCGGTGGGCACGGCGCTCAACGAGATGAGCCGCGAACTCATTCGTCGCAGCGACGACCTGCAGCGCGCCCACAACAACCTCGTACAGTCCGAGAAGCTGTCGGCGGTCGGGGAGCTCGCGGCCAGCGTCGCGCACGAGGTGAAGAATCCGATGGTGGGCATCCTCGGCTTCGCCCAGCTGGGCAAAGAGGCCGACACCATGGCCGAGGCGAAGGAGTACTTCGGGCTCATCGAGTCCGACACGCAGCGGGCGAACAAGATCCTCCAGAACCTGCTCGAGTTCGCGCGGCCTCCCGAGATGGAGATGGAGCCGCTCGTGGTGAACGAAGTGCTGCAGGGCGCGCTGACGTTGTGCAGGCATCAGCTGCAGATGCAGGGCGTGAAGGTCGAGACCGTGTTTGGCGACGGCCTCGGCGGCATTCTCGGCAACAACAACCAGCTGCGGCAGGTGCTGCTGAACCTGATGATGAACGCGGGCCAGGCGATGGGTGAGTCACCGACGAAGCGCGTGACGGTGGCGACGGTGGCCGACGGCGACTTCGTCAAGATGCTCGTCTCCGACACCGGGCCCGGCATTCCTCCCGAGGTGATGCAGAACCTCTTCAAGCCGTTCTTCACCACGAAGCGGCGCGGGCTCGGCACCGGCCTGGGCTTGTCGGTGTCTCGCAGCATCATCGAGGCCCATCGCGGAACGCTCACCGCCGAGTCCACGGTCGGGCAGGGCGCGACGTTCATCATGCGGCTGCCGATCAAGAAGGCGTGAGCGTCACCGCCGCTGCTTGATGTGGGCCCGCGGCCGAATGTCGCCAACCAGCAGCCCGTCGATCTCGAACTCACAGCAGCGCTCGAGCTCGGCGCGCAGCATGGCTCGGCCTCGCTGAACGCGGGACTTGAGGGTCGCCGGAGCGACGCCGAGCGCACGCGCGACGTCCGCCTGCCGTTGATCAGACAGGTCGGTCAGCCGCACGGCCTCGCGGTAGGGCTCGGGGAGCAGCTCGACGAACGCTTCGACGAACGGCGTCACCACTGACAACACCGAGGGCTCCTCGGCCGTTGCCGCTTGCTCGACTACCTCGCCTCTCGGCCGTACGGCGCTGTGGTGATCGGCGATCGCTCCGCGCACCACCGAGTTCACCCAGCCCAGCAGCGCCCCATCGTCTCGAACGCCCGAGAGCCCCCGGTGAATTCGCAACAGGGCCTCCTGCGTGACGTCCTCGACGTCGGTCGCTGCCACACGACGACGCACCAGGCTCCGAACCCGGCTCATCACGGCCTGCCATCGCTGTCGGTCCATCGTCATGAAGGCGAGGCCAGCGTGTGGGGCGCACGCCGAAGCGTCAAGCTGAGCTCGACGGTGAAGAGCACGATGGCGAGCCCCGACGTCGCCAGTCCCCGCAGGAGCTGAAGGCTGCTCGGCTCCCAGGTCGTGGAGCTCGTCCACACCAGCGCGCTGACCATGCCCAGCCCGAAGACAGCCGCGCCGTGAATGGCGGACTCGAGCCCGCTGACGCCGCCGAGCTCGGCCCTCGAGCGCGGCTCCAGGACGAGGTCGACGAGGCTGTTCACCAGGTCGATCGCGAGCAGCGCCATCAAGACCCAGCGCGGAGCGCCCGTCACCATCAGCCCACTCAGCGCCGCGAAGAGCAGATGCCGTGAGAGGTGGGTGAACTGCTCTGCGCGGCTCGCGGGTCGCTCGTACAGCCGAAGCCGATACAGATGGAACCAGAGCACGTCGACGCCACCGAGCAGCGCGACCACCATCAGCAGTTCGAAGGCGACGTTCATGGCCGCTCCTCCGCGAGGAACTGCGTGACCGAAGCGACGTACCGGGCCGGCTGTTCGACCATCGGCAGGTGTCCGGCCCGCTCGATCCACTCGAGGCGCCCCGCGGGAAAGTCGCGAGTGAGGCGCTCGGCGATGGCCGGGCCGAAGTTGCCGTCGGCGGCGCCCCACAACACCAACACCGGTCGCGGGAACGCGCGCATCGCAGGTACAGCGCGGCTGGTCTCGGCCTGATGCTCGGGGTCGAGCTGCCAGCGGTAGAACCGCACGAGGCGCTGCCACCGCTCGGGGCTCGAGGTGTGGCTCTCGACGAACGCGTTCAGCATCGCGTCATCGAGTGAGCGCGGGTCGGCTGTCGCGATGGAGAAGACCTCACGGCGCACCACCGTGAACGAGAGCAGCGCCTTGAAGATCGGCCCCGCCACCGGGTGAACGACGGCCTCGAGGTAGGGGCGCTCCTCGTCGCTCGGCCACGATGAATAGGCCTCGGCGTTGGTGATGACGGCGCGGCCGATGCGCTGCGGCGCCAGGCCCATGAGGAGCTGCAGCACCGCTCCGCCATGATCGGTGGTGACGAAGTCGGCGCGCGCGATGCCCAGCTGGTCGAGCAGCTTCACCATCAGCTCGGCGTCTTCATGGAGCCGATAGTCGTCCGCCAGGCTGACTCTCGTGTCGCCGAGGCCCAGCAGGTCCGGCGCGATGACGCGGTGGTCCTTCGCCAGTGCTGGAAGCACATCGCGCCAGATCACCGAGCTGAACGGGCAGCCATGCAGCAGCACCAGCGGAGGGGCGTCGATCGGCCCCGCTTCGACGTACGCGATCGGCGTCGACCCGATGGTCACGAACTTCTTCGTTGCCGACCACTCGTCAGCGACGGGCCGGCCGATTTGCGTGTCGTCTGGAAGAAGGAGGCCCGCGTGGACGGCGAGGGTGAACCAGACCACCGCGACTGCGGCGGCCATCATCAGCAACAGCTTCGTTCGTTTCATGCCTGCCAAGTCGGGCGTGCCCGGATTTGGATGCAGATATTCGTCACTCCCCTGGTGCCGACACCCGGGACGCCAGGAATCCCGAAGCCTTTCGGCAGTGGGGCAGGCACGCTCACCCCGGCCTCGTACGTTGAGGCGCGCTCTGGCCGCCGTCGAGGGCTCGCGCTTTCTCCACGACCTGCCGTTCGCCATCTGGAGCCTCTTGCGCTGCTCTGCGAGAGGCCGAGACCCGCGGGCGCCTCGGGCTCTGTCGGGTCAGTCTGGCAGCGGCACGCGGGCGCCTTCCTTCGACACCCGCACGACGCCGCCGCTCGTGAGCAGCGTCTCGGCCTTCGCCCGGTGGGCCTTCGTCGCGCGCGAGGTGAAGCAGACCTCGTGGAGCGTGCCTGCCAGCGGCGCCGCAGCCTCGAGCAGCACGTCGTTCGAGACGCTCGTCGTGCCCCGGTAGCCGCGCCCCGCGACCTCGAGCACGCGCCGGTCCGTCGAGCGGTGCAGCCTGAAGCGGTAGCCCTGGTGACAGAAGAAGCTCAGATCGAGGTTGAGCGCGGCCGGCAGCAGCTTCAGCAAGCGCTCCAGCGTCGCCGCGAGCTGCGTGCTGTGGACGAAGTTCACGCCGAACCAGCGCAGCTGCGGCAACACCGGCAGCGTGGGCACCCAGTCGAACGCATCGCTGGCGTGTTGGTAGCCATCGAGGACGAGCGACGTCAGGTTCGGAAAGGTCGCCGTCAGCTTCCGCTGCAGCAGCGCCACGTCGTCGGCCTTCGCCTGGTACGAGGGAAGATCGAGCGCCACCTGTCGCCACGGCCAGGAGTCGCGGGCGTTCAGCATCGCGCGTGCGCCCTCTTCACGAATGAGGGTGACGGCTTCGAGTTGCTTCAACGCCGGCGAGCGCAGGAACTCCGCCGACACGTCGCTGTGCAGGTGCAGGTGCCGCACGGTCGCCCACGCCGGGTCGTTCGCCACCGACGCGAGCAACGCCGGTTGGCTGGTCGTCAGCTCACACGCCGCAGGGAACCCACGCTCGAACCGAACCGTCGTTGGCTCCACCACCGTCGCCAGCGCGCCGAGCCACGTCGTCGCGTGCTTCTCGAGCAGCGCCTCTTCACGCGCTTCCTGCTCCTCCGTCAGACGGCCTGCGAGCCGCTGCTGCTGCAGGGCCATGAACTCACCGCGCTCGTCGCCGGTCTCGAGCAGATGATCGGTCAGCACCGCGGGCGCATCCGAGGCTGGCGCCGCGAAGACCTGCGCCTCGAGCTGCGTCACCGTGTCGGTCGCGACGAGCCGTTCGAGCGCGGCGAGGGTCGCTTCGTCTGCCGCTCCGATTCGAGGAGTGCCCGTCTTGTGCTTCTTGCGGACCGCTGCGAGCACCGCGTCTCGCCGCTCCGTGAAGAACTCCGCCGCGAAGGCCTCGACGTTCGCCAGCCCTGGCCGCACCAGCAACGCCGCGAAGTCGAGGGCAGGGAGCCGCTCGAGCAGGCGTGGGTCGGCCGTCTGCTGCAGCAGCTTGAACAACCGCCGCCACGCCGACTGCGTTCCCGAGCCGGTGAAGGGTGGGTTCGTGAGCAACCGGAGGAACGGCGTCGTCCACCGCGGGTCGGCTGGCCACTCGAGCAAGGCCTCGAGCTGCTCCACCATCTGCTGGGAGCGCGTCGTGCCGATGACCTCGGCGAGGCGCGGCGGATCGAGCGGGTTCTTCTCAGCCGCACGCTCCAGAAAGCTGCGCGTCAGCTCGGCCTGGTTCTTCCCCTGAATGGGCGCACGGGGGCTGCGCTTCGACAGCCCATCGAGCACGTCGGCGATGCGCGGGTCAGGCAAGGCGCGCCACGCCTCGAGCAGCGCGACGATGCCTTCGCTCAGCTTTCCCGACTCGAGCGCCCGCTTCGCCTGGTCGAGGGACATGGGCGTCGTCGCTTACTGCTCGAGCACCAGCTTCTTCGCCTCGATGAGCAGCTCGTCACTGCCCTGGTGCACGGACACCCACGACGCCGTGTTCTCGGTGCGCGCCCACATCGAGATGCCATCGCCGATGGCCAGCTCCAGGAAGCCCTTCGCCTTGCCCTTCTGCGAGTAGTCGAGGCGCAGCGCGACGGTGGGCTCCTTGCCGCTCGGCAGCTCACCCTTGCCCAGCACCTCGGTGACGATGAGCCGGCCCCAGACCTTGTCGTGCCAGTTCTTCACGAGCTCGTCGGGTTTGTCCGGCGTCGCCGCGCGGGCCACTTTCGCGGTGGTGGGAATCTCGGCGTTCGTCTGCACGAAGGCCGCCTCTTTGCCTTCGGACTTCACGGTGAACGCGTCGAACTCGCTCTGCTTGAAGACGTGCAGCCGGCGATCGACGAGCACCTGCGACTGCGGGTCGAAGTCCGACAGGAGCGAGCCCGCCAGCAGGTAGACCTCGCCCGTGCGCTCCTCCTGAATGTACGTGCCGAAGATACCGGGCAGCGTCTTCGCCACCTTGAACACGCGCGCCGTGCTCGCCACCATCAGCTCGAGCTTCCGGTCGGTGCCGGTGAGCCCCAGCTCGGTGAGCTTGTCGTCGCTCAGCGCCCCGAGCGCCCGCGTGGCCTCGAAGGGCATGAACTTCTGCAGCGCCGTCTCGGCCCGCTCGTTCGCCTTCACCTCGCGCGTCGGAGCCACCTTCGGCGCCTTCATCGACACCTCGATGAAGCCCGCGTCGATGACACCACCGTCGGCATCGAGCCCGCCGTCAGCGGCAACGAAGGTGGTCGTGATTCCTGCGTCGGGAGGAGGTGGCTCCTTGCCGGGAATCCACCCTGAGGTGACCCAGAGCTCGCCCTCGACGCGCTTGAGCGTGAGGAAGCGCTGACCGTCTTCGTACTTCACCGACTCCAGCGACTGCTTGCTGGCGTCGAGCACCTTCACGTTCGTCGAAGGGGCGCCGGAGTCCTTCGGGCGCTGCCACGTGGTGTACGCGGCGAGCAGGCCCAGCCCCGCCAGCGCTCCCGTCATCGCGACGCTTCGGGCCTTCACGACTTCACCTCCTGCTGCTTGCGCGGCCGGCTGGTGCGCCGCCGCATGACGAAGCCCAGCGCCAACACGGCGACCGGCGCGAGGAAGGTGGTGCCGTAGAACCACAGGCTGTCTTCCTTGCGGGTGCGCGTCATCGGCACGTCGAGCTCGCTGTTGGTGTTGCCCTGCAGCTGCTCTTCACCGAGCAGCCACTTGAGCCCGTCGACGACGAGGTACTGGTTGCCCTGCAGCAGCGGCAGCACGTCGTCGGCGATGCCGTCGGAGTCGCCCAGCACCAGCACGCGCAGCTCGTCTTCGAGCTTGTTGCTGGCGGCGCGGCGCGTGACGGCCGAGAGCACGCCGTACGCCTGGCGGACCTCGGTGGGCGCGTCGTATTCGAAGTTGTTGTTCACGTCGTTCCACGTCGTCGACTGCGAGCGCAGCGCCATGTCGATGACGAGATCGGCCGGGTGCGTCTGCAGCTCGGTGATGGCTCCAGAGCCGACGAGCAGCACCGGCTGCTGCGAGCGCGAGAGGTAGTTCACCGACGGGTGCGACGAGAAGGTGCGGGTGCCGATGTTGCGGCGGTCTGACGGGCTGGCCTGCGCGCGCATGCGGGCGAAGCTCTTGTCGTCGGTGAGAATCTCGGGCTTGAACGAGAGGCCCAGCGGCGTGAGCAGCTCTTCGAATGACGGGCCTGCTTCGGGGTCGATCGCGATGAAGAGCTTGCCGCCCCGTTTGCCGTACTCCACGAGCGCCTGCGCTTCAGGCGGCGTGAAGGCGCGGGTTGGGCCGATGACGAACACGGCGGCTGCGTCGCGGGGCACGTCCTGGCCGAGCCCTTCCGCGGCCGACAGCGTGCGCACCTCGAAGTTCTGGTCCTGCAGGGAGCGCCAGAGAATGTCGATGTTGGCGCGCTGCTCGTTGGCCATCGGGTCCTGGGTGCGCTCGCCGTGGCCCGACGTCATGTAGACAGTGCGCTTGCTCTTGGCGATCTGCAGCACGCGCTTCTGAATCTCGACGTCGAGGCCGCGAAGCTGGGTGCGGGCCTTCTCGGCTTCGGTGCCGAGGAAGAGCGTCTCTTTGCGCGCGCCCTTCTTGATGACGACCGAGCCGTTGTTGCTGACGCCCAGGTCCTTCGACTTGATGGGCTCCAGCGCCTGGTCGAGCAGCTGCACCTTCAGCATCGAGGAGCCCTCTTTGAGCTCGTCGAAGTACGCCTGCACGAAGGCCGACGCGTCGGAGGCGGGCGGGAAGAAGAGGAACACCTCGAGCGGCTCGTCGAGGGAGTTGATGAGGCGCTTGGTCGCGTCTCCGGGGCGCGCCGCGCGGAAGTACGAGAAGTCCTTCTTCACGTCGCGCTCGGTGACGACGTACTGCACCGAGAACGCGAAGATGAGGACGAAGCCCAGGCCGAGGCCGGCGTTGGTGGCTTCCTGAATGCGGCCGATCTCCATCACCGGCGCCCTGGCCATCGCCGCGTACGAGAGCTCGACGAGCAGCGTGGGAATGAGCGCGAGCACCAACACGGCGGGGACGAGGACGGCGACGACTCCCGCGAGCTTCGGCCAGTTGGTCTCGAGCGTCTGACCCGCGACCTTCGCCCACAAGTCAGACTGCACCACGTACAGGCCGACGGAGAGGAGCGTGAGCCCGTGCAGGCCGAGCAGCGTCTTTTCGATCTGCCCCGAGTTCGCGACGTTCACGCGCATGAAGCGCAGGCCGATGGCGATGGCCATGAGCGCTGCGCCGCCGGCAGTGAAGATGGTGCGGGTGTCACCATCGACGATGCGCTCGCCGATCCACACCGAGAGCAGGCCGGTGGCGATGAGCAGCGAGAGAATCCAGCTTTTCTTGAGCATGGCTTACCTCCACCTCCGCGCTTCCAGCACGCGCGTGGCGGCGAAGAGCGCGACGAAGGTGACCAGCCCGAAATAGACCGAGTGCTTCATGTGCACGAGCCCCTGGCGGAACGGCTCGAAGTGCCCGAACCAGGCGAGGCCGGTGATGATCTCAGTGAAGGGCCGGTCGACGACCTTCGCGACGATCCAGCACATGGTGAGCGCGACGCACATGACGCCCGAGCTGACGGCCGCGACGACCTGACTCTTGGTGAGCGCGCTGCCGAAGAGCCCGACCGCGAGGCTCGCGGCGCCGACGAAGATGAGGCCGAGGTAGCCCGAGAGCACGTGGCCCAGGGAGATCTTCCCGTACACGGCGACGAGAATCGGCATGTACGCGGTGCCTGCGTAGAACAGACAGAGGAACGCGAGCGCCGCGAGGAACTTGCCCGCGACGATCTCTCGGTCGTGAACGGGTGAGGAGTAGAGCAGCTGCACGGTGCCGGTCTGGCGCTCCTCGGCGATGAGGCGCATCGAGAGGAACACGGCGCCGGCCATGCCGATGCCCGAGGTCCAGAAGAAGAAATCCGCGATCACCTCGGAGGACTTCTTGGCGGTGCCGGCGACGGCGAAGGCGTTGAAGGCGAGGCCGTCGAGGAAGAGCAGCACCGCGATGATGACGTACCCGCTCATGGTGCGCAGGTAGGCGCCCAGCTCTCGGCGGGCGATGAGCAGTACGGTGTTCATCACGCGTCCTTTCCGTGGGTCAGCTTGAGGAAGATGTTCTCGAGGCGGTGCGCAGCGCGATCGACGCGGAGCACGCCCACGTCGGCCTGCACGAGCGCTTTGACGAGCTGCGGCCTGATGTCGTTCTTCGCGTCGACGTGGAGCGTGAGGTTCTGGCCCTCGAGCTTCACCATGGTGATGTCGATGACGCCGTCGACCTTCTTGAGCAACTCGATGACGGGGCCGGCCGCGCCGATGCAGTCGAGCTCGATGGGGCCGCCAGAGCCGAGCTTGTTCGAGAGCTCGGTCTCGGTGCCCTGCGCAATCAGCTCGCCGCCCTGAATGACGAGGTAGCGATCACAGACCTGGCTGATCTCTCCGAGAATGTGGCTCGACACGAGCACGGTGTGTTCGCCTTTGAGCGCCTTGATGACCTCGCGCATCTCGACGATCTGCACGGGGTCGAGGCCGCCGGTGGGCTCGTCGAGGATGAGCAGCTTCGGCTTGTGCACGAGCGCCTGGGCGAGCCCGACGCGCTGCTGGTAGCCGTGGGAGAGCGTCGAGATGACGTCGTCGTGTTTGTCGGTGATGGCCGTCTTCTTCTCGGCGTCAGCGACGAAGTTGGCGACGTTCGCATCGGCAACGCCACGCAGCTTCGCGACGAAGGCGAGGTACGCCCCGACGGTCATCTCGTCGTAGACCGGCGGCGTGTCGGGCAGGTAGCCGATGCGCTTGCGAATCTCGTGCGGGTCTCGCGTGACGTCGAAGCCGTCGACGATGACGCGCCCCGAGGTGGGCAGCAGCACGCAGCCCAGCACCTTGAGCGTCGTCGTCTTGCCCGCGCCGTTGAGACCGAGAAAACCCACCACCTCACCGGACTGAATGGTGAAGGACAGGCCTTTGATGGCGGCATGTTCGCCGTAGTACTTGCTCAGACCGTCGACCTGGATCATCGACCGGGGTGGTTAATACGCGTTGATCAGGTGTCAAGGCGCGTCGGTGTGGTGGAGCAGATGGTGCAGCGCGAGCTCCGTCGCCGCAGTCGTCGTCGGCGCTTCGACGGTGACGACGCCCCTTGTGGTGATGAGCCGAAGTCGCCGCGGAAGCGGGGCTGATGCGGGCCCCCACTGGTCCGGGCAGCCGCTGACGGCGAGCAGCTCGGCTCGGAGCACCCGACCGTCGACGGACGAGCCCCAGCCCGGCTGCCAGTGCCAGGTGACGGCGGTGGGCGTCAGGTGAAGCTCCCAGCGTTGCGCGCGCGGCCAGAGCATGGGCAGCACGAGGTGGGTCCAGAAGGTTCGAATGCTGGGCACGACGAGGAGCAGCAGCAGTGGAAGGAGGAGGAGCGCGGTGAAGGCGAGGACGAGCGCGCGGAGCCAGAGCGGCGGTGAGGGAATGGTGTCGTGAACGAGGTGGGTGCCGCCAGCATCGGTGGTGACGATGACGTCGGACACTGGCGGCGCGGCAGTGGGTTCGCCGAGGCGCTCGAGGCGGTCCGTGAGCGTCCACGTCTCGAGGGCGAGGGGCGTCGCCTTCAATGTGGTCACGAGGTGGCGGAGCACCTCGTCGTCGTCGATGGCGGGGAGCGGGTGGAGCTCGAGGACTGCGAGGGGAGCCTCGGCTGAGGCGATCGCTTCGAGGCGGACGCCGGCAGGTGAGAGGTCTGTGGTGCCTTCCTCGCCCGAGAGGAAGAGATCGTGCCCGACCTCCTTCGCGCGTGACGCGAGGGTGGCACGGCGAAAGCGACGAAGGCGCAGCGTGACGGTCTGGCTGGGGAGCGCCCCGAGGAAGGTGTTGAGGGCTTCGAGGTGTTGCGAGCGCAGGGCCATGCGGGCGGGCTCGAGCGTAGCGCCCCGTTTCACGTCCGTGGTTCAGCGTTGCATGAGCCAGGAGGCCACGAGCCAGCCCGCACCGTCGAGCAGCACGGCAGCTCCGAGTACGAGGGCGTCTCGTCGGAACGTCGGCTGAAGGGCGGCGCGAATGGCCGCGTACAGCAGCGTGATGCCCCCGATGATGACGAGAGCGAACAGCAGGGTGACGAGGGCGAGGTCGGCCATCGTGAGGCCGTACTCCTGATGCGGCAACGCCTTGAACCAGCTCGCAGGCAGGAAGACGCGCGGCAGGGCTGCGACGAGCGTCGTCGTGAACAGCAGCGCGAGCAGCAGCCAGGTGCTGAGCCGAAACCTCATGGCGTCTGCGGCGTGGGCGCAACGAGCCTGCTTCGCCCGAGGCTCGCGCCAACCTCTGAGACGAGGACGCCCGCGACGATGAGCCCGCCGCCCACGAACTCGGCGACTCCGGGTTGCTCACGCCCGAGGGCCACCGACGCGGCGAGGGCGATGACGGGCTCGAGCGAGAAGATGACCGCTGCGCGAACGGCCGAGGTGCGCGTCTGGGCCCAGGTCTGAATCGAGATGGCGAGCGCCGAGGCGATGAGGCCGGTCGTCGCGACCGCGCCCCACCACGCAGGGGTCGGGTGGAAGCGCGGCGTCCCGAGCGGAATGCAGACCGCCGAGAGCACCGCCACCGTGAGCAGCTGAATCGCGACGAGCCCGACCGAAGCGCCGCCCTTCGCGAACTTTTCGGTGAGCGCGATGTGGAGCGCGTACGAGGCGGCACAGCCGAGCGTGAGCAGGTCGCCGCGCGTGAGCTCGTCACCGAGCCCGAACCCAGTCAGCCGTGCGAGGCCCGCGATGGCGACGAAGGCTCCTGCGACCGACGCCCACGAGGGCGCGCGCCGAAAGAGTACCCACGAAACGAACGGCACTCCGATGACGGCGAGGCCGGTGAGAAACGCTGAGCGTGAAGGGGTGGTGCTCTCGAGGCCGAAGGTCTGAAACGCGTAGCCCGCGAACAGCACGAGGCCGAGGCCCAGGCCGTTGGTGACTGTCGTGCGCTCAAAAGCACGGCGCCGCGCCCAGAGAAGACAGGCGACGGCGCCGAGCGCGAAGCGGAAGGCCAGAAAGGTGAACGAGTCAGACGCCGTGAGGGCGTCTTTCACCACCACGAACGTCAGCCCCCAGATGAGCGTGCAGAGGGCCAGCGCCATCACGACTGCGAATCAGGCCTCGCCGCAGGGATCGCCGCAGGCGATGCAGCGGCCATCTGGAATGCAGAACTCTTCACCCGTGAAGCAGCCGTTCTCGTCGGGCCCGGGGCCCGTCACGCAGATGAGCTGCGCAGACGGCTTCGACAGCAGCTCCGAGCGAACGACCGGAGCCTGATAGCGCTTCTTGGGGTTCTTCATCGCCATACGCGAACCACTCCAGTCGTTTCGTCTCCGAGAATCACGTCTCGTTGCCCGTCACCGTTTACATCAGCAACGCCCGTGACGCGACCCAGACGGCTGGTCGAGGTGGCGTCACTCAGAATGGAGTTCCAGAAGCGAACGGCGGCACCGTCGAGGGGCGAGTCATACGTGCCGCTCCGGTAGAAGGCCATGAACGCCCGCCCGCCCGTCGCTCGCGCTTCGCCAATCAGCAGGTCGCCGAAGCCGTCGTCGTTCACGTCGCCTGCGCTCAGGTGATTTCCGAACGAGTGCGTCGGGCTGCCCGTGATCGCCGGCGTGGGAATTGGCGGGGTCGCGCCACCGGCAACTCCCGTCGCGCCCAGGTTCTCGAACACGTAGACCCGGCCCAGAATCGGGTACGTCAGCACGAGATCGGCGCCGGTTCCGGGCACGAGATCGAGCGCGGCTCCCGCTCTGCTGAACCCGCTGAGCTGCGTGCTCGTGCCCGCGGCCACCTGAAGCGTCTGGATCAGCGCGGGGCTGTTGTTGGGAACGCTGCCGCTCAGGCCGCTCAAGGCCGGGCCCGAATACACGTAGGCGCGATTGGCCTGCTCGCGCGACATCGGAACCACCAGGTAGTTCTTCCGATTCGCGTTGTTGGTCGTGGAAGGGTCGAGCGTGCCCAGGCTGAACAAGCCGTTGCGGAATCTGCCGAAGTCGTTCGCGCCCGCGGGAATCAGAGCCGGGCCTTCGAGCACCCACGTGGCTCCCGTGGTGGGAATGAACGAGTTGGTGCCGTCGGTCGCCGTGCGCGAGTTGAACCAGTTCGAGCCAGGGGTCGCTGCCATGAAGCTCGGGTCAGCAGAGCGGCCGCGGAACACGAAGATGCGGCCCACGTTGCCGTTGTCGGTGTGCGCCGAGATGGCGACCTCATCGAGTCCGTCTCCATCGATGTCCTTCACGATGCGGGCGGTCGATGCGAACGCGCTGCCTGCCGTGCCTCGGAACTCGACGAACGAGGTGGCGTTGAGCTGCTGCGCGTTCGCGCCGAAGTACAGGAACGCACGGCCGACGTTGGTCTGCCAGGTGGGCTGACCGACCATCAGGTCGGCCTTCCCTTCTGCGGCCACGTCGCCAACGTTTCCTGCGATGGAGATGTCGGTGCCGAACAACCCCGACGCGGTGGGATCGGTCGGGGGCTGCAGCTCCTGGCATGCCGGCGCCACGCACGTGCTGCTCGAGGGGAAGGTCGCTGACCCGTAGTAGATGAAGACAGAGCCGCGGTTCGTCGCGCCCGTGGGGCCGCGGTTTGGCGCAGCCACGACCAGGTCAGGCAGCGCGTCGTTGTTGAGGCTCGCTCCACCCGTCACGTTCTGGCCGAAGTTGTGCTGAGCCGCCGTGGTGTCAGTGCTTGGGTTGCTGAGCGTCACCGTGGTCCACAGGTTCGGAATCGTCGAGGGCCCGGCGCCAAAGGCCGAGTAGTTGCCGACCTCATCGACGGCTCGCAGCTTCACGAAGTACGTGTTGAGCGGCGGCAGGGTGAAGGGGCGCGAGATACGCGACGCGGAGTGGGGAACGCGCGCCTCACGCATGCTCGTCCCTGCAAAGTACAGCGCGCTGGTTGCCATGCTGCCGTTGCCCACGACCGAGCCCGTCGTCCAGGCGAACTCGTACTCGCAAGGGGCAGTGCCCGTGCCGTCATCGAAGCTGGGGTCCCAGGCTGCGGTCACCTCGCCACGCCGAGCGTTGGTGACGGTGATCATCTGGTTCGGTGGCGCTGCTGGCGCGAGCACGTCGATGGTCGCGTTCGTCGACCACTCCGCCGAGTTTCCTGCCGCGTCAGTCACCCGAACGGTGAAGGCGCCGGTGTCATTCTGGGGCAGGGTCAGGGCTGCAGGCCCGGTGAACGACACGGTGGCCGAGGCCATCGCGACGCTCTGCGTGGCGACGGTCGTCCCCTTGAACAGGATCGTGACCTGGCCGTTGAGTCCGAAGTCGAACGCACTGACAGCGTCGAGCACGAGGTCGAGCTGCGCGCCGTTCGTCGCAGCTGCGGTGTCTGCGAAGTAGCCGGCGACTGCGGTCTCGACGTTGCGGTTGTCCTGCGCGGCGACGAAGAACAGAGGCGTCGTGCTCGCCAGCGAGACGCTGTTGATTCGCGGCTGGCCTGCATTGGGGGCGAGGCCGAAGGTCGGCGCGTCGAGGTCGACCCGGAAGGTCTGGGTCGTGGGCGAGGTCATGTTGGGGACCGAGACGCTCCACACCTCGCCGTCGGCCAGCGCCACGTTGGGGAAGGTCGCCGTCCCCGCGACATCGGTGGCCGTGATTGGCGTGCCCGCCGTGGGGGCGGTGCGTTGGAGCGTGATCACCCGGCCAGTCGAGCACGCCGAGGTCTGAGCCGTGATCGTCGCCGTGCCTGCAGTCGTGTTGCTCGTGTTGAACCACAGGCCGTTCGAGTTCCCGACCGCGTTCGTGACTGACAGGCCGCAGTCCGTCGAGTTGACGACCACTCCGGCAATCGTCGCCGTGCAGTCGTTGCCAGCGGCGTCAGAGACGGTCGCGGTGATGGTCTGCGTCCCGTTCGCGTAGGTGATCGTGCCACTCGCCGTGCCGCTTGAGACAGGGAGCGAGCCGCGCGCTCCACCGAGCGTCGAGCTGATCGCGACGAGGCGGCCCTCGGCACCACCAACCGTCACAGAGGTTGGAATGGCGAGCGTCGAGTAGGTCATCGCGGTGGGCGCCGTGATGGAACAGGTCGGTCGATCGAGGTCGATGCTCAGCGTCAGCGGCGTGGCCGTCGCCAGGTTGCCCGCGGTGTCGCGGCAGGTCGCCGACAGGTTCCAGTTCCCCGTGCCCGTGATGCCCGAGAAGGTCAGGGTGGCCTGGTTCGAGGCGCCGCTGGGCGTTCCCATCTGGGTCTGGGTGGCCGCGCCTGCGAGCGTCGAGGTGATTCCATTCATGCCGACGTCCGCGGAGCTCGCGATCGTCACCGGCAAACTCCCGCCAGTCACGTCGCTGATGTTCAACGAGGTGCGCGAGGGCGAGACGATGACGCAGCTCGGAACCACCCGATCGACCCGCACGGCCGCAGCCGCACGGTCAGTCGGGCCCGAGTAGAGGTTGCGGTTGATGGCCGCGTCAGTCATCTCGACGAAGAGCGCGAAGTCGCGCTCGGTCGCGGTCGCGAGTGAGAGGGTCACCCGAACACGACCTGCGCTGAACGAGACGTCGGCTGCGGTGTTCAACGCGGTGCCGGGCGTTCCGCTGACGACTTCACGGACCGCAATGGGGTTCGCGGTCAGCAGGGTGGTGAGGTCGGTGTCTCCGCAGGCCGGGTCGAGCTGGAACTCGATGACCGGCGCCGCCATCGCCAGCTCGGACACGTTCAACCGGCCATCGGCGTTCGTGTCCTGGGGGAAGCGCAACGAGCTCTGACTCACGCAGGGCCGGCGCACGTCGACGAAGAGGGGCAGGGCAGGCGACTCCACTGAAGTCCCGCCACCGCTGACGGCGACCTTGATGCTGTAGGTGCCCTCGGGGAAGGTGAAGCCCGAGATGGGACTGACGACCTGGGTGGCGAGCACGAACCAACCGGTGCCGCACGCCGCGCTCGTTTGCCGGGTCTGCATCGAGACGGGATCGACTCCCTGCGTCGTGCAGACGTCGACCCGACCGCCCACCGGAACCCGAGCCGAGAACGCCAGCGTTGATTGGGCGCCTGCGGCCATCTGGTTGTTGTCCTGAGTCGCGTTGATGGTGAGTCGCGTCTGGCCACCGCTGAGGGACGGGGTGGTGATCGCAGGGCCATCGAGATCGACCGTGACCTCACAATCGACCGCATCGAAGCCGCCATCGCCGAGGTTCTGGACGTCAGCTCGAAAGACGTACGACCCAGACGTGACCGTGGTCGCGAGCTGGGCCTGGCCCGTTCCACTCACGGTGCCTTGAGTGACGTTCGTGAAGGCGCCAATGCCTCCGTCAACGACGGTGGCGCGCCCCAGCCGCACAGGCTGGCCGCTGCACGATGCGCGGCTCTGGGTCTGAAACAGGTAGTTGCCTGCCGAGACCTGCGCGTTGGTGACCAACGACGGGCAGGCGCTGGGGCGGGTGAAGCCGATGCCGCAACCCGAGAGCACGACCTCAATCTCACGGCTCGCGGTGCCGACGTTGCCGGCGGCGTCCGTCACGTCGACGTCGATGCGGTACTGCCCGTCGGCGCTCACCGGTACGAGCAGCGTGGCGACTCCGCCCGCGATCGGCCCGCAGTCAACCTGCGTTCTCGTCGGACCGACCACACGAAACGCACACGCAGTGGCCCCCTCGTTGCCAGGTCCCACGGAGAGGGAAACCGAAACGGGGCTCCTGGTCGCAAGGGGCCGGCCGCCGTCCATCGAGAGGGTTGGTGACGTGATGCTCACGAGGGGCGCGTCGAAGTCGACGGTGACCATGCGGCTGCCGCCGACGACCGTGCAGGCATTTCCGAGGTCGTCACTGGCGGTGAGCGAGATGTCGTAGGTCTGCGTTCCCGAGGAAGCGACGGTGAAGTCAGCGGACGCGTCGTCTCCGACGAAGGTGGCAGCCCGTGTCTGGGTACCCATTCTGAACGAGGCGCTCATGACGGTTCCAGACAGGCGCTTCGCGCTCGCCCGCACCTGATAGCCAATCGCGACGGTGTCTGCGTCAGCCTGCGGCCCGAGCGGTCCGACGAGGGTGTTCTGCTCGACCGAGCAGGCTCCAGTTCGACGCACTTCGATGGTGGGGGTCGACGGGCAGTTCACCATCGCCGCGCCGCGGGTGACGACGGCCGAGACCACGAAGGGCCCGTCTTGCGCAGGAACCGGGACCGAGAGGGTTGCGCTGTCGTTCATGATTGGCGCCGTCGTGGCACCTGGCGCGCTCGCCGTTGCTCCTGCGCCGTTCATCGTCTGAACGCGAAGGTTGACGGACGAGCTCCCGGCGAGCTCCTGGCTGCTGAGCTTCCCGTCCTGGTTGGTGTCTTGCGGAAAGGAGCACGCCGTGACGACCGGCGGAGGGGCGACGTTGTCCTTCACGGTGACGACGATCGTGGAGCTTGCCGTACAGGTTGCGTCCTTCTCACCCAGCGTCACTCGCAGAGCCACCTCGGCTCCGACGGGGAGTGAGACGGACGAAAAGACCGCCTGGGCCTCTGAAATGGTGCCATCGCTCTCGGCGCCGAATTCGCCGGCGGCAGAGGGGCGAACAGCCAGCTTCGCCGAGCTCACGGGCACTGCCACGCCACTTTTGCGCTGGAGCGTCACCCGGACGTTCTCGGTTCGGGTCAGCATCGCGCCGTCCTGAATGTCGACGAACGACACCACGAGATCGGAGGCATCGCACGTCGTTTGGGGCGGACAGCCCGAGACCACGCCGACAACCGCAGTGAGCAAAGCGAGCCGAATTGCGAAAGGTGTTCTCATCCTGGGCCTCCCTCTGTGCCGCGCGTCAGCCCCACGATTCACGCAGGGATGAGCACAAGCTTGCTGATCAACCAGTCGACAAACTGAAGCGTGTCGCCTTCTGCAACCTCGCGCGACACCTCGAACTCTTCCACCAGCACGTCGACGATCCCGCCCAACGTTCGCGCCCCATCGATCAACTCGATGATCCGCTCCCCAACCTCCGAAACCGACCCGTCAGGCGCCTCGAACGTATGCAAACGGTCGTCCGGAGTGGCCGCCATGTACCGGCCGCCGACCCGCTGAACAGCCGTCTCAGGGTTCACCCGGACCACGGTGTCGAGGTTCAAGCCGCCGGTCACGCCAGACACTCCCATTTCCTCAAGAATTCTCGTGGGTCTGTATGCGTTGCCGGCCACGTCTCAGGCGCTCCCCACCATGCGCCCGAACTCTGCCCTGTAGTCCGGCCGGGTGAGGCGGGCAAGCCCCGGGTCGGTGACGACAGTGAGGGTGTCCCCAGACCCGTCAGAGCCCCGGGCTGATGCCCAGCGCCGCGAACAAGCCCGTCAGGTACGCGAGCGAGACGCCGAACAGTTTGCGCGCCCACACCGCGTCGCCCTTCCGCCGCCACCCATCGAAGGCGACCCAGAAGAAGCCGGCTCCGAGCACGAGGGCCGCAGCGAGGTAGAGCCACCCGGCCACCCCGACGACGAAGGGCAGCACCGACACGGGCACCAACGCGACGAGGTAGAGCAGTGCGTGGAGCCTGGCCACATCATCGCCCTTCTCGAGCGGCAACGACGTGAGGCCGGCGGCGCGGTACTCCGCCTTGCGGAACAGCGCGATCGCGATGAAGTGCGGCAGCTGCCAGAAGAACAGAATGCCGAAGAGCACGAGGCCCGGCACTTCGATCTTCCCTGTGGCAGCGGTCCAGCCCATGAGCGGCGGCAACGCTCCCGGAATCGCGCCGACGACCATCGCCCAGTGAGTGCGCGACTTCATCGGCGTGTAGACGAGCACGTAGCTCGCGAGCGCCACCACCCCGAGCACGCCCGTGAGCGCGTTCACGCCCAGAAACAGCACCGGCACCGAGACGATGGCGAGGAGGGCCGCGAAGACGAGCGCGACGATCGGCTCCATTCGGCTCTGAGGCAGCGGCCGAACCGCCGTGCGCGCCATGAACCGATCGGAGTCACGCTCGATGTAGCAATTGAACGCGTTCGCAGCGCCGACGGTGCCCGCGGTCGCGAGCATCGTCACGGCCCACTGCCACCACGGCAGCGACGTGCGTGAGAGCCACATGCCGCCAGCCGTCGTGAAGAGCACCAGCCCCGAGAGCCGTGGCTTCGTCAGTGAGATGAGATCGCGCGCGAACCCGACGACCGAGCGCTCCACCTTCGCGGTGGAATCGACCATCTGCTCAGACGACACGGACATGGACGCGAAGGACTCCGGCTGAACGACGAACGCGGGCGCTCATACCGACGCCCGCCAGTCGTGACAAGCCACCCCTCAGGAGCCAGCCTGTTCGGACCCGTCAGTCAGGGCGAGACGAGGCGCTGCATGTCGCCCGCACACTCGCCCCTCGGCTCGAGCGCGAGGAACTTCTGGGCGACGGCCTTCATTTTCTCTTTGTCAGCGCCCTGGTTCTCTTTGGCGAGGAACCGACCGTAGTGACAGTAGGCCGCCGCGTTGTCCTGGTCGGCGTTGAGGGCCTTCTCGTACGAGAGCCGGGCCTTCTCTTTGTTGCTCGCCTGCTCGTACGTGTACCCAAGCTCGTCGTAGGCGATCGAAGCCATCGACGGGTCGGAGTAGTAGTCAGCCGCGGCGCGATCGAAGAGCTCGGCCGCGCGCTTCGTGTCCTTCTTGTCGTCGCGGTAGATGCGCGCGAGCAGGAAGCGGGCTTCGCCGTTCTTCTGCTTCTGATCTTCGGTCGCCTTCTCGAGCGTCTGGCGGGCGTCTTCGCCCTTCTTCAACCGATACTGAGCCTGACCGAGCATCGAGAGCAGCTTGGGGCTGCCGGGCACCATGGTGAGCGCCTTCTTGAGCGCGTCTTCGGCCTGGGCCTCGCCGCCGTCTTTCTTGAGCAGAATCTTGGCGAGCTCGACGTGGTAGTTCGCGACGGTGTTGTTCATCTCGATGGCCTTCTTCACCTCGGCCACCGCGTCGTCGTACTTGCCTTCCCAGAACAGCCGCTTTCCCTTGATGAGGTTGAGCTCGGGGTTGGTCTTGTCCTTGTCGGTCGCCTCGCGCTCCTGCGTCGTGACGTCCTTCGACGACTTCGCCTGATCAGGCGAGACGCCCGTGCCTTCTTCGAGCTCCTTGCGGAACTTCTCGTCGGTGTAGAGGGGAATGTCGCGAGAGGCGCGCGAGATGAGCAGGGCCTTCGCCATGTGCGCCTGTGCGAGCTGACGCGGAGAGGGCGGAGGCTCGAGCTCCATCAGCGTCTTGAGGTTCTTCGAGGCCGCGATGTAGCCCTTCGCAGGCTCGGGCTGGTCGAGGACCAGCAAGGCCGTTCCCAGCAGCGCTTCGGGGTGCGTGTTCTTCGTGTAACGGAGTGCGCTGTTGAAGTGACCGAGCGCCGACGTCACGTTGCCAGTGCGGCGCTGCAGCGTTCCGAGCGCGATGTACACGCGCGGGTCGTCTGGAGCTGCGCTCTGCGCCTTCTCCATGCTCTCGCGTGCGCGGTCGAGGTCGCCCTGGTTCATCTGCAGCAGGCCCTGCGTCATGTAGAGCAACGCCGACTTCTTGTTCTCGGCCTCGGCCGTCTTCACGCGGTCTTCGATGAGCCGAAGGCCTTCGCTGCCCTTGCCCGAGTAGTACGCGAGCAGTGACTCCGCGGCGAACTGGTACGAGAGGTTCTTCTGGTCGCTCTGCTCTTTCGACTCCTTGAGGAACTCTTCGGCGCGACCCTTGATGGTGTCGTCGTGCTCGTGCTCGCCCCAGCGAACCGTGTAGGCGTAGGCGAGAATGCGGTGCGCGAGCGGTGAGTTCGGGTCGAGATCGAGCGCCTGCTCCGCCAGCTTGCAGGCTTCTTTGTACGCCTGGAACGTGTCGGTCTTGAGCAGGTCCTGCGCGGCCGTGATGAGCCGGTTCACCTCGCGGTTGCGCTTGGCGATGTACTGGCCGAAGCCGTAGTACGCGCCAGCGCCGACAGGCACCGCGAAGATCAACATGAAGAAGAGCGCCTTGGCGAGCCCGCCGCCCGAGTCCTTCTTGCGCTTCTTCTTGGGAACGACGGACAGCTCGGAGATCTCACTCTGCTCCGAGACCGACTCTTCGGGCTCGAAGGCGGGCCGACGCTGCGCTGCGGGACGGCTTCCGGTCGTGGGCTTTGCGGAGGAGGGCGCGCTGCGACGCTGCGGTGCCTGCGCTCCCGACTGACGTTGCGCTGGAGCGGTCCGCACGTCGGCGGGAATCGGGTTCGGCATCGTCACGTCGGTCTCGACGACGATGTTCGGAGCAGACACACCATTGGCCGGCGTCATCGGCACCTGCGCCGGAGCCTGCTGCAGCACGGGCGCGGGCGGCGGAGGCGGCGCGACCGGCTTCGGCGGATCGACCCCCATCTCTTTCATCGAGCTGAGCGTGTCGGCGTCCGTGGCGTCGGCTTCGAACGCCTTCGAGATGGTCGCCTTCGCGGTCTCGCGTTCGCCGCCCTTCCACTGCAGCTGCGCCGTGAGGCGGAGCGCGAACTTGTCGGTCGGCACCACCTGCAGCGCGCCTTGAAGTTCTTCGAGCGCCTTCTTGTCTTTGCCCTGATCGGCATAGACGCGGGCGAGGAGCACGCGGGGGTCGGCAAGAGTCGGGTGCGCTTTCACGCCCTTCTTGCAGACGACCATCGCCTCCATGTACCGGCCCATCGCGAGATAGGCCTCGGCAAGGGGTTTGTAGGCCTGTGACGCGGGGTCAGTAGCGAACGCTGCTTCCAGCTTCGCGAGCTCGGCCGGGCTCAACGTCTTCGTCGTGGGAGGCATCTGGAGAGCGTGAGTTTCTGGCACCCGCAATGCAGTGAGTCAAATGTCAAAACCGAGCGGGTCTCGTTGGTTCGACACGAAGTGGAATGCTGATCAGCGTGTGCTGCTCGCGCTTGACAGCCAAAGTTGCGTCACATAGTCAGCCCACCGCCGCGGCGCCGTCGGTGAATCATCTGGGGGCGTAGCTCAGTTGGGAGAGCGTCGCGTTCGCAATGCGAAGGTCATCGGTTCGATCCCGTTCGCCTCCACAGATGCCGCGGCAGAAAAAGCCCCGCCGGACCCGAAAGGTTCCGAGCGGGGTTTTTCTTTGTCCGCTTCAACTCGGTGAGGCGGGTTCGACGGGCGCGGCGACGCTCTCGGCGTGGTCGGCCTCCGCACTCTCGATGGGAGCCAGCGCGGTCGCGGCCTGAACGGCGGGCGTCTCGATGGTCTCGGGCGCTTCGACTTCACCCTTCGGCTTCTTGGTGCCCGCGCCAGAGCGGCAGGTGCGGCACCACGGCTGATTGCGAATCGCGCCGTCGGCCATCTTGCGCAGCCCGAACATGCCGAGCGGCTTCATCGCGCGGCACTTCAGGCACATCATGGTGATCAGCACCTCGTTGCCTTCAGCGTCGAAGACGGCCGACTTGCGGCGCTTGCGAGGCTCCTTCGGAGCGTTGGGATCCTTCGCCTTGCGCTTGGCCTCGCCGTCTTTCGGCTCAGCTGGAGTCAGCATCGGAGTGACTTTGTAGAGCACCACGCCCTCCCTCGAACTGCGTCACGACATCAGGTGCATCGACGACGCTCGCCGGTGCACACCCGCGTTGAACCATATCGCGCTGGGCTGACATTCCCCGATGCCGCTGAAGGCTGAATATCGGCCCTGCGCGCGTTTTGCGAGCAACAATGAAAGGTTAGGCTGCGTGCCGCGTCAAGGGCCTGACGCTCACGGGTTTCCGTGACTGTCGGCAGCCCCACACGGCTTGCTGTCTTCGAGAATGTTCACGCGACCAGTGCTCGGCGGGCTGAACGTCTCCTGGTTCTTCACCCAGAAGTCGACGAGGTCGTCGCGCAGGTTGGTGCCGCGCGTCTCGCCGAGATCGACCTGCCGTGGATCGATGGTGGCCAGGACAGGACCGAGGCCATCGCCGCCACGCGCGAGGAAGTCGGGCAGCACGACGCGATAGCGCGCGTTGGGATCGACGCCGTACCCGCCGGGCAGGTGAACTGACTTCAGCCGGCTGGGGCCCGGGCACTTCTCGAGCACCACTTCGAGCCCCGAGATCTGGAACACGCCCTTCTTCGCCGAGTACGCCGACCGCACCAGACTGACGAGCTGGTCGCCCGTGAGATCGAGCGTGGCCACGGTGTTGTCGAAGGGCAGCACCTCATAGATGGCGCCGTACTGCAGCGGTCCCTGGTTCAAGTCGGCGCGCAGGCCGCCCGGGTTCAGCATCGCGACATCGGCGCGAGCCATCGTGCGCAGCGCATCGGCGAGGAAGCTGCCGAGCGCGCTCTCGCGATCGTAGTTGCGGCCGAGCGTCTTCGGCACGGTGAGCCCGAGCGCCTTGTTCTGCAGCACCGCGACCCGCTCCTCACCGGGCTTGAGCAGCGTCGCGACCGCGGAGTCGACTTCGACGGGCTTGCCGAGCCACTTCGCCGGCACGGGCTTCACCTCGGCTGCCCGTGCACGAAGCTTGCGCGCGTCACAGCTGCCAGTGCTCTCGTCGGCGGTCTCGCAGATCTCGATGCCGCTTCGAATGCGCGTGCGCTCACGAACCAGCTTCCGGGTCGAAGGGTCGACGAAGAGATCGACGACGCCGAACGCCTTGCCGAGCGCGAAGCTCTCGATGATGGGCGTGCCGTTCACGAAGTGGCCGACCTGCGCGTGCGTGTGGCCGGCGACGACGGCGTCGAGCGTGCCGTAGGGGAAGCCCTTCATCATCTCGAACACCTCTCCCGTCTCGGTGTCGCAGGAGTGGAGGTCTGAAGGATCCTTCGTCTCGGCGCAGCGACCACCGGCGTGCACGATGGCGATGACGACGTCGGCGCCGCGCTCCCGCAGCCGCTTCGCACTGCCCAGCGCCTCGGGCCCGAGCGCAGCGAACCGAAGCGTCGCCACGTTGATGGGGAGCGTCGTCGTGGGCGTCTGCGGCGTGGTGAGCCCGATGATGCCGACCTTGATGCCCTTGCGCTCGATGATGACGGTGCCATCGCCGGGCAGCCACGACGGGCGCAGCCGCGAGTTCGACTCGTAGATGTTGGTCGACAGCAGGGGGAACTTCGCCTGGGCGATGCGCGACTTCAGCGCGCCGAACGGGTCCATTCCCGGCTCGGTGGCGTGCGTCTGTGGGCCGACGGGGCCGTAGTCGAACTCGTGGTTGCCGATGGCGGCGGCGTCGTACCCGAGGGAGTTGAAGGCATCGATGACGACCGAGCCTTCGGTGAGGTTCGACATCAGGGTGCCCTGGAAGAGGTCTCCGCCGTCGACGAGCAGCACGCCGCCCGGGTTCTCTGCGCGGAGCAGCTTCAGGTAGCCGGCGAACGTCGCGGCGCCGCCGTAACGAATGCTGCCGTTGGGAAACTTCTCTTCCTGCGTCATCACCCAGCCGTGCACGTCGTTGGTTCCGACGAGGGTGAGATGAACGACGCCGTCGGAGTCAGGCCGCAGGCCATTCTCGGTCGTCCGACAGGACAGCACGGACGAGGCGACGAGGAAGAAGAGGGTTCGGAAGAACGGGGTCATGGTCGAGGTCACGTCAGTCACTTCGTTCTGCGGCGCGCGAAGCGCCTGAGCCAGAGCAGAAAAGCCATCGCAGGAAGAACGGCGGTTGACGGCGCGCCGGTGCAGCACCCTGGAGGCGGAGGTTCTTCTCCACCTCCGGCCGTTCCGCCAGCAGTCCTTCCACCGCCGGAGCTGATGGAGCCACCGCCCTGCGCCGTGCCGCCTCCGGCCGTTCCTCCGCCGAGTGCGATGCGAGGGTCGATGGGCAGGGAAGGAGAGGCAGTGCGGGCGAGCTGCGCCCAGTCGACGAGCATGATGGTTCCACCGTCGAGGCCACCGGCGCCGATGGCGAGCACGCCGTTGGGCCATCGCGCTCCACCGTCGGCGAAGAGACCCGCGGGCTCTCGAGAGACGTCGAGCCAGCCGATGCCCCGCACCACCAACCCGCCATCGGGGGTCGTCACCTGGAACTCGTGGAGCGCGACGCCGCCGCCGGCCCGCACGACCCGCACCCGGTCATCGGCGACGACCGCGAGCACCAACGCGCCACCGTCTGCCTGTTCGTAGAGTCCGAGCGCCACGACGCCGGCGTCGACGACGAAGCGGCTGGTGGTGGTCAGGGGATCGACCTCGAACACACCGCGCGTGGTGGACACGAAGACGCGACGTGCAGAGCCCCACGACGCGACCGACGAGATGGTCTCGGAGAAGGTGAGGTCAGCGCCTGGGGAGGCACGCAGCCCACCATCAGGCGCATCGAGCCGGAACGAGCGCAGCACGCGCGCGCTGGCCGAGAACAACCACACGCCGCCATCGGCGAAGTCGGCAAGCTCGACGCTGCGTGGCCCTGAACTGGGAATCGAGAGGAGCGAGCGAAGCCCGCCGTCGGTCATCGTCCACACCGAGATGACGCCACCATCTGGCGCCGTCGACTCGACCGCGAGCAGCCCGTCTGGACTGAGCGTTCGCAACGCTTCGACACGTCCGATGGTGGCGACGCTGACGTCGAGAGGCAGGAAGGTGGGGCCCGCATCTCGCCCGGCGTCAGGAATGCCTGCATCTGCGACACCCGCATCCAGACCACCGTCGTTCGAGCCGGCGTCGGAAACCCCGGGCTGCAGATCGCGCGGCGAGAGCAGAGCCACTTTATTGAGCGTCGCCACCAGCGTGTCCTGCCCGGGCCAGAAGCTGAGGTCGATGATGGGGCTCGTCGTGGGAAGCGCCAGCAGGAAGGGCACCCGCGCGGGCTGGACCGGCATCACCACGACGGGCTCGTCGACGAGGTCAGGCAGATCGATCGGCAATGGAGGCACGACACTGCGAGCGAGCTCGGCCCACGAAATCAGCTTGTAGTTGGCGCCAGCCACGGCGAACCGATCGCAGACCACGATGACGCCGGCATCGTAGGCGGGCCCCGCATCGGTCACCCCGAACGCTCCGGCCCAGACGTCGATCGACTCGGCGCCCTGGATCTTCCGACCACCATCGATGCTGGTGACCGTGAAGTCCGCCAGGTGCACCGCCGCGCTGCCGGGTTGTGCGCGGTAGACGCGGAAGAGGTCTCGCGCGGGCACGGAGGTGATGATCAACGAGCCGCCGTCGCGCTGAGGGTACGTCGCCAGGCCACCAACGAGCTCGGTGACGGCGCCGGCATCGATGACCTGCACGACAGTCGGGGGAACGGCGAGGGGATCGATCTCGAGCACGCCTCCGATGCCAACCGACGCGTAGACGCGATGAGTCTTCGAAGCAGTGGCGAGCGCCGTGGGCGGCGCAGGGAGCTGGATGGCCCCGAGGGCGGTTGCGACGACGGCACCGCCGTCTTCGGTCAGCTGCCATCTCGGCATCATCGTCGACTGGGTGTTCACGAAGACGAACGCACCGGCGTCACCGAAGTCTGCGAGCGCCAGAGCGCGCGGGCCGAGGGTGTTGATGCGGCCGACTCCTGGAAAACCTGCATCGGCCAACGTCGAGAAGAAGAGCACCTGCCCGGCGTTGGTGGCGCTGACTGCGACGAGCCCACCCGCGAACGACTCCGGCAACGACTGGAGCCGCTGGCGTGCGTCCACCCCACCGACCGCGCCAAAGCCCGCAGAGAGGTTGGTGCCGCCATCGACGAAGAACCCGTAGAAGCCGTTGTTGACGGCGTCGGTTCCGAACACCGTGTCGCGCCAGGTGCCCCAGGGGTCGCGCAGAATCGCGGTGTCACCGGCCTGGTTTCCGGGAATGGGAAGCGTCTCGCTCGTGAAGGTGACGTTCAGGGGCTGAGCCCACGCGGCCGTCGAGACGAGAAGGACCAACACCCCGATGCGCATCGAGCCCGGAAGAATCGCTCGCATCGAGCGCTCAATCAACACGAGTTCCCGGAAGGCGTGCGTTCATCCCGGACCCGGGCACAGGCGCATCGTGCAGGTCTGGCCGGAGAAGCAGACGCGGTTGTCGCAATCGGAGTCGGCGCAGTCGGCGACGCCGTCTCCGTCGTTGTCGAAGCCATCGTCGCACGCGGTCTCGGGGCGGAAGCAGCCACGCACGAAGCCGCCGTCGATGAGCCCTGCGTCAGGTGTTCCCGCATCGCCGTCGCCAGCATCGAGTGCACCACCATCGATTGCACCACCATCGATTGCACCACCATCGATTGCGCCACCGTCGAGCCCTGCGTCTGGAATCACGGGCGCGAAGCCACAGCGGCTGGCGGGAGCGAGCTGCGTGTTGCAGTCGAAGGCGAGGCAGACCTCGTCGTCGCAGTCGCTCTTGCCGTTCTGATCATTGTCGGTGCCGTCGGCGCAGTTCGCCTCGATGCAGGTGGCCGCGCGACAGAGCGTTCCGCCGGCACAGGCCCGCCCGCACGCGCTGCAGTTCGCGCTGTCCGTCGTGAGGTCGAAGGTCTCGTCGGTCTGGCCATCGCAGTCGTCGTCGAGGCCGTTGCAGAGCTCGGCCGAGGGCATCTTCGTGGCTTCACACAGCTCGGCGCCCAGCGTGCAGACGCGTGTTCCGGTCGAGCAGACGCCCTGTTGCGTGGTGGTGCACGCCGCGCCCTTCATGGGGAACGTCTCGTCGGTGCGGCCGTCGCAGTTGTCGTCGAGCCCGTTGCAGGTCTCTTCGTCTTTGCAGAAGCCGATGGTGAAGCAGCGCCCGCTCATCGAGCCGAAGAGCGGCCGGCACTCGAAATTGGCGCCGCAGTCAGCGGTCGTCGTGCACGAGTAGATGCCCTTGTCGGGGTCGACGTTGCGGCAGCCGAAGCCAAACCCGATGGCGAAGCCCGCGAGCGCGAGGAGGAGGCGGTGCATGGAAGTCGTCATGGCGTGGCTCCGCTCTTCGCGGGCGTGGCCGGCGCGTCGTCGTGTGGCGAGACGAGATCGATGATGAGGAACACGGCGGTGGCGATGGCCGCGGCGCCGAGCGTGATGAACGAGACGTTGGCGATGAGCGCGTTGCGGTTCTGCTCGAGCGCCTGGGCGCGGGTGCCAGCGTAGAGCCCCGTCATCTCGTTCAAGCCTGCGCGCAGCGACGTCTCCTGTTGCCCAGCGAGAATGCCGAAGATCGTCGCGCTGATGCCGGCCGCGATGGTGACCCCGCCGAAGATCCACGTCGGCGCCGACAACGAGAGGCCCTTCGTCTCGGTGGCTGCCGCTGGCGCGGTGAGCTTCTGCACGATCTCGTCGTCTGGTCTCTGACCTGGAATGAGGAGCAGCTTCAGCGACTCCGTCGTCGTCTGGTTGGCTTCGACGGCCACGAGCCGCGTCACCGGCAGGTACTTGTTCTTCTCGATCTTCACCTCGTACTTGCCGGGCTTGAGGGTGAGGTTCACGGGCGGCGTGCCGACGAACTCTCCGTTGAGCGAGATCTGCGCCGTGGGAATGTTGCTCTCGATGACGAGCTTGCCGCGCGCTTCACGCTCTCCTCGAAGGAGCGGTGGAACGGCCTGCTCGACGTCTTTCTGGAAGCGGCGGGCCGCGATGAGCACCGCGCGATCGACGTCGCACACGAGGGTGTTGTTCTTCACGTCGTGGTGCCACAGCTTGAGCAGGTAGTTCTTGTCGTCCTTCGTGAGCGAGCCGGTGATGGCGCGCGTCACCTGGGTTCCGGCGAGCAGCTGGCCGACGCAGGCGGTGCTGTCGCGGCACTTCTTGAGCGCGTTGTACTTGTCGGGCGGGAGCAGCGCGCGCACCTGATCGGGCGAGAGCGCGTTGAGGTTCTGGGCGGCGGCGCCTTCGACGACCTGGCGCGTGACTTGAGCGCCAAGGCCCATCATCGCGTCGGCGGCGTCGACGTCGATCACCGCCCAGGTGTCTGCGGCCGAGAGCGCCATCAACGACACGAGTGCTGGTACGGCGGAGATCATCCGTGGAACATAGCGTTCCGATGGCGTCAGTCGAGCATGAGGACGAGGGCCCTCCCACGGGCGGCGACGAGATCGCCCTCATCTCGTACACCGTGGAGCCGAACTACGCGGGCTGGCGGCTCGATCGGTACCTCTGCGAGAAGATCCGCCGGGCCTCGCGCGAGCGGGTGAAGGAGATCATCGAGAACGATCTCGTCTGCGAGAAGAAGCTGAAGGCCTCGAGTCCGGTCTGGCCGGGGCTGACGTTTCAGCTGCGCCGGCGCGTGCGGGCCGAGCCGACCGTGCCGGGCATCGAGCACCTCAAAGAGGTGTACGTCGACGATTGGCTGGTGGTGGTCGACAAGCCGGCTGGCCTGCCGATGCACCCCACCGCGCGGTACCACGTGGGCACGCTCGTCACGCAGCTCGACCAACGGTACGGAAAAGGCCAGGCGTCACCCGCGCACCGGCTCGATCGGGAGACCTCGGGCCTCGTCGTGTGTGGAAGAACCCTGGAGGCGACGCAGCGGCTGGGCCGGCTCTTTCACGATGGCCTCGTCGACAAGGAATACCTGGCGCTCGTCGAGGGCCAGCCCGGCGACGATGCGTTCGACGTCGACGCGCCCATCGCCGAAGGAACGGAGCTGATTCGCATCGCGGTGCGCATCGACGCCACCGAAGGGCGGCCGGCGCAGACCCACTTCCGCGTGGTGGCGCGCTTCGAGCGAAACGGTGAGCCGTTCTCGTTGTTGCGCGCGTTCCCCCGAACGGGGCGGCAGCACCAGATTCGAATTCACGCGAGCGTCGCGGGCTTCCCGCTCGTGGGCGACAAGATGTACGGGCCCGACCCGGGGTACTTCGATCGGTTCACGAAGCATGAGCTCGAGCCCGAAGCCTGGGAGCGGCTGCGGCTGGCTCGTCACGCCCTGCACGCGGCCCGCATCAGCTTTCGTCACCCGGGCACGCGCGAGACCGTCTCGTTCGATGCGCCGCTCGCCGACGATCTGATCGCCTTCATGCAGTCGTGATCATCCGTGCCGGAGTCGGTCGAGCCCCGCGCTTCCGTGCGTCTGCGCCGGTGACGGCCGACCCTGCTCGACGTGCCGGCCCTCGGGGTCGTGTTCGACCTCAGGAGGTTCGTCGGACCCACCCCGGGTCGAATTGATCCAATGGGGCAGCACTGGCACCGCTCATGCTGATCAACGGCCGATATGCGAGGGGTCTGGTTCAGCGTCGTGATGGGAGCGCCCCTCGTGTGGGCAGCCTCGACGCTCGGGCCGGTGCCCGGTTTCGTGGTTGGCGTGAGCGTGAGTCTGCTGGCCGCAGCGTTCGTTGCGCGCGCGGCCTCGAAGCAGGAGTCGCTCGAGCTGGAGCGAGAACGGCTGCGCGCGAACTGGAACGACTCGGCCTCGGAAGCGCAGGTCGCGCAGAGCGATCGGCAAGCCTCCCTCGAGCGGTTGATGACGACGCAAACGGCGCTGGACGACGAGCGCCGACGGCTCGCCTCGTGGCAGCAGCGCGCGTGGGCACTGCAGGCGTCGCTCGATGAAGCGCGCTCGAGCCGTGGCTCGTTCCTGGCGACGGTCTCACACGAACTCCGCACGCCGCTGCACGCCATCATCGGCTTCACCGAGTTGGTGAGTGACGGCTCTGCAGGGCCGGTGAACGCGACGCAGCAGGAATATCTGCACGACGCGCGCGCCGCGGCGCAGCACCTGATGACGCTCATCACCGACGTGCTCGACTACGCCAAGTCCGACGCGGGTCGGCTCACCTTCGCGAAGGAGCCCGTGCAGGTCGGTTCCATCGTCGAAGAGGTGGCGTCTCTGCTCGAGGCGCTCGCCGCGAAGAAGGATCTGCTGCTGACGGTCTCGTGTGAGGAGGGCCTGTCGCTGATGGGCGACGCGCTGCGCGTGAAGCAGGTGCTGCTCAACCTCATGGGCAACGCGGTGAAGTTCACGCCACGCCGTGGCAGGGTCGAGTTGGTCGCGCGCTCGGTCGACGGTGGCTGCGAGTTCTGCGTCACCGACACGGGCCCGGGCATCGCGCGCAACGAGCACGAAGCGGTGTTCGAGCCCTTCCATCAGGCCGACTCCTCCACGGCGCGCAAACACTCCGGCACTGGCCTTGGGCTCGCGCTGGTGAAGCGCTGGGCCGAAGCGATGGACGGCAAGGTCGAGCTGACGAGCGAGCCCGGCAAAGGCGCGAGCTTCACGGTGACGCTGCCGCTGGCGACGAAGGTGTCGACGTTGCGCCGCGCCGAGAACGCGCCCAGGCCCGATGTCATCGTGGCGGAAGACGACGACGCGACCCGGCTGATGCTGGCGCGCGTGCTCGAGGCGCAGGGCTGCGATGTGCGTCAGGCGCCCAACGGTCAACGCGCGCTCGAGCAGCTGATGGCGCAGATTCCCTCGGTGCTCGTGCTCGACCTGATGATGCCCGAGCTCGACGGCTACGAGCTGCTCAAGAAGCTGCGCAGCCTGCCCAACGGCGAGCGCGTGAAGGTGCTGATCTTCTCGGCGACCAACCCGCAAGGTGAAGAGCGCGAGGCCCTCACCAACCTGGGCGCCGAGGTGTTGCTCAAGGGGTCGCTCACGCCGAGCGAGCTGGCCCATCGTGTTCATCTGCTGTCGGAGCCCATGAGGAGCGCAGCATGAAAGGGCGATACGACCCGGTTCCCACCACGCCTGCGCCCCAGGGCCCAAAGCACGTCGTGCTCGCGGTCGACGACGATCACAACAACCTGAAGCTGGTCTCGGCGTCGTTGACGCTCGAGGGCTACGAGGTGGTGTGCGCGTCGTCCGGAGAAGAAGGGCTCGAGGTGCTCGAAGCGCGGCAGGTCGATCTGCTGTTGCTCGACGTTCGCATGCCGGGCCTCGACGGCCTCGAGGTCTGTCGCATCATTCGCGCTCAGCCGAAGTTCGCGCGCATGCCCATCGTCTTCCTCACCGCCGACAACGCAGACTCGGAGCACACCATCGCCGGGCTCGATGCCGGTGGTGACGAGTACCTGCACAAGCCCATCTCACGGCGCATGCTCTCGGCGCGCGTGCGCAACCTGCTGCGGCTGGCGAACGCCGATCGCGAACGACAGCTCCTGCTCCAGGTCGCGCAGTCCGAGAAGCTCGCCGCCGTGGGCCAGATCGCGGCGGGCGTCGCGCACGAGGTGAACAACCCGCTCTCGTTCATCTTGTCGAACCTCGAGAGCCTGCGCGGCTACGTGAACGACCTGATGCGCGTGGTGCGCGCGTACCGCATGAACGCCGAGACGGGCGCGGCGCTCGACCGCACGCTGGGCCTCGACAACCTCATGTCCGACGTGAGCCCGCTGCTCGACGAGACGGTGCAGGGCGGCAGCCGCGTGCGCGCCATCGTGCAGGAGCTGAAGACCTTCAGCCGTCAAGACACCGACACCTTCGAGCCCGTCGATCTCGCCGAGGTCGCGCGCTGCACGCTGGTGCTGACCGAGCGCGAGGTGGCCTCGAAGGCGACGCTGGTGAAGGACTTGTCGATGGCGCGGGTCGACCTCGCGCCGAGGCAGAAGCTGCACCAGGTGATGCTGAACCTGCTGGTGAACGCGATTCACGCCATCGAGGCGAAGCCGCCTCCGCCTGGCCAGCGCCACACCATCAGGGTCTCGACCCGCACCGAGAACGACGTCGCGATTCTGCAGGTGCAGGACTCGGGCGTCGGCATGCCCGAGTCGGTGAAGAGCCGCATCTTCGAGCCCTTCTTCACGACGAAGCCCGTCGGCGTGGGCACGGGGCTGGGCCTGTCGGTCTGTGCGATGGTGGTCGATCGTCTCGGCGGCCGAATCACCGTCGAGAGCGAGCCAGGCAAAGGCACCACCTTCACCGTGCGCGTTCCGTGTGATGCCGAGATGCGGCCTGCACCGACGCCGCCCGTTCGTGCGGCCGTCGGCTGACTACTTCGCAGGAGCGGCGAGCGGCGTGAGGTACTTGCCCGAGAAGCACGCCGTGCAGAACGAAGCGCCGCTCGTGTCTCCAGCAGCCGTCACGAGGCCCTGCTCGCTCAAGTAGCCGAGCGAGTCGGCCGTCACGTAGCGGGCGATCTCATCCTTGGTGTGCGAGGCGGCGATCAGCTCCTGCCGGCTGGGCGTGTCGATGCCGTAGTAGCAAGGCCATGACGTGGGCGGGCTGGAGATGCGCAGGTGCACTTCTTTGGCGCCCGCGTCCTTGAGCATCTTCACGATCTTCCGGGACGTCGTGCCGCGCACGATGGAGTCGTCGACCGCCACCACGCGTTTCCCCTCGAGCGTCGAGCGCACGGGCGCGAGCTTCAGCTTCACGCCGAAGTGCCGAATCGACTGCTGCGGCTCGATGAACGTGCGGCCGACGTAGTGGCTGCGAATGAGGCCGACGTCGAACGGCAGTTTCGCCTGCTCGGCATACCCGATGGCCGCCGCGACGCCGCTGTCGGGCACGGCGATGACGACGTCTGCCTCCGCAGGCTGCTCACGCGCCAGCTGCATGCCGAGCTTCTTGCGCACCTGAAAGACCGACTCTCCGAACACCTGCGAGTCGGGGCGCGCGAAGTAGACGAGCTCGAAGACGCAGCGGCCGGGCGGGCGCTTCTCGAAAGGGAAGGAGCTGCGCAGGCCGTTGGCGTCGATGACGACCATCTCGCCAGGCTCGATCTCCCGCAGGTACTCGGCCTCGATGAGGTCGAGCGCGGTCGTCTCGCTCGCCAGCACGTACGCTTCTTTCAGGCGGCCCAGCACGAGCGGCCGAAACCCAATCGGGTCGCGCACGCCGATGAGCTGCTTGTCGGCGAGGAAGAGCAGCGAGAACGCTCCAGACGTCTTGCGGAGCGCCTCCACCACCCGCGCCTCGAGCGTCGGCGCCTTCGAGCGGGCGATGTGATGAACGATGTTCTCGGTGTCGGAGTCGGACTGGAAGATGGCGCCTTCAGCCTCGAGCGCGTGCCGGGTCGCGTCGGCGTCGACGAAGTTGCCGTTGTGCGCCACCGCCAGCTGACCGCCCGCGAACGACACCTGCAGCGGCTGGGCGTTCTTCAGGTGGCTGCTGCCCGCCGTCGAATACCGCACGTGGCCGATCGCCATGGACCCTGGCAATTGTTCGAGCACGGGCTCCGTAAAGGTGTCGGCCACCAGACCCATTCCGCGGAAACTTCGCAGCCGATTCCCATCGCTGGTGACGATGCCTCCCGACTCCTGCCCGCGATGCTGCAGCGCGTGAAGTCCGAGGTACGCGAGGTTGGCTGCTTCATCGTGGCCGTAAATGCCGAAAACGCCGCACATGCCGCCGGTTTGACCAGACTTCGCCCACCGGGACAATCGGTGTATGGGGAGGTAGCCGCAGGTCGTTCTCAATGAACGGAAAATGCTGCTGAGAAAGGTTGCACACGGTGCCGCCGAGCGGGGTCCAGTCAACAGGACGGGTCAGTGACCTGTACCGAAAGTTTGGGCCGGCGATCTACTCGCGGTGCCGTCGCCTCTTGAAGGACGACGCCCTCGCGGAAGACGCCACGCAGGAGGTCTTCGTGCGCGTCATGAAACACATCGAGGCGGCTCCGGACGACAGCGCGGCGCTGGCGTGGATTTACCGGATCTCGACCAATTACTGCCTCAACCAGATTCGCGATCGCAGCCGTCAGGCCGAGCCGACAGCTCCCGACGAGCTTCCGGAAGGCGAGGGCGAGACGCTCGAGCCGCAGATGCTCGACCGTGAGCTGGCGATGAAGCTGGTCGAGCGCACCCCCGAGAAGCTGCGGGAGACGGTCGTCCTCTATTACGTCGACGGGCTCGAGCAGGAGCAGGTCGCCAAGACGTTGGGTATTTCCCGCCGCACGGTCATCAACCGGCTCCAGGAGTTCCAGGAGCGCAGCCGCAAGTTCCTTGCACGAGATGGTGAAGGAGGTGTCGCATGACGATCACGAATGCCCGTGGGCACCTGTCGAGTGAGACCATCGATCTCCTCCTCCTCTCTGCGCTGAAGGCCGACGAAGCCAACGACGCGAAGGCGCACATCGACGACTGCAACCTCTGCAAGCAGCGTTGGATGGAGCTCAACGAAGACAGCCAGAAGTTCAAGCAGTTCGTCTTCGCCCGCACGCTGCCCCAGGTCGAGGCTCGGCTGAACGAGTCGAAGCAGGGCTTCTTCGAGCGCTTCAAGCTGCAGTTCGTGTTGCCGGCGCTCGGGCTCGCGACGGCCGCTGCCGTGGCGCTGACGTTCTCGGCTGGCCCGGGCACGCAGACCGAAGACGACGTGTACATCGGCGTGAAGGGCCACGAGCAGACGTTCGAGGTCTTCGCGCAGCGTCAGCAGGGCACTGCGTTCGCGCTCAAGCCGGGCACGTCGCTCAAGCCGAAGGACCGCATTCGTTTCGTCGTGAACCCCGGCCACGCGAAATACGTGTTGGTGGCCTCGGTCGACGGCAAGGGCTCGTTCAGCGTGTACCACCCGTTCGGCGCCGAGGAGTCCGAGAAGATCGCCGGCTCCATTCCTCGCAAGCTCGAGCTCGGCAGCACGGTCGAGCTCGACGACACCATGGGCACCGAGAAGCTGCTCGTCGTCCTCTCCGAAGCTCCCGTGAAGGCCGAGGCGCTCAAGGCTGCCGTGGCTGCGAACCCGGCGGCGCCGAAGCTCGATGGCGCGAAGGTGCTGACTCAGGAGTTCGTGAAGGTCGCCCCGTGAGTTCGCTGCTGAAGCGGTCGGTGATTCTCTCTCTCGTGCTGGCGAGCGCTGCGTTCGCCGACACGCGGCGGGTGGCCATCGTCGTCGGCAACAACGCGGGCGGTCCGTCCATGCCGCCGCTGCGCTTCGCCGAGTCCGACGCGGGCAAGATGGCGCGCGTGCTCGTCGAGCTGGGCGACGTGAACGCCGACGACGTGCTCTTGCTGCAGGGCCGCAAGGCCGCCGACGTCGAGCAGGCCATCGCTGACGCGCGCGAGCGCATCGCGATGTTCAAGCGCTCGCCCGACATGCGCACCGTGCTGGTGTTCTTCTTCTCGGGCCACTCCGACGGCGAGTCGATGGAGCTGGGGAACGAGAAGCTCACGTACCTTCGGCTGAAGGCGATGCTCGCGGGCTCGGGCGCCGATGTTCGGGTCTCCATCGTCGATGCCTGCAAGTCGGGTGGCGGCCTTCGTGAGAAGGGCGGCAAGTCGGCCGAGGCGTTCACCATCAAGCTCGCCGATACACTGCAGCAGACCGGAGAGGCGTTCATCACCTCGAGCGCGGCCGATGAAGCGGCCCTGGAGTCGAACGAGGTCATGGGCAGCTACTTCACGCACAACCTCATCTCGGGGCTGCGTGGCGCGGCGGACTCCTCTGGCGACAAGCTGGTGACGCTCGCCGAGGCGTACAAGTACGCGTACGACCGCACCGTGAGCGCGACCGCGGCACTCACCGCCGGCGCGCAGCACCCGTCGTACGACTTCAAGCTCTCGGGTCAGGGTGAGCTGGTGCTCGCCTCACTCCTCAAGCCGTCGTCGGTGCTCGTGTTGCCCGATGGCGCTGACCGCTCGCTGGTGACCGACGTGCTCCGCGACCAGGTCGTCGTCGAAGCGCCGGGCAACGCCGCGAGGGAGTTCGCCATCGCTCCCGGTGAGTACGCGCTGCGGCTGTTCAAGGGCGGCCAGGCGTTCGCGGGTCGCGTGAAGCTGAACGATGGCCAGAAGCGCACCATCGCGTGGGGCGAGCTGACGCCGGTGACCTCGTCGGTCGTCGTCGCGGCGAAGGGTGGCGGCATCGAGGTCTCGCAGCAGATGGACGCGAAGGAAGACACCGCGCCCATCGGGTTGTCGGTCGCCATGGGCGTCACGGGCCGTGTCACGGAGTGGGCGCCCAACGACGCGACGGGGCTCAAGTATCAGCTGCGCGTCGGGCTCGATCCCCTAAGCACGACCTTTGGTGGCTTCAACCTCTTCGGGCGGCCTCGCCTTGGTCGCGTGCGCGTGGCGGGGGAGCTCACGCTCCACCTGCTCGGTGAAGCGACCGGCGAAGCGTTTCGCCGCAACGAGTACGGCCTGCAGTTCCGCGTCGGCTATCGGCTGGCGTTCGAGTGGTGGCGGTTGCACCTGGGTGTCGGCGTCGAGGGCGGTGGTGGCTTCCTCGCGACGTCCGATGCGGTCGTTCGCCCGACGGGTGTGCTGGTGGCGGCGCCTCGCGTGACGTTGCGTGCGCGCGTCGCCGGTCCGGTGTGGTTCCTGGTGGAAGGTGACTTTCCCATCGTGGCTGCGCCGTACTCGACCGATGGCGTGAACGTCTTCCTTCGCCCGTATGCGTTCGCGGCGGCGTCGGCGGGTCTGCTCGTCTCGTTCTGATCAGGCTCTGCTGAAACGAGAAAGGCCGACCCTGTGACGGGCCGGCCTTTTGTGCGTCGGGGAGGGAGCTTCAGAAGCGCTGCTGACCGTCGTGCTTCTGGGCGGCGATGCGGTGGCTCAGCCGATCCTGCTGGTTCTGGTGGCGCGCGCGCTCAGCGGCCGTCATGCCGCCACCATCGATGCGGTCGCGGGTGATCTGCCGATCGATTCGGTTGTGCTGCGCCTGAAGCCGGTTCGCCTCTGCGCGGTTGAGTTCACCGGAGCGAACGCCCTGGTTGATGCGCGCCTGCTGGTTGCACGAGCGCACACCGACGGGGGCCGCGAGAATCGGAGTCGAGAACAGCACCAGCATCGCCACGAGGGTCTTCATCGTCCTGCTCCTTCAAAGTGCAGCGGGTTCGAGGACAAGAACCCGGCACCTTCGAAGAAGTTGCGGAGGACGAATACCGTCCGAAGTTCAGTTGGTTGCGTCGGTCATCAGAACTTGATGCCGAACACGCCTCGGAAGGCCTGGGCGTTGACGAGGGGGGCTGACGTGCGGGTCGCCGCGTCTTGCCGGTTGAACCCACCCAGGGGGAACAGAATGCCGTACTGCGCCTGGGCGTAGAACCCGTCTTCGGTCTCGTAGCGCGCGCCCGCGTTGAGCTCGATGCCGAGGTTCGCGTCTGGCGGAGCCACGGCGTCGTTGCCTCCGGACGGCGTGGACTCGGCGAAGATCGCGCGCGAGTAGATGCCGGCTCCGAAGATGTTGAGGCCCTGGGTGATGCGGTACTGCACCTTCGGCTTCACGTAGAGGCTGTCGGTCACTCCGCCGAGGATCTCGCGGTAGAGGATCATGTCGACGCGGTAGTCGCGGTTGAAGCGGAAGTTGCGAATGGTGTTGTCCGAGCAGCCGCCCATCGCCGAGCAGCGGTACTGCGGGCCGTCGATGTCGCCTGCGAGGCCCGAGCTCTTGCGGCGGGGCGCGTTGCCGAAGCCCGGCGCGTTGTCTCCAGATGCGAAGCCGACCTCGCCACCGATCTCGAGGTCTCCGTTGAGCAGCTTGTACTCACCCTGCACGACGGCCGCGAACTGCCACACGTCGAGCCGCTGGTTCTCACCGGGCTGCAATGCGTTGGCGCCCGAGAGCGCGCGGTTGCCGAGGGTGCCGAGAATCGCCGCGAACTCACCCTCGAGGCGGAAGTTCTTCCGCTCGAGCTTCGCCCACACGTCGGGGATGAAGAGGTTCGCTTCGCGCCGAACGTACGTGGCCGGGCTGTTCTGCTGCGCCTGGTTGGTGCCGTCCATCGTGAAGGGCTGCGAGAGCGCGTCGACCGAGTCGGTGCGCTGGTTGCGGTAGCTGAAGTGCAGGCCGTAGTTGAAGACCGTCTGGCCGGAGTCGAGCTTCGCGCGCGCCTCGGTGTCGGTGTCACGCCGCGCGACCGCGATGATGTAGTTGATGCCGTCGTCGTAGTTGCTCAGGTTGAACGGCTGGCCACCCTCGGGCAGGCGCAGCGAGGTGGTGCCCGTGATGTTCACGTCGAGCATGGGCGTGATGTAGAAGCCCGCGAACGGCTCGGCGGTGAAGCTGACGCGGTCGACGGTGTCGCCCCAGTCGTTGTCGATGCCGTTGCCGTCGTTGTGCAGCACGCCGAGGCCCCAGTGGCTGCCCATGCGGCCGAAGCGCAAGATGCCGACGGGCGTCGAGACCTCGCCCCAGACGCGCTTCATCATGATCGAGTCGTTGAGCGAGTTGACGCCCGCGCGCGGCGCCGTCTGCGACTGGCTGAAGATGGAGAACTCGTTGCGGTCGCTCCAGTAGCCGCCGCCGTTGCGCGAGTACGCGTAGTCAGGCGTCGAGCCCCAGACGATGTTGTCGAGCGCGTCGATCTGCGTGCGAATGCGAACTTCTTCCGAGATGTTGATGGTCGGCTCGAAGCGGAACCGCATGTTGACGCCGACGTTCGTTCGCTCGGTGGCGGAGTTCGGGTTCGCGGGCCAGAGGCTGTAGCCGGCCTGGTCGGCACCCGAGCCGAGGTCGAAGCGCCAGAAGAGGTCGGGGCGCATGCGCAGGTAGCCGTCGAAGGTGACGAGCTCGAGCTTGCGCTTCTCGTCGACCCAGTCTTCCTGCCAGCCCTGCGCGACTGACTGCGTCGCCAGCTGCGCGCGCATCTCTTTGCGAAGGTCGTCGACTTCGCGGCGGGCGGCGTCGAGCTTCTGCTCGAAGTCACGTCGCAGCGACTCGGTGTCTTGCACCGCGGGCGCGGGCGAAGACGTCACGCCGCCATCGGTCTGAGCCGAGGCCGTCAAGCTGAACAGCACCAACAGCGTCGATACACTCGCGCGAAGCATCACGCCGAACCTCGTAAGCCGCCCCTCATGGGGTGGTCAAAGGAAAACCCGGCTGATTACGAGGGAATCACAGGTCGATTGCTGGCTTTCCGGTTCGACTTCGCCGTCGCGAGCCACATTCGCCGCGGCACGGGTTCGCAGGTCACTGCAGGAGCCGCCGCTCATCAGGCTCGCTTTGGGCTTCGTCTCACGGTTTCTCGGTTCGACTTCGCCGTCGCGAGCCACATTCTCCGCGGCACAGGTCGGGCGAGTCACGGCAGGAGCCGCCGCTCATCAGGCTCGCTTTGGGCTTCGTCTCACGGTTTCTCGGTTCGACTTCGCCGTCGCGAGCCACAGGTCCGCGAGTCACACGGCTTCTCACTGACGTGACGGCTCGCCCTGGCGCAGCTCGGTCAACACGCCGTGCGCGCCTTTGGGGTGAACGAACGCGATCTTCGCTCCCCCCGCGCCGATCTTCGGCGTCTCGTCGATGAGCTGGGCACCCTTCGCCTTGAGCGCCGCGAGCGTGCCGACGATGTCACTCACCTCGACGCAGATGTGGTGCAGGCCCTCTCCGCGCTTGTCGAGGAACTTCGCGACGCTGCCGTTCGGATCCGTCGGGCAGATGAGCTCGATGCGGCCCATACCGTGGCCGAAGATGGCGGTCGTCACCTTCTGCTCGGCGACGACTTCGATCTCGGGCGGCGGAAAGCCCAGCACTTCGACGTAGTACTTCACGGCGACGTCGAGGTCCTTCACGGCGATGGCGACGTGGTCGAGGCCTTTGGTGCTCATGCGCGCTTCCTTTTCGTGGGCTTCTTTGCCTTCGCGGCGACGGTCTTCTTCTTCTTCGGGGCGGCGCTCTTCGCGGGCTTCGCTGCCTTCACCTTGCCCGGCTTCGGCTGACACGACGGGCAGAAGAAGCTCGTGCGGCCGCCCTGATCGATGACCGCGATGGTGGTGCCACACGTCGGGCACGGCTCACCTTCACGGCCGTAGACGAGGAACGGGTTCTTCGCGCCGGGCTCTTCGACGTATTCGATCTCGTCACCCGCCTCGACCTCGAGCGCGAACGTGATGCCGTCGTGAATCGCCTTCGCAAGCCGCGCCCACTCGTCGTCGGTGAGCGAGCCGGGAATTCGCGCCGGGTGCAGCTTCGCGCGGAAGAGCGCTTCGGCTGCGTGAATGTTCCCGAGGCCGGCGACGCGCTCCTGGTCCATCAGCGCGACTTTGAGCTCCTGCTTCGAGGCCTCGACCGCCTCGCGCAGCTGCGCCACCGAGAGCCCATCGACGAGCGGGTCGACCCCGAGCTTCGCCACGGAGGGATTCGACGTGAGCTCCGCGGCAGGCACGGGCTCGATGCGGCCGAAGAGGCGCGGGTCCTGAAAGTGAATCACGTCACCCGAGTCGAGGACGAAGCGGGCGCGGCTCCACTTCTCGGTCGAGCCGGCAGCGCGCTTGAGGAACTTCCCCGTCATGCCGAGGTGCGCGATGGCTCCCTTGCCATCGGCGAAGGTGATCATCAGGAACTTGCCCTTGCGCGTGATGGACGTGATGGCGCCCGTGAGCGCCTCGACGTCCTTGATCTCCGAGCCGCGAAACGTGCGCGCCTTCGGGTCGGCCTCGGTACGAACGATGGAGCGCCCGGCCACCCACTTCGTGAGCGAACGGCGCGCGAACTCGACCTCGGGAAGTTCAGGCATGGCGGCGCGATGTAGTCGGCTGCGGCTCGGCTGGCGAGGCTCTGTCGATGCTCGATCGACGGCCAGGGTGCATCCACCCGTGGTGGCCCTTCACCGAACCGCAGGCAGTGACGAGAGCGAGCCTGCCTCGAAGTGCGCTCGCAGGGCCCGCTGCGCGAGTGGAGCCGACTGCTTCAAGTCCACGTCGGTCACGTACAGCACCGCGTCGGGTGACCGATCGACGGGGTCGTTGATGGTGCGAAGCCGCAGGTGTTTGAGCTCGACCGGAAGTCCCGCGCGGGCCGAACCAATCGACGAGAGCCCCGAGAAGACGATGGGCCTGGTGGGCCACTTCTTTCGCACGGCGGCGAACACCTCGGCGGGCGTCGCAGGCACCGTCGACGTCGCGGCCAGACTGATGACGGAGCCTGCGAAGTCGGTCGAGCTCAAGTCCTTCACGCGCTCCAGTCGATCCAGCACGTGTGGCTCATGGCCGATGGCAACCATGGCTTCGCGCATGAGCGCGACGATGAAGTCATGGGGACGGGCAAGCAGCACCTTCATGGCGCCTTGATGTCGCCCAACCCGGGGCGGGCGCAACCTGAACTGACTGTCGCGCGTTGCGGCATGGGTGGGGATGCAGACCACGTGATTCCGACTAGGGTGCTCCCGTGACGACGATTCGACGAAATGGCGCCGCTGCACCTGCTGGCCGTCCCGCTGCGCCCGCGGCGCCGGTTCCTCCGAAACCTGCAGCCGAGACCGAGGCCGCAGCTCCTGCCGGTTGGACCGCAAATGACACGCGGGTTCGGCCCGACACGACGGCCGCGACCGTGGCGTCTGCTTCGGCTGCCGCGACCGCGCTCGCTCCACAGCTCGGAGCCGTCGCGCCCGCTCCGATGCTGAAGGCGCTCGGTGACGGAGCCGCCACCATCGACGTGCCCCTCAAGCCCGGCGACTACAAACTCCACGGCGTCTCGTTCTCCATCAAGCCCGGCACCGTCGCGAAGGTGAACGTGCAGGTGAAAGACGGCGAGCTGGTTCCCGTCGGCAACGGCCGACAGGGCACGAGCGTGAAGATCGACCCGCCGCTCGATCTCCCCGGCTGGGTGACGGGCCAGGGCGTCGAGCTGCGTGGGGAAGGCGCGCGGCAGAAGTTCGAGGCCGACCTCGGTGGCTTCTTCGACGTGGGCTTCAAGGCGAAGAAGTTGAGTGAGCTCGTCTCGAGCGGAGACGCGCGGCCCTCCACCGCAGCACCGCGCCCCTCGGCACCGCAGGACAACGCCATCGCCTCGCTCGCGAACCAGATGATCGACCTCTCGAAGGTGAAGGTCGACGCGAAGGTGAACCTGAAGGAGTCGACGCTCGATGTCGGCGGCGCGAAGGTGCAGGTCGATCAGTCGACGATGTTCTCGGTGAAGGGCGACGGCAACCGGCTCTCCATCGCAGGGCACGTCGCGCTCGATGGCTTCTCGCTCGATCAAGGTGGCGTGAACCTCGCGAGCCGCACCGGGGGCAAGGCCGAGCTCTCGGCGACGATGACCCGCGGCGCCGATGGCTATTCGGTCGACTCGAAGCTCACGGGTGTCGAGCTCTCGGTCGACTCGCTCACCAGCTCGCACCCCAGCGCGGTCGTGCCGGGAAAGATGGACAAGGTCTCACTGGGCCCGACGCAGCTCCACGACGGAGAAGTCCGGTTGCAGACGAAGGTGGGCTTCAACGGCCTCGCGCCGACCGGCGTTCAGAAGCCGACCGTGTCGATGTCGTTCAAGGGCACTGGCACCATCAAGGACGCGCAGCTGACGGTGAAGGACGCGAAGGACTCGGCGAGCGCTTCCGTGAGCGGACAGTTCGATGGGCGCGTCTCCATCGCTCCGGGCAACGTGACGTTCGACGCGAAGCTCACGGGGGCTCACGTCGACGTACGCGACCTGCAGGAGACCGTGCAGGGCAATCAGCTGAGCATCGCGCACGCGAAGGCCGATGGAGACGTTCGGTTCTCGAACGCGGGTGGGAAATTCTCCATCGATGGTGAAGCGCGCAACATCGACATTCTCGTCGACGACTTCAAAGGCGGCGCGGGCGGGGTGAAGGCCGATCTCGGCCGCACCTCCGTCACCGGCGACGGCAGCTTTCATGTCGGCCGTGATGGTGTTCACACCGAAGGCCGGCTCAAGGGCAGCGCCACCATCGACACCGCGTCGTTCGCGCAGGGGCAGGGCAAGCAGGCGTCGCTCGGCAGCTCCACGGTCTCGGGTGACCTGACGAAGCTGTCGCTGGGAAAAGGCGCGGCCGAGCTGAAGCTCGAGAACGTCTCGGCGGATCTCGACGTGAAGAAGGCGGCGCTCGACGTGGGCCAGGCGAGCGTGTCGGGCGGCGGGCGCATCAAGGGCAGCGGCAGCGTGGTGCTCGACGCGAACGGGCTCTCGCTCGATGGCAAGGGCCAGGTCTCGATGAAGCTGTCGGACGGCAAGGTGCACTCGAGCACGGTCGATCTCGCGCTCGCGCCGGGCAGCGGAGCCGAGCTCACCATCAACGAACTCTCTCTCGGCAAGGTGTCGAAGGTGAAGGTCGGTCCAGGCAGCCGGCTCGACGCGGTGCTCGCGGGCGGTTCGCTCAAAGTCGGAGACAACACGGTCGAGCTCGAGGCCGGTGGTCGCGCGGCGCTGCAGGTTCGCAACGTCGACGTCTCGCAGGGCAAGACCGACCTGCGCGGCTCGGTGACGCTCGACGCGAAGGTGAAGGCGGGGTCGCTGAGCCTCGATCGCTCGACCATCGCGGGCGTGAAGCTGCACCCCACCGAGGTGGAAGGTCGCGTGAAGGTGAGCATCGACGACGCGCACCTGTCAGATGATCGACTCACGTTTCAGAACGCGCAGGTCGGGCTCGACGCGCGCATCGGCGGCTACGTCGGTGTCGCAACGCCCGGACAGCCTGGCGTGGGCTCGTTGAAGGAGCCGGTGCCGGTGCTCTCGGCTGCTGACGTGAAGAAGACGTCGGCTGCACAGTTGGCTGGCATCTCGGCTCCGCCTCCTGCCGGCTCACCCGTCGAAGCGCTCAAGCTGTTGCGTGACGGCACCGTGAACGCGAGCGTGCCGCTGCAGGGCAGCATCGAAGCGCTGGGGATGGACGTCGTGAAGTTCCCGCCCGGCTCGAAGCTCGAGCTCGCGCTCTCGGTGAAGGACGGAAAGATCGTCGCCAACGACACGCGCGCGACGGTGTCGGGTGGGGTGAAGGCGGCCGGCGTCGAGTTGCTCGGCGTTCGTGTCGATGAGAATCACCGCGTCCACGCCGAGGTGAAGGTCGCGGGCCAGACGCTCAGCGTTCCGATTCCTGGCGTGCGCGTGCCGGCCGACATGGAGAAGTTGGGTGAGCTCGCTGCGAAGCGCACCGGTGGCAAAGGTGGCGGTGGTGGAGACGGCCCCGACTTCGTCGACCTCTCGCACGCGCAGCTCGACATCTCGAACGCGACGTTCTCGAAGGGCCGCATCGGGCTGCCGGGTGGCGCGCTCGAGCTCGGCGAAGGCTCGAAGCTGTCGTTCCACGGCACGCCGATGGCGGGCGAGCTCACCGGCTCGGTCGCGGTCGATGGCGTGACGATCGCGCGCGACGACGTAGCGATGAAGGGTGGACAGGGGCGGGGAGAGCTTCGGCTCAACTACCGACGTGAAGGCGACAAGGCCGTCGTCGACGGAGCGCTCTCGAACCTCTCGATGTCGACCGACGCGGTGGTGCGCAAGTCGGAGACCGGCGACTACGTCTCGCTCGGCAAGGGGAAGCTGTCAGGTGGTGCGGTGTCGCTGCACGCCGAAGTTCCGCTCGACGCGCGCGGCCTGCCGAAGCTCGATGGTCTGCCGGCGATCAGCAATGCCTCCGTCACCGTGGGTTCGTTCGCGGGCGATCTGAAGGGAGCGCGCATGACGTCGACGGGCGCTGATCGTGGAGGCTCCGTCGAATTGGGGCCCAGCCACCTCGAAGGCGCGGTCTCGTTCAGTCAGGCGAAGGGGCTCACGCTCAAGGGTACGCTCGACTCGCTCGACGCCAGCCTCGCGGACGTGAACGTGAAGCAGTCGGGCAAGACGCTGAACGTCGAGCACGGCCGGCTGCAGGGGCGGGGTGGAACGGTCGACATCGCTCCGGGTCGCGTCGCGGTCGATGCGAAGCAGCTCGCGTGGGACCTCACGGCGCAGGAACTCACGGCGAAGGCGGGCCCCACGGCGCTCAAGGCGAATCAGGTGCGTGTCACGGGAGAAGGCCGCTTCGCCTACGACTCGCAGAAGGATCTTCGCGTCGACGGAAGACTGCACGTCGAAGGACGCGTGAACTCCGACACGCGGCTGAACCGGAGCGTCACCATCAATCGGAAGACCGGCATCAGCGGCAACTGAGTCACGGTGCGCGGCGGGGCGGTGCGGGCAACTTCGCGCGTCGCTGCGTCTTGAGCCACGCGTCGTCGTACGTGGTGAGCAACCGCTCGAGGCCTTCGAACCAGAGCGGCGCGGTCTCGTCGACAGTCCTCCGCAGCCACCAGGTCGTCGCCGAGCGGCCGAGGTTCGGGTCTCCTTCGGGAAACGAGGTGAGCACGTCGTGGTACAAGTCGGCGGTCGGGCCGAAGGCATCTTCGTGCAGCGTGATCGACTTCAGGTAGCGGTCGCGCTCCGAGGCGAGCCACTTCGGGTCCGAGCTGATCACCCGCCACGTGAGCCAGTAGATGCGCGCGAGTTGGCGAACCTGCTTGTCGTAGACGGGCTGCGTCTGTTTTCGCAGCTGCGCATCGTTCGCCGCGGGGATCAGCGCCTTCGTCGCCCACTTCACGAACTCGGGGTTGTAGCGGCCGAACTGATCGGCGTTCGCGAGGTCGAGCGTGCCTTTGTGCGGCCCCGAGAGGAACGGCTTCACGGGCGCGAGCGCGACGAAGGTTCTCCACGGCATCGCCTGCGACGCGCGGCAGTAGAAGTTCCGCATGCCGCCTTCGAAGCCGTAGTCGAAGCTGAGCGAACCACCGCACGCGTCGCCCTCGGTGGGGAGCGACTTCCAGACGTCGGCGATGGTGGTGGGCGCTCCAGCAAGCGCGAGTGCGAGGACCGTGGCGAGCATGCGCCGAACTGTACTCGTTCAGCGTGCGGCGAAGTCGGTGTGCACGAGCGCCAGGTGTGAATCGACGGCAACGCTCTGCGGAGTGACGAGCGTCTGCTCTGGATCGATGCCGAGCTTCGGCCCGAGTGCGAGATCAGCCGCGCTCAACTCGAGCGACTTCACCTGCTGTTGCGTGCCGATGGTGAACCCCGCGCCCTGCTCGAACGCCTTCGTCACCAACTCGCTGCAATAGAGCTTGTCGTCGTCCCACTGGTAGCGCGCGTCGTAGGGCTTGCCGAGCCAGGTCTTCGCGGTCGCCACGACTTTGGTGAGCGTGTCGGCGTCGAGGTCCTTCGCGCGTAGCACGGTGACTTTTCCGCCGACGCCACGCGCTCGCCACGTCTTCCACGGCGTTCGCGAGACGGGCTGGACGGCCTCGATGACGAACACGCCGTCGCTCGCGACCTCGATCATTCCGACGTGGGAATAGGGGCTCGAGCTCACCCGGCGAATCAACGCCGAGCGGCTCGAGGTCGACGTCTGCAGCACGACGTCTCCCGTCTTCACGGGCACTTCCACGAGCTTGGGCTGCTTCTGCGGCTTCCCCGACACGCCGACGAGGAAGGCCAGACACACCAATCGGAACAAAACGCCCATGCCCTGCGTCGAGAGCAACGTCCGTTCCAACTCCTTGTACACTCATGCCCGTGCGACGACTTCTGGCCCTGTTGCTCCTGCTCCCCTTCACTGCGGCCGCGCAGGTGAACGAGTGCGCTGAGACGTTCTCAGAGTGCAAAGAGGACTGCTCCCTCGAGCACAGCTCCATTCGGCCCGACGCGCCCAAGAAGCTGAACAAGTGCATCAAGAAGTGTCAGAAGAAATTCACGACCTGCGAGGAGCGTGAGCTCGAGACGAAGAACAACTCGCTCGAAGCCGGCTCGCTCGACAAGTCACCGGTGAGCGGCGACGTCGATGAGCACGGCATGCCGACGCGCACCACGGTGACGAAGTCGAAGTCGACTGATGATGAAGATCGCCGACCATCGCCCGGAGACGACCTGCGTGACGATCGGCCGGCTCCTGCACCCGTCGAAGAGGCTCCGAAGAAGACGACGAAGAAGCCGAAGGCGGAGGACTCGGAGTCGCGCCCGCCGCGTGAAGAGGTGCGTGAGAGCGAGCTGCCGAAGTCGTCGCGCACGGAGCTGAAGGTGGTCGACGAGAAGAAGGCGGAGCCGCCCGCGCCCGTCGCCACGAAGAAGAGCGATCCTGAACCGGTCGCGTCGAAGAACACCGGGTCGGAGCCGATCGTGATGACGCCGAAGGCCGAGTCGAAGAAGCCAGTCGAAGAAGATCTGCGCGACGATCGTCCGCGCGCGACCGAGCCGCCGCCGAAGAAGACCGAGAAGAAGAAGGACGATCTGCCGCCGGCTCCTGCGAAGCCCAAGGAAGAAGATCACGACGACCTGCGCAACTACTGACGCTGAAGAATCGCGTCGCGGTGGCGGAACTCCTGCCACGCAAGCACCGTCACGAAGAGCCCTTCACCCACGATGTGCAGCAGGCCGAACGCGTGGGCTGTCGACCAGAACTTCACCGCGAGCACGGTCGAGACCACAGCCCACGCGAGGTTCGCTGCGATCAGGAACCAGAGCAGCCACGCGGGCCGGCGCTTCATCGCACCGAGCGTCAAGCCGGGCACCGAGTACGCCACGTTCGCTGCGCCGATGAACGTCACCACGTCGAGCGAGAGCCCGTAGAAGTCCGTCAAGAAACTCCGGAGCGCGAGCACCAGCACGCCGACGACGAGACCTGCTCCGCCATCGGCCCAGGGAAGATTCTTCACTGCGGCAGCGGACCTCTGGGTGGCAACGCGTTCGGGAGCGACACGGCGCGCTCCACTTCACTGCACACGCTGTCGTTCGGCGCGAAGATCGGCCGCAGCGACGCAGGAATGCCAGCGGGTCCGGCAGGTCCACCCGTCGTGCACCAGCCGCTCAGCACGCCATGCCAGCTCGACTGCGCCGCGCTCATCGACGCGAAGCCCGCGACGCTCGCCCAGGTTGGCTGGGTGTACGTGAGCGACCGCAGCGAGGTGAACAACGCCTGCGCCTTCGTGCGCTCCTGCGTGAAGAGCCAATAGTTGAGCGCCCACCCGTTCGAATAATCGAACACGCCGGCCTGGTCGTAGCCGATGCGCTGCGTGGTGAGATCGTTCAGCTGGCGGAAGGGCTGCGCCGCGCAGATGGCGTTCACGTGCTGTGGCCTGCCGCGAATCGCGTACGTGCCGCCGTCGAACGCGAGCCCTCCGAGCACCTCGGCGAAGCCCTCGTCGGCCCAGCCGCGCGGTTGCGTGTGATAGCCGGGGTCGCTCCAGAGGCCCGGGTAGACGAAGCGGCCCTGAAGGTAGTGGCCGAACTCGTGCTGGATGAGCTCGCGCACCGTGTAGATGCTCTCGGCCGGCGTGCGCTCGTAGGTGTACAGCGTGCCCGAGCCCTCGAGGTACAGCCCGCCCGCCGACGAGCCGTAGCCGATGAACGCGTCCATGTACTCCTGGTAGCGGGCGCGCGTGGCGAACAGCATCAACGTCATGCCGGGGTTGGGATCGTTCGCGACTGGCGCGTTGAAGTTCGCTCCGAGAATGTCGTGGAAGGCGGCTGCCTCGTCGCTCATCAGGGAGAGGAAGCCGGGCAGGGCGCCCGCGTCGAGACCGCTGCGAATGGTGTACGTGCCCGCGTCGGCACGGTTGCCGAGGTGCTGCTGCTCGTAGGTCAGCTGCAGCGCTCCGGTCAGCATCGTGCCGTTGAGCCGATCGAGCGCGCGCGCCATGTAGACCTTCGGGTTGAGCACGAGCTCGGCGGCGTAGGCGGTCTGGAGCGTCATCGTGAGGGCCGACGTGATGGAGGGCGTCAGCTTCGCGGCCGGCATCGTCTCGATGGTGAACGCAGCCTGCGCGCGCACCCACTCGTCGTTCGCCGAGAGCGCCGAGGTCAGGTACGCCTGATCACCAGCGCTCAACGCGCCCGCTTTCGAGTTGATGAGCCGTGACAGCGCCGCCGCCGCACGGAAGCGGAGCGTGGTGTCGAAGGTGTTGCCCAACGCGATCGACTCCAGCTCGGGCTGCATCGCGAGGTAGGGGAAGAAGAACGAGTCGAGCACCCAGATGCAGTCGTGCAGCACGTTCGCCTCGAGATCGACGCTGAGGCGCGCTTCGACGGCGGTGCTGACTTGAGATGTACGGGCGAGCGCTCGCGCGGGATCTCCCGAGGGCCGCTCGGCGAAACGGCCGATGATGCGAATGGCGTTGCGACGAGACCAGCCGCGCGCGTGCGTCGAGAGCGTCGTCAGCAGCGAGGTGATGGTCGAAGCGCTCGAGAGTGGAGCGAGGCTCGAGGCGACTGATTCGGTGCAGGAGTAGTCACCGTACGGAACGATCGCGAGCAGTGCAGGCTCGGAGAGCCCCGTCAGCGTGGGGCAGCGGAACATCTCTCCGCGGTACATGGCCGAGAGGATGAAGGTGTTCCATTCGGTGCAGCGGTAGTTGTTGGTGCACGCGGCGACGGCGCCCGGGAAGTTCGCGTAGAGGTAGTCGACCATGGCCGCGTCGAAGCGGAAGCGGCTGAAGCGCTGCTCGTCGTAGACGATGGAGAAGAGTTCGTCGGAGACGTTGGGCGAGCGGACGAGCGTGATGAACGCGTCGCGGTAGGTAGTGGGGTTCTGTTCGAGCAGCGTGACGAAGCTCTGCGCGCACGTGGGGTCGGCCTCGAGGATCGCGACCTGCTGCGCGGTGTTCGCTGTGGGAAGTGAGGCGCAGGTGAGAACGGCGCTGCCTCCAGCGGAGCCGCCTCCCGTTGCCGTTCCGCCAGCACTCGCAGTTCCACCAGCACTCGCGGTTCCGCCAGCATTCGCGGTTCCACCAGCGCTCGCAGTTCCACCGGCGGTCGCCGTTCCACCAGCGCTCGCAGTTCCGCCGGCGCTCGCACTTCCACCCGCACTTCCGCCAGCACTCGCAGCTCCGCCAGCCGTCGCAGTTCCACCGGCCGTCGCAGTTCCACCGGCCGTCGCAGTTCGACCGGCCGTCGCAGTTCCACCGGCCGTCGCGGTTCCGCCAGCGCTCGCGGTTCCACCGGCTGTCGCGGTTCCGCCAGCACTCGCAGCTCCGCCAGCCGTCGCAGTTCCACCGGCCGTCGCAGTTCCACCGGCCGCCGCAGTTCCACCGGCCGTCGCAGTTCCACCAGCACTTGCAGTTCCACCAGCACTTGCAGCGCCGCCAGCACTCGCAGCGCCGCCAGCACTCGCAGCTCCGCCAGCACTCGCAGCTCCGCCAGCGCTCGCAGCTCCGCCAGCACTCGCAGCTCCGCCAGCACTCGCAGCTCCGCCAGCACTCGCAGCTCCGCCAGCACTCGCAGCTCCGCCAGCGCTCGCAGCTCCACCAGCGCTCGCACTTCCACCGGCACTCGCAGCTCCACCAGCGCTTGCAGTTCCACCTGCACCGCCATCAGGTCCGGAGTCTCCGGGTGGACAAGCACTGACGAGAAGCACCGCCAGACACCCGACGAATCCGCGCATGGTGAAGGTTCTACTTCCCGCCCGCGAACTTCGCCTCCACCACGCCACGCGTCAGCGGACCAAAGTGCCCGACGAACCAGGTCGACACCTCAGGCCACTCCGCGAGCAGGCCCTGCACATCGCGCACGTTGTCCTCGAGATCGCACATGTAGAAGTGCACCTCGGCGTCGCTCCCGAACACGCTGCCTCGCAGCAGATCGCCGACGAACAGGCTCTGCCCGGCCTTCACCACCAGCGACCCGGGCGTGTGGCCTGCGACGGGCACTACCTCTGCGTCGATGCCTGTTCGAGAGAGGAGCGACAGCCGCTCCGTCACCAGCACGTCGGCGGTCACGCCCGAGTGATGCTCCGCCTGATCAGACGACAGGCGCGCGCGCGCATCGGCATTCGTCGGGCAGAGGGCGACGTCATTTTTTCCATCCAGCAGCATCTGTGCGTCACCCGTGCCTGCGATGACGATCGCTCCCTGCTCCTGAAAGTGCTTCGCGCCGCCAGCGTGGTCGGGGTGCCCGTGCGTCAGCACCACTGCCACGACCTTCTTCGGGTCGAGTCCGCTCTCCTTCAGCCCCCGCTCGAGCGCTCCAGTGTTCCGCTCGAAACCGGAGTCCACGATCATGATCTGCCCCTCGGGCCCGACCAGCGTATGGACGTTCGTGTACTCGTACTGGTCACCACCCTCACGCTGCCGACCGTGCGGCTCACCGTCTCGGGGAAACACCCACTCAGCATCACCATCGCCGTCAGGATCACGTTTCTCATGTTGCCGGTGGTAACATCGGATGTTGCCATTGGCAACATGGGCTTTGGCAGATAGGCTCCTCGGCATGCGACCGGCGGATGAACGGGTGCGGCTCAAGAAGGAAGGGGGTCGGTACCATCACGGCAACCTGAAAGACGCCCTGGTGCTGGCCGCTGAGCGCTCCATCGCGAAGTCGGGCAGCATCGACCTGCCGTTGCGCGACGTGGCGAAGCTCGCCGGAGTTTCGCACGCCGCGGCCTATCGCCACTTCGCCTCGAAGACCGCGTTGCTGGCCGAGGTCGCGGTGCGTGGGTTCTCGTCGTTGAAGGCGAAGCTGCACGAGGGGGTCGCGAAGGCGAGCGGTCCCGAGGGACGGTTGGTCGAAGTCGGAGTCGCCTACGTCACCTTCGCGCTCGAGTCGGCTGGTGCCTTTCGCGTGATGTTCGATTCTGCGCTCAAGCCGTTCACGCAGTTTCCCGGCTTGTCGGAGGCGGCGTTCGAAGCCCTGGACGTGCTCCGTGACGTGGTGCGCGAGGCCGCCGAAGCCGGAGCCGTGCGCAACGACGAGCTCAACGCCTCGGTCATGGCGGCGTGGGCCCTCATTCATGGGCAGGCCACGTTGCTGCTCGACGACCAGTTCCTCGGCCCGTTCGAGATCGGCCCCGACGACGCCGCGAGCTCGGCCCGCACGGTGATGCGCCGGCTCGTCGACGGGCTTCGCACCCGCCCAACGGGAAGCTGAAGCCGCGGCCACTCAGCCAACATGCGCGCATTCCTGGTCGCCATCGTCTTCGCCGGTTGTCTGAGCCCGGTCAGCGTCGGGAGGCATGACGGCGGAGTGCGAGGGTGCGACAGCTCGAACTGCGAGGGCTGTTGTGACGAGACCGAGCGGTGCCGAACGGGAAACACGGCGCCAGCGTGCGGCCGAAGTGGTTCGACCTGCGTCGCCTGTGGGCTCGCGCAGGTCTGTCAGGTTGGTGTTTGCCTGAGCTCGGGTGGTGGCTCCGCAGCGGCCGGCGGGACCCCAGGCGGCGGCACTGCTGGTGGAAGTCCGTTCGCCGGTGGAAATCCGTTCGCCGGTGGAAGTCCGTTCGCCGGTGGAAATCCGTTCGCCGGTGGAAGCCCGTTCGCTGGTGGAAATCCGTTCGCCGGTGGAAATCCGTTCGCCGGTGGAAGCCCGTTCGCCGGTGGAAACCCGTTCGCCGGTGGAAACCCCTCGGGTGGGGGACCGTCTGGTGGCGGTCCCTCAGGAGGACCGGGAGGTGGGTTCGTTTCGGTCGGCGGCGGGCAGAGTGGTGGCGCCTTCTTCCGAGAGAGCCACACGGCTGTCGCTGTGAACGAGCGAATCTTCGTGCTCGGAGGTACCGGGAACAGCGCCCAGATCGACTTTGCCGACGTGCTTCCAGACGCTGGGGTCACCGAGTGGTTTCGCAGCCCGACCTCACTGCCTTCACTCCTCCGTGGGCACACAGCGGTCTTGCACGGCCCTCGACTGTTCGTGCTCGGCGGCTCCGAGGTCACCACCCTCTCGTCACGTATTCTCGTATCCACCATCACGCCCACCGGCTCGCTCACGCCCTTCGAGCGCAACCCCGTCGACCTCCCGTTCCCGATGAGCGGTCACGCCTCGGTCGTCATCGGTGATCAACTGTTGCTCATCGGCGGCTACGCGCAAACGCCGAGCGCATATGCGCGCATCGCTTCGGTCTACCTCGCAGATTTCACCAGCGACGGCGGTGTTGGCGCGTGGAGAGCGCTCAGTGCGTTGCCAGCAGGGCGCTCGGAGCACGATGTGGCCGTCATCGGAGACACCGTGTTCTGTGCCGGCGGCACCGACAGCGCCGATGCGGGAGTGGCAGACCTCTTCGCCGCGACGTTCTCGTCCTCCACGCTCTCTGCCTGGCGCTCGGTCGGTTCGCTCAACGGGCCGCTCTGGAATCACCAACTCGTCAGCGTGGACGATCGGCTTCACCTCTTCGGAGGCAATGGCCCGGTCGGGCCGCAGTTCACCGTACAGACCTCGTCGCTCGATGACGCTGGCGTGCTGTCGTCGTGGAGCTTCGGTACGCCGATGATGTTCCCTCGCGGCTCTCCCTCAGTCGTTCGTCTCGGAGCGCGCCTCTTCGTCATCAGTGGCCGGGTTCCTGGTCCGTTGGAAGCGCCGGCACTCGACGTCGAGGTCTTCGGCATCGAGCCAACCGGGGCGCTGCGCAGGTTGCCCTGAGCCATGGCGTGAACCGTGGGCGCTGCTACAAGCGCTCGCGACATGCGCCTCTTCGCCATCGGTGACACGCACCTGCCTTCGTCGCGCAAGAAGGACATGGACCGCTTCGGGTGGATCAATCACCCCGAGCCGCTGCGCCAGGCGTGGGACGAGCTCGTGAAGCCCGACGACGTCGTCATCGTGGCGGGTGACATCTCGTGGGCGACGCGGACGACGGAAGTGCTCGACGATCTCGCGTGGCTCGACGCGCGGCCAGGCAAGAAGGTGTTGCTGCGCGGCAACCACGACTTCTGGTGGGGCGACAGCAGCGCCAAGCTCAAGAAGCTCTTCGAGCCCTACAAGTCCTTCATCGGCTTCATTCAGAACTGCGCGGTCGAGGTCGGCCCGTACATCATCGCGGGCTCGCGCCTGTGGACGGCGCCCGAAGCGCCACCGATGCCAGGCGGTGAGATGGGCGATGAGGTGCAGAAGCCCGACTACATCGAGCGTGAGTCGAACCGGCTCTCGCTCTCGATCAAGAACGCGCAGACGAAGGACTCGAAGCGTTCCTCCCCCGCGATTCGCATCTGCGCGGTGCACTTTCCGCCGCTGTATTCGAACGGCATCGAGACGGCGTTCTCGAAGGTGCTCGAGGCGTGGCAGCCGGCCATCTGCGTCTACGGCCACCTGCACGGCACCGGCATCGGCGTCGGGTTTCAGGGACCGCACGCGGGCGTGAAGTACGTGCTCGCGAGCTGTGATGCGGCGGGGTTCAAGCCAGTGCTGCTCCACGAGGGGTGAGCCGTGCCCGTTCGTCTTCCGCAGCCGCTCGTCTTCTCGCCTGACCAGCTCTTCCGGGTCGCGACCGACGATGGCAGCGCGGTGGCGCTCGGGCGCTACCACCCACGGGGAGACACGCGCTTCGTCGAGCCGGTGATTCTCGGGCACAGCCTCGCGACGAACCGGTTCAACCTCGACTTCGACGAGCGCTACTCGCTGGCCCGCTATCTCGCGCGGCGTGGCTTCGAGACCTGGGTGCTCGAGCTGCGCGGTCACGGCCTGGGCGGGAGCGGCGACGACAGCACGTTCGATGTCGAGGCCACGCACGACGTGACGGCGGCGCTGCGGGCGGTGCTCTCGACGGGACCGACGCATGCCTTCTTCGCCGGTCACTCGCGCGGAGGGCTGCTGCCGTTCGCGCACCTCGCGAGACTGCCGCAGGCTCCGTTCAAGGCGCTCGTCGCCCTGGGGAGTCCGTTCACCTTCGAGCACCAGCCGGGCGTGCAGCGCTTCGTCGACCTCGTGCAGCCGCTGCTGCGCTTCAAGGTGGCGCCGTTGTCGATGATGGCGCGCGCGGCGATTCCCATCGGCCTGCCGCCCGAGCCCATCGGCAAGTACCTGCTCAATCGCGACAACGTCGACGACAGCGTGATTCGGCAGGCGTTGCGCTCGGTGGTGGCCGACGTGCCACACGGCGTGCTGCAGCAGTTCGTGCGCTGGGTCTCGACGGGCCGCTTCGATGGAGAAGACGGCTTCGACTACCTCGCGCACCTCGACGCGGTGAAGGTGCCGGTGCTGCTGGTGGCGGGTGTGCGTGACTTCCTCGCGCCGCCGCAGTCAGCGCACCTCGCCGCGAAGCACCTCGGTGGACCGGTGACGGAGCTCACGGTGAGCCTCATGAGCGGCTTCACCTACGACGCGGGCCACGGCGATCTCGTGCTGGCTCGCCGTGCACCCGATGAGCTGTTTCCCCGCGTCGCCGAGTTCCTCGAAGCGCACGCCACCCGCGCGCACTGAAGGTCACTTCTTCGGCAGCGCCTCTCCGAAGCCGGGCGGCAGCTCGCCCGGTACCGCCGCTTCGTCGTGCAGCGCGAGCACGTCGACCTCGAGGTCGGTGAGGATCGAGCCGTACCGTTCGGCCCAGGCGAGCGCGACCTCCTTCGAGGGCACGGTGATGAGCGAGAAGCCGGCGATCAGCTCCTTCGACTCGGTGAAGGGCCCGTCGACGGCCATCACGCGTTTGCCGGCCTTGAAGTGCAGGCGGGTGCCGAGCTTGCTGGGCTTGATGCCGTCGGTGGCCTGCATCACGCCGGCCTTCACCATCTCTTCGAGGAGCGGGCCCATGAGCGACCGCGCGCGTTCGGTGGGCGGCACCTCTGCCTCGCTCGCCTCGTTCGCCATGAACAGGATGAGGTAGCGCTCGGGCGGGTTCGCCGGCTTCGGCATGAAGCCCAGGTCCCATGCCTCGGTGAGAAGGCCGATCTCCATCTCGCCGTCCTGCACGATGTCGGCGAACCGCTTCGTCCACTGAATCGCCTCGGCGCGGTTGGTGACTTTGATCAGCGCGAACCCGGCGAGCAGGTTGTTCGAGCCCTTCACGTTCTCCTGCACTTCGCAGACGCCTTTGCGGGCGATGACGCGGGTGCGTGGCACTTTGGGCAGCAGGCCGGCGCCGTTGGTGAAGACGCCCTGCTTGATGCCCTCTTGAATGAAGGCGCCCATCTCGACGATCTCTCGCTGCTCGATGGCGCCGGTCTCGTAGCGGGGGCCGACTTTGTGGGTGACGAGGAAACGCATGTGGTGGCTCTCTGGTGGTGTGAACGACGGAGTGATTTCCGACCTTCACTCAGCACGTCGAACGGGCCTGCACGAAATCGACATCGCTCAAGTCGGCGACTTCATTCGGTCTGCGCGCGCGAGGAGCACCGATTTTTCCCGGCTTTTCTGTGTGAGCTCGGCAGCGCGGTGAAAGGCAGCACTCGCTTCTGGATGACGGCCAGCACGCTCGAGCAGGTCGCCTCGAACTGCCGGGAGCAGGTGATAGGCCGCGAGTGACGGCTCGTCGGCGAGCCCGTCGAGAATCTCGAGGCCGGCCTCGGGTCCGAAGACCATCGCGTGGGCGACGGCGCGGTTGATCTCCACGACCGGCTGCGGAGCGAGCGCCACGAGCACATCGTACAGCGCAGCGATTCGGCCCCAGTCGGTCTCGGCTCCCGTGGGCGCAGTGGCGTGACAGGCGGCGATGGACGCCTGGAGCGCGTAGAGCCCGAGATCGCCACCGAGCTCGTGCACGCGGGCGAGACGCTCGACACCACGCGTGATGCCGGCGCGATCCCACTTCGAGCGGTCTTGCTCCATCAGCGGAACAGCCTCTCCACCTGGCCCGATGCGGCTGGCAAAGCGTGAAGACTGGAACTCCATGAGCGCGAGCAGGGCGTGTGCTTCAGGCTCGTTCGGGTCGACGTGCGCGAGCAGCCGCCCGAGCCGTAAGGCGTCGTCACACAGCGCCGGGCGAATCACGTCGTCGCCTGCGGTGGCGGAGTAGCCCTCGTTGAACACGAGGTAGATGACGTTGAGCGCCGAGGCGAGGCGATCGACGAGCTCGTCTCCTTCGGGAAGTTCGAACGGCACTCGCGCGTCCGACAGCGTGCGTTTCGCGCGCACGAGGCGCTGGGCGATGGTGGGCTCGGGCACGAGAAACGCGCGGGCGATCTCGGCAGTGGTGAGTCCTCCCAGCAGCTTCAGCGTCAGCGCCACCTGCGACTCGGATGAGAGCAGCGGGTGACACGAGATGAAGATGAGGCGCAGCAGATCGTCGCCGACGACGTCGTCGAGCTTCGAGTCGAGGTCAGGCGTGACGAACTGCTCCGCCTCTTGCGCAAGCGCTTCGTGTTTGCCTGCGACGACACTGCCGCGACGGAGCAGATCGATCGCGCGGTGCTTCGCGGCGCCCATGAGCCACGCCGCCGGGTTCTGCGGAATGCCGTCACGCGGCCACTGCTCGAGCGCAGCCACCAGCGCGTCCTGTGCGAGCTCTTCGGCGATCGCGACGTCACGCACGAGCCGCGTCAGTGCCGCGATGATCTTCGGCGCTTCGGTGCGCCAGAGACTGTCGATGGTGCTCGCAGCGGTCACGCCCTTGGTCTTCCACCGTTCACCGCACGACGCCACTCTCAGCGAGTGAGAGCGTCGGTGGAGTGCGCGTGTCTCGATTTCGACTGGCCCCGTTTTCGCTGTGACGGGTTCCGCGCGGGGGAATCGACCCCTGGCAATCCACGAAGGAGGACATGCATGACGACACCAGCGACGCGCCTGACGGTCTTCAGCATTCGGGAAGGCAAGAACGGCAGCATCTGGGTGAGGGCGGGGCGGGCCACGATGAACGCAGACGGCACGTTGTTGCTCGAGCTCGACGTGCTGCCGATCGACGGGAAGCTCCACGTCCGCGAGACGACGGAGCGGCCTGGCGATCGGGCGCTTCCGCACTGAAGGGTACCGGCCGGTCCTCCTCGGGGTGGGGAGGGCTGGCCGGTCTTCGGCAAGAGAACCAGCCGGGTGGCGCACTCTGGGTTACCGTTCCTTCACGGTGAGCTTCAAAGAGCGGGCGCGACGCGTGTTGATGGGAGACGACGGAGGCGCGGGTGCGCTCCTCGGCACGGTGCTGCTGCTCGGCGTCGGTGTCGTGCTCACGTACTCCGCGGTGCAGGACATTCGCGTGGCCGTGGCGTTGGCGCCGAAGCGGCTTGCGTGCGCCGACTTCGTGGCGAACCCGACGCAGGCGAAGTGGGTGGTGCTCGAAGGGTGCCGGCTCGACTTGAACTACGCGACGTCGCGGCGGTGGAAGGGCTGGTTCAACCGCGCCGATGCGGGCAACACGTCTCGGTACCTCGAGCTGTTCATTCCAGTCTCGCCGTTGGGAACGAAGCAGCCTGAGACGCCGACGGTGGTGCTGGCGACGACGGACTCGACGCTGCTGCAGCTGGTCGAGGCGCTCGATCGCATTCCGCCCGAGCAGATTGATGCGTTCGTCGACGCGAAGTCGGTCGAGCTCGAGGCGCTGCTGGCGCCGAAGGAGCTGCGTGGCTCGGTCGCGCCGATCAAGCCGACCGGCAGTCGGCCCGCGCTCGCGCAGATGGCGGCAGAGAACGCGGTCGTCATCGAACAGGGCCGGGAGCCGAAACGCGCCGAGGCGCTGTGCACGCTCCTCATGGGGCTTGGCGTGATGCTGTTCGCGTTCTGGCCGGTGGCGAGGCGGTTTCAGCTCGAGCGTGAGCTCGCGTCGATGCCACCCATGCCGTCGTTGCTCGATGCGTCGTTCGACGAGCCGAAGGATCCACCGGCCGACGCTCCGAAAGATCCACCCACCGGCGCGTGACGTGTTGCGGGCAACGTCGCTTGATGGAGTTCGCTGGTCGCGGCCCTTACGCTTCAGGTGAGACGTACGTACGGCGGTGCGCGTCGACCCCGAGGAAGCGGAAGTCGTCAGCCACGCCCTGCTCGATGGGCCGCACGTCGAGCTCTTCGCGCGCCTTCATCACCTGCTCGTACTCGTCGAACGTGAGCACACGCCGGCGATCGAGCATGGCCTGCAGGCCGAGCGCGTGAATTCGCTCCTGAGCTCCCGCGACGACGGTGCCGACGAAGAACTCGGCGCACGAGCCGCTGCCGTAGCTGAAGAGCCCGAGCTGCTGCCCATCGAGGTTCTTCACCGACGTCGCGAGCAGTGACGCGAGCGCGAGGTACAGCGAGCCCGTGTAGATGTTGCCGACCTGCGCGGGCAGCACGAGCGAGGCGCCGACCTGCACGTCGAACGACGCGTCGGGGTTCTCGTCTCCGTCCATCGCGCGCACCTGACGGTGGGCTTTCCGCGCCATCTTCCCGTAGGGCACGTGGTACGCGAGCGCTGCGACGTCGCTGGCCCGCACACCGGGCACGAGCTGCTGGAAGTGACGGTACGCGCCGCTCAACGCGTCGAGGTAGCACTGCACCGAGTAGTGACCGTCGACGTGCGCGTCCTTCGAGTAGAGCGGCCGCCAGAAGTCGTGAACGTCGACCGAGTACTGGCCCGACTGCGAGGGGTCGAGCTCGACGAGGCGCGGGTTCTCGGAGACGACGAGCGCGACGGCGCCGGCTCCCTGCGTCGGTTCACCGGCAGTCTTCAGGCCGTAGCGCGCGATGTCGGAGCAGACGACCAGCGCCTTCTTGCCGCGCGCGCTGCCAGAACGAATCCAGTCGAGGGCCATCATGAGACCGGCCGTGCCGCCGTAGCAGGCGTGTTTGGTCTCGAAGACGCGACAGTTGCGGCCGATGCCGAGCAGGCCCTGCACGAACGACGCGACGGGCTTGGAGTGATCGACCGCGGTCTCGGTGCCGACGATGAGCAGGCCGATGTCGTCTTCACGCGTGCCGGTCGACTCGAGCGCCATGTGGCCAGCGCGCGCCGCGAGCGTCACCGTGTCTTCGTCGATGGGCGCGATGCCCATGCGCCAGGTGCCCAGCCCGTCGAGGTACTTCGCCGGAGCGACGCCACGCGCTTTGGCCAGCGTCTCGAGATCGATGCACAACGAAGGAACTGCGAGCCCCAACCCGTCGATACCAGTGCGCACGTGAACTCCGCGGAGGTGATGTTGCGGCGCAGCAATAATGCGTCAGCTGCATTGGCGCAATGCGTTGTGCGATGCAGCAATCGGGCGGCTCTGGTTGGGTGGGTTGTCATATCTCAGTGAGATATGACAGGGTCGCTGCATGCCGAAGAAGCCCACTGACGCGATGGCGAAGGTCTTCTGGTCGGGCAGGAGCCAGGCGATTCGGATTCCGCAGGAGTACCGCCTCTCGTGCCGTGAGGTTCGTATTCACCGCGACGGGAACAACCTGGTGCTCGAGCCTGTCGAAGAGGAGACCGACGAGAACGGCTGGTCGCTGAGGTTCCTCGAGTTCTTCCGCGCGGTCGAACCAGACGAGCGGCTCGACCTGGGCGATCGCACGAAGAAGCCGGAGCGGGGGAATCCGCTCACGTGAGAGATCGCTACCTGCTGGACACCAACATCGCGTCGTTCGTCATCAAGGGAACGCACCCGCACGTGTTGACGAAGCTGGCGCGGCACCCGCGAACGAAGGTCGGCATCAGCGTAGTGACGGAGCTGGAGCTTCAGTTTGGCGTCGAGAAGGCCGGTGCGCCGGCAGACCTCGCGACGAGGGTGGCGGAGTTTCTCCGGGCCGTTCCAGTGCTCGAGTTCCCGGCCGAGATCGCCGTTCACTACGCGCGCGTTCGGACGCATCTCGAGAAGGTCGGCCGGCCCATCGGCGCGCTCGACACCATCATCGCTGCCCATGCCTCGGCGATGGGGGCAGTGCTGGTCACCAACAACGTTCGTGAGTTCGGTCGAGTGAAGGGTCTGCGCTTCGAAGACTGGAGCCAGTGACTCACTCTTCTTCGTCCTCGCCGATGACCTCGGCGAGCTCTGCGTCGATCTCGGCCTGGAGCGCGCTCTGACCGGCGATCGGCTTCGGGGCTCCGCGCTGGTACCGGCGCATCTGAAACCCACTCGACGTTCGCGTGAAGCCCGCGCGCTCGAGGGCTTCGGCGAGCACCGAGTCGTGCGCGGGCACGCCGTTCACTTCACCCAACAGCATGCCGTCTTTCCGCTCCACCGCTTTGCGCGCGAGCTGGGCGAGTCGATCGGCCACGGCATCGGCGGTGCGGGTTCGTTCCGGTTCACCGACGGGCAGCCACACGAGCGCGTGTCTTCCACCGCGCGAGAGCCACGCGCCCAGGCGCCCATCGACCAGCACCACGCTCGCGCCCGTCATGCGCATCGGAGACAACCGCTTCGTCGCCTCGGGCTCGTCGAGCGCGGGCCAGGGCAACAACGCTCCGTACGGATTCGCGGGATCGATCGCCGACAGTGTCAACACCTCGGCGTGTCCATGACCTGCGTTGTTGCGCGCAGCGCGGAGGAGATCGAGAACGGGCGGCAATGCGAACTGCATCGCGCCGACGCCAGTGACGAAATAGCCGCGACGCACACGGCCCGATTCTTCGAGCGTGCGGAAGACGTCATGCAGTGACGTGAATCCGCCGGGCACGTCTTCTGCGAGCGCGACCTCTCTCGTGACGACGCCGTAGCGGGTGAGCAGCTGCTGCGCGGTCGCGTGCGCCCACTCGGTTGGTGACGTGACACCGGGAGAGACGAAGCGCGACGAGACGAGACTCCAGCGGCCCTCGGCCGAAGCCGGTGCATTGCGACGACTGCGAAACGACGCGCGGCCATCGACGAGCGCGCGACGCATGCGTTTGTCTACCGGGCGCGTCACTTCACGCAGGCCGAAGAAGCCGTCGTTGGTGACGAGGCCCTTCCACACGAGGCTCCACAACGCGTCGACCGTCTCTTGCGGAAACCCACCACCCGTCGCCTGCTGGAGCGCCGCGAAGAACGACGCGCCCTGTTTCTCGAGGTGATGGAGCAGCTTGCGCTCCTTCTCGGGCAGCGCGGTGACGTCGATGACGGGCGGTCGATAGAGCTTCGGCAGATGGTCGGTGAGGTACAGCGCGACGCGGCCGTCCTTCTCTCCGAGCGGCTCCACGCCGACCCAGACGACTTCTCCTGCAGCAGCGAGCGAGTCGAGGTCTGACGGCAGGTATTGCTCCAGTCTCGCGGGCAACACTTCACGCTCGAGCAACGACGCCGGGAGCGGAAGGCCTTGCAGCTTCTCGACACAATCGAGCAACGCATCGAGGCCGCGCCGCTTCTTCGTGACGCCCTGCCAGCCGCCGAGCATGCGCGTGAGCACGTCGGGCTCGACCGGTTCGATCTCCTTCCGCAGCCGCGCAAGCGACTTGCGACGAAGGCTGCGCAGCGCTTCCGGGTCGCACCACTCGCGCTGCGTGCCGCCGGGCCGGAACGCGCCTTCGACGAGCTTCCCCGCGAGTGTGAGCGCCTTGAGCTTCTCGTCGACGATGCGGGTCGAGAGCCCGAAGCGGGTGCCCACCTCTGACGTCGTGAACGGCGCGTGCGTGCGCGCGTATCGGAGCAACACCTCTTGCAACGCATCGGTGCTCGACGAGAGGAACGCCTCGGGCAGACCCGCCGGCAACGGAACGCCGAGCGCGTCGCGATATCGGCTCGCGTACTCGACGGGCAGAAAACGGTGCTCTCCCGCGATGGAGACGCGAATCACCCGCCGCGCGCGCTGCAGCTCGTCGATGGTGTTCGCGATTCCCGGTTCGCAGCGCCGCTCGAGCTCGTGCTGATTCAAGTCACCGAGCCGCAGGAGCAGATCGTGCAACCCATCCATCGTGCGCGCGCGGCCGCGATCTTCCGTGTGCTGCAGAAACGCTTCGAGCTCGACGAGCGCATCGGCGTCGAGCAACTCGCGCAGCTCGGCTTCACCCATCAGCTCCTTCAACTGGAGCGTGTCGATGGTGAGCGCCTGCGCGCGGCGTTCGGCGAGCGGAGCGTCACCCTCGTAGAGGAAGTTCGCGACGTACCCGAACAGCAGTGACGACGCGAAAGGGCTGGGCGTCTTCGGCTCGGCGGTCGTGACGCTGACGGTGCGCCGCTCGATGTCTTTGAGCGTCTCGATGAGCGCCGGCATGTCGAACACGTCGCGCAGACACTCGCGGTACGTCTCGAGGATCATCGGGAACGACGGGTACTGCGCCGCCGCGCTCATCAGGTCCTGCGCCTTCTTGCGCAGCTGCCACAGCGGTGTTCGCTGACCGGGCCGTTTTCTCGGGAGCAGCAACGCGCGGCTGGCGATCTCCCGGAAGCGCGCGGCGAAGAGCGGTGTCTGCGAGAGCTGGGCGATGACGAGCCGTTCGACGTCGCTCGACTTCGGCAGCAGGTACTTCACGTCGGGGATCGCGTCGCTCTCGGGCCAGCGCACGACGAAGCCATCGTTGGCCCACATCGTCTCGACGTCGAGGCCGAGCTCTTCGCGCGCGAGCGCCTGCACAGCCATCGACCACGGCGCGAGAATCTGTCCACCGAGCGGTGACAGCACGCAGACACGCCAGTCTCCCAGCTCGTCACGCCCACGCTCGATGACGATGGAGCGATCGTCAGGCACCGCTGCCTGTTGCGCCTGATCGGCGAGGTACATGAGCAGGTTCTTCGCGGCGACTTCGGTGAGGCCGTGTCGGGCGATGAGCAGGTCGGTCGCGTTGGCGCGTGGGGTGGCGCGCAGCTCACGAATGAGGGTTCCGATGCGGCGGCCGAACTCGAGCGGGCGCGCGGTCTGGTCGCCTCGCCAGAACGGCATCTTCCCCGGCTCACCGGGCGCGGCCGAGACGATGACCTTGTCGAAGGTGATCTCCTCGATGCGCCACGTCGACGCGCCGAGCACGAAGGTTTCTCCGGTGCGCGACTCGAAGACCATCTCTTCGTCGAGCTCACCGACGCGCGCCTGGCCTTTCGCAGCTCCGGCGAGGAACACGCCGTAGAGCCCACGATCGGGAATCGTGCCGCCGTTGACGATGGCGACGCGTTTGGCGCCGTCGCGGCCGGTGACGGTGTTCGAGAGCCGGTCCCACGTGATGCGCGGCTTGAGCTCGGCGAACTCGTCGCTCGGGTAACGGCCCGAGAGCAGGTCGAGCACGCCTTCGAAGAGGGGACGCGACAGCTCGGAGAACGGCGCGGCGCCTCGAATGAGCTCGAACAGCTCGTCGACCTTCCACGTGTCGACGGCCACCATGGCGACGATCTGCTGCGCGAGCAGGTCGAGCGGGTTGCGTGGGTAGCGCGTGCTCTCGACCGCGCCGTCCTGCATCGCGCGCGAGAGGGCGGCGCAGGCGACGAGGTCTCCGCGGAACTTGGGGAAGACGATGCCTTCGCTCGACGCGCCGACCTGATGCCCGGCACGGCCGACACGCTGCATGCCCGAGGCGACCGACGGCGGCGCTTCGATCTGCACGACGAGATCGATCGCACCCATGTCGATGCCGAGCTCGAGCGAGCTGGTCGCGACGAGGCCCTTCAGCTTGCCGGCCTTCAGGCGATCTTCGATGAGCGCGCGTTGATCCTTCGCGAGGGAGCCGTGGTGCGCGTGCACCAGCACCTCTCCGGCGAGGTCGTTGAGCGAGGCGGCGAGCTTCTCGGCGGTGCGACGGTTGTTGACGAAGAGCAGCGTCGATCGATGCGCCTGAATGAGCTCGAGCAGGCGAGGGTGAATCGCGGTCCAGATGCTGGTGCGTGGAGGCGGTTTGCCGGGCCGGGCTTCGGCGCCGTCGATGACTTCACCCAGGCGCGCCATGTCTTCGACGGGCACCTCGACGGTGAGCTCGAGCGTCTTGGGCGTCGAGGCGTCGACGATGGTGACGGGGCGGTGCGTGCCTCCGAGGAAGCGGGCGACCTCGTCGAGCGGGCGCTGCGTGGCTGACAGCCCGATGCGCTGCAGCTTGCGGCCCACCATCCACTCGAGGCGTTCGAGCGAGAGGGCGAGGTGCGAGCCGCGCTTGGTGGGCACGAGCGCGTGAATCTCGTCGATGATGACGGTCTCGATGCCGCGCAGGGCCTCGCGCGCGTTCGAGGTGAGCATCAGGTACAGCGACTCGGGCGTGGTGATGAGCAGGTCGGCGGCTTCGCGGGTGAAGCGGGCGCGCTCCTTCTGCGGCGTGTCGCCGGTGCGAATGATCAGGTCGGGAATGCGAAAGGTGTCACCGCGCTGTTCGGCGACGCGGGCGATGCCGGCGATGGGAGCGCGCAGGTTGCGTTCGACGTCGACCGCGAGCGCCTTGATGGGCGAGAGGTACAGCACCTTGCAGCGGCCCTTGCCGGTGGGCTTCGGCGAGAACATGAGCCGGTCGATGCAGTGCAGAAACGCGGTCAACGTCTTGCCGCTGCCGGTGGGCGCGAGAATGAGCGTCGAGTCGTTCTTCACGAGTGACGGCCAGCCGAGCAGCTGCGGCTTCGTCGGCGCGGGGAACGATTGCTCGAACCAGGCCTTCACGGCCGGGTGGAACAGGTCGAGCACCTGGGGAGCCGTCGCCACGGCGAGCGTCATAACTCCGGCGCCCCGGCTTTTCCGGCTAACTTGTCGAGGGTGAACGCCGTTCTGCTGGCTCTCGTGCTGAGCGCTCCCGATGCCGGAGTGCAGCCGCTCGTCGAGGTGGTGACGCGCATTCCCGACGCGGTGGTCGACCTGCGCTACGCGACGGCTGACAACTTCATGGGCAAGGCGGTGTACCCGCCCGAGGCGCGGTGCCTGTTGCTCGAGAAGTCGGCGAAGCAGCTCGAGGCGGCGGCGAAGGTGCTGCGGGAGCAGGGGTTCAGGTTGCGGTTGTACGACTGCTACCGGCCGCATCACGTGCAGTGGGAGCTGTGGAAGGTGTTGCCGAAGCCCGGCTACGTGGCGGACCCGAAGACGGGGTCGAATCACAACCGCGGTGGAGCGATTGATTTGTCATTGGTGCGATTGGACGGTGGCGTGGTCGAGATGCCATCGCCGTATGATTTCTTTGGCAAAGCGGCACATCACTCGTTCGATGGAGGGACGGGGGAGGCGCTCAGGAACCGCGCGACGTTGAAGGCGGCGATGACGGGCGCGGGGTTCACGATCAACCCGATGGAGTGGTGGCATTACGATTTGCCCGACGCGAAGAGGTTCCCTCTGCGGGACGAGCCGTTCGTCAAACCGTGAGCGAGATCGCTGACCTGATTGCGGTGGCCCTCACAAGGGACGACGACCCTGCATGGAATGCCATTCGCGCGCTTCAGGAGCGTGGAGATGCGGACGTGTTCGAAGCGGCGTCGAAGCTGCTGCGATCGGTGTCGGAAAAGGAACGCGGTCGTGGCGTCGACATCCTGGCGCAGCTGGGAACGCCGAAGCCGAGCGACGAGCTGCGAAGGCGATGTGCGGACCTCATTCTGGAGACGCTGAAGCAGGAGCAGAGCGCCTTGGTCCTCGAGTCAATCGGCGTCGCCCTCGGACACCTTGGGGACCCGCGCGCAGTGGAGGTCCTTCTGCCACTTCGGCGCCACCCAGAAGCCGACGTTCGCTATGGAGTCGTGCACGGTTTGTTGCCGCATTCCGATCCTCATTCGGTCTCGGCGCTCATCGAATTGTCAGCAGACGCGGACGAGGATGTTCGGAATTGGGCGACGTTTGGCCTTGGCAGCATGGAATCCGTCGATACTCCGCTGCTGCGCGAGGCCCTGGGTCGCCGACTGAATGACACGAATGCAGAAACTCGTGGCGAGGCCCTTGTCGGCCTCGCTCAGCGAAGAGACCCGCGAGTCGTCGAGCCGCTACGCCGAGAACTCGCTGCCGAGGACGTAGGCATTCTTGCCGTCGAAGCCGCAGAAGCCCTCGGCGACCCGAGCCTGTTTCCGCTGCTTCAGGCGCTTCGAGACAGAGCAGGGAACGCGAACGATTACTTCCTCGGCGTACTCGATAGCGCGATCGCTGCTCTGCGGGGTGTGCCAGCCACTGTCAGTGGTGCGGACATCCGCGACGCTGCCCGTTTCGGTCCCCACCGCAATCTCTCGGGTGAGTTCACAGTCCTTGCGGCTCAAGAGGTCAACGCTGCTGTATCGCTGTTTCGAACCATCGCTTCCTCTTCCAAGAGCGTCGAGCGCTCAATGGAGGATGCCGAGCCGCAGGAGGTGAGGGACTGGCTTCATGCGCTCCCGATCGCTGCCGACACGGAAGTGGTGGTTCTGTGGCCGTCGGAATCTCGCGGAATCTCGTTGAGGTTCGAAAGGTTCGTGGTCGCCTACGACGACCTCTGGCGACCGAGCGCAGACGATGTCTGGGTTGGCCAACGATCAGGTGCGTGGCTTCTGGAACTCGATCACGAGGAGGTGTTCAGTTTCTCCCAGTACGAACCCGGTGGCGATTAGGCTTCAGAACTGACGGTGGGGGTCGGGTAAAGTCAGGCAGGCATGCCAGGGGGCAATAATGAGGAAGGTGCCGGTCGCACAGGTGAAGTCGTTGCTGGCTTCTCGGAACTTCCAGCGAGAGTCTGAGTTGAGCACAGTGTCAGGTCTAGATGTGTATGCGTTCGGGGATGAGATCTTGACTGTGGCAGGGGCTGGACCTGGACGCCTCTTCTTGAGAGAGGAGTTCCTGCAGATTCTCTCGAATGTCGACAAGACAAGCGAGTCTTTGCGGTCGATGAGAGCTCCGTTGCGAGATGCACAGCACTTCATTCTCACCGCTGCTTCCCGTTCAGCTCAACTCAGAGACTCGCTGCGGATAACGTTGCAGCCCTGGTCTCAGGTGGATCTTGAAGCGGTCGACAGCTCTTTTCGTAGGTTGCCAAAGGAGGTTCAGGGGACACCGGCAATGTTCTGCGGGCTCGTGGCGTATGTCGGTGAGTACGTGAGATTGACTACGAATGGTGCATGGCGGGTGTTTGATGCTGGGTATCCAGAACCGAGAGTGCTGAGGGGTGATGGAGTTGAGGTGCGGCCCGAGGGCGTAGTCATGTTGGCTCTCGGTGAGTTGGAGGACCCGCCGAGATCACTTGATGAAGCGCTTCGATCAGACTTCTTCTCGCGCCAGTTGAGGACACTGTGACACCTCCAGGGTTGTCCATGAGTTGGCTGATCTCGAACCGGAGTACTCGGGCGGTGATTTACACATCGGCATTGCTCGGGGACTGCCCAAAGGCCGAGCCTTTAACGTGCTTTGAACTCAACCGCTGACTTCTTCAGGCCGCCTCGAAGGTTGCCACTGCCTTCTTCAGCGCCGCGTCGGTCTTCGCGAACACACGCACGTCGTCAGTCGACTTCCACACCGTGAGCTTGTCGCTCTGCCAGACGCGCTCGAACTGGTCGGACGCCTTCTTGATCAACGGGAGCCCGAGCTTCTTCGCGCCCGCCGCTGCCGACACCGAGCTTGGCAGCACCTTGAAGCGGTGCTGACCAAGCACGCCGATGTGAAACCCATACGCCTCGCGCTCGATGCGCCGCTCCATGCAGTCAGCCCGAAGTCGCAACGAGCCTGCTGCCGCGTCTTCGTCCCAGATCTGTCCGGCCTCATCGGCGAACAGTCCTCCGGTGTCGTTGACGCCGACGCACACGAGCGGAACCGGGCTGGTCCTGGTGTCCCGCAACTTCGGCGCCTTCATGACGACTGCAGAAGGACCGAGCAGCCAATCGGCAAAGTGAAGTCCACCGAAGGTCCGCTCGATCTCCAGCAGCGCCGGCCACGGCTTGATCTTCCGGGATGAAATGGAGAGCTCGAAACGAGCTCCACGCTTTTCCAGGAATCGAACCGCCACATCACTCAGCGAACTGGGCAGCTTCGGCGTTGAAGAGCGCATCAAGCCTCGCAAGAGCGGCAAAAGCAGAAGGCCCTGACTTCATTCGATTTCTCGAACAAAATCAGGGCCTTCTATCAGTCGGGGAGACAGGATTCGAACCTGCGACCCCTTGGTCCCGAACCAAGTGCTCTACCAGGCTGAGCCACTCCCCGTTACTGCGGAACTGACGGCGCCCTTGTGCCCGCCTGACGACTCGGTGTCAAGCAGTCGCAACAACCGGATCAATCGGCGGTCGGAAGCCCTTTCGGCAGGCGCGTGATCGACACCGGGCCGAAGTACTTCGGCTGGAAATACGACGGCGGAGGCGGGTTCACGATCAGCCCCGGGCGCGGCGGAGGCATGCGGAACCCCTCGTTGCGCATCTCGAAGTACACCTTCGTCGGGTCGCTCTTCAGCACGTGCGCCACGATCGTCTGGCCCGGCTTGTCCTTCGGCGCCTTCTGGAGCGTCACCGACCCGAGCACTGCGCCCGCCGGCTTCTTCGCCTTCCAGGGAATCTCCTTGTCGGGCGAGTGGAACTTGTACGTGCCGAGCACGTTCTTCAGCGTCGTCGCCGTCGGCAGCTTCGGCGTCGTCGTGGGTTTCGGGCCAACACCGATTCCGCCACCGGGGCGAACGGGGTTCATGATCGGGCGAGGAGGCATCGAGTTTCCTTGTGAGGGTGAACGACTGATCAGCAAGACACCCGCCCGCTCCCGCCTGCGCAAGGTTGGCGTGGAATTTCTTCGGCTGGCAGAGTGCCCCACCCATGGACGAACACGCCCAACGCGCCGCGGTTCGTTTCATCGTCTCGCTCGACCGCTCCGTCGACGCCGACTCCTTCAACGATGACGACGCCTGGGCCTTCATGCAGGACCTCGTCGACGAGTACGCGCGCGATCGCCGAAACCTCTCGCAGCCCCAGGCCGCAGCCCTGCGCGACTTCGGTCACACCATCGGCATTCGCCCCGGCGGGCCACTGCACTCCTACGGCCCGTGCCTCGAAGGCGCGCTGGGTCCCTCGTCGATGCAGCACACCGACTTCGACCTGCTCCTCACCTGGGCGCACGCGCAGGTGAACGCCGACTTCACGATGAAGGCGGTCGACAAGGTCACCCTCGACGCCGAGCCGCGTGGCCCCGTGCCTCCGCCGCGCAAGCCGCTCTGGGAGTGACTACGGCCGCCACGTGTACGTCGCCTTCACCACGAGCCGCTGCTCCGACGGCGGAGCTCCCGGCACCGTGAACGCCGTGCGTGAGTCGGTGAACACCACGTACACGAACGACAACGGCAGAAACTCCCACGCGAGCCGCGCGTTCGTCAGCCCCACGTTGCCCGCCGTGTCGCGCTGATAGCTGCCGATGAGCTGCAGCTTCGGCGTCAGCCCCAGCCGGCCCTCGAGCTGCAGCAGGTGCGACGACACACCGCCTGCCCGCACGCCTTCTCCATCGAAGCGATTCAGCTCGTAGTTCAGGAACAACCCGATGTGCGGCAGCGGCGAGAACCCGACCTGGCCCTGCGCGCGCACGAAGTCGGCGAGGAAGTACTTGCCCACGCCCACGTTGCCGCCCGCAGAGAACAACCGACTCTGCTCGCTGTACGCCGCGATGCCGATGCGATCGAACGTCGACGTGCCCGCGGGAAACGAAACGCCCGGCACCGGAGCGAACGGCGCATCGAGCGACTGCCACGTGCGCTGCCCGTAGATCCACCCACGGTCGCCGCCCTGCAACGTCACCCAGAACACCTCGTAGTACGCGTTCGCTTCCTGAAAGCGGCCGTCCCTCGTGCTCCAGACTGCGCTCGTGTCGAGGTACTGCTGAATCGTTCGCACCCACGACGGCAACCACGCCGGCCGCCAGTCGAGGTACCAGCTGCCCGTCGCGAGCAGCGCCTCCTGCCGCGAGATGAAGCCCGAGCGGGTTCGATAGCCCGGCGTCAACGCCTGCGCGCCTGCCGACAGCCTTCCCCATGTTCCCTGCACGCTCGCGTGAAGCGACCCGGTGAGCCCGAACGTCGGCGCGGAGCCGTCATGCACCTGATCGACGCTCCCGCTCACCATCGCGCTCACCGACACCGGCCCGCTGCGAATCAGCGCGTCGATGGCCGGCACCACGTTCGTCGACGCTTCGCTGCCGCCTTCGAAGTCATGCCGCGCCACCAGCATGCCGCCCACGCGACTCTCTCCCAGCAGGTGATGCGAATAGCGCGCGACGCCGAACAGACTCGAGCGCTGCGTGTCGGTCGGCAACGTGTGCACCACCATCGCGCCCAGGCTCCGCTCCGAGGAGCGATAGACGAACCGGCCTCCCGCCGAGAGCGGCTGCGGCTGCCCATTCGTCAGCCCAATCGCGCGGCTGAAGAACGGCGACACCAGGGAGTTCGGCATCGAGAACAGGCCCGCGTTCTCGAGGAAGAACTGCCGCCGCTCGGGGAAAAGCACCGAGAACCGCGACAGGTTCACCACGCGGCGGTCCACGTCGACCTCGGCGAAGTCGGTGTTGCCGGTGAGATCGATGACCGAGTTCGGCGTCGGAGCCCAGGTCACCTCTCCACCCGCATTGGGCCGAACGCCAATCGTGCCGTCACCGACGCGATCGAACCGGACGATGCCGTACGGCCGCAGCTGCAGGTTGAGACCCGCGCTCGTCGTCGGAGGCTCCTTGAACTGCAGCTGCCCCGCGTACGTCATGCGAAACGGGCTGAAGTTGCGCGGGAAGGCACTCCACGCGGTGCGCTCCATCGTGCGTCTTACCGCGCGCGCGGCGTTGAATCCCCACGTCAACCGGTCTGGCTCGGTGCGCAGGCTCTTCCACGGCACCATCAACTCGACCGTGTAGCCGCGCTCGTCTCGTGTCACTGCCGCAGTCCACACCGTGTCCCACTGCGTCTCGGTGATCTCATCGTCGATGACCTGCACGTCGTGCTGGCTGCCCCACGGCGTCACGAAGAACCCGAACGCGTTGCGCCCATCACCGAGGGGATCGAGCACCACCCCGAACCAGTCGAAGCCGCGCGTGAGCGAGAAGTCGCGACGCAGGTCGGTCTGCTGCACGCCCTTCGTGCCCTCGTCGTCGTCGCAGCGAGCGCCAATCCACAAGCCGTCGCTCGTCGCGAGCACCCGAACGCTCGTCGCCAACTTCGCGGGCTTGAGTTGATCAGGCTCGACCTGCACGAAGGGCGTCAGCGCCGCGGCTTCGTTCCACGCAGGCTCGTCGAGGCGGCCGTCGGCGGTGAGCGACGCCGTGCTCTTCGGAACCGAGACGCGCAGGCGCTCGACGGGCGGAGCAAACGTCTGCGCCGCAGCCGTCAGCCCAACCGAGAGCACCAGGCTGGTGAGACGGAAGTTCAAGGCGTCGGGTCGACACACGTCGGCGTCGTGCAGCGCCCGGTCGTGCAGGTCAGGCTCTGGCACTCAGCCGAGTCGCCGCAGGTCGCGTTGGCGCCCTTGCGGTTCGCGCACACGCCGTTGGGACTCGCTGCGGTGGCGGTGCAGTACAGGCCGTCGCCGCAGGCGTAGAAGCGGGTCGGGTACGTGCAGGCCGCCGAGACGGCACCCTTGAGCCGGCAGACCCCGCTCGTGGTGGCGGTGCAGTACATCGTGTCGGTGTCGCATTCGAACTGTGCGGTGCAGGCCTGGTCGACCTGCTTGAACGGCGCGCAGGTGCCTGTCGTCGAGCCTGTGGGGCGGTTGCAGAAGTGCCCGTTCGCGCAGCGCAGGTCAGGCCCGCACACGGCGCCAGCGATTCCTGGTCGCACGCAGACGTTCGCAGGGCTGCAGAACAAGTCCCACTTGCAGTTGCGCGTGCTGTCACACGCGCCGTTCAGGTCGACGAGGGGAATGCAGCGGTTCGCGACGCACTGCAGGCCGCGGGCGCACTCGGGGTTCATGTTCGGAGTGCACGTCTGGTTCTCGGACAGGTCGAGCTGGCGAGGCGCGCACAGGTTGTTGATGCAGGAGCCGTTGAGGCAGCCACGCGTGATGGTGCTGCCAGCCAACGGCGCGCACGACTGACCCATCGCCACCAGCGCCGTGCACACGCCGTTGAACGAGTACGCGTTCTCGACACAGCGGGCGTCGCCGCTCGCGGGCTGACCCACCGCGATTCGCGCGACGCAGCGACCAGGGCACGAGCTCGAGAGGTCGCACCACGACGTCGAGTCACACTCAGCGGACTGGTAGCAATTGCCGCCGCGAGCGACGAGGCCGTTCAGCAGCGCCTCACAGCCCGACGGAAGTCCTTCGGCGCAGGTGCGGCCGTTGAAGAGCGTGAGGCAGGCCGACGCTCCGGTGGTGTTCAAGCTCGCGCGCCCGTCGGCGAGGCCAGACGGCGGCCGGGCGAGGCAGCTCGCCTGGTTGAGGGCCTGCGACTCGCTGGTGCCCTGCGCCGTGTAGTAGCCGCAGCGGCCGTAGAAGCCCTCGACTGCCGTCGACGCGAGCCGGCACCACGAGGCCCAGTCGGTGACCGTGTTCGACGCGCTCCCGCCACCGGTGCCGCCAGCGCTCCCGCCGCCTGCGGAGCCCGCGCCCGCCGAGCCTGCGCCGCTGCTTCCGTTGTTGCAGGTTCCGAACGAGCAGAAGCCGCTGGCTGAGCACGCGGTGCAGGTGTTGCCTCCGCTTCCACACGCGCTCGATTCACTGCCGTTTCGACACATGCCGCTCGAATCGCAGCAACCGGTACACGTCACCGCGCTGCAGCGCTGGGCAGTCGAACCACAGCCAGCGAGCACGAGCCCGAAGAGCAGCAGCCACGTCGAGAGTCGGAGCATGCCCGCGCGCGTACAACGGGGTGCCGCGATGCCCAAGTCATTCCAGCAGCGGGCTCTTCGCACCGGCCCACGCGAGCACGAGCCGATGAGAAGCGCGCGTCATCGCCGTGTAGAGGCCGCGTCGGGAGTCTTGCGTGTTGGCCCACGTCGTCGCCGCCGCGTCGGGCAGCACGATGATGTCGAACTCGAGGCCTTTGATCTCCTGCACGCACGTCACGACGATGCCCGGCTTGAAGGGGAAGTCGCCGTTGAGGGCCAGCGTCGTGGTGATGCCGCGCAGGCGCTGTTGCACGCGCTTCGCCGCCTCGGGCGTCCGGCAGATGACGGCCACGCTTGCCGACGCGTCGTCACCGATGAGCTGGCGCAACGAGTCGCTGAGCCACACCGCGAGATGAAACGGCGCGAAGAAGGGCGCCCACGTGACGGCCGGCGTCGGAGCGAGCGCCACCGACGGATCGATGACGTGCCGCGCGAGCGTCGTGACGTCGGGCGGGCAGCGGTAGTTGATCTCGAGCCGGATCTGCTTCGAGCCCGCGATGCCGAGCTCGGCCATGACGCCGTCCCACCCCGTGAACACCGCCGTCGGATCGACCTGCTGTGCAGCGTCTCCGGCGACGACGAACACGCCACCTTTGCGCAGCGCGCGGGCCATGACGCCGAGCTCGATGGGCGCGAACTCCTGGGCCTCGTCGATGAACACCACGTCGTAGGCGCCGAGCGGCATCGGTGGTTTGCCGCGCGCGATCGATCGCAGGCGCTCGAGTTCGAAGAGCACGGCGTGGTCTTCGGCGTCGGCGGAGTTCGCGTCTTCGGTGGGCGTGCCTTCGTCGAGCCCGCGCCCATCGACGGCCGTGCGCGCCGCGAGATCGACGTGGCCGTACGCGATGTCACTGGAGTCGAGGAACTGCACCTTCGTGTGCTGCGCGATGCCTTCGACGACCGTGGGGTACAACGCTCCGTTCGCGCGCTCGACGACGGGCTGCATCCACGCGCGGTCGCCGAAGAGGTGCTCGAGATCGGCGCGAGACGCGAGCGCATTGCCCCGGCGCGGACGATCCTCGTCCTCCATCGGCTTGCCGTGCTGCCGGACGAACGCCTCGAGGGTGGGTCGAAGGGCAGGGTGGCGCTTCAGCTGCACGACGGGTGACGGCGTGTTCTCACTCTGGCGCCGCGGCAGATCCTTGAACGCGCGCCGCGCCTCGTCCATCACCCACTCATCGAAGGTCCACACGTCGACGTCGTTCACGTTGCGTCGCTGCAGCATCAGCTGCGTCAGCCGGCGAAGGCCTTCGGTCGGCACCAGCACCGCACCACGAAAGCGCCGCGTGCCTTCTTCCAGGTGCTTCTCCCGCAGCGCGAGCAGGCGATGCAGCGCCACCGTCGTCTTGCCGAAGCCGGCTTCACCGAGGAGCAGCAGGTGTTCATGCCGTGGAAGATCGACCGCCCGCTGCTGCGCGGGGTCGAGCGTCACCTCGAGCGGCGAACGAAACGCGAGCCTCGCCGCGGCCGGCCTTCCCGGAATCGGCGGAGGCAACGCCGGCTCGTTCACCCAGGCCCCCGCGCGCTTCACGAACACCCGGTCGGGTCCGAAGACACGGGTCAGCGCTCCGCCCTCGAAGGTCAGCAGGTGCTTCTCGATGAGCTTCCCGGACACCGGGCGTCCATCGACCTCGACCTCGTAGACGTGGCCCTCGTCGGTGGTGAAGAAGATCTCGGCCAGCGGCGCGACCTCGGCGTCGACGATGGAGACGCTGCTGTCGACCTGCGTCGAGTCTCCCAGGAAGACGTCCGTCACCCGGCGAGACGTCTCGAGCTTCAAATGCCCCACGAGCCGCCGCGCCGGAGCCGCCTGTTGCGTCCGGAGCACGGCCTGTTCGAGCGCTGCGAGCCTGTCTGGCCAGAGGTCCATCGACATGCGCTCCTCCATAACCACAAGCGGCCTGAAAACGGGCGTGGTTGAGTGGGTGGCCCGTGACGTCGAGACTGCACCAGTTCCTGACGAAGTCGCCGTACCAGCAGTACGTGTATGGCTACCCGCACAAGACGGCCTACCGCCGCTTCGAGTCGCCCCGGCCGCTCGAGCAGGTCTGGGCCCCCGAGCGGAAAGAGGCACGCTTTCTCTACGTGCACATTCCGTTCTGCGAGATGCGCTGTGGCTTCTGCAACCTGTTCACGACGGTGAACCCGGTCGAGACGGTGGTGGAGAAGTTCCTGACGCAGCTCGAGGTCGAGGCTACCCAGACGGCGGAGGTCGTCGGTCCCGCGACGTTCACGCGCGCGGCCATCGGTGGCGGCACGCCGACGTATCTCGACGCGAAGCAGCTCGAGCGCGTGGTGAAGCTCATGCGGCAGACGATGGGCATGGGGAACATTCCGCTCTCGGTCGAGCTGTCTCCCTCGACGGTGACGGCCGACAAGCTCGAGGTGCTTGGGCAGGCGACGCGGTTGTCGCTGGGTGTGCAGTCGTTCGTCGAGGCCGAGGTCGCGGCGGTGAAGCGGCCCCAGGCGAACGGTGACGTGATGAGCACGCTCGACCTGATTCGCGCACGCTCGAAGGCGCACCTCAACATCGACCTCATCTACGGCATGGAGGGACAGACCGAGGCGTCGTTCATCGGCAGCCTCGAGACCGCGCTGCGCTGGCGACCCGAGGAGCTGTACCTCTACCCGCTCTACGTGCGGCCGCTCACCTTCCTCGGAAAACGCGCCGCCTCGTGGGACGACCACCGTGTGAACCTGTATCGCGCAGGCCGCGACTGGCTCACGAGTCATGGCTACGTGCAGCGCTCGATGCGGGTGTTCCAACGCCGCGACGTCGCCGAACTGCAGCTGCCCGAGTACCACGCGGAAGACGACGGCATGATCGGCCTCGGCGTCGGCGCGCGCTCGTACACGAAGGCGGTGCACTACGCGCACGATTGGGCCGTGGAGCCTCGCGCCGTGCGCTCCATCATCGACGACTACCTCGCGCGACCGGCGAGCTCGTTCCGTTCGGCGCACTCGGGCTTCGAGCTGTCGGTCGAAGAGCAGCAGCGGCGTTGGGTCGTGCTCTCGCTCTTCGGTGATGGAACGAATGACGCGGCGTTCATCAGGCGCTTCGGCGTCGGGTTGCTCGCGGCGTTGCCCTGGTTGTCTCAGCTGCTCGACGAGAACCTCGCCGCGTGGACTGACGGAACATTCCGCCTCACGCCGCGCGGCTACGAAGTCAGCGACGCGCTCGGGCCGTGGCTGTTTTCCGACGAGGTCGAGACCCGCATGCGCGCGTGGGAGGCGAAGTGAGATTCCGTGTTGGTCAGCAAGCAGTTTCTTCATGCGGTGACCTCGAGTCGCGGCACGAAGGGCTTTCGGTTCTTCGCGACGCTGTAGATGGCGTGCAGCAGTTTCCGCATTGCGGCGATGAGGGCGAGCTTCGCCGGCTTC
>CALRPN020000027.1:0-131539 GCA_943370055.1 Archangium gephyra
CCACCGGCCGAGGCAGAACCACCGGCTGAAGCAGAACCGCCAGCTGAAGCGGCGCCACCGGCAGAACCGCCGGCCGAGGCAGAACCACCGGCGGAGGCAGAACCACCGGCCGAGGCAGAACCACCGGCCGACGCAGAACCACCGGCCGAGGCAGAACCACCGGCGGAGGCAGAACCACCGGCCGACGCGGAACCACCGGCCGAGGCAGAACCACCGGCCGAGGCAGAACCACCGGCCGAGGCAGAACCACCGGCCGAGGCAGAGCCACCGGCTGATGCAGCACCACCACCGACCGACGCGGCACCACCGCCGCTCACATCTCCACCGCCGGCGCCCCCGTCAGTTTCGGTCGCTGGACCACCGCAACCAACGAGAACGAGAAGGACAATCGTGAGGAAACGAACCCGAAAATGGTCGCGCATGCGCTGAATACAGCGGCCGCAGGAATTGGATCTTTCCAGTCCTCACTGGGCGCAGACGCGAAACGCTCCGACGTTGCGCTGGGGTGTCACGAAGTCGTCGATGCCGCCTTCGAAGCACAGCGCAGACACACTGACGCCGTAGAACACGGTTCCCCCGAGCGGGAGCTCGAAGCGCATGCACAGGTTTCGTTGGGAGGCAGACTGCTCCCATCGGCTCTCGGCGCCGCCGTCGTTCTCCACGCCACCATCGGGCATCGGCCACAGACGGTCGGTGATGAACGACGGCGGTGTGCACTGAGAGAACGACGTGATGTTGGTGCCGAAGCAGTCGATGCCGTCGAGCACCCGCGGCGCGTTCATCGGGACGACGAACCCACCGACCGAGGTGACAGCGGCGACCCAGGTCGCGGTGTCGTTCATCGGGTTCGGGTCCATTGCCACTGGTGCCAGGAGTGAGGTCTCAAATGCGTAGGTGCCGGCGTCAGGTGGCCAGGTCAGCACGATCGGGAAGTCGACCCGTGCGCCGGGAACGAGGGTTCCACCATCACAGTGCAGCTCGGCCGCCGAGAAGACCGAACAGCCCGGAGCCGTGGCCAGGCTCACACCTGACGGCATGACCAACCTCGAGCCGACGCCTCCGATCGCCTGGTTTCCTTCGTTGCGGATCGAGAGCGTGCCGACGGGGGTGGTGCCTGCTTCGACGCACAGCGGAAACGCGAAGCTCACCGCAAGATCGGGAGAACCGCCGTCACCAGCAGCTCCTCCGCCGGCCACTCCGCCCGAGGCGCCACCGCCCGCCGTGGAACCGCCCGCTGTGGAGCCGCCGGCTGTGGAACCGCCGGCCGTGGACCCGCCCGCTGTGGAACCGCCAGCTGTGGAACCGCCCGCCGTGGAACCGCCCGCCGACGCGCCACCGTCGAGACGGCTGCCGCGCGGGTTGTTCCCGATGACGACGTCTTCCGCGCAGGCGGCGATTGCGAGGGCGAGGACGACGAGGCGCTTCAGGGCGAGGTTCCTTCGAGGATCCGTTGAATCCGCTCGGCGACGGGCCCGGAGGGGTTCTGGGCCGAGAGCCGTTGGGCGAGCTGCTGCGCCTGTGCACGACGTTGCGCTTTGACGAGCGCCTCGAGTCGCAGCAGCTCGGCCTCCGACTTCAGCGCGCCGTCGGGGAACTCTCGCGCGTGTCGCTCCAACAGCTCGAGCGCCCTCTTCGGCGCGCGCGTCAGCTCAGCCCTCACTCCGTCCAGCAGGCTGACCTCCCTCGCCAGCAGGTCGACGTCTTCCTCTGGCTCGGGTCCAGGCGCGGTTGGCGTGGGCTTCACCTTCTTCGGCGGAGCAGGCTTCGGCGGAGGGAGTGTTGGTTCGGGCTGCGGCGGTGGCGGCAGCGCCTCGACTTCGGCGGGCGCTTCCTGAGGCTTTGGGGCCTCGATGGGCTCCGTGGGCTTTGGCGGCACCTCGACGATCGTCACAGGCCGCTGCGGTTCCTCGCGCAGCACCCGGCTTCCCACCCCCAAACCGACCGAGATGGCGAGCAGTGACAGCCCGCCAACCCACCACATTCGACGAGAGGTCGCGCGCGCGCTGTCCGACGGGCCGGGCTCGTCGAGCACCGAGCTGAGCACCCGCTCCTTCACGAGCTCGGAGGGCTGCTCGGTCTTCGCAGCCGCCATCAACTCCTCTGTCAGCTTGTCGAGATCCCGCTCGGAGCTCATCGCTCACCTCCCAGCGCTGCGACGAGCAGCTCGCGGAACACCTCTCGCGCCCGCCTGGTGCGGGAGGCCACGGTGCCCTCTGGTACGCCGAGCGCCTCGGCCGTCTCGCGCTTGGAGAGGCCCTCGACGTCTTGCAGCACCAGCACCTGGCGCAGCGGCTCTTCCAGCCTCGAGAGCAGATCGAACACCAGCCTTCGTTTCCGGTTGGCGTCGGTCTGTTCATCGATCGCTTCCAGACTCGGCTGCTCAGGCAGGGTGCCGGTGAGCGTCTCTTTCGACAGGCCGACGCGGCGGGCCACCATCACGGCCGAGGAGCACAGAAAGCTCCGCTCCTTGCCCGCCTCGATCTCGTTCAGCCGCTGCAGCGCGACCGAGAAGACCTCCTGCAGCCCATCGTCTGCCTGTGCGTTCGAGAGCCCGTGCCGTCGCAGGAGGCGCCAGACGAGATCGGCGTGGGCCGAAAACAGGGCGCGCAGTCGGGCGCGCTGTTCGTCGGTGAGCGGCCTCCGGCGCCGCTCTTCGCGGGTCTCGATGGCAGCAAGGGTGGCAGTGAACGACAGCACGCAGTGAATACCTCGAGCCGCAGAAGGGGATCACACCTGCCACGACACGAACAACGCGGGGTGGATGAAGAGGAGCGGGGTGGTGAAGACGTCTCCTTCGGGCGTGACGAGGTAGGTGTCTCGGCGCAGGTTGACGCCGCCGAAGAGCGAGAGGCTGACGAAGAGGCGGTCGATGGACAAGCCGGCACGCACCGATGGGCCGACGGGCAGCAGCCATCGCCAGACGACCTGCGGCTCCACGGCGTCGACCGAGGTGACGTTGAACCCGAGCGTCGAGATCGCGGCCGTCACTTCGACGCGAAAGATGCTCGCGGTGAAGTGCACGCCAGCATCCAGGGCGCCGGCCAGATGAAACGGGTAGCGCGCGCGGCCGATCGCACCCTGAACTGTCGAGCCGCTGCCCGCGCCCAGCGAGAGCCTGGCGAGAAACCGGCCAAGCTGCACCGAGACGCCCGCCGTGCCGCCGAAGTCGGTCGCGCCGCTGATGGCGGTGGTGAGGTGGGGGCCGGCGTAGAGGCCGAAGCGCGGGCGCTGTGGCTCGCTGAGCGAAGGCACCGCCGTGGCCGTGGCCGCGGGCTGGGGAGGCGAGGCAACTGGCGCGGGTACGGGCGCGGGCGTCAGTGAGAGGGTGATGAGCTCGGGCGGGAGCGGCCCGGTGCGCGCGTGTTCGGGATCGATGAGGAGGGCGGCGACGAGACTCAGCGCGTCCACCAGCGACTCGCATCGGCTTCCCGAGACCATTCGCGTCGTCGAGCCCGACAGGAGCCGAACCGTCAGCGTTCCCGTCAACTTCGGCCCGCTCTGGGTGATGACGGCGTCGAGCCAGGCCGTCGGCGGCGTTTCTGCTCCGGCGACCTCGATCACCTGGGTGCGAAACTTCAGCGCGGTGATGAAGGACTGCGCTGGCGGGCAAGCAGCGGGAGCCACGTACGAGATCGCGGTGGGTCGCGCCGGCTTCAGCGAGGGTCCAGCGGCGACCAGCACGGCGAGGATCACGCTCACGTGGTTGATGACTTAGACCAGCCTCCTCTGCTTTCAACGAGTTGACCGTCCGGGCTGGACAGGATCTCCCTGCGGGGTAAGGGCCCGCCAGTGAACGACTCCTCGACTGGCTTTACGACGCTCGGCCTGCACGCCCTGTCTCTTCAGGCGCTGGCCAACAAGGGCTACACGCAGCCCACTCCGATTCAGCAGCAGACGATTCCCCCTGGGCTCGCGGGCCGCGACGTCATCGGCTGCGCCGCGACCGGCACCGGCAAGACCGCCGCCTTCATGCTTCCCATGGTGGAGCGCCTGCGCGGCAAACACGGCATCACGGGGTTGGTGCTGGCTCCGACGCGTGAGCTCGCCCTGCAGATCGCCGAACACGCGCACGACTTCGGCCGCCCGCACCACGTGAAGGTCGCCACTCTCATCGGCGGCGTCGGCATGGGCGCGCAGATCGAGGCGCTCAAGACAGCCAACCTCGTCATCGCGACGCCCGGCCGCCTCATCGATCACCTGCAGGAAGGCCACGCGAGCCTCAACAAGGTCGAGATCCTCGTGCTCGACGAGGCCGATCGCATGCTCGACATGGGCTTCAAGCCGCAGCTCGACAAGATCCTCGCGCGCTTGCCGAAGGCCCGCCAGACGCTGCTGTTCTCGGCCACGATGGCCGGAGAGGTCGCCCAGTTCGCGAAGACGCACAGCAAAGATCCCGTGCGCGTCGAGGTGAGCCGCTCGGGCACCACCGCGAAGAACGCCACCCAGTGCGTCTACGAGGTCGGCCAGAACGAGAAGTCGCCGCTGCTCATGGCGCTGCTGGCCGAAGGCGAAGAGAGCACGCTCGTCTTCACCCGCACCAAGCGCCGCGCCGACGTGCTGGCCAAGGCCGTGGCCCGCAATGGCTACACGGTCGAGCGCATTCACGCGAACCGCTCGCAGAACCAGCGGCAGCAGGCGCTCGAGGGCTTCAAGTCGGGCCGCTACCGCGTGCTCGTCGCCACCGACATCGCCGCCCGCGGCATCGACGTCGCCGAGATCGGCCACGTGGTGAACTTCGATCTGCCGCACGTGCCGGAAGACTACGTGCACCGCGTCGGTCGTACCGCGCGCGCCTCGGCCACCGGTCACGCCTCGGCCTTCTGCTCGCCGGAAGAGATGGCGCTGCTGAAGGACATCGAGCGCCTCATTCGTGGCCCGGTGCCGCGCCGTCCGATTCCGCGTGAGTCGGAAGGGTTCAAGCAGGCCGTCGCGAAAGACGCCTCGTTCCGCACGCAGCCGGGCCACGCCGTTCGCCAGGAGAACCGCCCGCACGGTGGACAGCCTGGTGGTCCGCGCTCGCCGCGTCAGCAGCGCCGTGGTTCCCGTTCGCAAGGGCGGGGCGCCGGTGGTGGCGGCGGCGGCGGGTCGCGCAGCTCGTCCGGTCACACGGCCGGGGGGGCCACCAAGGTGCTCTTCAGCGGGCGTCCCAAGGGTCGCTGACGCGTGGGAGGCGCCGCACAGGAGCCTTGAGTCGAGGGCCGCCGGGACGCATGTTCCACGGCCATGCGAACGATCCTCCTGTGGGTGGCAGTGTCGGGTCTTGCGGTCTTCTCAGTTGCCTGTGGAACGCAGCCAGCAGCATGTTCCGCGACGACGTGTCCGACCGGGTGTTGTGACGCCTCGGGCATGTGCCAGATGGGCCAGTCGACCTCGGCCTGCGGCAAGAGCGGCGGCTCGTGCACCTCGTGCTCGGTGAACCAGACCTGCACCGCCGGCTCGTGTGTGACCATGAGCTCGACGGGCGGTGGGTCCTCGGGCACGGGTGGCGGCACCGCGTCGGCCGGCGGCTCGGCAACTGCGGGCGGCTCGGCGACGGCTGGTGGTTCGGCGACGGCGGGCGGCTCGGCAACGGCTGGTGGCGCTGCGACCGCGGGTGGTTCGGCTGGCGGTGACGCTGGCGGGAGCGCGGGTGGTGGTGATGCGGGCGGCTCTGCGACCGCTGGTGGCTCGGGGGCTGACGTGACGCCTCCCCTCATTCTCTCCACGACGCCGCAGGCGGGTGCTTCGAACGTTCCCGGTGGCACCGACGCAGGCATCACCGTCACCATCGACTTCAACGAGCCCATCGACACGGCCAGCTTCATGGCCACCTTCTCGCCGGCGACGGCACTCGTGGGCTCGCCCAGCTTCTCGAACAACAACGCCAGCGCCTCAGTGACGACGGCGGCTCCGCTGAACGCAGGCGCCACGTACACGGTGAGCGTCGTCGCCCGCGACCTCGCCAACAACGTGCTCGCGCCCCCGACGATGTTCGGCTTCACGACGCTCGCGGTCGTCGACAACACGCCGCCCACCGTCACGGCCACCACGCCGGCGAACAGCGCGACCAACGTCACGGTGGCGGGCCTCACCGTCTCGGCCACCTTCAGCGAGCCCGTCGCGCCTTCGACGATCGTCTCGACGATCAACGCCCCGTTCGATCTCGGCGCTCCGACGATGACGATGGGCAACCGCATCGCGACCTGGTCGATGCCGTCGTTCGATGACGGCGGTGTCGCGAGCTACCAGGCCTCGACGACCTACAACCTCACGGTGGAGGCGGCTGACGTCGCAGGCAACGCGATGGCCATGCCGTTCCCGTTCTCGTTCACCACCGCCTCGCCGCCCGACACCACGCCGCCGACGCTGGTGAGCATTCTGCCGGCCGACTCGGCGACGTTGGTGCCGACGAACTCGTCGGTGGTGATGACGTTCAGCGAGGCGATGAACACGACGACCGTCGAGTCGGGCCTTCGCTTCAATGGCAGCACGCGGACTGGCACGTACACCTGGTCGAACCTGAACCGCGTGGTGCGGTTCTCACCGACCGCCAACTGGACCGCCAGCACGGCCTACAGCCTCTCGTTCGCGACGGCCCCGACGGACGTGGCGGGCAACATGATGGTGTCGGTGTCGCGTTCCTTCACCACGAGCGGTGGAACGGACCTCACCGCAGCGACCGTCACCATGCGCAGCCCTGCGACGGGCGCGACCGGCGTGCCGACGCGCACGGGATGCAGCGTCGTCTTCCTGCGGGCAGACACCTCGGTTCAGCTGACGTTCAGCAGCCCCGTGGACCCGGTCTCGACGGCGGCCGCCTTCACGCTGCTCGATGGGTCGACGGCAGTGCCCGGCACGGTGGCGCTGAGCCCATCGGGCCTGGTGCTCACCTTCACCCCTCGCACGACGCTGATGTTCAACACGACCTACACGGTTCGCCTCGGCGACGCGTCGACGACGGCGAAGGACCTGCAGGGCAACAACATCACCAACGTGCTCTACACCTTCACCACGCTGCGCGAGCTGACCCGCACCGTCTTCAATACGCCCACGGCGTCAGGCCGAATTCTATCGGCCGGAGTGCTGGGCCAGCAGACCGTGGCCACGAACGTCGCCATTCGTGTGGGTGAGTTCAACGCCACCGTCAGGAGCCGCGGCTTCCTCACCTTCGATCTCTCGGGCCTGCCCGCGAACCTCTACTGCGTGAACAGCACCACCCTGACGCTCGAGCAGACCGGCGTGAACGGCACGCCGTACGGCGCTTCGGCGTTGGGCGACGTGGTGGCAGAGGTCGTGAACATGGGCGCTCTCGACGCAACGGACTACTCGGCGACGGCGATTTCGGGCTCCGTCTTTGGCAACTCGAACGCCACGGTGCTGTCGACGGACCCGAGCTTTGGCTTCAAGTCGGCGCAGGTCGCGGGTCAGGTTCGGTTGGCGCTCGATCAGGCGATTCCGGCCAACGTGCGGTGGCGCCTGCGCTTCAGCAACGACGCGACCTCGTCGGGAACGGTCGACAACGCCTCGTTCCAGAACACCACCGGGAACGGGCGCCTCTTCATTCGTTACGAAGCGCCGTGAGCTGAGCCCAACCAGGCGGAGCGGCTGAGGTCGCTCCGTCACCCGATGCCGAGCGCTGGCGCTTCAGGCGAGAATTCGCTGGAGCGCCAGCTTCGTTTCGGCCGGCAGGCTCTCTCCGATGAGGGCCAGCGTACGGCGGGAGAGCAGGCGGTAGACGCTGCCCAGCTCTGCAGGCAACGAGTCGAGGTGGGCCTGCACGACACCGACGTCTCCACGCACCACGGGCCCGGTGAGGCCTTTCGCGAAGCCACGGGTCGCGAGGCCCCGCAGCGCGGAGTTCATCAGCGGCAGCAGCGCCTCGAGTGACTGTTCGCGATCGAGGCCTGCATGCTGGAGCGCAGCAACCGCTCCGTCAGCCAGCGACACCAGCAGCCCTGCGCTCAGCACCGCACCCGCGTGGTAGGCGGCGCGGCCCGTCTCGGGCACCTCGATGGTCTTCATGCCGAGCGTGGCAGCGAGCTGTTCGAGCATCGACAGCAGCTCAGGCGAGGTGGCGGCGAGCGCCGAGGTGTGGCCCTGGAGGGGATCAGCGGGGTCGGAGATCGCCGCGAGCGGGTGGAGCGACCCCAGCGGCCGCTTCGTGTCGATGACGGTCTGCCCGAACGCGGTGAGCGTCAGGGCTCCCGACAGGTGCACCAGCGGCGTGCCCGGGCCGAGATCTTCCAGCACCAGCTCGGCGGCGTTCTGCACCTGGGCATCGGGCACCGCGAGCAGACACAGGTTGGCCGCGCGCAGATCGTCGTGGTCGGCGAGGCGATAGCCCGACAACGCCGCCCGCCGCACCGAGTCCTGGGAGCGGGGGAGAATCGACACGTCCCACTTCGCCTTCGTGAGGCCCTTCGCGAACGCGCCACCCACCCGGCCGAAGCCGACGATGAGCACCCGCAGTGTCTTCTGCTTCCGCTGCTTCTTCACACGCACCCCCATCGCCCGCCTCCCAGTCTCCGTCAGGCTTCGCCGTGACGAATGAAGTGCAGCTGATCGCCCGCGAGCTCGATCTTCACGAGATCGCCCTCGGCGAAGTCACCCGCGAGAATGCGCTCGGCCAGCGGGCCTTCGACGAGGCGCTGCACCGTCTGCCGCATGGGCCGGGCGCCGAGGGAAGGATCGAAGCCGCCCGACTTGAGCAGGTGGCTGATCACGTCGTCGCTGGCCTGGTAGGTGATGCCCTTCTCGGTCGACAGGCGCTTGCTGCTCTCGGCGAGCAACAGGTGCGCGATCTTGGCGACCTCGACCTCTTTCAGCGGGCGGAAGGCACAGCGCTCGTCGATGCGGTTCCACAGCTCGGGCGGCAGCGCCTTGCGCGCCACGTCCGCAGCCTGCACCTCGTCGGGCGGAGCGGCCTGCGCAGCCCCGAAGCCCACCGTCTTGCCGCGCGGGCTGAAGGCCTCGGCGCCGAGGTTGGTGGTGAGGATCACGACGGTGTTCGAGAAGTCGACGTGGCGTCCCTTGCCGTCGGTGAGCCGGCCCTCTTCGAGCACCTGCAGCAGCAGCATCAACACTTCGCGGTGCGCCTTGTCGATCTCGTCGAGCACGACGACGGAGGACGGGCGGCGACGCACGGGCTCGGTCAGCTGCCCACCTTCGCCGAACCCGACGTAGCCCGCGGGCGAGCCGATGAGCCGCGAGACGCCGTGGCCTTCGCTCATCTCGCTCATGTCGATGCGCACGAGCGCGTCACGGTTGTTGAAGAGCACCTCGGCGACGGCCCGCGCCATCTCGGTCTTGCCGACGCCGGTGGGACCGAGGAACAGGAAGCTGCCCATGGGGCGGCGCGAGGCGAAGCCGGCGTAGTTGCGGCGAATCACCTTGGCGACGCGTTCGATGACGTCGTGGTGGCCGATGACCTTCTTCGAGAGATCGCGCTCAAGGTCGAGCAGGCGCGCCGACTCGTCGATGAGCAGGCGATCTTCCGGCAGCTGGGCGATCTTGGCGATGACGCGGGCGATGTCGGCGGGCTCGACGTGACGCTTGCCCTCGCGGCGCGCGCGGGAGCCGGCGAGATCGATCACGCTGATGGCCTTGTCGGGCAGGAAGCGGTCGGTGATGTACTTCGACGACAGCGACGCGGCCGCCTGCAGCGCCTCGGGCTGGTAGCTGAGCTGGTGGTGCTGCTCGTAGCGGGCGATGACGCCGTTCAAGATGTAGACGGTGTCGGGCACCGACGGCTCGACGACGACGACGGGCGTGAAGCGGCGCTCGAGCGCAGGGTCGGTGCTGATGTGCTTGCGGTACTCGTCGTGCGTGGTGGCGCCGATGCACGGGAACTCGCCGCGCGACATGGCGGCCTTGAGCTCGTTCGACGCGTCCTGGGGGCCGTCTCCGGTCGAGCCCGCGCCGACCAGCGTGTGGATCTCGTCGATGAACACCACCACGCGGCCGTCGGCCTTCTTCACCTCGTCTTTGAGGCCGTTGAGGCGCTCCGAGAACGAGCCGCGCAGCTGCGTGCCGGCCACCAGCGTCGCCATGTCGAGCTCGAGCACGATGCGATCGCCGAGGGGGCCCTTGAGCGTCGCGAGCTGCTGCGCGACGCCTTCGACGACCGCCGTCTTGCCGACGCCGGGCTCACCGACGAGGCAGGGGTTGTTCGTGCGGCGCTTGCCGAGAATGTCGATGACCTCGTCGATCTCCTTCGCGCGGCCGACGACCGGGTCCAGCTTTCCGGCGCGGGCGAGCTCGGTGAGGTTCTTCGAGAGCGAGTGGAGCAGGGGGAACTGCCGCTGATCGAGGCTCCACTTCGAGTTCGACGCGGGCGCGGGACGGGAGAGCGGAGACGACGCAGGCTGCTGCGCGACGGGAGGAGGCGACAGCTTCACGGCCTCGAGCTCGGCCACCTCTTCTTCAGAGATGTCGTCGACGAGATCACGAACGTTGAGGCCCCTGGCAGCGACGGGCGCGGGCGGAGGCGGGGACTGAACGGTGGCGGTGCGCACGGGCGGCGCGAAGCCGAGCGGAGGCGCTCCGACAGGCCTGCCCGTGGGTGCGCGCGGAATGCCGGGCGGCAGCTCGCGCTGAAGGAGCAGGCGGCGCGGCATGCGGCCCGACGTGAAGTACGAAAGGGCGGTGTTGCGCAGGGCGGTGAGATCGAGCCCCGTCTTGTGCAGCAGATCCTGCGCGGCGCAGCGAACGCGCGTCATCGCGATCACCGCGTGCAGGCAGTCGGCTTCGGACGAGCCGCAGCTGGTGGCGATCTCGCGCGTCTTCTCGCGCAGCTCCTTCACGAGGCCATCGGGCTCGCTGGGCGCGTGCGTGAGCAGCTCGAGCAGCCGGTCTTCGTCGACGTTGCGCTCCTTGAGCAGCAGCGCCCCCCGGTTCTCGATGGTGAACATCGCGAGCAGGACGTGCGCGGTGGTGAGTCGCTGATTGACCGTCGCGGCGATGTCTTCGGCTTCGGACATCGCGCTGGCGAAATCGGTGCTGTCGACCATGGGTGTGCGGCTCCCGGCAGAGTGCGGCAGTCGAGAGGTGTAGTGCGTCGGGATCCCCGCCTCAAATTTTCTGCTACAGGTCGGCACAGGGTTGTCTGAGGGTGCCTCTCGTCGGGGTGCGTCATTCGACAACGCCGCGATTCTTCAGGATGAACGCCAAGGCGGCTCGTCGGCCCGCGCGCTCGTTCGGCGTGGTTGTTGGGAAACACTCTTGTTTCTGAATAGGTCTTCGAGGTAGTGGAGGCCCGCCGACTCCCGGGCCGGGCGGCACGGTGTTTGAGGAGCCAATTCATGCGTGTTCTCGCTTCGTCGATGGTGCTGCTGCTGGTGGCGTGTTCGGCGCCGATGCCTTCCGCCATGGTGATGTTCGACGCTGGAGCGACGCCGTCGCCCATGCCGATGCAGGTCGTCGATTCGGCTTCTTGTCGACGCACCCCAAGCCCTGACGAAACGGGACGACTTGAGGCAAGGTTCGGCGCGTGAACCGCGCGCTCCCGTTGGTGTTGTTCCTCTGTGGTTGTCCGCCCGTGTTGCCAGACGTGCCGGTGCCTGACTCGGGCCGGCCTGCGTCGCTCAGCTTCAAGCACGCCCACAACGACTACGAGCACCCGCGGCCGCTGCTCGACGCGCTCGCTCAGAACTTCGAGAGCGTCGAGGCCGACGTGTGGCTCGACGGCAACGACATCGGCGTCTCGCACAACGGCGCTCCCTTCAAGGGCTCGCTCAAGGCGCTCTATCTCGACCCGCTCGCGGCGAAGGCCCGCACCGGCTCGCTGCCGAGTCCGTTCTTTCTCTGGCTCGATCTGAAGCAGGGCGATCAGAAGCTGCTCGATCTCATCGCCACGCAGCTCGCCGAGTACCCGATGCTGACCCGCTTTCAGGATGATGGGCCGGCGCTGTCGGGCCAGGTGACCGTCATTCTCACCGGCAGCGATCCAGGCAAACGCTCGCTGGTCGATCGACCGGCGCCCAGGCCGTATGCGCGCGACAGCAACTCGTACTCCCCGATGGATCCACCGTCGGACAACAAGTGGGGTGCCTACGCGCTGAACTACTACGCGTTCATGCAGTGGAACGGTGAAGGCACGATTCCACCGATTCAGCAGAAGCAGCTCGAGAACCTGGTCAACGGAGCGCATCAGCTCGGCCGTCAGGTTCGCCTCTACGGAAGCCCCGAGACGCCTGCGTATTGGAAGGCCGCGAAGGCGGCGGGCGTCGACTTCGTGGGTGGAGATGATCTCGCCGGCATCGCAGCCGCGTTCGCGCAGTGAACGAGACTCCACGCGCGCGGGTCCTGGTCGGAGCGGCGCTTCCGCTCCTCGCGTTTCCGATCGCGGTGGCCGCGTACGCCGTCTTCGTGAGCGACGATCACCGGCTCGATCGGACGATCATCGTCGTGTGGCAGGACAACAAGGTGGCGTTGTCGGTGCTCGCGGGAGTCGGTCTTCTGGCAACGCTCGGCTCGTCGTTGCTCCTCTTCTCGGGCCTCCAACGTTCGTCGGCCGCGATGTTCGGGGTGATTCCGCTCTCGGCGCTGGTCTCGCTGGTGGGCGTCGGGGTAGCGGCCTTGACCGTTCAGTCGAACTTCGTGTCGTCCGGGGGCGTGAATGGGGTCGACCTTCCGTTCTTCGTGCTGGCGGTGTTCGCCGAGGGGCTGCGGCTGCTGGGCGGCGCGGTGTTCGTCTCGCTCGCGCTGCTGACGTCGGCTGGCCTCGCTCACATGGCGGCTGGCTCGCGTGCCGGTGTCGCCGGTTCGGTCGTGTGTCTCGCGGGAGGTGGCGCGACCGGACTCGTCGTCTTTCGGCTCATCGTGCTGACCGACGCCATCGATCGAATGGTGCACGGGCAGACGAGAGCGATGGTCGCCTTCCTCGTTCGCGAGACGAGCGTGCTGGGCCCCTCGAGGGTCCCGGCGGCAGCGCTGGTGGTGGTGCTCTTCGTGGTGCTCGGCGCAGTGCTTCTGCGGAAGGAGCCACGCCTCTCGCTCATGCTCGTCGTGCTCGGAGTGAGTGCCGCCGTGCCCGCCGCATCGCTGCCGCTCGCCAGCTCGCTGATGCACTCGGCCAGCAGGGCGCTGATCATCTTCCCCGTGCCGCAATCGCTGGTGCCACTGCGCGGGCGCCTGACCAACGAGCCTGTCTGGAGGCTGGGACGAGACGGGATCGAACTTCGAGCGCACCCCGGACTGCTCGACGCTCGAGCCGTCGAAGTTGAACTCGCCCAGCGACTCCGGGTCTCCTCGGAGGTTTCGGTGGCGCTCGAGCGTGGCGCGCGCTGTGACGAGCTGGTCACCTTTCTCGACGCCTCGATGCGCGCAGGGAGCGTCGCGGTCGGGCTCGTCGGTCAGTCTGACGCGAACGTGACGGTGGCCCCCTCCGAGCTGCGGCCGTTGCTGGAGCAGTTCCGAACCTCGTTCCAGGTCGTCTCCCTTCGCCTCGCGCGACCCGACGAGGAGCGGCAGGCGCAGTTCGTGCTCACGAGAACGACCGACCTCGAGTCGCTGATCCTCTCGGCGGAGGAGGCGACCGCTCGAGCTGAGCCGCTCGTCGTGCACGTTCGACCCTGACGCACGATCTCGCTGGCATCGGCGGTTGGTTCGCCGAAAGTCCCGCGCATGACCGACCCTGCGCCGACCGAGAAGCGTCCCACTGGAGTCGCCATCACGGCCGCGCTGACGCCATTCATGGGCGGGCCGGTCGCGTTCGCGTTGTTCGCGTTCGTGATTGCTCGCGGGGGAGAGATGGGCCTGTTCGGCAACCTCGCGCAGGCCTGGGCCGAGGGCGGTTGGTTCATGTACGCGGTGCTGCTGACCGGTGGTGTCGTCGCGATGGTGAGCGCCGCCTTCATGTTCTTCGGCGTGCAGCGCGGCTCGGGCGTGCTGCTCGCGAACGCTCCGCTCGGAGCGCTCATCACGGTGGTCGGCGCCCTCGGCTTCATGACGGGCATGTCGGGCGCGGCGGCTGCGGTGGTGCACGCGTCTGCGGCCGATCGCGCGACGATCATGGCGGCGGCGACGGCGGAGGCGCTGACCACGAGCGCTTTCGGCATGGCAGGTACGGCGGGGCTGCTCGCGAGCCTGGCGCTCGGCTGTCTCTTCGGGGTCGTCGTTCAGACCGGTGTCGCGCGAAAGCTGCTCGCCTTCAGCGGCGGCACGTTTCTGGTGCTCGCGCTGCTGTCGACGGTGTCGCTGCTCCGGCTGTCGGATCTGATGGGGCTCTTCAAGGCTGTCGCGCAGGTGAACCCGGTCGATCGCGGCCGCATTCTCGAGATGGGCAGCGACGAACTCTCACGCTTCAACATCCCGTTCCTCGCGTTGCTGGTCTTGCTCGCGGCGATCGTCGCGGGCGGCGCAGTGGCGCTGAAAGAAGCGCCCCGGCTCGCGGTGCTGCTGCCGCTGCTCGGCTTCGGAGGCCTCGTGGGGCTCGGCGCGCATGCGGGTGCCCGCGCCTTCGCGAACCAGAAGACCGCGACGCTCGGGGCGACGGCGCGGACCTTCGGGCTCATCGATTTCAAGGGCTACGCCGGCCGCGATCCGCAGTGGTGCCTGAAGGGGGCCGAGGTTCGTGACTGCGAAGAAGATCGTGTCGTCGAGGCAGGCGCGCTGCTCGACGAGACCGCTTCGCAGGTGCGCAGCCGCCGCGACTACGCCTACGACGAGAAGGCGCCCGTCGAGCTCGCGGTCGGCATCGCTCCGAAGGCCAGCGCCGAGGCGCTCTGGCAGTTCATCGATGCGGCGACGCGTGCTCGAGCGACAGGCCTCGCGCTCACGGGCGAACACGACGGCCCACCGCTCAAGGTCGCGGGTGAGATCGGCGGGCTCGCACCGTTGCTCCAGGTGAAGTGGAGCGCGGTTCCGGTCGGACTCCTGATGGACGATGTGCCCTGCGAGCAGCACTGCGAAGTGGGCACCGTGAAGGGCGACACGCTCGTGGTGGACGGCAAGGAATTGAGCGAGCTGCCGATGGTCGACGAGTCCGATCTTCGTGACGAGGTGCACGTGCGCGCCGACCCGAAGCTGAGCCCCGAGCTGCTCACGAAGCTGGCGAGAGCTGCAGCAGGCAACGGGCGGAAGCTGATGCTCCTGCTGCCTGTGACCGCCGACTGATCACGTCAGCGAGCCGATGAGGCGGCCTTCGAGCTCGCGCCCGAAGACGAGCGAAGGTGGCAAACCAAAGGTCTGCCGGAACGTGTTGCTGAAGTGCGCCGAGTCGTGGAACCCGGCCGCGTGGGCCGCTTCGGTGAGCGTTCGGCCGTCGAGGAGTTGCTCGGCCGCCATGCGCATTCGCCACCAGCTCCGCCAGGCTCGCAGCGGCACCCCGTAGCTGCGGGTGAAGAGATGCTCGAGCCGCGAACTCGACAGACCGACCTGCTGCGCGAGTAGCGCTGCAGGCACGTTCTCGTCGGGCGATCGTGCGAGCGCTCGCGCCACCTGGGCCGCCCGCGCGTCGACCGGGCCGCATCGCTCGAAGCCCGTCTCGTCGAGCAGCGCGCTCCAGGTCGCCTCGCGCGCGTCGCGCATGACGGTGTCGAGCCTCGCGCGAAGGCCCGCCAGGTCGAGCCGTTGTGGCGCCCGTGTGCCCGGCTCGAAGTAGAGGCACGCCATGCGGCGCCCGTGAAAGTCGAGCGCGTGCTCGGTTCGCGCGGGAACGACGCAGAGCTCGGTCGTCTCGCGCTGACCATCGCGCTCGATGGTGAACGTGCCTTCGAGGCCGACCAGCAGTGCGTCAGCGGCCGCCTGATGCGGGGTGAGCGCGTCGAGCTCGCTCACGAACAACGCCCGACCTGCGTCCAACACCAGGAGTGCGCCCACGACAGGAATCTACAAGCGGTGCGAGCGGAGGCGATGCGACATCGGCCCCATGAACGAACCGCTTCGATTGCTCACCGGAAACGCAGCGCTGCAGGTCTTCGTGTCGAGCCTGCTCGGCTTCGCGATGCTGATTCCCCGGCAACCCTGGGCGAAACGGCTCGCGCCGCACTTCGATCAGAAGGCGCTGCTCTCGGTGCACCTCGACTGGTTGATGCTGGCCTTCATGCAGTGGGGCGCCGTGCTGGTGATGACGCAGTGGCCGGGCGCCGCGCGGCCGTGGGTGGCCTGGCTGCTCGTGCTGGGCGGCTGGCTGAACGTCTTGCCGTATTGGTGTCGCGCGTTCCGAATCGACGCGTTCGTGCTCGCGGGCAGGCCGGTGCAGGTGGTCGCGGCCGCGGTGAGTGGCCTCAGCGCCACGGGGCTGGTGGTGGCGTGGGGGCGGCTCGTCTGGGAGCTCCTCGGTTAGCGTCGGACCGAGGGGAACGCGCGCGACTGCACCCAGTACCCATCGCCGCCCTGAACGGTCTGGAAGACGAGCCGCCCGTTCACGTCGACGAGCAGGGGACTCGTGCCCGCCGCGGGAGCGCGCTTCGTCACCACGAACCGCCCATCACCCAGGCGATTTCCCGTCAGCCACGCATCGAGCGTCTCCTGATGTGGCGAGTTCACGTACGCGGTGTTGATGCCGGCGATCACGTTGCGGGCTCTGCCATCGGACGGCGCCGCGGCGCGAACCCAGTTCTGGTTGCTGCTCGTCTTGCGCGCGTGATGGTTCGCGTGCGCGATGTCGACGCCGAGCGTGCCCAGCGTGGCCGCGTTGCTCGAGACGATGAACGACTCGACATCGGGCTCTCCCGCCGCGCCCGAGCCGCTCAGATCGCCCGCGAACAGAAAGCGGAACGCTCCATGACGAACGAGGCCGACGACCGAGCGACCGTTCTCTTCGTTGGTGTCCGTCACGCCGAACGAGGGACCAGCCACGACGGTTCGTCCCTGGAGCGCGGACCCGTTCACGCCGAGCAGCTCGAGCCGGGCGCCATCGCCGAGTGGAATGAACGACGGATCCATCATCGCGTCATCGTCGGTGCGCGAGAGATCGCCGCGCAGCAGCCCGGGACAGCCAGTGGCCGGAGCGCGCGCAGAGATCGTGCAGGCTGACTCGGGAGACGCGGTGCAGAGCGAGACGTTCTTCGTCGCCAGCGCGCCGCGCAGCTTGTTGCAGAGCGCGGTGAAGTCGCTCGCGTTGGTGGCTCCTCCGACGTCGACGAAGCCGCGATGGACCACGCCGCCGGTGATCGTGAGCGGGTCGGTCGTGGTGAGCCCTTCGAAGGCGCCGATGTGATCGGCATGGAAATGGGAGAGGACCACCCAGTCGACCTCGAGCGCACCTCGGCTCCGCGGGTAGCCACGGGCTGGCGTCAGCCACTGCGTGTTCAGCTCGCGAACGGCCGCGCGCACCTCGTCGTCGTGGTTCGAGTTGCCGACGTCGATGACGACGAGGGTTCCGTCAGGCCCGACCAGCACGCCGGCTTCACCAATCTTCGGAATGATGCCGACCGGAAGATCGAGCTGCCAATAGGTCAGCTCTCCGCGCACGGGGCCGGTGGGTTGCGCTCCAGCGTCGAACGGTCCCTTCGGAATCCCGGCATCGACGAGGCCCGCGTCCTGCTCGATGCCTGCATCGACGGCCATTCCGCCCGCCGCCCCGCCACCACTCGTTCCACCTGCCGAGGCCGTTCCTCCGGCCGCGACGACTCCGCCTGCGCTCCCTCCACCATTCGGCACGCCAGCATCGATCACCACTGGAGCGGGACACGCGCAGAGCGACACCACGACCGCACAGGGCAGAAGTCTCATGGAGGCGGGCGGTTTACCCGGTGAAACCCGTGCGCGTCACTGCGTCATGGGACCTTCTGAGTCGGGGCCGGGAGTGAGAGGGTGTGCCGGGTGCGCTGGCTCCTCGTCGTCGTGATCTCGTTCGCAGGCTCGTCGTTCGCCCAGACGTTGACGCGCGGCCCATACCTGCAGCTCGCCGGGCCCACCGGAATCACCGTCGTCTTTCGTACCAGCACCGCGGGCATCGGGCGGGTGCGCTACGGGCTCGCCGGGCAGGCGCTGACGCAAGCGGTGGCAGACAGCCAGCCGACGACCGAGCACGTGCTGCGCCTCACGGGGCTGCTGCCGGCGACGCGCTATGCGTACGCGCTCGAGCTGGGCACGACGCCGCTCGCGAGTGGGCCGTCGTTCCGGTTTCGCACGCATCCTCCGGCGGGCTCCGTCGAGGCGTTCAGGCTCTTCGCGTGGGGAGACTCCGGCACTGCGACGGCAGGGCAGCTTCGAGTGGCGAACCGCATGGCGGCCGAGCTGAACGACGCAGCGCTGTCGCTGATCCTCGGAGACATCATCTACCCATCGGGCGAGCCACAGGACTACGACCCGAAGTTCTTCGCGCCCTACGCAGCGCTGACCCGACGCATGGTGATCTGGCCGGTCGTGGGCAATCACGACGTCGCCTTCGACCCGACCGGCGGCCCGTTCATCGACGCGTTCCACACGCCGGCGAACAACACGATCTCGAGCGAGCTCTACTATTCGTTCGACTACGCCAACGCGCACTTCGTGGTGCTCGATACGCACGTGAACAGCTTCTCGACGAACTCGACGCAGCTGCAGTGGGCGAGGGCCGATCTCGCCGCGAGCACCGCCACGTGGAAGATCGTCGCCTTTCACGTGCCGCCGTACACGGGAGGCACGCACACCGACAGCGCCTCGGTGCAGTCGAACATTCTGCCCGCGCTCGAAGCGGCGGGGGTGGACATCGTCTTTGCGGGCCACAGCCACGTGTACGAGCGCACGTATCTGCTCAAGGGGAACGCGATCGTGCAGAACGATCGGTCGAGCTACACGAAGCCGACTCGCACGACGGGCACGCTCTACGTGGTGAGCGGAACAGCCGGCCAGTCGGGCTCTCTCGCGAACGCCGCACACCCGAAGATGGCGTTTCAGCAGGGCAACGTGCTGGGCACCTCGGTCATCGACTTCAACGGAAACTCGGTGCACGGCTACTTCCTCGAGGATGACGGCTCGGCGATCGACGTGTTCCGGCTGGTGAAGGGCGCAGACGCCCAGGCGCCGGGGCTCGTCGCGGCCCGTGCGCTCACCTCGACGTCGATCGAAGCGGTGTTCGACGAGCCCGTGCAGGCGGGAACGGGGCCGCTGGGCGCCGAGCGGTTGGCGGCGTGGACGTCCTCCGTGGCCATCTCGGCAGTGCAGCTTCAGTCCGACCAGCGCACGGTTCGGCTGACGACGGCCGCGCACGCTCCGGGCACGTACACGCTGACCGCTTCGATGATCGCCGATCGTGCGATGCCTCCGAACACGCTCGCGTCAGGCAGCGCCACGTTCACGGTTGGAGGAGTGCCGTTCGATGCAGGTGTGGTCGACGCGGGAACGCCTTCGGCTCCAGACGGTGGCTTGCTGTTCGTGAATCGCCTCACGCCGCTGCGCTATCGCGTGGGCTCGACCGCGCAGCCCGCCGCGTGGAATGGCTTCACCTTCGACGACTCGTTGTGGTCGCTCGGCCGCCAGCCGATTGGGTACGGAGAGCCCACCATCGCGACCTCGGTCTCCATGGGCCAGAACGCGACGCTCTACACGCGCGCGGAGTTCGATCTGTTCGTCGATCCCTCCGCGGTGCGTGGCCTGACGCTCGAGATCGACTTCGACGACGGCTTCGTCGCGTTCTTGAATGGCCAGGAGATCGCGCGGCGGGGTGTGGCTGCGAATCAGACGCGCACCACGCTCGCGACGGCGCACGAGTCGGGCGTGTCTCAGGTGTTCAACCTCGTCGGCGCCGAGTCGTTGCTGCGCTCGGGAGACAACTTCCTCGCTATCGAAGTGCACAACACTGCGCTGACCTCGAGCGATCTCCTTCTCGATGCGAAGTTGTGGGCCAACGCGATTGTGCTGCCGTCTGACGCCGGGGTTCGCCCGAATGACGACGACGGCGGCTACGACGCAGGTGAGGTCGACGCGGGACCCGAGGTGGACGCGGGCGTCGAGAGCGATGCCGGCCTGGAGTTCGATGCGGGGTCGATCGACGCCGGAATCGTTGAGTCCGACGCGGGGTCCATCGACGCCGGAATCGTGGGCTCCGACGCGGGCATCACGACCAACGCCGATGCGGGAATGACAACGGTGGAGGCGCCGAAGGGCTGTGGGTGTTCGACGGCCGATCCATCGGGGCTGGTGTTGGCGCTCTCGATGATGCTTGCCGCCCGTCGGACTCGCCGCTGAACATCGCTGCATACTCTCCATCGTCGCTTCGATACTCCTCAACGCATCGGTGTCGCTCGAAGGCGCGCTCATTCGTCCCGGCGCCATCACGCTGGCCGAGCTCGAAGCGCTCGGGACTGTCACCGACTGGACCGACAAGAAGGGCCCACATCGCGTGAAGGGCGTTCGCCTCGACAAGCGCGTAGCTTTTCGGAGGGCGTGACAGGTCCGAAGGCTGAAGCACGCGGGGCTGCGCTCAGCAGTCGTCGCGGCGGCACGCGATGGCTTCAAGGCGGTCTTCGCTGTCGGCGAGTTGCTCGAGACCCTGGGCGCGACGCAGGCGCTGATCGTCTGGGAAGTCGACGGCAAGCCGCTGCCCGAGACGACCGGACCGTTTCGGATCGTGGTGACGACGGACAAGCAGCCGTCGCGGTCGTTGCATCAGGTCGAGCGGTTCGAGCTCGTCGATCTCAATCGCTGAGTCCAGGCGAGGAAGAGCAGGGCGAGCAGCATCAGCCCACCACCGTCCGAGCGGCAGCCGCAGCCCATGGGCGTCTCGGGCATCGACGTGCCTCCGTCAGCGGTTCCTGCGTCGCTGACGAGCCCGGCGTCTTGCACCCTGCCTGCGTCGGTAACGGAACCGGCGTCGGCTGTTGCTCCACCGTCGAACAGAGCGCCCGCATCACCGATCGTGCCCGCGTCGACGATCATGCCTGCGTCACCGATCACGCCCGCGTCGACGATCAGTCCCGCGTCGACGATCAGTCCTGCGTCGACGATCAGTCCTGCGTCGGCTCCGGCATCCATGATTCCGCCGTCACGTCCGCAGCTCGCGATCGCTTCGTGAACACAGCCCGCTACGCCGTCGCAGCGATCACTCGTGCACGAGTCGTTGTCGTTGCAGCTTCCACACGAGGCGCACACGGTCGAGCCGGCATCGGTGGCGAACGTTCCCGTCGCGCACGTCACGCACACGCTCGCGGATGGAGCCGACGCCGTTCCCGCAGGGCAGGGGAGACAGAGGCTCGATCCCGGCATCGAGAAGAGACCAGCAGCACACGGCTGACACGCGCCGCCATCGAACGACGCCGAGCCGCCAGCACACGGAGCGCAGACATTCTGTCCCTGCATCGGCGCAGAGGTGCCGGGCATGCACGAGCTGCAGCTCGTCGCGCCAACCATGTTGGTCGCAGTGCCGATCGGGCACGGGGTGCAGTCAGGGCTCTGGGCCGTCGACGAGAACGTGCCGACCTGGCAGCTCGAGCACGAGGTGGCGCCGGAAAGCGAAGAGGCTCCGGGAGGACACGCCGCGCATGCGCTGCTCGACGTTGCTCCGGCCGATGGGTTCTGCGTGCCAGCTGGGCAGGGCAGACACGACGTCGCCGAAGTCGCACCCTCGGTGGAGCTGTAGCGACCAGGAGGGCATGCGGTGCAAGTGGCCGACGACGCTGCGCCGGTCGTCGAGCTGAACGTTCCCGCCCCGCACGCAACGCAGGTTGCGGCCGAGACTGCGCCAGCAGTGGAGCTCCATGTTCCCGCGCCACACGCATTGCAGGCTGCGGCCGAGTTTGCGCCGAGGGTGCTGCTCCAGGTGCCCGGTGGACAGGTGGTGCAAACCGCGGCCGAGGTTGCTCCGATGGAGGTGCTGAATCGCCCGGCGCCGCATGCGAGGCAGGTGGCGCTCGAGCTCGCGCCAATCGTCGCGCTGTACGTTCCCGCTGCGCACGTCGTGCAGGCCGTCTGACTGTTGGCGCCACTCGCCGTGCTGAAGGTGCCCGCGCCGCAGGCCGTGCAGCTCGAAGCTGAGGTTGCTCCGGTGGTAATGCTCCACGTGCCCGGAGCGCAGTTCGTACAGGTGGCTGATGTGTTCGCGCCTGTGGTGGCGCTCCAGGTTCCAGCGACGCACGCGGTGCACGTCGAGACCGACGAGGCTCCAGCGGTGCTGCTCCACGTGCCCGGCGCGCAGGCGGTGCAGGTTGCCGAAGACGTCGCACCAGTCGCGGCGCTGAACGTGCCCGCTGCACATGGAGTGCATGCCGCTGCGCCGCTGGCCGTTCCGTATGTGCCGGGAGCACATGCAGTGCAGGTTGCAGCGGAAGTCGCGCCGAGCGTGGTGCTGAACGTTCCGGGAGCACAGCTCGTACACGTCGCCGAGGAAGTCGCGCCCGTCGCCGAGCTGTACGTGCCTCCAGCGCACTGGGTACATGCCGCGGAGGAGTTCGCTCCGCTCGTCGTTCCGTACGTTCCCGGTGCACATGCAGTGCAGGTCGCAACAGTCGTCGCGCCGAGCGCGGTGCTGAACGTTCCCGGAGCGCAGCTCGTGCAGGTCGCCGAAGAACTCGCGCCGGTCGCCGTGCTGTACGTGCCTGCTGCGCACTGCGTACACGCTGTCACGGAGCCCGCGCCGCTCGTCGTTCCATACGTTCCGGGTCCACACGCCGTGCACGTCGCAGCCGAGCTCGCGCCTGTCGCCGAGCTGTAGGTGCCTGGTGCGCACTGTGTGCACGCCGCCGCGCCGCTCGTCGTCCCGTACGTTCCCGGTCCACACGCGGTGCACGTCGCAGCTGACGTCGCGCCCACAGTCGTGCTGAAGGTACCCGCAGCGCAGCTGGTACACGTTGCTGAAGAAGTCGCACCTGAGGCCGCGCTGAACGTCCCCGGAGCGCAGCTCGTACAGGTCGCAGCAGAGCTCGCGCCAGTCGCCGAGCTGTACGTGCCCGGTGCGCACTGCAGGCACGCTGTCACGGAGCCCGCGCCGCTCGTCGTTCCATACGTTCCGGGTCCACACGCCGTGCACGTCGCAGCCGAACTCGCGCCTGTCGCCGAGCTGTACGTGCCCGCTGCGCACTGGGTGCATGCTGCTGCGGAGCCCGCGCCGCTCGTCGTTCCATACGTTCCCGGTCCACACGCCGTGCACGTCGCTACCGAGCTCGCGCCAGTCGCCGAGCTGTACGTGCCCGGTGCGCACTGCAGGCACGCTGCTGCCGAGCCCGCGCCGCTCGCCGTTCCGTACGTTCCCGGTCCACAGGCAGTGCACGTCGCTGCCGAGCTCGCGCCAGTCGCCGAGCTGTACGTGCCCGGTGCGCACTGCATGCACGCTGCCGGGGAGTTCGCTCCGTTCGTCGTTCCGTACGTTCCCGGTCCACACGGAGTGCACGTCGCAGCCGAGGTCGCGCCCGGCGTGGTGCTGAACGTTCCCGGTGCGCAGGCCGCGCAGGTCGCACTCGACGATGCTCCGAGGGCTGAGCTGTACGTTCCCGGCAGGCACGTTGTGCAGGTCGCCGCTGACGTCGCGCCCGACGTCGTGCCGAACGTTCCCGGGCCACAGGCCGTGCAGGTGGCTGAAGAGGTCGCTCCGATGGCCGCGCTCCAGGTTCCCGCGGGGCATTCGGTACAGCCCGCGCCCGAGCCGAGCCCCGTGATCGCGCTGTACTTGCCAGCGCCACACGGAACGCACGCGGCCGCCGAGGTCGCTCCCGGCATCTCGCTGAACGTGCCCGCTGCGCAGTCGACGCACGCCGCCGCCGAGCTGGCGCCGATGGCCGAGCTCCACGTTCCGGCCGCGCAGCTCACCTCGAGATCGTTGCCCGGGCAGTAGCGCCCCGCACCACACGGCGTGCACCCATTGCCCGACAGGAATTCACCCGAAGGACACGTCGCCTGCGCGAACGCCGTCGAGCCGAACAGCACCACCACCACGCAGAGCACGCGGAGCATCACGTTCCTCACATGCACTTGCACTGAATGGCGTTCCACGTCTGAGGGAACTGGCACTGCAGCACCAGCCCTGGACAGCCACACACGCAGGTCTGCGGCTTCGGTACCTGTGCTCCCGGGCACGCCGCGCACTCGCACACGCACGTCTGCTGATTCACCTGCATCGGCGACGGGCACTGACCCGCAGGAATGTTGCACTCACACGCGCACGTCTGCGGGTTCTGGATCTTCCCCGCTCCGCACTGCACCGGCAGACACTGACAGCCACAGGTCTGCGAGTTCGTCAGCACCTGCCCCGAAGGACACGACGGACAGTCACACGAACAGGTGAGCGCGTTGCGAACGCGTGGCTGCTGGCACGATCCAGCAGTGCACTTGCACTGACAGGTCGTGGTGTCGAAGGTGAAGCCCGCCGGGTAGTTCGCGCATGGGTTCACGCCCGGCTGCTGGTTCGAGCACCGGCACGCGCACGTGTTTGGATCTTGAATCTGGTTCACAGGGCACTGCGTCGAGGGGCACTCGCAGCGACAGGCCTGCGTGTTGGCGATGCGTGGCTGCTGACACGAGAGCCCGGTGCACTCACAGCCGCACGTCGTCGGGTTCTGCGTGAAGCCCGCAGGGCACTGGATGGCGGAGCACCGGCATGCGCACGTCGCGGGATCCTGAACCTGATTCGCCGCGCACTGCACCGGAGCGCACTTGCAGCTGCACGAGGTGGTGTCGGCGACCCGCGGCAACGTGCAGCTCAGCGCGGTGCACTTGCACTGACAGCTCGTGGGGTCGAAGGTGAAGCCCGTCGGGAAGTTCGCGCACGGGTTCACGCCAGGCTGCTGGTTCGAACATCGGCACCCGCACGTGTTCGGATCCTGAATTTGGTTGGCCGGGCACTGCACGGCGGGGCAGTCACACCGACAGGCCTGCGTGTTGGCGACGCGCGGCTGCTGACACGAGAGCCCGATGCACTCACAGCCGCAGGTCGTCGGGTTCTGCGTGAACCCAGAAGGGCACTGCGAGGCGGAGCAACGGCAGCCACACGTCGCGGGATCCTGAACCTGATTGCCCGGACACTGCGTCGGAGGGCACTTGCAGCTGCACGTCTGCGGGTCGGCGAGCTTCGGCGCCGTGCACGTGAGCCCCGCGCACTCGCACTGACAGGTCGTCGGGTTGACGGTGTAGCCCGTGGGGAAGTTCGCGCACGCGTTCGGTCCCTGATTCGGGCAGCGGCAGGCGCAGGTGTTCGGGTCCTGCACCTGATTCGCTCCGCACGAGGTGGGGCACTTGCAGCTGCACGAAGCGGTGTCGGCGATCTTCGGCGTCGCGCACGTGAGGCCCGTGCACTCGCACTGACAGGTCGTCGGGTTGAAGGTGTAGCCGGCAGGGAAGCTCGCGCACGCGTTTCCGCCGGGCTGCTGATTCGGGCAGCGGCACGCGCAGGTGTTCGGGTCCTGCACCTGATTCGCTCCGCACGTCGAAGGGCACTTGCAGCTGCACGAAGTGGTGTCGGCGAGCTTCGGCGTCGCGCACGTGAGCTCGGTGCACTCGCACTTGCACGTCGTCGGGTTGAACGTGAAGCCGGGCGGCAGCGAATCGCAGGCCGACGAGCCCACGCATCGGCAGGTGCAGGAGCTTTGATCGAGCACCTGCCCCGGCGCGCACTCGGTGTTGCTGCAGCCGCACTTGCACGTGCTGGGATCGAGCACCTGATTGCCGCTGCACGAGAGCGCTCCACCATCGGGCGCGACGCAGCCACACGCGCAGGTGAGGGGATTGATCAACGCCTGCGGCGCCGCGCACGTCGGGCACTCACACGCGCACCGCTGGGCGTTGAAGACGAAGGGCGCGACGCACTCCTTCGGCGGGCACTCGCACTGACACGTGCTCGGGTTGAACGTGTACGACGACGGGAAGCCCTGACACGCTCGCGAGAGATCGTTCGGTGTGTTCGGGCACACGCACGCGCACGTCTCGGAGTTGCCGATCACCTGTGGCGCAGGGCACGCCGCGCACTTGCAGGCGCACGAGGTGGGGTCGAACGTTCTTCCCTGCGCGCAGGCCGTCGAGCCCGCGTCGGCAGTGCACTCGCACGAGTCGGTCGCGGCGTTGTAGCGGAGCGGTGGCTCACAACACTGGCCACTCGGCCCCTGCTGCGGAGGACAGCCGAAGAACAGCGAGCAGACCACGAGTGTGGCGAACAGCAGGTTGGTCGATTTCACGGGGCCCCCAGAGACGCGAGGCACCGTACCCCATGGGACATCGACACAGGTCCACGACTCCGAATCGAGTGAGTTCAATCGGTTGGCCCATCGGTCGGCCTGAATGTCAGCCCTCCTTGATACTGAATGCGTGTTCAGCAAGAGATCCCGGTTGGAGGTCGCCATGGTCAGCGTCGCAGCAGAGGCCGGTAAATCGGCTCCGGAGCGTTTTTCAGGAGACGAGCAGCGCCGTGCTTCGGTGGTGGAGCACCTGAAGGAGCAGATCCGCCGCGTGCAGGCCGCTCCCCGGCGGTACCTGGTGACGTTGGCGACGGGCGCGCCCGAGCTCGATGCGCTCGGCGTGTTCCGGCTCGGTGGCGCGGTCGAGCTGTCGGGAGAAGAGGCGTCGGGTCGAACGACGGTGGCGTTGTCGCTCGTCGCGTCGGCGTGCCGTGAGAAGCGCCTCGCGGCGTGGGTCGATGGCCCGCAAGAGCTCTACCCGCCGGCGGCCGTGCCCATGGGCGTCGATCTCCAGCGGTTGTTGATCGTGCGTCCGCCTGCGCCGGGCCAGCTCGTGTGGGCGGCCGTGCAGCTGCTCCGCAGCGGAGCCTTCACCTGCGTGGTGCTCGACGTCACGCACACCGGCGTGCAGCTGACGATGCTCGACACCAAGAAGCTGCTCGACGCGGCGAGGGCAGGGGGCTCGTTGCTGCTCGTGCTCACCGCGAACGCGGCGCCAGCGCAGGGCCTCGTTCGACTCGTGATGGCGTCACGCACCTCACCCATCGCCGCGCAGCAGCAGACCCGGGCGACGCACCTGCGCGTCGTCACCACCGAGCTGCCCGAGGAGCCACACGTCGAGCCCGAGCTGCACGTCGAGATCGCGCGCGCGCAGGGCGTGACGGGAAAACGGCTGGTGGTGCCTCGCAGCCGGCTCGCTCGCCTTGCGCGCAGTCGACGCAGCTCCGCCGCGCTCGTGCCCGGCCTCGAGGTGCCGCACATCTCGTCGCTCTCGTCACTGCAGCGGCCGAAGAAGAACGAGCTGCGAGACGGGCAGGGTTTTCACGTCGCCACTCGCCCCGGCCGTGAAGGTTCGCTCGGGCTCGAGAGCGCGCTCCACTCGTGCGCGCCGCCGGGAAATCGAAGACGCCCGGCCGCCAACCTCGCCGCGCTCGACGCCGTGCGAACGAAGCCGAGTTCGCCGCCAGAAGCGCCGCGCGTGAAGGTGCGCTCGTTTCGGTGACGCGCGTGAAGTGCTCGATCGCGCAGTTTTCTCGCCAGAAACGGTGACCCCTCGCGAGTCGCGCAGCCTTTGCCGGAGTGTCCGGTCCGTCTGACAAACCCATGATGGATCGGGCGATCTGCTCGGCTAACACAACGAACATGATTCCCGCCGTCGCCTTCTTCATCCTCTCCCAGGCGCCCGAACTGCTCGACGGTGGCTCGAGCGCCGATGTCTTGATCCCGATCGACGACGCTGGCGTCGTCTCGCTCGTCGATGCCGGCGTCGACGAAGATCCCGACAAGCGCATGCAGACGGTCGTCACCGGTTCGCGCACCGAGCGGAAGTTGAAAGACGTCGTGGTGCCGACCGAGGTGATCACCCGCACGCAGATCGAACAGCTCGGCGTGCGCGATCTCGGCCAGCTGCTGCAGCAGCACCCCGGCGTCGAGATGGTCTACACGAACCGCGGCGTCGGCATTCGTCTGCAGGGCCTCGACCCCGAGTACGTGCTCGTGCTCGTCGATGGCCAACGCATCGCCGGCCGCGCTGGAACGATCACCGACGTCACCCGCTTCAGCCTGCGCGATCTCGAGCGCGTCGAGATCGTGAAAGGCCCTGCCGCCGCGCTCTACGGCGCCGATGCCGTCGGTGGCGTCATCAACCTCATCACCCGAAGGCCGCAGCGAAAGCTCGAGCTCTCGCTCCGCGCGATGGGCGGTGCGTTTCAGAACGGCTCCAACGACGTGCCCGTGGGCACCGAGGCCGATGTTCGGGCGCACGCGGCGTCGAAGCTCGGCGCCTTCGAGCTGCGCGGCGGAGCGGGCTTCCGTCACCGCAGCCCCTTCGATCGCAACCCCGCCAACGTCGCCGACAACGGGCCCGGCATTCGCCGCCTCGACTACGACGTCGATCTCTCGTGGAACCCGAGCGACACGCTGCGCGCCTGGAGCCGCACCGCCTACGCGTGGACCGATCTTCGCGCCGTCGACGAGAACGACACCGGCGCCGTCTTCAACCGCGTGCAGCGCACCGAGCAGCTCGACTCGTGGCTGGGCGTTCGCAACACGTTCGCCTCGACCAACACCACGCTCACCGTGCGCGGTCACTTCGGCTTCTTCAAGGATCAGTTCCAGCTCGATCAGCGCAACTCACGAAAGCTCGACGACTACACGCAGACGATCACCCGGCTCTTCGAGGGCTACGCGCAGGTCGATCAGAAGCTGGGCAACCACATCGTCAGCGGCGGGCTCGAGGTGCTCACCGAGAACCTGTCGAGCTCGCGCCTGGTCTCGAACTTCGTGCAGCGCGGGCGCATCGGCTTCTTCGTGCAGGACTCCTGGCAGATCGCCGCGACCGACACCGTGAAGCTGGCGCTCGAGCCCGGCGTGCGTGGTGACATCGACAGCCAGTTCGGCGCCGCGCCGTCTCCGCGCCTCGCGTTCAAGATCGACGCAGGCCCATCGCTCACCTTCCGCGCCGCGTGGGGCCTCGGCTTCCGCCCGCCCTCGTTCAACGAGCTCTTCCTGCGCTTCTGCAACACGGGCATCGGCTACTGCGTCGACGGCAACCCCGGCCTCATCCCCGAGCGCTCGGGCACGGTGAACGTCGCGGTCGACTACCGCCTGCCCATCGAGGGGTGGACGGTGTCGGCCAGCGCCTGGCACACGAGCCTGAGCAACCTCATCAACATCACCGCCAACGGCGCCCCCAACCCCGACAACCCGACGATCTTCTCGTACGAGAACGTCGCCGGCGCGTACACGCAGGGCGCCGAGATCAACGCCCGCATGAAGCTCTCGAAGGGCGCCTCCATCGACCTCGCGTACATGGGCCTCGACGCGCGCGATCTCACCCGCAACCGGCCACTCGAGGGCCGCAGCAACCACCGCGTCAACGTGGGCCTCAACGCGAAGTACCGGCCCACCGGTCTCGAAGGTGTCGTGCGCGCGACCTGGAACGGGCCCCGGCCGTTCTACGTCGGCAGCGGGCTCGGCTTCGCCAACGTGCTCGGCTTCGGAGAGACCCGCACCGTGATGGCGCCCGGGTACTTCGATCTCGAAGTGCAGATCACCTGGGTCTTCAAGCCGTGGCTCAAGTTCTTCGTCAATGGCTACAACCTGCTCAACGCAGGCGACGCCGATTTCAACCCAAGGCCGCCGCGCGGAGCCGTCGCGGGCGCCATGCTGGAGTACTGACCATGATGAAACGACTGCTCCCTGCGTTGCTGCTCGCTGCCTGTGCTCCCGATCTTCGCCAGACCGACTGCTTCGACGGCGTCTGTGGCGAGCTGCCCACCGAGCCGCTCTTCAGCTTCACGGTGCAGGCCGGGGTCGTCGACTCGCTCGTCGACGCGACCTCGAAGACGCTGCCCACGTACATCGATCTCGACGACACCAGAGAGCTCAAGTTCGACGAGGCCGAGACCACCAACGCGTGGGACCTGTCGTTTCAGCGCGACAAGATTCGCGCGAACGGCGGCGGCACCAACCCGATGGGCGCGGTCGAGGTGCTGGTGCTGAAAGACGCCGACTTCGACGCGCTCACGCAGGCCCCGGCGAGCGGCTACGCGAAGGACGGCTCCGAGCCCGTGTTCAACACCGTCGAGGGTGGCTGGTACTACTACGACCTCGGCGTGCACCGGCTCACGACGCTGCCGCACGTCTACGTCGTGAAGACCTCGAAGGGCGATTACTTCAAGGTGCGCATGGGCAACTACTACGACGTCAACGGCACCGCGGCGCGCATCGGGTTCAAGTTCGCGAAGCTGACGGCTCCCTGAGACGAAGCCCAAGGCGGCTCCATCGATGACGGCGAATCCACGCCGCGGCGACGTTGGCTCGCGACGGCGGAGTCGAACTGAGAAGCCGTGAGACGAAGCCCAAAGCGAGCCTGATGAGCGGTGGCTCCTGAATCACCTGCGACAAGAAGCCACGGCGAATGTGGCTCGCGACGGCGGAGTCGAACTGAGAAACCCGAGAAAGTCGCGTGACGCATTCGTCACGCCCGGGCGTAGAGTGGCTTCCAGATGTCAGCGCCAGCCCAGCGAGAAGTCGCCACTCCAACCGTCGACGACGTCGAGTTCCGCGCCCTCTACAAGAAGACGAAGTACGTGGTGGAGACGGCCGACGGCTGGTCGCTCGTCATCACGCGGTACCGCCCCACGCCGCAGACCTTCCCGCAGCCGCTCTTCGGAGAGCCGATGCTGCTGGTGCACGGCTTCTGTCAGAACCGCCACGCGTGGACGAGCGGCGAGTTCGTGAAGAACCTGCTCTTCTTCGGCCTCGACATTCACATCCTCGAGCTGCGCGGCCACGGGAAGAGCTCGATCGCGTTTCAGCACGAGCGCTGCGCGCGCTTCGGCCGCAAGGTGCCCAGCGATCTCGACTACGCGTGGGACATCGACAGCTACTTTCTCTACGACCTGCCCGCCGCAGTCGCCGGAGTCCGTCGCATCACCCGCCGCGAGAAGATCTTCTATTGCGGCCACTCCATGGGCGGCATCCTCGGCTACGGGTACGCCGGCATTCACGATCACTTCGAGGGCATCGTCACCATCGGCGCGCCCGGTGAGATGGGGCGGGGCAGCTTCGCGCTCAAGCTGCTCGCGTTCGCCGAGCCCGTCGTGCAGAGCACCGTCGACGCGACGCTCGCGAGCTTGAACCTGCAGCGCGGCATGCTGCACACCGCCGCCGAGCTCGGCTCGAAGCTGTTCCGCCGTACGCCGCCCGACGCGCCGAAGCCGTTCCGCTACCGGTACCTGCCGCTCGACACCTGGCTCAAGCTGGCCTCCGACGCGCTCGGGTACGCCGAAGAGAGCCCCGTGCTGGGCATGATCGCCGCGCGCGTGAACTACCTCGCCCGGTGGGACCGCATGCAGATGGACAACGTGCGGTGGCTCTTGAAGGAGGGCGGCGAGAAGGAGCCGCGCCTGGTCGTCGAGCAGTTCGCCCGCTGGGCTCGCGCCAACGAGCTCGTCTGCTACCGCACCGGCTACGACTTCAAGCGCGGGTTCGGGAAGATCCGCGTGCCGATGGCGATCATCTTCGGCGATCAAGATCCGCTCGCGTCCGTCGAGTCGACCCGCAGCGTCTACCGCTCTGCCAAGTCCGACTACCTGCTCTGGCGCCCGGTGAAGGGGAACAGCCACATCGAGCTGACCATGGGCCATGACGCCCGACAGGTCTGTTACGACATCAAGAACCTCGTCGAGTACGCGCGAACTCACCGCGCGCGCGCGCCGTCGCTGCCCCGCATTCGCTGACTGTTCGGAAGCTGCAGGGCCAACGACGAATGGCGGCCCCCGATCGCGTCCGAGCCGTCGTCGTCCCTCATTCGCTGGAATTCGCCGCACCTCACACGACGAGGTCGCGGTGGCGGCGCGTGCGTCGAGTCGCGACCACGGTCGGCGTCCCAATCGCTGGAATTCGCCGCACGTCACACGGCGAGGTCGCGGTGGCGGCGCGTGCGTCGAGTTGCGACCACAGTCGAACGGTTCTTCGCCGCGTGACGCGGTGAGCCCGTGGGGCGCGTCGACCCCGCCTCGACCGTTCGACTCGAATCCGCCCACCCGGTGACGGCGGCCCCGCCAGCGCCCCGAACGGGCCGGCCGGAAATTTGGCGTCTCCCAGCAGGTTGCTAGCTTCGCTACAGGATGAGACAGCCCGGTCGCAGGTCGTCGTGGCAGAGGCGCGTTGGCGCGTCATGGCTCGTGTGCGTGCTGTTGCTGACCGACTCCGCCGCGTTCGCGCAAGACCGCGTTCAGCTCAACGTCATCACGAAGATCGAGGTGAAGGGCGGCACCGTCGAGGTCACTGGCTCCCGGCGCCCCAGCTTCACCACCTTCACGCTCACCGACCCGCCGCGGCTCGTCATCGACATCTCCGAGGCCGTCTTTCAGGGGGTGCCCGCCGAGACGAAGGTGAACGACGGCACCATCACGGTGGTGAAGGTGGCCAGCTACGGCAGTGAGTCGGCTGCTATCGCGCGTGTGCTGATCGGCTTCGAGCAGGAGCTCGAGAGCGACATCGTCACCGTCGGCTCCGCCCTCGTCGTCAAGCTGCCGCAGAACCCGAAGGAGCTCGCCCGGCTCGCGCAGGAGAAGGCCCAGGCAGAGCGTCAGGCCAAAGCCACCGCCGAAGCCGCCGAGCGGGATCGCCTCGCGCGCGAGAAGGCCGAAGCGGACGCGAAGGCGAAGGCCGAGAAGGAAGAGCAGGAGCGCCTCGCACGAGCCCAGAAGGAAGAGGCCGAGCGGGTCGCGAAGGCCGAGGCCGAGAAGAAGGCGAAGGCAGCCGAAGAGGCACGGCTGGCGAAGCTCGAAGCCGAGCGCGTGAAGAAGGAAGCCGAAGAGGCGAAGCGGCGCGAGGTGGAGGCGGCCAGGAAGAAGGCCGAAGAGGAGCGGCTCGCGAAGCTCGAAGCCGAGCGCCTCGAGAAGGAGCGCCTCGCGCAGGAGAAGGCCGAGGCCGAGGCGAAGGCCCGCGCCGAGCGTGAAGAGAAGGAGCGCCTCGCCCGCGAAGAGCGCGATCGCAAGAAGCGTGAAGCCGAGGCGGCGAAGAAGAAGGCCGAAGAGGAACGGCTCGCGAAGCTCGAGGCCGAACGTGAAGCGAAGGAGCGCTTCGCCCGGGCGAAGGCGGAGGCGGAGGCGCAAGCCGAGGCGAAGGCCCGTGCCGAGCGTGAAGAGCAGGCGCGCCTGGCGAAGCTCGAGAAGGAAGAGAAGCGCCGCGCCGCCGAGGCCGCGCGGCTCGAGGCAGAAGAGAAGCGCAAGGCCGAAGAGGCCGCGAAGCTCGCCGAGCGTGAAGAGAAGGAACGGCTCGCCCGCGAAGAGAAGGAGCGCAAGGCCCGCGAGAAGGAGGAGCTCGCCCTTCGCGAGAAGATGACGCGTGAAGAGCGCGCGAAGCAGGACCGCGAGATCGCCGAGCGCAAAGCGAAGGAGCGCGCCGACGCCGAGGCCCGCGCGATGGCCGAGAAGTTCGATCGCGAAGAGCGCGAGCGCCTCGCCCGCGAAGACAAGGAGCGCAAGAAGCGCGAAGCCGAAGAGCGTGCCGAGGCCGAGCGCCTGGCGAAGCTCGAGTCGAAGAAGCGCTCGACTGAAGAAGAGGCTCGCCGCGAAGAGCTCGCGAAAGCCGAACGGGCCCGGAAGCAGCGCGAGCTGGAAGAGGCAGCGCTCCGCACGCCGACCCCCACCGAGCTCGCGGGCCGCCCCGCTCGCATGACCCACGTCGGCTTCCGCCAGCAGGACGGGGTGGGCCGCATCTTCATGCGCACCTCGGCTCCCGTGCGCTTCTCGGTCGGTGAAGACGGTCGCCGCAACGTGGTGGTGACCCTCGAGAACACCGAGATCGGCCTGCCCAACAACGAGCGCATGCTCGACGCCTCGTTCTTCGACACTGCCGTCTCGCTGGTGAAGCCCGAGACCGCCGACGACACCCACGTGCGCGTCACCATCAGCCTGAAGCGCGCCGTCGCCTACCGCACCTCTCAGACCGGCAACGAGCTGACCGTCGAGTTCGAGCGGCCAGACTGATACAGCGCGCTGGCGATGTGGCTCGGCTGGCTCCTCATGGCGACGGTGGTGTCTGCGCCAGCCGCTCCGGCTGAGACGACGGAGATCACGCTCACGGCCGAGCGCGTGCTCCACGACGGCCAGCACAAACGCACCATCGCCGAAGGCCGCGCCCACCTCGAGATGACCGGCGCGGCGATCGACGCCGATCGCATCTATTACGATCAGACGACCCAGCGGGCGCTCGCCATGGGCAACGTCTGGGCCCGCGTCGCCCAGGGCACCACGCCGACGCTGCTGGTCGGCGACGTCATCGAGCTCGAGCTCGACGGAGAGACCGTCACCGAAGCCCACGTGCTCGACGGCAAGGCCTTCGCCAAGGCAGACGCCAACGGCCAGAAGCTGGTCGCCGCGAAGACGCTCGCCGAGGCCGAAGCCGTGGGGAAGTCGACGATGGTGATGTCGGGCAACCACTTCGTCCGCGAAGGCGATCTCTGGCGCATGGAGAACCTCGAGCTGACGCCCTGCGACTGCGATCTGAACTCGCCGAGCTGGTCGATTCGCACGAGCGAAGCGCTGCTGAACAAAGAGGCCGATCGCGTCTTCGTGCAGTGGCCGATCACGTGGGTGAAGAAGGTGCCGTTCTTCGGAGAGGTGCCGGTCTTCATTCTTCCTCCGTTGAGTCTGCCGCTCGGAGATCGCGCGACGGGCCTGCTGTTCCCGAAGCCCGGTGGAACGGTCTTGAGCGGGTTTTCGTTCGAGCAGCCGGTGTTCGTGACCGCGGGCCGCAGCGCCGACTTCACCTTCACGCCCGGCTACTTCTTCGGTGGCCCACGCCGCACCATCGAGCAGCAGGGCCCGCTCGGCGTCCTGCAGGACAACGCGTTCCGCACGCCCTGGCGCGATGGCTCGCTCGACCCCGTGCCCTCGGCGTTCCAACAGCCGTTCGGCATCATGGGGCCGCGGTTGCTCTCGGAGTTCCGCTACGTCTTGTCCGAGCGCGCGCAGGGCAGGGTGTCGCTCGGGCTGCTGTACGATCTGCGCGAACAGCGCGACCCGGGCAACGCCGCCCTCGCGCTCGGGCGAACGAGAGGCCTTCGCGGTGAGGCGTCGTTCTTTCACACCCAGGACTTCGGGCACGGGTTCGGCACGCGGATCGATCTGGGCGCGTACTCCGACGGGTACTACCAGCGAGACATCACGCCCGACGTGATCGCGCGCGAGGCCGGCTACCTGCGCTCGTCGGCGGTGCTCTTTCATCGCAGCGACGATCACCTGCTCACGCTCGATGCGGTGGTCCGGCAGGATCTCACGAGCGGCTACGACCTCTTCGGCCGAGATCTCTTCCCTCGTGGGTCGACCGCGCCGAAGTACGGGCCGAACACGATTCAGCGGCTGCCTGCGCTGACTTTCGCGCTCCCGCTGCGACAGCTCACGGGGCCGCTCTTCTTCGATCTCACCGCCGACGCCGTGCAGCAGATGCCGCTGCGCTTCGGCACGGGTGACGAGGGCGCGCTCGCGTACGAGGGGCGCTTCTTCGACCCCTTCACCGGAGCCGAGCTGCCGGCAGAGTGCGTCGTCGAGCGGCTCTATCTGGCCCGTGGCCCTCAACAGCTGGCGCAGTGCTCGACGACGCTCCTCTCGAGTGCGGTGAAGACGGGCCTCGGCAACGGCCAGTGGCAGCTGGGTGAACGGGAGTCGCGGCTTCGCGTGAACGTGATGCCGCGGCTGTGGGCGGGGGGGACGATTGGGAACGCCATGTCGGTCTCGGGCATGGCGGCCTGGCGGCAGGGCGCGTGGTTTGGAGAGTCGAGCGGACGAACGATGTCCCGCGGCTACCCACTTCTTGCAGCGCGAACCGAGCTGGAGCTCGCGCGCGTCTTCAACGGCACGCTGAGGCACTCGATCACGCCGATCGTCGAGGCGCGCGCCGTTCCCTTCGTGCTCGCGACCGCGCCCAACCGTTTCGATCCCTCCCTCCTCGGAGGTCCCGCGGCCTACGACGAGATCGACCGCTCGATCAGCGACAACCGGCCACGCGTTCAGGCCGTCGCAGAGCTGCGCAACCGGCTCGTCGAGCGGGGAGGGCGTGAAGTGCTGCGCCTCGAGCTCGGCCAGGGCTTCGATCTCCTGTCTCCCGTGACGCCGGGACCGGGTGGGGTGCTCGCGCCCGAGACCACCGAGCCGAACCGCTTCAACTCGCCCCGTCTCGCAGAGTCGTACGCACGCCTCGCCATGAGCCTCTGGTGGATCACGTTGAGCGGGCAGGCTCGCATGGAGCCTCGCTGGCGAAAGACCCCAACCACCGCTCCCGCGCCGCGCTTCACTTCAGGCTCGGCGATGCTGAACTTCGACACCCCGCAGGGCCACGGCCTCTACGTCGGCTACGACAACCTGCTCGATGACGGCACCAACCGCGCACGCACGCCGATCGACCTGCTCTTTGGTGACCCGGTGCCTGCTGCGTCAGAGACCCGCGCACAACGCCTGATCACCGGCGGCCGGCTTCGGTTCGGCTCGTTCGGAGTCCGCTACGATCTCACGCTGCTCAATCGGCGCTGGCCCATCACGGAAGCCGGCCCTCCGCTCGATGACGGCTTCGGCCGCCTCGCCGCGTCACTCAACCCGTACCTTCCACGCCCCGCGGTCCTCTCTCAGGATCTGCTCACCTTCGGCCAGCATCAGGTCGGCGTGACGTGGACCCCCGCGTGTGAGTGCTTCAGGCTCGATTTCTCGGTCGTGCAACGGCTCACGGGGGCAGGCTTGCTGGGCCCCGTCGAGTTCGCGGGCTTCAACTTCTCGGTCTCGCGGCTCGGCTCCTTCGGCGCAGGGCCGTGACCCACACGGATTGTCCCTTGACCGTGGGGTGGGGCCCCTCAAAGATGCCCGTCTTCCCGGAGGTCGTGAATGCGCCTGCGCGTCCTGGCGACGTTGCTGCTGTTGGCTGGTTGTGGAGCGGGTCTCGGCCCCTCCACGATGGAGTTCGTCGAGATCACCCCGACACAGCCTCGCATCGGCGAGATCGTGACGGTGCGCTTCCGTCTCTACGATGAGCGAGGCCTTCCCCTCGCGGGCCAGCAGGTCGACTTCAAGCTGCAGTCGGGTGGCAACCCGGCCGTCACGCTCAGCCCCACCAGCGCTCAGTCCCAGCGCGGCTCCGGCTTCGCCGAGGTGCAGCTGCAGGCCTCCAACCGAGTCAACTCCGTCATCGTCGTCGCGACTGCCGGCAACAAGACCGTGCTCTCGCCGCCCATCACCTTCGCCGGCTCCACGCCGAACCACGCGCAGTTCACGTTCCAGTGCGGCCAGATCGCTGGCGATGCGTCAGGCGGCCGTCACGCCATCGGCGCCTACGACCCCAGCCGAGCGCTGATCGCAGGTGTGAAGCTCGAGTGCTCGGCCCACGTGGGCGATCGCAACGGTGACGGCATTCCCAACGCGCTCGTCTCGTTCCTGACCGAAGCCGGCACCATCGGCCCCACCGAGACCTCGCAGTCCAACGTCGTTGGTGACGCGACGATTCTCTACAAGTCCTCGTACCCGCTCCCGAAGGACGTCGACCCCGAGAACTGGACCTGGACGCCCCCCATCGGCGAGCTGCAGACCGGCGAGTACCTCGTGCCGCTGTGGATGGAGCCCTTCGCGTGGGTCTCGAACCCCGCCCTCAACCCGCCTCCTGCGCCCGGCATGAACCCGCGCGAGCCCAGCCGTCTCGAGCAGCTCGGCAGCCCGTTTCCGCGCAAGAACAAAGACGGCACCACCATTCGCATGAACCCTCGCGACAACCTCGTCACGATGATCGCCGTCACCGCGGGCGAAGAGGCCTTCACCGACAGCAACAACAACGGCGTTCAAGATGACAACGAGCCCTACGTCGACCTCACCGAGCCCTTCGTCGACACCAACGACAACGGCACGTGGGACCCAGACGAGCGCTTCGTCGACGTCAACGGCGACAAGAAGTGGACCGGCAAGAACAACAAGTGGGACCCCAGCACCCTCATCTGGACGCAGGAGAAGATCCTGTGGACGGGCATTCCCCACCCGGACGACGTGGCGAACCCTTCGCCCATTCTCAGCGCCTTCAACCCGCCCGGCCCGTTCAACTTCGAGTGCCCCGACCGCATGTCGTCGCTCTGCGACCGCGCCGTTCCGACGGGCACGACGGGCGCGGGCTTCTACCGAACGAGCGTTCGCATCAGCGACCCCTGGTACAACAGCATCGCCCAGAACGCCGACTCCGACGGCTGCGGTGTGGGAGACGGCGCGTCGATCGGCGACCCCGGTGATCCACCTGTCATCGTTCAGAACCTCGGCGGCGGAAAATCTGGCATCGCCTTCACCTACCCAGCCGGGCGTCGAATCGATCTCGCCGTCCTCGATGCGCGCGACCCCAACCTTCCTCCGGCCGAGCAGCTTCCCCGGCGCGGAACGCCGCTGCGGTACACCGTTCCCGTCATCTGCGAGTTCACCGCGTCGCCGCTCGGCGGGCACATCGTGAAGTTCTCCGTCGGAGAGATCTCCGGCACCATCGAGTAACGCCCGAGGCTGCTTGCTCGTCGCCCACGTTCGGCTACGGTCCGTTCGCTGATTCTCAAATCAACGAGCGACGGATCGTGGCGACCAGGCGAGTGACGAAGCTTCCGAGGAACGAGCGCGAGGCCGAGCGCCGAAAGACCATTCTGCGGGCGGCCGTCGAGGTCTTCTCGCGCAAGGGCTTTCAGGGCTGCCGCATCGCTGACGTGGCCCGCGAGGCCGGCGTCGCCTACGGCCTCGTGTACCACTACTTCAAGGACAAGGATGAGCTGCTCGGGTCGGTGTTCGAGAGCGGCTGGCAGGGCTTCTTGTCGCGCGTGCAGGCGGCGCTGTCGCACGAGGCGGGCTTCGAGGCGCGCATTCGCAGCGTCGTGCACGTGGCGTTCGAGGCGTACCGGCGTGATCCGCGCGGCGTGAAGGTGCTGATCCTCGAGGTCGGCCGCAGCCCGTCCGGTGGAGCGGTGAACCGCGGCGGGGCCTTCACGAGTGTGATCGAGCTGGCGACGTCGATCTTCGCCGAGGCACAGGCGCACGGAGAGATGGCCGCACACCTCGATCCCAAGCTGGCGGCGGCGCTGCTCTTCGGCTCCATCGAGATGGGGCTCACCACGTTCGTGATGGGCCTCATGGAGCGCCGCGATGACGTGCTCGAGCGCGCCAGTGAGCAGGTCGCCGAGACGTTCTTGCGCGGTGTCGTGCACGCGCGGCCGGTCGAACGCCCGCCCGTCGTGGCGTCCGAAGCGATTCCCAGTGAGGCTCCATGGACCAGCGCGAAGTCAGGTACGAAGTCGAGGGCGGCACGGCGAGACTGACGATCGATCGCGAGGCGGCGCGAAACGCGCTCTCTCCGCTCGTCGTGCAGCAGCTGATCGAAGGGCTCGAGCGCGCTGACTCCGATTCTGCCGTTCGGTGTGTCGTGCTCACGGGCGCAGGCCAGAAGGTGTTCTGCGCGGGCGGCGATCTCGGCGGCATGACCGGAGACGGCTTTCTCTCGGGCCACGAGGGACGCCGCGGCTACGGGCTGCTGCTGCAGAAGTTCCAGCAGGTGAGGAAGCCCACCATCGCGCGGGTGAACGGGCACGCGCTCGCAGGCGGCATCGGGCTCGTGCTCGCGTGCGATCTCGCCGTGGCGTCGGCTGACGCTGGTTTCGGCACGCCCGAGATCGATCGCGGCCTGTTCCCGATGATGTTGATGGCGCTGCTGCAGCGGCACCTCGGCCGCAAACGCGCGCTCGAAATGGTGCTGACGGGCGATCGCCTCACCGCGCAGCAGGCGATCGAGTGGGGCCTCGTGAACCGCGTGGTGGCTGCGTCAGAGCTCGACGTCGCCACGAAGGCGCTGGCCGACAAGCTGGCAGGGAAGAGCCAGGCGATTCTGGGCCTGGGCCGCCGCGCGTTCTTCACCGCCGAAGATCTGCCGCTGGGTCAGGCGGTGGAGTTCCTCGCCAGCCAGCTCTCGCTGAACGTGCTCACCGAAGACGCCGCAGAGGGTGTGACGGCCTTCCTCGAGAAGCGGCCCGCGAAGTGGAACGACAAGTAGGGTTCATCACTGCGGCCAGAGGCCACGGGAGTTCCGCGCGAGTCGCTCGTCGACGTCGGTCATGCCCATCAACTCGGCGCACGTCGCCCGGCAGTCGACGTGCAGCCACGCGGTGATCGTCCGGAGCTCTGCGTGCGCCCGCTCGATGCCGAGGCGCAGTTCGCCCTCGGCGATTGGCTGCGAGCACACCACGCACTTCGAGCGCCCCGACTTTGCGCGCTCGACGAAGGGGAATCGCTCGCTCTGCTTCTTCGGTGGCGTCGGAGCAGCCGCCATGGCCTCAGGAAGCGGGAGCCCCTTTCGAGCTGCCAACACGACGTCGAGGCGGTGCTGCGCGTCCTCGCTCACCGTGTTGTGGTTCCACTGAACGACCTTCGTGACGAACGGCTGCTCGATGCGGTTGGAGAAATCGAGGGTGACGAGCGCGGGCGCGAAGCCCTGCTCGAGCCGCTTCGCCAGATCCTTCGCGTCGACCGAGGTGAACCCGTTGTAGGGCACTCGAAGGGTCTCGAGCACTGGCAGGCCCTCGAGCAGGCGCTCGAGCCACCTGGTGCCGTAGCGCACGTTCGCGAACCCGTGGTTCCCCGTCTCGAGGCCCCGGCCGAGGTTCTGGCCCTGCAGCTCGAGGAAGCGCAGCGACTGTGAGAGGCGTTCGTTTTCGATGAGCGCGTCGACGAGGGCGCCGCTCAGGCCTTCTCCGGGACGATGAAAGGCCAGCCGGAGCCAGCGGAGCGTCGGGAAGTGAGGAGACGCCAGCAGCGTCTCGAGAAACTCGAGCCTCGAGAAGTAGTTCTCACCACCCGTGTCGAGCTCGGTGAAGCGCGCAAACTCGGCACAGCTCGCGAGCTCTCGCACCTGCGCCGCGTTGATGGTCTGCGCGAAGGTGAAGCGCTCGATCAACGGCTCTTCGGCGAAGACGGTGGCCGCTCCTTTGGCGAAGACCGGGCCGCTCGCGGTGATGCCGGCGACGAAGCCGCGGCGCCACTGCGCTTCTTCGATGAAGCCGTGCACCTTCTCGAGCCACTTCGCACCGTGAGCTTCGAGCAGCTTCCCGCACTCCGCTTCGAGGGTCGGGCTCGGCGCTTTGGCGAGTTCGCACTGGAGTTGGATGAAGCGGCCGCGCGGGTCGCCCTGCTCTTCGAGCCAGTCAGCGTAGACGAGCCGGGGCAGGTCGTCGTTTCGCGTGGCGGTGATGGCCGAGAGCCACTCGCCTCGAGGGCGGGCGGTCGAGCGCGCCGTCTTCGACTCGTCCTGCCATCGAGTCCACGCCTCGGCGAAGAGTTCGTGCACCGGTCGCAGCGGGTACACCCGGCCCAACGGCGCCAGCACGTGCTTCTCTTCGCACGTCGCGTCGTAGAGCGAGAGTTTCCACCGCTCCATGGCTGGGTGCGGCGGCTTGAACGCGTCCCAGACGCCGGGGAGCGAGAAGGTGCGGGCTGCGCGCGGGCGTTTCTCTGCCGTGAGCAGTCCCTTCTCGACCAGCGATTGTCCGACCGACTTGAGGCGCGGCTTCGCCCAGCCGTTGGCCGAGAGGAGCAGCGCGTCGGTGCAGTCGGCGAGCGTGAGCACCTGGAGGAAGAGGCGCGCGGCATCTGTCGAGAGCGAACGGGCGCTGGAAACGCGTTCGACGAGTGCAGGTGCCGATGCGAGCGGGTCGATCTCCCACTGCCCGTCGACGAGGGGGCTGGCGCGCGCGCGTTCGACGAGGGCGATGAAGGTGGGGCGCTGAAGCACCTCCAACGCGGGGTAGCAGCCGCTGAAGGGCCAGACCTCGTTGGGGTAGTGACGCTCGACCGCGCCGTGAAGAAACGCGCGGTGCTCGCCGGTCAGCTTCGCGGGCCGAAACGAGAGATAGCCGTCCACCACCACCCAGGCGCCCTTCGAGGCCTCGGTGGCTTCTTCGTCGCGCATGCGCAGGGTCGGCGAGCCACCGACGAGCAACAGGTCGGGGTTTTGGAGGCGCTCCATCACCTTGTCGAAGAGCACTGGAATTCGGCGGAAGCCTGGGTCGCGCGCGGGCAGGTGACTGAAGAGAAACGGAATCGCCACCACGGCGTTCAACAAGTCGTTGGTGTCGAAGGTGTCGGCGGTACCGTTGAGGCGCCAGTCTCGCGCCTTCCACATGCCGTCGCGATCGTACCGGCTCGGTTCGCCACGAAGCATGGCCAGGAGCGCGGTGCTGTCTCGTCGCCCACACAACCGACTCAACTCCTCGAGCACCGTCTCCATCGAGTCTCCGGCGCTCAACCGCCGTTGGGTTCGGTGACGACGGGCAGGGCAGGAGAGAACTCGAAGAAGCGCAGGGCGAGCACACTCGACGGATCGACCCAGCGCCCGTCGAGCTTCACGCCGAAGTGCAGGTGCGGGCCCGTCACGCGGCCGGTCTTTCCGACGAGCCCGATTCGCTGACCGGGCTGCACGAGATCGCCTTCCTTCACCTCGAACTTCGAGAGGTGGAAGTACGCCGTGAAGAGCCGGCCTCCGTGATGAATGAGCACGGTGTTCCCCGAGGCGAAGCAGTCGCGCACCATCACGACCTCGCCTGCGTTGGCGGCGGTGATGGGATCGCCCGTGTTGCCATCGAGATCGGCACCGAAGTGCTGGCTCTTCTTCTTCCCGTTGATGAGTCGCAGATCGCCGAACGGCGCGGTGATGTCCTTCGGTCGGGGCCACACGAAGTCCTGCGAGAACAGCCACGGCTCGAGGTCGACGTCGAACGCGTCAGAAAACGCCTTCGTGTCGCGAGCCGAGCGCAGCTGTTCGTTCTTCGACGGGTTGGTGAACTTCTTCGCGACCTTCAGCTCGCGCTTCGGCCAACCCGGCTCCACGACGTCGAGGGAGCCGATGATGGTCGTCTCGGTGCCGCCTTCGGGAAGCAGCTCGACCGTCAACGTCCGGGTGCCGATGGTGGCCTCGACCGAGAGGCCGACCAGGGCCTGAAAGCCATCGGCGATGGGCAGGAAGTCGAGCGTCTGCGGGCCGAGCGTTCCCGTGGGCTGCTTCGTCACACCCAGCACGGTGATCAGCACGGCGTCACCCGGCCGCGCGACGCCAGGCTGCAGGTGCACCGAAGCGACCTGAAGCAGACCAGCGAGCGCGAAGCCGAGGACCAAGAATGCTCCTTACGGAAGAACGGTGGGAACGCCCGTCTGCGGGCCGGTGAACGCGACGCCCCAGATCGTCTGGTAGCCGCCCTGGCCTGCACCGACGACGGGGAGCACGACGCGGGCCTGGGTGCCGCGCGGAATGCCCGTGACCGGCAGGCTCGAGATCGTGCCCGTCCACCGGCGCGTGTAGTTCGACGCGAGGCAGGAGAACTGGCTGGTGAGCGGGTCGATCGTCGGCTCGTCGGGAGCGAACGCAAAGCCGCCGGTGCTGCCGAACTCGCCGAAGTCCATCGCGTTCACGCCACCCATCATGTTCAGGTCGAAGTTCCACTGGAAGAAGCCGTTCGTCGAGAGGCGGCGGAGCGGCACGTCGAAGGTGATGATGAGGGTGTCGCCGTTCTGAATGTCGTTCGACATGTTGCCCATCGCGCGCTTGATGGAGAACGCCGCGGCGGTGGGGGCCTTGGGCGTCGCCAGCTCGCCACCGAAGACGAAGCCCGTGAACGAGGCCGTCTGGTTCGTGCCTCCGGCCTCGGTGCCGGTCGCGCGGATCAGCAGGTTGTGCTTGTCGCCCAGCGTCCACCCATTTCCGGCGGCCGAGATCTGCAGCACGTTGCCCTTCACCACGACGCTGGTGTTCACCACGGTCGAGCAGTCCTCCTGCGTCGCGCGCACGAGCAGCGAGCGCTCGGCGATGGGCTGGTTGAAGACGACGTAGACGCTCTCGGTGGGGCGCAGCAGGTTGCGCACGGGCGAGAGGGTTCCGGTGAGGCTCTCGACGTTGGTGGCGACGATCGAGGGCGCTCCACCCGCGCGGTTGTCGGGCAGGCGCAGCGTCGGCACGCCATTGGTGAAGAAGTCGCGGCCGGAGCGGCTGTCGACGAGGCCGTTGAACTCGTTCTCGCCGTCGCCATCTTCGTCGAGGCCGGCGATGACGAGCGTGTAGTTGGTCGTGCCGCCAGTGGTGCGCGCGAGCTCGGTCGGTGCAGGAACGTTCGCGAACGTGATCGCGCCCGTGTCGTCGGCTGTGCCTTCGAACGAGAGCTGGCCGAGCGAGGTGCCGTAGCCCGTGCCCGTGGTGAGCTGGAAGCCGGCCGGGTTCACCTCGAGGAACGCCTTGACGGCCTTCGCGGGCCGCCCGTTCGCCGTCTGCACCTGGTACTTCACCGAGCCGTTGAGCTCGAGCAGCATGATCACGCCCGCGTTCGCGTTGGCGTCGTTCACCGGCACGTTGCCGCCACTCACCGGAACCGTCACGGGCACGCGCACCGTTCCGAAGCCCTCCTTCGAGAGAATCAGCTGACCCGTGGATCCGGCGGGCACGTTGGCGAAGCGGAAGGCTCCCTCGCTCGATGACTTGATGGCGGTGGTGAAGCCCGAGCCCAGCACCAGCAGCACGCTCACGTCGGCGAGACCGGTGAACTTCGTGTTGGCGACGACGCCGGTGATGCTTCCGACCGGGTTCGAAGGCGCGACCTGCGTGACGGTGTTGGGCGTGCGAACGCCATCGGCGATGCCGTCTTTGTTCGTGTCGGTGGCGGGGGGCGAGCAGGCGACGAGGGCTGCCGTGAAGAGAGCGAGGGTTCGGTTCATGGTGAGGGGTCCTTGGAGAAGGAAGACAGGGGTCACATCGTCGTCTGCTCGACGTTCGTCAAGCTTCGCTCCGCAACCGCCTGTCAGCGTATGCTCCGCGCCGTGCGACAGGTCCGATGGCTGTTGGTTGGGGTGGGGCTGCTGTGGGCGGCGTTGTTCGTCTCGTGCGGCGGGTCGAACGAGGCCCAGATCACTCCGACTGGTGGCGAGCTGTGCGATCTCGAGCGGCGGTTGTGCCTCGAGATTCCACCGCAGGGGCTGTCGGAAGCGCAGAACTTCAGAATCACGTACCCGTCCAGCGACCGCCCTGGCGGCCAGGTCTCCGAGGTCTGGGACATCGAGGCGCTGAACAAGGAGGAGTACCGCTTTGCGAAGCCGGCCATCGTGCGCATCAAGCTCGATGCAGTCGACCTCACGAACGTGCGCGACGATCAGCTCTTGCGGGTGGCGAGCTCGATCGACGGGAACTGGGAAGTGCTGGGGAACCTCTTCTTCGATCGGGTGCGCAACGAGATTCGCGGCACGACCTCGCTGCTGCGCACGAAGTCGACGAAGCGCGGCGTGTCGGCGTTCACCATTCTCCGCTCTGATCGTCTTCCGGACGGTGGCATTCCGATGGAGACCGATGCCGGCCCACGCCCTGATGCGAGCGTGATCATCATTCCGCCAGTGCCCGATGCGGGGCGTGACTCGGGAGTGGTCGTCGTCGTGGACTCCGGAGTTCCCGATGCTGGATCGATGGTCGACGCAGGCCGCCCCGATGCGGGCGTGATGGACGCGGGAACGCCGGTCGACGCTGGAGTTCCCGATGCCGGAATGATGGTGGACGCCGGCCAGCCTGTGGATGCGGGCGTGGACGCGGGCATGATCATCGACGCTGGCGTTGATGCAGGTGTGGACGCAGGCGTGGACGCTGGCTCGGTCATCGATGCGGGCGTCGATGCAGGCGCTTCGATCGACGCAGGAGTCGATGCGGGCGTGGACGCCGGCTCGCAGGTCGATGCGGGCGTCGACGCTGGAGTCGATGCAGGCGAACCCGACGCAGGTGACGCAGGGTGATGGGGCGCCCCTCGGCGCAGCGCTGGTCGGCAGGCCTCGGCGCGTTCATCGTCGGGCTCGCGCTGGGCGCGTGTGGAGCCGACAAAGAGGTCGCTCCAGAGCCTGCTGCGCCGGCGATGCAGCAGTGCCGAAGGTTCGATCAGCTGATGCCGCGGTTCGTGAACTCGATCTCGACCGGGAAGACGCAGAACCTGAAGAACGTCGTCGAGAACCAGCTGCTCAAGACGTCACGTGCTGACGAGCCGCCGCCGATCAACGACGTGCTGCGCATCATCTTCGCCACGTTGAACGCGCTGGCCTCGAAGCCGCCAGAGCCGGGCGGTTCGAAGGAGTCGTACTGCGCGCCCGCCACCACGCCTCCGCCGCTCAACCTCGCGAACGAGGTCTGCGAGATGCGCCGCGCGATCGATTCGCTCGTGCATCAGGGAAAAGGGCTCGAGGCCATCGCGGTCGTCGAGCCGCAGCTGCAGGGCATCATCGACTACATGACGGGCACGGGGACGTCGGCCGACAAGCAGCCGCACTACGAGGTGGCCGCGGCGTTCTCGAACCTGTGCAGCAACAACGCCCAGTGCCAGCTGTCGAACGGGCTCGATTTGATCATCGCGTTCACTGACTACGCGAACACCGCGCCCGGCCGAAAGCTGGTGGCCGACATCAACACGCTGGGCACGAAGACGAGCCTCACCGCGTTCCTCGCGCCGCAGAACCTGTCGGAGGACGGCTTCGTGTCGATCTCCCGCGCGCTGATTCCGGCAGTGCAGGGCGCAGATCCCCAGGCGTTGCAGAACGCGTTCGATCAGCTGCCGCTCTCGGCCGAGCTCAAGATGGATCTGCGGCCGATCGTCGAGGACCTGAAGCTGATTCTGCAGACGCCCACCCTCATCGAGCCGACGCGCAAGGCGCTCAACTGCATCACCGTGAGCGATCGCAACTCCGACATCGTGCGCATGCTGTACCGCCTCGCGATTCGCGACATGCGCGCCGAGTTCGGAGTCACGCGCCTGTCGCAGGTGTTCAAGCAGATTCAAGACGTCGATCAGCGCGGCTCGCTCATCTTCCTCGCGAACACCCTGGCGAAGGCCGTGCGTGGTGACGAAGCGGCGATCGCCGCCGCGGCGAGCACCTGCAAGACGTTGTTGTCGACATCGGTCCCGTCGGGCCAGTCGCGGTCGAACGCAGAGCTCGCGTTGCCGGTCGTGGCCGACATGCTCCGCAATGGCCTGGTGCAGGAGGCCATCTGCGCGATCGACACGTTGTTGTTTGGTTGCTCGGGCGGCACGCAGCCCGCCTGCCCGGTTCGTTGAGCCCTCGCGGCGTGGTACGAGCCGCTCCCCGCAGTTCATCTTCTGGAGAAGCCCATGGTTCGCAATTCGCTCGTGGTCGTCGGTCTGATGGCGCTGGTTGGCTGTGCGAAGGACCCGCTGCAGATGAACAAGCAGCAGGCGGCGGAGTACGCCACGCGCATGTCGCGCCTCTCGGGCAGCGCGGCGTTCAAGGCTGCGACGCCCATCGACACCATCAACGCCAGCGCGAGCTGTGAAGAGGGCGGCTCGGTGGCGGTGAACGTCACGGCGAACGCGACGGCCAACAGCGCCGCGGTCTCGTTCTCGATCACCGGCAACGCGTGCAAGTACAAGACGGACGACGGCCGCATGTGGACGATGAATGGCGGGCCGATCACGTCGACGTACTCCGCGATGGGCACCAGCTCGGGCGGGAACACCAACATGCTGAACCTGTCGGTGAACATGAACGGCGGGCCGATCACCGTCGAGAGCGACACCGAGCGTGGATCGATTCAGTACAACAATCTGAAGATCACGACGAACATCGACACCACCAACAACAGCTTCCGCATGCGCGCGAGCATCACGGGATCGATGACGGTCGATGGCACGACGTACACGTACGACAACGACTCGTACGACTTCCGGTACACGATCGATCTGAACCCCTGAGCATCGTGCAGGGAAGTGCTCCAGAGGTCGTCCGCAGCCTCGCTCCGCTTTGGCAGGACCTCTCGGACGCGGAGCAGACGCGGCTTGCGTGGTCGTGGGTCGATCGCTCGGTCCGAGAGCTCCTTCCGCTCTGGTTCGACCGTCTCGGGCTGGTCGAGTCAGCGCGCAGGATTCGGACGCAGGCGCGAATCGTCGATGCGCGTTCGGCCAGACAGGCTCGGCGGCTGCTGTTGGAGATGCTGGAGCTGGTCGGCTCCTCGCAGCTCTCTCTGCAGGGAGGACTTCTCAGTTCGCTGAGTCTTCCTCGCCTTGAGGTCAGCAAGCCAGCTCAGGCCTGTCTGATGTTCGTGATGACCAGTCGTCACGTGTTCGGAGACAACCGTTCGGTGAAGGGACTGCTGGGGCCGCTGAACTAATCGGCGAGGCGATCGATGAGCGCGACGACCTTCGACTCTTCTGCCGCGCCCTGAAGTCGCTGCACCAGCCGGCCTTCGCGATCGACGATGAACAACGTGGGCAGCGAGGTCACGCCGTACTGCGACTCGATCTCGGGATCGCCGAGCACCGCGAACCGCTCGAGCCCGGGCACCTCGCGCGAGAACTCGGTCACCAGCGGAACCTGACCGGGCGGATCGTCTTCACTGATCGCCACGAACACCACGCCGCGCGACTCGTACTTCTTCGCCATCGCGACCAGCCACGGCATCTCGGCGCGACATGGAGGACACCACGTCGCCCAGAAGTCGATCACCACGATCTTCCCGCGCAGGTCCGACAGCTTCACCGAACCTCCCTGCAGTCGCGGCAGATCGAAGCCGGGAACGAGCGGACCCTGTGCCGCGGTTGGCGTCGTCGTCTTCGGCTGCGCCGCGAAGAATCCCGCGACTCCGAGCGCGATGGCCGCGCCGCCGAGCAACGCGCCGATGATCATCCGCTGCGAATCGTTCTGTTGCGCCATCACCGCCGCCCGAAGATGGGACGAAGCCGCTCGACGGCCGCCGAGAGCTCCGCGTTTTCCGGAACCGACTGCGCCGCTTCCCACAACGCCCGCACGTCTTCGCGCGCGTTGAACAGCAACAGGCTCAAGTCGACCCTCGGCCCGCCACGCTTCGTCAGCCGCGGATCCTTCTCGAGCTTCGCCGACAGCTCCTCGTACAGGCTCGCAGTCATCAGAACCGCCAGCTGAACCGCAGGCTCGCGACGAAGTCATGCCGATCATTGCCGACGATCGGAAGACTGCCGCCGACCTCGATGCCGAACGACGAGATGCGGAAGCGCGCCCCGATCGTCGGAGCCAGGTAGCTCACGCGACCGACCCGCCCATTCACGTCGAGCACGAAGCCGAACCACGTCGTGGGCTGCCACATCGCTCCAACCACCGCGAAGCCACCAACGCGGGGATCACTGCGCGCTGCTCCGAGGGCCAGCGTGAGATCGACGCTCGCCGCGCCGTGCACCTCGAGCCACGTCTTCGGCCGCCAGCTCACCGCGTGCCCGATCTCGGCGCCGACGAGCCGCATTCCCGGAATCTCGAACGACGTCGGCAGCAGCACTCGGCCGGTGAACGCGCCGGTGAGCCGATCAGTGTCGTAGAGCACCTGCGACACCCCAGCCGTCATGTGGCCCAGCGTGAGCTCGGTCTTCGTCAGGGTCGCGTTCTGCGTGAAGCCGAAGCTGATCGCCTCGATCGACGCGAAGAGCTCGGTGCGCGGCCGAACGGCCCACGACCCGAACAGCACGCCCTGCGCGCCGACGTTTCCGTAGAAGTTCGGCGTGTCGATGATGCCCGCGCCATGCACGCCGAGCCCGACCTCGTTGCGAGGGCAGGGGCGACGGCCGACCGCGAGATCGGCTTCCACGTACCCGACTCCGAGCGGGCCTTCAGGCAGCCCACGCGAGTCTTCCGCCACGCACCCACCACGCGGCGTCACGTCGGCCACGGGCTGGGTCACTTCCTGCGCGAGCGCTGCCGTCGAGACGAGCGCCAGAATGATCGATCGCATCAGCGGCCTCCCTTCGCACCCGGAGCCGAGAACTGTCCGTCACCGGTCCGGTCGAGGAAGAAGGGATTCGTGAACGCCAGCGGATAGCCCAGTGTGATGTTGGCGAAGTCGAAGCCGGTCTCGCCTTCCTTCGGCTGCGGAGGCTCGCCCAAAGGCCCAATCTTCGCGCCCTCGGAGACGTCCTTCGCGTCGGCCACGCCATCACCGTTGTTGTCAGTCGTGTCGGGAACCCCGTCGAGCGCACCACCCTGGCCGCCACCCAGATCGGCCGAGGCGAGCAGTGGCCGGCCAGCTTCGATCGACAGCCAGGCATCTCCAGTGACGCCAGCGAGCAGCTCGCTCAGCGCAACTTCGCCTTCGTACCGAACGTACGACCCGCTGGTCGCGAACGGATCGGACGGCAGGCTGGTCTCCTTCACGGTCTTCACGATCTGCCCGTTCACGACGAAGCGCACCTCTTGAACCGGAATCCACGGGGCCGAGCTGATCTTCACCTTCACCTTCGCGTCAGCCTTCGGCGCGAACGTCGTGGTGCTGAAGGTTCGCGCGGTGCCTGTCGTGTCTTCGATGGTCGCTTCGATGACGGGCCCGTTGGAGCCGATGGCGCGTCCGTCGAGCACCGCCCGGTTCAGCGTGTTCACGTCGAACGTCGGGCCGGGCTGCGTTGCGGCAGTCACCAGGTTGAACGGCATGCCCACGGTGTTGTCGGTGAGGCTGTGCGAGTCGGAGTTCGCGGTGCCGATCTTCTTCTGGCCCTGATTCAGCACGTACCACCAGAACGCGCGGTACTGCAGGAACAGCCCATTGTCGGAGCCGTTCATCACCTCCTGCGCGTGGTGCCCGTTGTTGGCGAACGTCGAACCGGCCGGCGTGCGCACGTAGATGCCCAGGTTGGTGCCATCGTCGGCCGCGGGGAGATCCTTTCGAAGGTCCATCGCCAGCGCGCGGGGGAAGCCGAGATCACGGCCGAACTCCGCGACGGCCCACGGGTGGTTGAGCTCGATCAGCGGCGTGCCCGAGAACAGCGGCTTCGTGCGCTCGAACAACATCCCGGGCTCCACCAGCTCGTCGTACGGGCCACCGTTGCGCGGCAGCGACGGGTCGTACTTGAGCGGCCACATGTTGTAGTGGCCGATGACGAGCGGGAACGACGAGTTGGGAATGAAGAGGAACGGAATGTGGCCCGTGGTCTCGAGGCCGATGACGGTCGAGAGGCGCTGGGCGAGGCCGAGCTGCTCGACGACGCGCGTGTAGTCGTAGACGACGTCGTGATCGGTGCCGACCGCGACATCGAGATCGCTGGCAGAGAACGACAGCACGCGGTCGTAGTCGGGGATCGAGCTGTCGAAGCTGGCCGCGCCGTGAATGTGGAAGTCGGCGGTGAGCGAACCGGCCGGCTTGAGCCCCGCGAGGCGGGTGAGGGTGAACGAGATCGTGGAGGCACCCGGCATCACCGTGACCGTGTCTCGCCCGAGCGACCACCACGGGCCGTGGAACGCGTAGACGTAGAAGCGCCCCAGCGGCACTTCCGCGGTCGTGACGCCCTGCCGAACGAGAATGCGGTTGCACGCGGGTGAGGCTCCCGACGGCGTGCCCAGCCACGGCGCGCAGGCCGTGAAGCGACCATGCAGCGTGCCCAGCACCTTCTCGCGCTCAGCCGCGTCGACCGGCACCACGAAGATCTCTGCGTCGAGGCCCTGCATGTTCGCCGCGTCGTTCACCCGGAAGGTGACGGTGCCCGTCGATGGCAGCACGAAGGTGCCGAAGTCCGCGCCGTCGGCGACGTTGGTGAACTCCTTCTCGAGCACCTTGCGGCCGAACGAGTGCACTTCGACGACGTAGGTCTTGCCCGCCGGTACGCGTGCGCTGAAGGAGCCGTCGGTGTTGGGGACGATCTGCGTCCACGGGCTGCGCTGCGCGGCCGTCGACGCGAGGGTTCCTTCCGAGATCTGAATGCTCGTCTCACGCTCGGAGTTCAGGGCGATGGCGTTCGGGCGCTCCACCTTGCCCTTCACGGTCGCGTACGCCTCCTTCGTCACCTGCCGGCGAACGTCGAGGGCGATGTCGACGGCTCCACTCACGCCCTTCGTGTCGGCCACCGAGAGGAAGCGCTCGAACACCTGGTAGCCGCGGGGGGGAACTCGGGTCCGGGCCAGACCGGCGGCGCTCACCTGATCGCTGTTGAAGCCTTCCATCGTCGCAGCCGTGCAGCTCGCACTCGCGATCGACGAGGTGCGATCGTCTCCCGTGTGGCCTGCCGCGGCGAGGTAGGGGAACGAGCGGAACACCCCGTTGATGGTGAGCAGATTGAATGACGGGTGGGTGAAGCCGAAGCCTGCTCCGGGGGTGAACGGAACCGCTTCGCGGCCGCTCCAATAGAAGCCGTCGACGAGGCTCCACAGCTCGGTGTCGTTGGAGCCGTTGATCACCTCGGTGCGTACGCGCACACCTCGATCACACGGGCGCAGCTCGTAGCGCGTGAACGCGAGCACGTCTTTGCGACCGTCGAGCGCGCCGCGCAGCTCGACCGCCACGCGATCGGGCCGCTCGTCGATCACCTTCATCGACGTGTACTTGATGCTGTCGCCGGGGAGGATTCCGGTCACCTGGAAGATGTTGGTGACGACGTCTTTCGGCTGGCCGTGCGGGGCGAGATCGAGCACCGAGCCGCCGTTCGGATCGAGGTAGTTCTGCGTGCCGATGCCGGCGATCACCACGTCGGCGAACCCGTTCGAGAGCTTCACGTCACCGCGCGCGCCCAGACCGTTCCAGCCACCTGGTCGCTGTGACGGGCCGGCGATCGTCTCGATGGCGAGCTGCTCCTGCATGCCGCCACACTCGAACGACACCTTCGGGCACGGAGACGCCACGACACACGCGGGATCTCCAGACAGACAGCTCTCGTTCGCACATCCGGCGCTCAGCACTGCGAGCACCGCCCCCAACACCAGAAGCCTCACGGCCATTGATTCCACCCATTCGCTGCGTGGCAGCTGTCCCCGATGAGATCGAGGTACACCTGCGGGTTCGACTGCTTGATCGCTGCCATCGTCGAGAACGCCTTGATCTCTTCCAGCCCCTTCACCGCCGCGTCGAGGAGCGCTCTGGCGCGATTGATCGACAGCTCCTGCTCTTTGTTCGGCTTCCAGCCGGTCTCGTTCTTGAGGCGGCCGAGCGTTTCCAGAAAGTGGCCGTAGAACTTCACCTCTTGCGTGAGGATCTGCAGCTTGAATTGTGGGGCCTGCTGGAGCGCTGCGTCGTATTGCCGCCGCTCCGACTCGAGCCGGTAGAAGAGGACGGCGATCTGCCCATCGAGCCGCGCGCCCCACTTCTTCTTCACCTCGGGAAAGCGCGACCAGCCGAACACCGCCTGCATGAAGTGCAGCCCGCCACAGGGGTGCGCGTAGATGCCCTGCTTGCGTTTCGGCACCTCGGGCAGACCTTTCTTCAGGCCGTCGCTCAGCTCGGCCTGGTTCTTCTCGAGCGCGTCGAGTGCGTCATTCATCACCGCGTCGAGGGAGATCGGCCCCAGCTCGGTCGCGATCGTCGAGCCCGGCTTGCCCGTCTGCGAGAAGAGATCGAGCGTCCACGCCGAGTCCTTCCAGTAGTCGTCGTTCGAGGGCACGTGGCGAAAGCCCTTCTTCACGCCATCGACCAGCTGCTGCAGCGTCACGGTGCCCCAGGTCGTCGGGAATGTCGTCGTCAGCGGCAGCTTCGCCATCACGAACGTCTTGGTGATCAGGTTCGAGTGCGGCTCGATGGGCGTGCGATCGCTCGCGTACCGTTGAAAGCCGTACGCGTTGCCGGGCCCGACGCCGCCATCGGGCAGCAGGTTGCGGGCGAGGAAGTCCTTCGTGATGACGTCGGTGGCTTTGCGGCCATCGGTGGCGAGGTAGGTGGCGCCATACGCGGTCATGCCGTGCGCGAGCGCCCAGGGGTTCTTTGGATCAGCCGCCGAGACGAGGCACTGGTCGAGCAGCACCTGGTGCGCGTGGGGCCTGGGAGCTGCCTGGGAGAGCAAAAGGGTCACTGCGACGGCGACGACGGTCATGGTGCCTCGGGAGACGGCCGGAAAACTCGGTACTTCACGTGCACAAGCCTCGTGCAGCGCGCACACGGTCGTATATAGAGCCACACGGCCGGTCACTGAAGGGCGCCGGGAGCCGCCCCCCTGAGGAGTCTGTCCCGATGACGTCGTTGAGATCGATGGCCCTTCTGCTCGCCTTGTGGTCCGGGTCGGCTGCTGCCCAATACGTGGCCACCACCCAGGCGATCAGCGGCTACCCGTCGCTCACCAACCCGCAGACGATCACGCTGACGGCTCCCAACAGCGTGACCGACCGTGGCCGAGCGAACGTGGCGTTGCCCTTCACGTTTCAGTTCTACAACCGCCAGTACACGAGCATCGTCGTCACGGCGAACGGCATGGCCTTCTTCGAGGCCTCGACGATTCCGACCGACGACTTTCCCTCGAACGTGGCGATCCCTTCGACGGTCGAGCCCAACGGGCTCATCGCGCCGTTCTGGGACGACCTCGACGGCAACAACGGCACCAGCGCGCTGCGACAGCAGGTCGTGACGGGGCCGAACGGGCAGGGCCTGGCGATCGAGTGGAAGGATTGGAACCGCCGCTTCGGCATGTACACCCTGAACTTCCAGATTCGTCTCTGGGAGAACGGCGTCATCGAGTTCTACTACGGCTCGATGCTGGGCTCGGGCCAGGCGATCTCGGCCACCATCGGCATCGAGTCTCCGACGGGCGCGGTGGGAACGAACGCGCTGCCCTCGGCGAGCTGTCTGAACCGCACGGTGCCCACGATGCCCGTGCCGTCGTACGCGCACTGCGACATCGCCAGCTTCGACCCGATGAACACGGGCTCGCCGATCACCTACGTGCGCTTCGGCCCTCCGCCCGGAGTCGATCTGCAGCCGACCCGTCTTCGCGTCACCGGCATCTCGCAGGCCGGCAACGATCTGCAGATCGGCGCCGAGGTGGCGATGCGCAACTTCGGCACCGCGACGTCGGGAGCGTTCAACTACCGGCTCTACCTCTCGGAAGACACGCTCTTCGATGCGCCGTCTGCTGACGCGGGCATCGCCGACACCGAGATCGTCACGGGCGCGCAGCCTCCGGGGCCCTTCACGCTGGTGCCCAACGGCGCGGTGACGAACGCGGCGACTGGCACCGCGCTGCGCCCGACCTCGGGCTCGTTCTACGTGCTCGCCGTCGTCGACGAGTCGAACGCCGTCACCGAGACGAACGAAGTGAACAACGTGCTCGCGACCACGACGCCGTACTTCGCGGGCGTCGATCTCGTGGCCGAGACCGTGGCGGGTCCTCCGTCGGCAGGTCCTGGAGATCCCGTCACCATCTCCTACGCGGTCACCAACCAGGGCTTCGACCCGGCTGGCGTGGTGCCGTTCAAGATCTTCCTCTCGGCCGACACCGTCTTCTCGATGGACGATCGCCTCGTCTACAGCGGAACGCGCGCAGTGCAGGGCGGTGAGAACGTCGTCGCGCAGATCACCTTCACGCTGCCCGCGACCGTTCCCGCCGACGACTACTACGTGCTCTTGCAGGTCGATGATGGGCCGAATGCAGGCACGGTCGTCGAAGTGTCCGACGCGAACAACCAGGCCATCAGCCGCGCTCGCATGCTCGTGCGTCAGGCCGACCTGACCATGGAGCGCATTCGCATCGCGCGCCCGGTGCTGCCGTACGAGACGGCGACTGCCGGGTTCTTCGGCGAGCCGATTCGTGTCGAGGCCACCGTTCGCAACCAGGGCGGAGCGACGGCTCCGAACGTCTCGGTCGTCTTCTTCATGTCCGACAACGAAACCCTCAACGGCCTCACCGACCCGTTCGTCTGTGAAGAGGGGCCGTTCTCGCTCGCGCCAGGCGCCTCGCAGGTGATCGGGAAGACCTGCACCGTGCCGACGCGTGCGGTGAACAACTCGATTCTGCCGCGCGCGCCGTACTTCTTCTTCGCGGCTGCCGTCGCTGCCGGTCTTGCCGAGACGAACCCGAGCAACAACTTCGCGAAGGCCGATCCCGTGCTCGTGCGCTCTCCTGCGCCGAACCTGCTGCCGATCAACCTGCGCGGCCCGTCGAAGCTCGGCGTCGGAGAGGTCTTTGCCGTCACGCGCACCATCACCAACAACGGCAACCGGCCGTCGCCTGCCACGAAGTACCGCTACGTGCTCTCGGCCAACACGATCATCACCCGCGACGACCCGGTCCTTCCGATCGTGACGATGACGGGTGAAGTGAACGAGCGCAGCGTGACGCTCGCGGTCGATCAGCAGGACACGGCCACCGAGCTCATTCGGGTGCCGCTGCTGCTCTCGCCTGCGACGTACTACCTGGCCGTGCTCGTCGACCCTGACAACCTCGTCGACGAGGTCGACAAGAACGACAACGGCCTCGCGGGCCCGCTCGTCGAGGTGGTGCCGCAGTCGCTCGCCCTCGACCCGCCCTTCATTCCCGACGCGATCGTGAACCAGCCCTACCTCGCCGAGCTGTCAGCGGCGGGCACGACCGACACCGCGACCTTCACCGTGAAGAACCCGGCCGAGCTTCCGCCAGGCGTCACGGTGGCGATGAACGGCGAGATCTCGGGCACGCCGACCACCACCGGTGCCTACGCCTTCACCATCATTCTTCGCGCGGGCACTCGCACCATCGAAGCGCGCCGTGGCCTGAAGGTCTCGCGCTCGACCGCCTCGCTCGTCCTCACCAACCCGCTGCTGCCGCCTCCGGCGCGGTTGCTGCCCTACGACTTCCAGCTCGGCGCGCAGGGCGGCGTCGGTCCGTATCGGTATCTCGTCACCTCGGGCCTGCTCCCTGCGGGCCTCGAGCTCAGCGAGCGCGGGCGCCTCAGTGGAACGCCGAATGGAGCGCTTGGTACCGCAAGCCCGATCACCATCACCGTCGTCGACTCGGTCGGAAACAGCGATGGGCGCGCCTACACGATGACCGTCGTCGACGCGTCGCCGTTCCGCATCACCAACGCGTCGCTGCCCGACGGTCTGCTCGGCTCGCAGTACCTCGTCGACATCGTCGCTTCGAACGCTGGTGGTGCTCCCGTCTCGCGGCCAGTGAAGTGGCGGGTGCTCGAAGGCGCGGTTCCTCCCGGGCTCACGCTCGAAGACACCGTCACCGAGCGCGTCATTCTCTCGGGCACCCCAACGGGCTCGGGCGTCTTCCGCTTCCGCCTCGAGTCGACCGACGCGCAGGCGCGCTCCGACTCCGTCACGTACACCGTCTTCATCGCCAGCACGGGCGTGAGCATCACGGGTGATCTGCCGAAGAGCCTCGACCACGGTGGGGTGGTGAACGTGCAGCTCAGGCCCACCGTGACGATCACCGACGGCGTCTTCTTCGTGCTCGATGGCGCGCTGCCGCCGGGCGTGACGATCGACAAGAGCGGCCTCGTCTCAGGCACGATCGCGGCCGACGCTCCGTACCGCAGCTACACCGTGAACATCGGCTACGGCGCCTCGCGCGATCAGCTCGTCACCATGCGCACCTACCGAACCGACGTCGAAGTGCCGGGCACGGTGGGGCGCCGGGGCTGTGCCTCGACGGGTGGGGTGGGCGTCTCGAGCCTGTTGGTGCTGCTCGGGCTGCTGCGCCGTCGCCGCCGGTAAACGGTCGTCACCGCACGGAGCCTTTGGGTCTAGGCTCGCGGCCCGTGCGCTTGCGATTTCGGCCGTTTCTCGTCGCGCTCTCGTTTCTCTCGTGTGCTTCCCTCGGCGCGCTCGCTGTTGCGTGGAGCGGGCTGCTCTTCCGCGAGGGGGTCGCCTTCGGTCTCGCCGGTGGAGCCGCCTTGCTGGGCGCCGCCGTCGCCGGGTGGATGTTCACCGACGTCTCGAGGCCGGGCTTGTTGTGGAGCGGCAGCCTGTTGCTGTCGTTCCTGATCGCGACGCCCGTGTTCCTGCTCGGTCGCCCGCAGCCGCTCGTCATCGCCGGCCTCGCTGCGCTCTTCGGCGGCGTGCTCGCGTCGGTGGTGATGGGGGCGGCGCGTGCGGTCAGCGGTGGGCCGGATGCTCCAGGGCAGGATCTCGCGCAGGTGATGGGTGTCGGCGCAGTCGGACTCGCGACAGGCGTCGGGCTCTCGCATCTCGGTTTGCTGGGTGAGGTGGGCTTCGACGGCCTCGCGCGTGGCGCCGGCGGCTTCGCGGCGATGGTGGGGCTGGTGGTCTTCATGCTGCTTCGGGCAGAGCGGGCGGAGGCGGTCGACGTTCCCCTCGAGGCAGCTCCGGTTCGTCTGATCGTGCTGGGCGCGGGGCTGGGGCTCGTGGCGATGTTGGGGCAGTCGGTGCTCTCGCGTGCGATGGGCGAGTCGATCGGCGCCAGGCCGTTCATGGCGACCTCGGCGATGCTGGTCTTCGGCGTCTCGATCGCGATCGTCGCCGCGCGATCGTCGGTCGATGTCGATCTGGGGTTTCGGCGTTCGACGGCTGCGCTCGGCCTCGTCTTCGGTCTGCTCGCGCCGCTGACACCACGTCTCACCGGCGCGTTCATCTTCACCGAATCTGTCGTGCGGCCGACGGCTTCGAGCTGGTTGGTGATGGTGGTGCTGCGCTGCGTGGCGGTCGCCGTGCTCACCGCGCCGGTCGTGTTTCTCGTTGGCACGTCGCTCGGGTGCTCGGCTCGGGACGCGCTGCGGTCGCCCGCGAACGCTGGCCGGTGGATGTCCGCCTTGAGCGGCGGCGGCGCGGCTGGCTGGTTGTTGGGCTCACTGGCCTCGAGCGCGGGCGCTCTCGAGCTGCTCTGGGGCGTCGGCGTTCTGCTGCTCGTCGCTGCGTCGGCGTGGACGGCGCGTGATCTGCTGCCGGTCGGCGCGATCGCGCTCGTGCTCGCCATCGGCGCCGGCTGGTCTGAGCGCCTCGAGCCTTCGACCGCATGGAAACGGAACGGCCCCGCGCCTTCGTCGGTCGTGCTCACCGTCGATGCCCGTGACGCCACGTCAACCACCATCGAACAGAATCGGAGCGTCGTTCGTGCCGGCGGTCATGTGGAGTGGATGACCGGGCGAGCGTCGGAGCGCGCGCTGTTGGGCGTTCACGCGGGTGTGCTCACCGCATCGGGACAGACGCGGTCTGCGCTCGTGCTCGGCGTCAGCCCTGGGGTCGTGGAAGCGCTCCAGGCCCATGGCGTCACGAAGATCGATGTCGTTGCGCCCGCGTCGATGCTGGCCGCCGCAGCGCGCCTGAAGGTGCCGCTCGAAGGGGCGACCGTGCACCAGGCCGAGCTCAGGGAGTTCCTCGAGACGACGACGGGCGAGTGGGATCTGATCGTGATGCTGCCCGCGAGACCCGGCACGCCGATCTCCCGTGGGCTGTTCACCCTCGAGGCGTGGAAGGCCGCGCGCCGCCACCTCGCGCCAGCGGGCCAGCTCGTGCAGCGCCTCGATCTCCTTCAGTCGAACACCACCCTCGCGCAGACAGCGCTGCGAACCATGCGCATCGTGTTTCCCACGGGGTCGACGTGGGGCGGAGCAGGTGAGGTCTCGATCGTCCTCGGCGGCGTCTCTCAGGTCTTCTCGAAGGATCGTCTCGAGGCGCGCATGCACGAGCCGTCGATCGCGGCGGCGCTGAAGGGCCTCGAGCTCTCCGAACCGGTCGCCCTCTACGCGTGGCAGGTGCACACGGACGAAGGCCAGATTCGGTTCGCCGGCCCTGGCCTCGCGACGACCGATCGGCGGCCGCTGCTCGAGCTCGGGGTGCCCGTCGCGGCCTTCCTCGACGAGGTCGTCGATCTGTCCGATCAGCGCCGGGCGGTTGGCGCGACCGATTTGCCACTGGCGTCGCTCGCCGAAGAGAGAGCCCTCGTCGCCGCCGACTTCGCCACGATCTACCGCTCGCTCGCGCGACACTTCGCCGCGTGGGAGCCGCTCGTTCGGTCTGCTGCCGAGCATTGGGCGGCGCTCGCTCCCGCGTCAGAGGAGGCCGCCGTTGCAGTGGCTCGGGCTGCGCTCGCGCAGAACGACGTCGCCAGCGCGGTGCAGGCCGTGCTGCCGCTCCTCAAGTCGAACGAGCCTTCGCCTGACGTCGTGGCCGTCGCGATCGACGCGATGACAGCGCAGGTGGGCCGTGAGTCGGCCGTGTTCAGGCTGCTCGATCCACTGCCGCTCCGAACGCTGGGCCGCGAGACGCTCGCGAAGCACCAGCAACACAAGGCGCTGCGTGACGCCCTGACGGCCCTCGAGGCGACGCCATGAGGCTGCTCTCGATCTTCCTCGTCCTCTCGGGCGCGACCGGCCTCGTCTACGAGGTGATCTGGTCGAAGGCGCTCGCCGACATTCTGGGCAACTCGGGCCAGGCGCACGCGATCGTGCTGGCGACGTTCATGGGCGGGCTCGCGCTCGGGGCGTGGCTCTTCGGGGGCCTCGCCGATCGCGTTCAGCGTCCCCTCGCGCTCTACGGCGTCATCGAGCTCTTCGTCGGCCTGTACGCGCTCGCGTTTCCCTTCGTGCAGCAGGTGATGGGCGAGACGTTCTTGTCGGTCGCGGCGGGGCTCTCGGAGTCGGCCCGGCCCATCGCGAAGCTCTCGTTCGCGGCGTTGTCGCTGCTGGCTCCGACCGTGGCGATGGGCGGCACGATGCCCGCGATGTTGAAGCACGCCACTCGAAGCGACCCTTCGATTCGCACGACGCTCGCGAAGCTCTACGCTGTCAACTCGTTCGGCGCGGCGCTCGGAGCCTGGTTCGCCGGCACCATCAGCCTTCCCGCCATCGGGCTCTCGGCCACCGCGCGCTGGGCCGCGGCCATCAACATCGGGCTGGCGATCGTGACCATCGCCATCGCACGGCTCCTGCCCACCAGATCAGCGCTCGAACAGCATCAAGCCGAGCCTTCCGGCCAGGCGCGCTACACCGGTGCCGCGACAGCCGCAGCGATGGTGGGCCTCGTGCTCTCGGGCTTCACCTCGATGCTCTACGAGACGGGGTGGATTCGCGTGCTCACGCTGGTGGTGGGCGGCTCGACCTACGCGTTTACGTGGATCGTGTGCTCCTTCATTCTCGGCATCGCGCTCGGCAGCTTCTGGGTGTCGCGTCGCCCCGAGACGGACGATCTGCGCCTCTTCGGCTGGCTGCAGGTCGGCGTGGTCGTCACCGTCGCGCTCACGATTCCCGTCTACCTGTTGGTGCCGTGGCTCTTCCTGCTCGCGAAGACGGTGCTCTCGAGATCAGAGGCGGCGTTCCCCGTGTGGCAGTTCGTCATGTTCGCGAGCGCGTCGCTGGTGATGATCGCTCCGACGTTCCTGATGGGCGCGGGCTTCCCCGTCGGAGCGCGCGTCGTCGCACAGGGCCACGCCACCGTCGGCCGCCGTCTCGGACTCGTGTGGGCAGGCAACACCATCGGCACGGTGTTGGGCGCGCTGCTCGGTGGGCTCGTGCTGATGCCCGCGATCGGCCTCGAGCTGCTCTTCTCGGTCGGGCTCACGCTGAGTGGCCTCGGTGCGCTCGCGGCCGTGCTCTCGGCTCCCACGACGCGCCATCGCTTCTTCGCCATTCCCGTCGTCGCCGCCGCGGTGCTGCTCTCGCTCACGGCCTTCCGCGGGTGGGGTCCGTTGCTCGCGCAGCTCTCTCCGTTCCGCGTCGACCCCGAGATGGTGAAGCTCTCGACGCCCGCCTCGTACCTGCGCACCTACGCGAACGCCTTCGAGACGAACTTCGTCAAGGACGACACCTTCGCCACCGTCTACGTGGGCACCGGCAAACGGCAGGGCGGCCATCGCTTCCTGCTGGTGAACGGCAAACCCGACGCATCGACCGGCCTGCACGATCAAGCGACGCAGGTGCTGCTCGGGCAGATGGGCATGTTGCTCGCGCCGCGCGCTCCGAAGCAGGTGATGGTGATCGGCGCTGGAGCCGCGGTGACGGTCGGTTCAGCCCTCACGCACCCACTCGAGCGGCTCGATCTCGTGGAGATCAGTCCAGGCGTGCTCGAGGCCGCGCGCTACTTCGCAGACGTGAACCGCGGAGCGCTCGACGATCCCCGCGTCCACGTCACCATCGACGACGCCAGAACCTCGCTCTCGTTGTCGCGCACCCAGTACGATCTCATCGTCAGCGAGCCCTCGAACCCGTGGGTCTCTGGCATCTCGTCACTCTTCACCGAGGAGTTCTTCTCGGTCGTCGATCAGCGCCTCGCTCCCGATGGCGTGCTGGTGCAGTGGATTCACACCTACGAGATGAACACCGAGCTCGTGCGGCTCGTGATGCGCACCCTGCAGCGCCGCTTCCCCGAGGTGACGGTGTGGCAGGGCGGGGAGGGCGACCTGCTGCTGCTCGCCTCACGCAAACCCGGCATGGCGTCGTTCGACGATCTCGCCGCGCGGCTCGCGCAGAAGTCGGTGCACGACGATCTCATTCGCATCGACGTCGATCTCGTCGAGGGCGTGCTCGCGCGGCAATTGATGAACTCGAAGCAGGTGGCGCTGTTCGCCGGTGACGGGCCCTCGAACAGCGATGATCACAACCACCTCGAGTACGAAGCGCCGGTCGCGTTCTGGGCGAAGTCGTACGCGCAGGTGCCCGACTTTCGCGCCCGCCGCGCCAGCCCCGCAGGTCTCGCGATCGAACGCAGACTGAAGGAGCTCCCGCTCGATGCCCGGCGCGCAAAGGCGGTGTTCCTGTCGGTCGCGTGGTCGACGCCGCAGGGGCATCCGCTTCGTCGTGCCGCCGCGAGCGTGTGGACTCAGCTCGACCCTTCCGACCGACTCGCTGCCATCGCGCTCGCCGAGGTCAGCGCCCATCAGGGTGACGCCTCGCGCAGCCTGCCCATGTTGCCCAGCCCCAGAGACCTCGCCTCGTCCCTGGTCGAGCTCAACGCCCTCATCGTCGAAGACGCCCAGCGTCAGGGCCCGTGGCAGCCCCGAGCCGGCTTCGATCCAGCGCCCTTCGAAGAATGGAAAAAGGCCCACGCCGATATCGAGAAATTGCTCCAGAAAGTCTGCGAGCGGCGCGAATGCGTCGAAACGCCATGATTTTGCTGAAGAAAGCCGCATCCTCCTGATGACGTATGGAGCGATGCGCGGCTGCCTCCGATACTGCATCAGTCTTCAAAACAAACCTCGCAGTTCTCTCCCAGGAGCCCGCCATGAAGAAGCTCAACAAGAAGCAGCTGATGAAGAAGGCCCGCGGTCAGGGCATGACCGAATACATCATCATCGTCGCGCTGATCGCGATCGCGGCCATCGGCGTCATCACGCTCTTCGGCGACAACATTCGTAAGCTCTTCGGCGCTTCGGCCGACGCCCTCGCCGGCGAAGAGTCGGTGACCCCGGCCACCAAGACGTTCAAGGCCGCTGGCGTCGACACCAAGAAGACCCTCTCGACGTTCGGCGAGAAGAACAACGCGAACTACTGAGCCTTCGCTCGGTTCGTGTCGTACCGGTGCCGTCTCGGAGAAATCCGGGGCGGCATCGCTGTTTGATGACGTCGTGCTCGCCTGTGCTTGAGTCGACGCGTGCCGCCGAAGAAGTCACTGTTGCGCGTCTGGCCCGCGCTCGGCGCAACGGTGCTCTGTGCGGTCTCGTTTCACTGGCTCGTTCGCGGGCAGGTGCAGGCCGCGCGAGACCTCTACGCGCAGTTCTTTCCCGAGACGTACGTGCTGGTCGAACGCTGGCGCGCGCTCGAGGTGCCGCTGTGGCTGCCGAACGAACGCCTCGGCCAGCCGTTCCTCGCGTTGCTGTACACGCAGGTCTTCTACGCGCCGCGGGTGATCACGGGCCTGCTCTTCGGGCACATCGTCGGGCCCAACGTGATGCACGTGTTTCATTGCGTGTTCGCGTTCACCGGAGCGTTCCTCGCGTTGCGCCGCGCCGGACGCTCCACGGTCGCTGCCTTTGTCGGGAGTGCGGGCTGGGCGTTCTCGGCGTTCTTCGTCGAGCTCTCGCAGAACCTCGCGTTCGCATCGACCGCCGCGTGGGCGGGGTGGACGTGGTGGGCCGTCGAGGGATTGCTTCGTGCTCCATCGGCCAGACGTCTCGCCGTGCTCGCGCTGGTGCAGGCGGCGACGTTTCACGCAGGCGCTCCCGAGATGTGGCTGTGGCAGGCGCTGTTGGTGCTGATCGTCGCGGCGTTTTCGTCGAAGCGTCGCCGCTCGTTCGCGCTCATTGCAGGAGCGGGCTTCTGGGCTGCGCTCGGGTTCGCGGTCGTCGCGCTGCCAGCCGCCGAGCTCATCCTCGAGTGGACTGACCCAGCTGCGCCTGCAGGCGGGCTGCTCGAGTGGTCGATGTCGTGGCAGCAGCTGATCTCGATCGCCGTTCCCGACGCAGACTTCCCGCGGGCCGAGCCGTTCTTCGGAGCCGATCAGCGCTTCTTCTTCACGCTGCTGCTCGGGCCGACGATCGTCGCGTTGGCGATCGCTGGCGGTTCCGATCGCCGCGCCCGGCCCATTCTCGCCCTCGCGCTGCTCTGCGGTGTGCTCGCGCTGGGAAGTCACTTTCTCCCAGCGACGTGGCTGCTGCAGGCGCCGCCGTTTCGTTTCTTCCGTTTCCCCGTGAAGTACGCGGCCGGACTGCTCTTCGCGCTCGCGATGCTCTCCGCTTTCGGAGTCGATCGCGTGCTCGTCTTCGCGCGGAAGAACCAGCCTGCGTTGAGAACGTTCGCCACGGCCTGTCTGGGAAGCGCGCTCGGGCTCTGGCTTGGTGCGCATGTCTTCGACGACGTTCGCTCCGGCTTCGTGCGCGGAACCGGCTGGGTCGTGCTGTCGATGCTCGTGTTGGGGCTCGTGCTCATGCTCGAGCGGCGAAAGCTGGGCCTCGCCGTGTGGATCGTGATCGAGCTGCTCGTGATTCCGCGGCGTGTGTGGCCGCCGGCTCCCGTCGAACGGTTCCTGGTGCCGTCGCCGATCGCGCAGACGATTCGGTCGGAGCCCAACGGTCGCGTGTCGATTCGCGTCGACATGGATGATCCGGGAACGCCCTGGTGTGCGACGAACGACGAAGACGACGAGGCCGATCGCGTCGTGCTCGACAGTCGAAAGCGGCTCTCGGTGCTCCGCTACGTCGAAGAGGGCCTGCGCAGCACGGGAGGCTACGGTTTCCGCGACCCCTGGCGGCTCGCACGCGCGTTCGAGCAGGGCCCTGCAGCGTTTCAACTCGCGGGAGTCACGCACTTCGTCCGCAACGCGGGTGAGCCGCTGCGCTTCGACGGACCGATTCCGTCTCGCACGGAGCTCGACGACCTCTGGCTGTGGCGAACGAACGACGCGTTTCCTCGTGGCTGGCTCGTGCACCGCACCGAAGTGATGACGGACACGCAGGCTTTCGAGGAACTCGGAAAACACCGCTCGGCGCCACGCGACTTCGCTCCCGTCGATCGTGCCGTCATGACCTCGGTATCCGAAGCGGGCTGCGAATCGACGGTCTCGACCTCTGAAGCGCGACCCGAGTCGATCACCCAACAGATCAACGCCTGCGCTCCAGGAGTCGCCGTGCTCGCCGATGCCTGGTTTCCGGGGTGGACCGTCTCCGTGGACGGCGTCGACACGGAACCGGTTCGAGTCTGGGGTTTTCTTCGCGGCGTCATGGTGCCTGCAGGCACTCACTCGGTGGCATGGGATTACCGGCCAAACTCCTTCCGAATTGGCGCCGGAATGTCGGTGCTCGCGTGGGTTGCCGGACTGCTCGCCATCGCATTCGGTCGTTCAAGACGTTGAAATGACAGTCCGTTTCGAACGGGCCATGCAGTTCAAAACGGCTTGAACTATATGAACGCGCATGGATCCCTCGGTCGTGTTCTTCGACTTCCTCAAGCAGGTCGAGACGTCGCTGGTCGCGCAGCTGGGAGGCGCTTCACCGCCGCCTGAAGACACGCTGGTGGTGGCGGCGCGGCACCTGGTGCTGGGTGGCGGCAAGCGCGCGCGGCCGATGCTGGTGAAGATCTTCGCTGACTCGCTCGAGTTCGCCGACCCGCGGCTGGTGACGGTGGGCGTTGCGGCCGAGCTGATTCACGCGGCGTCGCTGCTCCATGATGACGTCGTCGACGCGGGCATGTTCCGGCGCGGCAAGCCGACGGTGAACGCGCGCTGGGGCAACACGGTCTCGGTGCTCTCGGGCGACTTGCTCCTCTCGGGTGGTCTGCTCGAGCTCGCCCGCGCCGATCCACGCCTCGGTGAGATGGCGCTCGCGACGGTGCAGGAGATGACGCGCGCGGCGATCGACGAAGTGCAGGCGCGTGGAAACCTCGAACTCTCCCTGCCGGCGCACCGCGCGATCGGTGAAGGCAAGACGGGCTCGCTCTTCGGCTTCTGCGGCCGCGCGGTCGCGACGCTCGCGGGCAACGAAGACGCAGGCCGCCGCTTCGACACCTTCGGCCGCCGCATCGGCGTCGCGTTTCAGATGGCAGACGACGTGCGTGACGTCACCGGCACCGACGAAGGCAAGCCGCAGTACGCCGATCTCTCGTCGCGTACGCCGAACCTGCCCGTGCTGCTCGCCTGCGCGAAAGACGCGAAGCTCAAACGCCGCATCAGCGAGGCCTGGTCGTACGGCTCGCTTGGTGTCGACAAGGTGCGTGAGCTCGGCACCGCGGTGCTCGTCTCGGGAGCGCTCGACGACGCGATCGTCATGATGAACCGCGAGCTCGACGCGGCGGTCGACATTCTCGGTGAGTACGGCAACACCCCGCTCGGCCAGAACCTGGTGCACTGGGCCCGCACGCTCGCCCGCGGCATGACCCTGAAGGGAGCCGCATGAAGGGCTACCTCTGGGCTCCTTCAGCCGCCACACAGTCGCCCAGCGCCACCGGCGGCTGGGAGTCGATGGCCATCGACGCCGTCGGCAACGTCATCGAGTTCTGGGGCTTCAAGCGCAACCAGGGGCGCGTCTGGGCGCTGCTGTACCTGCGCGACGAAGCCATGACGGCCGCCGACATCGAGAAAGAGCTCGAGCTGTCGAAGGGCGGCGTCTCGATGCTCATTCGTGATCTCGAGCGCTGGGGCGTCGTGCTGCGCGTTCGTCTGCACGGTGACTCGTCGTGGCACTACCGCGCCGAGACCGATCTCATGCAGATGGCTCGCCGCGTGATCGAAGAGCGCGAGTTCACCTTCATCGCCCGCATTCGCGCCGATCTCGCCGAAGCGCGGAAGCTCGCCGAGCAGGATCCCGCGACGCCGAAGCCGAAGATCGAGCGCATTCGCAAGATGGAGTCCGTCGCCGAGGCCACCGAGACCGCGTTGACCATCTTCCTCAAGACCTCGCGCTTCGACGTCGGCGCGATGTTCGAGCGCTTTCGCGGGTAGGGCTTGCGTCGGAGCGCGACCGTCGGCATCAAGCCGTCATGGACGCGCACTACGACATCGTCATGAAGGCCCGCGACACGGCGGGGCAGGGCACCAAACGCTACTTCGCGTACTCGACGATCCTCGATCGCGAGGCCTTCCTCGAGTGGCGTGAGCAGCACAGCTACCAGTTCTTCGATCTGCCCAAGGGAGAGCTCGCCGAGGCCGCCGACCTCTCGCTCGTCTACGACTTCCCCTCGCGCTGGTGGGGCGGGCGGGTCGCTGGCCTCGCTGAGGCGCCGGGCATGCGCGTCTGCGGCGTCGTCTTCGAGATCTCCGAGAAGGACTGGCCGATCATTCAGCACAAAGAAGGCGCCGTGACGGGCATGTGCGTGGAGAAGCCGGTGCACGTGAAGCTGGCCTCGGGCGCAATCGTCGACGCGATCGCGTTCACCACGAACCCCACGCGCAAGTCGCTCGACGGTCCCGTCAGCCAGCGCTTCGTCGAGGCGCTCGAGCGGGGCGCGCGTTCGGCAGGGCTCTCGGAGGCGTGGGTCGAATCGCTGAAGGGCTAGAAGCGCGCCTTGTCGGGGTCGAAGAACTCGTTCGGGAACGTGTCGGGCTTGAAGTCCGAGAAGTGCCACAGCTCGAGCAGCTCGCCCTTGGTGCCATAGCCATCGACCTGCATCGGCACTCCGGACATCAGATCGGTGCAGATGCGGGTCTTCGCGTAGTCGAACGGCGGCGACGCGGGGGGCGACAGGTAGGAGCCGCAGTACTCGCCCTTTTCGTTCCAGCCCTCCGGCACGAGCGTGAAGCCACCCAGCGGCTTCGAGCGTTCCGTGTCTCGAATGAGGCGGCCGAGGAGCGTGCCGATGCCGGCTTCCCGAACGGTGTGGTTGCTGTCCGACTTGGCGAAGGAGCTGTCGACGTTCAGCCAGATCGCACCGGCCACCGAGAGAAAGCCCGCCTCCTTCACGCGAAACTCGTCGGCGCGCACGCTCGGGTTGAAGACCAGCTTTCGGCCGGCGCCGGGGCCTTTGACGTAGTGGAGCCGCACCGCGAACGGCACCTCCCGCACGTAGACGTCGATGATCTGTTGCGGCAACAGCTCGCCCTTCACGCGCTCCTGCTTCTGCATGCGGTACGAGTACGTGTTGACGCTGAGGATGATGCGCTGACCCATCGCCAGCAGCTTCGACTGCGGCGTCTCCTTCATGATCCGCTCGAGCTCTTCGCGCGGCGTGGCTTTCACCATCTCGCGGCGTTCGGTCTCTGAGAGGGTCGTGAAGTCGGCGAGCGCGTCAGCGCGGGCAGTGAAGGAACCAACGACGAAGAGGAGCACCGCCCAACGCGACATCATGGGCTCATCATGCCCCATTTGACGCTCATCAGGTGCGTCGCAGCGCCGCCAAACGGGGGAAGAGCACGAAGTTCTCGAGGTGCACGTGCTCGAGCGTGTCGGCTTCGAGGCCCTCGAGCTGGTGGAACAGCCCGCGGGTCGACGAGCAGGCCCACTCCGGCGGGGTGTAGTCGTTGGTCAGGCGGCGCAGCTCGGAGAACAACGCGGCGGTGCGCTCGTGATCGTCCTTCGACTCCTTCGCTTCTCGCACCAGCTCTTCGGGCGACAACGAGTTCTCGAGCAGACAGGGGAACAGAACGACCTCTTCGTGTTCGATGTGCGGCTCGAGCAGGCTGCGCAGCTCGTGAACGACTTCGCGAATGCGCTTGAGCGGAGCGTTGCGGCCTTCGTGCACGCGCTCCACCTTCAGCGAGAGCCCAGCGGAGATCGACAGCACGTCGCGCAGGTACGCGTGGTGGCGCGACACGATGTAGAACATCAGCGCTGCGGGAGACATCGCGCGCGGGTCGGTGATCGGGTGCAGGTCGGGCTTCTTCACCGCCTGCTCGAGATCCGAGAGCACCACCTCGACCGGAATACCGTTCAGCTCGCACAGCTGCTCGAGGCTCAGATTGCCCCGAATGCTGAAGTCGATGTGGTGCCGGCGAAGCACGGGCGCGATGGCCGAGTGCTCGAGCACGAGATCAGCGACAGGCTCGTTTCGGTCGAAGACGTGGGGCTGGGGCTCGACGGTCATGGGATTCCTGGGGCGAAGGTAACGACGAGTGTCGCCCGGCAAGCGAACCGCCTGCTTTGAGGACAATCAAGTCCCAGAACGTTTGGGTGCCGAATAACGCCTTGAAATTTCAGTCCGGGTCGAATTGCAGGAGCGTGTTTCGGAGCGCCTGGAAGTGACCGAACGTCGCGCGCACCCTCCCATACGTCTCTTTCGAGTAGGCGCCGGGCGACAGGCTCACGCGGCGGCTCAGGCGAACGCCGGTCTTCGTGCGCTCCGCGACGATGCGCACCGAGACGCCTGGACCTGACTCATTGAGCGTGTCGGGCAGGTGCGCGACGTGAAAGCCGGGAGGCGCGTCGAGCTCGAAGATCTCTTCGACGACGCCCGCCCCCGCGTTGATGTGCAGGTCGTGCTTTCGGGTCGAGGCGTCGAACGTCTCGTACAGGGTGTGGAGGCCAGTGAGCGGAACGAGCCATGAGGCGCCGTCTCTCACGGCGTAGCGAGGCGCCCGAACGCTCCACGCCCTGCCGCAGCGGCCTGCGAGGCGGTCACACTCGAGCCAGCGGCCCTTGTCGTGCTGGGTCAACGCCGAGATCTGCCCCGCGATGCCGTCGTACAGACGCTCGAGCTCGCGGCCGTGCTTGTTCTGTTTCGTCTGCTGGAGCGCCTCCGAGGCCTCGCCTTCTCCAACGTGCTCCACATCGTCGAAGAGTGTGCCCGATTCGTCGAGGCGGGCGTGATGCGTGAAGCGCTCGACGGTGGTGATGGCCGCTTCACCGTCGAGACGCGTCCACTCGCCGTGTGATTCGCCGCGGCCGACCGTGCCGCCAGTGAACCAGAACACGAACGCGTTCTGTCCCTGGACGCGCGGCGAGAGCTGACCTGCCCTGCAATACTCGTCTTCGAGCTCGATGGGGATCGGGCGGGGAATCGAGGGCTGTGCCGGAACCCAGACGAGCAGCCTGTTGAACTGATCCCACTCCGGAAAACTCTCTGACGTCTGGCGCGACAGCGCGGCGGTCGTGTAGGCGAACTGGGCCTCGACGCCCGCTTCGGCCAGCACGAATCGAAGGATCATCGCCCGCTCTTTGGCGCTCGCGCGGCCGCTCTTCCACGCCTCTGCGAGATCGATCTCGCGGTTCGAGTCGGCGCCGACGGTGGTGGTCTTCTCACGAACCCAGTTGGTGGCGACGTCGACCTTGCACCGGGCGTCGGTGCACCGCGAGAAGTCAGGCCGCTCGGTGATGCCCGCGAACAGGGTTCGCTCGGTCCACGCGCGCCGGCCGAAGTTCTCGACGACGTCGGACCACGTTCGGTACCAGTTGTCGGTGATGAGCGACGACCGTTTGAACCCGAGAATGCGCCAGGCCCACCGCGGCTCGGTGAAGGTCCAATGCGGCATCCACTGCTCGGGATCGCGCGGCGGAAGATCCTTCAACGAGAAGCGCAGCCGGTGCCGGCCGTCGTTCATGGTCGTCACGTCGATCGGCTGCTGCGAGTTGTATTCGATGGTCTCGAAGACGAGCTGTCGCGAGCCGGTCAGCTCGAACTCGTACTCGCGCACTGGCCACGGGCCGAGCGTGTCTTGATCGTCGGCGCCGATCACCCACGGCGTGCGAACGACCCACACGTACTCGACGATGCTGCCGATGCGCAGATCGGGGAAGCGGAAGAACTTCGCCTGCGTGTCGCGCTCGCCTTTGCCGTTGGTGTCGACCAGCACGTCACGCGCCTGAACTTCTCTCACCGTGCCGTCGGGCTGGAGCACCCGCGCCTTGAGCACGATGAGCTGCTGGCGGGTGTTGAAGGGAATGCGCACCTCGGCCACGTCGAAGCCGCCTTCTTTCTGAATGGCGATGGCTTCGTGCCGCAGCACCTCGCTGGAGTCGTTGCCGATGGTCTCGAGCAGCGTGCGATCAGCGCGGTACAGCACGACGGCGGCGTCATCGGGGTACTTCGAGGCGTCCCAGGCGAGCTGCTCCTTCGTGAGCCAGTCGGTCGAAAGTGCCGAGGTGGTGGCGCAGCCGGTGAGGCAGAGCAGCGTTGGCAGCAGCAGGCGCGTCACGGCGCACCTCCGAAGCGGAGCACCACGGCGTTCAGTTCCGCGGTCGCGACTTTGCCGCGAAACTCAGCGGCCTCCTGGAACTGTGCGGGCTCGATGACACGGCGGGTGCGGCGGAAGTGGCGTCGGGCGGTGATGACGTGCCCGGCGCGGCTCCAGGTCAGCGAGTACTCGCCGATGGGCGAGGTGATGGTGACGTTCTCGGGCAGCGCCGAGACGGTGACGTTGTCGGGCAGGGTGAGCGCGAACTCGAGGTCGGTCGTCGCCAGCCACCGCCACGCGAAGGGGGTCGTGCGGTCGGGTGTCAGCGCGGGCAGCCAGCCGTCGAGCACGTCAGCCAACCGAATGAGGCTCGCGGCCCCGAGCCCTCGCGCGAAGACGCGCCGCGCGCCGAACTCTCCAGTGACGATGGTCGAGGCGGCGAAGTCGCGCTGCTCCTCGAAGCGGGCCTGGCGCACGTCGGCGCGGTGCACCCAGAGATGATCGCGCGCCCACTGCTCGAGCTTGCCGGTGCCGAACAGTGCGCGGCTCTTGTAGGCGGTAGCGTTGTCGCCTGCGGCCTCGATGCGGAAGGTGCCATCGCCGTTGCCCTCGGCGTCGAGGGCGAGCGTGTAGCGGTGGGTCTCGACGTTGACGTCGGGCGAGGTTGGCGGCGTCCTGGTGAGCGGCGCTCCTTCTTTCCGGGCCTCGAGCACCGTGGCGTCGGCGTCGTTCCACGGCAAGCGGCCGAACGGGACAGCGCGCGTCGTAGGGTCGACATAGACGGTGCCCTTCGGCAGGTGCACCGCCAGAATCTCGTGGTTGAAGTTGCTGCCCAGGCTCGGAAGGTCGAAGGCCCGTGGCCAGCCGTTGTGCGAATAGATGGTCGTCGGTGACGACGGAACGCCGGCCACCTTCAGCAGCGTGTGCAGGTAGGTCGCCTTGTCTTTGCAATCGCCCCAGCGCTGCGCGTGCACGTCTTTGGCGGCATGGGGAATCCACCCGCCGTAGCCGATCTCGATCGCGCAGTACTGAATGCGCCGGCACACGTATTCGTAGAGCGCGCGGGCTTTGGCTTCGGGCTCGTCGGGCACGCCGGTGAGCGCCTCCTTCGCTGCGGCCTCGAGCTCTGGCGTGAGCTCGGCGCGATCCTGGTGGTGTTTCCAGTTGAGGGCCGAGAGGCGTTCGGGGCTCTCGGGCGTGCGCCGCACCACCCCGTTCTCGCTCCACTCGTCGAGGCGAAGCGCGAGCCGCAGGTGTCGCTGCCAGGCAGAGGGAGCTCCGGGGTCGTTGGGCGGCGCCGCGATGTCTCTGCGCTCGAAGACTCGGCGGGTGATTCCACCGCCGGCGTCTTCTTCGACGTCGGGAACGATGATGGCGACGCCCTGAAACGTCGACGCGTTCCAGCGCATCTTCCACGCGGTGGGCGCCTCGATGACGACGCGCGAGAGCTTCACGGGCTCGGAGCTGCCGAAGGCGTGCTGCAGCACCCAGGGCTCGACGTCACGCTCGCGGCGAACGACCTCGGTCTCGAAGATGGCTCCGACGGGCAGTGACGGAGCCGGCATCGACCGCACCCGCGAGTTCGAGAAGAGGATCGAGCTGTCGAACGAGGGCCGGTCGTATGCCTTCGAGGTGTCGAGCGGCTTCTCGGTGCCGTCGGGCAGAATCGAGCGCCCGCGCATCGAGATGATCTCGCTGAACATCGTTTCGTACCAGACGGTGAACGCAGGCAATTCGGTAGGCTTGAGCACGAGGAACCGGGCGCGCTCGGTGACGATCGCGTTGGCCTTGCCTTCGGCGCCAGTCTCGAAGCGCACCAGCTCTTCGTCGAGCAGCCACAGGTACTTCGCTTCAGGATGATCCTTCGGCTTCGGCAGCGTCGACAGATCGAGCTTCGGAAAGGTGCTGCAGGCGGCGCTGAGCAAAAGCACCAGCGCAAGCCGCCACGATGCGAGCGTCATGGCGCGAGACGATGCCACGCCGCCAGGAGTCGCAGCAGCCCAAAGCACCCGCGACGGCGGCGGCTTCGGAGCCTGGCTGACCCAGGTCATGCTTCGAGCCACTGACGCTAGAGCGCCGAAGGGCAGGGGATGCGCACCTGCGAGTCGAGCTGTGCGTTCGTCGCGGCCTCACGCAAGGCGGCCGAGACCTGCGTGCCGAGCTCGGCGAGATCGTCTTCTCGAGTCACCCGCCATCGTGAAACGCCCAGCCAGCGCTCGCGAACGCAGGCCCGATCGACCTGCCAGCGCAGCTCGACCCGAAGCTCGAGCTCGGTCTGCTGGAGCGTGATGATCGACGGCGTGTTGCTGCCCACGACGACGGGCTGCACGCCGACGACGACCGTGCGACACGTCAGCGTCGCGGAGTCGACGAGCGCGTCGGGCGCTCCGGATCGCTCGACGGCCGCGCGCCAGTTCTGGAACTCGATGGGCACCGAGCCCGTCTCGCACCGAACGATCGAGGGCACGCCGTCACCGATGGTCGCGCGAGCACTTCCTTCAGCGGGAAGCACGCCGCGCATCACGCATGCAGGCAGGAGCAGCAGCCAGCACGCGGCTCTCATCAATGCGCAGCGGCGCCGGCCTTCGGCTTCGCGTTCCAGACGCGCGTGCAGAGGAGCAGTCCGATGATCGCCATGGGCACCATCGCGCGGGGCCAGTTGATCCAGTTCTCGGGCACCTTCGCGAGCTCACCCTGAGGCAACAGGAAGCCGACGAGCAACGACTGCAGGCCAGTGCCCAGATAGACGAAGCCATCGATGATGCCGACGGCGACGCCGGTGTTCTTGCGGCCGCCGAAGTCGGCGCTGGCCGTGCCCGAGAGCATGCCGTGCACGCCGACGTAGTTGAGCGCCATGAACACCAGCACCCAGCCGACGAGGGGCGAGCCGAGCAGGGCGTACATGGCAAACGCACCGATCGTGATGCCGCCGTAGAGCACCGAGGCGACGGGCCCGCGGCGCGAGTTGAAGACCTTGTCCGAGATGACGCCGGCCATCATGCCGCCCACGATGCCGAAGCAGCAGAGCAGCAGGCCCCAGTTCTTCGAGACGAAGTCGTTCGACAGCGACACCGACTCCGAGAACTTCGGGTACCACGACATCACGCCGTTGCGCAGGAAGCCGGTGCAGAACTCGATCGCGACGATGATCATGATCACCGGGTTCGAGAGCATGCGAACGAAGACCGCCACGACATCGGTGCCAGCCGCGCGTTGGGTGACGGGCAGCAGGAAGAAGCCGACGACACCGGCGACCGCGAAGGCGCCGAGCGTTGCTGGCACCCACGTCACCCCGAACAGCCCAGCGCCCTGGCTCACCGCGAACCAGACCAACGCGAGAATCACGAGCAGCAGCACCTGCGAGGCCTCTTCGCGCGCGGGTGTCGAGAGTTGACTGGTGGGCTCGGAGGCAGCGCCATCGCCGACGTCGAAGTCCTTGTGGCCGGCATCGCTCGGCGAGTCCTGCACGGTGAAGAACGAGAGCACCGTCGCGCCCAGCAGCACCAGCCCTGGAATCAGCGCCACCATCCACGGAGAGGCGGGCATGCCCTTGGCGATCGCGCGGCTCCAGTCGTAGCCAAAGTAGATGCCCAGCGAGATCAGAATGCCGAACACGCCGCCCTGCACGCCGCGCTCACGCACGTGGAACCACGCCGCGTTGACCTTGACGATCGAGACCGCGCCGAAGCTCTGAAAATACATGTCGAGGCTGTAGAGAATCGCGAGCCACAGCACGAGGCCGCCCGGCGGCACCACGCCCTGCGCGACGTTCAGGTACACCAGCCCGGCCATCAGCAGGTTCGCGATCGCCGCGCCGCCAGCCGAGAGCAACGTCGTGAAGCGGCCTCCGAGCTTGTCGGTGAGCGGGCCGTTGATGACGAACGAGATGCCGTACACGAGCGTGCCGGCCGCGAAGATGACGCCGAACGCCTTGTTGTCGGTCTTCGAGCCGAGCGCCGAGGTGAGCGCGTTGACGTTGTACCGGCCGAAGTAGAGGAACGCGTAGGTCAGGCCGAGGGGAAACCAGTTCCAGAAGCGGCGCACCTTGAAGGCTTCCGAGTGCCCGAGATCGACCTTCGGCAACCGCCACAACACGAGCGCGATCACTCCGAGCAGGAGCACGATCGGAACCAGGTTCGACAGCCAGCCGGGCATGGGCACGTCCCCTCGGGAAAAGCGGGGCGCTCGTCTCACACGGTGCGGGATGGGTCAACGAACGGCTGGTGTCGCGATAGCCCCCTGAATTCGTTGGCACGTCGAGTTGAATGTCACACGGCTGTCACTTAGAGTTCACCATCGTGGCAGACGACGGAAGCAGTCGAGAGCTCTTCGAGACCAAACTCGACATTCATGACCGCAAGCAATTCGAGCTGAAGCTCGAGTACCAGCCCAGCGGCACCGACGATGAGAGCGAGTACCTGGTCGAGGCGACGTTCTTCGTCCCTCGCGCGCTCAACATCACTCCAGACACGTACCCGCGGGAAGACTTCTACGCCGACCTGCACAACTACGTTCGCTTCAAGACGCCCGTGCTCTCGTTCGAAGAGTTGCTGACGGGCGATCATTCACCGCTCGTCCAGCTCGAGCAGCGGGTGACGTTCGGCGTGCTCGGGCCCGAGCGAGAGGTCATCTACGACGCGAAGATGCTGGGCTGCGTGCTGCGTGGAGCGCTGCGGCGTTTCGCGAAGGGCATGAAGGCCGAGTGCGGACGGGGCCACGAAGACCCCGAAGATCTTCGACGGTTGGGGCGACGCTCCATCGATGCGACGCTCAAGATCCTTCAGCGCTTTCGCACCACCACCGCGGTGCTCGGCGAGAAGTACACGCTCACCGACAAGTCGCTCGCGTCGCTGCGGCTCGTCGATGAGTACCTGTCACTCCTGGTCGAGCACTTCTTCCGTCGCATCGTGGTGCAGATGGACGCGATGCCGCGTACGGGCGTCTATTCGGACCTGCGCCGCGAGATGATGGACGTGGTGATCTCCGACGAGAGCTACCGCAAGCAGCGCGGGTACGCGTCGGTGATCGCGCCGGACTCCGACAACGAGGAGTACACGCACCGCATCGGCTTCCTGAAGAAGTTCTGCATGAACATTCTCTTCCTCGAGGTGCAGCGCTCGAGCCCGAGGAAGGCGTGGGAAGAGGTGCTGTTCGCGCTCGCGGCCGGCTTGGCCATGGCGTTCGCCCTCGGGGTCGGTCTCTTCGCGCAGAACCGCTACCCGCAGGTGTCCTTCAACTTCTTCGTCATCGCCGTCATCGGTTACATGCTGAAGGATCGCATCAAGGAAGGCCTGCGCCGCCTGGCTGCGAGCTACGCCGGCAAGTACCTCTACGAGCGCGAGACCCGCATTCTCGACCCCGTCACCCACGACGACGTCGGCATCTGCCGCGAGAAGATCGACTTTTCGCCGCAGGTCGACCCCGAGGTGCAGAAGCTCCGCGCGCAGGACGACTTGATCACCGCGGCGCAGGGCGAGCTGCCCGAGAGCGTGATCCGCTACCGCAAGAAGATCATGCTCGAGTCAGAGATGCTGCCGCGCATCGCCGACGGCATCGTCTCGGGTGTCACCGACATCATTCGCGTGAATGTCGATCGCATGCTCCACGACATGGACGACCCCGACTACACGCTCGACTACGTCGACCTCGAGGACTTCTCGGTCGAGAAGCTGCGCGCCTCGAAGTGCTACCGCGTCGACGTCGCGTTCCGGTTCTCGGTCGATGACGGCAAGCACCAGCACACGACCGTGAAGCTCGTTCGTCTCGTGCTCGATCGAAACGGCATCAAGCGCATGAGCGAGATCTCGTCGTCGGGCTCGAAGGTGATGGTGCCATCGATTGCCCCGATCGGCGCTCGTCCAACGCACGTAATGCCCTGAAAAGGCTGGCTGTCGGCATGTAGGCAACCTTGCGACATGGCTGCCGACAATGGTCCATGCCTCGCATTCCCAACACGCCCTCCGTTCGCACGTTCACCGAGACCTGGACCGCCGACTTCAAGGAGGCCGTGAAGAAGGCCGCTGGAAAAGATGGCCGGCTGACGCTCTCGGAAGCGAAGAAGCTGGCGGCGTCGACGGGCCCCGAGAAGGCGCGGACAACGCGGTGAACTACCTGCAGACCACCGGCAAGAAGTCGGTGAGCGTCGAGGTGATCACGAAAGAGATGTCGGCCTACGCCCAGCGCGCGGCGGAGCAGGCGGCCGGTCCTGACAAGCGGCTCTCGCTCGCCGATGGCGCGAAGCTGCCGAGCGATCTCGTCGAAGACTTCTTCATGCTGCGCGGCAAGCCGGCTCCGGGAACGGTGACGCCGGGACCGAGCGTGTTGCCGCAGGTGCAGGCGGCCCTCGAGGCGGCTTCGGCGGGGTTGTGGATGCCGAGCGAGACCGACGCGAGCTTCAAGTTCCTCAAAGGAACGGCGCTCAACGGGCCGATCACGGCGGACGTCATTCGCGCCCAGCTCGGCGCTCAGCACGACGCGCTGATGCCGAGCGTGATGTACGTCGATCCCTCGCAGGTCGCGCTCGCTGGAAAGACGCAGGTCGAGCAGCGGGACGGCAACGCGTTCCTCGATCGCATCATCGCGAACGTCGACCCGAACGATCCCGACTCCATCGCGATGGGCCAGCGCTTCAGCCAGCTCAAGGCTGCGCTGAACGCCAACTTGACCGACCTCACGGTGTACCGCTTCGGAGAGATCAGCATCTCGACGTTCATCGTCGGCAAGACGAAGACGGGCGAGCTCGCAGGCCTGCTGACGGGCCAGGTCGAGACCTGACGCAGAGCACCGTGGTGGCCCGTAGCGCGGCAGATCCGATTGAGTTAAGCGCCGCGCCCCCATGAACGAGTTCGCGCACCGCATCGCCGTCGACTGGCACAAGACCCTCGAGCGCACGCTCGAGCTCGCCGCGCAATCGCAGGGCAAGGGCGTGCTGGTGTTCGACCTCGACTCGACGGTGTTCGACAACCGGCCACGGCAGGCGCGCATCGTGCGGGAGTACGGCGCGCAGAAGAACCTGCCAGCGCTCACCAAGGTGCAGCAGTTCCACTTCACCAACGGGTGGGATCTGAAGCACGCGTGCACCAGCGCAGGCATGAGCGAGGCCGATGCCGAGTCGATTCACCGCGACCTGAAGAACTTCTGGGGAGCACGGTTCTTCACGAGCCCCTACTGCAAGGACGACATCGAGATCGTCGGGGCTCCGCGGTTCTTGAACGCGTGCGTGAAGAGCGGCGCGAAGGTCGTCTACGTGACCGGGCGGCATGAAGAGATGCGCGCGGGGTCGATCGAGGCGATGGCCCGCTGTGGCATGCCCGTTCCCGGCGGCACGGTGGCGCTGATGATGAAGCCGACGCTGCGTGAGAGCGATGATGCGTACAAGCGCGTCGCCCACCAGTTGCTCGAAGAGATGGGCCCCGTGCTCGCGGCGTTCGACAACGAGCCGACCCACGTGAACGACTACGCGACGCGGTTCCCGACGTGTCTGCCGGTGCACCTCGCGACCGATCACTCGGGCCGGCCGGTGACGCTGAGCGAGCGCGTGATCTCGATTCCGCACTTCGCGTGGTGAAGGCGATCGCCGTCATCGCGCTGCTCTTCGCGGGCTGTGGCGGCGACGATTGCCCGGTGTGGTGTCGCGTGTCGCAGGAGCTCGAGGGCAAGCAGGTCTGCTTCGTCGGTCCGAGTTGTGGGGTGTGCACGACCACGTGTTCGCGAATCTCGCGGAACGTGGCGCTGGCGCTGATCGACGCTGGGCAGTGCCAGGAATCGTCGATTGGCAATTGCCGTTGATCACCGCACGGGCGGGTTGAACTTTCGCACCAGGTCGACGAGCTGGGTGTGGAGCGCCTTGTTGGCCGCGATGTGACCCTTGAGCGGCTTCGAGTAGTCGAGCGGGTTGCCCATGATGTCGGTGACCACGCCGCCGGCCTCTTCGACGAGCAGGTGGAGCGCCGCGGTGTCGTGCGCGTTGTGGCCCGGGAAGAGGGTGGCGGCGAACTCTCCCGAGGCGACCTTCGCGCCCATGTAGCCAATCGAGAGCAGGTTGATGATCGAGGCGTTGGTGGTGGTCGGCAGCAGGCCCGCGAGCTGGCCGACGTTGAACGGTGACGTGTTCCACCAGACGCTGCCGATGATGGTCTGCGCGCTGAACGTGGCGTGCGTCGAGACCGAGAGGCGTTTGCCGTTGAGCGTCGCGCCGAGGCCGCGCTGGGCCGAGAAGAGCTGGTCGCCGAACGGGTCGTAGATGCAGGCGAGCTGCGGCTGGTTGTCCGTCACGAGCGCGATCATGAACGTCGAGACGGGAATGCCGGCCGCGTAGGGGAACGTGCCGTCGATGGGGTCGACGAAGATCTCGTAGCGAGCGCCGCGGCGCTGATCGCTCTGCTCTTCGCCGGTGATGCTCAAGGTGGGGCTCGGCATTCGCGCGCGCAGCTTCTGAATGACGAGCGCGTTGACCTGTTTGTCGGCCACGGTGACGGGCGTGCGGTTCGGCGTGCCGTCGTCTTTGTACTCGGCCGCGACGCCGCTGAAGCGGAAGGTCTTGCGAATCTCGTCACCGGCCGAGCGCGCGAGCTCTTCGAAGAACGAGAGGGTCAGCTCAGGTGGAATCAGGTCTGAAGCCATGGGCTGACCATAGTCCTCCGCTATCGCTGTACGGGAGCGATGAAGACCTCGACCCAGGTGAGCTCGAAGCCGCCACCGCCATGCGGAACGCTGCTGGCGATTCCCTGTTGCCGCGTCGCCATCAGCCGCACCTGCGCTCGTGGCGCGTAGACGGGCATGGAGTCACCGTTCAGGAACCCATCGAAGCGCGTCGTGAGCACCGACTCGGTGGTGGCCCAGCGAGGGTCGAATTGTCGGCGTGGTGGAATGTCGAGTGGTGACATCGCCACGAGGAAGCCGGTCACCCAGGTCGCGCGGTTCCATCGCAGGGTGAAGTCGGAGCCGGTTTTGAGGCTGGTCTCCAGTTTCGGTTCGAGCCGGGTCTGCGGGAGAACGACCACTGCCGTCCATGGCGCGTAGCCATCGATGGTGATCGAGAGCGTGTTGCGGCCAGCTCTCCACGGGCCGGCGCCGGTCGTCGAGAGTTGCCAGAAACCGTCACCCACCCGTTGGCCATTGATGTCGTATCGAACAGAGACATTCGCTGGCTGGTACAGGATTGTGGGGGAGAGCAGGGTGCCGTCGGGGGAGATTTGAAGGGCCGCCTTCGAGATGCGCGTGCGATCGAGCCGCTTCGTCGGGCACGTGTCGGTGGTGAGTTGCCGTTCGGTGCACCGGGCGAGGCCGATGCGAGGGTCTCGCTGCAGGAGCAGTGGCAACAATTGCTTCGAGGTTGTCGTGCAATCGTCCCAGGTGATGTGTTGGTTGTACGCCGTCTGTTCGTACGGAAAGTAGGGCGCAGGTTTGTACGAAGCTCCGATGAGTTCGTCGGTACGCGGGTCGAGTGGAGCGCCTGGCATCACGAGGTAGACGAGCAGCACGCCTTTGGCGGTCGCGCGACAGGTGGCTGAGGAGGTTCTGGCGGAAGCAGGTGGGTCGAGCGGGGCACGATAGAAGGCTCCGCTCTCGAGTGGACCGGTGACCGCGACGGGCTCGGTGTCGCCCCATTGCATCGCGAGGTAGACGCGTCGATCGCGAAGTTGGTGGGTGACCTTGCCGGCGAGCAGTGAGGGCTCTTGCTGAAGGGTGACCTCTCCGACGAACTCGCTCGCGGGCTCGGCCGGCAGCTCGTACCAGCCGGGCTCGAGCTCCGTTCCTGCGTCGAGCGAGACCGCACCGGGCAGGTCGGCGATCAGCACCGGAGCGTCAACGACGCCACACCCGGAAGCGACCGCCACGAGGATCAGAAGTGAACGCATGCGCCGGGGTATGCCGGGCCGCGAAGAGCGGACACTGCCCGACGCGGCGCGCCGTCGAATTGAGACGTGGCGCGCCCGATCCTCGGTGTTACAAGCCCGCGCGCACACAGCAATTTCAGTGAGGAAATCCCCCGTGCACAGCCCCGAGTTGTTGCTCACCATGTACCGGAAGATGGTGCTGGCTCGCCGCTTCGAAGAGAAGGCGGGTCAGGCCTACGGCCAGAAGAAGATCCAGGGCTTCTGCCACCTCTACATCGGCCAGGAAGCCGTCGTCGTCGGCATCAACGAAGCGATTCGTCCCGACGACATGGTGATGACCGGCTACCGCGATCACGTGCACCCGCTCGTGCGCGGCTCCGACGCTGGCATGTTGATGGCCGAGCTCTTCGGAAAGGACACGGGCTACTCGAAGGGCAAGGGCGGCTCGATGCACTTCTTCGACATCGAGCACCACTTCTACGGAGGCTACGGCATCGTCGGCGGCCAGATTCCGCTCGCGGCCGGCCTCGCGTTCGCCTCGAAGTACCGCAACGAAGATCGCATCACGGTCTGCTCGTTCGGTGACGCCGCCTCGAACCAGGGGGCGCTGCACGAGACGTTCAACATGGCGTCGAAGTGGAAGCTGCCCGTCCTCTACGTCGTCGAGAACAACAAGTACGGCATGGGCACCGACATCGCCCGTGTCTCGGCCGAGCCCGACATTCACAAGCGCGCCGTCGCGTGGAACATGCGCGGCGTCTCGGTCGACGGCATGGACGTGCTCAAGGTGCACGACACGGTGAAGGAACTCGCCGCGTACATTCGAGCTGGCAACGGCCCCGTGCTGCTCGAGGCGAACACCTACCGTTTCCGCGGGCACTCGATGTCCGACGCGGCCACGTACCGCACCAAAGAAGAGGTCGAGCAGGAGCGGTTGCGCGACCCCATCGTCAAGCTGCGCGAGCTGCTGGTGAAGACGCGCGCCGCCACCGAGCCGCAGCTCGACGGCATCGACGAAGAGGTGAAGAAGACCATCGACGACGCGATCTCGTTCGCTGATCAGTCTCCCGAACCGCCGCTCGAAGACATCTGGACGCACGGCTTCGTGGAAGAGGGCGAGCCCGATGAGATTCCGCGTCAGCGCGTTCGTGGAGCGACCGACGTGAAGTGGCCCAGCTACCCCACCGACTTCAAGGTGACGTGGGACCTCGAACCGCGCGAGACAGCGCCGATCAAGAAGGGAGCGGCCTGAGTCATGGCTGAGCTTGCGTATCGCGACGCGCTGAAAGAGGCGCTCGACGAAGAGATGGGCCGCGACCCCCGCGTGTTCCTCATGGGTGAAGAGGTCGCCCGCTACAACGGTGCCTACAAGGTCTCTCAGGGCCTGCTCGACAAGTACGGCAGCGCACGCGTCGTCGATGCGCCGATCAGCGAGCTCGGGTTCGCCGGCCTCGGCGTCGGTGCCGCGATGGTCGGCCTGCGCCCCGTCATCGAGATGATGACGTGGAACTTCGCCATTCTCGCGATGGATCAGATCGTCAACAGCGCCGCGAAGCTCCGCCACATGTCGGGCGGGCAACTGCGGTGCCCCATCGTCTTCCGCGGCCCCGGTGGTGCGGGTGGACGGCTCTCGTCGCAGCACAGCCAGGCGCTCGAGGCGAACTACGCGCACTTCCCGGGCCTCAAGGTGATCGCTCCGGGCACGTCGGCCGACGCCAAGGGCCTGCTCAAGTCGGCCATTCGCGACGACAACCCGGTCATCTTCATCGAAGGCGAGTTGCTCTACGGTCAGCGCGGCGAAGTGCCCGCCGGCGAGTACGTGATTCCCATCGGCAAGGCCGACATCAAGCGGCCGGGCTCCGACGTCACGGTGATCACCTGGTCGCGCATGCTGACCGCGTGCGTGCTGCCTGCCGCCGAGCAGCTCGCGGCGAAGGGCATCAACGTCGAGGTGCTCGATCTTCGCACCATCAAGCCGTTCGATCAGGAGGCCGTCGCTGCCTCGGTGCGCAAGACGAACCGCGTCGTCATCGTCGAAGAGGGCTGGCCGTTCGCGAGCGTCGGCTCCGAGCTGTCCGACTTCATTCAGCGCGAGTGCTTCGACGATCTCGACGCACCCGTCCGCCGCGTCACCGGCCTCGAGGTGAACATGGCGTACGCCGCCAACCTCGAGCGCGCGATTCAACCCTCGCAAGAGCGCATCATCGAAGCCGTCAACGCCGTGCTGTACCGGTAACCACGTTTCCTGGAGTGAAAGACCGTCATGGCCGTCGCCGTTCAGCTGCCCGCGCTCTCCCCGACGATGAAGGAGGGGCGCATCACGAAGTGGCTCAAGAACGAAGGGGACAAGATCTCGAGCGGCACCGAGATCGCGGAGTGTGAGACCGACAAGTCGAACCTCGCCATCGAGGCCTACGACGACGGAATCCTGCTCAAGATCCTCGTGAAGGCCGGTGACTCTGCGCCGGTCGGCTCCACCATCGCGTGGATCGGCAAGGCTGGAGAGAAGGTTCCAGACGCTGCGCCTGTCGCGGCGGCTGCTCCTGCTCCTGCTCCCGTTGCCGCACCCGTTGCTGTTGCGGCGCCGACGGTGCCTGCGAAGCCGGTTCCGCCTCCTGCGCCTGCCGCGCCTGCTGGCCGCCTGCGTGCTTCACCGCTCGCGAAGAAGGTCGCCGAAGCGCAGGGCGTCGATCTCTCCGGCGTTCAGGGCTCGGGTCCGAACGGCCGTATCGTTCGCCGTGATGTCGAGGCGGCGGCCGAGAAGAAGCCCGCGGCTCCCGTGTTCGCGAGGGCAGTTGCTGGAGTTCGCCAGGCTCCCACGAGCCTTCCTGTCACCACCATGCGCAAGGTGATCGCGCAGCGGCTCACCGAGGTGAAGCCGGGCGTTCCGCACTTCTACCTGACCGTCGAGCTCGAGATGGAGCAGGCGCTGAAGCTGCGTGAAGAGGCCAAAGCGAAGGACCTCAAGATCTCGGTGAACGACATCATCGTGAAGGCCGTGGGCGTGGCCGTGCGCCGCTTCCCGCGCATCAACCAGGTCTTCGCGGGCGACTCGATTCAGCAGCTGCAGAACGTCGACGTCGGCGTGGCCGTGGCCATCGAAGACGGGCTCATCACCCCAATCGTGAAGGACGCTGATCAGAAGGGCCTCGCCGAGATCGCCGCAGAGGTTCGTGATCTCGCCGAGCGCGCGAAGAAGAAGGCGCTCAAGCCCGACGAGTACACGGGCGGCAGCATCACCGTCTCGAACCTGGGCATGTTCGGCATCGACTCGTTCATCGCCGTGATCAACCCGCCTCAGGCGTCGATCCTCGCGGTCGGCAAGGTCGAGCCGAAGGTCGTCGTGCGTGATGGCCAGATGGTGATTCGCCAGATGATGTCGATGACGTTCTCGGGCGATCACCGCGTCGTCGACGGCGCCGTCGGAGCCCAGTTCCTTCAGGTCGTACGGGAGCTGATCGAGCACCCGATGCGGCTGCTGTTCTGAGCAAACGAGCTCCGCGCGAAGCCTGGGTGGTCGTGGTGATCGCCCTCCTGGCGCTCGCGACGCTCTACGTGTTCAGCATCGGCCCGGTGTTCTCGGTGGTGGAGATCATCGACGTGCCGCGTGGCCCCGTCCGGCGGCTCTACGCGCCGGTGTTGTGGGTGCAGGAGCACACCGCGCTGCAACGCCCGATCGAGTGGTACCTCGAGTTGTGGGCCGTGCCCTGACCGAGTCTGATCACGCTCGATGACGAATCGGCAATCACCGACTCGAGATGCCTGGGTGGTCATTCCCATCGGCCTCGTGCTCTCGGCGGTGCTTTACGTGTTGAGCATCGCCCCCGTCGCAGCCGCGGCCGAGTTCCTCCACGTTCCACGTGATCCCGTGAAGCTCGTGTACGCGCCTGTCATCTGGCTGCACGATCACACGCCGCTCCGACGGCCGCTCGAATGGTACATGGAGCTGTGGGGACTCCATTGAGAACCATGCGCACCTGCTTCGTCGTCGTTCTGCTTCTCGCCGGCTGCAAGACCACCGAAGGCCCGAGCGGGCAGGGCGGAGCGGGCTTTCGTGCGCCCATCGCCGACGCGCCTCAGGTGCCGATGGAGGCGATGTTCGGCATCTGCTTCCCCGCGACGGCGAGCGCGCAGGAGCGGATCAAGCTCACGCCGCTGCCGGGTGGTGACCTGACCTTCGAAGCGAAGAACGGCGCGTCGAACAGCTCGGGCTGGTGTCTGCGTGAGATCGTCACCAGCTTTCCCGTCGCGCAGCGGCCGACGGCCGAGCTCGAGGTGGGACCGCCGTCGACCCCCGTCGATCTCTGGGCCGCGCTCGCGTGGGTGAAGCTGTTGTCGCCCTCTCGCTTCGGTCCCGAGCGGGGCCTGTTGGATCCAGCGCCCGTCGCTGCCGCCTGCTTCGAGAAGGGCTCGGTGCGTGAAGGCGCAATCGCGGTGGAGCACTCGCCAATCCTCGCCGTCAGAGGCCTCGCGCAGCTCGAGCCCGAGCGGTGTCTCGAGGCCGTGCTCGCCAGCACCGCGTGGCCCGCCCCGAAAGACCTTCGCATGAAGGTGACCGCGCCTCCGCGCTCGGTGCTCGCGATGGGCGACGTCGATCACTACTTCTCGCCGCAGACCGATCCGAAGGGCTCGCTCGACGCGCAGACGGTGAAAGAGACGATGCGCACCATCAGCCCCAGGATCGGCGCCTGCTGGAACGAGACGCTCGTGCGCCGCGCAGGCATCGGCGGTGGCCGCACGTTCCGACTGCGCACCGACGACTCCGGAACGCTCACGGCGGCGTGGGTCTCGACAGGCCTGACCGATGGTCCGCCCGCCGTCGATGCGATCCTCGATCGCTGCATCGCGCAGGCGCTGAAGGGGCTGCGCTTTCCGGGAACGTCGGGCGACGGCGCGTACACGTGGGTCTTCGCGACCCGGTGATCACTTCGAGAGCGTGAGCAGCACTTTCTGGAGCAGCGCCGCCTGATCGGGCTCGAAGCGCGTGAACTGCACGCCCATGCCGTGCGAGCCGTGGTGGCGAATCTCGCAGTGCAGCTTCAGCTTGCCGAGCGCCTGCAGGTCGAGCGTCACCTCGGTGTTGGAGCCCACCGCCAGCGAATTGCCCTCGAAGTACAGCCCTCCGATCGACAGGTTGGTGCAGGTGCCTCGCACCGCCCCGCGAGGCCCGTGAAAGACCGCAGGGAACGAGCAGGCAAAGCGTGGGTTTCGTCGAACGTCGTGCATCGCGCTCCATCATCCACAACGACTGCGTCAAAAGCCGGGGGGCGACGGAGCCGATTGCCTCCGCCGCCCCCCGTTGAAAAACGTTCCCCGCCAATGAGCCGTGTGAGCAGCTTCCACTGAACCGAGAGGCTCAGGTGGGGATCGAGTTCGAGATCTTTCGGCTTCCTCCCCGAAGGAAGGCATGCACCCAGAACCCGAAACGACCCCCGTTTCGTTGGTATCGGTTCGAGCGTTTGCTGCTCATCACGCGCCCCGCAGGGAACAGCCTGTGAAAACCTCCTGAGAGCGCAATCATAAGGCCCCCGACTTCCGATTCAAGGGTGGTAACCTGCCCGCTCTCATGAAGCGTGTGGGTGCGGTACTCGCAGGGCTCGTGTGTCTCGCGTCGGCCGACGTTCGCGCTGACCCCAACAGCCCGCTGATCGACGGCGAGTATCAGGTCGGCACGTTCGGCACGCTCCGACTGACGTCGACCCAATCGAAGGATCGGTATTCGGTGAAGGGCGCGTACGTGAAGGGCGAGCGGTGCGGCTTCGCGCAGTCGGAGCTGCTGCTCGAAGGCACCCTCGAAGGGTCGGTGCTGATCGCGGGGTTCACGACCTGCATCGAGGGCGCAGGCTGTCAGTCGCCTGCCAAGTTGGCGCTCATGGCGGTGATCGGAGACGGCTCGCTGACTGGCTACATCACGCTCCCGAAGGGGTGTCAGGCGCCAGGCCTCGAGCAGCGCGTCACCATGCAGCTGGTGCCCAATGCGCTGCGACCCGCGGCGAAGGCGTTCATGACGTTGTCTCCGCCCAACTTCGAGCGCGCGGTGCCCCTGCTCAAACGACTCAGTGAGCTGCCTGATGGGCGGAACGACGTGGAGGTGCTCTTTCAGCTCGGCAGCGCCCTCAATGGTCAGAAGGATTTTCCGGCGGGCCGGCAGGCGTTCGAGCGAGCGGTCGCGCTCCCGGCGTTTCCGTCGACTCGTCCCGACACCCGTGCGCTCGTCTTCTACAACCTGGGTTGCGCCGAGTCGGTGCTCAGCGAGAAGGATCCGGGCCTCGCGACACTTGCAGTCGAGCACCTCAAGCTCGCGCTGACGGTCTCGAAGGGTGCGAGCCCGGGCATGAGAGAGGAACTCCGAAACCAGATCGGCTCCGACTCCGAGCTCGATGCCATTCGATCGCACCCTGAGTTTCAGAAGGCGTTCGGGACGAAGAAGGCGCCACGGTGACCGCTCCCACGCGCATTGGCCCGTGGGAGGTGGTCAAGCCGTTGGGAAAAGGCGGCATGGCCGAGGTGTTCCTGGTGAAGGGCGCCGAGGGCCCCTTCGAGGGCAAGACGTTCGCGCTGAAGCGGCTGTTGCCGGCGCTCCAGTCTGATGCCGAAGCGGTGCGGTTGTTCAGCGCCGAGGCAGAGCTCTCACGCCACCTGCACTACGCGAACATCGTCGAGGTGCATGACGTCGGCCGTGAAGGCGACTCCATCTACATGGTGATGGACTTCATCGACGGGCGCGACGTCGGGCAGATCATCAAGCGCTGCCGCCAGCGGAAGGTGCTCTGGCCGGTCGACTTCGCCGTGTACCTGACGAAGGCCCTGCTCGACGCGCTCGAGTACGCCCACAACGCGAAGGACCCGAACGGCCAGTCGCTCGGCATCATTCACTGCGATGTCTCGCCTTCGAACTTCTTCGTGTCGCGCACGGGTGAGCTCAAGCTCGGAGACTTCGGCGTCGCGCGTTCGCTGATCGAAGGCGGCGCCGATCAGGTGATGGGCAAGCCGTACTACCTCTCGCCCGAGGCGCTCGAAGGGCTGCTGACGCCGCAGGTCGATCTCTGGGCGGTCGCGGTGACGCTGTACGAGCTCATCACCCTGCAGCGGCCGTTTCAGGGGAAGACGCCCGACGAGGTCTTCGACGCGATCAAGAAGTCCCGCTACGTGCCGGTGCAGCAGCTTCGCCCCGACGTGCCGCCGGTGATCGATGGCCTCATCGCGCGCGCGTTCGATGCCGAGCCTCAGCATCGGTATGCGTCGGCGGCCGAGTTCGCCGAGGCGCTGATGCCGCTGTACGACGAGCGGGTGGGAACGCCGCTCGCGATCTCTGCCGTCGTGCGCGGGCTCTTCGGCACCGCTGACTGATTCGATGAAGCGGCCGCGCGGGTTCCGATCGATCACCGTCGGCGCGCAGGTGTTGTTCTGGCAGTTCCGCTCGAACGAAGTCTCGGTGATCGCAGGCGGGAGCCGATTGGTCGTCCGGCTGCCCAATTGGCGAGACCCCTGGCTCTCGATCAGCGACGTTCACGAGCGCGATGGAGTGCTCATGTTCGGGTCGTCGGCGCGGAACGAGCCGCCGATCGTCGGGCCCGGCTTCGTGCGACAGGCCATCGACTTCGCCATTTCGAATGGGTGGTCGCCCCTCGAACGCGGCGCAGACCTGGTGCTGGTCTTCAGTGGAGGGTCGTTCGCGAAGACCTGACGTCAGCTCGCACGGGCGACTCAGCGAAGAACGCTCCGACGGAGTCACCGCCATTCCCGCGCCCCGAACGATGGCGCTGCATTCGTCGAACGCGGTTGGCTGGTCAGCTCGCGCGAACGGTGGGAACGAGCTTCGTGAGCGCGTTCACGACCGCGTCGATCTCGGCCGCCGTCGTCGTTCGTCCCAGGGAGAGCCGCAGCGTCGCCTGCGCTTCCGAAGGCGTCAGCCCCATCGAGGTCAGCACGTGTGACGGCGTGAGCGAGCCCGAGGCGCAGGCCGCTCCGGTCGAGACGCAGATGCCCTCGAGATCGAGCGCGATGAGCAGGCCCTCACCGTCGGCGCCGGGGAAGCAGAGGTTGCTCGTGGTGGCCACGCGAGGAGCAGCGGCTCCGTTGATGCGCGTGCCGGGCAGGGCCTCCAGCAGTCGTCGTTCCAGGTCGTCGCGGAGTGTCGGCGACACGGTCTCCTTCAACGTCGCCTCCAGCGCGAGCACGAGCCCTTCGGCCATCGCCACGCTCTGCGTTCCACCACGCCGGCCGTTCTCCTGATGGCCGGGCACCAGCGCGCTCACGTCGACCTGGCGACGGTTGATCAACACGCCGACGCCAGCCGGACCGCCCAGCTTGTGCGCCGAGAACGAGAGCAGATCGGCCGGCACCTCACGCAGCGTCGCGGGCACCTTGCCGATCGCCTGAACGGCGTCGGTGTGAAAGACGATGCCCTTCGCGACGCACGCGCGAGAGACGGCCTCGACCGGCTGCAGCACGCCCGTCTCGTTGTTCACCCACATGAGCGAGCACAGCGCGACGTCGTCGGTCAGCGCGGCCAGCATCGCCGCTTCGGGAACGCGCCCAGTCGCGTCGGGCTTCACCCAGACGACCTGGCCGCCGAGCGCTTCCACCCGCTTCGCCGCGCCGATGACGCACGGGTGTTCGATGGTCGAGGTGACGAGCTTCGTCTTCTGCTGATCGCCGCGCGCCATCCACCCGCCGATGATCGCGAGCGCTGCGGCTTCACTGCCTGAACCGGTGAAGACGATCTCCCGCGGGCTCGCAGCGCCGAACGCACGCGCGACGGACTCCCTGGCGGCATCGAGCCGTTTGCGCGCGGCCCGCCCGACCTGATGCACTGACGAGGGGTTGCCGGCGGTCTCGATGAACGCTCGCGAGAGGTGCTCGGCGACCTCGGGTCGCAGCGGGGCTCCGGCGTTGAAGTCGAGGTAGGTCACGCTTCGTCCGAGAGGAGCGATACGCCACGCTCACCCTCGACGCCGAACGCGGCCTTGAACCGGCGCACGACCTCACGCTTGAGCGCCGCCCGGTTGGCTCGCTTCCCCACGAGCGGAAGGCGTGCGCCCGCCATGCTGCCGTGCCCACCCGCCGATCCACCGAGGCCCTCGCAGACTTCACGAATCAACCGGCCCGCGTTCATGCGGCGATCGGTGCAGCGCAGCGAGAGGTACAGCTGGCTGCGATAGCTGCCGGACGCGAGCGACCACTTCGCCTCTTCGAGGAACGACAAGCGCTCGGCGACCTCGGCCACCATGTCGGGCGAGTAGACCTCTCCGAGATCGGTGATGACCGCGCCGGTGAACAGCCGGGCCTTCTCGATCGCCGAGTGGTACAGCCGGAAGTAGCGGAGCGGCAGCTGCGGGTGCTCGATCTCGGACAGCAGGTTTCGATCGATGCGCGGGAACAGCCAGAGGTAGCAGTCGACGTCGGGGTCGCTCGTCTGCCGCTCGAGATCGCGCGTGTCGGCCTTGATGCCGTAATACAGCGCGGTCGCGAGCTCGGGCGACGGCTCGATGCGGGCAGCGCGCAGGTACTCGGTCAGCACGGTCGACGTGGCGCCGTAGGCTCCCGAGCCGAGATCGGCGAACGGGTTCACGAGCACGTCGTCGCGCGTCGGGTGGTGATCGATGACGATGTCGGCGGTCACGCCGTCAGGCAGCGCGTGGTTCTTGATGGCCTGCTGCGTGTCGACGAGGGCGAACAGATCGTACTGGTCGACCTTGATCTGCGAGATGGGCACGATCGGCAGCTTCAGCACCCGCACGAAGGCCGAGTTCTCGGCGCGCCCGATGATGCCGCCGTAGGCGACGTCGGTGGGAATGCCGAGCCGGGAGTGCAGCACCGCCGCGAGCGCGACGGCCGAGGCCATGGAGTCGGGGTCTGGGTTGTCGTGGGTGAGCACGAGCCCGCGTTTGCGGCCCTTGAAGAGCTTGCCCAGTCGCTCGACCTTCGCCTTCGCGGAGAGCGCCGTGACGGCCATGAGGACAGGAGCGGCGCCCACGGGAACTCGCTTCAGCGGTACGCGCGACCGAGATCGCGGAAGTACTTGAGGCCGTTGTCGAGGGAGTTCTCCATCCAGTCCATCAGCGCCTTGGAGAACACCAGGGGTGAGCCGCGGAAGGTGTCGAAGTACTCCTTGCGATCGGTCGACGGGATGATGACCGGCAAGAGACCGTTCCGCAGGAGGATGAAGTTCGACATGAAGCGGCCGACTTTTCCGCTGCCCTCGGTGAACGGGAAGATCTGAATGAACCCGTGCTGCACGCGCGAGGCTTGCATGATCGGGTGCAGCTCTCGGAAGTCGGCGCTGGCCGTCCAGTCGATGAGCTTCTCGAGCGCGGGCTGAATCTTCGCCGGCTGCGCGATCTCGTGCACGTAGGTGCGGTGCAGGGGCATATCTTTGCGGAAGCCCTGCTTCTCGCGTTCCTTGGCGAGCTCTTTCTCGGTGCGCTCACGACGCTCGGCGAGGGCGCGGGCCTGCTGCGCCTCGGGCGTGTTGCCGGTGACGAGATCGTGAATGCGCTTCACGAACGTCATGGTGAGCGCGGCGTTCTTCTTCGAGGTCTTCGACTCCTCTCGAATGAAGTCGAGCGCCGCCTTGTGGTTGCGGATCTCCCAGACGATTGGGAGCAGGCTCGCCTCGGCCGCGACCGCCCCGGGGTGCAACGCCGCAGAGAGCTCGTGCACCTCGTAGACCGTTCCTTCGAGCGCGCTGTCGTGACGAACCCACGACATCTCGAATCGGTCCAGGAAGTCCTGCACCTCCGGCCGCCGTTGGCCCAGGAGGTCTCTCAATTGCCGCGTCTTGTCTTCGATTGACTGAAACCGCTCTTTCACAGGGCGGCCTTGTACTCGCTTTCATCTGATTCGTCGACCGAAAACAGTAAAACTCGATGATTTTACTCGTGAATTCGGCCATGTGCGGCGAGGTGAGTCTTTTCGGAATCGGCTGACAGGGTCGAACGATGGTACTTCTGGCCGCGGCGGAGCTTCCGGTCTGGTGAACGGTGCGGTCTTCAAAACCGTTGAGTTGGCGCGCGAGCGTCGGCTGGTGGGTTCGATTCCCATGCTCCGCCGAACAGCAGGGACGTCAGTCGAGGCCACGCTCGTACAGCTCATCTTCATCGAGCCCGAGCAGGTGCCCGACCTCGTGCAGCACCGTGATGCGAATCTCTTCGAGCAGCTCCTCACGCGTGCGGGCGAAGCGCTCGAGGTTGTGCTGGTACAGCGTGATGCGCGCGGTCTCGTGATGACTCGCCTCGATCGGGCTGCGCTCGTCGATGGCCAGGCCGCGGAACACACCGAGGATCAGCGGTGAGATCCCGCCTTCCTTCAGATCCTCATCCGAGGGAATCGGCTGCACGTCGATCACACAGTTGTCGAGGTGCGGCTTCGCGTGATCGGGCAACGCCGCGATGGCCTGCTGCACCGTGCGATCGAACTCGTCGGCGCTCAGATGCACCGGCGGCGGAAAGTCATCGGGCGCGAGCGACTGCGCCTTCTTGAAGTACGGCTCCGGAGCCTCGCCACGCCGCTCCGCCAACAACCCCAGGTAGTGATGTGCCCAGGGCTCCTCGGGGTAGTCCTTCGCGAGTGATTGATAGACGCGCCGCGCCTCGTCGAACCGGCTGAGCTCGAACAACGCCTGGCCCTGCTCGAGCCGCGCTTCGGGATGCTCGCCATCCACATCGAGGGCGACCCGAATGCTCGCGAGCGCCTCGGTGAAATCGCCCAGCTGGTTCAGCGCCGTCGCGCGCAGCAGCTCTGACTCGAACAGCAGCTCCTCGTCGCCGCGGATGAGCGCTTCCCCGTCTTCGAGCAGCTCGAGCCCCTGCTCGATCAGCTCGCGATCATCCTCCGCCTCGCGGATCAGCAGGTCGGCCTCGGCGATCACCCACGCCGGGTTCCTGGGCTCGATCACCCGCAGCCGCTCGTAGACCCCGACCGCGTCTTCGAGATCGCCCGCCGTTCGATGCGCGACCGCCATCAAGTCGAGCGCGTCGACGTCGTCGGGTTCCTCACGCAACATCTCCTGGGCGATCTTCAGCGCATCGTCCGCGTTGCCCGCTTCGAGGGCGTCTTCCGCGCGTTCGATCAGCTGCGCAAACCGGGGATTGGGCACGGCGGGGTTGTCAGGGCGGCGCTACCGAAAGTCAATCGCCGGTGCTATGGGACGCGCCCTATGTCGGAGCCGGTCGGCCCCCCAGACATGAACCGCAGCATCCTCGTCGTCGACGACGACGAGTCGACGCTGCAGATGCTCGGCACGTTCCTGCGGCGTCACGGCTACCGAACGCTGACCGCGACGAACCCGATTCGCGCGCTCGAGCTGCTCAAGACCGAGACCGTTCACCTCGTGATCACCGACCTCATGATGCCGCACGTCGACGGCATCTCGTTCACGCAGCAGATTCACGAGCTGCCGAACCACGTTCACGTGCCCGTCATCATGATCACGGCGTACGGCAACGACAGCCTCAACGATCAGGGCATGCGGAAGGGCGTCGCGATGACGCTCTCCAAGCCCCTCGAGCTCTCCAAGCTGCTCGACCTCGTCGGCTTCGCCACCCACTGAAACCAGCCGTGCGGGTTGACTTTGGGGCCCGGCTCCTTAACTTGGCGCTCGCCATGCGCGAGTGCTAACCGCGCGTGATCCGAAGCACTGAAACTCACGTCTTTTCAGGAGGTTGGTTCGATGGCTGCCAAAGAGATCTTCTTTCATCAGGGTGCCCGCGAGGCGATTCTGCGCGGTGTTCGCATTCTTGCCGATGCCGTGGCCGTGACGCTCGGGCCCAAGGGCCGCAACGTCGTCATCGAGAAGTCCTTCGGCTCGCCGACGATCACCAAGGACGGCGTCACCGTCGCCAAGGAGATCGAGCTCGAGAACAAGTTCGAGAACATGGGCGCGCAGATGGTGAAGGAGGTCGCCTCGAAGACCTCTGACACCGCCGGCGACGGCACCACGACCGCCACCGTGCTTGCCCGCGCGATCTACGAAGAGGGCCTCAAGCTCGTGGCCGCTGGTCACAACCCGATGGATCTCAAGCGCGGCATCGACAAGGCCGTCGAGGTCGTCATCGCCGAAGTGAAGAAGATGGCGAAGCCGGTCAACGGCAAGAAGGACATCGCCCAGGTCGGCACCATCTCGGCGAACGGCGACGAGACCATCGGCAACATCATCGCCGAGGCCATGGAGAAGGTCGGCAAGGAAGGCGTGATCACGGTCGAAGAGGCGAAGGGGCTCGAGACCGAGCTCGAGGTCGTCGAAGGCATGCAGTTCGACCGCGGCTACATCTCGCCGTACTTCGTCACCAACCGCGAGCGCATGCTGGTCGACCTGTCCGACCCGTACATTCTCATCAGCGAGCGCAAGATCTCGACGATGGCCGATCTCATTCCCGTGCTCGAGCAGGTCGCGCGCTCGGGCAAGCCGCTGCTCATGATCGCCGACGACATCGAGGGTGAGGCGCTCGCGACGCTCGTGGTGAACAAGATCCGCGGCGTGCTCAACGTCGCCGCGGTGAAGGCGCCCGGCTTCGGCGATCGCCGCAAGGAGATGCTGAAGGACATCGCCGTGCTCACCGGCGGCACCGTCGTCAGCGAAGAGCTCGGCACCAAGTTCGAGTCGCTCACGCTGAACGATCTCGGCCGCGCGAAGAAGATCACCATCGACAAGGACAACACGACCATCGTCGACGGCAACGGCGCGAAGGCCGACATCGACGGGCGCATCAAGCTCATCCGCACGCAGGCCGCCGAGAGCACCAGCGACTACGACAAGGAGAAGCTGCAGGAGCGCCTCGCCAAGCTCGTGGGCGGCGTCGCGGTGATTCACGTCGGCGCGGCCACCGAGACCGAGATGAAGGAGAAGAAGGCCCGCGTGGAAGACGCCATGCACGCGACCCGCGCGGCCGTCGAAGAGGGCATCGTTCCCGGCGGCGGCGTGGCGTTCATTCGCTGCCTCACCGCGCTCGACGCGCTCAAGCTCGGCGGCGTGCAGGACTTCGGCGTCGAGATCGTGAAGAAGGCGATCACCCAGCCGCTGTGGAAGATCGCGCAGAACGCGGGCCACGAAGGCGCCGTGGTGATCAACAAGGTCAAGGAGGGCACGGGTGCCTTCGGCTTCAACGCCCGCACCGATGCCTGGGAAGATCTCGAGAAGGCCGGCGTGATCGACCCCGCGAAGGTCTCGCGCTGCGCGCTGCAGAACGCGGCGTCGGTCGCTTCGCTGCTCCTCACCACCGAGGCGATGGTGGCCGACAAGCCCAAGAAGTCGAAGGCGGGTAAGGGCGGCGGCGGTGGCGGCCCCGACTACGGCGGCGACGACATGGACATGTGATTCACGGCTGACGTGAATTCACGGCCCCGGTGGCTCCTTCGGTGGAGTCATCGGGGCTTCGTCTTTTCGGGAAGCACGTGCGCGTCGCGGTCCTCGTGTGTACGAAGGCGCCCCATGCGACTCCTCTTCGTCTCGTGCGTGCTGGTGCTCTCGGCCTGCGGTCAGCAGATGACGACACCCGACGCTGGTGATCCGCTCTTCATCTGCGACACCTCGGCGATGGCGCTCACCCTCACTGGCAGCGTGCAGGCCGACCTCTTCGACAAGCAGTGCAAGAGTTGCCACAACTCCTTCGATGCGTCGAACGGTGACTTCAGCGACGCCTCGCGCACGGCCGACTCGGTGACGAAGGCCTCGAAGTACACGCTCAAGCGCGTCGAGCCGAATCAGCTGGGCAAGAGCGCCATGTGGCTCAAGCTGAACAACACGAAGGGCCCCAACGGAGAGAACTCGGGGGGCGTGATGCCTCCGGGTGGAATGCTTCCCGAGGCGTCGCGGAAGATCATCAAGGACTGGATCTGTTCGGGCGCGAAGTGAGGGTCGTTTCTTCGGCCGCAATCGTGAATGCGCTGACCTAGAGTCTGGCCGCTGCGGACCAATTCTGGTCCCAGTGCCGCTTTGGCGAGCACAGGTTGCGGGGGGTTCGGTGTTTCGATCGATTTGCGCAGGGCTGGTCGTGTTGGGTCTCACCGCGTGCCCGGAGCCGGATCCCGGCGTTGATGGCGGCTCCGCAGGCGGGTCGGCAAGAGCTGGTGGCTCGGCAGCGGGCGGCTCGGCCAGAGCCGGCGGCACCGCAACGGCAGGCGGAACTGCGACAGCTGGTGGTACGGCGGGCGGAACTGCGACGGCAGGAGGAACTGCGACGGCAGGAGGAACTGCGACGGCAGGCGGCACTGCGACAGCGGGCGGCACTGCGACGGCGGGCGGCACTGCAACGGCGGGCGGCACTGCAACGGCAGGTGGCACTGCGACAGCAGGCGGTGCTGCGAACGGGGGCGGTGCTGCGAACGCGGGCGGCACTGCAACGGCGGGCGGCACTGCAACGGCGGGCGGCACTGCAGCGGCAGGCGGCACCGCAACGGCAGGCGGCACTGCAACGGCAGGTGGCACTGCGACGGCAGGCGGCACTGCGACGGCAGGCGGCACTGCGACGGCAGGAGGCTCGGCAACGGCAGGTGGCTCCGCAGGCGGCTCGGCGAGTTTTCAGCTCACGGTGTCAGTCGTCTCCCTCGCGGGCGCGCAGGGAACGGTGACCTCGGTTCCCGTCGGCATCAACTGCGGTGCGACCTGTCAGCTCTCGTACCTGTCTGGGCAGAACGTCGATCTCACTGCAGCGCCCGCTCCAGGCAGCCGGTTCGTGGGCTGGAGCAACGCGTGCACCGGCACGTCGACCTGCGCTCTCACGATGACCTCGTCGCGCGCGGTGCAGGCCACCTTCGCGCCTCAGGCCAATGTCATGTTCGTCACGAGAAACGTGTGGCCGCTCTCAGCGTTCCCCACGCTGGCTTCGGCAGACTCGTTGTGTGGCGCGGTCGCGCAGGACGCAGGTTTGCCCGGGAACTACGTGGCCTGGCTCTCGACCAGCACCACCAACGCGCGCGATCGGCTCGGCACCGGCCAGGGCTGGGTTCGCACCGACGGTCGTCCGTTCGCCAGAACCCTCACCGAGCTCACGTCCGGAGCGATCCTCTACGCACCGAATCTCGACGAGCGCGGAACCCTTCGAACTGGATCGACCGTCTGGACACTCACCAGCCCGGACGGGACGGCGGGGTCGACCTGCGACAACCTCACCAACTCGGCGGGCAGCGCGACGGCGGGCGCGGCGTCGGGCGGCACCAGCGGGTGGACGTCGCTTTCGTCCGGTCCGTGCACCACGGCGCGGCCGTTCTACTGCTTTGGCATCGATCGCCAGGCGATGGTCGCGATCCCCGACGCAGGCAGTCGCTACGCCTTCATCACGAAGTCCTACTGGTCGGTCGATGGTGGCGTGACGGCGGCTGATGCGTTCTGTCAGGGCGAGGCGGCAGACGCGGGGCTGTCGGGAACGTACGGAGCCATGCTTCGCACCACGACGGCGCCGCTGCTGGGTGACCGCTTCTCGCTCGATGCCGGGCCGTGGGTTCGCACCGATGGAGTTCGCCTGGCGCCGACCGCCGCTCAGTTCGCGGCCGGGCCCTTCGCGAGCTGGGAGTCCTTCCCGTCGGTCTTTGCTGACGGCACCTACGGAGGCTCCAGCGGTTTCGTGTGGGGCGGGCCCGTTGACAACCTCAGCGTCGGCAACTGCTCGAACTGGACCGGGGCGACGGGCACCTCGCAGATGTTCTACGCCACGGGTGACGTCGGCTTCATCCCGAGCGCACCGTGCAGCTACCAGTTCGGTTTCCTGATGTGCCTGAAGCGCTGACCTTCACGCGCTGAACTGCGCCTTCGTCGGGCTGCTCAAGAGCACGGCGAGGGCCCAGACTCCCAACGGCACGACGAAGAGCGAGCAGCAGCTGTGAAAGCAGCAGGGCACGCAACAGAGCGCGGCCCCGCCAACACAGACGTTGTAGTGCCGGGCCTGTCGCATCTGAAGACCGGCGAAGATGATGAGCGCGTTCACCGTCAGGGTCAGCAACGCGAACACCAACGGCATCGCGCCGGAGGAGATCAGGTTCACGTACGTCTGAAGGGCTGACGGCACGCTCGGGTCGTCGAGCACGTCAGGCTTCGTCTTGCCGATCAGCTGCATCAGCCCGCTGGCCAGCTGGGTCAGCCCCGAGATGATCCCCACCGAGCCCGAGACGATGAGGCCCAGCGACGGGCCGTTCAGCTCGCCGAAACCCGGCGGGGGTGGTCCGAACGACGGTTGCGGGGTCACTTCTTCTTCTTCGGATCCTTCGCGGGCGCGGCGGCCGGCGGGGCAGGGAAGTTCGCGTCGAGCACCAGCTTCGCGCTCGACTTCACCTGCTCGCTCTTCGAGTTCTTGATGATGTCGAGCAGCGACTCCTTGGCGACGGGCGTCTTCACGTCGTCGAGCGAGGCCAGCATGAGCTCACGAATGTCGTCGCCGCTGAAGGCGTCGTCGGTGACGAGCACGGCGATCATCGGCGCGAAGTCGGGGTTCTCACGCAGCGCCTTGTTGTCGGCGAGGCGGTTGAACAGCTGGCGCGTGAGCTCGGGGTTGTTCGCGTTCTGGGTGAGCAGCTCCTTGATGGACGCGAGCACCTCGGGGCCCTCCATCGAGCCCAGCGCCTCGGCCGTACGCCGGAAGAAGGGATACCCACGGCCCCTCTGGGTGACCATGGCCGACTTGAGCGTCGCGAGCGCGGCGGCGGTGTTGATGCGCGCGGCTCCACCGGCGAAAGCGCCCAGGTAGTTGATGTCGATCTCTCGCTTGCCGAGCTGCTCGAGAATGTACGCGTGGCCGTCTGGAGCCTCGGTCTTGCCCAGCATCTCGAGCGCCGCGCCACGCACGCGGATGTAGCCGAGCGGGTCGTCGTTGAGGTTCTCGGGCTTCTTGGCGAGCTTGAGGCCGATGGTGGCGAAGTCCTTCGGCAGGCGCTTGAAGCGCGAGTCGGTGAGCCGCTTCATCACGCCTTCACGCACGTACGGCGACGGATCCTTCGCGAGCACGTCGAGCACCGCGTTGAGGGCGGCGTCGGTGGGGCGCGCTTCGGACTCCATGTTCGGGTTGCCGAGCTCACCGAGCAGGTTCCACGCAGCGATGAGGCGCCAGGTGGGATCGGGATCGTTGCGGGCCGCGTCGACCCACTGATCCTCGGGAACCGTCGTCTTGTTCACCCGCACCAGCGCGCCGAAGTTCTCGTTCCAGTTGATCCACTGCGGAGCGGCGGCCACGTCGAAGCTCACCTTCACCTCGGGCTTGTCGACCAGGATCGTCTGCTTCACCGTGTACGCAGGCTCGTTGTCGCGGTGAATGACGATGGGCAGCTTGAAGACGAACGGGCCCTTCTCCGACGGGTTCGAGTTCTGCTGGCGAATCGTGATCGTCACCTGCGAGCCGCCGAAGCTGAACTCGGGGTAGATGACCGGGTAGCCCTTCTTGTTGACCCACGCGTCCTTGAAGGCCTTCAGGTCCTTGTCCTTCTCCTTCTTGTTCGCCTCGAGCACGGCCTTGAAGAAGTCGTCGGTGGTGGCGCTCTGGTACGCGTACTTGTCGAGGTACGCCTTGAGGCCGCCCTTGAACTCCTTCTGACCGAGCCACAGCTCGAGCATGCGCGCCACCATCGCTCCCTTGCGGTTGGTGACGGAGTCGGACGACTCGGCGGCGGTGGCACCCTTCGTCACGAGAGCGTGAGCGCGCGGGCCGTCTTCCTGGCGGAAGTAGTCTTCGACGATCGCGACCGTACGCTCGACCTCGACCTGCTCGTTGCCGTTGGAGTCGTCGAACGTCGCTTCACCGAGGTACGTGGTGAGCCCTTCGTCGAGCCACACGTCGTCCCACCACTTGCTGGTGACGAGGTTGCCGAACCACTGGTGCGCCATTTCGTTCGAGAGCAGCTTCATCACGACGGGGCGGGCGAGCTGGTCGTTCTTGACCTCGACGCTCACCTTCGACTCGCGCAGGAAGATGAGGCCGGTGTTCTCCATGCCGCTCCAGAAGAAGCGGGGCAGGGCGACGATGTCGAGCTTGGGCCAGCCGTACTTCGCGCCCGTGTAGCCAACCTGGAAGTTCCACAGGCTCTTCAGCTCGTTGGTGACGACCCACGCACGATCTTTCCGGCCGGGCGCGACCCAGATGGTGCTGGGCAGATCTTCGTTCACCGAGACAGCCTCGAACTGGCCGATGGCGATGGCAGTCAGGTACGTGGAGTGCGGCTTGTCCTGCTTCCACTCGACGCGGCGCAGGTTCTTGCCCTGCTCCTGAAAGACCTCGTCCTTCGACTTCACGCCGTTGCTCAGCACCGTGTAGCGGCTGTCGACGATCGCGTAGACCTCGACCGACGCCTTGTCGCTGGGCTGATCGTTGTTGGGGAAGAAGCGCTGCGCGAAGTGCGGCTGAAAGTGCGTGAAGTAGTACGGCAGCAGCTTGTCGTTCTCGGCGTCGTTCACCTTGAAGAAGCCTTCGTGGTTCGTGCCGGCCTTGCCCGTGTACGAGATCTCGACGGTGACCTCTTTGTTGGCCGCGAGGCCGGGCGTCTTCAGCGTCAACGTGCCGGTGCGCGTCTCGGGGTCGTACTTCGGAGACGGGGTGGCAGGTTTGCCGTCCACCAGCGCGAACTCGACGTTGAGATCGTACGCGTCGAACTCGAGCTCGCCGGTGGCCTTCGTCGTCTTCACCTTCGCGATGAGCTTGTTCTTGAACGAGCCGTCATCGGCGAGCGTCATCTCGATGCGGTAGTTGAGCGCGTCGTAGGGACGGTTCTTCGGCAGAAACGCCGCCGGGTTTCCAGCAGCGAGCACGCAAGCCAGCAGGAGGGAGGTCGTCATGGCGCGGCTTGTATGACAATCGCCCCACGGCCGCATTCATCGCGTGGCGACGTCTGGCCACGAATTGAGATCCCCCGAATTCGCTGGGAGGTATGGTGCCCGCCCTGATGGCGCTCGGCACCCAGCTGCGTGACGTCGTAGACGGCTTCAGCGAGCTGACGGCGCAGCACATTCGTCTGGCTCGACTGGAACTCGCGGAGGACGCGCGCTTCATCGGCGTTCGCGTGGGCGTGATCGCGGCGCTCGCTCCGTTGATCCTCGTCGGCTACGGCTTTCTCTGTGTCGCGTTGGCGCTGGTGCTGCGGCGCGTGATGCCGGCCGATCTGGCGTTCCTGCTCGTGGGCCTCGTGAACCTGATCGGTGGAGTTGCCGGCATCGCAGTGGCGGCGAAGCAGCTGAACGCGAAGAAGGTGATGCACGAGACGCTGACCGAGCTGGAGGAGACGTCGTCGATCGTGCTCCGCCAGGAAGGAGACGCGAAGTGAGCGACTCGGCCATCACCGTTCGGCCGCCCTCCGCGCTCGCGCGTACGCAGTCACCCGAAGAGGTGAAGGCGAAGCTGCATGCGGTTCGTGAGCGGCTCAAGGGCCAGCTCGAGACGCTCGAGCACGATCTGGGCGCCGTCGGGAAGTGGCGCGAGACCGTGCGCAAACACCCTGTGTTGACCATCGGCGGGCTGTTCGTCGCCGGGTACCTGCTTGGCCGTTGGTGGGGGCGGCGATGAACTCCACCGAAAGGACGACGACCATGGCGAACGAGGCGGGCAAGACTCCGGCGATGCCCGAGCTGCCTGAACAACTCAAAGAGCTGCAGGAGCGGTTCGCGCCCCAGCTCGAGGATGCGATGGAGAAGGTGACCGAGGTGAACGAGCAGGTGAAGACGTTCATCAAGAAGAACCCGGGCACCGTGCTGGTGGGCGCTGCGGCGCTGGGCTTTCTCGTCGGCCGATGGGCGTCACGCCGATGAGTGAGCCCTCGACGAAGCAGGTGCTCGAAGGCGCCGCGCCAATCGCCGCGAAGGAGATCGGTGAGCAGGTGACCGAGGTGTTGCAGAACGCGAACTCGGCGCTCAACGGTGTCGCCGATGCCGTGGGGATCACCGAGAAGGTGGAGCAGTCTCCGTACGGCATGGTCGCGGCAGCGCTGGGCGTTGGGTACGTGCTCGGTGGCGGGCTGTTCACGCCGACGACCTTTCGCGTGCTGCGCATCGGCATGAAGCTCGCCTCGATTCCCGCAGTTCGTGATCGCCTGCTCGACGTGGCCGAGTCGGCGGTCGACGGCATCTTGTCTTCGCAGAAGAAAGAGGAGTCACCATGAGTGCGACCGCGATGTTGCTGAAGAACCTGAAGAAGCTGGCTGACGTCGACAAGGACGATGTGCTCGATCTCGTCGGCCTCGAGGAGCGCCGCACGGCGTCCGACAAGCTGGTGCCTGCGCTCGCGTTGTTCGGAGCCGGCGTGCTCGTCGGTGTCGGCCTGGGCCTGATGCTCGCGCCGAAGCCTGGGAAGGAGCTGCGCGAGGACGTGAAGGCGAAGCTGAACAAGGGCCCGACGGCGCCCGAGACGAACGGTCAGCCGGCAGCGGCGACTGCGAAGGTCTGACGTCTTCTTCAATGGCGGCGAAGAAGAAGCGCCCGAAGGCGAAACGAAAGCCGGTGCGGAGAGATCCGCTCCGCGCCACGCCGCCGCGCTCGCTGCCACATGACACGCCGGTCGAGACGCGCGCAGTGGTTGCTCCTCGTGCGCTGATCGAACCGCCTGCGCCGATTGGAGTCGGTGATGCCTCCGCTGCGCTGGCGACGCGCCCCGAGACGATCGAGGCCGCCTATGACGCGTGGGACGAGCTGCGAGCCGAGCTGCGCACCGTGCAGGCGAGCTTTGCCTCTGAGCGCGAGCGGCTCGAGCAGCAGGGCGCGCTGCTCCTCGGGGCGGTGCAGACGGTGGTGCCTGCCGCCGGTGGGGAAGGGTTGGCGAAGCGCAGTGAGCTGAACGCGCTCGCGGCCGAGGCGAAGCGGGGCCTGAAGGCAGCTCAGGATGATCTCGAAGCGCGGGCGAAGCAGGCCGAAGCGGCGCTGAACGAGGCGATCACCCACGTCGTCTCGGTGCTTCGTGCGCGGGTCGCGCGCCAGGCCGAGCTCGCGAAGCCGTCGCTCGAGCTGATGGTGCGTGTGCTGCCGAATGATCAACGCATTCTGCATCTGCGCCGGCCGTCGCCTGATACCGCGGTGACGTTGCTGTTCGTGACGAGCGGGCGTGTGCCGACCCGGTATGCCGGCTTGTTCGACGACTCGACCGAAGAGGCGACGCTCGCTCCACCCGTGCTCTATGCGGATGAGGGCGTGACCGATGTCCGGCCGAAGGCGCCACAGCTTCGCAAGCTGCTCGAGGATCGCCCGACGTCGTGGCCCATCAAGGGCATGTTGCCGATGCTGACGCCGCTCGGGTTTCTTCGCTGGCTCGAGCGCGGCCCCGTGATGGAGGCCGAGCTGGCTGACGGTGATGGCTTTCGCAATCTGCTGACGAAGACCGAAGCCGAGCAGATCACCGGCGCGCTGTTGTCACTCAAGCTCGACGGACGGATCGAGCTCGAGCTCGTGCGCGGTTAACGATCGCGCGGCCGCAGCTGCCATCCCTCCGGCGCTCCGTGCTCGAGGATCGGGGTGAACGCGCCCTTCCACTCGGGGTACTGGCCCTCGAGGTGCTCGAGCGCGCCAATCACCCATTCCTCCTTCATGTCCGGCCAGCGCATGAGCAGGTCTGGAACGTTCTCGACCGCATCGAAGAGCCGGGCCAATTGCGGATCAGTCTCGTACGCCCTGAAGCGGGCGAGGACCAGGACCTGCCGGAGCATGCACAGGTACTTCGCGAGGGTGGTCTCGTCGGGAAGTTGGTAGTTCATGGCTTGCCGAACACTCCCGCCCGAGCCTTATGCCCCGCTGCTTCGTTCCTCTGGTGTTCCTGGTCGCGTGCGGGCGCACCGAGTTGGTCACGTACGATCAGCCGACTCCGCCGCCGGTCGACGCTGGGCGCGACGCGGGAATCGATGCGGGTATCGACGCAGGCCTTCGCGACGCGGGGCTTCGTGATGCAGGCTTCGACGCAGGCCGACCGGATGCGGGCTTCGATGCAGGTCGTCCCGATGCAGGAGTCGATGCGGGCCTTCGTCCGGATGCCGGGCGTATCGACGCCGGGTTCGACGCAGGCCCCGGGCTCGCGGCCGACGACATCATCTACCTGCACGACTCCGCGGCGCTGTACGGCTACCTGCCGCGCACCAACACGTTCACGCGCATCGCGACCATCACCTGCAATCGGCCTACTGATCTCGCGATCGATCAGGCCGGCCGCGCGTTCATGATCGCAGGCTTCACGCTCTATCGGCTCAATCTCAACACCGGCGTGTGCACGCCCCTCGCGACCCTGCCTGAGCTGCTGCTCACGCTGCAGTTCCTCCCCGCGGGCGTCGTCGACCCGGGTGCAGAGGGGCTCGTCGGCTACGGCCCGAATTCGTACTGGGAGTTCGAGCCCGCGACCGGCATGGCGATGGCGCTGGGCTCGAGCGATCTCGGCTTCAACCAGATCCCCAGCGGCGATCTCACCGCGCTCGAAGACGGAGGCGCCTTCCTCACCGTCAAAGATGCGAACGGCGGCACGGTCTGCGCCGACTGTCTCGTGCGCATCAACCCGCAGACCGGCGCGGTCGTCGAGCGCTATGGGCCCATCGGCGTCACCTCGGTCTGGGGGCTGGCGACCTTCGACAACAAGCTCTACGGCTTCACGAACCAGGGCGAGGCGGTGCTGCTCGATCTGCGCTCCGATGGTGGCGTCGCTGCGCGCCAGCTCGGGACCTCTCCAGGACGCGCCTTCTGGGGAGCCGCCGCCAGACCTGGCGCTGGTTCGGCCCGCGATGGTGGCTGACGGCGCTGGCCTCCCGCGTGCGGCTGAGCGATCGTCCCGTTACTCCTCCTGCCGATGCGCATCGCCTTCTTCGATCTCGACCGAACGCTGCTCTCCGTGAACTCGGGTGAGCTGTGGGTACGTCGTGAGCTCGCGCTCGGGAACATCAAGAAGCGCCAGGCGATGCGCGCGATGTGGTGGCTCGTTCGCTACGAGCTGGGCTTCGCGTCGGGCGAAGACATGGTGGCCGAGGCCGTCACGCACATCACCGGCGTCTCTGCGAAGGCGCTGCTGCAGCGCACGGCGACGTTCTACGAGACCGAAGTGCGAAGGACCTATCGTCCCGGAGCCCTCGAGATGCTCGAGCAGCACCGCCAGTCAGGCGATCGCCTCGTGATGCTCACCTCATCGTCACACCTGCTGGCCGAGATGGCCGCGGCAGAGCTCAAGTTCGACGCGGTGCTCTCGAACCGGCTGCAGGTCGGCGCTGACGGCAACCACACGGGCCTCATCGAAGGCCGCGTCTGCTTCGGCGAAGGCAAGCTGGTGCACGCGACGGCCGAGGCAGAGCGGGTTGGAGCTTCAGTGAGCGAGGCCGCGTTCTACACCGACAGCTTCAGCGACCTTCCCGTGATGCAGGTCGTTCAGACGCCCGTCGCGGTGAACCCCGATCAGCGACTGCGGCGGCACGCGCAAAAGCGCGGCTGGAAGATCGTCGACTGGGGAGAGCCGATCGCCCGCGTCGCCTGAGTGGCGCACGTCTTGAAGTGTGCCCGGTCGTGCTCCCGCTGATCCTGATCGTCCTCACGCAGACGACGCCCCCGCCTCCGCCCAACGCTGGCATCGGTGTCAGGCTCGAAGCTGACAGACCTGTCGCGCACTTCCTTCCCAGCGATGTCGAGCTGCCTGTCGCATCGGTGCTGGTGGCGAGGGTCGCGGGTGCTCCGCTGGCCGTCGGTCTGGGCGGCGGCGTGGGCGCGATCGCGGGGTTGGTGATCGCCGCCTTTGCCGGCTGGTTCTGGAGCCCGCAACCCTTCGTCGTCATCGGCGCGCTCGTCGGCGGCGCGCTGGGGTCGCTCGCGGGCTGCGTCATCGGAAGTTCGACGCCAAAGGACGATCTGCTGGTGGCGCTGCCAGTGGTGTTGTCGGTGTTCGTCAGTGGCGTGGGTCTCGTCCTCGGCGCGCTCGCAGGCTTCGTGCCTTTGATTCCTGCGATCGTGATCGCCTCCGCGCTGGTGATGGCGACTCCGGTGGTGACGACGTTCGCCAAACGCTGGGCTGCGCGTGAGGAGTACGGCATCGAGCTGGCGACGTTCTGAGCAGGTCTGCTTCTTGCTCCAGCGCTGGGCATGTCGACCCTTCTCGCGCTCGCCCTGCTGACAGCAGCGCCCCATGACAAGACTGTCCCGGAGGTCCGGTCGGTGCGTCTGCTGCCGCGTGACATGGAGCTTCCCGCCGCGGGACTGCTCACGGGCCGGGTGTTGCTCACGCCAGTCTTGATGGCAGCAGGCGGCGTCCTTCTCGGAGCCGCGGCCTTCGGCGTCGGGCTGCTGCTCACGATTCCGTTTCCAATCCGATACTTCACGAACCGCGATCCCGACTACGGGCCGCTGGCTGCGGCCGTGGGAACGGGGGCGGTGATCGGCGCCCTGGTTGGAGCGCTCGGTGCGGCCGCGTTCGGCAGTCCAGACCCGTTCGCCGAGCTGCGCATCGCGCTTCCTTTTGTGGTCTTGCTCACGGCGCTGGTCGGCGGAGCGGCGCTCGTGGCCACCATCATCGGAGCTCCGCTTGTTCCAGTGCTTGCCATCGCCAGCAGCAGCTTCTGTACGTTGCCGGTGATCACGGCCTTCGCGAAGGCCAGCCGCGCGCGGGAGTTGTACGGCGTCGAGGTCGCCGCGTTCTGACGTTTCAGGGCGGACCTTCGAGTGCGAGGCTGACGCTCATGATTCGAGCTCTCGTGGTGGCGGTGGTGGTGTCGGGGCTGGGCTGCAGCAACCCTGCTCGGCCGTGCACGTCGGCGAGCTGTACGGGCTGTTGTGACTCCGCGGGCCAGTGCCAGCGCGGCGACACCTCGGTGGCCTGTGGCAGCTCGGCCTCTGCCTGTGTCTCGTGCGGGTTGACGGGCTCGTGCCTTGCGGGCGCCTGCGTGCCGGTGAGCGGCAGTGGCGGCGGTCAAGCGGGCGGCGGGCTGGCAGGTGGTGGCTCGGCCGCAGGTGGAACGGCGGGAGGCCTGGTCGACGCAGGACTCGCCGATGCCGGCTTCGTGATGGATGCGGGGGCCGTGACCGACGGCGGTGCTCCCGATGCGGGGGCTCGCTTCACGCTGATCGATCTCGATCAGACAGCGCGCGGCGATTCGACGCTCGCGTTGGCAGTGCATCGTGCGTCGGGGCGCATTGGCGTGGCCTACTTCGCAGCGAAGGGCACGCAGACGATGGCTGGCGTCGACGACTACGACGTGAAGTACGTCGAGGTGCAGAACGGGGTCGTGGCGTCGCCGCAGGTCGTTCGCACGGTGCAGCGCCGCGCGGGCATCGCGCTCGTCTTCGATGGAACCGGTCAGCCAATCATCTCGTATCTCGGTGGCGCTCCCGGGTTCGAGCCCGGCGGCGCCGTGTTCTGGTTTCAGAGCGACGCGGTGATCGCGAGGCGCACGCCGGCCTGGACCGAGACCGTCCTCGTCACGGGCGGCGACGTCGTCACGTGCGGCAACCCGGTGTCTGATCGCGGCTTTCTCGTCGGCGTGTTCCCCACGATGGCGTTCGATGGAACGGGCAAGCTGCATCTCGCCTATCGCGACCCGCACAGCGCTCAGTTTCCGATGGCGGACTTCGCGGGCTCCGACGTCGAGGTGGTCGAAGATGTCATCGGAACCCGCTCGTTCCAGTGTGTGAAGCCGGGCGGCAGCGACAAGGGCGGCTGGGGCGGTCACCTCGACATGGCGATTGGCCCGGGGCTCGAGCCGGTGCTCGTTCACGACAAGCAATTCGGTGGCGTGGCCGGCACTGGCCAGGACGTCGTGTTTCAGCGGCGGCAGTCGACCGGCACGTGGACGGCGCCCGTCACCGTCGCGACGATGAGCAACACGATGAGCGGGCCGTCGGTGGCAGGGCACTCGACCGTTGGAGTCGCGTTCGCCGTCGTCGACGCCACCGTGAACCAGCTGCAGTACTGGAGCAACGCGGACTCGATGGTCGCGAGCACCGCGTGGCAGCGCGAGAACGTGCTCTCGACCGGCAGCTCAGGCTGGTACCCGTCGCTCGCGTTCTCGTCAGCCGGCGTTCCGTCGATCGCGCACTACCAATGCTCGTCGCGCTCGTCGGTGCCCGATGGAGACTGTCGGCAGTCGGAAGATGATCTGCGCCTGGCGACGCGGACCGGCCCGACATGGACGTTCGAATCCATCGACGCGTCGGGTGGAGTCGGGCCGAAGCTCGCGTTCACCTCGGGCGACAAGCGCGTCATCGCGTACCGGGTTCCCGGGGCCAGGCGCGCCGACACCAGCGTCGAACCGACAGCGGGTGCCTTGAAGCTCGCGATCGAGCGTTGAGGCGCGTGAGCCTGTAGCGTCCGCGGCCCATGACGCTCAGCCTGCTCGTCGCGCTCGCCGCCGCTGCGAAACCGCCGCCCGATCCCCGCCTCGATCTGCTCGAGGCGATGGTGGCCGAGGTCGATCGCAGTCGTCTGTCGCTGACGCTCAAGGAAAACCCGCCTCCGTACTTCGTGAGCGCGCAGGTGAAGGACTACCTGCACCACGAGCTCGGCGCGAAATACGGCGCCCTCTTCGCCGACTCGGCCGATCGTGAGCGAAAGCTCGCCGCTGACGTACGGGTCGGTTCGTACGAGTTCGACAGCAGCGTGGGTGACGAGCTCGATCTGACGTTCTCGCTCAAGGGCACCAGCTTCTTCGCGCCAAAGCAGGGGCCGATCGAAGACGACCCTCCGGCCCTTCGCACCGCGCTCTGGCTCGTGATCGACGAGAAGTACAAGAGCGCGCTCTTCAACTTCCTCAAGAAGAAGGGTGACGATGTCTACACCGTCGACATTCCAGGAAAGTCGTCATCCTTCACGAAGCAGGAGCGCGAAATGTTCGTCGGCCCTCGCGCGGCGTACTCGTTCTCGAGAGATCGCTGGGTCGCGCTGTCGAAGTCGCTCTCGCTGAAGCTCGCGTCAGAGAAGGCGTTCTTCGACTCTGAGGTGCGGGTTGCGGGCGACAAGGTGCTGCGGCTGTTTGCGTCGAGTGAAGGCACGCGCATCGTCACGGAGGACACGCTCTTCAGTGTTCGCGTCTCGGCCGTGACGCGGGCCGAAGACGGTCAGCTGCTCGAGAACTCACGTGACTGGTACGCGCCGAGAGAAGACCTGTTGCCGAGCGACGACGAGCTCACGAAGGAGACGGCGAAGATGATGGCCGATCTGCTCGCGCTGAAGGCGGCTCCGACGATCGACCCGTACACGGGGCCAGCGCTGTTCGAGCCCGACGCGGCGGGGGTGCTCTTTCACGAAGCCGTCGGGCACCGGCTCGAGGGCGAACGGCAGGACAACGACGCCGAGGGGAAGACGTTTCGCGGTCAGGTCGGCAAGCCGGTGCTGCCAGCGTTCCTGAGCGTGTTCGATGATCCCACCCTGGCCGAGCGGGCCGGCCGGGCGCTCAACGGGCACTACGCGTTCGATGAAGAGGGCGTGGCCGGGCAGCGCGTGACGCTCGTGCAGGACGGCGTGCTGAAGAACTTCCTGCTCTCGCGAAAGCCGACCGAGGGCTTCACGAAGTCGAACGGCCACGGACGCGCGCAGAGCAACCGCAAGCCCGTCGCGCGCATGGCGAACCTGATCGTCGAGTCGAAGAAGAGCCTCAGCGACGTCGAGCTCAAGAAGGCGCTGATCGCCGAGGCGAAGCGGCAGGGCAAGCCGTACGCGCTGATCATTCGCGACATCACCGGCGGCAACACGAACACCACGTCGTACGGCTACCAGGCCTTCAAGGGCACGCCGCGCATGGTGGTGCGGGTCGACGTGCGCGACGGGAAAGAGACGCTCGTGCGTGGCGTCGAGATCGTCGGCACGCCGCTGTCGTCGATCAACAAGGTGCTCGCGACCGGCAAGAAGGAGGGCGTCTTCAACGGCTTCTGCGGCGCCGAGAGCGGCATGGTGCCGGTCTCGACGGTGGCTCCTGCGGTGCTGCTGCAGGAGATCGAGCTGCAGCGGTCGATGGAGGGCAAAGATCGACCGCCGCTGTTGCCGAGCCCGTTCTCTCTGAAGCCGTGACCGTGTTTGTGTCTCGCGCTCATGACGCCATTCCCGGAAGTTCCCACCGACGCCTTTCTCGACGAACTCCTCACCGCGCTCGCTTCGAAGCCCGATTGCCTGCTCGGTGAGCGCCTCGGTTCGCTGAGCGGTGCGAGCCGCAAGTCGGTTCGTGACGTCGGGGGCTCGTTGATCGATTCGTACCTGAGTGGCAGCGGTGACCTTCCCGCGACCTGGCGCGAGCTGCGCAGCCATGAACTCCAGACGGCGAATGGCATCTGGTACGAGGTGCGCGAGTACGTGCCGGATGTCGTGCGGTTCGCGAGGTCGACGCCGGGTCTTCAAGCCACAGATTTCGAAAGCAGCCTGGAGGGCCGCGCGAAGGTGCTTCGAGCGGCGCTCAAGAAGACGCTGGGCAAGCCCACGACCCAACAAAAGCAGAAGGTCGAGTTCAGCTGGGGCGCCGACAATCCGCAGGCACCGGGCTGGGGTGGGGTGCGAGTCACCACAGGCCGAAGTGAGTTGTCACTCGGTGGTGGCGACTCCGCGCCTTGGTTCAGTCATTGGCTGCGCGTGGAGCTCATGGGCGCTCCACGTTCGTGAACGGCGCGTCAGCGGGCGACGCGCGGTGACTGCTTCGTCGGTGCCTTCTTGATCGGCAGCCGCTTCACGTCAGCGCTCTTCTGAGCCGTCTTCTGCGGAGGTTTCGGCGGCTGCGGCTTCGCCTGCTTCTGCTCGGGCTTCAGCTGCACCACCTGCGCGACCACGGGAGCGATCTCGCTCACCGCCGGAATGACGACCTCGGGCACCGGCTGCAGCTTTACCGGCGCTGCGTCGTGGGCCGCGTAGAACGCCTCGAGCTGCGGCCAGAGCGTCTTCGCCGCGTGCTTCGAGACGACCGCGCCGACGTGCCCACCGGGCAGGTGCAGGTGCTGCTTCACCTTCGAGCCGATGGCGTCGATCAACGCCGCGGCGCTGGGGCCGGGAACGATGTTGTCGTGCTCGAAGCTGACTGCCAGCGTGGGGAAGGTGATGTTCTTCAAGTCGACCTTCTTGCCCGAGAGCGAGAAGCGCCCCTCGAGCAGGCCGTCCTCCTGGTACAGCGCCTTGATGTAGCGGCGGTAGAACTCACCGGGCAGCGAGACGTTGTCGTTCCCCCACGTCTCGAGCGCGAGGAAGCCGTCGAGGAACTCGTCGTTCCACGCGCGATCGAGCAGCGAGATCGCCTTCGAGAGCGAGAGCGTGGGCCGCAGCATGTGAAACGCCGACTGGAGCAACTGCCACGGCACCGTGCCCACCGCGTTCACGAGCGCGTCGACGTCGAAGCCGCGTGAGTTGGTCCACTTCGAGAGCAGGCTGCCGTCGTTGAAGCGCACGGGCGCGGCGAGGGCCACCATCGAGCCGATGTGCTCGGGGTGAACGGCTCCGTGAATCGCCGTCAGTGTGCCGCCCATGCAGTAGCCGAGCAGGTGCACCTTCTCGTGCGGCACCGTCTTCGCGACCACCCGAATCGCGCGGCCGAGCCAGCGATCGACCACGTCGTCGAAGGTGACGAACCGGTCTTCATCGCCGGGTGTGCCCCAGTCGATGCAGTAGACGTCGAAGCCGCGCTTCACCATGAACTCGGCGAACGACTTGCCGGGCATGAGATCGAGCACGTAGTGCCGGTTGATCAGCGACGGCACCAGCAGCATCGGCGTCTGGTACGCGAGGCCCTCGGGGCGCGCGCGGTAGCGCAGCAGCTTCCACTTGTTCTCTTCCCACACGACGTCTGCGGGCGTGGTGCCGACCTGCGGCTTGGTGCGCGTGGGCAGTGACAACAGGTTCGTGAGGCTTTTGAGCTGCATCGTTCAACCCTCGTAGAGCGCGTCGATCGTCTTGCCGAACTTCTGGGTGACCTGCTTCCGCCTGACCTTCAGCGTCGAGGTGAGAAAGCCGGCGTCGATGGTGAGGGGCTCGTCGAGGATCGCGAACTTCTTGATCGTCTCGTAGCTGGCGAGCTCGCTGTTCACCTGCTCGACGCGCTTCTGCACGAGCGCACGCCGGGCCTCAGGGCGGGCACCGGGCGCCACGCCGCTCTGATCAAGGTGCGCGTTCACCGCCGCGTCGTTGAGCCACACGCCCGCGACGAGGTAGCGCTGCGCGTCTCCGAACACGACGACGTGCGCGATGAAGGGGTCGTCCTTGAACCGAATCTCGATGTTCGCCGGGGCGACGTTCTTGCCACCCGCGGTCACGAGGATGTCCTTCTTGCGATCGACGATCTGCAGGAAGCCGTCTTCGGTCCACTTGCCGACGTCGCCGGTCTTGAGCCAGCCGTCTTCCGTGAAGGCCTCTTTCGTGGCCGCGGGATCCTTGTGGTACCCGGCGAACACGTTCGCGCCCTTCGCGAGAATCTCGCCGTCTTCAGCGAGCTTCACCTGCACCGATGGCAGCGGCTTGCCGACCGAGTCGAAGCGGAAGGCGTCGGGGCGGTTGAGCGTGAGCGTCGGAGACGACTCCGTCAGGCCATAGCCCTCGGTGATGAGCAGGTTGTTCGAGAAGAAGAGCTCTTTCACTTCTCGTTTGAGGCCCGCGCCGCCAGAGAGACAGAAGCGCAGGTTGCCACCGGTGGCCTTCAGCAGCGCCGCCTTGCGCTTCGCCGGGTCGGTCTCGGGCATCGCCGCCATCGCGAGCTTCTCCCAGACGGCGGGCACGCTCATGAAGACGGTGGGCTTCACTTCCGTGAGGTGCGGCATCACCTTCGCGGGATCAGACATGTACGTGATCCACCCGAAGGAGTTGCCGAGACACGCCTCGCCGAAGCCGAAGATGTGGCTCATCGGCAGCCAGAGCAGATCGACGTCGCCCGAGTCCTGCAGCAGCGGGCCGTTGCACTTGAGCCAGTCCTGGCCGTTGACGCCGACGTTGCGGTGCGTGAGCGGAACGCCCTTGGGGTTGCCCGAGGTGCCGCTCGTGTAGAGCATCTGCCCGACCTGATCGAGCGAGACCGAGGCGAGCAGCCGCTCGAACTCCTGCGGCGCTTCCTGATCGCGCGCCTGACCCATCGCCTGCACGCGCGCCCAGGTGACGAGCTTGCGCTCGACCTCGGCGATGGGCGGCGCGAACTTTCCTTCGTTGCGCAGCTTCTCGATGATCGGGCCCGCGTCCATCGCGGTGGGGCCGAGCGTGACGATGCGCGCGACGTGCTCGTAGTCGCTCCACGCCTCGAAGATGCGCGAGAGCAGCGCAGGCGTGTCGACGAAGACGAGCTTCGTGTCGGAGTGTTTGACGACGTACGCGGCCTGCGGCGCCGTGTTCGCGGGGTACACCGGAACCATCACGCCGCCTGCGGCCTGAATCGCCATCGCGGCCGAGATCCACTCCACCGAGTTCGGTGCGTAGATCGCGGCGCGATCGCCCGGCTGAATGCCGTTCGACGCGAGGAAGAGCGTCGCGTGACGAATGCCCTTCGCGTACGCGCCCCAGGTCACGGCCTTCCAGTCACCCTCGGGGGTCGGCAGCATGAACCGCGGCCTCGAGCGCCTCTGTTCGAGGGTGTCGAAGATCGCGCGCGGCGCCGGCTTCAGTTCGAGATACGGCGTGATGTCCATGGTGGTGAACCCCCGGGGTGTCGAGCGTGTACGCGCCCTTTAGTTCTTCTGCGTCTTGTTGAGATCGGCCAGCTTCTCTTCGAGGTCGATGAGCCGGCTCTGCAGCTGGTTGAGTGCGTGCAGGGTCTTCTCCTGATCGCGGCGCGTGGGCAGCCCGAGCGTGCCCCACCACTGCGCGACGGCCTTGTCGGTCGCGGCCTTCAGCTTCATCGTCGTCGTCAGCATGCCGCCCATGGGCGTCAGCACGGCGGGGCTCTTGAGCACCGACTCCATCATCTCGGCCGTCTTCTGCTCCCAGGTGTCGAAGCCCTTCTTCCAGGTTTCCCAGATCATCGTGTCGTCCTTTCGAGGTGGTGCTGCGCTTAGAAACCGAGCCGTCGAAGCTCGGTGGTTTGGGTGAAGTCGTCGTTGGGCTCGTTGTCGGCGCTGACGGCGCGGGCCACTTCGCCGAAGCACTCGAAGACGAAGCCGACCTGGCGCCGGGTGAGCGACGCGCCGACCGCGGGCTCGATGGTGAGCGTCGTGCGCACGCGCATGGCCTGGGTGAAGGCGACGTCGGGCAGTTCGATGGTGCCCGCGGCGTCGACGCGCTGCTGGTAGGTGTCACGGCCCGCGAAGGGCAGCCCGCGCACGGTGGCGTTGCGGACTTCGCTCGACGACACCCACTGCTTGCCGGGCTCGAGCGGGAAGCGGAACGTCGCGATGGGAGACGCGTACACGACGAGCGTCTTGCCCAGCGCGGGCGCTTCTTCTTTCGACGCGTAGCCGAGCAGGAAGAGCGTCGTGCCGTCGTTCAGGTAGACGCCTTCGATGCTGCCGGCGAGATCGAGCGGCGCGGTGAACTGCGCGGTGGGAAAGCTCGCGCGGTACCACTTCCCGTCGAGGTTCGAGGCGGTGATGGTCGCGACCTGATCGTCGGCGTAGTCGGTGGCCATCTGCCAGATGCGGCGACCCGCACCGTCGGTGACTCCGGCGAGATCGACAGGGCGGCGCGAGCCAGCAGGGTTCACCAGGTAGCGAACCGGAACACCGAAGGCCGTCTTGAGCTCGGTGGCCTCGATCTTTCCATCGAGGTTCGGCACGCACTCGAGCGGCTCGACGGTCTGCGGCACGTAGGCGTTGCGCTCGGGCACGGTGCGGTTCGGATCGCACGCAACGAGGAGGAGCAGGAAGGGCAGGGCGCGGATGGTCATGGTCAGAACTTCCAGGCCAGGCGAACACGGCCGAGCTGCGCCGGCGTCGCGGTGAGGTTCTGCGAGGGGTTGTTGAAGGCGCCGAACGGGAACAGCACGGCGTATTCGGCGAGCACGTCGAAGCCGTCTTTCGATTCCCACGCGAGCGCGCCGTGCAGCTCGAAGCCAAGCAGGGCGTCGTTGTTGGGCGTCGACTGCGCGTAGATGGACCGCGACAGCGTTCCCGAGGCCTTCAGGTTCAGCTGGGTGCTGGTGAAGTCGAGCAGGCGCAGGCGGCCCCAGGGACGGACGTAGAGCGAGTCGGTGACGGTGCCGATGATCTCGGCCCAGAGAATGCGATCGACGCGGTAGTCGGGGTTGAAGCGGAAGTTGTCGACGCGGTGGTCACGCGGAACGTTGACCTGGGCGCCGTCGAGCTCGCCAGCCGTCGCGGGTTTGCTGCCCGTGGGGAAGGCGCCGAAGCCGGGAGCCGAGTCGCCGCTCGCGTAGCCTGCGTTGAGCCCACCCACGATGATGGAGTCGTTGGCGCCGAACTGCGTCTCGAGCGCCGCTCCGAACTGTGCCGACTGCACCTTGTCGCGCAGCAACACGCCCGGCAGCAGCGACGCCTGCTCCGACTCGGCGAAGAGCATGGCGCCCTCGAGCTCGATGCGGAACGAAGGTGCCGTGAGCCGAGCCCACGCATCAGCCGCGAGCGCGCGGTAGCCACGACGCATGACGGAAGCCGGGGTGAGGGGGCGCGGGTTCAGCACCGGCAGGTAGGTCTCGGGCGCGTCGAAGTCCTGCCAGCGGTGCGAGAGGAAGGCGCCGTACTCGAACGTCATCTTCCCGGCCTTGGTGCGGCGGCGGCGCGAGACGTCGTCGCGAAGGTTCATCCACGCGACGGTGACGCTCTTCACGTCGAGCGCGTTGTCGAGCACGAGCTGGCGCTGGTTGTCGCGGCGATACGGGGTGGGGCCGACGGCCGAGAAGTCATAGGCGACGGCCCAGAGGTGCCCACCGAGCGCGGTGACGAAGGCGAGGCGGTCGGCCGCGTCTCCGTTGTTGCAGTCGAGGCAGTCGCCGCCGTTCGAGAGCATGCCCAGGCCCCACTGGTTGCCCATGCGGCCAGCCGCGAAGTAGCCGATGGGCGTGAGCACCTCGCCGTAAGCGCGCTTGATGCGGAAGAGCGAGGAGGGGAGCTGACCAGGCGAAGCGGCCGGTGTGGGCGCGTTTCCAGTTCCGGGAGACAGGACCGGCGTCGAGCCCAGCACGAGGTTGTCGATGAGATCGGCGCGCACCTTCACTGCTGCAGCTGCGAACGGTGCGTAGATCGCGAGGTCGGTGCGCAGGCGCATGTCGGCGAGCGCGAGCTGCTGCCCCAGTGGATCCGACAGGGGCACCGAGAAGAGCGGGAGTCCGGTCGGCGTGGTGCCACGATCGAGATCGAGGTTGTGCAGCAGATCGCCGCGCAGGCGGAAGAAGCCGCTGACCTTCACCTCGGCCTTCTCGCGCACCAGCAGATCTTCACCGTGAGCGCCGAGGCCCGATGGAGACGTCGCGAGGACGACCGAGAGGAGGGCGCTGATCACATGCCCTCCAGGAACGCGACGAGCTCGCGGTTCGAGTCGGAGATCGCCTCGATCATCGGGAAGTGACCGCAGCGCGGGTAGACGACCATGCGCGCGTTGGGCAGCTGCCGCAGCAGGCGCTCACCGATCGACGGCGGGGTGACGATGTCTTCACGGCCCCACAGGAGGAGCGTGGGCTTGGCGATCGTCGCGTACTTCGGCTCGAGATCGTTGAACGTCATTCCCCGCACGGCCTCGAGGGCTGCGGCGCGGGTTCCCGGGCGCTCCATGGCGCGCTCGACATCCTCCACCAGCTTCTCGGGGATGATCTCGGGGTCGTAGAACCCGTTCGCGAGGCGCTCTTCACCGCGCTCGGAATAGAAGGCCGCGAACAGGAACTCACCGACGCCCTTGGCGCGCGCGAGCTGGAACATCGACGGCAGCTGCTGCTCGTAGACCCACGCGTCGTAGAGCGCGATGCGATCGACCGAGTCTGGGTACGCGATGGCGAAGGCAAGGGCGACCGAGCTGCCCCACGAGTGCGCGACGATGGCGGCTTTGTCGATGCCGCGCTCCTTCATGAGCGCCTTCAGCATCGAGGCCTGCGCGGTGGGCGAGTAGTCGCCGACCGGCCGATCGGTCCACCCGAAGCCCTTCAAGTCGATCGCCAGCACACGGTGCTTCTTCTTCAGCTCGGGAATGACGGCGACCCAGTTCTCGATGCTCGAGGCAAAGCCGTGCAGCAGCACCACCGGCGGGCCTTCACCGACGTCGAGGTAGCGAACGCGCGTGCCTTCGACGGTCAGGAAGGTGGCGCCGACGGGCTCGCCCTTCATGGTGCCCTGGTGGTGCGACAGGCAGCTCGTGCTGCACACGCACAGCAGGGCAGGGAGCGCCCAGCGACCAGCCTGGCTGAGGGCTCCGGCAAAGCTCACTGCGACAACCTCCGCACTTCCTTCGAGGTCGTGAACTCGGTGACGCTCTCGAGATCTTTCGAGCGAATCGTGGCGACCGTGCCGAAGCACTCCGTGACGTACTGGAACTGGCGGAAGCTGGTGTTCGCGAACGGGTTGAGCGGAACGCTGCGTTCCATCGTCGTTCGCACTCGCAGCACGGGGAAGCGTGCGTTGGCGTAGGGCGTGAGCGCGTCCCCCGTACGGTCGACTGTCGAGGTGTACGTGTCGGTGGTGCCCGAGATGGTGATCGCGTTCGACGTGCCCGTGACCGCTGCCGCGGTGGTCCAGGAGTCGCCAGCCCTCAGGGGGAACTGGAGGATCTTCACGGGCGGGTTGTAGTTGAGCCGAGTCGCCAGCACCCCGGCGGCAGGAGAAGCCGTGCCAAGCAGGAAGAGGCCGTCAGCGGTCGAGGTGAAGACTGCCAGCAGGTCGGTGCCCTGCCCGAGAGGAACGACGTAGCCGGCGTCGGGGTAGTTCGACTCGAACCACTTGCCCTGAATCGCCTGCGTCTCGACCAGGGTGTTCATGTCGCCAGTGAGCACCTGGGTGAAGTCCCAGAGCCGGCCGCCGTCGGGCTGCGCGACGCCAGCGGTGTCGAACGCCGTCTGGCCCGAGACCTTGAAGGTCGCGCGAAGGCCGGGGCCTGTGATGACCTCGTTGCGGGTGATGATGCCGTCGTTGTCCGGCAGACAGCCCATCGATCCACCGCCAGTCGATCCTCCGGCAGCGCCGCCGCCAACGACTTGCCCGCCAGCGCTGCCACCCGCGCTCGACGCGCCGGCCTGACCACCAGCCGACGCGGAGCCTCCAGCCGCGCTCCCGCCGCCCGTGGCGACCGGCTGGCACTTGCCCTCACCAGTGCACACGCCGCTCGCGCAGTCGGCGCCGACGCGACAATCGGGCATCGGGGGGTTGGTTCCACAAGCCACCAGCATGAAGCACGGCACCACGAGTCGAAGACGAAGCAAGGTGACCTCCGGGCGGGCCCATACGCGCTCGGCTCGCACGAATCCACCCCACCCGGGGCAGTGTTCGGCGCGATCGAGGCGGTTGATTGGGGTCATGTGCGGTTGCAGCAAAGTGGGCCGCAAATGACGCTTTGTGGCGTTCGTGTCAAGGCCCTGCTGTTGCGTTGCACAACGCGCTTGGTAAGGCCGTTTCCATGCTCGTCAAAAAGTACGGAAACCGCCGCCTCTACGACACCGACTCGAGCCGCTACATCACGCTCGAAGAGCTGACCGAGAAGATCCGCGCCGGGGCCGAGGCGCGCGTCATCGACGCCAAGACCAACCGCGACCTCACGCAAGAGACGCTGACGCAGATCATCATCGAGAGCCGCGGAGCCGACACGCTGTTCCCGGCGCCGCTCCTCCATCAGCTGATTCGTCTCGGTGATGACGCCCTCGCCGAGTTCCTCGGCCGCTACGTTCAGGGGGCTCTCGAGCTGTACCTGCAGGCCCGCAAGTCGACCCAATCGATCATGCCCTTCAACCCGCTGCTCGCCCTCAACCCCTTCCTCGGGCAGGGCGGGTGGATGGGCGGAAACCAGCAGCAGGCGCCCCAGGCCCCGCCGCCCGCGCCACCGCCGGCCGCCCAGAACGACGTCGACACCCTTCGGCGCGAGCTCGACGAGCTCAAGGCCTCACTGCAAAAGCGAAGGAAATGACGGCGTTTTGTTGCGCTGCACAAAAAGTCGCTTGACGCATCGCGTTCCGTGCGTATTCTGTGTGCGTTCCGGTCGAGAGCGGCCGGAGTTGTCGAGCGCAGCACAACCCCTCACGGAGACACGATCATGGCTGAGACCAACAAGACCACTTCGCAGGTGCAGCAGCTTCCCGGGACCGAGCAGTGGAAGAAGGCGATGGACGACCAGAACGTCCGCATGCAGACGATGTTCGACGAGATGAGCAAGGCCCACACGAAGTGGATCGAGTACGGCAACACGCAGATCGACGAGATGGGCGAGCTCATGAAGACGCAGTTCAACTACGTCAACGAGCTGGCCACCGGCGCCCGCAAGCTCTCGATCGACAGCTCGCGCAAGGCCCTCGAGTTCTTCGTTCGCTGAATCTGATTTCGCAGCCGCAGCAACGTCGCCGTGATCGGAAGCTCCAGGCCGATCACGGCGGCACTCTTTTTTCTCCACCCTTCAAGGCCCGCCCACCATGTTCGAAAAGCCCTCGTTGATGCCCACGCCGCGCAGCACCGTTCTCGAAGACGGGCCCGCGAAGCTGTACCGCTTTCACCCGACGACTGACGTGGCCCTCGTCGACGCGCCGCCCGTGTTCCTCGTGCCGTCGATGATCAACCGCTGGTACGTGCTCGATCTGCGCAAGGGCGCGAGCGTGGTCGAGGCCTTCGTGAACGCCGGGCTCGACGTGTTCCTGCTCGACTGGGGCGCGCCCGAAGATCACGACCGCTACTTCACCTGGGCTGACGCGCTGGCTCGCCTCGATCGCATGTTCCGCCGCGTGCTGCGTGAGACCGGCAAGCCGAAGGCCTCGGTGCTCGGCTACTGCATGGGCGCCACCATCACCTCGGTGCACGCCGCGCTGCACCCCGAGAAGTACGCCGGCTTCGTCAACCTGCTCGGCCCCATCGACTTCACCAAGGCCGGTCACCTCGGCACCATGACCGACCCGCGCTGGTTCGACGCCGAAGTCGTCGCCAACGCCGGCAACGTGTCGCCCGAGCAGATGCAGTCGGGCTTCAAGCTGCTGCGCCCCACGCAGGATCTCTCGAAGATGGTCACGCTGATGGAGAAGGGCTTCGACCCTGCCTTCCGCGTTGGCTTCGACGCGCTCGACGCGTGGGCGAGTGACAACGTCGCGTTCCCCGCGGCCGCGTACGTCACGTACATCGAAGATCTGTACCAGAAGAACCTGCTGCTCCAGGGCAAGCACTACGTCGGTGGCAAGCGCGTCGATCTGAAGTCCATCGAGTGCCCGCTGCTCACCATCGCCGCCGACAAGGACAACATCTGCCCGCCGAACGCCGCCGTGGCGATCAACACGGCCGTCAGCTCGAAGGACACGAAGGTTCTCGCCGTCCCCGGTGGTCACGTGGGCGCCGTCGTGGGAAGCAAGGCCGCCGACAAGCTGTACCCGGCCCTTGTCACCTGGATGAAAGAGAGAACGGCATGAACCTGAAGGACCTGAAGATCATCGTCACCGGCGGCGCTCAGGGCATGGGCGCGCACTTCGCCACGCGGCTGTTCGAAGCGGGCGCGAAGGTGGCGGTCGGAGACGTCAACGAAGAGGGCCTGAAAGCCCTGCCCGCGGGCATTCACCGCCGCCGGCTCGACGTCTCGAAAGAAGACGACGTCGTCTCGTTCGTCGCGTGGGCGCACGAGCAGATGGGTGGGCTCAACGGCCTCATCAACAACGCGGGCATTCTTCGCGATGGCCTGCTGGTGAAGAAGGACAAGACCACTGGCGCGGTCACCAAGATGTCGCTCGATCAGTTCAACGCGGTGCTCGGCGTGAACCTCATCGGCGCGACGCTGATGGTTCGCGAGGTCGTCGCGAAGATGGTCGAGAAGGAGCAGGGCCCCGGCGTCATCGTCAACATGTCGTCGATCGCCCGCCATGGAAACCGCGGCCAGTCGAACTACGTGTCGGCCAAGGCGGCGCTCGCGGCGAACACCGTCACGTGGATGAAGGAGTTCGCTCCCTTCAAGATCCGCGTCGGCGCAGTGGCTCCAGGCATGGTCGAGACCCCGATGACGAAGGGCATGAACCAGAAGGCCCTCGACGCGTTCACGGCCAACATTCCCGTCGGTCGCATCGGCCTGCCCGAGGACTTGTGGATCGCCGTGAAGTTCGTCCTCGAGTGCGACTACTTCAATGGCCGCACCATCGACGTCGATGGTGGCATGGGCTTCTGAGTCGTTCAGCGCTGAACGTCGTGCCCGCCCGGCTTCCGTCACAGGAGGTCGGGCGGTTCTTTTTCGTCAGGAGCCATGAGCCCTCTGCGACGATGGGCGCGTGATCGTCCTCGACGGCAGCGAAGGTGAAGGTGGCGGGCAGGTGCTGCGCTCGGCGCTGTCGTTGTCGCTCATCACCGGTCAGGCGTTCCGGCTCGAGAAGGTGAGGGCGAAGCGCAAGCCACCCGGCCTCAAGGCGCAGCACCTCACCTGCGTTCAGGGCGCGGCGAAGCTGGGCGAGGCCGAGGTCGAAGGCGATGCCATCGGCAGCAATCAGGTCACCTTCCACCCGAAGGCTCCGAAGAGCGGCGCGTACGGCTTTCACGTCGGCACTGCAGGCTCGACCAATCTGCTCTTCCACTGTCTCGTCTATCCGCTCGCGCTCGCGGGCGGCGGTTCGCTCACCTTGACCGGCGGCTCCCACGTCATCGCGAGCCCGTCGTTCGATTACGTCTCGCGCGTCTGGGCTCCGCTGATGAAGCACTGGGGGTTCTCGGTGCGCTTCAAGCTCGAGGTGGCCGGCTTCTTTCCCGAAGGTGGCGGCCGCCTGTGGGTGCACGTCGATCCCGTCGGGGCGCCGAAGCCCATCGACCTCTCGCAGCGTTCACCGATCGATCGACTCGTGGTGCGCTCGATCGTGGGCGGGCTGCCGCTCGAGATCGCGAGCCGTCAGGGCGACACGGCCCGGCGGGCGCTGAACGATCTCGGTGTGCCGGTCGAGCTCGACGTCGAGTCGCTGCCCGTTTCGCACTCGAAGGGCACTGCGGTGCTGGTGACAGCCGAGTCGAACGGCCAGCCCGTCGCTGGCTTCTCGTCACTCGGTGAACGTCGTCTTCCCGCCGAAGAGGTGGGGCGCCTCGCTGCGAAGGAAGCGCGCGCGTGGCTGCGAGGCACTGGAGCGCTCGACGAGCACGCCGGCGATCAGGTCTTGCTGCCGATGGGGCTCGCTGCGGCGGGCCTGTTGGGAGCGGCGCAGCCGTCACGCTTCAAAGCGCACGTCGTGTCTGATCACCTCACGACGCACGCAAAGGTGCTCGAGGCGTTCTTGCCGATTCGGGTGACGATCACGAACGACCTGGTCGAGGTTCAGCCGAAGTGATCAGGCGCCGGTGGAGCGCTCGCCGCTCAACTTCCGGCGAACACGAACGGGCGTTGCGGCGTCTTCCTTCGCCGCAGCGATCTCGCTGTTCACGTTGCCAAACAGCTTCCACGCAAACGGTGCCGCGATGGCGAAGCAGAGCAGGGCTCCGCCAATCTGAATCCACGGAAAGGTGACCTCTTCGGGAGCGTTCTCTTCGCTCTCGACCCAGGTCTTCACCTTGCTGGGCTTCTTGTTGAGGTCCTTCACCTCGCTCGAGTCGTCTTCGTACTTCTGAAGCCCGCGGCGCGGCTTGTCAGCGAACGCGAGCGGCGCGGCGAGGACGAGGGCGGCGATGGTGGCGAAGATCCAGCGGGTCATGGCTCAAAACGCTAGCACGGGCGTTCAGCTGGCGCGTACCAGCTCCACCTTCTCGAGGTGTCGGGGAATGGAGGTGGGCCAACCCTTGGCCTCGACTCGGGTCTTCAGGGCGGCCAGCGCCGAGTCTTCTCCGTGCACCAGCAGCACCTGCTTCGGCGGGGTGGTGAACCCATCCATCCACCGGAGCATCTCGGTCCAGTCGGCGTGCGCGGAGAAGCCCGAGATCTGGGTGAGCTGCGCGCGAACCGGAATCTCCTGGCCGTGGAGCCGAATGGTGGGCTCGCCGTCGAGCATGCGGCGCCCGCGCGTTCCCACCGACTGGTAGCCGACGAAGACGATGGTGTTCTTCGGGTCAGACACGCGGTGCTTGAGGTGATGGAGAATTCGCCCGCCCGTGGCCATGCCGCTCGCCGAGATGATGATGCCCGGGCCCTTGAAGTGATTGAGCTGCTTGCTCTCGTTGGCGGCGACGACGAAGCGCGTGTGGCGCGTCTGCAGCGGCGTCTTCCCGTCGATGACGAGCTTCTTCATGTCGAGATCGTGATCGCTCGAGTGCGCGAGGTAGATGGGCGTGGCGTCGCAGGCCATCGGCGAGTCGACGAACACCGGCAGCTCGGGGATTCGCTTCGCCCGCTCGAGGTTGTCGAGGTGGTACAGAATCTCTTGCGTGCGGCCGACGGCGAAGGCGGGGATCACGACGACGCCGCCACGCTTCGACGTCTCGTTGACGATCTCGGCGAGCAGCTCCATCGGCTGCGTCTCTTTGTGCGCGCGATCGCCGTAGGTGCTCTCGGCGATGAGCGTCGTGGCTGACTCCACCGCCATCGGGTCGCGCAGAATCGGAGCGTTGTAGCGCCCGAGATCGCCCGAGAAGACGACGCGCTGCTTCGAGCTGAGCAGATCGAACACGCAGATCGCGCTGCCCAGGATGTGACCGGCCGGCACGAAGGTCAGCAGAATGCCCGGCACGATCTCTCGCGCGCGGCCGTAGGCGAACGTCTCGAACAGCTCGAGCGCCCGTCGGGCATCGGCCTCGGAGTACAGCGGCAGGGCAGGCGAGTGCCGCGAGTAGCCTTCCTTGTTCGCGTAGCGCGCCTCTTCTTCCTGAATGCGGGCCGAGTCTGGCAGCAGCAGGCCACAGAGATCGCGCGTGCCTCCCGTCGAGAAGATTGGCCCGCGATAGCCCTGGCTGATCAATCTCGGGAGTCCGCCCGTGTGATCGATGTGCGCGTGCGTGAGCACGACCGCGTTCAACGTCTTCACGTCGATCGGCGTAGGTGCCCAGTTGCGAAGCCGCAGCTCCTTCGGGCCCTGAAACAAGCCGCAGTCGATCAGCACCTGCTTGCCGTCATGCTCGAGGAGGAACTTCGAGCCCGTCACCGTGCCTGCTGCGCCGAGGAATTGAATCGAGGCCATGGTCACTCCACTGAGACGAAGACGCTGTGCATGCCGCCGAGGTTGAAGTCGAACCGCCACGCGTACTGGTACGAGAGCGAGAGCGGGATGATGTCCATGAGGTTGAAGCGGAAGCTCGCCGCGCCGCCGGCCGATCGCATCCACTGCAGCTGGCGCGTGAGCGCTGCCGAGCCGAACGCCTCGACGTCGAACTGCCGTGCGAAGAAGGAAGGGAAGAGCCAGAGGATCGACGCGGTGCCGCGATCGATGATGAAGCTGTACCGGTAGCGCACGGTGCCGATGCCCGCGCCTTCGGTGCGAATCGTGTAGTCGTCGTACCCGCGCACCGCCTCGGCGAGAGAGCCAGGCAGATAGCCTCCAGGCCCAGCAGGCACGTCGGCGTTCGTCTGGCTCTGGAACACCGTGACGCCCATCGGCTGACCACCCACGCGCAACGAGCGCTCAGGAGACCCCGGCAACCATCGCCCGATGAAGGTGCCCACGAACGAGTGGCGCTGGGTGAAGGGCATCGGCAACGCGAACGACAACGTGCCCCGAAGATCGAACAGGTTGCGGTCGCTGCCGAACACCGCGGGGTACGCCCGGCCAGTCGCGCTCACGGCGAACATGCGCTGCGGCCCGCCGTACGAGGTCGACTCGGCGCCGGTGAACGAGATCGACACCTCAGGCCCGAAGTACTTCTCGAGGAACGACGGGCCCGAGCTGAAGAACGTCTCGCTGACGAGCGCGCGCATCGCGAACGACACGGGCACGGTGAAGAAGGAGCGCCCGCCCGAGAGCGCAGCTGTCCAGAAGGCGCCATCGGTCACCGCGTCTCGTGAGCCATAGAGCCCGAGCTGCCACGGGGCGAGCTGTTGATTCACGTACTCGGCGGACGCGCTCCATTGGCGGGTTGGCCAGGCGAACGTGCCGTTGAGCGCCCAGTTGTGTTTGCTGAGCCGGTCCTTGCCGGCGAGCGACGCGTAGATGGTCGTGTTCCACGTGATGTTCTGGTTCGCGTCGATGCTCGGCAGCACGGTGATCGCGGGCAGGCGCAGTTGCGGCAGGAAGAGATGATCGACGCTCGAGTACGGCTCGTCGTTGGTGACGACGAGTGGCGGAGAATCGGGGAAGGGCGGTGGGTCGAACACGCCTGCATCGGGCTCCACCGAGCTGTCGGCCTGCGCGATGATGATGCCTTCTCTGACGACCTCGAGCACGTTCGCCGGCGCGCGGTCGATCGACCACTGCGTGCCGTCGCGATTCACGAACACCAACGCGTCTTCGGTCGGCCACGCATCGAGCATCGTCCACGGCGCGTCGGTGAGGCGCTCCAGCCGGCCGGTGTCGAGCGCGAGCCGGTGCACCTGCAGGCGCCCATTCTGCGAGCGCGTGAAGCTCACGTGTTGCTCGTCGAGCCACTTCGCGCCGTAGTTGAACGCGCCATCGTCGGTGAGCGCGCGAATGGAGCCGTCGGCCTCGCGCACCCGCAGGTTCCAGCCATTGCCGTCGAGCTGAGAGAACACGATTCGTTCGCCGAGCAACGAAGGCGACGCGAGCGACACTCCGGCCGGTGGCTCGTAGAGCACCGTCGTCGCCGCCTTCTCGAGATCGAACGACACCAGCCGCGATTGGCCAGCCACGAAGTCGATGAAGACGTACGCCGTCGCATTCGTGTTGACGCTGCCGCCCTGACCACGGCCCACGTCCTGCCAGACCTGCACGACGTCTCCGCTCGTCGCGTCGATCTTCCAGAGCTGCGTGCGCGTGTCGCCGCGCGAGATGAGATCTTCGTTCATGAGGAACAGAAACTTCCCGTCCGTCGTGAACGACAGCCCGCTCATCGTCACCGGCCCGACCTGCACCCACTGCCGGCCGAAGAAGATCTGCGTGAGGTGCCGCTCGAAACGAACGGAGCCGTCTTTCTCGAGCAGCCGCAGCATCGGCACTTCGTCGTTGCCCGACTGCACGAGCGCGATGGCTCCGGTCGGACGATGCACGGCGATGCGCGCGAGCTGGCCGAGCTTCTCGCGGAGCGTCACTTGATCCTTCGGGCGGGCCCGCGTCACGTGCGTGCGCTCGAGGCCGCGTGACCACTCGTCGACGAGATCGCCGAGCGCCTTTCCGTAGACGTCGTTGAAGCGCAGCGAGACGCCGAGCGGCGCGAAGAACGCCCGGCCCTGACGGTCCATCAGGTTCCACAGCGCCTCTTCGCCGTCGCGCGCGACGAGCCATTCGACGAAGGGCAACGAGGTCAGGTACGCGCCGCTGTACGGGTACAGCTCGCGTTGATTGGCACTCAAGTCGCCAGGCCCCAGCGAGCCACCACGCGCGTCGACGAACGAATCGAACACGCCGCGATAGAGCGGGCTGTTGGGCCGGCCGACGGGCCGCTTGATGCGCCCCTCGTAGTACTGCGCCAGCCCCTCGGTGAACCACCGCTCGAGGAAGATCTGCGACGACAGCACCGGGCCGGTGACGGTGTTCACGACACGCCAGAACGCCTCGATCTGCTCGAAATGCGCATAGTGGAACATCTCGTGGCAGCTCACGTCGCCCGGCGCCGCACCCGACAGGCCGTACCAGTTCAGCAGCTCGATCGACGTCTGGAGCGGGTTCACCGAGTGCAGCGGCTCTCCGACGAGCTGGCCGGTGACGTACGCGTTGTTGAAGTTCGCGCTGGTGAGGAAGAGCAGGGCGCGCTCACGCGGGCGCTCGGTCGTCTGCAGCGCGCGGAAGGCCTTGAGGCACTCGCTCGCGCGGCGGGCCACGCGCTCGGCGGCGTCTTTGTGTGCGGCCGGGTAGTAGACCTCGAGGTCATCGGTCTCGAGCCGGCGCATGTCGTCCTGCGCGAAGGCGGTCGCCAATTCCTGGCTGAAACGGGGTGAGGCGGTCGCGCAGCCGAGCGCGATTGGAGCCAGCAGAACGAGGAGACGCCGCATCGCGCGAACCATCGCGCATCCGAATGGTCGGTGCTACGAGCGCGCGCACCATGACGATGCCGACGCCGCCGCAACTCGACTCCGCGTTCGCCCAGGTCTCTGCCGCGATCGATCAACTCGAAGGCCGAAAGGTCGACCTCACGAAAGAGCCGTGGGACGTGATCGAGAAGGGCGTGATCAAGCTCCTCCAGGGCCCCTTCAACCCGCAGCAGATGGAGCACCAGGTCGTCGCGCTGGGCCTCGCCACTGCGTTCGCGCACCGCCTCAACGCCGATCACCAGGCCTTCTGGTTTCCGTCTCGTGAAGCGGCCGAAGGTGCGTCGCTCGGCTTCCCCGAGGCGCTGATCATGTTGTCGCCGTTCGGCGCCGTGATGGATGCGCTGGGCTCGGCCCGCCTCGCGCGGCTCGACGACGTGCAGAAGGACATTCGCAACTCGCTCGCGCAGGTGAAGTTCGGCGCGGGTGGTGGCGGCGGTCAGCGCATCGGTCCCGAGGACTACATGCGGCTGTTCGACCCCGGCTTCGTGCAGTTGGTCGCGCTCGATCCCGTGAAGTCGGCGCAGGCGTGGACGACGCCTCCCGAGCGGCTCGCGATCGACGTGCGTGACGGCATCAGCCGCGCCCAGAAGCTGCCGCCCGAGCTCAAGAAACAGATGGAGTCGCAGCTCGTCACGGCCCTGCAGCGCATGGAGCCCGGCAAGCCGCTCATCTCGCAGGTCACCCGTGCGCCACGCGTGTGTGAAGTCGTCGGCCTGCTGTTCGGTACGGCGACCTCGACGGGTTCGGCTCCGGAAGAGTTCTGGATGGATGTGGTCATGCCGTTCCTCTTCGTCGGCACGCCCGAGAAGTTCCCCGAGCTCGAAGGTGAAGAGCTGCAGGCGGCGAAGCAGGGCATCGACCCGATGCTGCTGTTCCTCGACGTGGTGCCGTACCAGTTCAAGTCCCCCGAAGAAGACGGCCTGCTGAACGCGTTCCCCGGCTCGTCGCTCGGTCTGCCGCACGAGGGCTTCGGAGCGGTTCAGAACCTGCGCCTGGTGAAGGTCGGCCTCGACGCGATTCGCGAGCCGATCTCGAAGTTCGACGAGAAGAAGACGCGCGCGACGCTGGAGAAGTTCGCGGCTGACGTGAAGCGGCAGACGGGCGAGGTTGCGCTGCAGGGTCAGGCCGAGGCGAAGCAGATGCTCGACGCGGCGATGGTGCTGCTGACCGATCTGAAGCGAGTGGTCGAGAGCGGGAAAGACGTCTGCGTGCGGCGGCTCACCGAGGCCGAAGCGGCGAGCGACCCGGCGTTGTCGTTGGTGCGGCAGGCGCTGTCAGGCCCGCGCATCATCCTCACCACGTGAGACGAAGCCCAAAGCGAGCCTGATGAGCGGCGGCTGCTGCCGTGATTCGCGGACCCGTGCCGCGGCGAATGTGGCTCGCGCCGGCGGAGTCGAACTGGGAAACCGTGAGACGAAGCCGGAAGCGAGCCTGAGGAGCGGCGGACCTTCGCGACTGCCGATCTTTCCGCGGCGACGTTGGCTCGCGAAGGCGGAGTGCAACTGGCGAGGCATCAGGGTCGCTTGTTGCGGCCCATGAGCACACCCGACGTCACCGCGCTGGCGACGCTGATCAGCGCGACCGCGATCATGAGCAGGGCGAGGGCCAGCGGCTCTCTCGGGAAGAAGCGCTCGACGATCCACGAGCCGACCTTGGCCGTCAGGGTCGCGCTCACGAGCGCAGCGATCAACGACCAGATGAAGATCTTCAGCGCGTCGGGCATTCGTGAAGCCTACGCGTTGTCTCGGCGGCGCGCGATGTCGGCTGCCATTTCGAGCTGGGCCTTCCAGTGGCCGTAGAGCCGTTGCTTCGAGGCGAGGCGATCGAGGGCGGCCTGCGTCTCGAGATCGATCGTCGCCGGCGGCGCATCGCGAAACGGAGTCCCCGGCAGCGGCATGAACGAATGCGAGTTCACGCGAGCGCCCTTGTCGGCGAGTTGCTCCATCAGCGTGACGGTGGCCCGCACCTCGTCAGCGCCTTCTCCGGGCAGTCCCAGAATGAAGTCGACATCGGGACGCAGGCCAGACGCGACGGCGATCTCGACTGCACGAACGATCGCTCCGACGTCGTGACCGCGTCTGCTCATCGTCAGCACCCGGTCGGAGCCCGATTGCCCACCGATGATGATCGAGTCGTTGAACGCGTACCGTTTGAGGAGCGCCATCGACTCGGGCGTGACGTGCTCCGGCCGCACCTCTGAAGGGAACGTGCCGAAGAACACGCGCCCCTCGGGAGCCATCGCTTCCTTCGAACGTGCGAGCAGTTCCTCGATGGCTGCGAGCTTCACGGACTCGTCGTTGGAGCCGTAGGAGAGCGCTGTCGGTGAGATGAACCGCAGATCCCTCCGGCCCGACTTCCGCAGCACCTTCGCCCACTGCACGACGTTCTCGACGCTGCGATGGCGGAACGTGGCCTTGCTGAAGAACGGCGTCTGACAGAACCGGCACGCGTAGATGCAGCCACGCGTGAGTTCGACCGAGCCGAAGATCTCCCGCGAGGGCGCAAACGGAGGGAAGTCGTTCAGGTCGATGCGCTCCGGCCTCGGGTTGCGAACGATGGCTCCATCGACGAGGCGGGCGAAGCCGGGCGTGGCGTTCACGTCCTGCCCGTCACGAACGCGGCGAACGAGTTCGATGAAGGGCCGCTCTCCTTCACCGATGCAGATGAGCTCGAACCCACCGCGCAACGTCTCGAGCGGCTCGGCAGTGGCATGCACACCACCCGCGATCGCGAGAAACGGCGCACACGCCTCGCGCACGTGGCGAAGCTCTTCCGCGCACTCGGGAAAGCTCGGCGAATAGAACGACCACGCGACGATGACCTTCGCGCCGCGCGCCTGTTCGGAGCGGATGGTCTCGATCAGTTCGGCCGTGTTCCTCGGCAACAGCAGCGGAATGGAGGCGAACTCAGGGTGGGCTTCGACCGCTCCGGCGAGGGCCGTCAGCGCGTACTTCCCGGGGAAGCGGTAGCTGAAGACGAGGCTGACCACGTCAGCGTCATAGCGAGCGGTCGATGGTTGGCTCCAGCGTTCAAAGACAGAACGTTGCCGGCCCGCGAACACACCTCGTCCCTGCGTCGGTCGGTTGGCAACACCCGTCACAGCACTCCGCGCTGCTTGAGCAGAATTGGGTGTTCAGGAGTCCGCACCTCGTCGCGTTGTGACAGCAGAGCATCTGACCCAGACACTCAGGTATCGACCCACACGTGAGGCCTGGTGGCTCGGTGCACTTTCCGCCAGAGCAACGCGCGCCCTCGCAGCAGTTCGAGTCCACGATGCAGGAGTCACCTTCGAGGCCGTAGCAGGCGGTTCCTGGGCCGCGGCAGATCGCGGGCTCCATGCTGATGATGCTGAGACACAGGGCGCCCCCGCAGCATCGATTGCTTCCGGTGCTGCAAGTGGCTCCAGAGGGAAGGCACCCCGCGTCGTGGACCACGCCGCCATCCACCCGGCCAGGAGAACCACCTGCCAGACCGCCACCGGCAGCACCACCGCCGAGACCTCCAGCAGACCCGCCAGTTGTTCCGACGCCGCCGCCAGTCCCGACGCCGCCGCCAGTCCCGACACCACCGCCAGTCCCGACACCACCGCCAGTCCCCAGCCCCGAGTCAGGCTCGCGCCAATCACAGAGCGCATCGCAGATCAGTTCGTATCGCTTGTCGTACTGGCCGCAGTTGCACGAAGGACTGCCGAGGACGGCAACGGCAACGAGCAGCAAGGCAACGGCGCGGGAGTGGGTCACGGGCTGAACCAGTCACGCGTCCAGAGTCCCTCGGCCAACAGCCAGACGAGCGCAGAGGCGAGGAAGACGCCGCCAGTGATGAAGAACGCGACGGCAGCAGTGGTCTGCCCGTTGCCGACCGAGACGAGGCGAGCGGCCTCCTGGACCCGGCCTCGCGCCTCTGCGGCCGTCGATGCTTCGGGGGGAATGGCGTTGATCAGTCGGAGGGTCTCGCTCGACGCGAGTTGCTGCCACACGCCGACGCCGAGCGACAACACGCCTGCCGCCGCGAACCCGAACGGCTCTGCGTTGAAGCGGGTGGGGCGTGGAGGCTCGGCGGTGAGCAGGGCAGCGCACACGCAAGAGAGCAGAGCGGACATGCCCACCGACGATACCGCTACTGTCGCTTGAAGCGCGCCTGGAAGAACCGCAGGTGCTTCGGCTCGTAGATCATCTCGAGGCCGCGCACGCTCTTGCGGGTCTCCCACACGGCCTGCACCGACTCGATCGTCACATCGCAGTGGGCCTGTGTGTACACGCGCCGGGGGAAGGTGAGGCGCACGAGCTCGAGCTTGGGCCGGTGGTGTTCGCCGTGCTTGTCGCGGCCGGCTGAGACGATGCCGCGCTCCATCGAGCGAATGCCGGAGTCGAGGTACAGCTCGGCGGCGAGCGTCTGCGCGGGGAACTGGAGCTGATCGAGCTGCGGGAAGAACTGCTTTGCGTCGAGGAACACCGCGTGACCGCCGACGGGCAGCACGATCGGAATGCCGAGCGCCTTGAGGTGATCGCCGACGTACTCGACCTGCCCGATGCGGGCGCGCATGTGATCTTCCTGAATGGCCTCGACGATGCCGCGGGCCATCGCTTCGAGATCGCGGCCGGCGAGCCCTCCGTACGTGTGCAGGCCTTCGAAGAGCACCACGAGGTTGCGCGCCTCTTCGAAGATGTCCCAGTCGTTGAGCGCGAGGAACCCGCCGATGTTGACGAGCAGGTCCTTCTTGCCGCTCATGGTGCAGCCGTCGGAGTAGCTACAGGTCTCGAGCAGAATCTCGGCGAGCGTCTTGTCGGCGTAGCCGGGCTCGCGCTGCTTGATGAACCAGGCGTTCTCCATGGCGCGCGTGGCGTCGAGGAAGAGGCGAATGCCATGGCGTTGGGTGAGCTCGCGGACG
>CALRPN020000028.1:0-125364 GCA_943370055.1 Archangium gephyra
CGGCTTCGAGACGGTCACGTACATGATTCACGGCGCGATGGAGCACCGCGACGTGCTCGGCAATCAGGGACGCCTCGGGCCGGGCAGCGCGCAGTGGATGACCGCCGGAAAAGGCATCATCCACAGCGAGATGCCGAAGCAGGAGCGCGGCCTCATGTGGGGCTTCCAGCTCTGGGTGAACCTGCCGAAGTCGCGCAAGCTGATTCCGCCCCGCTACCAGGACATCTCGGCTGACCGAATTCCCGAGGCCATCGTCGACGGCTCTCGCGTACGCGTCGTCGCGGGCACTGCGTTCGAGAAGACCGGCCCCATCAATGGCATCGACATCGAGCCGACGTTCATCGACGTCGCGCTCGGCAAGGGCTCTCGCGTGGTGCAGCCGGTGCCTGCGGGTCACACCACCTTCGCGTTCGTCACCGAAGGGACCGCGCGGCTCGGCACGTCCCGTCGCGAAGTGCAGAAAGGTCACCTCGCGATTCTCGAGAAGGGCACGTCGGTCGAGCTCTTCGGAGAAGGTGAAGGCGGCCGGGTGTTGCTGCTCGCCGGCCGTCCTTTCGCTGAGCCGGTCGCGCGCGCCGGGCCCTTCGTCATGAACACCGAGGACGAGCTGCGGCAGGCGTTCGACGACTATCGGAACGGCCGTCTCTTGCTGTGACGGTGGGGTGGAACCAGAATCACGGCGTGCTGCGGCTCGCTGTGGTTCTGCTCTTCCTTGCGTGTGGTCGCACCGAGCCAGTGCGGGTGTCGTTCGAGGCGGAGCGACCCGACGGAGGAACGAACGCCGACGCGGGGATGATCAGGGATTCGGGAACGGTCACCGACGCGGGAATGATCAGAGATTCGGGAACGATCGTCGACGCGGGATTCGCCGCCTCCGACGCAGGCTGCTCCGTTGGCGTGGTGGCGAGCACGGCGAGCGCGACGCAACCGGCGCTCTTCGGAGTCCCCGTCTGGTTCCTCGACGGAGGCGTGCTCCCGCCAGGGACCTACGAGCTGCGCTACCGCGACGGTTGCATGAAGTACGCGCCGAACCAGGCGTGGACGATTCACGCGTACGCGGACGGGGCCGATGCCTGGTGGATCATCGACGGCAACCGCCAGCAGCTGCTGATGCCGCCAGGCACCGTGGGCTTCACGCTGCAGAACGGCGGCTTCGCCCAGTTCGATGACTGCGTGAACGCGAACCGGGCGTTGCCGTCAGGTCGCTTCACCTTCGCGGGCGGAGTCCTCGGGCTGCTGCTCGTCGACGTGCCGTACGAGGACAACGTGGTGGGCGAGGGCGGAAGGAACCCCACGTGGGAGCTCCTTCGCACCACCTGCACGCCCTGATCAGCTGCGCGCGCGTTCGGCCTGCTGGGCCCGCTCGATGCTCTCGAACAGCGCCTTGAAGTTGCCGCCGCCGAAGCCCTTGTCGCCCTTGCGCTCGATGATCTCGTAGAAGAACGGGCCACCGTCGCGGTCGTGGTACAGGTGCGCCTTCTCCTTCATGAAGATCTGCAGCATGTACTGATGCTCTTTGTGACCATCGATGAGGATCTGCAGGTCACGCAGCTCCTTCAGGTCTTCGTCGATGCGCTTGATGCCGCCCTTGTCGAGCCGCTCCGGCAGGTAGTCGTAGTAGCTGGCCGGCGTGCCGAGGAAGTCGAGGCCCTCGGTCGCGCGCATGGCCCGCACCGCCGGCACGATGTCGCGCACGAGCAGCGCCAGGTGCTGAATGCCCTCGCCGCGCTGATCTTCCACGAACACGTTGATCTGCGACTGCTTGAAGCGCGGCCGTGAGGGCTCGTTGTTCGCGAACTTCACGGTGCTCTTCGGGTCCCACATCACCGTCGACTTGAGCCCGGTGCCGTGCTGGTCGCCCTTGGTGATCTCCTCTTCGGTGTGGAACTGAATGTTCCAGAACTCCTCGAAGCCCATGACGTGCTTCATCCACAGCACCATCGGCTTGAGCGTGCGGAAGTTCGAGGTGATGTGATCGACCTTGCCGAAGCCGAAGCGGTTCTTCCCGCCCTTCGGCGCCGCGTGCTTCACGAAGCCCGGGTACAGCGCCTCGTAGCCGTCGCGCTGAAGGAAGCGGAAGGTCGTGTTGCCGAACGGCGTGGTGATGCTGAAGAAGGCCAGCTTCCCGCCCCGCTCGTCGGTGAAGCGCTGCAGCGAGTCGTCGATGATGGTGCCGCCGCGCTCCTCCATCAGCTTCCACACCTTCTCGACGTCGCGCACGAGGAAGTTCACCGTGCCCACGCCTTCGGGGTGCTTCTGCAGCCAACGCCACGCGCGGCCACCTTCACCGACGGGCGCCGAGCAGATGAGCGTGACGTCGCTCGCGTTGAAGACGACGGACTGCTGGCGGCCACGCTTCGTCAGCTCGGGCGACGACTCGCCCACCTCGGCGAAGTCCATCAGCTCTGAATAGAACCGCCGCGTGCGGGCGATGTCCTTCACGTACCAGTGCACGCTCTCGACCTTGATGATGTCCAACGATTCCATGCGGGGGCTCCAGGGTGGTGAATCAAACCTGCGCGTCGGCCTGCGCCTCGGGGCGCGCGGCTTTGACGAACGGCTGCTCGAGGCACTTCGCTTCGATGCGGGTCAGCAGGGGAAACGCGTCGACGTTGCCGCCGAAGCGCCGCGCGCCGAAGAGCTGTGGCAACAGACAACAGTCGGCCCAGGTGAACGAGTCTCCGAAGAGGAACGCGCCCGCCGTCGGAGCCGCCTGCTTCTCGAGCGCCGCCAGCCCCGCGTCGATGAAGTGCGCCGCCCACTTCTTCTCGTCGACGCCGAGGCTCTTGAGGTGGTTCAGCGTCGACAGGTTGTGGAACGGCTGAATGCCCGAGTTCACCAGCTCAGCCAGCGCCCGCACCTGCCCGCGCGCGACGAGCGACTTCGGCAGCAGCGGCTTCTCGGGGTAGCGCTCTTCGAGGTACTCGAAGATGGCGACCGACTGGGAGACGTGGGCGACCGCGCCGTTCTCGTCGACCTCGAGCACCGGCACGTACCCGGCGGGGCTCTTCGCGCGGTGGCCGACCTCGTGCTGCTCACCCTTGATGAGCGAGACGGGCACGTACTCGAACGGCACGCCCTTGAAGTGCAGCGCGAGCCGCACGCGGTAGCTCGATGACGAGCGCCAATAGTTGAAGAGCTTCATGTGAGGAACCTCGCGGGGAGTCGTGTTCCTCGTCCCGGGCGCGTTGCAAGTCAAGCTACAGTGCCCGGCCTCATGGGCGTTCCGGCGTACATGTTGTCCATTCTCCACCGCCAGCAGCTGCTGCTGAAGGAGGGCTTCGTCAGCAGGTATCCGCTCGACTGGCTCCTCTGGGAGCCGGGGCCCTGGCGGCCGGCGCACTCGGTGCTCGAGAGCAACCTCGAGTCGACCCAACAGCCGCTCCGTCAGCAGGGCGAGCGGCCGATTGGGCCCGATGCCATCTGCTTTCAGCTCAAGATGCCGGCCTCGGGTCTCATCAAGGTGGGCCGCGCGACGACGAACGATCTCGTCATCAACGATCTCACCGCGTCACGCGAGCAGTTCGGGCTTCGTCACGACGCAGCCCACTGGGTGTTGGTCGGCCCGCACGCGCCGCTCCTGGTCGACGGGGAGCGCGCGAAGGACGTGCACCCGTTGAAGTCAGGCAGCTCCATCGTGCTGGGTTCGGTCGAGCTGACCCTGCTGTCGCCCGAAGACATGCTGGTTCGCGCGAGCCAGTTCAAACCCTCGTCGAAGTAGCCCTCAGTTGCACAGGCCTGCGTTGCACTGTTGGTTCTGCGGGCAGTTCACGCAGGCGACGCCCCCGAGTCCGCATCGGGACTTCTGATTGCCAGGTCGGCAGGTCGTGCCGTCACAGCACCCCGTGCACGTCAGCGGGTCGCATACGCACGAGCCAGAGACGCACGTCTGGCCCGTGGTGCACGCGAAGCCCACGCCACACACGCACTGGCCCGTCGCGGCGCAGGTGTTCGTGAGGGTCGTCACACACGACGAGCAGGCCCTGCCGCCGGTGCCACAGGTGGTCGTCGTCGAGGGCCGGCAGGTGTCGCCGTCGCAGCAGCCGGTGGGACAGGTCGCGGCGTTGCAACTCGCCGTGGCCACGCACACGCCACCGTCGGCCGAACAGGTCGAGCCCGCGCCGCACGCCGCGCAGCTTCGGCCGCCCACGCCGCAGGCAGTCGTGCTCGTGCCCGTCTGGCAGACGCCCGAGACACAGCAGCCCGAGCAGTTCGCCGGTCCGCACGGGTCGATGCACGCCTGGTTGGAGCACGTGGTCGCGCAGCTCGAGCAGGCCACGCCGCCGCTGCCGCACGCGAGCGCGCTGGTGCCGCTCAGACACACGCCGCCCTGGCAGCATCCGGTCGGGCAGGTGGTGGAGTCGCAGCTGCCGCTGCACGAACCGCCGTCACAACTCCCAACACCACACGCCTCGCACGCCGCACCTCCCGCCCCGCAGGTGAGGTTCGACTGCGCCGTCACACAGGTGGCGCCGACGCAGCACCCACCAGGACAGGTGGTCGCGTTGCAGGCGGAGGAGACACACTGCCCACCGTTGCACGCCGTGCCTCCGCAGTCGGCGCAAGCGCGGCCTCCGACTCCGCACGTGGTGGGCGATTGGGTCATCACGCACTGGTTTCCCAGACAACACCCGCCGGGACACGACGACGGGGTGCACTGGCAGGTCTGCGAGAGACACTCCTGGCCGGCGCTGCAGCTGGCGCCACTGCCGCAGCGGCATTGTCCGCCCTCGCAGCGGTCGGCGCCCAACGCTGGGCTGCACGCGGGGCCGCTGCCGCACCCGCAGCGTCCGGCCGTGCAGGAATCGGCCAACAAGGCGTCGCACGCGAGGCACGCGCCGCCCGTCGGCCCGCACGCGGCCACGCTCCGCGCCGTCACGCACTCGCCTGCAGCGTCGCGACAACCGTTGCACTGGGTGGCCTCGAGCTTGATGGCCACCAGCCGCTCGAAGCCACGCTCGACCGTCAACTGCCCACGCCCGTCGCCCACCCGCGCTCCGCCCGAGAGCCCGACCACGTCGATGGCCAGCGACTGCCCGGCGAGCGCGTCTTTGAGCAGAATGCGCACCGTCGTCGTCGGCCCCAGCACCGGACCACCCGCGTTCGGCGGCCGCAGCACGGGCTCGAAGACGAGGCCTCCGTCGACCCTCGCTTCGTAGCGGAGCTGATCGACCGCCACCTCGGACGAGTCCACCGAGACCAACGCCGCAGTGCCGACGAGGGTCGCCGGGTCGCGACAGGCCGAGAGCGTGAGGGCGAGCAGCAGTCGTTTCATCGCGCGTTGATGTCGGGGAACGTGGTGGTGGTGGGCCGGGGCGCCGTGGCCACGACCGCAGCCGTCGTGGCGCCTGCCGCGACGACCGCGACGACGCCGGTCCAGAACCACCAGCGCGTCGTGATGGGCGGAGGCGGTGGCGGCGTCTCCTGCCGGCGGGTCAGCTCGAGCTGCAGCTTCTTCGCTGCGGCCTCGGCCTCTGCGCGTGCGGCCGCCACCCGCATCTCGTCCAGCCGCGCCTGCTCTTCGGCCTTCGCCTTCTCCTCGGCTTGTCGCGCCTGCCGTGCCGCTTCTTCCTGCCGTACCGCCTCGGCGCGCTTCGTCTCGGCGAGCTGGGCTTCGACCTCTGCGATGACGGTCTGGGTGGCCTGGGCCTGCACGGCGGGCGGGTTCGTCTCGAGGAACCGGCGGAAGTACGACAGCGCCTCGTCGAGCCGCCCCGACTTGCGGTGGCACTGCCCGAGGTTGAAGAGCAGGTTGGGCGCGGCCTTCAACTTGTACGCCTCTTCGTACCGCGCGATGGCCGTCACGAAGTCGCCTGTGTCGAACGCCTTCTTGCCTTCGAGGGCGATGCGCCTGGCCTGCGCCTCGACCGGCTGCGCCCACGCGGAGCACGGCAGCACGACCAGCGCGAAGCAGAGGAGCAGTCGACTAGTACGCTTCCATGACGCCATCGGTGACGGCCCTCGTCTCCTTCTTCGCAGCTGGCGCCGCCAGTCGTTTGAGTGGCAGCTCCACTCTCAGGTTCTCGGTGGTGCCGAACTCGCGGGTGAGTGTCTCATAGCCCTTGAGCTCGAGCTTCACCTTCACCATTCCTTCGCCTTCGGCCCGCTCGAGGACCAGCGGGGTCAGGCCCAGGTTCACGCCTGCTTCGTCGATGACGGTGGCTCCCGGTGGGAGCGTGTCGAGCGCGAGGGTGATCTTCTTCGCAGGCACGGGCACCGGAGCAGGGGCTGGCGCGGGCGCTGGTTCGACGGGAGCCACCACGAGCGGGGCCGGTGCCGGAGCTGGCTTCGTTGGTCCGCCCATCATGGCCGCTCCGACGCCGCCGAAAAGCATGAGCAGGGTGACGACGCCCACGGGCAGCATCCACCGGGGCCGCGCCGGAGCTCCGACGTCGTCTGGCTCTTCGTCGAGGTTGCGAAGCCGTCGCAGCACTTCGGTCATCGTCTGCGGGCGGTGGTCAGCGTTCTTCGCGAGGCAGGCCGTCACCAGCTTGCGCAGCGACTCAGGCACGGCGTCGCCAGTTCTGGTCTGGGTGGGGACCGGCGGTGGCGGCCGCGTGATGATGTCGGCGGCGAGCTGGCCGTAGACCTTCGACTCGAACGGCGGCTTCGCGGCGAGCAGCTCGAAGACGAGGGTTCCAAACGCGTAGAGGTCGGTGCGCGCATCACACTCGAGCCCCGCAGCCTGCTCGGGCGCCATGTACCGCGGCGTTCCCAGCACGTCGCCGTTCTGCGTCTCGGCGACCCGCGGCCCCTCGTCGCTGAGCAGCTTCGCGATGCCGAAGTCGAGCACCTTCACCCAGTCGCGCCCGTCTCGGTGGGTGATGAAGACGTTGTCGGGCTTCAGGTCGCGATGCACCACCGACAGCGCGTGCGCGGCCTCGAGCGCTTCGGCGATCTGCGTGGCGAGGCCCAGCACCGCGGCGAAGCTCAGCGGCGTCGTCTCGAGCCGGCTGGCGAGCGTCTCTCCCTCGAGCAGCTCCATCACCGCGTAGACCTGCCCCGGCGCTTCGACGAAGTCGTGCACCTCGACGATGTGCGGGTGATTGATGGTGTTGACGAGCCGCGCCTCTTGAAGGAACCGGCGCACCAGCGAGGCGTTGTTCAACAGCGCGGGGTGCAGGCTCTTGATGGCCACCTTGCGGCCGAGCGTCTGGTGACGGGCGCGGTAGACGCAGCCCATCGTTCCCTCTCCAAGAAGGCCCTCGACGACATAGGGCCCGAAGGTCGCCGGCACAGGCTCGTCATGGCGGACCAACAAGAGGTTGAGGCTCATGGAGCCCTCCCAGCAAAGTCAGGAGCGAAGCCTATGCCAGCTTCTTCACGCGCTGGTCGATGCGCCCGAAGAGGCTCTTTCCGCTGCCGTCGAACATCTCGATCTCCACATGGTCCCCATGTTTGAGGAACGGCGTCTTCGGGCCGCCCGTCTCGATGGTCTCGATCATTCGCTGCTCTGCGAGACACGAGATGCCGCGCGCGCGGTCTTCGTTCGAGACGGTGCCCGAGCCGAGGATGGTGCCCGCGCAGTATTGGCGCGTCTTCGCCAGGTGCTCCATCAGCTGAAAGAAGCTGAAGTGCATCTCGGGGCCCGCGTGGGTGTCGCCCACCTGCTTGCCGTTGAGCCAGGTGTTCAGCGTGAGGTGCAACCGACCCCCGCGCCACGATTCACCCAGCTCGTCGGGGGTGCAGGCCACGGGAGAGAACGCCGTCGCCGGTTTGCCCTGGAAGAAGCCGAAGCCCTTCGCGAGCTCGTCGGGGATGAGGTTTCGAAGGCTGACGTCGTTCACCAGCATCACGAGGCGAACGAACGGAGCGGCGTCAGCGGCCTTGAGCCCCATCGGCACGTCACCCAGCACCACCGCGACCTCTGACTCGAAGTCGCAGCCCCACGCCTCGTCACGAATGACGATGTCGTCGGTGGGGCCGAGCAGGTGGCTGCTGCCGCCCTGGTACACGAGCGGGTCGGTCTCGAGCGTCGGCGGCGGGTCGGCCTTGCGCGCCTTGCGCACCAGCCGCACGTGGTTCAGGTACGCGCTGCCGTCGACCCACTCGTACGCGCGCGGCAACGGGCAGTGGAGCGCGGTGGCGTCGTACTTCTCGGTCGCGACGGCGCCAGCTTCGAGCTGCGCGGCCAGCGCCTTCAGCTTCGGCTCCGCACGGTTCCAGTCGTCGAGCGCGGCCTGCATCGTCGCCGCGATGGCCGTCGCATCCGTCCACACCGAGAGGTCGCCTTTGACGACGACGAGAGCGCCGTCGCGAGTTCCATTGCGTCTGGTCGCGAGCTTCATGCGGGCCTTCCATCGCGCGGCCCAGCAGGTGTCAAGGCGTGTCGTTCAGCGCAGCTGGTCTTCGATTTCGCCGAGCTGCTTCCACGCGTCTTTGCGAGACGCGTCGTCGGTGGCGCCGAGCACCGCGGCCTTCGCGCCCTTGAGGAAGTTGCGCAGCATGCGGTCTTGATCGCCCATGTCGGCTTCGCGTTTTTGCAGCTTCGCTTCGACGCGCGCGAGCCGGGCCTCGAGCTGCTGCTGGGTGATGCCCTTCGACACCGGCTTCACCACGTCGGGCTTCTTCGGCTCGACCGCTTTCACGGGCTCGGGTGGCTTCGGCTCGACGGGTTTCACCGGCTCGACCGCTTTCACGGGCTCGGGTGGCGCGACCGGCTCGACGACCTTCACGGGCTCGACGGGTTTCACCGGCTCGACGACCTTCGGTGGCTCGACCGGCTCGACGGCCTTTCCCGGCTCGACGACGGGCTTCGGCTCGCCCGGTTTCACGTCGACGGGCTCAGGCGACTTGGTGGTCGGTTCGTTGGTCGATGGCGCGAACAGCACGACGCCGCCGACTCCGATGAGGAGCAGCGACACGAGCCCGATGATGAGGGGTACCTTGCTCTTCGGCGCCTCGTCGACGACCTGGTCGAGGTTCGCTTCGGTGTTGCCAGCGCGCGCCGCCTGCTCCCGAGGCGCGGCCACACGCTCGGGGTCCGTCTTCACGAGGTGCAGCGGCATCGGCTGGTCGACGCGGGTCTGATTCGAGAGGCCCGGCAGCGCGTCGTTCGTGAGGGGAGACATGCGCGTCTCCTGGCCAGAAGGCACGGGAGGCGGCGTCGGAGGCCGGGTGGCGCGCGTGCGGCCGGTGAGCGGCTTCTGCAGGCCACTGCGCGGAGGTGGTGTTCCGGCCAGCGGCAGCTGGCGGCCCGAAGGCGTGGCCACGGCGGGTGTGCGGCCGGTGATGGGCGCTGGCGTCGTGGTGCCGGAGCCCGGCAGCAAGGAGGCACGCACGGCGTCGAGGTGCGCGCGCATCTCTTCGGCGCTCGCGGGTCGGTTGGCCGGGTCCTTCTCGAGCGTCCACAGAATGAGCTCGTCGAGCGCGGGGGGAATGTCGGCGCGAACCGTCGACGGCACCGGCGGTGGATCTTCCACGTGCATCCACATCGTCTGCAGCGAGTTCTCTCCGCGGAACGGGCGGAACCCCGTCACCATCTCGAACAGCACCACGCCCAGCGCGTAGAGGTCGGTGGCGGCGCTGATGGGCTTGCCGCGCGCCTGCTCGGGCGAGATGTAGTCGGGCGTGCCGAGAATCATCGACGCCCGCGTCTGCGGCGCCGAGTCGCTGCCGTTGGCGAGCGCTCCGAGCTTCGCGATGCCGAAGTCGAGCAGCTTCACGTACGGCTTTCCGCGCCCCGTGTTCACCAGGAAGATGTTCGACGGCTTGATGTCGCGGTGAACGATGCCCGCCGCGTGCGCCGACTCGAGCGCGTCGAGCACCTCTTCGATGTACGAGAGCGCCTCGCCCACCGGCAACGGCCCGCGCTGCTTCAGAATGCGGTCGAAGGCCTGCCCATCGAGGAACTCCATCACGAAGTAGTGCGCGCCCTCGGGCAGCTGGCCGAACGAGAAGATGTCGACGATGCCGCGGTGGCGAATCTCGTTCACCGCGCGGGCCTCGGCGAGGAAGCGCTCGACCAGCTCCTTCTCGTTCGAGAGCGACGGCAGCAGCACCTTCACCGCCACCCGCTTGCCGATGAGCGGTTGGCGCCCTTCGTACACCTCGCCCATGCCACCGACGCCGATGCGCGCGGTGATGTCGTATTCGCCGATCTTCCGGCCGCTCAGGTCGGTGCGAGGTGCATCAGACACAGGACTGACACTCTACAGAGTTCGGCGCCGATCCGCCCGTTGTCACCCAGTGCATCAGCTGGCTATCGGCAGCAACAGCATGCTGCGCAGGCCCAGGCGCTCGATGTGCTCGCGCAGCGTGGGAGACAGGGTGCTCCACCGCGTGACCAGCCGCCGATGCGACCGGGCCAGGCAGAACGCCACCAGCGCCTCGAAGGCTGGAGCGTCGATGTCCTGCACCTGGCCTCCGTCGAGGGTGATCAGCTCGGCCTCGAGACAGGGCACCAGCTGGTCGTGCCACCGCGACGCCAGCTCGAGCGCCATGTGCACCGGCAAGGTCACGCGCCGGGCGTGGGGGTCGACCTTCATGGGATGATCAGTCGTACCCCGCGCGTGTTGAGAGCAGGTTGACGCACATCGGTTGGTGCTTAGTGGGAGCGGGTAGGCGAGCATGCTGTGGGGGACGTATGGAAGCGCCGCAGCCACGTATTCTGGTCGTTGAAGACGACACCGCCGTGGCGGCCGGTCTGGTGCAGGGACTCAAGCGGGCGGGCTTCGCCATCGAGCTCGCCACCACGGGGCCCCAGGCGCTCGCCGTCTTGAAGGTCGTCGTCGTCGACCTCGTGCTGCTCGACCTGTCGCTCCCGGAGCAGGACGGCCTCGACGTGCTCGAGCATCTGCGCGCGCGCGTGTCGGTGCCGGTCATCGTGCTCACGGCGCGCACGGCCCTGTCGGAGCGGCTGAAGAGCTTCGAGCTCGGCGCCAACGACTTCGTCGCCAAGCCGTTCTGGTTCGAAGAGCTGCTCGCCCGCATCAGAGCGCACCTGCGCATCTCGGCGACGCGGGAGCACCACCTCGTGAAGTGGGCCGACTGTGAGGTCGACCTCGACGCCCGCCGCGTGAAGGCCGCTGGCGCCGACGTCGAGCTGACGCCAACGGAGTTCTCGGTGCTGGCCGCGCTCGTCGCCCATCCCGGAACGGCCATCAGCCGCGATCGGCTCGCGAAGCTGGCGTCGAACACCGGTGAGATCCTCGGGCGCACGATCGACTCGCACATCGCGCGCATTCGCAAGAAGCTCGGCAACGGCGCGAGCGCGCTGCAGACGGTGAAGGCGGTCGGTTACCGGTTCGACCTGGGCGGCTGACGATGGAAGCCCTCTGGCTCGGGGTTGGTGTCGTGCTGGGCGGGCTCCTCTGGGCCGTGTCATGTGGTGTGGCTGCGCGGCTGACTGCGAAGCGCGCGCACGCGGTCGATCGCCGTCTCCTGTCGACGCTGATGCACGACCTGCGCACCCCGCTCACGTCGCTGCAGCTCACCATGGGCGAGCTGGCGCACCACGAGGGCTACGACGACGACGAGCGCGTCACCCTGGCCCGCGCCATCGAGGAGGTGGTGGCGCTGCGCTCGTTGCTCGAGAACCTGCGGCTCGTCGAAGCGGCGGCGACCACGCCAGAGCCGGTCGAGCGCACCGAGGTGCTGCTGCACGAGCAGGTCGAGCGGCTCGTCTACCGCTACGCGCTGATGGCGAAGGCCCGCAAGGTGGTGCTCGAGGTCTCGGCGCAGCCGCTCGCGGTGCAGATCGACCCGCGGCTCGCCGAGCTACTGCTGGGGAACCTCGTCGAGCTCGCGCTGCGCTCCGACGCGAGCGCCGTGACGGTGTCACTCACCGTCGAGCAGGAGCGCTTCACGGTCGCCTGCCGTGTGACCGGTGGAACGCTGCCAGAGCCGCAGTCGGTGGAGAACTTCGTCGCCCGAAGGGACAGCGCCGATCGAAAGCAGACGGGCAGGGCGCTCGCAGTCGTCGCTGTCGGCGTCGTGTGTCGAGCGTTCGGTTGGAGCTTCACCCGGCCCTCCAGCACCGAGCTGCGGGTCGAGGGCCGCCTCGACTAGCCGAGGCCCAGCGCCGCCAGCAGGCCAGCGGTCTCGAAGGGCTTCGAGAGCAGCACGAACTCGGCAGGCACCTGGGCGTCGCGGCGTGTCGCGCCGCTCATGAGCAGCACCCGCATCGAGGGGAAGCGCGACCGCACCTCGGCGGCCAGCTGCACGCCTTCCATCGGGGTGGCGAGGCGGGCATCGGTGAGGAGATGGCTGAACGGCCCGCGCCGTTCGAGGGCCTCGTGTGCTGCCGCCAGCGTCGTGCAGTGCTCGGCCTGGTGGTGCCGGCGCTTGAGCACGCGGCAGACGAGCTCTCCGATGAACGGGTCGTCATCGACCACGAGGACACGCACCATGAGGAGACGAGCGTCGCCCAGAACCGGTCGCGATTCACTCCCCGGGTTCGAGGTCAGTTCTGCGACCTGCGAAGAGAAGTGAAAGTGCCCAAGGCCGGAATCGAACCAGCGACACGGGGATTTTCAGTCCCCTGCTCTACCAACTGAGCTACTTGGGCGAACCACCAACGAGAAAAGCGGTCGCGCTTCTGCCCGTGCGCGCCGGTGACGTCAAGCACTTCGTCGACGCTCGGGTTGCCGTGAACTGACGGGAGCGGCTGATCAGCCCCTGAACTTCGCCGGATCAACCCCGTGCTGCTCCAGCATCTTGTACAGATAGCTGCGAGCGATGCCGGCCTCGCGGGCCGCTGCCGCAGCCGAGCCCTGATGCCGGGTCAGCAGGGCCTCGAGGTAGCTGCGCTCGAACGCCGCCAGCGCCCGCTCACGTGAGGCGTGAAAGTCGTCGCCCGTCACCTGAGGAGGCTTCGGCAGCACGGCGTCTTCACCGAGCGCCAGAATGCGCTCCACCACGTTCTTGAGCTCACGCACGTTGCCCGGCCACTGCCAGGCAGACAGCGCGGCCAGCGCGCTCGGCGAGAGCACAGCCTCACTGCGCTGAGAGCGCGCGAACGACTGCGCCAGCATCGCGACGTCTTCGAGGCGATCTTTGAGCGCAGGCACCTCGAGCACGATGGCCGAGAGCCGGTAGTAGAGGTCGGCTCGAAACGCGCCAGCCTTCACGCGCTTCGGAAGGTCGTGCTGGGTCGTGGCCAGCAGACGGAAGTCCGACGTGTGCACCTTCGTGTCTCCGACCCGCTGGTACGAGCCGCTCTCGAGCACCCGCAAGAGCAACGGCTGCAATTCGAGGGGCAGCGCCGCCACCTCGTCAAGCATCAGCGTGCCGCCATCTGCAGCCTCGACCACCCCCGCAGAGTCCTTCACGGCGCCGGTGAACGCGCCCTTCACGTGGCCGAACAGCGTGGCCTGCACGAGGTCGCCCGTCGCCGCGCCGCAGTCGAAGGTGACGAACGGCCCCTCCTTGCGGGGCGAGAGCCCATGCAGCACCCGCGCGCTCGCTTCTTTCCCCGTGCCCGTCTCGCCGTGCAGCAGCACCGAGGCGTCGGTCGGGCCCACCTGCTCGAGCTGCGAGAACAGTGCGCGCATGGCGAGCGAGCGACCGAGCAGCCCGTTCAGCGACTCCTTCGGCGTGGCGGTCGAGTGCACCTTCGGCAACACGGCCAGCTGCGTGCTGCCGAGCTCGATGACCGAGCCGAGCGGCAGGTCGAGCACCGTCAGCTTCGCGCCCTGAAAGCGGGTGCCATTCTTCGAGCCGAGATCACGCACGCGCGCGCGAATGCCGAGCAGCTCGATCGAGAGATGTCTTCGCGAGACGGCGTCGTCGGCGAGCTTGAGCTGACAGTCGGCGTGCGTGCCCACGAGGGCGGTGCCCTGCTCGACGATGAGCTCGGCGCCGCGATCGGGGCCGGCGAGCACGAGGAGTCGCATCGGCGCGGGCCGATTCGGCGCTGCGGTGTGATCGAGCGTTCGGGTCGAGTCGTTCACGGCGCTAGCGTACGCGCTTGAGCAGCTTGTCGAGCTCGGCTTTCAACGCGGGGTCGCCCGTGCGGGGATCTCCGGGCTGGGTGACCGCGAGCTGGGCCTTCTTCACCTCGGAGAACATCGCGGGAGCCGCCTGACGCGCCGACTCCACCGCCTGCTTCACGTACTTCGCCAGCTCGGACGACGAGAGCAGCTGCTTGCCGCGCGGCGTGAGGTCCTGCGGCGTGTCGTCGGGGAACAACGAGAGGTGGACGATCATCGAGACCAGCCCACCAGCCGTCACGCCGAGCGCTTTGGCGAGCTTCTCGAACTCAGGCTCACCACGCAGACGTGCTTCGAGGTTTTGTTGAAGCAGCGCAGCGGGGTTCATCAGTACTGGGGAATGATCTTGTTGTTCTTCAGCTGCTCGATGAGCCGGTCCATGATCATCTTGCCGAGCGCGATGCTGCCCGAGACGCACGACTCGTACATGACGGCCTGCTCGATGGCCCCGCGGTCCTTCTCGGGAATGCTGCCGGCGATCTTGTTGAACTCTTCGACCGCCTCACCCGCTTCGTCACGGGTCATGTAGGGCTCGCTGAGCAGCTTCTTGAGCTTGTCCGAGCCCGGCACGTCCTTCAGCAGGTCGATGGCCTTCTTGGTGTCGGCGCTGGTGTTGGTCGAGGTGCCCGTCGACGCGGAGTAGCTGCTCGTCGCGGCGTAGCCCGTCGATTGCGGGCCAGCAGCCGGCGCCTGAGGCGCTGCAGCAGGTGCGGTGTCAGTGGCGCGAACGACGGTCGGAGCGCTGCGGTTGACGGAGTTGATGGTCATGACTCAGACATTCTCGCAGGAAGTGCGAAAAGGTGTCGTCGCTTCGTAACCACCCGTCACTTCGATGAAAAATCCACACGGAGCGAGGTCACGTTTCCTTCGGCGATGGTGATCGACTTCACCTGAGAGCGACCATCGGGGGCGGTGAACAGCACCTCGTGTTTGCCAGCGGGCAGCGGGTACCTCGAGAAGGGCGTGCGATCGACGCGCGCGCCATCGACCACCACATCGGCCCAGGGAACGGCGTCTGCTGCGAGGTAGCCGATCTGCAGCCCGACCGGTGGTGGGGCCGTCGGCTTCGTTCGTGGCGTCGGTGGGCGGAGCTGCTCCGGTTTGCGAACGTTGAGGGGGTCGGTGGGCCGCGGTTCGACTGGTTCGACGGCGGTGATGGGCGGAGGAGGAACTGGAGGCGCCGGCTCGAGCGGCGTTGGTGATGGTTTCACTGGCTCCACGACGGCCTGCACGTTCGGCGTGTGGAGCGGCTGTCGAAGCGCTCCGATCGACAGGCCGGCAGCGACGACGATGGCGAGCCCCGCCGCGAGCCACGCGGGCCACAGCGGCCGCTGCGGAATCGGCGTGACGTCGACCGACACGCTGTGCGTCACCCGAAGCACCTGTGACTTCGTGCCCAACGGGTTCGACGCTTCCTCATCGGCGCCCAGCGCAGGCATCACCAGCAGCCTCAGGTGCTCGGCGAGATCAGGCGCGCTCGCCACGGGGCCGTCGATCAAGGCTTTTCGAAAGCTCGTGGCGTCCGAGAAGCGCTGATCGGCCTTGCGCGCCATGGCCCGCTGGAGCGCGGCCTCCATCTGCACCGACGCGTCAGGGCGGTGTTGGCGAACGGGCACGGGCTTTCCGAGCAGAATCGCCGCGAACGTCTCGTCCTGCGACTTGCGCCGGAACGGGTTGTCGAAGGTGATGAGCTCGTACAGCGTGACGGCCGCAGAGTAGAGATCGGCGCGCGCGTCGACCTGCACCTCCTGCGTCAGCTGCTCCGGCGCGACATAGGCAGCCTTGCCCTGGACCGAGCCCGTTCTCGTGCCCGCGTCTCCCACGCGCGCGATGCCGAAGTCGGTGAGCTGAATGGCGCCGTTGAACGAGAGCAGCACGTTCGAAGGCGTGACGTCGCGGTGGACCAGCTTGAGCGGCCGCCCTTGGGCATCTTTCAAGTCGTGCGCGTAGGCGAGCGCCTCGCAGATGGCCATGGCGATGGCGCGGGCGATGGGCAGCGGCATCGAGAGGCGCTGCTCCTTCGCGAGCTGAAGGTACTGCGCCAGGCTCAGGCCTTCGATGAGCTGCATCGCGATGAAGGGCCGGCCTTCGGCTTCGCCGACGTCGAAGATCTCGACGATGTTCGGGTGATGCATGCGGGCCGCGAGGCGCGCCTCGGCGTAGAACCGCTTCACCGAGTCGGAGGAGGCGGTGAGGTGCGGCAGCAGCAACTTCAGCGCGACGCGCTTCTCGAAGTCGCCGGTGCCCATCTTGCGCGCGACGAAGACCTCACCCATGCCGCCCGAGGCCAGGCGCTTGAGCAGCTCGAACCCGTTGCGTTGCTGGTCACCCGACTTCGCCACGCTGCGAGGTTACCGATCAAGGCGGGTAGATGCACTGGGTGCTGCAACTGCGGAAGAGCAGCACGTCATCGATGAGCACCGACGCATCAGGCTCGAAGCGCGCGGTGGTGATCCGAAGGTCGATTCCCGTTCCATCACCGGCCGTCCGGTAGGTCTCGAGCATCGGTTGCCAGCTGCCCTTGGTGACGGCGGTGCTGGTGCCGTTGCTCAAGTCGATGAAGCCGCCGTCGGGCGCGCGCTCGCGGATGATCAGGGAGACCGTGAGGCCCGCGTCGTGTTCGTGGCGGGCCCAGGCGCGGGCACAGAAGACGAGGCCGAACGAGGTGGGGCCGCTCACGATGTCGCTCTGCATGCTCGGGTTGGCCATTCCAGGAACCCACATGCGGCCGGCGGCAGGGTCCGTGCGCGCTGGGACTCCATGCGTGAGGGTGCCAGCCAGCGCGCGCCAGTTGCGCACCCCACCCGTGGTGGTCTGCTGCTCGAAGCCGGAGTTGAGGATGAGGTTCACGTCGCAGGGAAACGCACCGGCGTCGAAGCCAGCGTCTGGTACCGAGGCATCGCTCCCGCCGTCGAAGCCTGCATCTGGTACCGAGGCGTCGGTTCCGCCGTCGAAGCCAGCATCGGCGCCCGCATCGACGCCCGCGTCCAGCCCGGCATCACGCAGGCCAGCGTCGAGCCCCGCGTCGGCGCGCGGCTGGCCGGCGTCGAACGCCTCGTCCTGGCAGCGCGAGGCGATGCAGACGAACCCTTCTCCGCATGGACGCTCGGCGGAGCATTGCTTGCCCGTCTCGTCGAGCGGCCCCGGCACACAGGTCAGGCCCAGCAACACCATCATCGCGAGCGCGCGTTTCACCATGCGAACAACACCACGGCCGAGATGGCCGCGACGCCTCCGGTGGCGAACAACCCGATGGACCAGTTCGCCTGAGTCACCGCGTTGGTATGAGCGGCACGTGCAGTGTCGGCCCAGTCCCCGGGCGGTTTGCTCGGGTCACGTGCTGCGCGGTCGAGGGCCTGCGAGTTGAGCTGCAGCGCAGTGCCGACGCCCGCCGCGACCACGGCCACCACACCCGTCACGATGCCGGCCACTTTCGTGGGTGGGAGCCCGGTGGACTCCTCGTCGGGGTCAGGTGGCAGGTCAGTGGCCTTGCGGCGCTCGCTCACCCGCGGTGCCTCTTCGCTGCCGAAGCTGGCAACGATCGTCTCGTCTGCTTTGACGCGCAGAAACCAGAAGACGGTGTCGCCCGTGGTGGTCGGCGTGAGCACGTCGAGCATCTTGTTCTCGATGGTGATGACGCGCGACTCCCATGGCCCGTCACCACGGCGCAGCACGAGCTCGACACCGGTCACCCGATGAAACGGGTCGACGACGCGAAGTCGCAAGCGGCCCGGTGGCGCCATCTCTTCGACGAGGCTCACCTGCCGGTCGGGGAAGAGGCGCTCCTTCACGGCGTCGAAGACCGTGAGAATCTTCGGAGATGTCGAGCTGCGGTCCAGCTCGTGCTCGGGGTCGATGGCCAGCAGCTCGCTGAACGCGGTCTCGGCTTCGGCGCGGTTGCCTTCTGCGACCTGGCACTTCGCGAGCAACTCGAAGACCTCGAGGCGCTGGGCTTGCTGCAGGTCGGGTACCTGCTTCGCCACCTGAAGCTGCGTGATGGCTTCGGCGAACTTCAGCTCACGCGCCAGCGTCCTCGCGAGGTCGAGGTAGGGGTTGGCCGTCTGGGCCAGCGTGAGGGTGAGGACGACGGCGAGCACGGGGAGTCGAGGTTCAGCACATCGGCGCGCGACTCCCAAGCGAGAGTCACACGGCTCCCATTCAACGCGCGTCGAGGAGAATGGCCTTCAGCGTCGCGAAGTTGGCGGGCACTGCGAGATCGTTGGTGGTGAGGTTGAAGACGTCACGACGCCGGCCCTGCGCGTCGAGCACGACGACGTCGCGGTACGTCACCTGCCACTGGCTCCACGCGTTCACCGCCTGCGTGTCCTGCAACAGCGGCGTCGTCTTGCCCGTCACGAAGTCGGCGTTGCCCGCCTCGAAGCCCGCGGCGTTCACCGAGAGGAGAACGATGGTGCCAGGCACGTCACGCTCGAGCTCGGTCTGCATCGTCTGAAGGAGGCCAGCCTGGCCCCGGCAGTAGCCTCAATTCGTATGGGTGAAGTACCAGCCGGTCACCTTGCCGCGCAGCGCGAGCGGGCCGATGGATTGGCCGTTTGTCGCGGAGCCGGGGTTGACGTCGGTGAGCTCGAACGGGGGAAGGGGCTCGACGGTCGGCATGGGCTTCGTCATCGGGCTGCAGGAGAAGAGGACGGCGGCAGTGAGGAGCCCGAAGCGCATATGCGGAGTGTATCCATCGTGCTGCTGCTCGTCGCGTGCGCCTCGCCTCCGAAGCTTCGACGCGAGGGCCGTGAGGTGCGCTGCTCGGCGTTGATCGTTCCGACCGCGAGCGGCTGCGACGTCACCCTGGGCCAGACGACGGAGACGTATTCCTCCGTCGGAACGATGACGTCGATCGGCGACGGCTTCGTGCACCTGAGCTGTGGCGAGTCGAGGTCGCTCGAGGGGTGCCAGACGCGCCTGACGTGCGACTGCGCCGACGGCGGCACGTGACGGTGTGCTCGTTTGCAGCGATTCTCTTCGAGGGAGGACTCGCTGGTGAACGCATCGCTGGCCAATGACGTGCTGGAAGCGGCGGTGCTCGAACACCGTGACGATCCGACGCGCTGGGCGGTGTACGCCGACTGGCTGGAAGTGAACGGCAGCCCCCGTGGCGCGCTCATGTCGCTGATGCTCGAGCGGGAGGCGCGGCCGGCGCGTGCGCTCCATGAGGCCATCGCGGGCACCGACCGACTTCGATCGGAGCTGACGCCTGCTCCACTGCGAACGCTCCAGGCGCGTGGGGTGGTTCGTGAAGCGCCCGTGTTTCGCCGCGGTGTGCTGTCGATGACGTCTGCGCTCGAGTTCTCGGAGTTCGAGGCGTTGCTGAACCACCCGTCGGCGACGTTGCTCGATCGCGCGCGGCTGGTGCCCGGCTCTGCCGAGGAACTGGAGCGGTGGATTCAGGCGATCACCCGACCGTTGCCGTGGCGGCGGCTCGAGATCGTGCTCGGCCCGAGGGGAGAGGCGACCCAGCTCGACCTCACCGCGTTGATGCGTTGGCTGCCTCGCCTCGAGACGTTGCGCCTCGAACGCCTGGGCGTGCTGGAGCAGTTCACCCTCGGCAAGGCTCCGGCCCTGCGCACCATCGAGGTGGTCTACGCGTGCGAGGCGATCATCGAAGGCGTGCGGCGGTTGCCGTCGTTGGAGCGGCTCGAGCTGTTGCTCGACGTGGCGAACCGATACCAGCCTGAAGGAGGCGAGCCGGCCGAGGCGTTCGCGCCGAACCTTCATCAGCTCCGCAACGTCGGTGAGCTCGTCGTGGAAGCCAACGTTCGCGGCGGCCTCCCCGGCGTCATCGAGGCGCGAAAGCCGGGCACGACGCTCGTTCGTGCGATCAACGCGGTCGATGGGCCAGGCCTCGTTCCGTGGCTGTCGCAGGTGGAGCAGTCACTGCTGATCATTCGAGGCGCCTTGCCAGCCGAGCTGCGTGAGGCGGTCGTCACGTGTGCCTCCACGAGCGGAGCGCAGCGCGTCGCCATGCAGCACGCGACGGTTCGGCTCGACGGCGCGGCGCTGACGGTGGTTCGGCTGCTGGGCACGGGCGAAGCGCAGGTGGTGCCAGGCGCGGTGGCGCGTCAGCTCGCGAAGCGGAATCGAGCGCTCGACGTCGCGTCGGTGTGTCTGTCCGATTCGAACAGGTCCATCGCGAGCGAGAGCCTCGGGCCGCACGTGAGCGCGCCTGGTGTTCGGAATCGGCCCATCGCGCGGCGTGACGAGTCAGCGTCATTTCGGGATCGCGTGGTGCGTGACGTCATCGAGGCGTTGCTCGGCTTCGATCCCGGCTGGGGTGTGCTCGAGCGGCTGGTGACCGAGCTCGACTTTGCGCCGACGGACCTGGTGGTCGGGGCTCCACTGAGCGCCGGTGAACGGCTCGTGATGTTCACCGAGCGGGTGTCACACGCTCCGGAAGACGACGAGGACGAAGACGAAGGAGGCGAAGAGGAACAGGAGGAGGAGGAGGACGGCTGGTACCTCGAGGACGTCGAGAACGAGTGGGGCGCGGCTCCGCCAGACGAGCGGAATAGCCCTGAGGGGTTCGTCTACGTTCCCGAGCCAGAGCAGCCGCGCGTCTTGCCCGGTGGCTTCGCGGACGACGACATCGAAGACGACGAGCCGTTCATCGATGCGGTCGACGCCGACGAGGGCCTCATCTGGAGCGAGAGCCCGGTCGAGATTCCCGAACATCACCTCGGGTCGACCGGAGATCCTGACGAGACGATCGTCGAGCCCGAACCACAACCGCTCGATGACGAAGTGCAGACGTGTTCGCGGTGTCAGCAGATGGCGATGCTGGCGCGGTGCTCGTCGTGTGAGCGCGACGTCTGTCTCTCGTGCGTGCCCGGCGGCGAGCGCGCCGCGTGGGACGAGTCGCGCTCCTTCACCTGTCTCGATTGCGATGGCGAAGGCCTTCGCGTGAAGCCACTCACTTCATCGTGAACACACACCGCGTCGCCGGAAACCCGATGTCCTGCAACACGCTCAGGTAGTACTCGCGCCCGCTCACGAGCGCGGCCGGTGACCCGCTCGCGGGGAACTTCTGCGCCGTTCCTTCCGGCACCACGCCGTACTTCACCGTGCCTGGCTCGAGGCCCTGCTTGGCGGTCGGAGGCACATCGAAGCGCCACACCACGCCCGTTGGCAGATCGAGGTTCGGCGGAGCACCCGGGCTCGTCGTGCCCTTCTCCATCACGTACAGGTAGCGCGCCTTGCCACCCACCCAGTTGATGGTGCCGGTCTCGTCGACGCCTTCACCGTTCTCACACGTCTTCGGCACGAAGAAGCGCTGATCATCGAGCGGCCCCGCTCCGTAGATGCCCATGTACTCAGCCCGATTGCGGCCGCGCAGCGTCAGCTCGGCCTCGAAGAACCGCTTCATGCGCGCAGGGTCGGTCGTCACGAACGCCGAGTCCTCAGGGCGGTCGGGCGTCGCGCGCGAGAAGCCGTTGTTCTGCTCGGTGGGGAACGCGCCGAAGCCGACGCTGTTGATCCATCCCGCGCCCATCGCGAGCCCACGATCGTAGAAGCCGTTGATGAAGTTGCCGGGCTGGTCGACGTACCAGTTCGACGGACCCTTCGGCGCGGTCGACTTGTGGCAGCACACGCACGCGGTCGACTCGATCTCCTTGCGAACCCACTCGACCTCGGTGCGGTACGCGGGGTCATTCATGCGCGGGTCTTCGCGGGTCGCGTCCTTGTTCGTCGGTGCAGGGTTGTAGGGGCGCTGGGTGCGCACGCGATCACAGCTGCCGTAGTTCTCGTAGTGACGGCCTGCTTCGGTCGCGCCGCTGATCATCTCCCACGTGCAGACCTGGCCGTTCGCGCTCTTGCCCGCAGGTTCACCCGGCATCGGGTCCTTGCAGGTCAGCACCGGCGGGTCGAACGTGGGCAGGCCCGTGCCGCCGCCTTCAGTCACCTTGCCGCCGCAGATGGGCGCGGGGTCGAACAGGCCGCCACCGAACACTTCACAGCCGCGCTCCGACGACGCGCACTTCGAGTCCATGTCGCCAGGCAGGTGAATGCGGGTGAACGTCGTGCCGCTGCCGAGAATGCAGTACCCGAGAATCGCGGGGTACGAGCACGCCGTGCCCACGCCGAACTCGGCCTTCTCTCCATTCAGCAACTGCGAGCCGCAGTCATCCTTCGCCTGCTTCTCGGTCCAGTCGCCGAGGTAGTCGCGGCACTCCTCGAGCTTCGCGAACTGGTTCGTGTAGCGGCAGTGCGCGACGACCTTCTCGGGCAACGTCGGCACGGGGTCATTCCGAAGACAGCCCGCTGCTCCGACCACGACCACTGCTGAAAGGACGACGCGCACCATCAGGCTGCTCCCGGGAAATCCAGCTCTTGCTGACATCCGTACGGGGCAGCCCTGCCAGAGTTTCTCCCGACGAAAAACTCAATTGAGACAGCTGGTTAACTTCTCGGCAGGAAGCCCTTCTCTGTCAGCAGCTCGTTGAGGGTTCGAATGATGGTCGAGGCCTTCTCCTGATTGAGGCGGCAGGCGTCGAGGCGGATGAGCTCGGCTTCGGTGAACCCTTCCTGCGTGGCAGAGGCTTCATCTCCCAGAATCTCGTCGAGCAACGTGTTCGCGCTCGGAGGCCTGTTGCCCACGCCGGCTGGAGAGGACCCCCTCGCGCCCGGTTTCGGAGGCTCCTTCAAGTCGAGCTGGAACACCGACTCGGGCAGATTCCCGCCGTCTGCGGCAGGCAGCTCGTGCGTCACCCGTTTGCGCATCGAGTACGACTTCGGCTCGACGTGCAGCCCTTTGTAGTGGCGCGCGATGCAGGTCGAGATCTCGGTCTCCGACGCCAGCAGGGGGATGACTCGCACGCCGGCCTTCGCAGAGATGGCGTCGAGCACGCCGAGCTCGGTCGGGTCTGTCATCGCGAGGTGCAGGGTGCGGTCCTTGAGCAGGACGGGGAAGACGGCGTGCGCCTCACAGGTGGCGACGTCGACGCGCGCGAGGGCGGCGGGATCTTTCACGACCGTGCCCAGATGCGTCACCGGCATCTTGAGCGATTTGCCGATGGCCTCGACGAGCTGCTCCTCGTCGACGAAGCCCATCTCGACCATCACCGCAGGCAGCCGCCCGCCCCACTGCTCCATGCGCGCGAGCGCCGAACGCATCTGCAGCTCGTCGACCAGCCCTGCCTTCAGCATGATGTCGCGAACCCTCGAGACCGACCGAGCTTGAGCCATGGGAGGAGTCTACTCGCTCAGTGCGTCACCGCCTGTTTGGGGCAGGCCTTTCGCGCCGCGGCCAACTTGGGTAGGTCGCCTCGCCATGTCCCGAGTCATTCCCGCGCTCACCCTCGTCGTGCTCTTCTCCACTGCTGGCTGTAGCTGCAGCAACTTCGCCCCCGTCGATGATTGCAACGGGCAGACCTGTGCCGACGGTGGCGCGGGTGGAGTGGCTGGCACTGGCGGGGGCGCGAGCGCTGGTGGCTCCGCGACGGCTGGAGGCGATGCGGCGGGTGGTTCTGCGACGGCTGGTGGCGCGGCCACGGCCGGTGGTGATGCTGCCGGAGGCACGGCCTCGGCTGGCGGCGTCGCAATGGCCGGTGGAGCAGCGACCGCGGGTGGTGCGGCGACCGCTGGTGGCGCGGCGACTGCTGGTGGCTCGGCGACGGCAGGCGGAACGGCCACGGCCGGTGGAGCGGCCACTGGTGGCGGCACCGCGAGCGACGGCGGGTACTACGACTTCTGCGCCGAGGTCGCCCAGCGCGAGTGCGACTTCTACATTCGCTGCTCGGCGACCGGCACGCTGTTCGGCGATACCGTCACGGGCCGCCCCAACAACGTCGCTCCTGCGGCCCAGCGCACCCAGTGCGAGGCGACGCGTCGCTTCGAGTGCCAGGTCGAGGTCGCTGGAGAGGCCCGCGCCCGACGGCTCACCAACCCCACCGCGCTGCGCGCCTGTCTCGACGCCCAGTTCCCCTCGGCCAGCTGCACGCGTGATCGCAACCTCATGCTGAGCGCCTGTGATGTCGGCGCCTTCACGACGGGGCTCGCGGCGCCAGGCTCGCTGTGCACCAACAGCGTCGAGTGCGCTGGCGGCAGCTGCAACAACGTCAACAACGGCTGCGGCCAGTGTGTGCGCTACCTCAACCCGGACGGTGGCACGGCTGCCTGCGGCAACAACGCCCAGTGCGCCCCCGGCACCTTCTGTCGAGTCGGCGCTGGTCCCGACCTCTGCGTTCCGCTGGGCGGCGCCGACGCCGGCTGCAGCAGCACGGCTCAGTGCGCGGCCGGCTACGTCTGCCCCAACACCGGCGGCGCGATTCGCACCTGCACCTTCGGCAAGCTCGAGGGCGAGACCTGCGTGAAGGGCCGCAGCGAGTGCTACCGCAGCAACTCGACCGACTTCGAGCTCATCTGCGCGACGCAGCCGGGCGTGACCGATGGTGGCGCCGACCGCTGCTTCAAGCGCTTCAACACGGCGCCTGGCGGCTTCTGCAACACCGCTGAGACGGGTGGCGGCATTCCCGTTGGGCCGGCCTGCCTCGAGACGGAGTACTGCAACGCGGGCCTCTGCGAGCCGCGTCGCGCTGCCGGAATGCCCTGCGGGACGAACAACGACGTCTGCCAGTCGGGCTCGCGCTGCCTCGCGGGCATCTGCACCGCTTACGGTGACGTCGGCGCCTCGTGTACGGGCAGCGACCAGTGCAAGGCGCTGCTGTACTGCGCGGGCGCGGGCGGTCCCGGTTCGACGGGCACCTGCCAGCCCTTCCTCTCGTTCGCCGGCGGCATGTGCACCAACAACGGTGGCTTCCCGCAGTGCACGAACCAGACGTACTGCCCGGGTCAGGGCATGCAGACGTGCGTCGCGCAGAAGCCCAACGGCCAGACCTGCATGAGCTCGGCCGAGTGCCTCAACGGCAGCTGCAACGGCGCCTGCACCAACGCCTGCTGGAAGTAGTCGTCAGGGCCGGCCGGCGACGTGGGCCATGGCGTCGGCCCACCGCCCGGTCTGCTTCAGCACCAGCTCGATGAGCTCTCTCGCGGCGCCGCGGCCTCCGGGGTGTCGGGAGACGAAGTGCACCTGCGACTTCACGTCCTCCACAGCGTCGGAGGGGCACGCGGTGAGTCCGCACGCGGCCATCGCAGGCAGGTCGTTCACGTCGTCGCCCATGTACGCGGTCTCTGCCGGTGTGACGTTCAGCTCGCCGCACAGCTCGAGCAGGGCAGGGCCTTTCTCGCGGCGGCCCTGAAACACCTTCGCCAGCTTCAGCTCGGTCGCGCGCGTCTCGACGATCTTCGAGGTGCGGGCGGTGAGGATCGCGACTGGCAATCCCGTGAGGCGGGCGAGCACCATGGCGTGGCCGTCTTTCACGTCGAAGCGCTTCATCACCTCACCGTCGGGGCCGTACCAGAGGCCACCGTCGGTCAAGACACCGTCGACGTCGAAGACGACGAGCTTGATGGAGCGCGCACGCTCCTCGGCGGTCACGGCTGGTGCCTCAGCGCCCGGCGAATGGCGAGCACGTCGCTGAGCGTCTCTTCGAAGAGCTCGAAGGTGAGGCTGCAGGGCCCGTCGCACGGCGCGACCTCGGGGTTCTCGTGCACCTCGGTGAAGAGCGCGTCGATGCCAGCAGCTGCAGCGGAGCGCGCGAGCAGGCCGACGAACTTCCGCTCACCGGCGGTCTCTCCATTGCCGGCGCTCGGCAGCTGAACCGAGTGCGTCGCGTCGAAGCACGTCGCCAGCCCCGCCTCGCGCATCACCGAGAAGCCGCGCATGTCGACGACGAGGTTGTTGTAGCCGAACGTGGCGCCGCGCTCGGTCACCAGCACGTTGGGGTTGCCGGAGTCGAACGCCTTGCGCGCCTGGTGCGCGATGTCCTTCGGGGCGACGAACTGGCCCTTCTTGATGTTGACGCCGCGGCCCGTCTTCGCGACGGCGACGACGAGGTCGGTCTGCCGGCAGAGGAACGCGGGCACCTGGATGATGTCTGCGACCTCGGCGACGGCGCTCACCTGCGAGAGGTCGTGCACGTCGGTGAGGATCGGCACCTGCACCTCACGCTTCACCTGCGCGAGCACCTTCAGGCCTTCGACCAGACCCGGCCCGCGGAACGAGGTGATGCTCGTGCGGTTGGCCTTGTCGTAGCTGCACTTGAACGCGAACGGCACGCCGAGCTTCTGGGTGATGGCCTTGAGTCGGCGCGCGTGACGAATCGCGTGGTCGGCCGACTCGATGACGTCGGGGCCGGCGATGACGAAGAGGGGGTGGTTCGGGCCGACGGTCGCGCCGGCGAGGGTGATGGGGAAGGCCATGCGCGGCCTGTACCTCAGTGCCTTCGGTCACGCGACGGTGAGCAGCGCAAACGCTGCGTGGGAGCCGCGGCTGATCACCTGTTGTGACGCCGCGCCGTCGTCGACGAAGATGCGCGCCGGCCGAATCACTCTTCGGGGGCTGGTTTTCGAACATGCGCAGTCTCGCCATCGTCTTCGTGTTGCTGAACGCGGCGTGTCCGCAACCCATCGAGCCTGACGCGGGTGTCGTCACCTGGACCCAGGCCTTCGACACCACCACCACCGGCTGGCTGCTCAACGCGTGGGGCTCGTCACCGAACGACATCTACGCAGTCGGCGGTCGGGCTGACGGTGGCGTGGTGATGCACTTCGACGGCACCGCGTGGCAGCAGGCGAACGTCGGCCTCTCGACGCCGTTGCTCAACTGGACGTTCGGGTTCTCGGCGAGCGACGTCTTCACCGTGGGCAACGAAGGCACGGTGCTGCACTTCGACGGCACGCGCTGGAGCCGGCAGACGACTCCGACGACGCAGCCGCTCTGGGGTGTCTGGGGCGCCGCGCCGAACGACGTCTGGGCCGTCGGCGGCAACGGCATGGAGCCGAACGCGACGCTGCTCCACTTCGACGGCACCACGTGGACGAAGGAGACATTGCCCACGTTGCAGAAGCAGCGCGTCGGGCAGCTGCTCAAGGTCTGGGGCACCGGCGCCAGTGACGTCTATGTCGTGGGCCAACGCGGGGTCGTCTTGCACCGCACGCAGGGCCAGTGGCGCGAAGAGCTGGTCGGCGCGAGCGACGATCTCGTCTCCATCTGGGGCTCGAACGGCGTCGTCATCGCAGTCGGTGGTCGCAGCAACGGCATCGTCTCGAAGTGGGACGGCACCACGTGGACGACGCAGAACCTCGCGCCGTTGGCTGGCTTCAACGGTGTCTGGACGCGCGACGGAAAGACCGCGTGGATCGCCGGCGTCGAAGGAACCATCGCCCGTCTGAACCTGACGACACTCGAGCCGACGCGTGAGCGCTCCGGCACCTTCGACGACCTGCACAACTGTTTTGGCATCGGCAGCACGCTGTTTGCAGTCGGCGGCAACCTGCAGTCGGCCAACCCTCCCACCTACCGCGGCGTTGCCATTTCACGCCCACTCCCGGAGTCACCATGAAGCGGCTGTTCGTGTTGTCCCTCGCGCTCAGTGCCTGCCCAGCGCCCGAGCCCATCGCCCCGGGAATCTTCGGAAAGCTCGGCGCGATTCGTCCGAGCGCGAACGAGACGGAGCAGGCCACGTTTGTTCGTGGTCAAGCGGTCGCGCAGAAGCGGTACACGCCTGCGACCGGCCTCGGGCCGCAGATGAACGTCTCGTTCTGCGGCGCGTGCCACGAAAAACCGACGCTGGGTGGCAGTGCTGGCAGGTATCGCGCGTTCCAGCTGGTCGGCCAGAAGCTCAGCGATGGCTCCTTTCAGTTCCTGGGCAAGAGCGGCGTGATGCCCCACTTCGATCTCGCGACGGCGGGCCGCACGCCAACGCCCGACGGCGTGAACGTGACGGCGACGCGCAACCCGATTCCGTTCTTCGGCGTCGGGCTGCTCGCTGAGATTCCCGATGCCGAGCTGCTGAAGAACGCCGACCCCGACGACAAGAACAAAGACGGCATCAGCGGCAAGGCCAACTACGACCGCGGCTTCGTCGGCCGCTTCGGGCGCAAGTCTCAGACGGTCTCCATCGAGGGCTTCATTCGTGGGCCGCTCTTCAATCACGTGGGCCTCACGTCGAACCCGCTGTCGGAAGAGGCGCGCGCGAAGCTGCCCGTGCCAAGCAACTCGGTGATGACGCGGAAAGATGGGCTGGAAGGAGAGGGTGTGATTCGCCAGGCACAGGCCGCGGCGCCCGATGAGCCCACGACGGACAACGACGGCGCGCCAGACCCGGAGCTCTCTGAGAGCGAGCTGTTCGATCTCGTGTCGTTCTCGATGCTGCTCGCGGCTCCGCAGCCCGACGAAGTGACGGCCGACGTGAGCGCAGGTCAGACCGCGTTCTCGAAGGCGCAGTGCACGGCGTGTCACGTGCCGACGCTGAAGGGGCCGCGCGGCCTCATTCCCGCGTACAGCGATCTGCTGCTGCACGACATGGGTGAAGAGCTGGCCGACGGCATCGAGATGAAGACCGCGACGGGCAGCGAGTTCCGCACGCAGCCGCTGTGGGGTGTCACGGCGGTGGGTCCGTACCTGCACGATGGCCGCGCCGACACGCTCGACGAAGCGATTCGCCTGCACGCGGGTGAGGCGAAGGCGTCGCGTGACGCGTACGTGGCGCTGAGCGAAGGCGAGCGCGCGAAGTTGATCGGTTTCGTGGAGTCTCTCGGCGGCAAGAGCCAGCACTCGACTGGGCTCGTTCCTCCCGAGGCGCCGATTCCGGCCGCGGGAACGTTTGGTGGGCCGGCCGTCGAGCTGACTGGTGCCGATGCGACGAAGTTCGTCACGGGCCGCGAGCTGTTCGATCGCGACTTCGCGCGCAGCGCCGGTCTCGGTCCCAACTTCAATGGAGACTCGTGCCGCGCGTGCCACTTCGACCCCGTCATCGGTGGCTCGGGGCCTCGCGACGTCGACGTGATTCGTCAGGGCATCATCGCCACCGATCTCACGTTCACTGCGCCGCCCGCGGGCACGATGGTGCACCGGCTCGAGACCAACCTCACGAAGCGCCCCGAGCCGTCTCCGATGGCCAACTTCTTCGAGCACCGTCAGCCGCCGCCTGCCTTCGGCCTCGGCCTGCTCGAGCGCGTGTCGGACGCGGAGGTGCTGCGCCGCGAAGATCCGAACGACACGAATGGCGACGGCATCAAGGGCCGCGCGAACCGGTTGAGTGATGGCCGCATTGGCCGGCTCGGGTGGAAGGCGAACGTTCCCAACCTGGCGGAGTTCTCGCGCGATGCGCTCTTCAACGAGCTGGGCCTGACGTTGCCGATGCAGTCGGGGCTGAGTTTCGGAGCGATGACGGACTCCGACAGCGTGGCCGACCCGGAGTTGACGGTCGCGCAGGTCGAGGCGCTCACGTTCTTCATGGCGTCGCTCGCTCCGCCGCCGCGCACGCGGAAGGACATGGCGCTGGAGGATCGTGGGCAGGTGCTGTTCGGCACCGCGAAGTGCGACGTGTGCCACGTGCCGTCGCTGCCGACGTCGGATGGGAAGATGGCGAACGCGTACACGGACCTGCTGCTGCACGAGATCGTTCCGAACACGGCGAAGGGCATCGGCGATGCGGCGCGTCCGCGGGAGTTCCGCACGACGCCGCTCTGGGGCGTGTCGAAGACTGGGCCGTATCTGCACGATGGGTCGGCGGCTGATGTTCGAGCGGCGATCGTCGCGCACCAGGGTGAAGCCAACGCGTCACGGCTGGCGTTCGAGGCGATGCCAGCGGCGGATCAGGCAGCGGTGCTCGCGTTCCTCGATTCGTTGTGAGGTTGCTCGTTCTGTTGCTGATCGGCTGTGGAGGAAGCGCGAGCGTGCGCTTCTTCTCGGCCGACGGGACGGTGCTACGCGAGTGCACCGAGGTCGAGCTGGCGACGACGTCTGATCAGCGACGGGTGGGCCTGACGGGTCATGCGCCGCTGACGGCGAAGCAGGTGATGGTGCTGCGCTACCCCGTCGTGGATGAGGCGTGCATCACGAACGGCAGCGTGAGCTTTCCGATCACGGCCACGTTCGTGCGCGCCGATGGTGGAGTCGTGGCAACCGAGCGGTTCGGGGCGAACGATGCTCCGGCCCGCTGTCACCCGGGCGTGCTCGATGTCTACGAAACCGACGCCACGCTGCCCGAAGGAGTCGTGCGCGTCAGCCTGCTCAGTCGATAGCGAGCCACTGCTCGACCAGTTGTGCGAATGCCCTGACGGTCATGGCACCACTCGAGTTCAGGAGTTCGAGGGGAATCACACGCCTTGTCTGCCGTCGGTCGTCCCAACTGACGACCTGTTCTTGACCGTCGTTCACATGAAGAAGTGCGGCGGTTGCCTCGCGTGTGCCTGCGTCTCGCAAGACTTGAAGTGCTTCGTCGACGCCCAGGAGGACGAGGCCCGCGGCGGCGGCCTCTCTGGCGATTGGGATATCGGAGTGAAGGCAACGACGAAGCTCCCCAAGCCCGTCTCTTGGAGAAAGCAACGCTCGAAGGAGGGCGGAGCTTCCGCTGAGAATCGGAGAAGGGTTTGCGAGCACGACCGCCAACCTGGCGCGTCGCGGTCCGTGCACCGTCGGGCCGAACCATCTCATGATCAGGTGGGCGGCATGCAGCCGCTCCCAGAAGCGCCTCCCGTCAGTTGCAGTGAGTACTCGCTCGATTCCGTCCGCAAGTTCGGTGGTGTTCCATGCGCCGGCGAGGTCGAGAGCCGCTGCAAGCGCGGCCGTGTCTCGTTGGCTCGTGAAGATGCGTCCCAGTTCCTTCTTCGCCGCGCCAGGGTTGATCGCCGCTAACGCCATGAGGCAGAGGCCGTCCGCTTCGCCCCGCACCCTCTGAAGGAGCACCTCTGTTCGAGCGTGGCGGACAGCGTCACCGGTTCGTTCGACCTCAGCGTCACGCAGACCTTGTTCGAGAGCGATCACGGGGTCGCCGATCAGCAATGCGATGGCGATCTGGTCATGCTCCGACTCGGACTCTTCGAAAGCACCGACCGCCTCTGAAAGTGCCGATGCCCATTCCAGTCCTGAAGGTGTGAGCCTGATTCGGTGCGAGCCCTCGATGAGTCCATCCTGGCGAAGGGGTTCGAGGTCGACACGCCAGGCGCCTCTGATTGGCCCATCGAAGGTGATGCGTGCCTCAGCGAGTTGAGGCTCCTGTGTTGAGTCGAGGAACGCCTCGTAGAACCAAGGGTCGATCCACTGCGTCGAGCCGTCGACGAAGTCGACATCGAGCGCCGATCCCTCTTCATGCGTCAGGCAGAGGCCGGCGCCGTGAAACTCGAACCTCCACTGCTCGAGTCCAGGCACGACACCGCGAGCCACTCTCGGGTGGCCGGAGTAGCCGTGCCTCCCGACTCGATGCAGGTCGGCTCCAAGTCGTTCGACCGCAACCTGGCCGACCCAGCGCTGCCGCTCGAGGTGACGATAGAGCGCCACCAGCAACCAACGAGCCCATGCGTCGACTGGAAGGTCGAGCGAACGACGGTCGCGTGCCTTCAGTGCCGCTCTGAGTTCGTCAGGCGAATTCACCCGACGAATCGTACGCCGAGTCGCTCGTCACTTCGCGTCGCGGGCCGTCAGCGCTGCGCGAATGAACCCCGAGAACAGGGGGTGCGGAGCGAACGGCTTCGACTGGAACTCCGGGTGGAACTGGCACCCGACGAAGTGCGGATGATCGGTGATCTCGATCACCTCGACGAGATCGAGCTCGGTGTTCATGCCCGAGAACACGAGCCCCGCACCAGCCAGCCGCGCGCGGTACGCGTTGTTCACCTCGAAGCGGTGACGGTGGCGCTCGCGAATGTCGGTCGCTCCGTAGAGCTTGTTCGCCAGCGAGCCCGCCTTCAGCGAGCACGCATAGCTGCCGAGCCGCATCGTGCCGCCCTTGTCCTTCACGTTCACCTGCGACTCCATGAGCGTGACGACCGGGTCAGGCGTCTTCTCGTCGAACTCGAGCGAGTTCGCGTTCGGCAGGTTCAACACATGCCTCGCGTACTCGATGACGGCCATCTGCAGCCCGAGACAGATGCCGAAGAACGGCTTTCGCTTCTCACGCGCGTACCGCACCGCCTGAATCTTCCCCTCGGTGCCGCGCACGCCGAAGCCACCGGGCACGAGCACCGCGTCCATCGAGCCGAGCATCGCCTCGGCGCCCTTCGTCTCGACGTCCTGCGAGTCGACGAACTCGATCTTCACGTGGCAGTCGTTCGCGATGCCGCCGTGGCCGAGCGCTTCGTTGAGCGACTTGTACGACTCCTTCAGCTCGACGTACTTGCCGACCAGCGCGATGCGCACTTCACCGCGCGAGGGGCGATAGACCTTCTCGATGATCTGCTCCCACTTGTCCAAACGCGGAGCGCGCGACCAGATGTTGAGGTGCTCGGCGATGCGATCGTCGAGGCCCTGGCGGTGCAGCTCGAGTGGCAGCTCGTAGATGCTCGCGACGTCGGGCGAGGTGAAGACGTTGCCCTCGTCGACGTTGCAGAACATCGCGATCTTGTCTTTGAGCTCCTGCGGAATCTGCCTGTCGGTGCGGCAGATGAGAATGTCGGGCTGAATGCCGATCTCGCGCAGCTTCATCACCGAGTGCTGCGTGGGCTTGGTCTTCACCTCGCCGGCGGCCGCGATGTACGGCAGCAGCGTGAGGTGCACGTAGCAGACGTTCTCGCTGCCCACGTCGTAGCGGAGCTGACGAATCGCCTCGAGGAACGGCAGCGACTCGATGTCACCGACCGTGCCGCCGACCTCGACCAGCACGACCTCGTGGCCTTCGGCGGCCGCGTGGATCATCGCTTTGATCTCGTCGGTGATGTGCGGAATCACCTGCACGGTCTTGCCGAGGTACTCGCCGCGCCGCTCCTTGGTGATGACCGAGTGGTACACGCGCCCGGTGGTGAAGTTGTTGAGCCGCGTCATCTTCGCGCCGGTGAAGCGCTCGTAGTGCCCGAGGTCGAGGTCGGTCTCGGCGCCGTCGTCGGTGACGTACACCTCGCCGTGCTGCGTGGGGCTCATCGTGCCGGGGTCGACGTTGATGTACGGGTCGAGCTTGATCAGCGTGATGTCGAGGCCGCGGTTCTCGAGCAGCGCTCCCATCGAGGCTGAGGCCATGCCCTTGCCGAGGGAGCTCACCACGCCACCCGTGGTGAAGATGAACTTCGTCTTTCGCGTGCGCATGGGCCGGTATTTCCCTTTGGTGCCGATGCCGTCAACAACGACGATGGGCTGCGCTTTTCCCGGAAGACCGACTAGACCTGATCCTCCCGGTGATGGAGCGCCCCGAATGGCTGACCCGCTGCACGGCATCACGCTCGAGATGATCGTCACCCGCCTCGAGCAGCACTACGGCTGGGAAGAGCTGGGCAAACAGATTCCCATTCGGTGCTTCACCCACGACCCGAGCGTGAAATCGAGCCTCACGTTCCTGCGGCGAACGGTTTGGGCGCGCAAGAAGGTCGAAGGGCTGTACCTGTTCATGCTGAAGGAACTCGAGACGCCAGCCTCGTGACGCTGCGCTAGACTGAGCCCCGGCCGGAGCACACGGGGGCAGCACATGCGGCAGGGCTGGGTAGCGCTGGTCGGTCCCGAACTCGAAGAGAACCTGTCCCTGCGCTCGCTCGCTGCGACGCTGGCCCGCGCGGGCATTGCGTCGCGCATCATCCGCTTCGATGGGCCCCAGCAGCTGGCCGGCATCGTCTCGCAGCTCACCAACACCGATGAGCCGCCGTTTCTCATCGGGCTCTCGCTCGCCTTCCAGTGGCGCGCGATGGACCTGCTGGGCCTCGCCATCGCGTTGAAGGAGGCGGGCTCACGCGCGCATCTCACCGCGGGTGGCCACTTCGCGACGTTCGCGTCGGTCGAGATGCTCACCGACTTTCCCGAGCTCGACTCCATCTGCAGACAGGAAGCCGACGAGACGATCGTCGAGCTCGCCACCGCGCTGAAGGAAGGCCGTGAGTGGTCGACGATTCCCGGGCTCGCTGTTCGGAGCAACGGAGCGGTCTCCCTCACGGCGACGCGGGCGTCTCCCGACCTCTCGACGTTGCCGTGGCCCGTTCGCGACCCCGACGGCATGCGCGTGCATGGAAGGCGGCTCGCACCGCTCGTGAGTTCGCGTGGCTGCTACGCGAACTGTTCGTTCTGCTGCATCGCTGCGTGGCACGAAGCCGCGAGCCCGGGAAAGCGTTACCGCTTCCGTCCGGTCGACGACGTCGCCGACGAAATGGCGCACCTGCACCACGATCTCGGCGTCGAGATCTTCGTCTTCCACGACGACAACTTCTTCGTGCCGCGGGAGCGCGACAACCTCACCCGCCTCGCCGCGCTCGCCGATGCCCTCGAAGCGAGAAAGCTCGGCCGCTACGCCACCGTCATCAAGGCGCGCCCGATGGACGTGACGCCGAAGGTGTTCGGCCTGCTCGTGGAGCGGTTGCACGCGTTGCGCGCCTACGTCGGCATCGAGACCGACACCGACCAGGGCCTCAAGACGCTGCGGCGCGGGCTCAAGAAGGGCGAGAACGAACGCGCGATGAAGGTCATCGACGAGCTCGGGCTCTTCGTCTCGTTCAACATGCTCGCGTTCGACCCCGACACCACGCTCGAGTCGCTCGACGAGAACCTCGAGTTCATGCGGCAGTTCGCGCACCACCCGTTCAACTTCGGCCGCGTCGAGCTGTACGCCGGCACGCCGTTGCTCGCGCGCATGCAACGCGAAGGTCGAGCTCGCGGTGACTGGCTCATGTGGGACTACTCGCTCGGCGACGAACAGACCCAGCGAGTGTTCGAGGTCGTCAACGACGCCTTCTTCGAGCGCAACTTCGGCGAAGACCCGGTCGCGCACCTCACGATGGCGCTGCGTGGCGACGTGGCGATGGCGAAGCACTTCCGGCCCGAGCTCTATCGGCCCGAGTGGCTCACCGAGACGCAGCGGGTCTGCCGAGTGCTCGGAGAGAACTCCGTCACCCAGTTGCGGAAGATCATGGCCGGCGTGCGCGAGTCGAGCACACGCTCGCGGGCGAGGCTGGTGGCCGAGGTGGTGCCAGCGCTGCGGCAGGCGGAAGCAGAAGTGCGTGAAGCGGGCAGGGCGCTGGCCCAGACGATTCACGAGACGTTGAAGGTCGAGACGATGGTGTCGCTCAAGGCCGAGCTGGCGACGCCGCTGCAACAAGGAGTGTTCCGTGACGGATGAACGCGCTTCGGTGATTCCTTCTCGTGGGCCGCGCGATCGCGTCGTCGACCACCTTCGCGCCGCGCTGTCGGTCGGGGTCGCGTCGGTGATGGTGACGGGCTGCACGAGCTGCATCGTGTCTGACCCGCTCCCGCAACCCTCGGCCTGCTCGGTCGGGCCCGTGTCGTCGAGCGTGGCGACCACGCTCAAGCGCGTCGGCAGTGAAGTGACCGTCGAGATCATCCTCTCGGGTCGTCTCCAGGCGGTGGGGCCGGTCACGGCCATCGGTGCGCCCATCACGGGACAGGTCCAGGTGTCGCCCGACCTCATCCGCGTCACGGTTCAGCCGACGTCCGCCAACAACATCGAGCTGACGCTGCCTGTCGTCTGCGCAGGCAGTACTTCGAAGGTCGGCATCAGGCTGCGCGCGGTGACCCTGAATCGGCCCGATGCAGGCGCTGACGCCGGTACCTCGACGGACGGTGGGCTTCCGGACGATTACGTCATCGACGTTTTCGACAAGTGACTCGCCTCTGCGACTCGCAACAGCCGAACTGACCGTTCGTTCTGCGCGCTTCCACCATCGACGTGGGTAGAGTCTTCCGGCGATGGGCGCGGTCGATTCGGCAGCAGACACTTTCTTCTCACGGCTGCAGACGCGGCTGCGCACGGTTCCGTCCCGGGTGATGGAAGCGCCTGGCATGCGCCTGAAAGAGGCTGCCGTGCTGGCACCGCTCTTCTGGCGTGAAGGCGAGCCGTGGGCGTACCTGACGATGCGGCCGCTCACGCTGCGCAAACACCCTGGGCAGATCTCGTTCCCCGGCGGCGCGCGCGACTCGGGAGACCTCACGCCGCTCCACACGGCGCTGCGCGAGACGAAAGAAGAACTCGGCCTCGAGCCCGATGACGTGTCCGTGCTGGGCATGCTCGGCGCGATGCCCACCATCACCTCGTACTGGGTGACACCCTTCGTCGGCGTCGTTCCAGCCGAAGCGCCGCTCACGCCGAACGAGGGTGAGATCGCCGAGGTGCTCGAGGCTCCCCTGTGGCGGCTGCGCAAGGAGAAGCGGTTCATCTACCAGGTCGACCGCGACGTGTACGTCTGGGGTGACGGACGAAACGTCGTCTGGGGCGCTACCTGGCGAATGCTCGACCAGTTGATGGAGCATGTCGCCGCCATCGGCCGCTGACGCGCTACGCTCGCGCGCCTCATGGACGAATTCGATCTGGTCGTCATCGGTGGCGGGGCCGCAGGAGAGAAGGGCGCGGTGCAGGCCGCGTACTTCGGCAAGTCGGTCGCGCTCATCGAGAAGGAGTCGGTGCACGGCGGCGCGATGGTGAACACCGGCACGCTGCCCTCGAAGACGCTGCGCGAGACCGCCTTGTACCTCTCGGGCTTTCGCCAGCGAGGGCTGCACGGCGTCGATCTCGCGCTCTCACGGCAGGCGTCGGTCGACGACTTCCTCTACCGGCTCGAGGCCGTCGTCACCGAGGAGCGCACGCGCATCGCGCAGAACCTCGACCGTCACAAGGTGCGCGTGTTTCACGGCACCGCCCACTTCGTCGACGCCAACACCATCGCCATCGACGGCACGGGCAAACAGATTCGAGCGAAGCACGTGCTCATCGCGACCGGCTCGAGCCCGCATCGGCCGCCGCAGTTCCCGTTCGACCACCGCAGCGTCTACGACTCCGACGAGATCGTGCGCGTGCACGACATTCCCAAATCGATGGTCGTCGTCGGCGGTGGCGTCATCGGCTGCGAGTACGCGTGCCTGTTCGCGGCGCTCGGCGTGAAGGTCACCATCGTCGAGCCACGCAACACCATTCTCGGGTTCCTCGACGACGACGTGGTCGAGTCGCTCAAGAAGCGCATGCTCGCGCTCGACATCACCTTCCGCATGCCGGCGCAGGTGTGGGGCTGTGAGCCGGTGCCGGGAGGGGTTCGCCTCTCGCTCGACTCGGGAGACACGCTCGCCGCCGACTGCGTGCTGGTCTGCGCAGGCCGCCAGGGCAACACCGGCTCGCTGAAGCTCGAGAACGCGGGTCTCGAGGTGAACAAGCGCGGCCAGCTTCAGGTCGACCCGGTCACCTTCCGCACGAAGGCTTCACACATCGCCGCCGTCGGTGACGTCATCGGCAACCCCGCGCTCGCCTCGACCTCGATGGAGCAGGCGCGCGTCGCGGTCGTTCACTTCTTCGACCTCAAATACAAGACGCAGGTCTCGCCAGTGTTTCCGTACGGCATCTACACGATCCCGGAAGTGTCGATGGCGGGTGAGACCGAGCGCGACCTGCTGGCGAAGGGCATCGACTACGTCGCGGGGCGGGCCGAGTTCGCGCACAACGCGCGCGGGCTGATGGTCGGTGACGAGGGCTTCTTGAAGCTGTTGTTCAAGCGCTCCGACATGTCGCTCGTGGGCGTGCACTGCGTCGGTGAGAACGCCACCGAGCTCGTGCACATCGGCCTCGTCGCGCTCATGAGCCACGCGAACGCCGACCTCTTCATCAACACGTGCTTCAACTACCCGACCATCTCGGAGGCCTACAAATACGCGACCTACGACGCGCTCGGCCAACGTGAGACGAAGCCGGCGCGAACCTGAGGAGCGGCGGCACGAGGATGACTGCCGACCCACAGCCGCGGCGAACCTGACCAACAGAATCGAAAGGCTGAACCATGTGGAACGCCGACCGCTATGTGAAGACGCTCGACTTCGCCACGCGGGTGCATGGAGACCAGAAGATCCCCGGCTCCACGGCCCCGTATGTCGTGCACCTCGTGAAGGTCGCCGCCGAGGTCCAGCACGCGTGGGCCGGGAGTCGTGACTTCGACGCCGACCTCGCGGTCACCTGCGCGGTGCTGCACGACTCCGTCGAAGACGCGGGCGTGACGGTCGAGCAGCTCGAAGCCGAGTTCGGCAAGGCCGTCGCCGCCGGCGTGTCCGCGCTCACCAAGAACGCCGCGCTGCCGAAGCCCGAGCAGATGGGCGATTCGTTGCGGCGCCTGCAGGCTCAACCGAAAGACGTTCAGCTCGTGAAGCTCGCCGACCGCATCACCAACCTCGAAGAGCCGCCGCACTACTGGACGAAGGAGAAGCGGCTCGCCTACCGCGACGAAGCGAAGGTGATTCTCGACGCGCTCGGCAGCGCGCACGCGGGCCTGGCGCAGCGACTCGAAGCGCGGCGCGCGGCTTACCTTTCCTTCTGCTGAGGCTTCTTCTTCTTCGGCAGGCGGTCGGGGTGCGGCACTTCACCCTTCGCGAGGCCTGTGACGAAGGCGGCGATCTTCCGCGCACGCGTCTCGGCCTTCTTCACGCTCGTTGTGCGATACAGAATCGCGTACCGGTTGGTCGCGTCGAGCGTCTCGAACATCGCCTTCGCCTTCGGTGACTTCGAGAGCGCCTCCGCGAGATCGTCAGGCACCTTGGCGTTCTTGGGAGAATCGTATGCGCGCTCCCACCGCCCATCGGCCTTCGCGCGAGTCACCTCGTGCAAGCCGCTCGGCTGCATGCGCCCGGCGGCGATGAGGGCCTCTGCCTTCGCACAGTTCACCTTCGACCAGATGCTGCGCGCGCGGCGTGGTGTGAAGCGTTGCTTCCACCGGTGCTCGTCGATGGCGCCCTTCTGCCCATCGATCCACCCCCAGCACAGCGCGACCTCGAGGGCCTCGGCGTAGGTGACCGTCGTGAAGCTCGCCGACTTCTTCGCGAGCTCGAGCCAGATGCCTTCGGGCGTCGACGCGTGGTGCTTCGAGAGCCAGTCGTGCCAGTGCTTCGGAGTCGCGTAACGAACGAGGACGTCGGCCATGCCGCGACGCTCCACCACGGCAGCGCCGCCTGCAACGCTCTTCCTTCGGCGACCCGAGGGGCTAAGAGGCGCGCCATGGCTTCCGAGAAAACGAGCGGCATCTTCCCCGTCATCATGGCCGGCGGCAGCGGCACCCGCTTCTGGCCCCTCTCGCGCACCTCGCGCCCCAAGCAGTTCCTCGCGCTGGCGACCAGCCGCCCGCTCATCGTCGAGACGCTCGCCCGCCTGAAGGGCGTCGCCGGCCCGAAGCAGTCGTTCGTCGTCTGCGGCGCCGTGCACGCGCCGATGGTGAGAAAGGCGCTGCCGTCGCTGCCGAAGCAGAACGTCATCGTCGAGCCGCAGGCCCGAAACACCGCGCCCGCCATCGCGCTGGCCACGGCCCATGTCGCGAAGCACGACCCCGAAGGCATCGTCATCGTGATTCCGTCGGACCAGCACGTCGCCGACGTTCCGGCGTTTCAGGCCTCGCTCGCAGAGGCCATCGAGGTGGCGCGCACCGGGCAGATCGTCACGCTGGGCATCGCGCCCACCCGGCCAGAGACAGGGTACGGCTACATTCAGGTCGGTGAGGTGATTTCAGGCTCGGCCCGCCGGGTGAGCCGCTTCGCCGAGAAGCCCGACCGCGCCACCGCCGAGCAGTACCTCGTCTCGGGAGAGTACTTGTGGAACGCGGGCCTCTTCGTCTTTCGCGCTGACGTCATGCTCGAGGCCTTCAAGCACCACATGCCCGAGCTCTCGCAGGCGCTCGACGCGATTCGCGGGTCCCTCGGCACGAAGAAGGAGGCCGCGACCGTGAAGCGCGAGTTCCCGAAGATGCCGGCGACCAGCATCGACTACGGCATCGCCGAGAAGGCCGGAAACATCGCCGTCGTCCCGAGCCGCTGCGGGTGGAGCGACGTGGGCAGCTTCAACGCCCTCTCCGAGGTTCGCTCCCTCGATGAGGCCGGCAACGTGTCGCTGGGCAGCAACTTCCTCATCGACGCGGCCGGCTGCGTGGTCGTCGGCAGGGACAAGCCCATCGCCGTCGTCGGCATGAAAGACGTCGTCGTCGTCGACGCGGGCGACGCGATTCTCGTGCTGCCGAAGGACAAGAGCCAGGACGTGCGCAAGGTCGTCGAGGCGCTCAAGGCCAGGAAGCTCACGAAGCTGTTGTGACGAGCTCGCGCTCGACGGGCAGCAGCCGCTCGACGTGCTCCCACTCACCGCGCGTGCGCAGGTCGCGCAGCTTCGACACCAGCGGCGTGACGTCGTCGATGGCGGCGATCCACTCCGAGGCGTAGCGCTTCGCCAGGTCGCGGCCGATGCCAAGCTGAATCGTGCGGTGGTTCAACTTGCCGCCGCGTGCGGAGCGCTCCGGGTCCCACTGCACGAGGGCCTGCGCTGACTTCAGCTGCTCCGGACTGCCGTGGGTGGGCACCGCCATCGCCACGAGCGCCTCGAACGCCGGCCGGTGCATGCGAACCGCCAGCACACGCTCCTGGTTCGACTTGGTCGCCCAGCCGCAGCGCTCCATCATCCACAGGAACGACGGCTTCACCCATGTCATGCGCTCGAACGAGAACGGCGCGACGAAGCGCTGCGCCTTCACCGCCGCCTCGGCGATGGAGTGCGAGTACGCCTGGTACACGACGACGGTACGGGCATCGTGAAGTGCTCGGAGCTGCTTCATGGGAATCATGGAGCTCACGACGTTCTCGAGAAGAGTCCCTGACACTCTTTCGGGGAGCTTCCGTGACCACCGCCCCGAGTGTGATGAGATGCACGCATGCGTGTGTTTCTGTCGATCGCTCTCGTCATTCTCGCGATGAGCAGCTGCAAGAAATCGAGCAAGGAGTTCTACGAGAGCCAGCGCCGGTACGACGTGCTGGTCGCGCGCGAAGGCGACGATGCCTTCCTCACCCCCGAGATGGGCGACATCTCACAGGCCTTGAGCGCGATTCCCTCGAACGCCATCGAGAAGCCGCAAGCCGTGGCGTTGATGGCAAAGATTGCCGCTGAGCGCACCCGCATCGAAGCAGCTCAGGCTGAGGCCGCGCGCACGCAAGCCGCGGCTGAGACCGCTGCCGAACGCCCGCCGTCGTTTCCCGCAGGCGCAGGAACCCGGCCTCCTGAACCGCCGAAGGAGGCAGCTCCGCTCCCTGCCGCAGTCGATGCCGGTTCGGGCGAGGCGTTTGCGTTCGGAGGCATGTCACTCGCGGAGTTCCGGAAGCAATTCGGTACCTGTGTTCGAGGTGAGACGACGTTCGACCGCGGCGGAGAGCTGGTGCCGGCGTTTCCCATCGTCGAGTCGAGTGAGTGCCAACGACGTTTGAAGGCGCCTCCCGGCTCTCTGATGATCTTCGTGGGCGGCAAGCTGTTCGGCACCGCGACGCTCTCGGCTGCAGGCCGCGCCAGCCTCGACGCGGGTGCGCCTGGTCCTTCGACGAAGACGGTCACCGGCCCGAGCTACCTCGTCATTCCCGGAGCTCCCGTTCCGCAGGGCTACACCGGGGTTCCTGGTGTTCCCATCGCCCCTGGCTCTGCAGAGGGCCAGCCCAACGACTCGCTCCAGCCCCGGAAAAATCCGTGAGACGACCGGCTCCTTCCACAATCTTGCCATGGCTGGCCGCGATGGCAGTGCTGGGCTGTCCAGCGCTGCCTCCGGTGCTCGAGTTGTCAGTTCCCTCCAGCGCCTCGAACCTCGATCTCGATGGGGTTCGTGTCACCGTGTCAGTGACCGACTCGACGGGGAACCCGGCGACGGGCTCTGTGACGCTGACGACGACGATTGGCACGCTGGGGGCGACGACCCTTCAGCTCGCCGAGGGCACGGCGAGCACGACGCTCCGCTGCCTCGTCGGCATGGACGGAACCTGTGTTGGCAGCGGTGACGTGAAGGGCCAGTGGGCACAGGGCGGCCAGACTGCGAACGCGACCGCCACGATTCGCTTCAGCACCCCCACGGTGGTCGACGGCGGGCCGCGAGTCGACGCGGGAGCCAGCGATGGCGGCAGAGACGGTGGGAACCTGGATGGTGGGCTGAGCGACGGCGGTGTTCGCGATGGTGGTCTGTCTGGTACCTCGTTCGCTGGCATGGGTCGAATTCTGGTGTTTGGCAGAACAGGAGTTCGCTACGGCGTGAGTTCCTTTACTGATAACACGATGACAGCGTTTGGGTGGCAAGAGACCCCGACGACGCCACGCTTGTTTGGAGACACCATCGCGTACGTCTTGCGTGGCAAGGTCTATCTGGTCATCAGTGATTCGCTGAACGCGCGCGATGCCGGCATCGACGCAGGCATCGTCTACTCGTTCCCTGAGATGCCAGAAGCCAACGACGAGCTCCTGCCGACGGGCTGTGGCGAGCTCGAGGTCACCGAGTTGGTTCGCGGCAACGGAACGCTGTGGGCCCGCTGCTCCGACGACAGGTTGGCGTCGCTTTCACGGCCGGGGTTCTTTATTGAACTGGCTGATGCAGGGAATCCGCTCGCAGTCTCCGATGAACTGGTGCTGGTCGAGAACGACGGTGGCCTCTTCATCCGCAACGCAACCGGCCGTATTCCCGTGGTCAGCGCTTCTGGGCGCCAGTTCGGCCAGTTCCGTCCCACCGCTGGGCCTGGCTTCTGGGGTGTGTCTTTTGCGCCAACGCAGTCTCGCTGCTTTCGCGCAGAGGTCTCTGGATCGGGGGCCATGGTTGAGCGGCCCGCGCTGGAGTTGCCTGTCGACGGAGGGTGCGTGCTCGCAGTTCCTGCTCCCGATCGATCGTCATTCTTCCTTCGCACGGGTTTGACAGGGTTCGTCGAGGTGCTCCCCATTGCGCCTGACGCTGGGACGCGGGACGGGGGCGCTGACGCAGGTGTCGATGCTGGCGAGGTTGACGGGGGTGAGCTCGACGCGGGTGAACCCGACGGCGGCGGCGGTGAACCCGACGCGGGTGTGAACGTGGACTTGTACACGGGTCCTGCGCGCCGCTTCCTTTTCGGGCCGCTCACCGACCTCACGTCTCGTCCTCCGACCCTCAACGTCTCGTCGGACGAATCCAGGCTGATCGTGGGCTACTGACCCACGAGCACTCACCTGAAAACCTTGCGGGGCTCGCAAAGGTTCGGGTCTGCAACCCTGCGAGTCTTCGTAAAAAGCCAAGAAGATTCAGTCGTTTAGGCGTCGGCACAAAGACTGCTGACCAGCCGCCTCCGGAGGCTTCATGAAGAAGATCGTGATCGCAGCAACTTTGCTGGTGGGCATGTTGGCGCAGGCCCAGGTCATCAACCCTGGCAGCGGCATGGTGGTGAAGCCGCGTGTCTTCGTCATCTTCGACACCTCGACCTCGATGAAGCAGGCTCCGGACTACCTGTCGAGCTTCGGCTTCTACGCCAACGACGACACGACGACTGACCCTGATGGCAGCCCTGTTCCCGACGCGAACTGTCGGAGCAAGTTCTGTGTCGCCAAGAAGACGGTGTACGAGGTGCTGCGCGGCTACGCCGACGACAACATTCGCCTTGGTGTTGCCTCGTACTACCAATACCTCGTCAAGTACGACCCTCAGGACAACCGCGTCAGCCGCTGCTGGTACGACGCCATGTGGAAGCCCGGCCAGACGCTCCGGTATCCGCGAGGTGGCGGGTATTTCACAGACGCGAACGCCCTGACGAACCTCACCAACGTCAACCTTGCACTCCCTAACGACAACACCAATCACAGGTGGTGCCGATCAGGCACGGTGTCTTACGATCTGACCGCTGATCCCATGGGAGCAGCAACGGCGAGCTGCACCGTCTACGACCGTCCCTCGAACCCGCTCAGCCTGACGTTGTCTTCTCCTGCTCCCACGACTCTTGGGTGCACGTCTGGCCGCGCCTACACCGTCAACACCTACAACTCGGCGAAGACGCCGGGCATGGGCGTCTACTACCGCTACCAGATTCCTGCGTTGAACTCTTGTCCCGCCGCGGTGCCTGTGTCGCTCGATTACTCGGCTGCTCCGCTTGCTTCGACCATCACGGTCTCGCCAGGCGGTGGGGCCAACTTCAGGCGACTGTGTGACCCTGCGAACGCCATCTTCACCGACTGCTGGCAGGACGCGGCTCACGCTCCGTTTGGTGGAGCCCTGACCGACACGTGCAGCAACGGTCATCCCTGTAAGATGTACTCGGCTTCGAGCGGCGCCGAAGTTGCGCAGAACACCACCGTGGCGTGGCTCGGCTATTTCGGCGGGTCGTGTGTTGGCGGCACCCAGCCAACCGTTGCGAACCCTGGCGACAGCAACATGACCACGGGAGTCTGCGCCATTCCGATGGCCTCGAGTATGCGCGTGCCAACCTTCTACGATGCAACCCGCACGGAGGGCGCCCCGGTCAACCTCGTGTCTCGCTTCCCTGGGAACGACGGCACCTGCCGTGGCTTGTTTGCAGCGCCCGGCATTGGCACCCAGGTACGCATCACCACCGGTGTCATCGATGACTATGTGAACATTCCCGTGGCGACCCAGCAGACGCTGACAGGCGTGGCGGCGAACACGCTCGACGGAGCACGGCCGACGAGCTGTGGAAGCTGGCCTTGTGATGTCAGGCTGACTGCACGCGACCCCGATCCGCTCACGTACAATTATATGAACGTGAACGTCTGCACGCCTCAGGCAGGTCCTGTCACCTTCGTCACCTGCAACAGTCCCACCGCTGGTACACCCCTTCAGGTTCGCGCACTGAAGACGGGCGGCAGCTGCCCTGCGTTTGCGGGACCCCAGAGCTCGATTGCTGGTTACACGTGGGACACCACGATGGGTTATGTGACACCTGTGGGGTGTGGGGTTGGCACCGAGTGCAATTTCACCGCTCAAGCCCCTGCGGAGACGACGGTTGCGATGCCGATGTGCCCGTCGACTGTCTCGCGCTGGGATGGCACGATTCCAACGACCTGTTCATTCGGCGGCATCAATGCGCCGGCCTACACTGCTGGTGCCGTGCAGACGTTCAAGGTGTTCCAGGACCTCGGCGCTGGGAGCACCTGTACTGCCGTCACTGCCGCGGGCATGACTGGCGTGACGATGGCCGATGCCACGCAGTTGACGAACTGCATTGGCTCCGGTTCGTGCCCCGTGACGGCTGGTGTGGCGTCCGATGCTCCTTCGAACGAGACCACGAGTTCGACGGTTTCGCTCACGCCGCCTGTGGCGGTCCCGGCCTGGGGCAACCAGACGGACAGTTACCTGAGCGCCTTCATCGACCAGCCACCCGGAACCTGTAGCGGTGTTGCCAACGGCACCGTGAGCACCGCAGTCGGTGGGGTCATCACCATCTTCCGTGCGGGCGGGGGCCCGGGCAATACGACTCAGACTGGCGTCGACGGCGAAACGCCTCTGTTCAACTGCCGATACGAGCGCGTGAGCCGGAGCTGGACGAGGCCGAAGACCCGCTGCACGTACGACATCAAGCGTGTCGACCACACCGTCACTGCGAATATCACGTGGTGCAACTACAACCAGGCGCGCATTCGGCAGGGAACCGCTACCCAGACCTATACCTGCGAGTACACCGTTCCGGTTCGGAAGTTCGAATTCCAGCGACCCACGTACAAGGTGTGTGACTACTTTACGACTGAGACGACGATGACGCGCCCGGCGCCCAGCGTTCGGTACACCTACGCCACCAAGGGTGGTGAGTTCATCGGGTCATACTATCGCGAGTTCACCGGCGTGAACGCTGCAGACGTTGGAGTTCCGTATGCCTCCTTCAGTGCTCAATGCCCGCTGACGGTCGATGACTGCCAAGGCGCGGGAACGGTGTGCTACCTGCGGTCGACCAACGTGAGTGCGGCAAACTACGGCAGCGTGGCCAATACGACCGTGACGAACACGGGGGCCGCGGGGTCGCGATACACGAACTTCGGAGGCAACTACACGGGGCAATTCTATGCACCGTCGACCTCAGCCGTGGGAGCCAGGTTCGGCGGGCCACCCTCTGAAACCTCCAACCACATGGGCCTCGCTGGGTGGGCGGGAGGAGGGTTGGCGTGTGTTGCAAAAGACTTCGCGACGCCGCCTGTCGCTCCTCCTGCGAACCGGAACGCCTTTGCCAGCTTCAATGGCGCTGTGCTTCCAGATCCCAAGTTCATGCTTGTGTCGGACTACATGGACTGTGTCGACGAGAACAACCCCGCGAGCTGTGTTGCCAACAACGTAGGCGACATCAACGCAGACCCTCGCGTCACGCCGAAGGGTCTGAAGCCCACGCTGTACGGCACCTACCAGAACGTCACGGACCCCAATTGGACGAGCGCTCCAACCAAGGCCTATGGCGCCAGCCTCGCGGGTGCTTCGTACGCAACGCCCAGCCTGATGACGATGGACTTCCCTGCTGACAATGACGCGACGGGAAACGTGGCGCGGTTCAAAGACCTGATGTCGACGTGCAAGCGTCCGTCGACGGTCAACGGCGCCCTGGAAGGTCAGGTGACCTGGCCGGCATCGGTGCTCAGCACCTCGCCCATCGTTGCGCGCAACGGAGACAAGGTCGAGTGGAACGGTCTCGGTCTGTGTATGGCTGACGTCGGAGCTCCGAACAGCTCGCTCCCCGCCAAGTACGACTTCACGCCTCTGTACGGTTCACTCCGAAACGTGAAGAAGTACCTCGAGAACGCTCTCGAGACCGACCCGAACCATCAGTGCCGCAAGTACTTCGTCGTGCTCGCCACTGACGGCCAGGAAGACACGCCCAAGAACGCCGCCTACCAGAACGAGACGGCCCTCACGAGCGCTGTCTCGGCGTTGCGCAACGTCTCCTCGATCTCTGGTCACACCAAGGACGTGAACACGTTCGTGCTGGGTTTCGGCGACTCCACGACCAACCCCACCGACGCCTACAACCTCAACCAGATGGCCATTGCTGGCAACACGGCAGGAGCCTACTTTGCCACCAATCGCGCGGCCCTTCAGGTTCAGCTGGCGCAGATCTTCAACACGATCACGCAGGGCACCTACTCGCGGTCGCGTCCCGTGCTGACCTCTGACGGTACTGGTCTGTACGCGGCTTACTACGACGTGCGCACCAACACGCCGGAGTGGGACGGTCACCTTGCCGCCATCGGGTTCGATAGCGGCGGCACGCAGCTGACGCGCTGGGAGTTCGGCAAGAAGGTCAACGACACGATGAATGATGGTTCGCGCAACGTGTTCACCATGGGCGGTGCCATGAGCCCGTCGGCGAAGACTGCGTGGACGGCTGCGAATGCCGCCAACATCACGCAGTTCCTGAACGCCGACTCCGACTACTTCGGTGGCCCGGGGTACAACGGTGCAACGACTGCAGTCGCGCTCAACCCGTTGCGGGTTCTCCAGTTCGTTCGCAACATTGCCAAAGTCACTGGCAACAACACGACGGGTGAGGACTACTTCCAGTCTGGCACGGCCAACAAGCGCCTCTCTCGTTATGGCGCGACGGTGCGTGGTGTTCCGGTCGTGGTCTCCAAGTCCTTCAACTCACCCGACTGGGGTGGCAAGACGGGCCAGGCGTCGCGAACGTCGTACGCCACCTTCCAGGCCAACGTGCTCAATCGTGAGCAGCGCGTGGTGTTTGGTTCGACCGATGGTCTGCTGCGTTCGGTTCGTGACCGCATCACCGACCCGGCATGTTCGCCCGACGAGTCGGTCGCTGCGTGCCCGAACGGCAGAGAGGCGTGGGGCTGGGTTCCGACTGCGCTCCACCCTGTCGTGTACAAGAACATGGTTGGCTATTCGCCTGGCGTCGACGGAGACATCTGGCTCGAGGACATCTGCGCTGACTCCGACGCTGAAGACTGCTCGGTGGCGAACTGGCGCACCGTGGCCTTCGTCGGCATGCGCGGTGGTGGCCGTGGCGTTCAGGCCTTCGACGTGACCAACCCCGCCAATCCCCAGTCGCTGTGGTCGTTCCACAAGTATCGTGGCGACGATCAGCTGGGCTACCCAGTCACTGCCGCCGTGGGTCGAGTCGAGGTGACCGGCAACCACGACCGCTACATTGCGGTGATTCCGGGTGGAACTCGACAGGGTGGCGTCTACGGCAACCTGGGCGAGTCGAACGCCGACGAGGTGTACGTGTTGAACGCCTCCACGGGTGCCCAGATGGAGTTCTTCAACTCGAATGGCGGAACCGACTGTACCGAGGATGAGTCTGAAGAAGTTCTCGGCTGCGAAGACCTGGCTGGAAATGACAACCAGTTCATCGCGAAGCCGTCGTACTTCCGTCGTCAGAACTCGCCCTACATGGACAACATGGTTCTCAACGGCACGTCGGGCCTGACGTACATGATGCGCTTCCGCAAGAAGGTGCACATCGAGGGCAACGGGACGGTGAGGGTTGACCCTCGCGAGGAGTCTGACAAGTGGGCCCCGCGCCGCTTCTTCGACCCGACGAACAACGACACCAGCCGCGACCCGCTTGGCGCTCAGGTGAAGGTGCGTCGTGTGATCGACACCGCGGGCGTCTTCACCCTCCAGGAGTGTGCTGCGCTGGCCGATGGTGCGACGTGCGGTGCACTGCCCCTGCCTGCCGGACGTCGCCTGCCCTTCCACAACCGGCCCCGCGTTGCCGCAGTCACCGACCCGAATGGCCTCGTCGCGGACTACTACTTCGGAACGGGCGACACGTTGAATCCTGTCAACCCCGGTGCGGTGTTCAATCGCAACTACTTCTTCGCGATTCACGACGGCAACTCGCGCGATGATGGTCGTGATGATGCCCAGCCGCTGTGGGTCAATCAGTTCATCGATGCTCGCGAGCAGGTGATTGGCGACCCGGTGCTGGTGAACGGCAACATCCTCGTGTCGACCTACATCCCCCCTCCGCCTTCCGCTTCTGACTGCACGGTGCCAGGTGATGCGCGGTTGTACTGCTTCAACCCGAAGAATGGCGACCTGGTCAACTGCCTCGTCGACGGCGGAACGACGACCTCGGTTCGCACGATGGCAAACATCGGCATTCCTGCGCCGCCACAGTGCATCGGCAACAACTGCTATGTGCTCGGTTCGAACTCGCCTCCTGGCCCCGATGGTACTCCGTCGCTCGAGCGCAACACCATCGTGCCCCCGACCCCGTCGGGTGACACTCGGTCGTTCCGCCGGGTGCGCTGATGTCGACGGGAACGCAACAGCGAAGAAGGGCAGCCGGTGTCACTCTTCTCGAGGTGATGGTGGTGGTCGCAATCGTTGGCATTCTGTCAGCGATTGCGGCGGGAGGAATGCGGTCGCTCGTCACCACCACCCGCGTTGCTCAGTCTGGCAGGGTGTTGGCCACCGCCTTTCGGCAGACCCGCCTCCGGTCGATGGCCACGCACTGCACCCACTTCGTTCAGGTGAATGGGCCGACCTACGGAGGCCCAGGCGCCGACGCGGTGGGCCCAGCGGGCTTCCTCGGCGTTCGAAACCAGGCGGCCATCTACCGAAAGGGTGACTGCACCTCGACGCAGGCCGGCTTCGCGCCAGGCGACATCCTCGTCGACTCGTTCGTCATCAACGATGCGCCCATCGGGTCGCTCGACTTCGTGGTTCCTGCCCCTCTGATTGGTACCACGACGCTCGACAACAACGCGTTTGGTGTTGCGTACGACGGGCAGGGCAGCCGCACGGTGTGGGTTGACGACGCTGGTGGCGGTGCGGCCTCGTTCGTCGACGTCACCGGAACGGTGCCGGCCCTTCTGAGTCTGACGATACGTTCACACTCTGCACAAGTTGACGAAGCCATCGGAACCCTCTCGATTCCGTTGACAGGAGGGGCGAGATTCCCATGAGGCGCGGCGCGACGATTCTCGAAGTGATGGTTGCAGGAGCTGTGCTCATTCTGGGCCTGGTGGGGGTGCTGCAATTGCTCATCTCCGCCGCCGGTGCGAGCCGGCGAGGCTCGCAGTGGGTGAGCGCCTCGTTTCAGGCTCAGGACGTGCTCTACGAGTTCATCGGCAATGGTTTCGACGGAGGAGGGCTGATTCCAGGGACGTACGATGCCGGCACGATCATCGAACCCGATGGTCGCCGAATCACCCGCGAGGTGATGATTCTCGATGCGACTGCAGACGCTGGTTACCCCTCGTTCGACGTCATCACCACCGTTCGCTTCTCTGCAGGCCTCGTGCAGTATCAGGTTGGAAGTCAGGCACTCATCTCGCTTCCTCCACCGCCCCCATGACGACCAAATCACCCAGAGGCTTGACCCTCATCGAGTTGATGGTGACGGTTGCCATCATGTCGCTGCTGCTCGTCGCGGCCCTCACGGTCTTCGTGGCGATGACCGAGACGCAGCGGCTCAACGAGCGCATTGGCGAGGCGAGCGCGAACAAGTTGATGGGCGCCGCCATGATTCAGTTCGACGTGCAGAACGCAGGCTATCGACTTCCCGTGCCTGCGTATGCGATTCGCCACTACAACAACGCCGATGGCGCACTGTCGTTGCCAAGCGTTCCGGCCGCGATCACGACCGGTGACAATTGCCCGGGTCCCGGGTCGGGAGTGGTTCCGGGGACCGATGTGTTGGAGGTCACCCAGGGGTTTGGCGCAGTCGGCCCTGGTCGTTTGGGTGTGGTGACTGCAGCTGTTGGAACGACGGCCGACATCGTGCTCGGTGGCGTGGAGCCCTTCATTCCCGATGAATACGTGCCGGCTTCGATCGGAACGCTGTTGGTGTTTGCGCGTGGCCCACTGGGTCCGCCTGCGCCTGATGATGGCGCCTTCTGTCAGGGTCGGGTGACGGCGATTGGCAGACTTGACGCCGTGGGCAACTGTGTCGCTGTCGGAGGAACTGGCAATGGCTGCCTCACCGTCCAGTTGGTCGATCGGAACCTGGCAAACGCCCCCAACGCTGCGTTCTATCCGTCGTGCCCTGCAGGGGGGATGAAGGTCTTCAGAGTTGCCAGTCGTGTTCGATACATGGTGTGTGGAACGCCTGCTGCGACTCCTGTCGACCTGGGTCTGTACCGACAGGAGGCGAACGGCGGGGTCTGGCAGGCACCCACGCTCATTCAGACAGGAATCGAAGACCTCCAGGTATCTGCTCGCTACCTCAATCGTGGTGGCATCGTCACGGCGACGGGTTCGGGATTGGACTGCATTGGCACTGGAAACGGGCGACTCTGCTACTGTGATGACGACCCCGTTGCTCCATCTTGCACGGTACCCGCTGCGCAGCGAGATGGTGCCCTTGCGGCCCTGACTCCCAATTCGATGATTGCCCTGATTCGCGGAGTGCGGGTTCGCCTGACTGCCACGGGTGACCGCGGTGCTTCGAGCAACCCCGGCGCGAAGAGCTTCGTTCGCCCTGGGGCGTTCGATCGGGCCGCGATGCTGCCCGCGAATGCCGACAATTTCGTACGTGTGGTCGACACGCTTTCTTTCTCGGGGTCGAACCTGCTGGTGGTGCCATGAAGCGGACAAGACGTCGTGGCTTCGTTTTGCTCGCGGTCCTCTTCATCTTGCTCGTGCTTCTCGTGGGGGCGGGCACCTTCTTTGCGTCAGCAAGTCGGAATCAAGTCACCGCTCAATCGCTCGCATCGCAGCAGATTGCAGTGTCGCGCGCCGAGTTGGCGGCCCAACGTGCCGTTCGAGACATTCGCGCTCGACGCATCATTCCGAATGCACTGTTCGGCCGACCGACGCCCGACGGCATTCCCGACTGCGGTGGCAATTGCCTCTTCTTCGGGCCCGTCGACAATGGCAATGCGCTGCCCCCATCCCAGGGTGGTGGGCTCCAATGGGACTACGTGATCTACAAGAGCGCTCAGTTCGGTACACCCACCAATCGCTTCGTGGTGCAGGGAAATGGTTATTACGGGACGACGACGACCAGTCCCAGCTTCACCTCGGCGCGGGTCGAGGTGGAGATCGACATCGACAACAACTCCAACACAGGTCGAAACTGCAACGCCTGCACAGACGGCTTCATGCCCTGAGCCTCACGCGGCCTTCGAGGGCGGGTGCTGGCATCGGTGGTCGGCAGCCCACCGGCTTGCGAAGGCCCTGACGGTCGGCAGCAGCGAGGCGACGCCCAGCTGCGCGGCGAGCGTGTCTGCGCGGGTCGGCTCGAGCCCGCACACGGCTTCTTCTTCGAGCATCACAGCGAGAGCGGTCGCGGTGCGTGCATCGAGCGCTGCGTCGGGGCCTGGAGCCTCTTCGTGCCACCGCACTGCGTTCACCACGGTGCTGGGAATTCGCCACAGACCAAGCAACACCGCCGCCACCTCGGCGTGGGTGGTGCCGAAGCGCTGCCGTTCGAGCACGTTCAGCTCGGCCCGTCCCGTCATCGCGCCGCTCCACACCTCGCGGTAGTCGTCGGGGCGCTTCCAGGCCAGGGCGTACACGCCGATCTCGGTGAGCAGGGCTGCCTCTGACGCGAGGTGGGTGACGGGGCTTCCTTCGGTGACGAGCCGAGCGAGCTGTGCCCGAAACAGCCCGCGTTGGCGAACGTCGTCGAGCAGTCCGAGGGCGTCAGGCGCGGGGAAGAGCTCGGCCAGCAACACCAGCTCCCGCAGCCGCTCGAACCCGAGCAGCACGATGGCCTCACGCACGTTCGAGACGGCGCGCGGCAGGCCGAAGAAGGCCGAGTTCACGAAGCGCAGCACCGATGACGTCAGCACCAGGTCGTCGGCGATGAGCCGAGCCACCTCGTCGCTCGATGAGTTCGGCCGATCGATGACGTCGGTGACGCGATGATAGACCTCGGGAGAAACGGGCAGCTGCCCGAGGTTGGCCACCAGCGAGCGCGCTGACTCGTGCTGGAGCGACTCGCAGAGCCTGCAGCACTCCTCGACCGCCGCCATGATGGCGCCGGCGCTGGACGGCTTGGTGAGGAATTGGTGCGACACCGAGGCGAGCCGATGGCCTGTCTTCGCGTCGGTCTGCCCCGACAGCACCAGGCGCACGGCAAATGGCTGCGCCTCGACCGCGGCTCTGAGCACCGCCTCACCGTCGACGTCTGGCATGCGCGCGTCCGACACGACGGCGTGAAACGTTCGCCCAGATTGCAGCGCCTCGAGCGCTGCGCGGCCACCAAACGCGGTCTCGATCTCCCACGACTCGCGCCACGGCCGGAGCACCTTCTTCAGCCCGTCGAGCAGCGCGCGCTCGTCGTCGACCAGCAGCAGCCGTCGCATCGTCACGCCGCCTTTCCAACCTGCGAGCCGCCTTCGAGGGGCAGCCTCAGCGTGAAGGTCGTGCCGACGTTGACCTCGCTCTCGACCTCGACGCGCCCGCCGTGTTTCTGAATGACGACGTTGCGCACCAGCGGCAGGCCCTGGCCCGAGCCCTTGCCCATCGGCTTGGTGGTGAAGAAGGGCTCGAAGATGCGCTCCTTGATGCTCGCCGGAATGCCGCAGCCCGTGTCGGCGATGCTGACGACGACCTCGTCACCATCGAGCCGTGTGCTGACGGTCACGCGGTGGTCGGCCATGGCCACTCCCTGCTTGGCGGTGCGCTCCTCGACGGCGTGGGCGGCGTTGACGAGCAGGTTCAGGAACACCTGGCTGAGGCTGCCGATGTGACACCGCAAGGGAGGCAGGTCGCCGAACTGGGTCTCGACGCGCGTGACGTGTCGAAGCTCGCCGCGAGCCATGATGAGTGCACGCTCGAGCGCCTTGTTGATGTCGGCGTGTGACTTCTCACCCTGGTCTGCGTGGGCGAACTCCTTGAGCGCGCGCACGAGCTCAGCCACGCGGCGCACGCCGTCTTTCGCTTCACTCAGCGAGCGGGGCAGCTCTTCCTTGAGGTACTCGAGGTCGGCCTTCGCCATCGCGGGTTTGAGCGCCTCGCGCTGCTGGGGCTGAAGCACCTTGTCGACGGCCTGCAGGTACTCGTCGAGCGACTCGAAGCCATCGCCTGCGAACTGCACGTTGTCGCCGACGTACTGAATCGGCGTGTTGATCTCGTGCGCCATGCCCGCGGCGAGCTGACCGACGGCCTCGAGGCGATGCGTCTGCTCGAGCTCGCGCGCCATGGTGCGCTGGGAGGTGACGTCGCGGCCGACGGCGAAGAAGAGCCCGCGCTGCGCGTCGATGGTGGCCGCCGCAGAGATGGTGCGCCACTCGCCATTCGCGGTGCGTTGACGGAACTCGAAGTCGCGCACGGTGGCCTGCTCGACGCCGGCCTTCGCCTGCTGCTCGAGCTTCTGAGCGCCGCCCGTGATGCGCGAGACGTCTTCGGGGTGAATGGTGTCGAGGAAGCTGGCGCCCACGAGGCCGTTGGGGTCGTAGCCCAGCACGCGCTTCCAGCTCGGGTTCGCCAGCACGATGCGCAGGTCGCGGTCGATGACCGACAACATGTCGGGCGAGGCGCGGAAGAAGGCGTCACGTTCACCCTGCACGCGCTCGCGCTCGGCGATGTCCTTCTGGAGCGTGTGGTAGCGCTCTTCGAGCTCGGTCGACGCCAGCTTGAGGGAGTGCTCGAGCAGCGCGCTGTCGTCGTCTGCTGCGCGGTACGCGTCGCTCACGGCCTGCGCGAACGCGGTGAAGGCGGGGTCGGCCGGCGTGCCCGCCTTGAAGTAGCGCTTGAGCTGGCGGGCGAGCAGCGGGTGCACGTCAGCCCTCCATGAACGTGGTGACCGTCATCGTCTGGTTGTGCAGCTGGCAGGGCGCGTCGGTCGTGTTCGGGGCGAGCTCTCCGTACGAATAGAAGCCCGTGGTGGTGACGTCGTCGCCGAGCACGCTCCGAACGGCCTCGACCTCTTCTTCGACGCGCTGCTTGAGAATGAGCTTCCGGCCAACGCAGCTGACCAGCAGTGCGAAGCCGGGCGCGGTGTGCGACGTGCCGAGACTGGCTGTGGCTGCGCCTTCGCCCGCCGCGATGATGCGCTCGAAGTTCGCGCGCATGAGCTGGGCGCTGCTGCCAACCGTGACGTCGCCAGCGAAGGTCATGGTGCCCGACGCCTCGTCGACGCCGAGAATGGTGCGCACCACTGGCGCCGAGCCGTCGCCGGTCTGCACGACGAGCGGAAAGAGCAGGGCGCTCGAAGGCAGTCCCTGCGCCTGGGGCCCCAGGTAGCGTTTGTAGAGCGAGAGGGCAGGCTCACCGTCGAGCTCTTCGAGGACGTTGCCCCGCGATTTCGTGATGCGGCGGAGCGGTCCAAACGGGTCCCACCCGCCGAGACTGCCAGTGCCGATGGTGATGGCGCCGCTGAAGCCCAGCACCGAGATGCAGTCGTCGTGCACCTGGCCTGCATGCACCACCACCGTGCGCTTCATCGCCGCCCCGTCGCCCGAGAGCCCTCCGCTGAGCGTCACCTTCGGCGGAAGCCCCGCGACCAGACCACGCGCGAGCTCACTGCCGTTCACCTTGAGGCCATCACTGAGCACGAACGCGTGCTTGAGGTCGGGCGTCGTCAGGCGTTGCGCGAGCAGCTTGCCGAGCGCGGTCGCATCGTGCGCCTCCGACAACCGGGCAGAGGTCGAGATGAGCTGTGAGCGTTCGAGCCAGAGCGCCGTGGCCACGACCGTCTCGTCGTGAACGTTGGCGCCTTCGATCTCACCAGCCGTGCTGCAGCCGAAGAAACGATCGCGCGGCAGATGGGCGGCCAACGTCGCGATGGCGTCGCTCTGCTCGAGCGCAGCGCGCCCACCGAAGAGGAACACCACCGTGGGAGGCTGGGGCTCTGCATCGATGACCGGCCAACCCTGGCCCGCGCGCCAGTGCCACTGTTTCGTTCGCATGGACGACGAACGAAGCAAGCGAGGTGCCGCGCCACTCCCGTGGGGAGGCGCGCAGCACCGGCGAGTCAACGGCTCCTCATGGGGTCGGCGCCGACTTCAGCGCGCATGACGGACCCTGCGACCGATCAACCGCGGTTGCTCAGCCGTGGATCAGAGCCGCACGTCGGTCTGAAGAATGGGCGGAATCTTCACGAAGCTGATGCTGGCGCTGCGCCCCATGAAGCCGCGCGCTTCTTCGATGGCCTCGCTCAGCGTGTCGGTACGATCCCAGCCCATGATGGCGGGCACGTGGTTGTTGTCGGCGCCCGCGGCGATGACCTTGCCGACGTGCTGACGACCGTTCTCGCCCCAGTACCACATGTAGAAGGGGTGAGCGCCGTGGTACGCGTGGCCCTTGCGGTAGAGGTGCACGTACGACGGGTTGGTGGCGAACTCGCGCTCGTACTTGTGCTCGAGCTTCATCGCGTCGCGCGTCTCGGGCAGCAGCCGGTTGAAGAACTCGATGTACGGCGCGTGGTGCTCGGGGTCGAACTCGTCGTAGCAGGGGTGCGTGAAGATGATGACGCCGCCCTTCTTCACGAGCGGCACGCCGCGGTTCAGGTTGAAGAGGTAGCCCAGCGCCATCACCTGCACGAGCAGCGGGTTCAGAATGCTGTTCACGTTGTAGGGCGAGACGTACGGCATGCCGAAGATGACGATGTCGCTCTGGCCCTGCACGGGAACGGAGTACTGCTTCCACGACATCTCGAGCGTCTTCTCGTGCGTGGGCTCGGTGGCGCCCGCGAACACGCCCGTGACGTCGTAGGGCGCGGCGATGTTGAAGAAGAGCTTGCGCTTCATCGCGCGCGGCATCTTCGAGAGCCCGTACTTGAACGACTGCAGCTTCAGGCGATCGAACTCGGTGAAGTCCTCCTCCTTCTTCATGAGGAAGCCGACCGGCTCTTCGAACATGCGGTTGTTGATGGTCGTCTCGATGTGGAAGACCTTCACGTTCTTGTCGATGACGCGGCCGATTCGCTCGGTGGAGCGGTGCAGCTTCGAGCGTGATGGCTCCATGTACGACTCGGTGTCGCGAATCGTCTGGGCGTTGTGGTGCGCGCGCAGCGACGCGTAGTTCGTCAGGCCCGTGCCCACCGACTTGTGCCCACCGTCCATGGGGACGAGGTTGATGTTCACGTAGATGAGCAGGTCGGACTCGGCCGCGCGGCGGTTGATGGCGACGACTTCGTTGTGGGCCGTGCGCTCGAGCTCGACGATGCCGTCGGGGTCTTCGGCGTCGTGGTTGTAATACCGGTCGGGGTAGTACGCGTCGAAGATGGTCTGACCGACCATGCGCTTCATCTCGGCCTCGGTCATGCGCCGGTGCAGGGCGTTGGCGATGATGAGGTGCACGTCGTCGACGCCGGAGTCGGCCAGCAGCTCGAGCACGATCTCGAGCACGGCCTGGCGCACGTCGGGCGTCTTCATGGGCGGCAGCGGCAACGAGATGTCGTCGAGCGCGACCGTCACCTTCATGCCCGGCTTGAGCAGGGCGTGGAGCGGATCCATGCCCTCGGGGTGGTTGATGGCGTAGCGAATGGCGGCCTTCAGGTTGGGCACGCCTTCGAGCGGTGGGCGCGAGCAGATGACGCGCGTGCCGACGGGCAGGTCTTCGACCCAGAAGTCCTCTCCGTAGAACATCACCCGGGGAGGGCTGCCCTTCTCGGTGATGATGATGTGGCTCTCTTCGTCGTAGAGCTTCTTCAGGGTCTTCAGAGGGCGCATCGCGGGTGGCTTTTGTCCGTGAGGGCAGGGCAGGTCAAGCACACACCTTGGGAACTCCGGCGACGCCCCGCGCGTCGGGTGGGAGAATGCACGCCATGGCCCGTTCTTTCGTCCTGTTGCTGGTCGCCTGCTCGGCCTTCGCCCAGGAGCGGGTGCAGCTGGAGGTGCCGCGTGGCTCGGTCGGCGCGGTCTTCGTGCGAGGGACGACGGGTGCCGCGACCGACCTCACCGTCGTGTTTCCAGCCAGCGTCGTCGAGAACCCGGGCGGCGGGTGGATCGAGAGCGGCGAGACCGCGACGAAGGGGCCGGTCGAGATGAAGGGCGAGCTGGTGCTCTTCGACGACGCCGGAGTCGTGCACCGCTTCTTCTCGGGGCCGTTTCAGCTGCGGTTCTGGTGTCACAACGACGGCGGGCTTCAGACGCGGCCCGAGCTGAAGCTGTCTTTGGTGTTGCCCCGCGCGCTGAAGCCGAACGAGGCGCTGGGCGGGCTCGCGGGCTTCGTGGTGGTGGCGCGCTCGGGGAAGACGCCGACGCTGCCGAAGGTGAAGGCGAAGGCGAAGGAGCTGCTGGGAGACCTCGACGGTGATGGAAAGCCGGAGGCGGCGATTCAGAAGAGCTGGTCGACGAACTGTGACCCGCCGATGAAGGGCACCCAGCTGAGCCTCGTCACGGGAACGAGCGACGAAGCGCTGCGCTGCTGCGGCCCGTGACTCAGGCAGCGAGGGCGAGCGCGGGCTTCGACTCGACCATCGACTCCGGGTTCTCGACGCGGGTCTTCAGCGTCTCGAGCGCCGACGCGCAGTACATGCCGTCTTCGATGCGCTCGTCGAAGGTGTACTTGATGGAGCAGACCAGCCGGGGACCCTCGGGCGTCATCACGGTCTTCGTGCGGCCGAGCGTGGCGAAGAAGGGGCAATTCCCGTACTCGAAGAGGTGGTGGTACGCGCTCTCGAGCCCGACGCTGCCGAGGTTCGCGACGAACATGCTGGTGTAGAGCGGGTCGTGGTCGATGAACTTCGCGGGCAGCAGGTTCCACCGGTCGGCCAGCTTCGCGAGCTTGATCGCGAGGCCGAGGAGAAACACGGGCAGCATCGTGAGCAGGTCGAGCTCCTTGTCCTGCGAGCTCTTCTTCTCGCTGCGGCCGCTCTTCACGTCGCCGTGGGTGAGGGCGACGAGCTCGGCGAACGACTTCACGGTGTCGACGCGGCGCTTGATGACGACCAGGGGCGCTCCGTTGGCGAGCTTCTTCTTCGCGGCGAAGCTGATGAAGACGCCGTTGCGCTGCCACAGTCGGCTGCCCGAGACGAAGCGGTTGAGGCGCGGCCACTCGGCGAAGGCCTGCGTCGTCGCGTAGAGGAAGACGTGGAAGACGGAGATTTTCTGCTCGGGGTGCTCGACGTTCCAACGGTCGACGAAGGCCTGCGTCTTCGTCAGGTCGAGCTCCTGCTCGAAGCCCACCGTCGACTCGGTTCGCGTCGGCATCAGGAACGGCATGATGGCGCGGGAGGGTTTCACGTCGGTGCAGCGCTTCGCGTCGGGGCGGGTCGTGAGCATGCACTTCCCTTGAGCAGGTCTCGCGCCGCCGGATTCGGGAGTGAGATCAGCCGGTTGGGCGGCCGCTTCTGTGCAGTCCGTTGCACAGCGTGCAACCACCTACGGGAGCGGCTGTGCAAACCGCGCCCGGTACTTCGCGTCGAGCGCCTCCAGCGCGGCGGTGTTCTTCGCCTTGCGATGAGCCGCACCGAGCCGAACCCACGCGTCGCGGAAGGTGGGCGTGAGCTCGACGACCTTCGTGAGATGGAGCACTGCCTGCTTCGGATTTCCGAACGCGTCGGCGATGAGCGAGAGCAGGTAGTGGGCGAGGCCCTGTTCGGGATCGTCGCGGAGCGCGGCCTCGCACAGACGCTGCGCGTACGGCACCTGGCCCGTCAGCAGCGCCTGTTCACAGTCGAGCGCGCGGGCGCCTGAGCTCTTTGGCGAGAGCGCGCGCAGCTTCGCCGAGGCCTGCGTCGCGACCGCGAAGCGCTTCTCGCGGAGCGCGGCTTCCCCGGTCTGGAACGTCTCGAGGAACACGGCTTCACACGGAGTGCCTTGCACGTCGCCGCGAAGGCCCATCCACCGTCGGGTGGAGCTGGCCCAGTCGAGGAGCGAGGTGGCCTCGTCTGACGGGGCAGCGCGCGTGGCGGCGCGTTCGACGAGCCCCAGACACAGCGCACCTCGAGAGAGCTGCGCGAGGTGGAGCCACGTCGCCTTCGGGGTGGCGTCGGTCGCGAGGCGATGGGCCTTCATCAGATTCTCTCGCGCGGGCACTGGCGTCTTCGCGGCGAGCAGCGCGGTGGCGAGGCGGAGCAGCGCGTCGGGTTCTTCTTTCTGCGCGGCGCGTTCGCAGGAAGGAACGGCGGTGGCCGCCTCGAGCTGCAGGTCGATGACGCAGGCGAGCTCGAGCACGAGCGGGTCGGCCTTCGCGAGGAGCGGTTCGAGCTCCGCTTTCGCTGCTGCGAGCTGGCCACTGCGGGCGAGGGTTCGCGCGCGCTCGAGGTTCCCGGTCGACGGGCTCTGGAGGGGCGCAGATGACTTCGCCTTCGACAGCTTCTCGAGCAGCGTCGTCCACGGCTCGAGGTCGGCCTCGAGGAAGTGGCCCTTCGGCGCGAGGGCGAGGGCCTCGAGCATGCGTGCGGCGGCGCGGGACGTGGGTGGGCGCTGGTACTGCACCTCGACGAGCTTCGAGAGCACCTCGAGCGTCTTCGGGTGAAAGCCCACCTGCTGTGGCGTGTAGTTGGGGAAGAGGCAGCCGCTCTCGAAGCCATCGTGCGGACCGCCGAGCGTGTGCGCCCACTCGTGGAGGAGGAGCGTCGCTTCCTTGTGTCGTCTGCGTGCGCGGCTCAGCGCTTCCCGTTCTTCGAGGTCGAGCGCGGTGAAGGCGGCCTTGAACGCGGCGGCTTCGGCGCGATCGTCGACGGCGCGCAGCACGAGGTGCCGGCCTCCGAGCCTCGCCATGCCGAGCTTGTCGAAGGTGAGCTCGACGATGGTGAGGCCGCCCACGTAACCGACGACGAGATCGACGTCGCTCGTGTCGGTGCTCTCGAGCGCGGCGAGGCTGTCACCGAGCTCCTGGCCGGTTCGATGCGACCACGGCTTCACGTCGACGAGCTCGAGCCGCACGCCGAGGTTGGGCTCGGTGTACTCGTTGAGGGCGACGAACTGCGAGGCGATGGTCTCGTCGGGGTGCAGCACCTGACCGCGGTAGTCGTCGGCGGTGAGCGCTCTCACGCGGAGCACGAGCGAGGTCTGCTGCGTCACCGCGCGCGCTTCGGCCTTCGCCGGCATGAGGGACTGCACGCGCTCCTGTTGCTGGGAGCGGGGCGTGACCGCGCAGCCGCTCAGCATCACGAGGAGGAGCGCTCGAAGCACGGGTCAGCGCAGGTCGAGCACCGGCCAGTTGTAGCTTCGGGCCAGCGCGCGCAGCCGCAGGTCGGGGTTCACCGCCGTCGGGCGGCCCACTGCGGTGAGCATCGCGTAGTCACTCGCCGAGTCGGAGTACGCGAAGCTCTTCATGAGCGAGATGTCGTTCTTCTCGCAGTACTCGCGAATGACGTCGGCCTTGTTCGCGCCCTCGATGATGGGCGGAATCACCTTGCCGGTGGCCTTGCCTCCGACGAACTGCATGCGGTTGGCGATGAGATCGTCGGCGCCGAGGTGGCGGGACAGCGGCGTCATCGTGAAGTCGAGCGCGCCCGAGACGAGCACCACCTTGCAGCCGGCGCGGCGGGCCTGGTCGATGAGGTCCTGCGCGCGGGGGAAGATGGCGGGCTTGATGACGTCGTTGAAGAGGTCTTCGTTGAGCGTCAGCAGCCGGTCTTCGGTGAGCCCCTCGTACTGCCGGTAGAAGTACTCGTTGAAGATCTTGCGGTCGATGAGGTTCAGCACGCCGAAGACGGGCAGGTTCGCCACGGTCTGCAGGGTGCGGCGCGCGATGCCCGCGTAGCTGCCTTCGTTCATCGCGTAGTAGCCGTACGCGTGAACGACGTTGGTGCTGATCAGCGTGCCGTCGACGTCGAAGAAGGCGGCTTTGCCCTGGGCGCGGCGCTCGGGCTCAGCGGGCTTCACGGCGTCGGTCTTCACAGGGTGCTCGTGCTTCATGGCACCCGTCGCCCTAGCACAGGTTCGGGCCGAGGCACCCCGCCGCAAGTGGAGCGGGGCTCGACAGGCCGGAGTTACTGAACGCTCAGCGTGTAAGGCCCGGGCGGCGAGCCTTCGTCGGTGTCGACGATGATGAACATGACCTGCCCAGCAGAGAGCGACGCGGTCGCCGAGGTTCCACCGCAGTACCACCAGGGCGACTGGTAGTTGATTCCGCGGCTGCACACGGACTGGTTGTTGGTCATGTACCAGCAGATGCTGCTCGAGGCGCTGACCGAGAACGTGTAGCTGCGCGCCGTCGGAGCGCGGAACGCGTACGTCACGTCAGGGTCGTTCTCGTGGTACTGCGTACCCGTGTAGAGGATGTAGTGGTTGTTGGGTTGGCCGACGGTGGTGCCCGAGACCGTTCCGAGCGAGAGCGTCCGGGTGCCGCCGAGATTGGTCCCGACGCAGGCGCCCGCCTGGCAGGTTCCACCGAACGACGTGCCCGAGCAGCCATCGATGCCGGAGCCACACGAAACGCCCGAGCAGACGTCGGAGCACGTGGGGCAACCCACACCCGCGGCCAGGGCGAAGTTCACCTCGCTCGTCGCCGCCGCGTTCACCGTCACCGTGGCGGCCTTCGCCTGCAGCTGCACTCCGGCGTCGGGGCGCTCGTCCTTCGCGACGACTTCGTAGGTGCCGGCAGGGATCTGGCCGTTGAACGTGTACACGCCGCCTGCGGTGGTGGTCGTGGTGTAGAGGCCGCGCTGCACGACGACCGTCGCGCCGACGATGCCTGCGTCGTTCGGGTCGGTCACCTTGCCGGCGATGGTGCCTGCGTCGGCCGGCACGCCGATGTCGATCTCGTAGTGGGCTGCAGCCTTCGTCGAGTAGCCCATGCTGTCGAGCGCGACCATGTGGAACCACCAGCGCCCATCGGCCACGTTCTGCAGCAGCACCTGCGGCGGGTTCTTGTTGGTCGGCTCGTAGGTGCCAGTGGTGGTGGTGGGACGGGTCGTCGGGTAGCGGTCGAAGACGCGGTAGAGGCCCTGCGTCGGGTTGCCGCCGTCCCACGCGACGACGACGGTCGGGTTGGGTGAGTACATGCCCTGCACCGGGTTGGTGGGTGATGCGAGCGACGGTGGCGTGCCCTGAATGTCGACGACGAACTCGTGCGGCACCGTGCCGATGACGCCCATGTTGTCGATGCTGACGACGTCGAGGTACGTCTTGCCGACGCCCGGGTTCGAGGGCAGCGCGAGCGCTTCGGCTCCGAGGAACGAGCTGGTCGCCACGGGCACCTGCGAGGTGGCGCCAGTCACGTAGTAGTAGCCGGTGATGTTCGAGGCGGGCTTGCTCCACGTGTAGATGGGGGGCGGGCCGTCGTCGTTGTACAGCGCGCCTTCTGGGTAGTTGCTGCTGGTGATGATCTCAGGCGGCATCAACGAGCGGGTCGCGCCCGTCGTGGTGAGGCCTGGCGCAATACCGCCAGCGCCGAAGAGCAGCAACGAGCGCGCGTTGCTGGTGACGGTGCCCGCGCCGTCGATGGTGCCGGCCCGAATCACGAGGCCGTTCTTCGCGCACGCCGAGCCCGACCACGACACGCTGCCGTCGATGGTGACCTGGTTCGCGATGAGCCTGATGCCCTGGAACACGTCATCGGGCGGCGCTTCGCACGTGCCCCCGGAAGCGCCCGTGCCGCTGATGAAGGACGAGATCTCCACGGTGATGACGGGTGCGTAGATGGTGAGCTTGCGACCCGGCGTCACCTGCAGCCGGCCGCCGTTCTTCACCGTCACGCGCTGTGAGAAGCGATGCTCGCCATCGAGCGTCACGGTGGTGCCGTTCACCTCGAGAATGTCGGTGAGGCAGGCGCCGGCCACGCAGCCCTGCGCGCAGCTCATCGTCGACGTCCACGCGGTGCCTCCCGTGTTGCAGGTCTGCAGGTCGTTGCCGTTGCAGCGGCGCGCTGCGGGGGTGCAGGGCGCGTCACAGAGCCCGTTGGTGCAGGTTCCCGTGCAGTTCTGCGCGAAGAGCCACGCGCTCCCGTTGCCGTTGCAGGTCTGAATCTGCGTGCCGTTGCAGCGACGGGCGTTGGGGGTGCAGGTCGAGGGCAGGGCGCACGCGTTGTTGACGCAGCCGAAGGGACAGGCCGTCTGCGTCTCACCGAACACGCACTGGGCGTTGATGCAGGTGCCGTTGCCGCGGGGCGTGACGAGCGTGTTGGCGTTGCTGCAGCGGGGCCCGGGAGGCGTCACGCAGCCCGTCGTGCAGCTGATGGGGGCTCCACCCGCCGCGCCGCCCGCTGTTGCCGTTCCACCTGCCGAAGCTGTGCCGCCAGCGCTCGCCGTGCCGCCAGCCGAAGCTGTGCCGCCGGCGCTCGCAGTTCCGCCCGCCGAAGCCGTGCCGCCAGCAGAAGCGGAGCCGCCCGCCGAGGCCGTTCCACCAGCCGAAGCCGAGCCGCCAGCCGTCGCAGTTCCGCCGGCCGACGCGGTTCCACCAGCGGACGCGACCCCACCTGCCGACGCCGTTCCACCTGCAGCAGCGCCGCCCGCTTCACCACCAGCCGCGTTGCCGCCAGCAGTCGCGGAGCCGCCGCCGATGGGAGAGCCGCCGCCCGAGTTCGAGGGCGTACACGCTCCGACGATGCACGTGAACGTGAACGGACACGCGACGCAGGACTGGCCCATGCGGCCGCACGCCGAGGCTTCGACGCCGGCGATGCACTTGTTCGTGGTGGGGTCGCAGCAGCCGCCACAGTTCGAAGAGCTGCACTGGGTGTTGCTGACAGGCGGCGGGGCCGAGCACGAACTGACGAGGGCCATCAGGGCGCCGCTGAGAATGAGGGCTGAAAATCGCATGAACGTCTCCGGGCACGTCGAAGCGCCCAACCGGGTGGGGATCGCAACCACAGACCCCTCAGCAGGTCTGCGTGTGCAGACAATCGTGATCGCTCGGTCGAAGATGGCTCCATGTTCGTGCTCGCGGTGCTCGCGGCGACGGGAGGACCGTGGAGCCTGAAGGCCGTCGTCGCGCCCGGCCCGCGCGTCGAGCTGGTGCTGACCAACATCTCGTCCGCGATCGCGATCTTGCCGGCCCACCTCGACCTCGACGTGCTCACGATGACCGTGGTCGATGGACTGGGGCACCCAATCGAGCTCTTCGACCCGCGCCACATCGAGGAGCGCCCCGACCCGACGCCCGCCACCTGGTACGCGCGAGCTGTCGCGCCCGGTCAATCGCTGGTGCTCTCGACGATCACGCTCGAGCCGCTGCAGCTGCGCGTTCAGGGGCGCACGGCGCGCGTCTCGCCAGGCCCGTTGAAGGTCACGTTCTCGTTCGACACCTCGCTCGTGCCGAAAGAGCCCGCGGTCGCAAACGCGTGGCGAGGACGACTGCCTGCGGTCGAGGTGTCGCTCCTCGTGCCCGCAGAGGTTCAGCGCTGACGTTCAGAGCCAGCCGTGCTCGAGGTACCACTCACCCGAGCGTTTCACTGACTCCCGCACGCTGCGTTTCGCCGTGAACCCGAGCAGCCGCGTCGCCTTGTCGGTCGTGCACGTCCACCCCGGGGCCAGCAGCTGCCGCGCGAGCTTGCGATTGAGGGGGAGCTTCTTTCCCGAGACGGTGGAGACGAGGTCGGCCAGTCCGCCCGCTCCGAGCAGCACCGACTCGGGCAGCGGCACCGTGCGCGTCTTCACCTTCAGCACCTCGGCGATGTACGTCATCAACGACTCGACGCTCTCGGTCTGCGCCGACGCACAGAAGAAGGCCTCACCCACCGCCTCCTTCCGCTCACCCTGCAGCACCAATTGCTCGAGCACGTCTTCGACGTCGATGAACGAGATGCGGCGCTCGCGGCCGAGCAGCTTGAGCACGATGCCGCGCTTCACGAGCTTGAAGAAGGTGAGGTTCTCGTGGTCACCGGGCCCGACGATGCGCGCCGGGCGGCAGCTCGTCACCTCGAGCCGGTCCTTGAACGAGAAGAGAATGCGCTCGGCCTCGGCCTTCGATTCGCCGTACCACTCCTCTGGCGCGAAGGGGTCCTCCTCCCGGCGCGGTTGGCCGTTGAGCGACGGGCCTGACGCCGCGAGCGACCCGCACAACACCAGCCGGCGGGCCTTCATCTGCACCATCGCCTCGGCGAGCAGCCTGGTCCCCTCCGCGTTCACCCGCATGAAGTCGGAGCGCGTCGTCCCTCGGCGGATTCCAGCCAGGTGGTAACAGACCTCCACGCCATCGAGGGCGGCGGCGAGGCTGGCAGGGTCGGTCACGTCGCCGGAAACGATCGAAACCTCAGGGTGTGTGAGGGCAGAACGGTCACTTCCCTCTCGGACGAGGCACCTCACGTCGTGCTTCCGCTCGGCCAGAAACGAGGCCAGCCAGGACCCCACGAAGCCGTTGGCGCCGGTGATGAGGACACGCATGCCGGGCACTCTCCCTCGAAAGAAATCAACGAGGGGCTGTTTTCTCTCGTGTGACGTGCTACCTCGTGCGCCCGGTTCGCACGAAAAGGAACCGCCAAGTCCCCCTGAGGGGAGGAGACAAAACGAACATGGCCGCCAAGAAACCCGCGAAGCGAAAGCCCAGTGCAGCGTTCATGAAGCCGATGACGCCCTCTGACACCCTGGCAGAGATCGTCGGCTCCAAGCCGCTTCCCCGCACCGAAGTGACGAGCAAGGTGTGGGCGTACATCAAGAAGAACAAGCTCCAGGACGACAAGAACAAGCGCAACATCAACGCTGACGACAAGCTCAAGGCCGTGTTTGGCGGGAAGAAGACCGTCAACATGTTCGAGATGACGAAGCTCATCAGCAAGCACCTGAAGTAATCGCTTCCTCGTGAAGCAACTGAAGGGGCTCGTCGGCAACGACGGGCCCTTTCTGATTTTCAGGGGTCGTGTCGCGGGCTCAGCGGAGCGAGAGGTAGCCGAGCATGAGCCGCTCGATGGCGTGCGCGAGCGTGTCGTCGTCGAGGGAGTCGGGCCTGGGAAGCACTCCGTCGTGCGTGAGACTGTGCGTCGCGTTCGCGAGCACGTGCACGGCGAGCTCGAGGTCTTCACCGTCACGCAGCCGATGGCGATGCTGCTCGAGCACGGCGCGGAAGACCTGCACGGCTTCTCTCGCGCGCGCGGCGAGCTGCTCGTAGCGCCCGAGGTGTTGCAGGGCCGCGAGCGTCTGCCGCATCAACGCGCCTTCCTGTCGCTGGAAGTCGAGGATCGCGCGAATCATCAGACGAAGAGATTCCTCCAGCGTCGTGTGCGGCGTCATCGTCGAGAAGCGCACGAGGTGAAACGCGAGCTCGCGCTGGGACTGGCGCTCGGTGATCTCGGCGACGAGCGCGGCCTTGTCGGGGAAGTACTGGTACAGGCTGCCGGGAGAGACACCCGCCTTGGTGGCGACCTGCTGCAGCGAGAGCGCCTCCCAGCCCTTGTCCGCGAGCAGTGAGCTGCCGGCTTCGACGATGGCGTCGACGAGCGCGCGGCTGCGGGACTGCGAGGGGCGTTTGCGCGGCTGCAGGCGCTTCGGGAGCGTCTTCGCGGGGACTCGGCGGCGCGTCGTCATGGCGCGGTGCTAACGCCAGCGCAGGGCGGGATGCCAGTGTCCATGACGGTCCGACCGGTGCGCAGCGGCTCTGAGGGGGCGCGGGTGACGAAGGCGCTGCTCCGAAGCCGGCGCCTTTGGCCGAATGGCACGAACGCTCGAGACCAGAGCGCTCCGAGCGTGGTTCGCGCTCCTGCGTCGAGCAGCACGCACCACGCTTCCTCGGAGCCGAGACCTCGTTGGGCTTCCGTGACTACGCCGCGGCGTGCGAGACCTCGGTCTCCACTGCCGACGCGCGCGCGATGCCGTGAATGATGCGCGCGTGGCTCGCGAGCGCCGAGAAGAACGTCGCGTTCACGTGGTACGGCACGCCGAACTCCTTCGCACAGGCTTCCACGATGGGCGCGAGCGCGGGGTAGTGCCCATGACTCACGCGCGGAAAGAGGTGGTGCTCGACTTGATGGTTGAGCCCTCCCGTGAGCGCGGTCGTCAGCGCATTACCCGGCGCGAAGTTCGCGGTCGTTCGCAGTTGATGGGCGAAGAAGTCGTCGGCGAGTGTGCCCGAGGCGTCGGGCGTGGGCAGCGCAGGACCTTCGACGACGTGCGCCAGCTGGAAGACGACCGCCGCCGTGAAGCCCGCCGCGACCAGCACCAGCACATACCCGATGGCCACCTGCCACCACGGCCGCGCGCTGAGGACCAACGGCACCACGAGCCACAACGACAGGTGCGCGAGCTTGCCCGCCACCACGTCGACGACGTCACGCACCGTCACCTTGCCCGGGCGCTCCTGCAGCTGAACGAAGTCCTTCAGGAACACCCACGAGATCATCGTGAGCCCGTACAGCGGCCACGCGTAGACGTGCTGGAAGCGCACGATCCACGGAGCGTCAGGCTTCTTGTACAGGTGCAGCAACCCCGCCGGCTCGAGGTCGTGGTCGGCGCCGGGCACGTTGGTGAAGGTGTGGTGAATCGCGTTGTGAGCCCAGGCCCACATGCGTGAGCTCGCGCCCATGAGGTCGAAGCTGCGCGAGAAGAGCGCGTTCACCCATCGTCGTGACGACAGCGCTCCGTGAATCGCGTCGTGGCCGACATTGAAGCCGACCTGCGCGACGAAGAAGCCCGTCAGCAACGAGAGCGGAATCGCGAGCCACCACGGCAGCGACAGAAAGACCAGCGCCGCCCAGCCAGCCGCCGTGAGCACGATCGAGAGCAGCCCGACCGCCCACGCAGAGAATGTCGCGTGCCGGCTTCGGCCCTGGAAGTACGTGTCGACGCGGCGGGTGAGCTCCGTTCGAAACGGTGAGGACGAGTGTTCGAATCGCATGCGTCACGAGTAACCAGCGTTCGTCACCGCTCGGTAACCGAGGTCGTTCCAGTCGACGCGCAAGGTTGAGGAACGCGAGACGCCTGCCGGCACGTTCTTCGTCGCGCTCGAATTCGTGAGCAGCTGCCAGTGCTTGCGTCGTCGATCGCGCGCCGGTTGGCGTTCGTGAACGCGAGTGGTGGGCAGCGCGCCGCCCCGGTTATTCGTCGGGGCATGCGAATCATCGTGCTCGGTGGAACAGGCTTTCTCGGCGCGAAGACGGTCGAGGCGTTGAAGCGGTTTCCTCAGGTCGACGTGCTGGTCGCGAGCCGGCGAGGTCCGCTCGTCGTCGACGTCGCGAAGCCCGAGACGTTCTCCGAGCTGGTGCCGGCCGACGTGATCGTCGACCTGACCGATGGAACGCGGAGCCAACCCGACGCGCTCGCTTCATGGTGCCTGCAGCATGGGAAGACCCTGCTCGAGGCGACGTCCGATGCCGAGACGGTGCGGCGGCTGGTGGAAGCGCATCGTCACTCCGCGGGCCCGGGTCGCGTCGTCGTGGGCGCAGGCATCTTCACCGGAGTCAGCAACCTGATGGCGCGCGCGGTGGCTGACGAAGCGGGAGAAGGCGCGTCGTTGTCGTGGGCGGTCGCGTCGAGTCCGTTCTCTGGAGCCGGCAAGGGAACCATCGCGCTCATGGTCGACGCCGCCGCGCGCAAGGTCGTGCGCACGGTGAATGGTCGTCGCGAGGAGTCGTCGCTCGCTGCAGGCCCGACGCTCGACTTCGCGGGCACGAAGCGCCCCTCGTTGCGCATGTCGCTCGCCGAGTCCGAGATGCTGCCGCTGAGCACGAAGGCCAGCTCCATCGAGACGTTCTTCGCGCCGAAGCCGGGCCTGCTCGTCGCGGCCTTCACGCTGCTTCCCGCCTTCCTGCTGCAGGCGAAGTGGTTCCGCTCGGCGCTCGAGGCGTACTTCACGGTGCTGCGTCGTTTCGTGCTGCGCAGCGTTCCGTCCTCGGTGCAGATGGTCGCGCGCGCCGAGAAGAACGGTCGAGTGTTCGAGCGGCACACGAGCTCGAGCGACGGAATGGAGGCCGCGGCGTTCGCGATCGCCGCGATGGCCGAGGGCGTGGCGAAAGCGCCGATGGTTCCCGGCCTGCACTTCATCGACGAGGTGCTGGAGTTCGCACCCGTGATTGCGCGAGTGAACGAGGTCGCGGGAAGGCCCGTGTACGATGTGTCGGATGGACGTCTTCTCGCCGCTGCCTCAAGCCCTCGCGACAGCGCTGCGTGACCACGACACCGGCCTGCGACGGGAGCTGCGCGTTCTCGGCTCGGTGCTCGCGCTCGGCGGCTTCGGTCTCGCCGCCTTCATCACCCAGTACGTCGTTCGCATGGGGCGCGTGCTCGCTCCGCGTCAGGAAGAGTGGATTCCCTGGCTCGTGGCCGTCGTCGTGCTCGGCGTGGGCGTGTCTCTGCGACGGCTCGCGCGAACCGCTGGCCTGATGAAGCGGCTGGTCTCGCGCCTGTCCGAGGTGAAAGCGGTTCAGCTCGAGAAGCGCCGCAACAAGTACTCCTTCAGGCTGTACGTCGTGTTCCTCTTCGATGGAGCCGAGAAAGAGCTGCTCCCGCTGGGTGATGGCGTTCCCCCGACCGACCCGCGCGCCCAGCAGGTGTTCGCTGATGCACGCAGCGTGTGCCGAGGCCTCCGTTCGGAGTAATCCACGCGTCCGATGCTTCGCCTCTGCGTCCTCTTGCTCCTCGCGGGTTGCGCTCACACGCCACCGACTCCGCGCGCCGATGTCGTCTCGCTCATGCTGCGTCACGTGAAAGCGGACGGGCCGAATCACCGTCACATGCTTCGGCTCGCGCGGCTGGTGCCCTCGTTCTCGAAGGCCGAAGGCGCAGCTCCACTCATCGTCGAGGCTGCGGTCTTGCTCCATGACGCGACGAAGGAAGATGGCACCGGCACGCCGTACGAGCGGTTCTGTACGCATCATCAGCAGGGCGCCGCGCTCGCGAAGGCCGACCTCCCGTCGTTGGGCTACTCCGCGGAAGACAGCGCTCGCGTCGGCGAGGCCATCGAGCAACACATGGGGCCGTGCGGTGAGAAGCGCTTCATGACGAGCTTCTGCAAGCGCGAGTACCCGTCACCCACGACGCCCGAAGCGCGCGTGCTCTTCGACCTCGACATGCTCGACCTGATGACCGTCGACGGCGTGGTGAAGGTGGTGACGCTGCGTCAGCGCAACGCCGAGTTCGCGAAAGAGCCCGTGAAGGACTCGGCGCTCACCGGAGCGGACTCCGCGTGGAAGTCCGTCACCGATGCGCGGCAGGTGTTGGTGACGAAGACAGGCCAGGCGTGCGGAGACGCGGTGCAGGCCCACACGAAGGCGTTCCTCGACGGCGTCGACTTCGCGGTGTCGACGACGGTGGAGGCGTTCGAGGTGAGCGCGAAGACGTATCTCTCCACGCATCCACTGCCGGCGTGTGTGACGCCATGAAGCGCGTGCTGTTGCTGAAGCCTGGGGTGACGAGCTCGAAGGCCGTGCTCGGCGACTACGAGCAGTGGTTCGGCGACGCGACGGCAGGGCTCGCCACGATGCATCCGGTCGAGCTGCACGCCGGTGAAGCTGTGCCTTCGTTGAACGGCTTCGACGCCGTCATCATGACGGGCTCTCCCTTGTCGGTGACGCAGCCCGCGCCGTGGGTCGTGGAGGCCGCCGACGTGCTCGTGAACGCGCGCGTGCCCGTGCTGGGCGTCTGCTTCGGGCATCAACTGCTCGCGTGGCGACTCGGCGCCCAGGTTCGGCGAAACCCGCTCGGGCTCGAGCTGGGCACGGTGACGGTGTCGCTCACGGAGGAGGGGAGGGTGGACCCGCTCTTCGATGGCCTGCCGATGCTCGCCGAGGTGCAGGCGACGCACTTCGACGAAGCCGCCATGCTGCCAGCCGGAGCGACGCTGCTCGCCACGAACGCAGCCTGTGCAGTGCAGGCGTTTCGGCATGGCTCGCGGTGGGGCGTGCAGTTTCACCCCGAGATGAACGCGGCCTCGATTCGGTTCGCCATCGGCAACGAGAAGACCCTCGACGACTCGCGGCGGCGTCACCTCGACGAGACCGCGAAGGACACGCCGTGGGGTGTTCTCATCTTGCGGAACTTCGTCTCGCGCTGCTGACGGCTCAGCGAGGCAGCAGGCGTTCCGACGGAGGCAGCTTCGGCGTGACGCCCGCGTCCCCCGCGCCGCCCGGCTTGAACGTCGAGGACGAGGTGCGGAGCTCCAAAGGCACGGCAGCCGCAGCGGGCACGCACTTCTCGCCTGTCGGCGTCAGCTCGCACGCCTCGTTCAGCTGACACTCTCCGCGACACGGCAGCGGCTCACACAACCCCGACTGCGGATTGCACGTGTTGCCCGGCGTACACGGCGTGTAGCACTCACCGTTCGCACGTCTGGCACCAGCGACGCCCACTCCGATGGCAGTGCTGACGACGGCGTTGGCGCCCGCGGCCGAGCAGCCCAGCGTCAGTGCGAGGGTGAGCATGAAGAGGGCTCGCATGGTCATGGCCTGCCGCCGAACTGCGTCTCGAAGACGGCGAGCATCATCATTCTGCGCGCGGTGCCGAGGTCGTTGTTGCCCAGCGCCACGCGCGCCGCCTGCACGTACTGCAGCGCGAGCCCGGTGTAGCTGGCCTCGGCCGCTCGAAGCTGCTCCGACACGTTGGCGAGCGAACCCGAGGCGAGCGTCTGGTCGGCCGTGAAGAGCCCGCGGCTGGCCGTCTCGAAGCGCTGCTTCGCCTCCACGGCCTTCCGCTCGGCCTCTTTGCGGGCCTCTTCGCGTTCCTCGACGACCTTCTTGAAGGCCGTGAAGTCCTCGTTCGCCTGGTCGACCTTCTTCGAGAGCGCGTCGACGTTCTTCAGCTGCCGCTCGAGCTCGAGGTTCTTCGCCTCGAGGTCGGTCACGCGCCTCTTGAGCCGCTCGAGCTCGGCCGCCGAGGCCATGTCGCGCGGAGCCTCGACGACGACGACGCCTGCATCGGCCACCCGCGCGCCTGCGTCGGCCGCCCTGAACGAGAACCCTGCATCGGGAGCCAGCAACACCATCGCCGCGAACGTCGTGAGCATGAAGCCAGTGTGCACCTCTGACGCGTGGCGGTCATGCTCGAGTGCGGCGCCGCCGGCCTTTCCTGTCAGGTGCGCACAACCCCCGAATGACGTCTGCCGCGACGCATTCAGGCTTGTCGGGGAACGTCTTTGTCGCGATGCATTGGGAGCGCTTTGACGTAAAGGGACGCCGCCTTGGGAACACCCCTGCTGTGGACAGCATTCATGTTGGGCGTCGTGACGGTCATCTTCATCGACCTTCGCGTGTCGGGCGGCAAAGAGGTCACTCCGCGCAAGGCTGCCATCTGGACGGGTGTGTGGGTCTCGCTCTCGCTGATGTTCGCGGGCGTCTTGTTCTGGCTCGGAGGCGCGAAGGCCGCGGGCCCGTTCCTCACGGCCTACGTCATCGAGTACGCGCTGTCGGTCGACAACCTCTTCGTCTTCATCGTCGTCTTCTCGTACTTCAAGGTCTCGAACGTCGCGCAGCACCGGCTGCTCTACTGGGGCATCGTCGGCGCCTTCATTCTGCGCGGCACGCTCATCTTCCTCGGCGCGTCGCTGGTCGCCCGCTTCAACTGGGTGCTCTACTTCTTCGGCGCGTTCCTGCTCTTCACCGCATGGAAGCTGCTCTTCGGGAGCGGTGAAGACGACGAGGTCGACCCCGAGAACCTCACCGTTCTGAAGTGGGCCCGCCGCGTGTTGCCGGTCGCCTCGAAGAACACCGACGACAATCACTTCACCACCCGCGAGGCTGGCAAGTTCCTCTTCACCCCGCTCTTCCTCGTGCTGCTCGTCGTCGAGTCGACCGACCTGCTCTTCGCCCTCGACTCGATTCCTGCGGTGCTCAGCATCAGCCAGGACCCGTTCATCGTCTTCAGCTCGAACGCCTGCGCGATTCTCGGCCTGCGCTCGTTGTTCTTCCTCGTCTCGTCGCTGATGGACAAGTTCCGCTACCTGAAGACGGGGCTGGGCATCATCCTCGCGTTCGTCGGCGTGAAGCTCATCGTCGAGACGGCGTTTCACGGCTTCGTCGCGCAGCACGAAGCCGCGCTCATCATCATCTCGCTGGGCGTCATCGCAGGTACGCTGGCTGGCTCCATCGGGTTGTCGGTGCTCATCAAGCCGCCCCCCACCATCGAGGCGCCCGAGAAGGCGCGTGAACCCGCCGCTCCGAACTGACGACCATGTCGAACACGATCACCGAAGGCATCCGCGTGCAGGTGAAGGCGACGTTCTGGCCCGAGCGCTCCAACGTCGAGGGTGGGCAGTGGGCGTTCTCGTACGCCATCACCATCTCGAACGAGGGCAGCACGCCGGCCACGCTGCGCACGCGGCATTGGCTCATCACCGACGCGACGGGGAGCGTGGAAGAGGTTCGCGGGCCGGGCGTCGTCGGCAAGCAGCCTCGCCTCGAGCCCGGTGACCGCTTCGAGTACCAGAGCTGGGCGATGCTGAAGACGCCGTTCGGCTCGATGCGCGGCAGCTACCAGATGGAGCGGGAGGACAAGACGATGTTCGACGCCCGCATCTCGGAGTTCCCGCTGGCGCAGCCAAACGCCCTGAACTGAGGCAGAGTCGACAGCCGCGATGGGTGAGCACGACGACCTGCAGGGGCTGCTGGCGGAGTACGCGCTCGGCACTCTCACGCCCGAGGAGCGCGCCGAGGTCGAGGCGTTGCTCGAGGTGTCGCCGTCGGCCGTCGAGCGGCTGAAGGACCTCGAGCGGTCGATGTCGTTGGTGACCGCGAGCCAGAAGCCTCCCGCCTCGGCATGGACGAAGGTCGCCGCGTCACTCGAGGGTGGTGGGCGCTTCGAGCACCTCGTGGCGAAGCTGGCCTCGCACTTCGACGTCAGCGAGGCCGCCGCCCGCGCGCTGGTGAGCTCGTTCGACGACGCCGCGAGCTGGGGCCCGGGTCCTGCCGAGGGGCTCGAGCTGCTGCCAGTCGAAGCTGGCCCGAAGTGGGCTGGCTACATGACGGTCGTCGTTCGCCTGCAGCCGGGCGCGCAGTTGCCGATGCACACGCACGCCGCGCGAGAGCAGGTGCTGGTGCTCGAAGGCGGCTATCGCGACGACCAGACCGGCCAGGAGTTCTGGCGCGGCGAGGTCGACGTTCGCGCCGAGGGCACCTCCCACAGCTTCACCGCCCTCGCGGGCCTCGCGTGCATCTGCGCTTCGGTCGTTCAGCTCGCGGAGGAACCGTGAGCCAGGCCGACGAGCGCGCGCTGTCAGATCGGCTGGCGAAGGGCGACCGCGGGGCGCTGGGAGAGCTGTATGCGCTCCATGGCTCCATCGTGTTCGCCGTCGTCATGCGGCTCGTGCGTGACCGCGCCGAGGCCGAAGAGCTGGTGCAGGAGACCTTTCTCGAGGCGTGGCGGCGGGCGGCGCAGTACCAGCCAGAGCGCGCGAACGTGGCGGCCTGGCTCGTCACCATCGCGAAGAGCCGCGCCATCGACAAGCTCCGCTCCCGCACCACCGTCGACCGAACGCTCGACGTCGAGCGCCGTGACGTGTCGGAGCCGGTGAAGACCGCCGATGACGTGCTCGACTCCGCGCGGGCCCGCTCGGTCGTGCGCGCCCGCGTCGCGAAGCTGCCCACCGAGCAGCGCACCCTGCTCGAGCTCGCGTGGGACGAGGGGTTGTCTCAGAGCGAGATCGCCGCGAAGACCGGGCTGCCGCTGGGCACGGTGAAGACGAGGACGAGAACGGCGCTGCTGACGTTGCACGCCGAGCTCAAGTCACTCGCCTGACGCGCGCGACCTCGTCCAGGCGACGGTGCGTAGAGGTCATTCCAGGAGCGACCGACGTTCGTCTTCGGGAGCCCGTCCCGCGCCGCCCAAGCCTCGGGGGCGGGTGGTTCGCGCGGGAATTGGCCACCAGGTTGGGACCGAGCCGGTCGAGCTCCAAGGGCGGAGAAGGTTAGATAGACTCTCTAACCTTCCGAGGGCTGCGGACCGCACGAGGACTGCGCCGAGCTGACGTTCCAGTGCGCGTGGACCTCGGACGCAGGGAATTCAGCGTCACCTTCGATCACTCGAGGCTTCAGGGGCACCATCACTCAACGCTCCCTCAGAGCCTCTCAGCTGGACCACTCTCTTGGAGCGCATCGACGTTCGGTCACTGGCCGCCGTCGTCCTGCTGACCCCGGCGCCGCTGCGACGCCGGGGCTTTTCAGAACGTGCTCAGACGAGCGGACGGAGCGCGTCGACGAGCGCCGTATTGCCGCGCGTGAGGCTCGCCGGCTTCTCGAACGCGACGAGGCCCTTGCCGATGCCCGCGTACATCTCGGCGTAGAGGCCAGCCATGTTCTCGGGCAGCCCCGCCTGCATGAGGCCCGCCTTCGCGGCTTCGACCGGCGCCGAGACGGCCTGCACCGGCTTGCCCAGCAGCGTTCCCAGCGCAGCGGCGACGTCCTGCACCGACCAGTCTTCTTTGCCTGCGAGCTCGACGATGCGCATGCCATCGGCCGGGTTCAGCAGCGCCTTCACGGCCGCTTCGCCGATGTCCTTCGTGCAGACCTGCGGGAACTTCACGTCGACCGCGCCGAAGTGGGGAAGCACGCCCTGCGCCTTGGCCACGGGAATCACCGAGCCCCAGTTCTCGACGAAGTACGCCGCGCGAACGAAGGTGACCGACGGCGCGAGCTTGCCGAACAGCTGCTCGGCGTGGTGCACGGTGACGATGGGGCCGGTGCCGGCCGGGTGCTGCGCGGCGACCGACGAGAGGAACACGAGGCTCTTCAGGCCCGAGGCGGTGATGGCCTTGCCGAGGTTGCCCAGCATGACCTTTCGGTCGGCCACGAAGTCGGCCGCTGCGAAGTTCGGAGGCGAGAGCAGGTACGCGCCCGTCGCGCCCGTGAGCGCCTTCGTCATGGCGGCGACGTCACCGAGCTCGGCGACCGCCACTTCAGCGCCCTTCTTCTGCCAGGCCGCGCCCTTCTCGGCGTTGCGAACGATGACGCGCACCTGCTTGCCCTGCGAGAGGAGGGTGTCTGCGACGACGGCGCCAGTGCGGCCTGAGACTCCTGCGATGACGTACATGGTGACTCCGGGGAAGTGGGTTCGACTGCGGGGCGCACCATGCGTTCCGATGCGCTATGTGTCCAATGCATGGCGCGAGAGACCAAGATGCATCAGACGCATGAGCTGGCCGACCTGAACCTGCTGACGACCTTCCGACACCTGCTGGCGACGGGCAGCGTGACCGCGACCGCCGACCGCATGCGGCTGTCACAGCCGGCCGTGTCGCGTGCCCTGGGAAGGCTGCGAACGGCGCTCCAGGACCCGCTCTTCGTTCGCGACAGGGGCGGGCTGGTTCCCACGCCGCGCGCGCTGGCGCTACAGCCCGAGCTCGAGGCGCTGCTCACCCGTCTCGACGACCTGCTCGCGACCGGCGCCGGCTTCGACCCTTCGACGTCGCGGCGAACCTTCGTGGTGGCCACCAGCGACTACAGCGCATCGGTGTTGATGCGGCCGTTGTTGCAGCGCCTGGGCCGAGAGGCTCCGGGCGTGACCGTGCGAGTCGTGCAGACGGCTCCCGAAGCGGAAGCGGCGCTGCAGCAGGGCATGTGGGACTTCTTGTGGGCGCCGCAACGGTCGATGAGCCAGGCCGTGGTGTGGACGAAGCTGTTCGACGAGACGTTCTCGTTCGTCTTGAGGGAAGGCCACCCGCTCGCCGGCAAGCCGCTCACGCTCGAGCGGTACCTGTCGATTCAGCAGATCGCGCTCTCGCCCGAAGGCCGGCCGGGAAACCCGCTCGACGAGACGCTCCAGCGCATGGGCCATCAGCGGCAGCTCGTCGCGCACGTGCCGACGTTCGCGGTGGTGCCTTCACTCATCGCGCACAGCGACCTCGGCGCCGTGTTGCCCCGTCGAATCATCGAGGTGCACGGCAAGCCGTGGCGGCTCGTCTCGCGAGCGCTGCCGTTTCCGGTGCATGGCTTCACGCTCAAGCAGGCGTGGCACGAGCGGCATCGGCACGACGATGGCCACGCGTGGTTCCGTCAGCTCGTGGTCGACCTCTGCCGGTGAGCCGGAGTACGAGCGACGCCTCGTGGCGCCCGTGTTCGACCAGCCCGTTCGTTTCGAGCATCGCCGGCCGAAGCCTGGCGTTCCTCCCGGTGCCGTCGCCGGTGCGCGGGTCCTGGACGACGTCGCGACTGGCATCTCGCGAAGAACGACCATCGCGCGCGGCGTGCTGGTCGTCACCGGCGCTGCGGCGCTGGCCTGGGTGACGCAACGCTCGGGACAGCCCCTGGGCGTCGGGCTCTGCGCGTTCTTCGGTGCGTTGCCGTTGCTGTGGTTCGCGGGGTGGATTCTCGGCGCGCTGTTCACCGTGCGCACCGCGGCGCGCTCTGCGGCGAAGACGATGCAGACCATCGACTGGCAGAAGGCCATCGAGGAGAACACCGTCGTCGAGCAGGTGACGCTGCAGGTGCTCGAGCTGGGCCTGCAGGTGAGCCGCGAGCCCCAGGGCGCTTCTTCGTCGACGGAGTTGTTTGGGTGGCAGCGCGTCCACTTCGAGCGCCACGGTCACCACGCGGTCTTCATCGCCCTCGAGGGAGCTGAGCCGCTGTCCGTGCCGTCGGCTGCGTTCTCCGATGGCTCCGTGTTCGACGCGTTCTGCCTCTCGGTGCAGGCGCACGTGTGGGAAGCGCAACGCCGTTCAGGAGGCTGAGATGGCACTGGCCCGAAGACCGCAGGTCGCTCGCAAGGCGAAGAAGGCGCTCGTCGAAGGAGCACGAAGGCTGTTGCTTCTGCTGGTTCCACCGACGGCGAAGCAGGTGAAGAGCGGCATCACCGTCACGCGTCGAACGCCAAAGGGCACGAGGTGGCACGCGCGCGCCTTCGTGCAGTGGGTGCCAGGGCGAGGGACGAAGGCACGCGGCTTTGGCCTCGAGGCAGCGGGTGACAGCCCCGACCACGCGCTCGCGATGTTGATGGCGGCACTCGAGAAAGCACCTTTGTTGAAGTGAACGGGTCAGCCGCGGGGAGCGCTCGCGCGACGCAGGCGATCGACCACTGCCAGACCAACACCTGACTCGGCAGGAGGGACGGCCAGCACCACATCGAGCCCGCGCTCGTCGACCTCACGCAACGTCGCGTAGAGCGCGTGTGCGTAGCCCGCGTCATCGTCAGGCACCTCGAAGCGCGTCACCCCGTCGGGAATCGCCGTTCCCTTCGGAGCCACGACCGCCACCTTCGAGCCTGTCGCCAGCCGTCTCGCCACTTCGTCTGCCAGCGTCGCCTTCGTCACCAGCCACAGCCCGGCGCGCGGCGCGTAGTGAGACGCCAGCATTCCCGGCGCGCGAACGTCGGTCGCGTGTGACGCGAGCGGAACCTCACGGCCCAGCGCGCGCTCGACGGCTTCTCTCGGAACGCCTCCCGGACGGAGCAGGCGAGGGGAAGGCCCGCTCAGGTCGACGATGGTCGACTCCACGCCGACGCGGCACGGGCCACCGTCGAGCACCAGCTCCACGTCGTCGCCGAGCTCGTCACGCACGTGCTTCGCCGTCGTCGGGCTCACGCGGCCAAAGCGATTCGCCGACGGAGCCGCCACACCTCCATCGAAGACGCGCAGCAGCTCGAGGGCGAGCACATGGTCGGGCACGCGAAGGCCCACCGTCTCCTGCCCGCCAGTCACCGCGTCACTCGCCAGCGAAGAGCGCTTCACGATGAGCGTCAGCGGCCCCGGCCAGAACGCGTCGGCGAGGCGCGCAGCCTCAGCGGGCCAATTCGCCGCCCAGCGCTTCGCCACCTCGGCGCTCGCGACGTGCACGATGAGGGGATGGTTCGAGGGCCGCCCCTTCACCGCGAAGATGCGCCGCACCGCCAGCTCGTTCGAGGCGTCGGCGCCCAGCCCGTACACCGTCTCGGTCGGCAGCCCGATGAGCCCACCTTCTCGAAGCGCTCTCGCCGCGCGCTGAACCTCGTCACTCACGCAGGTGATGGTAACCGGTTTTGTGTGTAAGGCCCCGCGCATGCCTTCGAAGCCCAGCAAGAACCTCGAGACGTTCAAGAACCCGGCGCCCACCCGCGACTATGAGATCGCGTTCGACTGCCCCGAGTTCACCTGCCTCTGCCCGCTCACCGGCCAGCCCGACTTCGCGCACTTCAAGATTCGCTACGTGCCCGACGAGACGTGCATCGAGCTGAAGAGCCTGAAGCTGTACCTCTGGAGCTACCGTGACGAAGGCGCCTTCCACGAAGCCGTCACCAACCGCGTGCTCGACGATCTCGTGAAGGCCTGCGCGCCGCGCCACCTGCAGGTCGAGGCCGACTGGTGGGTGCGTGGTGGCATCGCGACGAAGGTCACCGTCACGTTCGACAAGAAGGCCGCGAAGAAGAAGAAGTGACGGAGGGCCTCGCGGCGGGTGAGACTCCACGTCCCCCGCCGTGTGCAGCAGAGGCTCGATGATCCAGTGGATCCCTGCTGGCGCTGACTCGGGACAGTCACGATGAGTGACGATCTCTCCGAGCCCGGCCTCGACCAGACCGTCAAACCGAAGGTGCTCGAGGCGACGACGTCGGACGACGCGCTGCCTCGCGCCGACAAACACCGGTACACGCTCGCGCGCGAGCTCGGCCGTGGCGCGCAGTCGGTCGTGTGTCTCGCGCTCGACGCGGCCGTGGGTCGTGAGGTCGCGTTCAAGATGGTGAACGATGCCTCCGGCGACCGGGCGTTCGTGAGGGAGGCGCGCATCACCGGACAGCTCGAGCACCCCGGCATCGTGCCCGTCTACGAGATCGGCCGTGATGAACGCGGCCAGCACTACTGCACCCAGAAGCTCGTGCGCGGTCAGTCCCTGCGCGTCGCGCTCGAGGCGTGTACGTCGGCGGCGGAGCGGCTCGCGCTGCTCCCGCACCTGGTCGACGTCTGCAATGCCGTCGCCTACGCCCACTCGCGCGGCGTCGTGCACCGCGACCTCAAGCCCGAGAACGTGATGGTGGGCGAGTTCGGTGAGACGGTCGTGCTCGACTGGGGCATCGCGAAGGTGCTCGGCAGGAGCGACGACGTCGTCGAGCGCCCGCTCGCCGGCCTCGAGCAGACCCAGACCCGGGTGGGCGCGGTGATGGGCACGCCGCTGTACCTCAGCCCTGAGCAGGCCGGAGGGAACGCGGCCGGAGCGGATCGGCGCAGTGACGTCTGGAGCCTCGGCGTCATGCTGTACGAGCTCGTCGCGGGACAGCGCCCGTTCGACGCGGGCGACGTCGAGGCGCTGCTCGCGCGTGTGCGAAGCGGCGTCCACCGGCCGTTGGGCGAAGCGGTGCCCGGGGTCTCGCCAGAGCTCGCAGCCATCGTCGCGCGGGCGCTCCAGCTCGAGCCGAACGCGAGGTTCCCCGACGCTGCCGCCCTCGCGAAGGAGCTCGCGGCGTTCAGGGCTGGCGGCCGGCTGAGCATCTACGAATACTCCTCGTGGGAGCTGGTGCGCCGCTTCGTCGCCCGGAACCGTGCGCTCACTGCTGTCGTCGCCGCCGCGCTCGTCGCGGTGACGGGCTCGGCAGTGGTGGCCTTCAAGAACTTTCAGCGCGCCGAGCAGAACCTGAAGGAGGCGCGCCATCGCCTCGCTGCCTCGCTGATCGATCGTGCACGCCAGGCCGAGGCCGAGTTCGACTGGAACGAGGCCTTGGCGCTCTACCGGCGCTCGCTCGAAGCAGAGGACTCGCGGGTCGCGCGGTGGGGCATCGGTCTGCTCTCGGCGTACGAGGCGCCGGCGCAGCTGGTGCATCAGCTCGACACTCCGTTCCTCTCGGTCGCGAGCTTCGATGCCGAAGGCGCGCGTGTGCTGGTCTCCTCGACGGAGGTGGTCGCGTACTCGTCGACGGGCGAACGCCTCGGGAGCTGGCCGGGCAACCGTGGGGAACTCGCGCCTGACGGAGAACGCGCCCTCCTTCTTGGACGTCAGGCGTTGCTTGTTGATCCGTTGACGAGCGACGCGGGACGACTCCTCGAAGGCGCGCCCGAAGCGGTCGCCGCCGCCTTCCGACCAGGCCACCGCTCGGTCGCCCTCGCGCGGGTGAGTGGCGCCATCGAACTCTACGACGTCACGAGCGGCGCACGTCTCTCCTCGCTCCAGGGTGACACGCCCTGCGAAGCGCTCGCGTTCGGTCCTGACGGCGAGCTGCTCGCCTGCTCGACCGGAGAGGGGCACGTCGCGGTGTGGCGAGTCGACTCGGGCGAGCGCACGCACCTGCTCGAGACCCAGCGCTTCCCCTACAGCCTCTCGTTCGACGGCAACGAGCGACTCCTGGTGGGCGACATGGATCGACTGATTCAGGCGCTCCCTCTCACTGGCGCCACGGCAGTGAAGACGCTCGTGGGCCACCGCCGTGGTGTGTTCACGCTCCAGTGGTCTGCAGACCGGCACTTCCTCGCCTCGAGCAGCGCCGACGGCACGGTGATGGTGTGGAGCGGAGCGTCACTCACACCTCTCATTCGCTTGTCGGCACCCGCCGCCGGTCTTCACTTCTCGGCAGACGGCACTCTCGAAGCCGTCTCCCTGACGGGCGCCCGCATCAGGTGGCCCCTGGCGTCGCTCCCGCGCGTCGTCTCGGCCGTGGGTCCAGGCACGTTCCTGGCCGATGCGACCTTCACCGCAGATGGCGGCGTCGCGTGGTGTTCGCAGCGCTCGACTGGTGCGGCGTTCGGAACCGGGCAGCGAGGTGAAGTCGATGCGGGCTGCAACTCGATCGCCGTGTCTCCCGATGGCAGAGAACTCGCGGTCGCGCGGCGCGGAGGCGGCGTCGTGCTGCTCGACCCAGGCACGCTCGAACCCACGGCCACCATCGACGCGAACGCACAGGCTCGGCGGCTGACGTGGTCGCGCGACGGCGCTTCGCTGTCGTTCACTTCGGAGGGCACGCTGCGCACGTGGAGTCGTTCGTCTGGCCTCGTGGAGACGACGTTCGCTCCCGATGCCGGGAAACCGGTGCTCGTGTTCACGGAAGATGGCAGCCACGTCGCATGGCCAGAAGGGGACGGCGTCACCATCATCAGCGGGCGGCAGCCCCACATGCTCGACACGGGAAGTCGTGTTGGCAGCATGTCGTTCTCACCTGACGGCGCGGTGCTGGGGGTCGGTACGAGTGGCGGAGGCGTGCTCGTCGTCGATGGGCGCAACGGTGAGCTCCGCTGCCGTGCCCAGGGCCACACCTCGATGGTGCGGTCAGTCTCGTTCTCACCCGACGGCCGCACGTTCGCTTCGGCGAGCGACGATTTGTCCGTGCGATTGTGGGACCCGATGACGTGCGAAGCGCTGGGCCGGCTGCCTGCACTCCACCACGAGGCCATGCTCGTCACCTGGTCGCCAACCGGCGCTCAGCTGATGGTGGGCGACACGTTGGGTGCGTTGACTGTCTTCACCCTGAACGCCCCGCCCTGACTCAGAAACCGAGCGCGAAGCAGAACCCGACGCGCGGCGTGACGAGGGCGCTGCCGTACAGCCACAGCTCGAACGACGCGAAGCCCATGTCGATGCTGCCACCGACGCGCGCGGTGGGAATGAAGCGAAGCGCGAAGCGGGTTCCAGCTTCGTCGATCTCGGCCACCATGACGTCGGCGAGCACCGCGACGTCGGCGAAGCCCTCGAGCGTTCCGTCTCCCGTCCGCGCACCGACGAAAGGGCCGGCGCTGATGAAGTGCGCGCTGCGAACGTCGAGCGAGGTCGGAGAGACGCCGCCGAGGGGACTGCCCGCGGCCACCGAAAGGTCGTACTCAGGGTCGAACATGAACTCGTAGCTCGCGATGCCGCCGAGCCTGAGCGCGCCGTGATTCCACCCGAACGAACCGGCGAGGCTCACCGCGGGACCTGCGCCGCTCACCTCGTACGCGCGACCCGAACCGCCGACGCGTACCGACTTCGTCCATCGGCCACCCACGCCGACGCCAACCGAGGTTCGTTGCGCGGTCCACCCGGGCTCCGCCATCGCCACCGTCGACATCACGCAGAGAAGTCCGAGCCAGCGCACGGCCTGTGTGACGACCTGCTCCGTCACACATTCACACCGGGTCGAAGACACCTCGCCCGCGGTTGGTGACCCGGGGGTTGATCAATCACGACGGACCCCGGGAGGCGGCGTGGCGATTGCTGTGTCTGCCTCCCATGAAGGGGAAACGGCTGCTTCGGGTGGCAGCGCTGGGGGCGACGCGCGAGGCGGTGGAGCAGGTGCGCCTGCACCTCGACGTTCCCTGGCTCGAGACCTGGGGCTTTCTGGCCGACAGCCCGACGCTCCACGAAGATCTCAACTTCAACGGCATCAGCGCGCTCGTCGCCATGGCCGACCCGGGAGCGCCACTTCAGACGCTCCTCCGCCATCTCGAGGCGACGAGTCATGGCGATCGCCCGGTCGTGCTCGTGACCGATGAAGCGCGCGACGCGCCGTGGGCGCACGCGTTTCGCATGGGCATCGTCGAGTTGGTGCCGTTGCGCCGGTTGACCGAAGCGGTGCTGCGCAGCTCGTTCCTCGAGCTCGAACGTCGGCCCGGGCTGCTGCGTGGCAACGGCTCGTTCAACGAGTTCAGGCAGCTCTTCGACTCCATCACCCGCTACGGCCGCACGGGCGTGCTCGAACTCTCACTGCCGAATGGAACGGCGACCCTGCAGCTGCGGTGGGGCAGGGTGCTCGAGGCGAAGGGCGTCGCGTTGGGCCCCGACGGCTCGCCCTTCGTCGCCGAGAACACGCCGTGGCTCTTCCGCGAACAGGCACCGCCCGTGACCGAGGCCCAGCGCGAGTTCGAGCCGCTCGCGAGCGACGAGCCTCCGTTGATCGACGCCGTCGTCGACGTCGCGCCGGTCATCACCTCGGCCGACGTGGTGCCGCAGCAGACCTCGTTGCTCGTCGTCGACGACGACCCGAGCGTGCTCAAGCTGATGCACGACTTCTTCCGGCATCGCGGCTTCGACGTGCGCGCGGCGCCGGGAGGACCGGAAGCGCTGCAGGCCCTCGCGGCCGGGCACGTCGACGTCACCATCCTCGATCTCGACATGCCGAAGGTCGATGGGTGGATGGTGCTCGGCGCCATGCGTGAAGACGTGCGCACCTGGGACACGCAGGTGCTCCTCTTCTCGGCGCACGATCAATATCGAGAGGTCCTCGCGCGCGCGGGCCCGACGAGTCACGCGGCGGTACCGAAGACGACACGGCTCACCGAGGTCGAACGACACGTGCGCGAGCTGATGGTGCCGCGCGTGCGCGTGGAGCGACGGCTCGCGAGCCGCTCCATCGACGAGTCCATCACCCTCGAGCACCTCGATCGGGTCGGCACCGGTTGGTTGTTGCTGGCCCTCGAGCGCGCACGCGTCACCGGCATGCTGCGAGGCGCGGCGACGCAGGCGAAGTACGCGCTCTGGTTCTCCGATGGCCGCCTCGTGCAGGCGCAGGGTGTGTTCGAGCAGGGCCGGTGTGCGGGGCTCGATGCGCTGCGGCTCGTGCTCGCGTCGCGTCCCCGCTCGATGGTGCTCGAGGCCGGCACCGTGCCCGTGGGCGAAGGCTTCGAAGGGCACCCGACCGGCACGGTCTTGTCCGTGGTGGAGCAACGTCTCGCCATCGAGCAGCACCACCTCGGGCAGCTCGCAGTCTCGCAAGCCGTGGCCGTCTCGGTGAACGAGCCGCTCTATCATCTGTACGCCGACGTCGGCTCACCGCTGCAGCGGCAGATCGCGCAGGCGCTGTGTGAGCAGAACGTCGCTCCGTCAGACCTGAGCGCGCACCTCGGCGTCGCACAGGACACGATCACCCTCGTGCTTCGTGAGCTCGTGCGCCGCGGCGTGATTCAGCTCTCGGCGGGTCTCGAGCTCGCGTGACTCGTCAGGGCGCGTGAGGCTCGTCGTCTGAAGGCGCGGGGCGCTTCGAACGCTGACACCAAGAAAGCGGTCGACTCCCTCCAGAGGGACTGGCCCAGCCATCGTCATCTGGTCGACCAACCCGTCCTTTCACGTCGGGTGCTCATCGCGTTCCGCCCCACCTTTCTTTTCGTCTCAGGAGTCGTGTCATGAAGATCACCGTCACCATCAAGCAGGGCTTCACTGGTTTGCTGTTCGAGAACGGCGTGCTCACCCGCGAGCTGGCTGCGGGCCGTCACACCGCAGGCACCGTCTTCGGCCCTGCGCCCACCGTCGAGCTGGTGGATCTGCGTGAGCGCTCGAGCACCATCAAGAACCAGGAGATCCTCACCGGCGACAAGGTCTCGGTGCGGCTGTCGCTGCTGGTCTCGTTCCGCGTCACCGACCCGAAGGCGGCCGTGCTGAACGTCGCCAACTACGAGGACCGTCTGTACGAAGACGTGCAGCTGTCGGCGCGCCGGTTCCTCGCGACGCGTTCGCTCGACCAGATCCTCAAGGACCGCAACGAGCTGTCCGAGGCGATTCAGGCCGACATCTCGGGCCCTGCGAAGCAGTTCGGCGTGACCGTGCTGCGCGCCGACGTGAAGGACATCATCTTCCCCGGTCAGCTGCGCGAGCTGATGAACCGCGTCATCGAGACCGAGCGGCAGGCCGAGGCGAACCTCATCGCGGCGAAGTCGCGCGCTGAGATCGCCGCCCTCGATGCGCAGTCGCGGGCGCAGGTGGCCAGCGTCGAGGCGAAGACGGCGCTCGAGAACCAGCAGAAGAAGCTCGAGCTCGACCAGGCCTTCGCCGTGCTCATCGAGAAGAACCCTTCGCTCGTGCGCGTGAAGGAGCTCGAGGCCTTCAAGGACATGGGCAAGGCAGCCCAGACCCACTTCTACGTGGGCGTCGACCGCCAGAAGCGGGATGCGTAAGTCACGCGCCGACGACCCACGAAGAGCGAGTCGAGACACCCGCGAGGCCCAAGGCTTCGCGGGTGTTTCATTTTCATGAGGGCTAAGTCGCCCGCGTGCGCCGCTGGATTCCGCTCGTCGTTGCGTTCGTCGTGACGCTTCCTTCCCTCGGCGCGGGCTTCTCGCTCGATGACTGGGCGCAGCGCGCGGTGGTGAACGGCCGGCTCAGCCACACGACGCGGTACGCGCTGTTCAACTTCGGCGCAGGTGACGTGGAGGCGCTGCGGCCGCTCATCGAGCGCGGTCCGTTTCCCTGGTTCACGTTGCCCGAGCTGAAGCTGCGCTTTCTTCGCCCGCTCTCGTCGGCGCTCATCGTGTTCGACACCGAGGTGTTCGGGAGCGTCGCGTGGCCGCAGCACCTGCACTCCACGCTCTGGTACGTGGCGCTCACCGCCATCGTGCTGATGCTCTATCGCCGCCTCACGCCGTCAGTCGCGGTGTTCGCCGGTGTGCTCTTCGCCATCGACGACGCGCACGTGATGCCGGCGATGTGGCTCGCGAACCGGAACGCGCTGATCGCGGTGCTGTTCGTGTGGCTCGGGCTGCTGGCACATCTTCGGTGGCGTGAAGAGGGCTGGAGACCGGGCGCCCTGTTGTCAGCGATCGCCTTCGCGTTCGGCCTCGCCGCGGGGGAGACCGCCGTCGCAGCGCTGGCCTACGTGCTCGCGTACGAGCTGCTCGCGCGCCCACAGACGTGGAGCAGCAGGCTCCGCGCGCTCGCGCCGGTGGTGTTCGTGCTCGCCGTCTACGCGGTGGTCTACAAGCTGCTCAACTCGGGCGCGCGCGGCTCGGCGACGTATCTCGACCCGGTGAGTGAGCCGCTCACGTTCCTCTCGCTCGCCTTGCCTCGCTTCTTCGCCAACGTCGGGACGCAGGCCTTCGGAGCTCCGGACATCTACCTTTCGCTCCCACAGGCCAAGGGCGCGCTCATCGCGTCAGGTGTCGTGGCCGTGCCGCTGGGCCTGCTCGCGTGGCGCCGCTGGGCTCCGACAGACGAGGCCGAACGGCGCACGTTGAAGTGGTTGCTCCTCGGCGCTGCCGGCTCGCTGCTGCCGACGCTCGCGACGTTTCCCGCAGCGCGCCTGCTCACGGCGGCGTCACTGGGCCTGGCTCCGGTCGTCGCCACGATGCTGCGCGCCGCGTGGAGAGACAGCGGGCTTCGTCGCGCGCTCGGCGTGCTCTGGCTCGGTGGCGCGTTCGTGCTGCAGCCCCTCACCCAGTGGCTCGTCATGCCCATCGCCTTCACGACCGTGACCGCGCGTGCGCTCGAGGCTGTGAAGACGCTGGAACCGAAATCGACCGAGCGCTTCGTCGTGCTCTCGAGCTCCGAGTTCGTGCCGGCCATCTACACAGGGCCCCTCATGGCCGACCTCGGGCTCGCGATGCCTCGCACCTGGCACGTGTGGTCGATGGCGCCGCTGCCGGTCGACGTTCGCCGCACAGGGGAGCGACAGGTCGAGCTCTCGGTCGTCGGCGGGCGAATGATCGACTCGGTCTTCGAAGAGAACTTCCGCAACGACAACTTCCCGATCGCGGTGGGCCATCGCGTGAACCTCGAGGCCGCGACGGTGACGGTGCTGACGGTCGATGGCGGCAAGCCAACGAGCGTTCGGTTCGACCTCGACCTGCCCGTGGAAGACTTCTCGTTCGTCTGGTGGGACGGCGACACGCTCTCGCGCGTGCAGCTGCCTGCCATCGGTCAGCGCCGGCACTTCCCGCGCACGCAGACGATCTTCGAGCGGCTCATGGTCGGGCCGAAACGGCCAGTCGACTGAACGCTTCAGAGTCAATCTGAAACGAGCCGGCCCGCCCGTCGGGCCGATCATTCACTGCGCCGACACAGGCCTTCGTTTACAGTCCCCGACCCGATGGATGCGCTGGTCTTTCCGAGTGACGAAGCTCTTCAGGTCGCACTGAAGTCGGGGCTCATTCCGGCTGACGTTCAGCGCGCTCCCGCCTCCATTGGCCGCAACAAGGACGGCGAGGTGCTGGTCGCTCCGGGCCACACCGTGACCGCAAAGGCCAGGAAGGCGCTGCTCGCGGCCGGGGTGCTCGAGCGTTCGGTGCCCAACCTCGTCGGCAAGGTGTCGTGCTGGGCCGAGGCGCTGAAGCCGAATCGCATCGGAGAGCCCGAGGGCAACCCCGCGCTCGTGCTCTTCACCGTCACGGGCCAGGGCACGCTGCTCGAGCTCGCGGGAGAGTTGCTGCGGCTGGGCTGTGATCGCCAGGAGCTTCGCGCGCTCGATGGTTCGCAGGGCCTCGTCGCGCTGGTGAAGGTGGTGGAGGCGCCGTGGTTCGTGCTCTCGCGCGCCCTCGATCACCTCGATGGCCTGCGCGCCTTCGTGCCGACCCCTGCCGGCCAGGACCGTGTGTGGACCGAGGTCGGCTACGAGCACCCGCTCGACGCGGCCTTCAACGTCGAAGACGATCAGCTGCTGTGCATCACCGGTGAAGGTGCGTGGTGGCGGCTGCCGGTCGGAAACTGGACCGACGTCGACAACCTCGTCGAGGCCGACTCGCTCGCGCCGCTGGCGAAGAAGCAGGCCGAGCAGTCGCTGCCGAAGATTCCGGTGACGCTCACCCTGACGCGCGCCGCCCGCTCCGAGGCGCCGACGTTGTTCGTGCTGCGGCCCTCGATTCACCCGCGCTCGCCGAAGGAGCAGGTCGAGGCGCTCGTCCGTGGACTTCCCGAAGCGCAGCTCGAGAACGTGTTGTTCGCCGTGTCGGGAGACATGGTGGTGCTGCGCGCGCGGCCCGGCCGTGAAGCGAACACTGGCGCGTTGCCGGGCACGCAGTACGCGCGCGTCGCCGATTTGCAGAACCTCTTCGTGCCGGTGGGCATGACGGTCGAGCCGCCGCTGCGTCGCGATCGCCTGCGCACGTGGCTCGCGGCCGACCCCGATCTCGTCACCTGGCTCGAGCCGACCGAGCAGGGCTTCTCGCGGCTGAGCATCGCCGACGCCGCCTTCCGGCCCCTGAGTGATTGGGTCGAGTACGTCATCGATGGCGCGGCAGACACGCTCGACGCGTGGGTGCGCTCTGCCGTGTTCGAGCTCGAGCCGTTCGTCGCCTCCGAAGAAGCCGCGCCGTCTGGAGCCCGCGAGAAGCGTGAGCCCGACGAAGAGCAGAAGCAACGCTCGCGCCCGAGAGGCCGTGCAGAGACGCGTGTTGCGCCGTCGCTGGCGACGCCCGAGACGGTTCGTGCGCCCGCGCCCGTGGCGGTCGAGGTCGCCCGCACCCCGAGCGAGCTCGAAGCCCTCGTCGCGCGCGAAGAGAACGGCTTCCTCGAGATGGAGGCGAAGGCCGATTCTCCCGAGCGGCAGCAGGCCTGGGCCCGCCTCGCCGAGCTCTATGCGCGCGTGCAGCGCCCGCGTGATGCCGGCATGGCGTGGGCGCATGCGCTCTGGGAGACCGGTGTCGACGGCTCTCCCGCAATGGCGCGGCGCTGGGCTGACACGAGCGGTGGAAAGCTCGAGACGCTGCTCAACGAGAAGACGCCGAACGTCGAGCAGACGCGCGCGGCGACGGCCCATCTGCTCGCTCAGGCCGCGGCAGGCGCGACGGTGACCCGGCTCGCGGAGTGGTCTGCCTTCTTCGACCGCTTCGACGACGACCTCGACGTACGCAGCTTCTGGCTCGCACGGTACGCACTCTCGCGGCTCGCGGGTGGTGATGCGCTCGGGCTGGCACGCGCCAGAGATCGTGTGCTCGGCCGCCTGCAGCGTGGGCTCTCGCTCGATCGTGACGTGCCGCGCCTGATGCGCGTGACGGGAACGACGGGCGCAGGTGGTGTGGGCACCGAACGTGCGCTCCGCGTCGCGCAACAGCTCGAAGGGTTGCTCAAGGCCTTCGACGAGACGCCGCGAAAGCGCTCTCCCGTCGAGGCGCCGCCGCATCTGACTCGCGCGTACGTCGGCTTCGAGTTCGCCTGGGGCTTCGCGCGGCTGGGCTCGGCCGATCGGGCGCGCGCGATTCGTGACCAGTCGATGGGCGTGCTGGAGAAGGTCGCGGGCACGACCGACGCGAAAGATCAGAACGCTCCAGTGCACCGCTACCTCATGCGGGCCTACTCGGCGCGCATCGATCAGGCGCTGGAGGGTGTCTCTCCCGAGACGCCGCTGGGCCCAGAGATCAACGGGCAGCTGCCGAACCTCGAGCCGTTCCAGCGCTACAAGGTCGACCGCCTTCGTCAGTTCTCCCACGTGCTCGAGCCGCAGGAGCGCCTCGACGCGACGACCGACTTCTTCCGTGCGCACCAGAACCACGGCGCCGAAGAGCTCGCGGCGCTGCGCGGCATGAAGGACCCGGCCGAGCTGCTCAAGGGCATCGAGGAGCGCGCCCGCGTCGCGGCCGATGGTCAGCTCGCGGTCGAAGAGCGCGCCCGCCTCATCGACGGCCTGCTCGACTTCCTCCCCAGCGTTCCCGAGTCGCAGGCGCTGCCGTTGCTGCAGCGCTTCGTCACGCTCTCGGACGCGATGCCCGCGAAGCTGCGCGCGCTGCTCTACGAAGACGCGCTCAAGGTGGCCGGTCACTTCGGTCGCACTGCGCTCGTGAAGCAGCTCGTCGCGTCGCTTGGCCGGTTGTTCTCGGAGCTCGGTGCGGAAGGCATGTCGGAGCTCGGCGCCACGCTCGTCGCGGGGGTTCGTTCCTTGCGCCGCGTCGGTCTGCGCGAAGAAGCCGGCGAGCTGCTGCAGCGCGCGTCGGCTGTGCTCAAGGGCGAAGACACCAAGACGCTCATCGCGCGCCTCGGCCTCGCCGGCGGCCTCGCGTACCTCGGGCAGACGACGCAGGCGCAACCCATCATCGACGACGCACAGACGCGGCTCTCTCGCAGCGAGTCGGGCCTCATTCCCGTCGACCGGCTCAAGCTCACGCGCTTCACCGGCCGCGCGCTCGGTCACCTGCCGACCGAGACGGCGCTCCCTGGATTGCTCCGCCTCGCGCAGCAGCTGCCGTGGGTCACCGACGCCTTCAACACCAACAGCCACTTCTGTCTGTCGCTGGTGGACTTCGCCGACGCGCTGGTGCTTGGGCACGTCGGTGACGACCTCACGCTGAACGAGGCCACCCGCCGCTTCCTCGAAGAAGACGAATACCTGGTCCGCCGGCGCGTGCACCGCGACGTCGGCGCCGTCACCTGAGCCTTTCTGGGAGAGTCACCTCGATGAGTTCGTTGCCCGTCAAAGACCCACTCGACGCCATTCAAGATCTCACCCTCGAGCAGCTCTCGGCCGAAGCCCAGCCGCTGCGTGAGCGCCTGAACCGGTTTCGCGTCGGGCTCGGCCGTCACTTCGTCGACAAGCAGGGCCTCGTCGATCTGATGCTGGTCGCCGCCGTCGCCCAGGAGCCGCTGCTGCTCGTCGGCCCGCCAGGCACCGCGAAGTCAGACCTCGTCATCAAGTTCAAAGACGCGCTCGGGCTCAGCGGCATCGACTACTTCGAGTACCTGCTCACGCGCTTCACCGAGCCCAGCGAAGTGCTCGGCCCCATCGACATCAACGAGCTGCGCTCGGGCAAGTACCTGCGCCGCGAGAAGGGCAAGCTGCCGACCGCGCGCCTCGTGTTCCTCGACGAGATCTTCAAGGCGAGCTCGGCGATCTTGAACGCGCTCCTCACCGTCATCAACGAGCGCAAGTTCTACCAGGACGGCGTGCCGGTGCCGGTGCGCCTCAAGGTGCTCTTCGCCGCGACCAACGAAATCCCCGAGCACAGTGAGCTCGGCGCGCTCAAAGACCGCTTCGCACTGAAGGCCGCCTGCCGCTCGGTGCAGGAGACGCACTTCGTCGAGCTGCTCGACGCCGGCATCGACTCGATGGTGAACAAGGACCTCAACCGCAAGCCCTGGGTCGAGGGCCACTCGTCACTCGAAGACGTGATGAAGGCGCACCGCTACCTCACGCTGCTCATGGCGAAGAAGGAGCCGCGCGATCGCGAGGTGTTCTTCCGTGAAGAGGTGATGCGCGAGTTCCGCCGCGTGATTCGCACGCTCGTGCGCGAAGACGAGGTGTTCGTGTCTGACCGCAAGCTGATCAAGCTGTACCGGCTGCTCCGCACCCGCGCGTGGATCGTGCACGGTGGCGCCGTCGAGCGGGAAGACCTGCAGCTGCTCGCGTACCTCGGTGAGACGCGCGAAGAGATCGACCTGCTCGAAGAGAAGGTTCCGCGCCTGCTCGGCCTCGGATGAACTCGGCGCTGAAGTTGCTCATCGGCTTCGGGCTGCTCGGGCCCGGCCTGCTGTTGCTCCTGCGGGTGACGAAGGTGGCGCCGCCTGCGCTGGAGTCGATCACCTCGTTCTTCTTCGGCTCGCTGCGCCCGTTTCTTCCGCTGCCGGCAGCGATGACGATTGGTGGCGCGATTCTCGTGTTGAGCGCGCTGACGTCGGCCCCGCCCAACATCGATCAGCGCCGCTGACCTCCTTCGGCAATGGCACGCGTGAAGGCTGGTTGATCCGTCGCTCGGTGCTGCCGACCGACCTTCTCTCGTGCTCGCGTGGAGAGAACGTTCGTCGCCGTCGCGAAACACACAGCACGGCGTGACGCTTCAGCGGCTCGAGCCGAAACCCGAGCTCGACGACGTCACCGACCTCTTCGATGAGAAGTTCGCGCAGCGTTTCGTGGAGCCAGGGCTACCTGCCGACGAAGAGCCGCACCTGCAGCGGTGCGAGCGCAGCAGCCAGCCACTCGATGAACGCGGTGTAGTCGTCGACGGTGAACTCGAGCGACTCGCCGCGTCGCGATTGCGCCGAGATGAGGCACCGGTACTCGCTCACCACGCACCGGGCGTTCACGAGGTCGAGCCACCCACAGGGCAGCTCGTTGCGCGCGGTGGTGAGGCTGAGCAGCTGCTTCGTGCGAACGCCGCCGCCAGTCGTTCGCGGAGGAGCGCCGACACAGAGCGTTCGTCGCGCAGGGCCGACCCACCGTGACGCGAGCTGCCCCATCATCGCCGCGCCGATCGCGAAGAGGGTGCGCGAGGTCGACGTCAGGCCTGGCGGGCGCCGAACCACGACCGGCTTGCGCGAGTGGGGTCGAATGCAGGCCGTGGCAGCGTGGTTCATATCGGTGGATTCCACGGGTCGGACCTTTCCTTCCCGTGGCGCCTTGTCTCGCTGACGCATGGCAGGTACAGATCCTCCCATGCGTTTCACCCCCGCGTTTCTGCTGATCATTCTGATGGCCTGCGGCTCCGCTTCTCCGACGTACGAGAAAGACGTTCGGCCATTGATGGAGAGCCGCTGCACCTCCTGTCACGTGGAGGGCGGTATCGCGCCGTTCGCGCTGACCTCGTACGAGCAGGTCGCGGCGGTGAAAGACGCGATTGCCCTCGCGGTGAAGAACCGCACCATGCCGCCGTACCTCGCAGCGCCGGGGTGCGCCGAGTACGCCGATGATCAGAACCTCACCGACGAGCAGATCGCGATGATCGACGGCTGGGCGAAGCAGGGCGCGGTGCGTGGCACGCCGACGTCGACCGCGACGAAACAGACCGCGCTCGAGACTTCACTGCCGCAGATCGATCTCACGCTCGGCATGCCCACCGCGTGGACGCCGACGAAAGAGCCCGACGACTACCACTGCTTCGTCATCGACTGGCCGCACCAGACCGACAAGTACGTGACGGGCTTCAACGTGAAGCCCGGCAACGCGCGTGTGGTGCACCACGCCATCGCGTTCCTCATTCCGCCCGAGCGTCTCGCCGCCATCACGGCCCTCGACGACGCAGAACCCGGCCCCGGTTACACCTGCTACGGCGGGCCCGGCGGCAACCAGACGACCGTCTCGTGGGTCGGCTCGTGGGCGCCCGGCGTCGCGCCGAACATGTACCCGCCGGACACGGGCCTGCTCATCAAGCCCGGCAGCAAGATCGTGCTGCAGATGCACTACAACACCGCGGCCGCGCCGAACGCCGCCGAGCGCGTCGACCAGACGAGCCTGGAGCTGGCCCTCGCCGACTCCGTGAAGCGCAAGGCCTTCATCATGCCGTGGGCCGACCCGCGCTGGCTTCGCGACCACAAGATGACGATTCCTGCGGGCAGCCCCGACACGAAGCACAGCTTCTCGTTCGACCCGACCGGCTTCCTCAACACCATCTCGGGCGGCGTGCTGCAGAACAACGCGGCGGTCCGAGTGCACGCGGCCGGCTTTCACCAGCACATGCTCGGCACCGGTGGCCGCCTCGAGCTGAACAAGCCTGACGGCACCAACGAGTGCCTCATCAACCTGCCGCGCTGGGACTTCCACTGGCAGCGCTCGTACCGGCTCGCGACGCCGAAGCTGCTCCGCGTGGGCGACTCGCTGAAGCTGTCGTGCTCGTGGAACAACTCGGCCGAGTTCCAGCCCGTCATCGACGGGAAGCGCGCCGTGCCCCGCGACGTGAACTGGGGCGAGGGCACCGGCGACGAGATGTGCCTCGGCATTCTCTACGTCAGCGAGTAGCTCACGGAGGACAGACCGTGTCGGAGCCGTTCACCGTCTGGGTGAGCACGTTGGAGGGCGCTCCGCCATCGACCCAGTTCCAGTACACGTCGAAGAGCTTCACCGTCACACCCGCGTCGGTCGTGATGCTGGTGCCGAACGTGTCAGGGGTTGAGTGAATGGTGTCGTGCTTCGTGCACAGCGGCGCGAAGACGCCGGGCTGCCGGGTGAAGGCGGCTCCTTCTTCGGCGGTGGTGCCCAGGCGCTCGAACGTCGACAGCTCGCGTTGGAGAATTCTGGCGAAGGCCGCGACCGTCAGCCCCGCGTCTGCGCCAGGCTCACGAAGACCCGGCTGAATGTAGTTGTTCGAGATGAGCCCGTCGGCCAGCGCCATGCGCACGAAGAAGGGCGTGGTGATGTGGTGGCGAATCACGTGTGACTCGTCGACGCAGACGGGCTCGCTGCCAGGCTGGTTCGTGCGGTGCCAGGCCTCGCAGCTCGTGTCGCGGCGCGAGCCAACCTCCATCGGGTTCGACGAGCTGCCCCCGACCCACTGATCGTACGAGCGGACCTGCGAGGGCGTGTAGTCGCTGTAGTCGAGCGTCGACCGGTTCGGGCCCACGATGGCGTCGATGAGGCCGTACACCTTCAGTGGGCACGAGGCGCCCTGGCAGGCGGTGTTGTTGGTGCGGAGCAGGCTCGCGACGTAGTCGAGGTTCTGAATCATGCCGCTGCCGCCAGCCGAGTCGCCGTTGAAGAGCACCTCGGTCGCGTCGTCGAGGTCGGGCATCGGCGTCGCGGGCGTCGAGAAGCCGTAGCTCAACGCAGGCACACCGTCTTTGCGCAGCGTCGCCATCACCGCGTCGACGATGTACGCGCCGAGGAAGTGAATCGTGAAGTTCTCGGGCGCGTTCGTCTTCGGGTTGACGCCCGAGAACGCGACCGCGCGCTGGCGGCCGTTCCACCCGTCAGAGCTGCAGTACTCCAGGATGACCTGATTCGAGTCGCCCACCGGGTTTGGCGTCGCCAGCGTCGGGCGCTCGAAGATGCCCTCGCCCCGAATGGAGTCGGGGCCGAGGTTCGTCATGGTGAGCCGATTGAAGTTCGTCGGCTCGTCGACGAAGGGGCACTTCGTGCGGTTGTCGCACGAGCACCACCTGGCCAGACACGTCGAGGCGCTGCCGCAGCCTCCGCCACCGTGGAAGTTGATGACCCACTTGTTGCGGTTGGCGAGGTTCGCCGCTGGCCGGAAGGCGATGACCGCGGGCGTGCCGTCGTTGCAGAGCGCGTTGGGGAAGATGGCGGGGTCGAGGACGAAGCGCTGAAGCTCGTTCGAATTGCCGGGGCCAACCGGCGGCGTCGGGTTGCAGACGATCGATCCAAGTGTCGCGACCCCCGCGTCGACTGCAGAGCCACCTGCCGAAGCGGAGCCGCCTGCCGAAGCGGAGCCGCCCGCCGAAGCGGAGCCGCCCGCCGAAGCAGAGCCGCCTGCCGAAGCGGAGCCGCCTGCCGAAGCGGAGCCACCTCCAGTGCCCCCGCCGTTGCGTCCGCCACATGCGCTCACCGCGACACACAGCAGCGCCACCATCGTTCGCGTCTTGTTCAAGTGCAGACCTCCCCTGTGGTGCGCGAGCAAACCCAATCGGCCGCGCCTCGTTGCGGGACGCGAGCGAACATGGCTCCCATGCGCCGCTGTCGCAGGTCAGCGTGCCGACGCGAGCGCCTTGCGGGTCTTCTCGAGCAGCTCGTCATCGAGCTTCGACGCCTCGAGCGACTTCACGGCCCGCTCGAGCGTCGTTGCCGCGAGCGCCTTCTGGCCCAGCGCGAGCTGCGTGCGCCCCAGTCCGCTCACCGCCATCGCCTCCCACGGGGGGTCTTGCGCCTTCTCGCGTGCCGTCAGGGCCTGCGTGAACACGGGCAGCGCCGCCTTCGGCTGGCCGTTCGACAGCAGACACTCGCCCTCCACCTCGAGGGAGATGGTGGCCTCTTCGTGTTCAGGCCCGAACGTCTCGACGAGGAGCTTCCGCGCCTGGTGCGCCGCCGCCAGCCCCTCGTCGAGGTGGTGATTCGCGCAATGGGTCGCGGCGATCGCCGAGAGCGTCACGCCAACCATCAACGGCATCGCCGCCGCTTCGAAGGTCGTCAGCGCCTTCTGATAGGCGACGAGCGCTTCGTCATTTCGCTCGAGTGCCCGCAACGCCTCTGCGCGCCCCAGGTGCAAGCGCGCCACGTACGGGTTCTTCGGCCCCAGCACCTGCTCCTGCTCGGGGAAGATCGCGTCGATGCGCGCGAGCGCCTCGGCCGGTCGGTGCAGCGCGACCAGCTTCTCGGCGACGGCGTTGTTGGCCTGGCCGACCTTGTGATGTGAACGCCCCAGCGACTGCTCGAGCAGCATCGCGCTCTCGATCAGCAGCTTGACCGACTCTTCGTAGCGGCCCTGGCCGCCGATGGCGTTGGCGACGTTCGCGAGCATCGTCACCGTCTTCGGGTGCGAGGGGCCCTGGTGATCGCGCCTCAGCTCCCACGCAGTGCGGTAGCGCACCTCGGCGCCGGCAAAGTCGGTGCGGGTGAAGAGCAGGTGCCCCTGCTGCGTGGCGATCTTCGAGTCCATCTCCCAGTCGTTGCCGATGCGGGGCCGCAGCGCTTCGGCCTGCCACACCCACTCTTCGGCCTCTTTCATGCGGGCCAGCTCGTTCAGCACGAAGGCCAGCTCGATGGCGGCCAGCATCGCGAGGCGGTCGTCCTTCGCGGCGTGCGCACGGGCCCAGGCATCACGCAGCGTCGGCTCGGCGTTCGCGTAGTCGCCACCACCCTCGATCAGCTGCCCACGAACGAGCAGCGCTTCGGCTTCGAGCGGCGCCCAGGCAATCGCGTGTGCTTCGAGCGCGGCCGAGGTCGAGATGGGCAGCCCCTCTTTGAAGCGGCCCGAGTCTTTGAGCGCCTGCCCGCGGGCGAGCTCACGTTCGACGTGTTCGACGCGGGCGAGCACGGCCGGCTGCTCCGGTCGCGGGGAGGGAGAGAGCAGGGCGGTCGCGTTCGAGCAGACCGACAGCGGCGTCAACGAGAGCACCGCGTCTTGCGCGCGGGGCAGTGCGTTCGAGTCGGTCGTCGCGAGCACGCCGAGCGCTCCATCGACCTCGACGAGGCGCCGCTCGAGACAGGCCATGCGCACCGTGAGCAGCTGATCAGACTGCTCTCCACGAAGCCTCGTGGCTTCGCAGGCCTCGCGATGCACCTGCGCCCACTGCGTGCCCCAGCGGTCGAGCTCGTCGGCGATGCGCGCGAAGGTGCTGACGCCGCCCAGCGTGGTGAAGTGCTGCTCGAGGGAGTGACGGCGGTCGTTGGTCCACACCGACGCGACGCGGGCGGGCCCCGAGGCGCACAGCTCGTTGCGCTGCCGCACCGAGGCCACGACACCGGCTCCGATCGCGAACACCGCGAGCGCAGGCAGCACGATGGCGAGCGGACGAACGCTGCGCGGCTCGAGCGCCGAGAGCAGCTCGTGCATCGATCCAAAGCGCTTCTCTGGAGCCGCTGACAGTCCCCTCGTGAGCGCTCTCACCACCCGCGTCGGGCCGGTGAGCTTCGCGCCGCCAGTCACGACGTCGAGCGTGTTCTTCTGAAACGGCCGTGCCCCCGAGAGCCCTTCGGCGAGCGCGACACAGAACGCGAACTGATCGGCCTTCGCGTCGGCGCGGTGCCCGAGCAGTTGCTCCGGGGCCATGTACGCGGGCGTTCCCACGAGCGCGCCGGTCGCCGTTTGAAGCGAGGAAGGATCGGTCAGCGCAGGCGCTTCGAGTGAGGTGACCGAGAGCGGCGCGCCCGTCTCGCGGGCGAGCCCGAAGTCGGAGACCCGCACGCGCCCATCAGCGCCCACCAGCACGTTCTCGGGCTTGAAGTCGCGGTGCACGAGCCCCGCGTCATGTGCCGCCGCCAGGCCACGCGCCGCCTGCCGGAAGGCGTCGAGGATGAGGCCCTCGCTGCGCCGCTCCGTCTTGAGCCACGACCGCAACGTGGTGCCGTCGACGAACTCCATCGCGATGAAGACGGAGTCACGAAACGCTCCAGCGTCGTGCACGCCGACGAGGTTCGGGTGCGCCACCTTCGCGAGCGACTTGGCTTCGCGCAGCAGCCGCTGTTGCCCCTCCGGTCCATCGACGAGCGGGTGCAACAGCTTGAGCGCCACCTTGCGGTCGAGCACCGGGTCGTACGCGGCGTAGACGCGGCCCATGGCGCCTTCGCCGACGAGCTCGAGCACGACGTAGCGACCGACCGTGTCTCCGCGTTGCTGAAGGCCCGAAGGGCGTGACGGCGCAGCGGTCTGCGAGACGAGGTTGGCGACCGCGACGCGGCAGCGTTCACAGCCGACCAGGTGGGACTCGACGTCGCCGCGGTTCTCGGTCGCACCTGCGACGAAGGCGAGCAGGTCGTTCTCGGAAGGGCACGTCACGACGTCAGCTTAGGCGACGCCAGCCCGGACCAGACTGTCGAGTGAATTGAGCCCGAGCTGATGGGTCTCGCGCAGGTGCTCCTGCACGAGCGCGCGCAGCCGCGTGACGGACTTGTCGATGGCGCGCATCACGGTCGACGGAGCCACCGCATAGAGCTGGCCGATGGCGGTGAGCGTCATGCCGTCGAGGTAGTGGTGCTGCACCCAGAGGCGCTCACGCTCGGTCAGCGCCTCGAGCGCGTGACGCATGCCTTCGCGAAGCAGCTTGCGGGACTCCGAGACGACGAGCTCGGCCTCGAGGTGTGTCGACGGAGGGAGCAGCGCGTCGAGCACGCGATCTTCCACCGCGTCTTCGCGAACGGCGCGCTTCAGGTCGACCTCGAGGCGCATGGCGACGGTCTTGAGCCACGAGCGCAACGAGCCACGGCCGTCGAACTCACGCAGCTTGCCTTCGACCAGCGCACGCTGGCGCACCGCCTGGCGGGCTTCGTCACTCACGGACAAGGAGCGGACGAGGGCATCGAAGGCCTCCAAAGCCTTGATCTCTCCAGCGAGGGCAGCAGCAGCGAGCTTGAGGTCCGTCAGCATGAAGGGTGAACCCCCGAGCCTGGGCTCGAGTGCACGCAAAACGGCTCCGACCGGACCCGTCGGGGAGGTGTGCTGACCCGAACGCTCCACTCCTGCTTGCTCCTGCTGATGGTTGGCTGCGACGTCTCGCGCCCCGCAGAGGTGACGGCCTCGTTGACCCGCCCACCTCCCGTCTTCCGCGCGAGCTGCGTGACGACGTCACTGGGCGTGTGCACCGAATACACCGACGAGGCGTTCGGCCTGGGCGAGTCGTCGCTGAAGGCCGGCTGTCTCGACACCCACGGGGCGTGGAGCCCGGCGCGGTGTCCTTCCGAGCGACGGCTGGGCCATTGCCAGATGAGTGGCGCGCGGCGCGTCTACTACCCGGGCGGCGAGCTCGACTTCACCAGCACGACGGCAGCGAGGGACTGCGTCGAGCTCTACCAGGGTGCGTTCTCGGCCCGCTGACCTCTTCCCTGTCACGAAAGACCAACATGAAACGAACGCTCCTCGTTGCCGCTGCCGTCCTCACCTCGCAGGCCTGCACGCTGCGCATTCCCGGCATCGGGCTCGGCATCGGTGTGCCCACGTCGAACCGCACGTCCTCGTCGTCCTCTTCATCCTCTTCCTCCTCTGGCGGCGGCTCGATTCTCGACAGCGTCGACCCGGCGGTCGCGAAGGCCGCTGCCGAGACGAAGGCCCGCGCCACGCGCCTGAAGGACCTCTCGGTCGTCGCGAAGCTGCCGACGTTCAAGCCCGAAGACAGCTTCCAGCTCGACAAGGTGAGCGAGGCCTTCGCCGCCATCGACCCGAAGTCGGTCGTCGTGCTCACGAAGAAGTCGTGGGCGCACTGGGAGCCGGCGCCCGAGGCGAACGTCGAGCACAACCGCTACAAGGGCAGCTCGCCGTGCCCCACCAACGGCGTCGGCCCGTTCGGCGGCGGCTACCTGCGTGAGACCTCGGGCTTCGGCGCGATTCGCATCGACTACGACCTCTGCCCGCAGGCCGAGAACCAGCCCGTCGACTACGACCACCTCGCCGAGGGCACGCCCGGCATCATCTGGAGCACCGAGCTCGTCGAGAAGAACGCCCAGGACGTGCGCACGTTCCTCATCTTCGTCACCCTCGATGGCGGCCGCTACAAGATGGAAGAGGTGCACTGGGAGCCGAGCATCTTCGAGCAGAAGGTGCCGACGTCGATTCCGCAGAAGCCAGTTCACGCCTTCATGGGTGCGCACGAGTTCGATCAGCTCTCGCGCACGGGCAACGCCTCGGCGAAGGCCACCTTCGAGAAGCTCGTCGCGACCAAGAAGGCGTGGGATGCGTGCATGACCCCCGTGCTCGACAAGGAAGACGCCGAGTACTCGCAGAACGCGGCGACCTCGATCACCCAGAGCCAGCGCAACGGCAAGAACGAGCTGACCGCGAAGAAGTTCGCGAAGCTCCGTGAAGACACCTGCGGCAAGCACAAGGTGCAGTACACGCAGCACCTCGCGCAGAGCCTCTCGGAGCGCGGCGCCGTTCGCACCAAGCTGCTGCTCTCGAACCAGACGCGCTTGACGAAGGCGCCCTGAGGCTCAGCTGCTCTGGGCAAGCTCCCGCATCTGCAACAGCCGCACGGCTGCGAAGACGGGAGCCGCTGCCAACACCGCCGTGCACCAGCTCGGGCTCGTCACCCACAGGGGAATGAGCATGAGCGACTCCATGACGGTCGCCGTCCACCCGAAGGCGAGCTTTCGGGTGAGCGCGAAGAGCAGGGTCGCGAGCAGCAGCAACACCAGCGCGGGGCCGACGAGCATCACGACGCCGAGCTGAGTGGACGCGTCACGGTCGACGATGAGGGCGAGGCCGGCCACCACGACGGCGAGGCTCCCCGAGACGAGCAGCCACGACGCGATGAGCTGGGTGCCGTAGCTGCGAAGTCGCTCGGGAAGCGCTTGTCTGGTCTCGGTGACGGCGCACTCGGGGCAGGTGAGGTGCTCGGTGCGCAGCGCGGCCTCGGTGCAGCGCGAACACACGAAGCGGCCGCAGCGGCGACAGGTGGCTCCGGCGCCCATGGAGGGATGCTGCGGACACTTCGGCGCAGAGTCATCGACGACGGGGAGCGCGTCCTGACTTGGTGAGGCGGCCTCGCGGTGGTCCGCCAGGACGCCGAGATCGACGCCACAGCCCGGGCAGAAGGTCTCGTTCTCCGAGGCTGAGCCACAGGCACCGCAGACCATGGCGAACAATCGTAGCCCAGCGCTCTCGTCGTCGCGCTCCTACTCGGGCGCACCTGGCGCCCACGTACGGTACAGAGAGGCGAGGTCCACCTCGACATGGCTCTGGTGCAGCAGGCCCTCTGCGTTCGAGCCCCACTCGAGGTTGAGCAGCAGGTCGACGACCTCGTGCGTCACCGAGGTGATGACCGCCTCCTGTCGATTCGAGAGCCCGCTCTTGCAGCTGACGAGGGTCATCATGGCGACGACCACTGCGCCGGTTCGCATGCGACGAGTTTACCGCGCCCGTGCGCCGCCGTGACAGACTTGGCCCGTGGCCTCCGACGACCGTCTCGACTCTCAACGTGCCAGCGCTTTTCTCTCGGCCTGCCTCTCGCTCGCGCGCGCGCCGGTGCACACCTCGACCTGGTCGCAGCTGGCCCTCGAGACGCTCGAGACGACGTACGGCGAGCGCCCGCTGCTGCACGCGCCGACGCTGGTGCTCGACCTGACGGTGTTGCTGCAGGGAGAACGTCTGGCGCCCGTGCACCCCGACGCGCCGCAGCCAGTGCGTGATGCCCTGCGTGCGTATGAAGATCACGTGCTCGCGCGCCTGACCGCCGACCGCCGGTGGATGCGCGTGTCAGAAGGTGTCGTCGCCGCGCCGAAAGAGCTGAAAGCGGCTGCGGTCGCGATGGTGGTGACGCAGGTGCTCGGCCGGCTCGGCGTCGATGGTGGCAGCGGCGTGAGTCAGGCCGTCGTGCGCAGGCTCGCGGCCCAGCCCGTGAGCGATCTGCTCGAGGCCGGACGAGTCGCGTTGGAAGATCCCGAGACCGCGGCGCGCGTCGCCGAAGGGCTGCACGTGCTCGCGAAGGCTGCGCGAAGGTCGCGTGAAGTGCTGAGCGACGCCGAGGTGTTCGTCGTCGAGAACATCGGGTCGCTGAAGACGCTCGGGGCTCGTGTGGCGCTGACGCAGCTGGCGACCGCCGCCCAGTTGGTCGAAGAGCGCCTGCCCGCCCGCCTGCGTGGCCACGTCTTCGAAGATGGCGATGCGCCGACCTCGCTCGAAGAAGACAGCGCGTACCCCGTCGGCGGGTTCTCGAGCATCTCGACGTCAGGCAGCCTCGAGAACCTGATGACGAGCGAGCTCATCTACATGGACGACGACGGCGCGCCGCGGCCCGACCTGTTCGACGTGCGCTTCGTCGAAGGCGAGCTGCTCTACTTCGCGCGCGACGAGTCGGTGGCCGTGCGCAAGAAGCGCCGCGTGGTGTTCGTCTTCGACCCGTCGCTCAACGCCGCGCGCGTGCTCGACCCCAAGGCGACGTACCAGCGGCTCGTCTGGTTGCTCGGCGCGGTCACGGCGCTCGTGCGGAAGATGGCCGACTGGTTCGACACCGAAGCGCTCACCTTCGAGCTCGTGTTCGTGAAGGGCAAAGACTCGGTGCTGTCGGAAGAGCTGGGCGTGGCGTCGCTGGTGCTGCGCGAGTTCCGCGAGCGAGGGCAGGTCGACCTGCGCGAAGCCGAGACGACCGCGCAGGCGTGCCGTGAAGCGAAAGAGACGTGGCGTCAGCGCGCGCGAGTGCTCGTGTTCGGAACGCAGTTTCCCGCGGGGCTCGACGAGACCAATCAGCCCGACGCGTGGGTGTCGCTGAAGGCCGGCCGCCCCGACATCGCCTGGAAGGCGGGCCCCGTTCCGTCAGCTGACGACACCGCCGGAGCCGCCGATGTCTGGGCCGTGCTCTCGCGCGCGTTGCTCGACGGGCTGCTGGCTCCGTCGCGGCGAAAGTGAGTCACTGCACCTCGTCGCCGAACAACCGCTCGCGCTGAACGTTGGTGCTGTTCAGCATGCCCGGAAGCGGCATGTCGGCCGTCACCTTGTACACCTCGAGCCGAACGATCTGCCGCTGCGGCCCCCAGCCGAGCGCGTTGGGGCGGCGATAGAGGTAGTCCTTGAAGTTGCGCCAGTGGTGCCGCCAGTTCGGCATGCGGGCGTGCACCTCGCACCAGTGCTGGTTCATGAACCACGGGCCGTGATCGATGGTGTCGAAGTCGGGCGGCGCTCCGGTGAGCGGGTCGACGTGCGTTCCATCGGCGAGCGTCGCGTCGACGACCAGCCGCGTGTTCTGCCTCGGCACGTCGGGCGCGAACATCGACCAGCCCTGCGGCACCTGCCACGAGTTGATGATGTCGGTCATCCACTCTGGGCGGGAGGCGGGCTTGAGCGACTCCGGCACCGCCCAGTTCTCCATGAGGTTCTGGCTGATGACGGCCGCGAGCACGAGCGCTGGACCCACCAGTGCGATGCCCCACGAGAGCTGATCGAGCAGCGGTCTCGGAGGCGGCTTTGGCGACGGCAGCACCGAGGGCGCGAGGCCGAGCAACGTCGTGCGCGCGAGCGAGAACCCGGCAGGCATCGCGACCAGCCACGAGAGCCACCGCCAGCCCGGCAACACGTCGGCGATGCGTTTGAGGTCGAGCGGCCCCAGTCGCGCGCCGGGCACCGCTTCGAAGTCGAGCACGCGGCCGAGATCGAGCCGCGCCACCACACGAACACCCAGTCGATGCAGTTCGCTCGCGGCGTCGTACTTCACCGTCACGCGAGTCCTCGCCATCCACCGGCGTTCGAGCCACTGCCACATTCCCGGCGTCGTGCAGAGCAGCCCGAACGTCATCATCGAGTACGAGAACGGCCCGATGGTGCTGAGCAACGCGATGCTGCCGTGCAGGCCCCAGATGAGGAGGAGCGCGATGGGTCGCAGCTTCGCCTGCAGGAACGGCGAGAGCAGCAGCACGACGAGCGAGCCTTCGACGATGAGCGTGCCCCAGGTCAGCGCTGGACTCAGAAAGCCGGGCTCGCGCAGCCGCACCCAGTCGGCGAGCGACGTCGCCATGCGGTTCTGCCAGAGCAGGTAGTGCACCGCCGTGCCGTCCTGCCAGGAGGCGCCCTGCTTGTGCACGGTGTTGAAGAAGTAGATGACCGCGTAGTTGAAGAAGACGCCGAAGACGGCGAGGCCGGAGCGGGTCGCGACCTGATCAGCCGTCCACTGGCGTGCGTTCAGCTCCGAAGGCGTCGCGCCCGGGTGATGACGCAGGCTCGCGAGCAGCGCGTCGAGCGAGAAGCGATCTCCGAGCGGCAGGAACACCGTCCACAACGCGAGAATGTTCATCACCACCGTGCCGCCGTGCTGCGGCAGCAGGAAGCGAAAGTTCACGGACTCGACGCAGAGCAGCGCCAGCACCTGCATCAGCCGCGTCTTCCAGCCGAGCGTGTACAGCACGTAGATGACGACGATGACGGCCATCGCCACGCGCACTTCGTTCGGCGTGCTGAAGCCCGAGAGCAGCGACCAGTAGCCGGGCGTCGGCGGCAGGAAGAGGGCGTAGTGGTTCGGCCAGATACCCTCGTTCGAATAGAAGCTGACGAGGTCGTCGCCGAAGAAGCCGGTTCGGTCGAGCAGGTTTCCGATGAGCAGCAGGCCGAACGCGACGCGGAACAACCCCAGCGTGCGGGTGTCGAGCGTGCCCCAGCGCTCCTTCACGAAGCTCCACATGGCTTGGTGTCTACACGAGGTGTGCGAGGCTTGCGCCCGGCGTGAACGACTTTCCCTCGCTCGAGCTGGTGGCACATCCACTCGCGGGTGGCTCGACGCTCGTGCGGGGTCGACGGTGGCCGTTGTCTCCCCGGCTCGTCATTGGGCGCGCGACCGGCAACGACGTCACGGTGCCATCGCCTGCCATCTCGCCACGTCACCTGCAGCTCGAGTTTCGCCACGCGCGGTGGTGGGCGCAGGACCTCGGGTCTGAGAACGGCACACTGCACAACGGTGACTTCCTGAACGACGCCGAGCTCGTCGACGGTGACGTGCTCGAGCTGCCCGATGGGCACTGCTTCGTCGTGCACCTGGAAGAGCAGCGCGACGCCTCGAACCCCGCCCTCGAGAACGCGGTGCTCGCGCAGCCTGACGACGACGCGCTGTGGAACGTGTGGGCCGACTGGCTGCTCGAGCAGGGCGCTCCGCTCGGTGCTCGCCTTCGGGGGCAGGGCACGGGTGACGCACGGTTTCTTCGCACGATGGCGCGGCGCCTTCGCACTGGCTGGCTCGACGTGGAGTGGACGCGCGGCCTTCCGCGTCGCGCCGTGATTCGGGCACCCGGGCCGTTTCGATTGGCCAACGAGACCCCCGGCGCGCTGGTCGAGCGCCTCTTCGAAGAGCCGGCGTTCCGCTTCTTGCGCTCGCTCGAGGTCGACCCCTTCAGCTTCGGCAGCGGCGCGCGGGTGTCCGAGGAGGTCGACGAGCTGCTCGAGGTGCTCACGCGCGTGGCGGCGCCTCCAGCCCTCGAAGGCGTGCGCATCGGCCCCATGCCCGAGCTCGAGCCGAGCGCCGCGCACCGTGAGGCCTGGGCGCGCGTGCTGAAGCGCAGCCCCCGCATCGCGACGCCCATCGAGCGCCTGTTCCTCGCCTCGGGCAACGCGTCGCTCGAGATCGTCTCGGCGCCGAGTGAGGTGCAGGTGCACCCGAAGCCGCGCTCCACCGTGGGCCTCGTGCTCGGAGAGCCCAACTTCATCGGACAGCTCGACGAGTGCGCGGTGCAGTTGTCGGCCGACGATGACCACGAAGCCTCACGGCTCGCGCTGCGCATCGATCGCGACAATGGCCGCTGGTTCATCGAAGACGTCGCGGGCCGGGCCGGAATCCGTGGGGCGCAGCTGAAGGTGAATGGCCGCCACACGAGGCTCGCCCACCTTCGTGATGGCGACGCGCTCGAGCCCTGCCCCGGTCTGATCCTTCGATTTCGTCTTCGTTGAGCGAGCGCTTTTGCTGCGTAGGTCAGAACACTGACGCAAGAAGTGCGGGGGCGTGACGCCCCTCTTCGAGCCGATTCGCCACGTTGGGGCGCGGCTGCCGATTCGCATTGTCGAACGTGCATGAAACGAACGACCCTGGGCTTCATCGGCGGCGTGGCCCTCACCGCAGGTGCTTTCGCCCTGAGCCCCAAAGCCCAGTTCCTCGCGGGCGGCGCGATGGCGAACGCCGCCTACCGCATGCAGGACCACCTGCACGACTACGACCTCGAGCACAAAGACGCGACGCCCGAGCAGGTGTGGACTGAGTTCAAGTCGCAGAACGAGATGGCTGCGAAGGTGCGCGAGACGTTCCCGCGAACCGCGTATCACCCGGTCGTCGCGATGCTGGTCTGCATGGACGCGCGCATCGACACCAACGAGCTCGTCGGTGACACCCGGCGGAACTACTACGTGGTCCGCACGGCAGGCTCGGCCATGAGCACGAAGGAAGAAGAGATGCTCGAGCTGGCCGTGAACAACGGCGTGAAGCTCATCGTGCTGACGCGCCATTCGGACTGTGCGGCTGAGAAGGCCGCGAAGAACCCCGAAGCGCGCGCGAAGTACCCGGCGCTGGTGGCAGCGGTCGACGAGCGTGAGCAGAAGTTCGCCGAGTTCCTCGCGCGGCCGGCCATCGCCGAGCGCATCGCTTCGGGCAAGCTCATCGTGAAGCAGCTCGACATCGACACCTCGAACGAGCACCTGGCCGAGCACTCGAACACACCGGCGCCTGAACACGCTGCCGCTCCCTCGGAGGAGCACGGTCACTGAGACCTCACGTGTTATGACGGGCCATGTCTTTCGATTCGTGGCTCGCGCAGCGCACAGCTGATCTCGACGCTGCGCTCGGCCGCCTCGTCGAGGTGAACTCCTTCTCGGGCAATCGTGAGGGCGGCAACGAGCTGGTCGGCCGCCTCGTCGAGCTGTTCACGATTCCCGGGCTGACGGCGCAGCGCATGCCCTCGGGCCGCTTCGCCGACCACGTCATCTTCCGCACGAGGGGCCAGCGCGGAGAGGCGCCCATCGCGCTGCTCGGCCACTCCGACACGGTCTTTCCTCCAGGCACCTTCGAGGGCTACCGCACCGAGGGCTCGCTCCGTCGTGGGCCCGGCGTCTTCGACATGAAGGGCGGGCTCGTCAGCATCGCCTTCGCGCTCAAGGCCATCGCCGAGAAGCAGTCGCTCGACACGCTGCCGCCGCTGCGCATCGTCATCGTCGCCGATGAAGAGGTGGGCTCTCCCGAAGGCGCGCCGCTCATTCGTGCGTTCATCTCGGGCTCGCAGGCCTGTCTCGTCTTCGAACCGGGCCGCAGCAACGACGCCATCGTCACCGAGCGGCAGGGCACGGGCTCGGTGTTCTGTCACGCGCACGGCAAAGCGGCGCACTCGGGCAACAACTATTGGGACGGCGTGAGCGCCATTCGCGCGCTCTCGAAGTTCGTCGATGCGGCCGAGGCGGTGAGTGACCAGAAGACCGGCACCATCGTGAACGTCGGCACCATCAGCGGCGGCACGTCGAAGAACACGGTGCCTGCAGCGGCGACGGCGGGCGTCGACCTGCGCTTTCAGACGCCGGCCGATGGCGAGCGGTTGGTGACGACGCTGAAGGACCTCGCAGCGAAAGCGGCCGCAGCCGTTCCAGGTTCGCGCATCGACGTCGAGCAGGGCTCCATGCGGCCACCGATGAACAAGGCCGAGGGCGTCGACGAGCTGCGCCGCCGCTACGGAAAACACGCGCGCGCTGCTGGGCTCTCTGATGACGAGGCGCCGCGGCAGGGTGGTGGCAGCGACGGCAATACCGCCGCGGCCATGGGCATTCCCACGCTCGATGGCCTGGGCCCGAGAGGGAAGGGCTTTCACACGCACGACGAGCAGCTCGAGTTCGAATCGTTGTTGCAGCGAACCCGTGCGCTCGCGGCGTTCCTCGCGGGCTATGCGCGCTGAGACTCCATCCCGAGGCGACTGGTTTTTCGCGTAAGCCGCGCTCGCCTCACCTGTAAACCTGCGCGTAGGAAGCGGCCCATGTCCAAGACCCTGCCCACCACCGGAAAGCCCTCGGCCGACGTGCTCGCCGACCTGCGCGCCATGCACGGCGACGACGCGAAGTGGAAGGACGGCAAGACCTTCAGCCTCGTCTACTACGCAGGCGACGAGGTCTCGCAGCTGCTCAAAGACGCCTATGGCGAGTTCATCGCCGAGAACGGGCTGTCGCCGGTCGCGTTCCCCTCGCTGCGAAAGATGGAGTGCGAGGTGGTGTCGATGGCCGCGTCGCTTTTCCATGGAGACGAAGACGTCGCGGGCACGATGACCAGCGGCGGCACCGAGAGCATCATGATGGCCGTGAAGGCCGCGCGTGACTTCGCGAAGAAGACGCGAGGCATCACGGCTCCAGAGATGGTGGTGCCGTGCACCATTCACCCCGCCTTCGACAAGGCAGCGCACTACTTCGGCGTGAAGATCCTGCACGCGAAGACGCGCCCCGACTTTCGCGTCGACCTCGAAGACCTCGAGCGCCTCATCACGCCCAACACCGCGCTCATCGTCGGCAGCGCGCCTCCGTACCCGCACGGCGTCATCGACCCGATCAGTGACATCGCGGCGCTCGCCACGAAGAAGGGCGTGTGGTGTCACGTCGACGCGTGCCTCGGCGGCTTCTTCCTGCCGTTCGCCGAGAAGCTGGGCCGGCCGATTCCTCCCTGGGACTTCCGCGTGCCGGGCGTGAACAGCATCTCGGCTGACCTGCACAAGTACGGCTACGCGGCGAAGGGCGCCTCGGTGGTGCTGTACCGGAACAGTGGGCTGCGTCGGCACCAGTTCTTCACCTGGGGCGGGTGGAACGGTGGGCTCTATGCGTCGCCGTCGTTCTGCGGAACGCGGCCGGGTGGCGCCATCGCTGCGGCCTGGGCCGTGATGCACCACCTGGGAGAGGCCGGGTATCTCGCGCGCGCGAAGTCGATTCTCGCGAGCACGGAGAAGATGAAGACGGCCATCAACGGCATCGCGGGACTTCGCGTGCTGGGCGAGCCGCACATGGGGGTCTTCTCGTTCGGCTCCGAGACGCTCAACGTGTACGAACTCGGTGACGCGATGGACGCGCGCGGGTGGAAGCTCGACCGCCAGATGGATCCACCAGCCCTGCACTGCATGGTGACGCCGGCCCACGAGAAGGTTGCCGACGTCTTCGTGAACGACCTGAAGGAGTGCGCAACCAGCCTGGCCGCTGGGCATCCGGCTCCCGAGGGCAGCGCGGCGATGTACGGCATGGTCGGCGCCATCGGAGATCGCTCGCAGGTGAACGAGTTCCTGCTCGATTTCCTCGATGGTCTGTTCGAGCGCGTCTGAGTCGTGGGCGTGCTCGCGTTGTCGGCCCTCGTGCTGGTGAGCTTCTTCGTCGAGGCGGCCGCGGGCTTCGGCAGCATGGTCGTCGCGCTCACCGTCGGAGCCCTCTTCATGCCGGTCGACGCGCTGCTCGGGTTGCTGGTGCCGGTGAACCTCGTTCTGTCGCTCTATCTCGTCGCGCGCGGGCTTCGCTTCGTCGACTGGCGCTTCCTCGTGCGGCGCGTCGTTCCGCTCATGGCGCTCGGGCTCGTCGGGGGAACGTTGCTCACGCGCGTCGTCGATGCGGCGGTCTTCAAGCCCGTGTTCGCGGTGTTCGTCGTGGCTGTCGCGGCGACGCAACTGAAACAGGCGTTGTCGGTGCAGAGCGCTGTGAAGCCCTTGCCGGAAGTGGCGCGCATCGGTGGGCTGCTCGGCGCCGGCGTCATTCACGGCATCTTCGCGACTGGCGGCCCGCTCGCGGTGTTCGTCTCGGCGCGTGAGCTCGCCGACAAACATGCGTTTCGAGCGACGCTCTCGGCGCTGTGGGTCGTGATGAACGCCCTCGTGGTGCCCCGCCTGGTGCAGGATGGTGTGGTGACCCTCGATTCGCTGAAGACGAGCGCGCTCATGTTGCTGCCGCTCTCGCTGGGAACGCTGCTCGGTGAACGCGTGCATGCGGCGCTCGATGAGCGGAAGTTCCGGGTCGCGGTCGCGGCGTTGCTCGTCGTGGCGGGTGGCGTGCTGCTCGTCGGCTCGGTGGGCCGCGCATGATTCAGGCGGTGGCGTGTGTCGTGGTGCCTGCGCTCGCGATGTGGGCGGCCGAGCGGGTGAAGCTCTTCAAGCTGCTCGGGCCGGTGGTGCTCTGTTACGCGGTCGGCATCATCGCGGCGAACGTTCCTGGTGTTCACGTCGATCAGAAGGTCGCGATGAACCTCAACGAGGGCTCGGTCGCCCTGGCGATTCCGCTGCTGCTCTTCTCGACCGAGCTGAAGAAGTGGCTGGGGCTGGGCTGGAAGTTGCTGCTCTCGTTCGCGCTCGCGTGCGTGTCGGCGGTCGTCGCGGCAGGTGGCGTCGCGTGGCTCTTCCGCAGTCAGACCGACGAGTGGTGGAAGGTCGCCGGCATGCTCGTGGGCGTCTACGTCGGAGGCACCGCCAACATGAGCGCCGTCGGACTCGCGCTCGAGACGAAGACCGAGACGTTCGTGCTGCTGAGCGCGGCTGATGTCGTGGCCGGCGGAGCGTGGCTGCTCGTGCTGCTCACCGTCGCGCAGCGCGTGCTCGGCAAGGTGCTGCGGCCCTTCACGCTCGAGGCGCATCACGAGCTCGTCGAACACCCGGGCGAGACCTTGAGCGTGTGGACGAAGAAGCACATTCCCTCGATGGTGACCGGCTTCGCGCTCGCGGTGGCGATGGTGCTCGTGTCGGTCGGCCTGTCGCTCGGCATGAAGGGAAAGATGGACGTGATGGTGGTGCTGCTCACGCTCACCGCGCTCGGCATTCTCGCGTCGCTGCTCCCTCAGGTGCGCGCGCTCAAAGGGCCGTACGAGCTCGGTGAGTACATTCTGCTCGTCTTCTGCGTCGCGGTCGGTTCTCTCGCCGACGTGCGGCAGGTCGCGGGTGGCAGCGCGGTGCTCTTCGCGTTCGTGGTCGCGGTGATGATGACGGCCATCGTGCTGCACATGTTCCTGTGCTGGGTCTTCCGCATCGACGTCGACACCGCGCTGATCAGTTCGACCGCGACCATCTATGGGCCGGCGTTCATTGGACCCGTCGCGGCGTCGCTCAAGAACCGCGCGCTCGTGGGTCCCGGCCTCACGATGGGGCTCGCTGGCATCGCGCTCGGCACCTGGCTGGGAATTGCCACAGCTCAACTACTTCGGGCGCTCGGTGGCTGATCCGGTGGTGGAGCCGCGGTGCTCTGCTACAACCCGCTCCCCGTGAGCGCGGATCTCGCCGATGGGCAGACGGTTCAGGTCAAGGGCTCCGGCTCTTCCCTCTACACATTGAAGAACAACGGGGGCGTCTACTCGTGCACCTGCCCCGCGTGGATGCACCAGGGCCTCGCCATCGAGCGCCGCACCTGCAAGCACCTGCGCGCGTATCGCGGTGATGAAGCCGAGACCGCGCGATTGGGTTCCGCACCCCTCTCGGGAAGACCGTCGCGTCCGAAGACGCCGAAGGCGCCGGGTGAAGCGGCGAGTGACGATGATGATGATGGTCCGCCGATTCTCCTCGCGCACAAATGGGAGAACGACGTCGACCTGACGGGCTGGTGGATCAGCGAGAAGCTCGACGGCGTGCGCGCGTACTGGGACGGCGAGCGCTTCATCTCGCGCCTCGGCAACGAGTTCTTCGCGCCGAAGTGGTTCACCGCGAACTTTCCGAAGGTGCCGCTCGACGGTGAGCTGTGGGGCGGGCGCAAGCTCTTCCAGCGCACCGTCGGCATCGTGAAGCGGCAAGACGAGACGCCGCTGTGGAAGGAGCTGAAGTACGTCGTCTTCGACGCTCCGAAACACGGCGGGGTCTTCGAAGAGCGCGTCGCCTTCATCGAAGAGACGATTCGCGCGCTGAAGCACGAGTTCCTGCACGCGTGTGAACACATCTCCTGCGAGAACACCGAACACCTGAAGCGTGAGCTCGCGCGCGTCGAAGGGCTCGGCGGTGAAGGCCTGATGCTGCGGCAGCCGCGCTCACGCTACGAGGCGGGGCGCTCGAACACGCTGCTCAAGGTGAAGTCGTTCCACGACACCGAAGCGCGCGTCCTCGACCACCTGCCCGGCATGGGCAAACACAAGGGCCGCCTCGGCGCGCTGCTCGTCGAGTTGCCAGACGGCACGAAGTTCAACGTCGGCACCGGCTTCAGCGACGTCGAGCGTCAGAACCCGCCGAAGATCGGCTCCGTCATCACGTTCCGCTACCAGGAACTGTCGAACACTGGCGTGCCGCGCTTCCCCAGCTACGTCGGAGAGCGCATCGACGGGAAGTTTCCTGCTGCCGGCTCCGTTCGTCGCGTCGAGGCGATTCACTCGAAGCCGTCGTCTTCCACGCCCATCACTGTCGTTGCACCACCAACCTCGCAGCCGATTCACCAACCACCGAAACCGAGAGGGAACATGCCGCTTCGCCGCTTCGAAATGACCGATGGTGACACCAACTACTTCTGGGAGATCGACACGACCGGGTCGAAGCAGAAGGTGCGGTTCGGAACGTTCGAAGAGAAGGAGAAGGTCTTCGAAGACGACGACGAGGCGCGCGAGAACGCCGAGAAGAAGATCGCCGAGAAGGTGGGCAAGGGCTTCAAGGAGGTCGGCGGCTCTGCTGCCGCGGCTGGGAAGAAGAAGAGCCCGTTCGACGACGAAGAAGATGACGCGCCGAAGAAGAAGCCGGCGGCGGCGGCACCGGCAGCAGCGGCACCAGCGGCGAGCGGCAAGTCGTCGAAGGGTGGCGAAGCGGGCGCGCGCTACTTCGAGTTCATCGAGGGCACGTCGGCCAAGTTCTGGGAGATTCGCGTCGAGGGCAGCTCGTTCTTCACGCGCTACGGGAAGATCGGCACCGATGGTCAGGTGACGCAGAAGGACTACGACAGCGAGGCCAAGGCGCAGGCCGAGGCGGCCAAGCTCGTCGCTGAGAAGACGAAGAAGGGTTACGCCGAGAAGTGAGCTGATCAGCCGCGTGTCATCGAGATCGTTCTGGTCGCCGGGTTGGACGCTGGCATAGCGTCCGCCCGCCTTTGACCGGAGGGGTTCATGGCTGAGCGTCCCGACATCACGCTCGAGGATCTGAAGACACTGGCTCGCGGCCAGGCTCCAGACCTCGCGCAGGCCATCATCCAGTTCGCGGCGCAGCCCGTGCCCGAACCGGAGACGGTGCCCGAGGGCGCCCTGCTGCCTGATCAGTTCGAGCAGATGCTGCGTGACGCGCAGCGTGAGCCTCGTGAAGCGCAGCGCCGCATGAAGGTCGCGCTGATCTGGCGCCGCTACCTCACCCAGCCCGAGCCGCCACCGTCGGGCAAGTACCTGCTCGCCGACTTCATCACCGACCTCTATCTCGCCGGCACCGAGCCCACGCGCGCGGCGTTGCTCGATCTGATCAGAACGGCTCCGTTCGATCGCGGCATCTGGGGCGGCATCAAGCGCATCTACAAACTCGCCGAGGAGCGACAGGACGCGCTCTTCTTCGGCGCCACGCTCGGCCGCATCGAAGCGAGTGAGTCGACCAACGCCGTTACCCGCGGCACCATCGTCTATCTGCAGCGGCGCGGCTGGCGGTACCTCAAGAACCTCTCGTACGCCGTGCCCGAGCTGTACCCCGTCTTCGTCGGCTCGCTGCTCGGAGAGCTGCCAGCTGATGCGACGTTGTGGCGTGGCGTCGCGTGCTCCCGCGCGATGAACGCGCGTGAAGAGCGCTACGAGAACGCGTGGAAGTTGAACGCCGACCCGCTGATGGTGCTGCTCGAAGCGGCGAAGCAGAACGACGTCGCCAAGTTCGCCATCGAGAAGCTCAAGAAGCACTTCCCCACGTTGCTTCGTCAGACGAACCCGGCGTGGCTGCAGCGGCTCGCGCAGCGGCCCATCGTCGCGATTCACGAGCTGCTCGTCGACATCCTCACCAACACGCCCGAGCTGCACCCCGCGAAGTTGGAAGGCCTCGGCCTCAAGCCGACGGTGCTGTTGCTGCTGCTCTCTCCCTCGGCCGGCGCGCGCAAGTACGCCATCGAGTACGCGCGAGCCCACGCGAGCGATCTGCCGGCGAACGAAGTCGTCGACTACGCGCTCAAGGGCCAGAACGACACGCGCGCCTGGGCGCTCTCGGTGCTCGAAGCCCGCAACGCGAAGACCATCGGCCTGCCGCTCTTCTCGAAGCTGCTCGCCGAGCAGGCCACCTCGGCCTGGGCCGCGACCCGCCTCGAAGCGCACTTCGATCGCAACGAGCTCACCGACGCGTTCTTCATCGAGCTCGTCTACGGTGCCCACCAGCAGCGTGAGTGGGCCCGCAAGTACCTCGCCGAGCGCGTGAAGGTGAGCGAGCAGCTCGCCACGTTCATCAAGGCGCTCTTCGCCGATCCACGCCGGCAGGATTTGTCGAACGCCGCCAACCTCGTGCGCTTCACGCGGCAGCTGATGCCGCTCGTCGCTCCCGAACACCTCGGCGCGGCGTGGCTGTTGCCGCTGCTGACCGAGCAGCCGTTCCGCCCGATGGCCGATGAAGTGCTGCGTCGCGCGAAGACGTTGCCCGGGCTCGATCTCGAAGCGGTGAAGGGCTTCGTCTTCGATCGCTCCATTCGTGAGCTCGCGCTGCACCTGCTGTCGACGCACGCGACGTTCAAGGCGATTGGTCTGCCGTGGCTGCTCGCGCTCGCGCGTCGCACCGATCCGTCGCTCTCGGGTTTCGCCACCCGCATGTTGCTCGGTCAGGTCGACCCGCGTGACTTCGGCGACGGCGATCTCGAGCGTGGAGCGAAGCGGCTGCTGGAGCTCGCGACTGGAGCCAAAGAGCCCGACCCGGTTCGCGTCTTCGCCCAGACGTATCTGCGCTGCCATCACCCGACGGTGGGCCCGCTGCAGCCCGAGGCGATCGCCCACGCCATCACCCCGAAGCTCACGCTGGCTCAGTTCACGCCCGAGGTTTTCTGGAAGGCGTTGTTCGACACGCGCGCCGACGTTCGCCGCTTCGCCGTCACCATCACGAAGGCCGACCTGCGCCGCTGGGGCTACCACCTGCGCGTCTACGAACTCGCTGACAGCGAGAACAAAGAAGTTCGCAACCTCTGCATCAGCGCGCTCGAGAACGCGGGCGCTCCGACCGCCGATGCTGCCTGCACGCTCTCGGTCGATGAGATCGATCCCGCGCAGGTGTTCCGCCTCACCGAGAGTCGCATTCGTCAGAGCCGCGACGTCGCGATGGAGATGATCGCTCGTCACTACACGCGCCTCGGCGGCCCCGAGCGCCTCGCGTGGTTGATGGAGAGCGCTGACCGCGGCGTGCGCACGATGGCCGTTCGGATGCTCTGGGAGCGTCACCGCCCCGCGACGTTGCCCGAAGGCTGGAAGCCCAAAGGCCCCGCGAAGGTTCCAGAGAACGCCGGCCGCTTCCAGAACGTCCAGGTGCTGCAGGACTTCCTGCGCACGCTGATGTTCGGTCTTCCGCCGGGCCGTGCTCCCGAAGCGCGTGAAGGTGACATGCCTCGCCGCAACGCCGGAGCGCAGTCGGCCAAGCGCCGCGCCATCGAAGCCGCCCGTGAGCTGGCAGTTCAGGACGAAGGCTTCGCGCGCGCCGTCAGCCCGCTCTTCCTCGAGTTCTCCGGCAGCATCGCGCGTGGTGAGTGGCAGACCTGCCTCGCCGCGCTCGCGACCGTGAAAGTCGCCCACCCCCACCTCGACGTCGGCCTCACGCTGAAGGCCTGACCCAGGACACCACATGGCCACGTACACCATCGGTCATCTCGAGCAGGTGAAGGCGCTCGCGGCTTCTGGCCGCACGCTCGCCATCGGCGGCACACGCCTCGACGGGAATTCCTCCGTCACGCTCTTCGACGCCGGCACCCGCAAGGTGCTTCGGCAGGTCTCGCTTCCCACGCACGCGAACGCGCTCGGGCTGACGGGCGAGAAGCTCTTCGTCGGCGGCGCTGATGGAAAGCTGCATCGGTTCGCGGTCGCGACGGGTGAGAGCGCGGGCGCGGTCGAAGCCCACGCCGGCGGAGTCACCGCCATCGCCGTCTCGGGCACTCACGTCGCGACGGCCGGTGTCGATGGCCGCGTCGTCGTGTGGTCGGGCGACACGAAGCAGTACGAGTTCATCTCGAAGGGCGCGCAGCGTTCGGTCGCGCTCGACGTCGCGAACCACCGCGTGGCCGTTGCTGGAGATGACGGCATCGTTCGCGTGTTCTCGTTCTCGTCGAAGACCGTTCGCGAGATGGAAGGGCACCGCGGTGCCGTGACGGCGCTCGCGTTCACGCCGCGTGACGGCCGCCTCGCCTCGACGGGCGACGATGGCACGATTCGGTTCTGGTACCTCGAAGGCGCGGTCGAGTGCGAAGTGCGCGGTGAAGGTGACACGGGCCACGCCGGTGGAGCGACGGCCTTCGCCTTCCTCCCCACGCCGAAAGCCGACGCGAAGGATCAGACCGACCGCCTCGTCTCGACGGGCCACGACGCGAAGGTCCGCACGGTTCGTCTCGATGACAAGAAGCGCAGCAAGACGTTCGACGTCGATGGGCCGCAGCGTGCGCTTGCCCTCGTCGAGAGCGACCCTCGGAAGGCGCAGGTCGAGATCGTCGTCGCGGGAGACAGCCGCAAGCTCACGTTCATCACCGTCGCCGTCGATGGGCAGCTCGCCGACGCGACCGACTTCGGGCTCGACGGGTTCGCTGGCTACGCCGCGCAACTGAAAACGGCGCAGCGGGCCGCGAAGGAAGTGCTCGCGAAGGACCTGCCGAAGATCGCCGAAGCCGACGTCATTCCGTTGCTCGAGGCGCTCGCGGCCGATCGCGAGACCTCGGTGCGACTGACGCTCGCGAAGACGCTCAGCGCTGCGCCTCGCAAAGACACGCGCTCGCTGCTGCGCACGCTGGTGAAGGACAAGGACCAGTCGGTTGGCCTCGCTGGTCTCGAGGCGCTCGCGAAGACGGAGGAGCAGCCGTTCGTCGCGTGGCGTGAAGGCATTCGTGGCGCGGCTCCGGCCGTGCGCATGGCGGCGTTGAAGGCGCTGCCTCCTCTGTATCCCGCCGTTCCCCTCGTGCCCGCGCTCATCGCCAGCACGCTGAAGGACGCGGACCCTGCCGTTCGCCTCGCCGGGCTCGATGCGCTGCAGGCCGTCTTCCCCGAGGGCATCGAAGCGCTCGCGACCGGCTTCGAGAAGGGCACGGCCGACGTTCGCGCCGAGGTGCTCGTTCGCGCGTTGCTGGGTGGCCGCTTGCCGCTGCTTCAGTCGATCTCAGGCCGCGCGCTCGATGACGAGAACGTGCTGGTTCGCCAGGTCGCGTTCGTCGTTCGCGTGCTCGAGCGTCCTGCCGTCGCCGTGTTGCTCGAGAAGATGCTCGAGCTGCCCGAGGTGTTCCGCCGCGCGAACGGTGGGAAGGACCCGAACGCCGAACAGCTCGCGGCGCTGCGCTCCAAACTGGGCCTCACGACGGCGTCGAAGGAACTCACCCAGGACGATCTCACGCCGCTGCTCGTGGCCATGTCGGCGAAGTCGACCGACATCGCGAGCCGTGGTGCAGCTGGTCTGCTCTTCGCGGCCGGTGACGTGCGCGCGGTCTCGGCGCTGCTGCAGCTCTCGCGTGAAGAGCCCGGCTCGCACCGCGTGTGGGTCGTGCAGACGTTGACCCAGCTCGCTGATCCCCGTGCGCGTCAGCGTGTCGCGTCGATGATCGACGACACCGATGCGTCGGTGCGTGCGGCCGCGGCCGATGGTCTCACGAAGCGCAAGGACGAGGCGTCTCCGCTCGAGTTCACCGGCATTCTGCTGCGCTCCGCGTACGAAGACATGCGCAAGCGCGGGCTCTCTCGGCTCGTCGCGGTTCAGCAGAAAGACCGCACCGAAGATGCCGAGACGTTGCTCGGTCACGCGCTCGAAGACGAAGCGCCGTCGGTGCGCGCCGAGGCGTTCAAGACGTTGTGGTCGTGGCACGACAAGGACGCGACGGGCGCCATCGATCGCGCGCTCACGGCCCGGTTCGCCGATCTTCGCCTCAACGCGGTTCGCCAGATGGCGCTCATCGCGAAGGCGCCGACCGATGATGATCAGCCGGCTCCGAAGGGCACGCCGGCGTGGGTGCTCGAGCGGCTCGAGAAGGCCGTCACCGATCGCGACGCAGGCGTTGGAGAAGCGGCGATCACCACGCTCGCTCGTCTGCTTGGTCGTGACGCTGCGAAGCCCTGGCTGAAGGGCCTCGAGTCCGAAGCCGTTGCAACGCGCATTCTCGCGGCGCGCCGTTCGTCTCAGCTCGCGGGCAAGGCCGAAGCCGAGTCGCTCCGTTCGCCGCTGGTGAAGGCGCTGGCCGATCTCTCGATTCCCGTTCGCCTCGCTGCGCTCGAGAGCGCCGATGCGTTGGTGAAAGACGACGCGGGTCCGCTCACGGCGGGTCTGCTCGCTGATTCGCTCGAGGTTCGGGTTCGTGCGGCTGAGTTGCTCGCGAAGCGTGGAGACGAACGGATCATCGAGCCGATGCGCGGCTTCGTGCTCGATGCCGACCTCAAGCTCCGTCACCCGGCGGCGTTCCTCGAGCCGTTGCGTGCACGTGCGGTTGGTGCGCTCGCGACGCTTGGAAGTTCCAGAACTGCTCCGCTCTTCGCCGACCCGTTGCTGAAGGACGAGAACCCGGCGCTGCGTGAGCAGGCCGCGCGTGGTCTCTGCAACTCGGGCGCTGAAGGACTGCTCCTCGACGCGCTCAGCCACACTGACGTCGCCGTTCGCAGTTGGGCCGCAGAAGGTCTCGCGCGGCTCGGAGACGATCGCGGCCTCGCCGTCCTCACCGGCACGCTCAAGGACTCGCACCTGCCGATTCGTGAAGGCGCATTGCGTGCCCTCGTCGCGCTCGGCCCTGCGGGAGACAACGCGCTCTTCCTCGGCCTCGACGACAACGACAGCTACCTGTCAGACACGTTCTTCGCGACGCTGCTCGCCAGAGATCTGCGCGCTGCCCGTGAAGGCAACGAGCCTGAGTTGCTGACGGCTGCTCTCTCGGCCGGTCGTCCCGACGTTCGCTATGCCGCGGCGCGTGCGCTCGAATTGCGCTCCGACGTCAGCGCGTACACCGACCTGCTCATCAGCGCTGTCAGCCCGCCCAAGCCCGAAAAGGCCGGCGACATGAAGGACTGGCCCGAAGAAGGAGAGCGTGAGCGCGCCGCGATGCGTCTTGTGCAGCTGCTCTCGGCCGACACGCCGCAGGCCCGCTATCTCGCAGGCCAGGCGCTGCTGCTGCGTCGCAAGCCGCTCGAGTTCTTCGAAGAGGTGAAGCGCGTCGTCACGATTCGGCCTGCGTCGGAGACCGTCGTTCCCGACACGAATCAGCGTGGCCGCGCGAGCACCGACGCCGTCGCTCGTCGTGACTGGCTGCGAAAGCTCTTCGCTGGGGCCTCGTCGAAGGTCTCGTCACCCGACGCGAAGGAGATCGAAGTTCGCAAGTGGATCGCCTTCGGTGCGTACGTCGGCCTGCTCCGCCTCTCGAGCCCTGATGAGACGGTGCGCCGTGTTCGCCGAGACTGTGTCGATCGCATGATCGACATGGCGTCGGCTGGCAGCCCGAAGCCGGTCTCCGTCGTGCCCGCGCTCGTGCGTGCGCTCGATGATGAAGACGCGCTCGTTCGCAAGAAGGCGATGGCGGGCCTGACGAAGCTGCTCGAGGCGACGCCCGATGTGGCGCTGCGTCACGCGCTCTCGTCGTCGTCGGCCGATGTGGGGCTGCTGGCGCTCGAGCAGTTGAACGAGCGCAAAGAGGCCGCGCGCCCGTGGTTCGTCGAGGCGCTCGCGTCGAACGTGTCGGAGGTTCGTCAGCAGGCGTTCGTGTTGCTCGAGCGCAGCTATGGCTCGGGTTCGCTCGATGCGCTGATGGCGGCGCTGGCGAGTCCTCACGCGGATCTCCGCCTGGGCGTCTTGCAGAAGCTCGCGGCGAGTCAGGACGCGCGCGTGTTGCCGGCGCTCCGCAAGGCGCTCGAGAGCGATCGCGATGACGTTCGCCTGCTCGCCGCCCAGCTGCTCGCCGAGCGGAAAGACGACGCGGCCGTTCCCGCGCTCGCTGGCTTCCTCGTTCCCGAAGGTCCGTCGATCGCTGCGGCCCGTACGGCGCTGGCGACGAGCGCGACCGATGCCGCCGCCATCGCGCTCGCGACGCACCTGCAGGAGCTCGCTGCCCTGCCTCCCGCTGCCGAGCCCGGACCGATGAACGCGCTCAAGCGCGAAGCCATCGCGGCGCTCGCGTCGACGCACCGGGCGCTTGGACTCGAGGCATTGTTGCAGCGCTTCGAAGATCCCGCCGCCGACGTGCGCATGGCTGCGTTCAACGGAGCCCTTCAGCTCACGAACCACCGCCGGCCGCCAGCGAAGGGCGCTCCGAACAAGGACTTCCTCAAGGAAGAGAAGCGTCACCCGCGCAACGCGAACGGCGTGCTGCAGACGATTCAGGCTGCCTCCCGCGCGAAGGACGCGGCGCTGCGCTGTGCGGCGTGCCGTGAGTCCGACGTGGGCACCGAGCGTGAGTACGATGCGCTGCTCGTCTCGCTCTTCGGCGATCGTGATGTGCCGACCCGCGTGCAGGCCGTCACCAGCTACGCCACGCGCGTCGAGAAGCTGGGCGCGTCGCAGGCGCCGCTCGAGCAGGTCATCGCGCAGGGCAATCGCGAGCTGATGCTGCAGGCCGCTGAAGGTCTGGCCTCGAAGCAGCACCCGGCCGCGCTCCGTCCGTTGCTGCTCTTCACCCGTGCTGGTGAGGCGCCCGAGCAGGTGCGCGCCGTGCTCGCGCTCGGAACTGCGGGCCAGGTGAGGGCGCTGGAAGAGATCGAAGTGCTCGCCGCGGGTGGAACCGAAGAGGCTCCCGCGCTGCCTGAAGTTCGCGCTGCCGCCATCGAAGCGATGGGCCGGCTCTTCAAGTCGGTCACCGAGATCGAAGTGAAGAAGCGCGTCGTCGAGGTCGTGGAGTCCTCTGCGCTCGAAGGCCAGTTCCGCATGGCCGGGGTTCGCGGCCTCCGGTGGATTGGTGATGACCGCGCGCTCAACAAGCTGCAGCAGATCGCAGCCGACGACGGCGATTACGACTTCGAGGTTCGCAAAGAGGCGATTCGGTCACTCGGCGTGCTGGGTGATCAATCGAGCGAGCAGGTGCTCAGCCGTCGGCTGCGCGTGTACCAACTCGCCGAGACGGCGTTGCAGGCCCTCGAAGCCATCTTCCCGAACGATCCGCTCCGCGTGGCGCTCAGCGCGGCGTCGAGCGAGCTCGCGAACATCTCCGGTCCTGCACTCGCCTATCTGCTCGCGGAAGCCGAGCCCGGCCCGTTGCTCGAGCGTCTGGCGAACCCGCGCCTGCAGCCGCACCTGCGCTCAAAGGTGAAGTTCGGCCTCGGCCGTCGCGAGTCGCTCCCCACGGAGCCGCTCGTCAGACTCACGGCCAGCGACTTCCCCAACGTGCGTGAAGACATGGCGTGGCTGATGGCGCGCAACGCACTGTCGGGCGCGAAGCTGCCGGCTGGCGAACAGGGACAGCGCGTTCAGGCGCTCGTGGCCGCCGCGACCTCCACTGCTCAGCGTTGGGCGCGCAGCGTCGGCACCGACAAGGTTGCTGAAGAGAGCGCGTTCCTTCGATTGCTCTGGGCCGCGACGCTGCACGAAGCGCGGCAGGTCGAAGAACTCGCGGCGAAGTCACTCACCGGCAACTCTCCCGCGCCTGCCAGTGTTCGTGCCGAGGCTGCTCGCATTCTGCAGCGCGCTGGAGTCGGTGCTGCTCCCGTGCTCGCGAAAGCCGCTGGCGACATCGACGCGACCGTTCGCCGCGCTGCGATGTCGGGGCTCGTGACGCACGCTCCGCAGCAGGCGCTCTCGCTGATGGAGAGCACCAAGCCGCTCGACTCGCTCACCTTCGACGCCATCAAGGGTGATGCGTTGAAGCTCGCGACGGAAGCAGGCCGCGCCGTCATGTTGCCCAAGCTCATCGGCGCGAAAGATCCTTCGCTGCTCCTGGGTCAGGCCGAGAGCGGCTCCAACGAAGCCGTGCAGCGCGCTGCCCTCATGGCGCTCGGGCGCATGGGTGGAGAAGACGTCGCCACCTTCCTCGCGAAGCTCGCGTTCAGCGCCGGTGGTGGAGACGGCGACGATGACGAAGGTGACGACGACGGCGGCGACGAGGACGAAGAAGAAGTCGACGAAGACGACGAGGGCGGTGACGAGGACGAAGACGAAGGTCCCAGCCCTGACATCACCATGCCCGGCGCTCGCCGCTTCGAGTTCGAAGAAGATGGCAGCTCGAAGTTCTGGGAAGTGATGGTCGTCGACACGACCTGCACCGTGCGCTTCGGAAAGATCGGCTCGGCCGGTCAGAAGAAGCCGAAGAAGCTCGCCTCTGCCGAAGCCGCGCAGAAGGAGATGGAGAAGCTGATTCGGGAGAAGACGGGCAAGGGCTACGAAGAGGTGAAGCCGAAGGGCGTGAAGCCGCCGAAGGCCGTCGAAGCGCCGAAGGCTGCAGAGGCTCCGAAAGCGGCCGCCAAGCTCGACGCTCCGTGGGGAACGCCCGAGCTGCGAGAAGCGGCCTTCCGTGCACTGCGCCGTGCCCAGCGCACGAACCTGCGCCGCACGAACGCGCCGAAGTGGTTCACGCCCGAGCAGCTCACGCAGCTGGCGTCAGACCCGGCGCTCGCCGACTCGATGATGCCGCCGCCTCCCGTGAAGGGCTCGCGTGGTGGTGATGACGATGAAGACGACGACGACGGAGATGACGACGAGGACTACGACGATGACGAATGACCTCTCGTTCTTTCGAGGAGCCAGCTCATGAGCGCCGTTCGTGACGTGAAGGTGCAGTACGCCGCGCCAAGTGGCCTGAAGGCTGGAGACAACCGCGCCGAGGTGACGCTCGGGGTCGACGGCTCTCGTGGTCCGGTTGGGCTGCGGGGCACCGTCAAGGCGCCCGCGTTGTTCCGCGACGCGTTGATGACGGCGTTCGACGTGCTCGGCAGCGACCTTCGCTACAAGCGCAAGGACCTCGCGACCTACCTCGCCTACCTCACGAAGCAGGGGAAGAAGGCGACCAAGGAGATCTGGGACGCGCAGAAGAAGTTCCTCGAGCAGCAGCTGGGCAACGAGGAGCAGCCGAAGCACGTGCTCGAGCCCGTCGTCACCGTCAGCCCCGATGAGCTCTCGCTCGAGGTCTTCTCGCGTGACGAGTCGAGCTACGCGCGGCTGTCGCTCCCTTCGTCCGTCTTCGAGAACCGCGAAGCCGCGCACGGCACCGCGACGCTGAACCTCGATGAGGCCTTCGTCGCGCGCTTCGAGCGCATGCGCTCGTGGCAGCCGGTCGCGCTCGAGGTCACCAACCGCGGAGAGCCCACCGCCGCGCAGACCAAACAGATTCCCTGGGCGTGGCTGCGCAACTTCGTGCAGGTGCAGTCGGCCGCGACGTTGCCCGGCGCAGTCGCCGAGCTCGCGCCCATCGACCTCTACAACCTGCTCTTCGTTCTGCGCACGCGCGCCGCGAAGAAGCCGCCGCGTGGCCTTCGCTTCGAGCTCGTTCCCGGCGCGCAGCCCCGCATCGTCATCGAGCCGTTCGACATCGTGCTCGAGTGCCACGGCGCTCCCTACGCAGGGAAGACGCCGCGCGTGGTGCGCATCTTCGGGCGGCAGCGCCTGCTCTCGCTCGGCCGCGCGCTTCCCCACGTCAAAGCCATCAAGGTGCACCTGCTCGGCGCCGGTTTGCCCGTGTTCTGGACGCTCGATTTCGGTGCCGATCGCGGCGCGCTCACCGTCGGCTACACGGGGTGGACGGACTCCGGCTGGTCGTCGGCTTCTGCCTTCGACGCGCTCATGCCGCCCGCCAGCGCCGACGCGCTCTCCGAGAAGGCGCACGGCACGCTGCTCACGCGTGGGCCGACCTCGTTCGACGACCTCGTCAAGGCGCTCAACGCTCCGGCGAAAGACGTTCGTGCGGCGCTGCAGCTCGAGTGTCTCAAAGGCCGCGTGCTTTTCGATCTCGTCAAGGGCGTCTACCGGCCGCGTCAGCTGCTCGACACGCCCATCGACGTCTCGCTCATTCGCTACGGCGGTGAACGCGAGAAGCTCGCGCACCGGCTGCTCGACGGCGCGGGCACGGTGAAGCTCACCAAGACGCACGATCTCGGCAGCGAAGGCACCGAGCTCACCGGCGAGGTGGAGGATCTCGAAGCGCGTCGCACCTTCACGCCGGGCTTCACGCTCGACCCCGAAGGCCGCGTGCGTGGCGCGAGCTGCACGTGTCTTCACTTCAAGCGCTCGGGCACTCGCGAAGGGCCGTGCGAACACCTGCTCGCGCTGCGCCTCTTCCACCAGCGCCGTCAGCTGCACGACGAAGCCGCGCGCCTCACGCCAGAAGGCCGGGCGCTCATTCGCGCCGAGACGCGCACCTACGTTCGCCGTCAGGGCAACAAGGAGCTCGTCTATCGCGTCTCGCTCGACGACAAGCTCGTGCGGGTGCTGTGGGGCCCGCGCAACGACGAACCGCGGCAGCAGCGCACCTGGTTCGACTCCGATTCCCAGGCCCGCGACGCGTACTTCGCGCGCCTCGAGTCACTGTCTTCCGATGGCTTCATCGACGCCGACTCGCAAGTCGGCTGAGACAACTTCATTCAGGAGAATTCCCCAACGAGCGAACCCACAACACACCAGTGAGCGAGGTGTCGAGACTTCAGCCTTCGCGCTTCAGTGCGCAGGAGCGGCGTTGCGCCGCTCTGGAGAATCGTCCGACACACTCCGCTAGGTAGCCTGTTCTTGGCTCTCCTCGGCCGATCGACGTCGCCGGCGTGGGAGAGC